>QFPK01000003.1 GCA_003248865.1 Sphingomonas sp.
CAACACCGCAAGCTCGCCGCCTAACATCAACCCCCAGACGAGGTCCGCACTCCGCTAACTTACGCCGCGAGTTGTGCCAAATGTTCTGACGACGGACAGCATGGTGGAGTGGCATGTTCATAACGGGATTCGAATCGTGCTGATGAAAATGCAGACCGCGGACGATCCGGCTCCGGCAGCCATTGCGAAGACGGTGCGGGCAAAGCGGACATGAGCCGGATGACAGCCAGAGAGATTGACGAGGCAGCGGCGCATTGGGTTTCCCGCCGCGACGGCGACTCCTGGAACACAGAGCTTGAGGCGGAACTGGCCGACTGGATCGCGGCGGACCCCCGTCATGACGGAGCCCTGCTCCGGGCGGAGGCAGCCTGGGAAATGCTGCGCCCCCAGGCCCCAGCCAGCACCGAACCCCCGGTGTTCGGGAGACCGCTCCACGCCCGGATGGGGCGGCGCCAGTTCGTCGGTGCAACGGGCGCGCTTGCCGCCGCATCCGCGGCTGGCGGCATCGCGCTGTTGCTGCCCCGTACCGTATACCGGACTGAAGTCGGCGAAATGCGGCGTATTCCGCTTCCCGATGGTTCCACTGTCGCGATCAACACAGCGAGCACGATCGATGTCGCATTCACCAAGTCGCTCCGCCGCCTGACGATCAGGACTGGCGAAGCCTGGTTCCAGGTCGCGCATGATTCCAGGCGTCCGTTTCTTGTGGAGGCGGGGCGTGTCCGGGCGCGGGCCGTTGGCACGGCCTTTTCGGTGCGGATGCGCGACGATGGCTCCGATGTTCTGGTGACGGAGGGTGTGGTTCGAGTCTGGGTGGAAGGCGCGGATGGACAGGCGACCGATCTGCAGGCGGGCGAACAGGCCTTCATCGCCAACAACGCCGCCGTCTCTCGCGGCGTCGCGGAGGCGCAGGCCATCGACCGGGCGCTCGCATGGCGGGACGGAAAGATCGATCTGGTGGGATTGCCGCTTGCTGACGCCGTTGCGGAATTCAATCGCTACAACAAGCGCAAGATTCACCTCGCGGACGCCGGTCTGGCCCATGAACAGTTCGACGGCGTGTTCCGCACCGATGACCCGCTCGGTTTCGCGCGCGCAGTGGAGGTGAGCCTGAAAGTGCCGCTCGATACGTCAAATCCTGATCGGATCGACATCGGCGCGCGCCGGCCCGAGCCTGACTTGCCGTAATAAATCTGTCTCAAGCCTAGGATTTGCCACCGCCGACGCTCTTGGGGGAACAAGGCGGGACAAACCCCGCACGGGCGATCGAAGGGGAAGTCATGGCCGGATCTCAGGGTATTCTCGTCACAGCTGCGTTCACGTCTGCGGCCATTGCCGCGCCGGCCATGGCACAGGTCAAGAACTTCGATATTCCGGTTCAGTCCGTCAGCGCAGGGATTGCTCAGCTGGGGCGCCAGGCCAATGTGCAGATCGTCGTGGCAAGCAAGGATGCGCGCGGCAAGCAGGGCAAGGCCGTGCAGGGACGCATGACGACCGAGGCTGCTCTCAGCCGGTTGCTTGAGGATACCGGGCTTCAGGCGAAGTCGACCGGGTCCCAGACTTTCGTGATCGTTCCGGTGGCGGAAGCCGCGGAGATCGGCTCAGCGGACAGCTTCGAAGCCGTGCAGGACATCGTCGTCACGGCGCAGAAGCGCGAGGAACGACTTATCGACACCCCGCAATCGGTCACGGTGGTTTCCGCGCAGGAGCTGTCGCGCCTGTCTGCAACCCAGTTCCGCGATTTCGCAAACACCGTTCCCGGTCTGACGTTCGATACCGCGGGCGCGGGGCAGTCGCAGATCACGCTGCGCGGCGTGACGGCCGGCTGGGATGTCAGCCCCACCGTCGCCATCTATGTCGATGACGTGCCCTATGGCTCCAGCAGCGCATTTGCGCAGGGCAGCTCCATCGCGCTCGATGTCGGCCTGTTCGATGTCGAGCGCATCGAAGTGCTTCGCGGCCCGCAAGGAACACTCTATGGCGCCAGCACGCTCGGCGGCCTTCTGAAATATGGCATGAAGACCCCCGAACTTGACAGCATGCATGTCTCGGCCAGGGCCGGCATCGCCAGCGTTCACAAAGGCGGGATCAGTTATGACGGCGCCGCCGCCGTCAATATGCCGATGGGCGAAACGGTCGCGGTGCGCGCAAGTGGCTACTACTCGCGCGACGCCGGTTACATCGACAACATCCAGCTGGGCGATAAGGACGTCAATGCAGCCGACATTTACGGTGGCCGGATCGACGCCCTGTTCAAGCCGACTGAGGATCTGACCATCCGGCTCAGCGCATTCGCCCAGAACCTGTCGCGCGACGGAACGGCAATCGCCGAATATACGCCGTTGCGGCAGCCGGCCTTTGGCGACCTGAACCAGAAGCGCTGGCTGGCGGAGTCCTTCGACCAGGATTTCCGCCTGGTGAGCGGGACGGTGGCCTATGATTTCGGCCCCGCGACACTCACGTCCATCTCAAGCTACCAGTCGATGAACGCCAGATCGCTGACGGATTATTCGGCCTCCTATGTGCCCTATTTCAATTCCGACCCGGGCACGTTCGGCGGCCCCTACAGCGCTGTCGGCATCTTCAGCGACGTCCTGCTCAGGAAATTCACGCAGGAGGTGCGCGTAGGCTCCAACGGCGGCGGCAGGCTCGAATGGCTGGTGGGCGGCTTCTACACTGTCGAAACCGTTCGGAGCGACGAGCATATGGACCTGTTCGGCGAAGCCGGTGAGCCGATCAGTCCCGATCAGATCTATGTGCGCTCTCAGCCGTCGCAGTTCCGGGAACTGGCCGGCTTCTTCAACCTCGCCTACAATGTGACCGACGCGCTGCAGTTGAGCGGCGGCGTGCGACTGGCGCAGAACCGCCAGCGCAACGAGGTGATCGGTCAGGGGCTGTTTGCCGTCTCGACACCGGAGGGGCGCTCGAAGGAAACGGTCACCACCTATCTTGCCAATGCGCGTTATCAATTCAATGCCAATGTCACGGCCTACGCCCGCTTCGCGACGGGGTATCGGCCGGGCGGCCCCAACAGCATCAATTATGATCCCACCACCGGCGAACCCTTCGGCCTGCCGCGCTTCGAGTCCGACAGTCTGAAGAGTTATGAGCTCGGCCTGAAGGCGCAGACGCCCGGCAGAAGCTTCTCGGTCGATGCATCCGCCTATTACATCGACTGGGACAACATCCAGATCATCGCGGTGCGCAACGGCTTCGGCGTTGTCGCCAATGCATCGCGCGCGCGCATCAAGGGAGCTGAGCTCAGCTTCTCTGCCCGCCCGGCTGCGGGCTTCGAGTTTTCAGGCGCATTCGCTTATCAGGACGCGCAACTGGCGGACGACGCCCCGGATCTCGGCGGCGTGGATGGGCAGCGCCTGCCGGCGGTCCCGAAGTTCACGGCGGCATTGCTGGGCGACTACACCCTCCAGAGCAGTCCGTTTCGTCCGACAGCAGGTGCGACGCTGCGCTTCGTCTCGGATCGGGAAGTGGATTTCGCGCGATCCTACGTGCTGCCTGCCTACACGACATTCGATCTGCGCGCAGGCGTCACCATCGGACGGGTGGACCTGACGGCCTTCCTGCGCAACGCCTTCGATGAGCGTGGCCAGCTCGGCGCCCGCACCTATGCGATAACCGGCGGGCCGGACGCGCTTCCCGTTTCCATCCTGCAACCACGCACCATCGGCCTGAGCGCATCGATGGACTTCTGATGCGCATTTCGCGTCTGGTCGAACGATTGACGGCGATACTGTTGTTGCTTCCTGTACATGCGGGCCTCGCGGTCTTCTCGGCAACGCCGGTTTCAGCATCCGATGTCCCCGTGGCTTCCCGCCCTCCGGTCAATCCAACGGCCTCTCGCGACGCGGTATTCTCCCGCGAGCGAACGTGGCAATGGGTGGAGACCTCGGAACGGGGGCATCGGTACGACATCTTTCTCTCGCTGCCGAAGGCCCCGGCACCTGAGGGCGGTTATCCTGTCATTTTCGTGCTCGACGGCGATACGGCGTTCTCGACAGTGGCGGATGCGGCGCGAACTCAGGAGATTCTGTTCGGCCCGGTCGTGGTCGTCGGTATCAGCCACTCTGCCGAAGTCATCGGCACACCCCGGCAACGGGATATGAGCTTGGTGGCGGATATCACCGACCCTGCCGTGACGCGGCAGTCCAGGACGCGCAACAGCGACGCTGAAGACTTCATCGCATTCCTGACCGGGCAGCTAGAGGCATCGATCGCGTCCCGGGTGGCGATCGACCCCCATCGGAAGGCACTTTTCGGTCATTCCCTGGGCGGCCTGCTGGCTTTGCACATGTTGCTCACGCGCCCGGGCGCTTATGACGTTCTCGCTGCCGGAAGCCCATCGCTCTGGGCAGGCGGCCAGCTGATCTGGCAGGAACTGGAGATGTTCGGGGAACGGTCCGCCTCAGGGGGCACTCGGCCTCCGGCTGTTTTCATCGCCATCGGCTCACTGGAAGATGCCCTCCAACCCGAAGAAGCGCGTGCGGCCGCCACGCTGAAACTGCGGCTGACGGAGCAGATGATTCACGATTTCGCGATGGTTGGAAATGCGAGGCTGTTTGCAACCCGATTGTCCGGCGGTGGCCGGGTCGATGTGACATTCCGAGAAATCCCTGATGCCACACACACATCGGTCATTCCGGCATATCTGGGATCTGCGATGCGGATCGCGATGACGAGATGGTTCGGATCCATGCTCTCAGCGATTCATCTATGCCGGCGCCCAGAAAGCGAAGGGTGTCGTCAATCCTGCCATGGCCCAGGAGAATCTGGGCCGCTTGCAGGCGCCGGTAGCCTTCATTGCGGAAACAACTCGACTTGGGTCTCGGCGGTGCGGCCGTAATAGAGGACCCGACGACCCGTGAACGAGACGAGATAGCCCGCACAGCCAGCGGCCTTCACCTTCTCGCAAAAAGCGACATAGCTGTAGTCGCTGCCATTGCTCTGGGCCCAACGCACGAGTTTCTCGACCTCCGCGCCGCTGAAGGTTGCCGCAACCACGCCTTTTGAATGTGGGACCGCAAGCTCGATGCTGTCGCCGTCGGGCATGTAGTAGATCTGGGCGTTTCGGCGGTAATCGACCGCATAGCACTCGAAACCTGCACCGGCGAGCCTCGTGATGATTTCGGGGAAACTCAGGCTGCCGTCATGCGCGGCATTCAGGCAGGCCTTGGCAACTGCAATTTGTTCCGCATCCATGCACAGTTCCTTCCTCGGACGGGGATGTGGGGTCGTTGGGGTCAGTCGACAGGCACTTCCGACAACCCGCATCTGGTGATCAACGCGTGCAGCGTGGCGCGCAGCCCTTCATGCTCTTCACGGCTGAGGCCGGCGAAGAAGGCAGCGTCATTCTCGTCAGCAAGGCGGGCAATCACCGGCACCTTCTTTGCCCCTGCGGCAGAAAGGGAAAGGCTGTGCCCACGCTTGTCGTCAGGGTTGCTGGCGCGTTCGATCAGGCCCTTTTCCAGCAACCGGTCAGCAAGCTTGCTGATGGCCCCTTTAGTCATGCCCATCTTGCGGGCCAGAACGGTAGGGGCGCTGGGCTCGCCGCTATAGAGTGTGCGCAACATCACCCACTCCGCCACTGTCACACCTTCATCTGCCACCCTGCTGGCGAACGTGTGCGATACGGCGTTCGACACCATTCGCAGCAGATAGCCGGTGTGATCGGTCAGGTCCGAGATGGCAGGCATCAACACTCCAATTTGTTGACTAGGAAACCATTTGATATAGTTTCCTAGTCAACATTAATCATTGCGGAATGAATGGTGATTCTCAAGCTGCGAAACCCAGGGCATGACCGTTCGTAATCGGGGCCGCGGCAGGTCGCACGTACGGTGGATGCGCTCTGGCTATGTGCAAGTCGAAAGTGGTGGATTTGATAACCGAGCCCTTTCAGATTGCGGCTGCGCGAAATACTTCGCTCAGCGCCTCGATCAACTGCTCGTCCGAGTAAAGCAGCGGGTCGCCCAGCGATTCGACCAGCCCCTTCATCGTCAGCACGCCCAGCGCCGACATGAAAGCGAGGAATGCGAGCAAACGGGGTTCAACCTTGCCGGCTCGTTCCTCTTCGGAAAGCCTGCTGGTCGCGCCGCTGAGAAGCAGATTGTTCAACGGGCGGATGCGCTCGAAATGTTCGGGCAGAACCTGAAGACCGCCAGAAACCTGGCCCAGCAGGTAGGCGAGGCGGAAATCATCCATCCGTGGCGCGAAGTTTCCGATGGTGTTGCGGATGACGGCGGCAAGCGCGTCCGGGCCCGTTTCGACCTCGTCCACGGCATCGCGCACCAGTTCGCCCTGATGTTCCCACACGCCAAATACCAGTTCGAAGACCAGCGCCTCCTTGGAAGCAAAGTAATAATAGAGGCCGGTTTTCGACATTCCGGCCTCTCGCGCGACGGCCTCCAGCGTAACGGACGCGATTCCATCGCGCTTCAACACCACGCGGGCAGCAGCCAGAATTTCCTCACGTGAACGTTCGCGGCGACGGTTCTGGCGCGCGCGCCGTGCTTCGGCTGGATCTGCAGGAGGCTTTGTCATTTGGCTCACCCTAGGGCGCGGACGGAAAAAGTGCCAGAAGATCAAGAATAAGTCCAGCGGTTGATTTTTTCGAACATTGGTCTAAAATTCATACGGCGTCCGACAAAATGAGTCGGGCAAGCCATGCAGGGGCATTGGAATGGATCAGTTAAATCTGACGAACCCGGTCTTCGCGACCTTTGTGATCTCGGCAGCGATCATGATCGTCAAAGGCGTCGCGATGTCGTGGCTGACTGTCGTGCAGATGATGAAAACCAATGCCGGCCTGCTCAACCCGGAAGATCTGAGGAAAACGCCGTTCAACCCGGAGCCCTATCCGGGCCAGCTGGAGCCGAACGACAAGGTGGAGAGGGTGCGCCGCATCCAGCGGAACGACCTGGAAAACCTGCCATATTTTTTCGTGGCCGGGCTGCTTTACGTGACTACGGCGCCGCCGCTCTGGCTGGCGCAACTTCTGTTCTACGGCTTCGTCGCCACGCGCCTCGCGCATTTCGCCGCTTATCTCAGCGCGCAGAACCACGAACTGCGGGCTGCGCTGTGGACGCCTGGTTCGCTCATCATCCTCTATCTGGCCGTCGCTTCGCTGGTGTCGGCGCTGTGAGCGGGCGCAGGATGGCCCGGCACATTCCGGCTCTTCTGGCCGGGCTGGCCGTTGCGGCGGCGACACCATCCGTGGCGGCGCAAAACCCGGCGGACCCGGTTGTGGATGCGGCCGAGTTCGCGGGCGAAGTGCTGTTCCTTGAGTCCGGCGCGCCGGGCATGGTGATGGTGATTGTCCGCAATGGCCAGAGCCATGTCTTTGGCTTTGGCGAGACGGCCAAGGGCAACGGCAAGACGCCAGACGGCAAGACGCTGCTGCGGATGAATTCCATCACCAAGGTGTTCGTGGGTGAAGTTGCCGCCTCGCTGGCGGCCGAGGGCAAGCTCCGCCTGACCGATCCGTTGCAGCTGTATTCCCGCGGCGTGAAGGTCCCCGCATCGGGTGCGCGCCAGATCACGCTGCTGGATCTTGGCACCCATTCGGCCGCCATGCCGCGGGAGATGGAGGGGGCGCCCGAGGGGGTGAACCCGCGCGCCTGGCCGACCCGCGCAGACCGCTGGAAGTGGCTGCCAGGCCAGAAGCTGCCGTGGGCGCCGGGCAGCATCGCCTCTTATTCCAATGTCGGCTTCGACTTTCTTGCGGATGCCACGGAAACCGCTTCCGGCATGGCCTATCCAGACTTGCTCAAGGCAAAGATCACCGGCCCGCTGGGCATGGTGGATACCGGCGTCACACCAAATGCCGAGCAATGCGGACGGCTGATGGAGGGCTCCGGCCTCGGCGGCACCTTCCCTTGTGGCGACACGCGCGCGACCGCCGGCAGCGGCGGCCTCTACAGCACCGGCGACGACATGGCGCGGTTCCTGATCCACAGCCTTGCCGACCCGGACGGGTCGCTTGGCGTCAGCCACGCCGTCTATCGCCCGCGCCAGGCGCTGAAGGCCGCGATCGGCTTCGATGAAGGGGCGTCGATGTCGGGACTCGGGCTTGGCTGGGTGTCTGTGGCGGCCGACGGGGTCACGCCGATGCTTCTGACCAAGAGCGGCGCCGGCCTCGGCTTCATGAGCTACATGGTGATCGCCCCGGGGCGGGATGTCGGTGTGCTCGTCGTCGTCAACCGCGCGGATTTCGCCATGTTTTCAGACATTACGCGGATCGCCAACGGCCTGATCTCCAGTCTCGCGACACGATAGGCCGTTGCGGAGGCAGAGCCTCAAAAAAAGGGGGGAATATGGAACGTCAGACACAGGTTACGCGGCTTTCGGGGCGCGGCAATCTTGCCCCTAGATCCTGCCTCCTGGCGCTGGGCGGTTTTGCGCTGGCCGGCCTGCTGGCGCCTTCGGCGGCAAACGCTCAACAGTGCAATGCCAACGCAAATCCCGCAGCGGCGCCGAGCATAACCACGAACTACGCCAATCAGAGTTTCGACATCAACACGCCCTATAATGTCGTCAACAACGGCGCAGGCGGGTGCAACGGCACCGATGGCGGCACGGATGAGGACGGCACACCGGGGATTGTCGGCCAGGGTGCCGGACAGATCAGCACGTCCGCAACCAACGTCACCATCCATGGCCCTTCGGTCTTTGCGGCCGGCGAATACAGCAATGGCCTTGAAGTCGCGTCTGTCGGAGGCGCGGGCGGCAACGGTGGAAACGCAGGCGAGCCGGTCGGCAACGATGTGTATGGCGGCGCGGGCGGCAACGGCGGCGCATCCGCCCAGATCGACCTCAACTTCTCGGGTGGGATAGGCCCCGATGCGCAGGGCAACCTCGCCCAAACCGGGATGTTCGTGGTCGCGACCGGCGGCGCCGGCGGAAGTGGCGGCACTACAGGCGAAGATGATGCCTACATGAAAATTGGCGGCGCTGGCGCCACCGGCGGCGCCGGCGGATCGATCAACCTGGCCGGCGAAGATGACATTACCGCCTCAGATGCTGCGATCAGGGCCTATGCCTATGGCGGGACGGGGGGATATGGCGGCTCCGTTCTCTATACCAGTGACAAGATCAACGGCCTGACCGGCGGCGTTGGCGGCGATGCAGGCGCAGGCGGCAGCACGACGATCCGCTGGGAAGGCGGCACGATCAAGGCGTCGGCTGTCGGGCTGCTCGCCTCCGCAGACGGCGGCGGCGGCGGTGAAGGCGGCTCCACCGGTGGCTCCACTTCGAACCAGGGTGGCAAGGGCGGGAACGGCGGCAAGGGCGGCAACGCTTCCGTTCTCCTCGGTGGCGGCACCATCGCGATTTCCGCTGCGGAAGGCTTCCTTGACGGTGGCATCGTCGCCCTGGCTAACGGCGGCAATGGCGGCAACGGCGGCACCACGAACTTTGCGGTCGGCACAGCCGGGGGCAGCGGCGGCCACGGCGGTGCCGGCGGCGTGGCAAGCGCGACGGTGCTGGGCAATGTCGATGTAACGGGCGATGGTGCCGGGCCTACAGCGGCGGTGCTGATCAACGCCAATGGCGGCATGGGCGGCGCCGGCGGCGGCTCGGCAGCGGTGGTGGGGGAAGCGGGTGCCGGCGGCTTTGCCGGCGCCGGCGGCTCGGCCTCCCTCATCGTTGGAAGCACCTCGCTGGGCGGCAACCTCATGGCCTATGGCAAGTCGACCAGTGCCGGACAGGTGCAGAGCATCGGCGGCGGCGGCGGTGGTGGCGGCCAGGCCTTCTTCAACGCCGATGGCGGCGCGGGCGCGGCCGGCGGCGATGGCGGGGCGGTTACGGCGAACATCGTGAACGGCCAGGTTGTCGCGCACGGCGGGTCCAGCACCGCGCTGATCGCCCAGAGCATCGGCGGCAGCGGTGGGGTGGGCGGCGACGCCGTCAATCTGGGCATCGGTTTCAGCGTCGCGATCGGCGGCGATGGTGCGGTGGGCGGCAACGGATCCGCCGTGAACGTGGACATCGACAGCATCAGCGTCATCGGTTCGCTGGATGCGCTGGGCGACGGCGGCGTGCTGGCGCAGAGCATTGGCGGGGCCGGGGGTGCAGGCGGCAGCGCGACGATGAAAGGCGTTGCCGCGATCGTCACGCTGACGGTGGGCGGCAAGGGCGGCACCGGCGGCACCGGCGGCACTGTGGCGGTTGTGAGCGACGGGGTTGTCGGAACCTATGGCGACCATGCGGCAGGGATAGAGGCGCAATCCGTTGGCGGCGGCGGCGGAAAGGGCGGCGCTGCCACATCCTTCGATGCAGGGCCGCTGCCTGTCGTCGCGGTCACGGTCGGCGGCAGCGGGGGTGTCGGCGGCCGGGGCGGAGAGGCTTCGATCAACAGTACAGGGTCGGTGACGACCTTTGGTGCAGATGCCGTTGGCCTGAAGGCCCAGTCGATCGGCGGCGGGGGCGGCAGCGGCGGGGCCGCCGCCGCGCGAACGGTCTCGCTGTCGGGCGGGGCGATGCCGTCCTTCTCCATCGCGGTGGCGCTGGGCGGTTCGGCCGGCTCCGGAAATACCGCTGACCGGGCGTCGATCGTCAATGCGGGCGTGGTGACTACGGCCGGCCTTGGCTCCCATGCCTTGCTGGCGCAATCGATCGGCGGCGGCGGCGGGACGGGCGGAGACAGCACCGCTGCCTCCTATTCCCAGAGCGGTGGAGACACCGTCTCCATTTCGGTCTCGACGGCAATCGGCGGCAGCAGCGGCGAAGGCGGCGCGGGCGGCGAGGCCAATGTGACGAACAGCCAGCTGCTGCTGACGCTGGGTGCCGATTCCTATGGCATGATGGCGCAAAGCGTGGGCGGCGGCGGCGGCACAGGCGGCAGCGGCGACACCTCATCCTCGGCGGGCGGCGGAAAGCTCAGCCTGGGCGTCTCGGTCTCGGTTGGGGGCCATGGCGGCACCGGCGGCCATGGTGGTGCCGCGACGGCACGCAACACGGGCGGGGTCGTGACCGGCGGCGACGGCTCCGACGGCGTTTTCGCGCAGAGCGTGGGCGGCGGCGGCGGCGCCGGAGGGGGCGGCGTCGCCAATGCCAACGGCGGCACCCTTTCGGTCAGCGTCGGGGTCGGCGGCGCGGGCGGCGCAGGCGGTGACGGCGGCAGCGCGACGGCCATCAACGACAGCGGTATCCTCACCCGCGGCACCGATGCCGTTGGCCTGTTCGCGCAGAGCGTGGGCGGCGGCGGCGGCAAGGGCGGAAAGGCCGGCGCCACATCGGGCGGCGTCAACAACATCAACCGCGCGAAGTCGCTGAGCGATACGCTGGCGGCCGGCTTCAACATCGGAAGCAATGTCACCAACCCGATCGACGCCATTTTCAAGGTCGCCGACGTCCGCGCCGAGCTTCTGGCCACCACCACCGAACTGCGCAAGATCATCGATCAGGTCGATGCCGACAAGTCGGACATCGGCAAGGTCGACAGTCTCGATGTGGCGGTATCGGTGGGTGGCAGGGGTGGTGCCGCCGGCAATGGCGGCACCGTGGTCGCCGACAACAGTGGCGAGATCGCGACGTTCGGCGCGCAATCGGACGGCATCTATGCCCAGAGCATCGGCGGCGGCGGCGGCAAGGGCGGCGCGGCGTCTTCCACGGGCAAGGCCAAGGACGACGGCCGTATCCAGTCACCCGTGGGCATTGGCGGCAGCGGTGGCGCAGCCGGGAACGGCGGCGATGTTTCGGTGCTGAATGCGGTTGGCGCAAAGGTGGAAACCCAGGGCGTTCTGGCGCTGGGCGTCCTTGCGCAGTCTGTCGGCGGCGGCGGCGGCGCGGGTGCGCTTGCCGGCACCGTATCAGGTTCGTTGCTTAGCGTATCCGTCAGCGTGTCGGGCAACGGCGGGGCGTCGGGTGACGGCGGCAGCGTCGATGTGTTGAACGACGGCGCCATCAGCACCAGCGGCAAGCATGGGATCGGCATTTTCGCCCAGTCGCTGGGCGGTGGCGGCGGGCTTTTGCGCACGATGACCACCGACCAGACCTTCGATCCCGCCAAGATCATCGAGAACCCGCAGGGGCGGCTGGCCGATCTACATGGTCTGGACCTCAGCTTCTCCGGCACGGCTGGCAATGCGGGTGCCGGTGGCACGGTGACCGTGGCTGTGTATGGCTCCGTCACCACCAGCGGGCGCACGGCGCATGCCCTTGTCGCCCAGTCCATCGGCGGCGGCGGCGGCGCTGCGTTCGGCGGTCAGCTGAACGCGCGGGAATCCGAAGCAAGCGGGGCCGTCGGCCACGGCGGCACCGTCGACGTGAAGCTGGGCAGCGGAAGCGTCATCTCGACAAGCGGTGACGGCGCCTATGGCATATTGGCGCAATCGATAGGCGGCGGTGGCGGCCTTGCAGGCGATCTTGCCAACGCCAGCGATTTCACGACCCATCTCTCCAGCAACGGCCCTGTCCAGACAGGTAACGGCAATGCCGACAATGTAACCATCGGCCTTTCCGGTGCCAGCATCAGCACGAGCGGCCATTTCGCGCCGGCGATCTATGCCCAGTCGGTCGGCGGCGGTGGCGGATTGTTCGTCATGGACGGCGCGATCCATTCCGGCGCTGCGGGCGGCGAAGGAACCAGCGGCGATCTCGTCTCTGTCAGCCTGGTGGCAACCAAAGTCAGCGCCACCGGTTATCGGTCTCCTGGAATCATGGTGCAGTCCGCTGGCGCGCTTGTCGGCAAATCAGAGATCAGCATCGACGCGACCAGTTCGGTCACCGGCGGGCTCGACAATGTGGCGGGATCCGGGGGCACGCCGTCGGAGATGGCGGCTGCCATCTATGTGCTGGGCGGCTCGGACACCATCATCACCAACGCCGGGCTTATTGCGGGCATCGATGGCGCAGGCCCGGCGACGGCGATCAATGCGATGAACAGTGCTCACTCCACCATCACCAACAGCGGCAAGATCATCGGCAACATTTTCTTAGCGGCCAATGGAGGCGTCTTCACCAATCTGGCGGGCGGCATTGTCGAAACGCGCGGCCGGATCAGCTTGGGCGCGAACGGCGTGCTCAACAATTTCGGAACGTGGAGGTGGGCAGCGCACAACTCAGCGGCACGACGACGCTGCAAGGCGACCTGCTGCAAGGTGCCACCGGGCGGCTGGTGTTCGACGTCGATTTTGCCGGCACCACGTCCGACATGCTGTCGATCGAGGGCCGCGCCGATGTTGCCGGCAGCGTTGTCGTGCAACCCACCCGCATCACCAATCGCGCCGTCACCATCCTGACGGCGACCGAGGGCGTGACGCTTCACACGATGGTCACGTCCACGCCCGGCTACGGCGTCTACAGCCTGCCGGTGACGCTGGTTGGCAACAGCCTGCAGATCGTGCCGGTGGCGCATTTCGTGCAGCAGGCGGCAACGCTGGGCGCCAACCAGCAGGCAGTTGCGGCCAATCTGCAGGCGCTGTTCGACAGCGGGGCGACCATGGACGACGGCTTCGCCGCGCTTGGCTCGGTGACATCGGCGGACGGCTACGCCGCCAGCCTCAGCAATCTTTCAGGGGAAACGCTGGGCGCCCTGTCTGCCTTCCGGTTCAACAGCAGCCAGAGCTTCGTTGCCAGCATGGTCGACGGCTGTGCCAACTTCGACGAGATGGATGCCGGCGCGGACAGCAATGGCTGCGCCTGGTTCCGGGTGATCGGCGGCACCACGAAGCAGAAAGGCTCGGCCGACACCATCGGTTACAACGCCGATGCCGTGACCCTGCAGATCGGTGCGCAATATCCGCTGGGCGAAAACTGGGATCTGGGCGGAAGCTTCGCCTATGAAAGCAGCAAGTTCCGCGGCGCCGGAAACGGCACCCGCATCAACGGCGACAGCCTGCAGGGCGGCGCCTATCTGCGCTACACCGACGGCGGGCTGAGCGTGTCCGGCGCGATCGACCTGGGATATGGCTGGTATCGGAGCCGTCGCGCGGTTTCCGTGGGCACCACCCAGGCCATCGCCACAGGGCGCCCAAAGGCATGGCATGCCGGTCTGCATGGTAGAATCTCCTATGAAACCCCGCTTGGCGCCAAGGCCTATGCAAAGCCCTTCATCGATGGCCGTGTCGTCCATCTGAAGGCCAATGGTTACAGCGAAACCGGGGCCTCGCCCTTCGATCTCGAAATCGAAAGCCATGGCAGCGCAGAGCTTGCGGGCGGCGCCGGGCTGGAACTGGGCACCCGCATCACCATCGGGGACGGCGCGATTCTGCGCCCGTTCGCCAGCGCCGCCTTCGAGGTGCTGAACAACGACTGGTCTGTGACCGCGCGCTTCGCCGACCAGCCTTCGGGGCCCAGCTTCTCGGCCGATGCGCCGGCGCCGGGGCGGCTTGGCCGCTTCACCCTCGGCGCGGATGTGCTGGCTGCGAAGAATATCGACTTCTCGCTGATCTACACGCTGCAGACGGGCACACAGTATCAATCCCACTATGGCGTCGCCCGCCTGACCTACCGGTTCTAGGCGGGGGATCGGCAATGGCTTCCATCGGCTTGAAGACGGCGCGGATCGAAAGCCCCCCGAACGGCCGGGCGGCTTCGGCCCCCTCCCCGCGGCTGACTCCACGCATCGCGCGTCGCGCAAGGGCGGAATCGCGCCGGCCATCCACGATCACGTTTGAAAAGGGATTCCAACCATGACCGCATCTGCAATGCCCAAGGCGAAGAAGGCACGGTCGGCGGCCGCAACGCTGTTTGCCGGAACGGCGCTTTGCGCGCTCAGGGGAAACCTGGTGCCCGCCATGTTCATGGCCTTGACGGCCGCAGTGGTCGCCAGCCCATCCTATGCTGCAAACTTCAACGTGGCCAGCGACAGCGAACTGCGGGACGCCATCGACAACGCCAGCAATGGCGACACCATCACCTTCACCAGCGACATCACGCTGGAGGACAACCTGCCGTTCCTGGAAAAGAACCTGACGATCATCGGCGGCAATCATACGCTGTCGGGCGATGGACAATATCGCGGCCTGTACGTGCAATCCGGCACGTTGGCGGTGAACGATCTCACCATTGCCAACACCTACGCGCAGGGCGGCAACGGCGGCAACGGCTGGGGCGGTGGCGGCGGTGGCGGCGGTGCGGGGCTTGGCGCCGGGATTTTCGTCGCCAGCGCGGCGCAGGTTTCGCTGAGCGGCGTGCACCTCAGCAACAACTCGGTGCAAGGTGGAAACGGCGGCGACAGCGAAGGAGACGGCGGTCAATATGCATGGACCAGCGGCGGCGGCGCCGGCTATGCTCTCACCGGGGCCGATGGGGGCAATGCGAACGGTCTGTTCAGCGGCGGCGGCGGCACCGGTGGCGGCGGCGATGGCGCAGACAATGACAATGGGGGCAATGGCGGGTTAGGCGGCGGCGGCGGCGGGTCGGGCCAGCAGTATGGCGGCACCGGCGGCCTTGGTGGCGGTGGCGGCGGCGGCTCCGGATCGACCCGCATGGAAGGTGGCGTGCAGGGTGGATCCGGGGGCGCTGGCGGGGAAAGGGACGGCGTGCATTATGGCGGCGGCGGCGGCGGCGGTGCCGGGCTTGGCGGCGCGATCTTCGTGCAGGATGGCGGCTCCCTGTCCGTCAATGGAGCGATCACTGTCAGCGATAACAGCGTGGCTGGCGGCACTGGCGGAACCGGCTACACGTCGGGCGAGGGTGGCGGCGCGGCCGGTGCGGGCATGTTTCTGGCCGGCAACGGGACGCTGGCCATTACCGTCGATACCAATCAG
The DNA here is from genome assembly GCA_003248865.1 of Sphingomonas sp. GTDB lineage: Bacteria > Pseudomonadota > Alphaproteobacteria > Sphingomonadales > Sphingomonadaceae > Sandaracinobacteroides. The sequence goes on from QFPK01000003.1 coordinate 15,726, forward strand.
TTCGCCCACCTGGCCGACAGCATCGCCGACCAGACAGGATCGGGCGGAACGGGTTCCACTGCCGGCAGCTGGTCGCTGGAGAAATATGGCACGGGCACCTTGTACCTGACCGGCGACAACAGCTATTCCGGCGGCACCATCATCCATGAGGGCCGCCTCGCGGCCTACGCTGCCACCACCGATGCAGCCTACCCGGGCAGTATCTATGGCAATGTCCTGAACAACGCCGAACTGTGGTTCATTCAAGACATTGACGGCACCTTCTCCGGCACCATTTCGGGCACCGGTTCGGTGATCAAGACGGGGGCGGGCAGCCTTGCACTGACCGGCAACAACAGTTTTACAGGTACCCTATCGGTCCAAGAGGGCACCCTTCTCTTCGAGACGAACGCCAACCTCAATCAGGACGGGAGCACCATTCTCCTCAGTGGAGGCAGCATCGGCTTTGCTGCCGGCAACGGTCAGGTCTCGAACCGCGACCTTTCGATCAATGGAACAGGGGGCATCTATATCGGCAGCGGCTCCGCCACCTGGAGCGGAACGATCAGCGGCCTTGGCGCGCTGGTCGTCAGCGGCGGCGGCGCTGTCGAGCTGACGGCAGACAACACATATACCGGCGGCACCCGGATCGAGGGCGGCCATGTGCTTTTTACCACCGACTCCAACCTTGGCGCGGCTGGCGCGGGTGTGCAACTGAGCGGCGGCACCATCGAGACGACGAAGGACGCAGCCGCACCGCTCACCATCGATCGCACCATCTATCTGACCGGATACGGCACGATCAGTGTCGGGAGGAACCCGCTGGTCTGGGCGGGCGATATCAGCGGCGACGGCACGTTGCACAAAAGCGGTGACGGCGTCCTGCAACTGACCGGCAACAATTCGTACACCGGCGGCACGTACATCCAACGCGGCGAGCTTCAGATATCGAGCGACAGCCAACTGGGCGCCGCCGGCACCACCATCACGATGCAGGCCGGCGGGCTGATCCGCTCGACGGAGGACATCAGGATCGACCGACCCATATTCTTTTTCGAGGGCGGCGGCGGGTTCCACGTGGAGGATGGCAAGACCATCGTGCTCGGGGGGGAAATCACAACTTATAATATGTATACCGCCGCGCTGACGCTTGTCGGTACCGGCACGCTTGTGCTCGACCTCGAGTCTCAGCCGGTATTCGCCACGCTCAACAACTTCGGCGGCACTGTTCAGGCCGACACCCGCAACCTCAGCGGCAACATCGCCTTCGACAACAACGCCGACAACAGGAATGTGCGGACGATCCTGTTCGATCAGGATTTCGACGGCACCTTCGCGGGCAACATCACCGGCGTGGGCAACACGCTGGGCCTTGGCACCATCCGCAAGGACGGCAGCGGCACGCTGATCCTTTCCGGCAACGGCAACTTCCAGTCGCAGGTCGAAGGGCTGGCGGAAATCACCATCCTGAACGGCGCAATCCAGAGCACCACCAGGATGCTGCAGGGCAACATCGAGAACAACGCCGCGCTGATCTTCGATCAGGATTTCGATGGCACCTATGCCGGCACCATGAGCGGCACCGGCACGCTCACCAAGAATGGCACGGGCAGGCTCAATCTCACCGGGGCCAGCAGCGTGGGCGGCGGCACCACGATCAACGCCGGCATTCTGGCTGTGAACGGCCCGCTGTTCAGCAACATCGTGCTAAACAAGGGCGGCACGCTGAACGGCGTGGGCAACATCACCGGCGACATCACCAACAATGGCGGCACGATCAACGTCGGCAACTCGATCGGCCACCTCGTCGTCAACGGCAACTTCACGCTGAACAGCGGAACGCTGGCCGTCGAGATCAACGCCCAGGGCGACGCCGACCGGATCAGCGTGATCGGCGAGGGCCACCGCGTGAATATTCACGCCGGAACGCTGGAGATCATCCCGGAGGCCGGCATCTACACCCCCAACACCCGATACACGATCATCACCACCGAAGCCGGCGGACAGGTCAATTTCGACGCCGTGACCGGCGGCGTCGGCTTCCTGAAGCCGGTGATCTCGCTCGACTCCTCGGGCATCTATGTGACGCTGGCGCTGGAGGCGGACGCCTTCCAGGCGGCGGGCGTCACCGCCAACCAGCAGGCCGTGGGCGGCGCGCTGGATGCGATTGCCGCCACCGGCAGCGTCGGTGGCGTGATCACCACCATGGCCAATCTGCCCACCACGCAAGGGGCAGCCGCGCTGCAAACGCTGAGCGGGCAGCCCTATGCGAACCTCAGCACGGTGAACCTGCGCGCCAGCCAGCTGTTCGCAAACGCCGTCGGCCGGCAGATGGCGGTTGCGCGCGGCGTGGCCGCTGGAGGCTCGGGCGATGGCCGAGCCGCGCTTGGCCAATCCGGCTCGGACGGGCCGTCGGGGTTCTCCGTGTGGATCAGCGGCCTGGGCAGCACGGGCGGTGTCGATGGTGACGCCAACGCCTCGGGCCTCGACTATTCGCTCTGGGGAACCGCGTTCGGCCTCGACTACAGCGTGGCGCCGGGCCTGCTGCTGGGGGTTGCCGGCGGCTATGTGTCAGGGTCGATGTCGGTCGATGGCTTTGCCAAGGACACCGATTCCAAAACGCTGAGCATCGTCGGCTATGGGTCCTTCGCGAAGGGGCCGCTGCATATCGATGCGCTGGCGGGCTATGCCAACGCCCGCAACAGCCTGGATCGCGTGATCGCAAGCCCTGACCTGGAGACGGGCAGGGCCAAAGGCAAAAATCATGCCGGCCAGTTCCTCGGCCAGATCGGCACGGGGTACCGCTTTGATCTCGGCGCCTCCGGCAGAACCGCGATCACGCCGTTCGCCCGGTTGCAGATGGTCTCGATCAATCAGCGCGCGTTCACCGAGACGGGCAGCAGCGACTACAATCTGACGCTGGACTCCCGGTCCACGACTTCGGTGCGCTCGTCTTTGGGTGCCGACGTTGCGGCCGGGCTGAGTGTGGGCAAGGCCACGCCGCTCGACCTCGGCCTGCGGCTGGGCTGGGCGCATGAGTTCGGCGATCCGGTGCACTCCATGACGGCGGCGTTCGCCTCGTCTCCGGCCGTGCCGTTCACCGTGCGCGGGGCAGCGCTCAATCGTGACAGCGCGCTGATCGGCGCCTCCATGGCTTCCCGCATCGGGGAAAGCTGGTCGCTGTTCGTCAGCTACGACGGCGAACTCGGCGGCGGCAACGACCACCAGTTCCGGGGAGGCATCAAAATCACATGGTGAGGCCAGCGAGCGACCGCTTCTGACATCCGATCAGCGGAGACACCGTGATGCTGTTTCAAAACGCCTTCCACGAGGGCTTCGGCACCTGGCCGCTGGCGTATATCGCCGCCGGCGGCGCAGACTATGGCGAAGTGCTGGCCGTCGCCAAGGCTGTGGGCGACGGGGGTGACGATGCCTATTACGATGCCTGGATGCAGGCCGGGTACCGGCTGGAACAGGAGGCGCGGGATTGCCTCGCTGCGGGATCACTTCCCGGGGCGCGCAGCCAGTATCTGAAGGCCGCGGCCTTCTACGCAACCTCATATCATCCGATCTACGGAGAGCCGGTTGACCCGCGCCTCACACAGGCCTTCCTGAAGCAGAAGGCAGCGCTGGAAGCCGGGCTGGCTCTTTGCAGCAAGGGCTTCGTGGCGCTGCAGATCCCCTTCGAAGGCCAGACGCTGCCCGGCCTGTTCGTCCCCGCCGAGGGTCGCGAGACCGAGGTCAGGCCGCTCCTGATCCTGACCAACGGTTATGACGGCACCCTCACGGATATGTACTTCGCCTCGGCGGTCGCGGCCTCCCGCCGGGGCTATCATTGCCTGTTGTTCGACGGCCCAGGCCAGGGAGAAGCGCTGGTCCTGAAAGGTCTGCGCTTGCGCCCGGACTGGGAAACAGTTGTGAAGGCGGTGGTTGATGTCGCCGAAACGCTGCCGATCGTCGATCCAGACCGCATCGCGCTCAGCGGCTGGAGCCTCGGCGGCTATCTGGCGGCCCGCGCGGCCTCGGCGGAACATCGCCTCGCGGCCTGCATCGCCGACCCGGGCCTGTGGGATATCCTCGGCAACTTCCGTCCGATGGCGATTGCCATGGGCGCCTCGCCAGAACAGGCGCAGAAGCTGGGCACGCTGGATGACGCTCTGCTGCAAAAATTCCAGCAGGTCATCACGGCGGATCGGCGCTCGCGCTGGGCGATCGTCCAGCGTGGGTTCTGGGTGCATGGGGTCGCTACGCTGCAGGATTATCTGAAGTCAGCTGAACTGTTCACCCTGGACGGCCGGGCCGAGGAAATCCGCTGCCCCACGCTGATTGCGGCAGCGGAAAACGACCCACTATCGCTCAGCGCGGAGCGTGTGTTCGAAACGCTGCGCTGCCAGAAGACATTCCAGCGCTTCACTGCCGCCGAAGGGGCGGATGGCCATTGCGAAATGAAGAACCGCTCCCTCTTCAACCGCCGGACACTGGACTGGCTCGATCAGGTGCTGGGCGTCTGAGCCGACAGTTGCGGATGGTTTCGGAACCGACCTCTACATTGGTCCTCAATTCGGTGGCCAGCCTCTCCTTGCGTTTCCGCAATTCCGCAGTTCGTTCACCTGCTGTGCCTCACCGCCCGCAAGGCTCAATCTGCGGCCAAAGCGCTTCCACGATTGCCGGGGGACGTTCGCAACAGAACTGATGCTGCCGCCTGTGTCATTCACCGATCGTTAGATCGCCGACACCATAGGTTGGAGCGAGGCCAGCCTTGCCCGAATCCGCAAGTTCTATATCGATCAGGCCCGCGTCGTTGTTGCCCTCGGGGAACGCCTCGCGAACAAAAGTGTAAACCAAGGTGTAAGCAACACTGCATGATTTGCAGCTAAGTGTTGTAGCGGGTGAATGGAAGATAATAAATAACAAAACTTCCTGATATAACGACTTTAAGCATGATATTAGTTTTGAAATGGCCCCAAATATGGCCTCATAAATTTTCGTATTTCTGTGGACATCTTGGGATTTCCTGGAAGTTGGAAGACCATTTTATCCAAGCCGAACTCATCACAACGCAATAAGCCCCGCATCCTAACGTCAGCTCTTTAGCCTGGCTGGACAAATTCAGCGAAGCGTTTCTACGCTGACCAGCTTGAGGTGGCCGTCGAAGGGTTCGACGTATGCGCAGATGTTGTCCGAGGACTCGTCCATCAGATTGAGCCCTTGAGCGTCATAGTCGTTCTCGGCGGCCAGTCTCAGCTTGCCGTCCACAAAAGTGCAACTGACGTTGTGTTCGTGCGGATAATGAAGCCGAACCGCTTCGGTGATGTCGCGCGCCGCTTCGTCTTCCGCTGCAGCAGGAACATCATAGCATTCCAAAGTGATGCCATACATGTGTCGATGCTCCGGGTTCTTGCGAACCTATCGGCAAACAGGGCTGACGGAAAAGCCGAAGTGATTGACGAGGCGTGCGAGGAGTGATTCAAGGCTGCTTTTTGGAGACGGGCTTGGACAGAGGCGATCTCACCGAGGCGGAATGGCGCGTTTTTAAGGGTTTAACTACCGATTGAGCCTGAGAACCGTGGCCGAGGCAGACGGCCCGAGCAGAACCGTTCGATCATCAACGGCATTCTCTGGCGGCTTCGATGTGGCGCCCCATGGCGCGACGTCCCTCCCAAGTATGGGAGCTGGAACACCATCTATCGACGGTTCCGCAGGTGGAGCGAAGCGGGGGTGTGGGAGAACGTCGCCGTGACGCTGGCTGAGGTCATGGCTGACAGCGGCCACTACAGCATCGACAGCACCACAGTCCGCGCCCACGTCTCGGCAGCAGGCGGAAAAGGGGGGACCCATCGACGCGCTCTTGGCGCTCGCGGGGCGGGTTCACCAGTAAGCTTCGCTGCCTGGCCGATGCCCTCGGACGACTGCTCGCCTTCCATCTGACGGTCGGCGAGGCGGAAGATTGCAAAGCCTATGACGCTCTGACCGGCCTGCCCGCTGATCGGCCTGCCCGAGCGCGCACCAGACGCTTTGCTCGCGACAAGGGGCTACGACGCGGACGCAATCCGTGCCGATCTTGCCGAACAGAAGATCGCCGCCGTCATCCCCGGTCGGTCAAACCGCTGCGTGAAGATCGAACATGACCGAACGCTCTACAAGCAGCGCAACCGCGTCAAGCGCATGTTCGGCCACCTGAAAGACTGACGTCGCGTCGCAACCCGCTATGATCGATGCCCCAAGGTCTTCTTCTCCGTCATCGCGCTCGCCGTAACCGTCATCTTCTGGCTGTGATCAGTGAGTCCTGACCCGACATCGCGGCTCGGCATTCGGCGATTCCTGCAAAATTCTATAGGACAACACGAAGATCGACCCGACGCGCACACACGCCACACCGGCGGCCCCCCGTCGGGCCGCATGCCCCGCCGTTTATCCCCCTTTTCGTTGGGACGCGGGCTGTCCACCGCTTTCCTATCCTGCCCGCAATTGTTCAACGACAGGGGCGTGCACCGTGCCGGCATCCATCATCTTCATCCTCACTTCGCAATCCGCACTTGGCACATCCGGCCAGAAAACCGGTACCTGGCTGGAAGAGCTTGCGGCGCCCTATTACCGTTTTGTCGATGCCGGGCACAGTGTGCAACTGGCTTCCGTGGCCGGTGGCGAGGCGCCGCTGGACCCCGCCAGCCTGGAAGCGCCATGGGTCACGGAACAGGGTGCACGCTTCCGCGCCGATCCCGCCGCGTTGGCTGCCCTGTCGCACACGGCGAGACTCTCGTCGATCGATCCGACTGAGTTTGCGGCCTTCTATCTGGTCGGCGGCGCGGGCGCGGCGTGGGATTTCCCGGTGGACGCCGATGTGCGCCGCATCGTGGAGGCGATTTCCCGGCAGGGCGGCGTGGCGTCGGGCGTGTGCCACGGTGTTCTCGGCCTCACCTCCGCGCTGGACGAAGGTGGCGCCCCGCTGATCGCCGGCAAGCAGGTCACCGGCGTCAGCAACAAGGAGGAAGAGCTGACGGGCTTTGACAAGCTCGTTCCCGTGCTCCCCGAATCCCGGCTGGTGGAACTGGGTGGCCAGTACAGCGCCGCCGCCGAACCCTTTGGTGCCCATGTGGTGCGCGACGGGTGGCTGGTCACCGGGCAGAACCCGGCATCCGCCGCACTGGTGGCAGACACCGTTCTGGATCTGCTGGCGAACACGGACTGATACTGCCAGAACAGGCGACCAACGGATAATCACACAGCAAGCACGGGTTCGGCCCATGGCACAGGAGCTTATGACACGCGGGAACGATTGATGACGAAAATCCTGAGCCTGCCGGCATCGGCGGCTGCATTCCGAAACATGCCGGGGCCGGCCAGACTTCAGCCGCCCCGACGGCAGTCGTTCCTGATCGAGCGTCCGCATCTGTCTGCCGAGATGCAGACCGCGCCCGGCCTCATCACATTGCTCATGGGGCCGCCCGGCTGCGGTAAGACCTCGGCGCTCGGCCATCACTTCAACGCTACGGCGGCCACCGGGAGGCGTGCGGTCTGGCTGTCGCTCTGCCTTGCCGACAATGAACCGGCCCATATGCGCGCCTCGCTGCACAGCGCGTTCGGCCATGGCTCCGTGTCGGATCCGGCGGATATCCGCCCGCCGGATAATATGGATCTTTATATCGATGGCCTTGAGGCCATCCACATGCCCGACGCGCTGTCCATGGTGGAAGATTTCATGGTCGATCTTCCGGCCAACAGCCGTTGCTATGCCTCTGCCCACAGCCTGCGCGGCGGCACGCTGCACTATGCGCGACTGCGGGGGCTGGTGCATATCGTGCCCCATAATCTGTTCCGTATGTCCGATAGCGAGGCCGCCCAGATTCTGGGGGATGGCTGGCTGCCATGGGGCGTTCAGAAGCTGAACCAGATCTGCGACGGCTGGGCCGCCGGCCTGCGCTTCATGGCGCTGGATCCCGTCGCCGCCCGCCAGCTGCTCAATGATGATCGGGGACTGGCGCCCGTCCCGGCCGAAGTCGCGGGCTATTTCGATGATGTGGTCTGCTCGACCCTCAGCAGCGGGGAACTGGCCGCACTGATGGACGCCAGCGTGCTGCAACGCTTTACTGCGGCAACACTGGCCAGCCTGCCAGACAGCAGCTGTTCGTGGCGCCTGATAGAGGATCATGTCCGCTCCGGCATTTTCGTCAGCTATCTGGATGACAGTCGGCGCTGGGTGGGCTTCAACCCAGCGTTCGGCCGGCACCTGCGGCACCGGCTGCGCTGCGTCGATCCGGGCCGGTTCGATCAATTGCAGACGTTCGCGGCGTCGTGGTTCCAGCGCAACGGCTTCGCCAGCGAGGCGATCCGCCACGCAACCCAGCTGACAGACCCCGCCTTGTCCGCCCGCATCATGGAAGATGCCGGTGCCCTGCTCGCCGAACTGGGGCAAGGCCCGTTCGTCAATTGCGACACGCCAGTGCACATCGATCGCGCGCCAGATCTTCCCCTCACCTTCCTCAGCCAGATCTATCTTCTGGTCCGCACCGGCCGGATCGTGGAGGCCCGGCTGTCGCTGGAGCTGCTGCGGGACCGCACCGGCAATTTCGCGGCGCTGGATCAGGAGGCCGGGCAACAGGGCACCGCCTTCGCCCGCATCATCGAAATCGTGATCGATATCACCGAAGATCGCGCCGTCGATGAACAGCGCATCGCCACGCTGGAGGATCTTCTGGCGCAGCATGTCGGCACCAATCCCGTCACCGCCGCCAGCATCGCCTCGCTGCTGGCGATGACCTATGTCGAACTGTGCCGCTTTACAGAGGCGACGACAGTCTGCGAAATCGGGCTCAACGCCCTGCGCGAGCTCGGCTCCACCAAAGTCGCCATCTTCCTGCGCATTCAGCAGGCGGCCATCGCACTGGCCTGTGAAACCATCAGCAAGGCCGCCCTTTATCTGGAAGACAGCAATCGCCTGATTCAGGCCGAAGGTGATTTCGGCCGCTATGAGGTGCTGGCCACGCAGGTGCTGCGCGCCGAGCTGCATTACGAAGCAAATGAACTGGCCGAGGCTCGCAACCTGCTCACGCAGTCGATGGATGAGCTCCAGACCATCGGCGGCTGGCTGTCGGTGCGGGCGTCGGCCTTCACCGTCGCCGCCGCGATCGCGGGGATCGAGCAGGATTTCGATCGAGCGGAACAGCTGCTTCGTCAGGGCGACCAGTTCGCGCGCCGACTGAACCTGCCGCGGCTGCAACAGTTTCTGCTGGTCGCACGAATGCGCGAACATGCGCGCGCGCACCGCTGGCGCGAAGCCTCAGACCTGCTGGAACAGGCTGATTATCAAGAACTTATCGCGCCGAATCAAGGCTCTGCGCTTCACCTCAGGCTCCAGCTTCCTGCCCTTCTGGAAGCCGCAAGGCTGATGATAGAACTCGGCCGCCCGGCCGATGCGACCGGCTTTCTGGATCAGGTGAACAAGGCGTTCCTCAACGAATGCGACCTGCGCCACCGCTTCACCTTCCGCGTTCTGACAATGCGGGCGTCCTATGGGCTGCGGCGCTACAATGCGGCGGTGAGCCACATGCTCGAGGCGCTGGATCTGGCGATGCGCGCTGGCCTGTTGCAGCGCGCGCTCAGCAACGGCCCCGCGCTGGTGGAAGTGTTCGACTGGTCTGTCCGCAACGGCCGCAAGCACAACGCACAGATCAGCCGTTTCGTGAACGATGTGCTGCGCGGCACCGATGCCTCGGAAAGCGGCAGCCAGATTCTGAACCGGCGGCCGCGCCACGGCCTCGCCCCGGTCACGCCCAACTTCACCCTCAGCCCGCGTGAAACGGAAATCATGGTGCTGGTGGCAGAGGGCTATATGACGAAGGAAATCGCCAGCCGGTTGTCGATTTCAGAAGGAACCGTGAAGACCCACCGCAAGAAGATCCACGAGAAGCTGGGCGTCATGTCGAAATCGCAGGCGATCGCCCGGGCGCGGGAACTGCTCATCATCTGATCCGGGGCATCCTCCCTTTGGCCGAGTGGCGCCCGGCCTTCCGCCCGGCTGTGACCCCGGGATGGAGTCCCCGGAAGCGCCGCACACCACGCCCCATCAGCAAACCGTCGCCACAGACGCGCTGTGGCGGCGGACGGCCCCGGCCACCGCTCATCTGCCCGCCCTGCAAGGCGCGCTGACAGCGGATGTCGCCATCATCGGCGGCGGCTATTCCGGCCTGTCGGCAGCCCTGCATCTGGCGGAGGCCGGCTTTGAAACCGCCCTGATCGAAGCGCATGAACCGGGCGCGGGGGCCTCGGGCCGCAACGCGGCAGGCTGGCTGCCCACCTATCTGGATCAAACCCCCTCTGCCGTCGAACGGCGGCTGGGCGTCGCCCGCGGGCAGGCGCTGAACCGCATGGTGGCGGAATCCGCCCGGCTGGTGCCCCGGATCGTCGCCCGGCATTCGCTGGCGGTCGATCTGAAGCCCTCGGGCATCTTCGTGGGTTCCGGCCGCCCGGCGCAGGCCGCCGCAGCGCGGGCGCTGGCACGGGAATGGATGGGCTGCGGCGGCAATGTCCATGTCGTGGACACGTCGCGCAGCGCACAGATCACCGGCACAGACAGGTTCAGCCACGGCCTCGTCTTTGCAGACGGCGGAACACTGAACCCGCTGGCCTATGCCCGCGGGCTGGCGGCGGCCGCAGTCACGGCCGGCGCGCGCCTGTTCTGCGGAGAGGCCGCCACCGGCGCGGACCAGACCACCCGCGGCTGGCGGGTGCGCACAAGCTCAGGGCATGTGGATGCCCGCCATATCCTGATCGCGACTGAAGGGCATGACGTCAGCCCGCATCTGTGGCCCGGCCTCTCGTCGGGCTGCTACCGCCTGCCGATGGCAGTCATCACGTCAGAGCCGGTGCCGGATCTGCTGGCCCGGCTGATGCCCGCCGGCCAGCCCATCGCAGACACGAACAAGGCCAACCCGTTCTGGATGATGGCAGACCGCGATTGCCGGCTGGTTCTGTCGCTGCTGCCCCCGCGTGAGAACAGCGCCTCGCTCGACACCGTCGCCCGGCCGCTGAACCGCAAACTCGGCCGCCTCCATCCCGGCCTGCCCGCCATCCCTTGGTCGCACTATTGGATGGGCACCGTCGCCGTCAGCGCCGAACGCATCCCCTGCCTCCGGCCGCTGGCAGAGGGCGCCTATGCCATCGGCGGCTATTCCGGGCAGGGCATCGGCGCGGCCACCGCCGCCGGGCAGGAATTCGCCCGCCTCATCGCCTCGGGCGGGGATGAACGCGCCTGCCGCCTGCCGCTGCTGCCGCTGAAACCGGTGCCGTTCCGGCATGCCCTGCCGTGGGCCTATCGCCAGATCCTGTCGCCGCTGGGGCGCTGGGCAGATGGCAGCTACCGCCGCATACCAGCCTCACTGCCCCACAGCTGAGCCTGTCGTCCCCCCCTTTGCCCGTCGTCCCCCCTTTGGTTGGGTGTCAGGACGCACCCCGCCCCCGCATTCTCTGCCCACAGTCAGCAGGAAATCGAGGACCAGCATATGAGCGGGGCACCCGACAAAACAAAGATCTACACCCAGGAGCCGATCCCCGTGGCAGAGCGCAGGCGCGTGACCAGCACTGTCGTGCCGCGCGAAGGCGAGAACGGCGAGTTCAGCCAATCCTGGTTCCCCATCGCGCTGTCCAGCGAAGTGCCGGTGGGCACCATCGTCGGGCGGGATTTTCTCGATGGCCGTGTTGTCGTCTATCGCGGCGAAGATGGCGTTGCCCGCGTGCAGAGCGCCTATTGCCCGCACATCGGCGCAGACCTCGCCGTCGGCAAGGTGATCGAGAACCGGGTTCAGTGCGCCTTCCACCATTGGGAATATGATGAAAACGGCATGTGCGTGAAAACCGGGCCGGGCCTGCCCCCACCGCGCGGCGCCTGCCTTTACACATTCCCGGTGCGCGAACGCTTCGGCATGATCTTCGTGTTCAACGGCACCGAAGCGCTGTGGGAACTACCAGCCATGGAATTCCCGGACGACGAGCTGGTCGCCCAGCCGTTCAAATCGGATCTCTACACCTGCGATCCATGGATTTTCGCCTCCAACACACCAGATACTCAGCATATCGCGGTGGTCCACGGCCTGAAATTCAAGGCGCAGGATCCGTCCGAACTGGTGCGCTGGGAAGACTGGGGCTTCCGCATGCAGATCGATGCCTGGCACCAGGACAATGAAGATCTCGCCTGGGAAGCCGGCATCTTCGGCAGCAGCATCTTCTATCAGCAAGGCCTCACGGACGGCTGGTGGATGGGCGTTTTCGCAGGCTTCTCGCTGCCGCGCGCCGGCACCCATGAAGTGTTCCTGTCGGTCGTGGTGCGCAATGTATCCGAAGAAGGCGGCAAATCCATTCAGGAACGGCTCGATTTCGGTCACATGCTGCTCACCCGCACCGCCGCCGAAGACAAGCCCATTCTGGATTCCATCCATCACCGCGTGGGCTATCTCACCAAGGCTGATACGGCCCTCGCCAAATATTTCCGTTTCCTCGCGAAATATCCGCGCGCCCACCCGTCGCGCGATTTCATCAACTGATCCAAACCCACATCAGGAAGAAAAACATGCCAATCGACGCATCAGACAGCATCAAGCAGATCATCAAGGATCGCAGCGATCTGTTCGAAAGCAATTTCGCATCCGGCGATGCCGCCGCCCTCGTCCGCGATTATTATGTGCCGGATGCCATGACGCCGCTGGTCTCAGCCGGAGACGGCCCTGCCCTGATCGGCCACACCGCCATCACCGTCCTGTTCGAAGCCTTCATGGGGGCCTTTGAGAAAGCGCGTCAGGTGCCGCGCTTCATCAGCGCAGACGTCGATCTCGCCTATGAAGTCTCCAACTCCTACCTCACGCCCAGCGGCGGCGGCGAGGAAGTGGAATATCGCTATGTCGCCACCTGGCGCCGCTGCGAAGACACATGGCGCGTTGAAGCGGATTTCTTCGCACCCGGCCCGCTGGTCTGATCTCAATGGCCCTGTTTGAAACCGCCGCACGTTTCGATGCGCCGGCCCCGCTGGTCTGGTCTTATGTCAGCTGGGACGGCATGCCAAAGCTCGTGGAAGGCGGTTTCTTCACCAGCGCGGATTTTCCGGCCGGGCCGGAAATCCGCCCGGGTGCGCTGCGCCGGTTGTCCACACCCGACGGCAGCTTCACAGAGCGGCTGGAAGATTATCGCGCGGCAGACTTCACCTATCGCTATCGCATGGTCGATACCGGCCCGTTTCCACTCACCGATTATGAGGGCATCGTCGCCGTCACACCGGCGGGCTCGGGCTGCTGCCTGAAGTTCGGCCACAGTGCTACGCTCATCGGCCTTTCGGCCGCTGAATGGGAAACAGGCTGGCTCGCGATCGAAGCCAGCGTCTTTGACTTCATCCGCCGCCAGACCGGCGGATGAAGTCCCCTTATCGGGTCGCTTCGCGCACAGCCGCCTCTGCGGCCTTCAATCGATCCAGCGTGCGCCGCACAAGAATGCCGGCCTGATCCGTCTTCAGGATCAGCGGCTTCATCTCCCAGAAATCGCGCCCAGCCATTCGTGCCTGCACCGCGCGAATCATGGGCTCGTCCTCCTGCCGAAAGGCATGTTCGGCAATCCCCTCCAGCGCCTGCGTCACCTCCGCACTGCCCGGCGCAAAGGTGCGGAACACGATATAGCGGTACACGCAATTCTCGTCGTCCATCGGGGTCAGCATGTGCACGCTACCCAGAAAGCCGCCTTCGGCCCGCGGGCGCCCCGTCAGCGTCACGCCCACTTCCAGATAATAGGCGCCCGGCGGATCCCAGCGCATCTCGTTCCAGTAATCCACCCGGTCGCCTTCTTTCACCACACCGGGCAGCACGAACAGCATCGGCGCGTCGCCATCCGGGTTCCAGCGATCAGAATAGATTCGGTTGCCGTCCTGCCGCGTCTTCACAACGCCGCCCGCAATCGCCTCATTGCCCAGCGTCGTCGGATGCAGGAACTGGCCGTGAGTCAGGTCCATCAGATTGTCCAGCACCAGCTCATAGTTCAACGGCTGGTGCATGCTGTGCTCACCCGTCATCGTGAAGGCCTCAGTCTGGTTCAGCCAGGGGAAGTCCGGGATCAGGCTGTCATCCGCCCGCTCCGCATCCCCCATCCACACCCAGACAAACCGATCCCGCTCCACCACCGGATAGGTGCTCACCCGGGCCGCCATCAGCTTTGTGCGCGGATCAAAGGGGTTCAGCGCACAGCGCCCGTCCGCGCCAAAACGCAGGCCATGATAGGGGCATTCGATCGTGCTGCCGAAGATCCTGCCCATGTGCAGCGGCGCAAAACGGTGTGGGCATGTATCTGACAAGGCGATCATTTCGCCCTGCTCACCACGAAACAGCAACAGATGTTCCCCGATCACCTGCGCATGACAGGGCTGATCCTGAACTTCGCTGCTCCAGGCTGCCGCATACCAGCAATTCCGAATGAACCCCATTGCCACCCCTTCCCGCCCTTGTTCGCGCAGCCATCCGTCACGGTGGCCATTGGGCGCGGATGCTGGAATCGGCAGACAAGGGTGTCGACTAAACCAAAGTGAGTAGAGCCCGGCGCCCGGCCGCTGTAGCGGCCGGGGATACCCCTTTTTGCTGACTGGAGGACAAGCCCCGACACTGGCGCAATACACCCACATAATCGCGACCTGCACTGGATCAAACGGCGAAAACGCCAGCAGGCCGCACTCGCTCTGCCCTGGGGAGGCATGAACCTGAATTCAGGGAGAAAAAGGGTGAAGGCATTCTGGTTGAAATCGGCTGCGGCCGGTCTTGTTGTTGTGGCGCATCCCGTTCTTGCACAACAGAAACCCGCAGATGGTTCTGATCAGGATCTGGTCGTCACGGCCCGCAAATGGTCGGAAAATATCCGCGACATTCCCGATACGGTGCAGGCCTTTTCCGCCGCCACGCTGGAAAAGGCCGGGATCGATTCCATTTCCGATCTCGGCGGGGTGGTGTCGGGCTTCCGCGTGGTGGAGGCGCAGCAACCCGGCGTGGTGCTGATCAGCATCCGCGGCATCGGGCAGGTCCGCAACGGGGAATCGCCCATCGCCGTGGTGGTGGATGGTGTGCAGCAGAATTCGCCGAGCCAGATCACCCAGGATCTGCTGGATGTGGAACGGATCGAGGTGCTGAAGGGGCCGCAGGGTTCTCTCTATGGCCGCAACGCCATCGGCGGCGCCATCATCATCACCACCAAGCCACCGACGGATGTGCTCAGCGGCAGCGCAGAGGCCGGCTATGCCGAAGGCAAGGAATTCAGCACGCGTGGCACGCTGTCCGGCCCGCTGGGCGAAAAGGCGGGCTTCCGGCTGGGCGCCAGCTACCTCAACCGCGACGGCCAGATCTACAACAGGACGCTCGACACCAATGTCGATTACAACGAGGTCTGGGCGCTGCAGGGCTCATTCGTCGCCAATCCGTCAGACATCGTCTCGATCGATCTGAGGGCCAGCCACTACAATCAGATCGCGGGCGCGGCCTGGTATCGCGCCGGCCCCGCCAACGCCCCGCGTGAACCGGTGGTCGCAAACCTGCTGGGCCGGGGTGAGCGCAAACTGACCGATATCTCCGCCAAGGTGGAATTCGATCTTGAACAGGTCACTCTCACGTCGATCACCGCCTTTTCCAAGACCAAGACCTTCATTTTCGAGGATCTTGACTGGGAGCCGCTGGACCTCGCCTCGGCGAACCAGTGGCTGGACGTGGATGCCTGGAGCCAGGAACTGCGGCTGGCGTCAGACACGGGCGGCCCTCTGCGTTGGATGGGCGGGCTTTATTATCTGAACACACGGCGGCAGCAGGATACATCGCTCTATCTGCGGCCAGACATGACCGGCCTGCCGGATCCGATGCTGCTGCAAACCCTCATCGCGCGCGATCGCAATCAGGCCTATGCCGCGTTCGGGCAGGTGAATTACAAGATCACAGATGCGCTCGAACTGACGGCGGGGCTCCGCTACGATATCGACAAGCGTCGGCAGGATGATCTGCTGCCGCCCTCGCCCACCGCGCCCACCACCTTCCGCGCCACCTATCGCTCGCTGCAACCGAAGGTCTCGCTGGCTTACAGCTTTCAGGACGGCACCCTTGCCTATGCCACCGTGGCCAAGGGCTTCCGCAGCGGCGGCTTCAACGCAAACGATGTCGTCACCCGCGAATTCAAGAAGGAAGAGCTGTGGAGCTACGAGCTCGGCGTGAAAGCCGCCTCGTCAGACAACAAGCTGTTCGTGAACGCGGCGCTTTTCTTCATCGACATCAAGGATCGTCAGGTCGCCGGGCTGGACCTCACGACAGGCCCCGCGCAGTTCATCGCCAACCCTATTCCGCGCTCCACGGTGCGCGGCGCCGAACTCGAAGTCAGCGCCCGCCCGCTGTCGGGGCTCGAACTCTCCGTCGGCGCCAGCCTGCTCGGCACCAAGATCAACGAATATGATCAGTCCGTGTTCGCCGGCACCGCCGCCAATGGCGATTTCACCGGTAACAAGCTCAATCAGGTGCCCGGCTACACGCTGAACGCGGCCATTCAGTATACTGCGGATCTGGGGGCCGACAGCCGGCTCATCACCCGCCTCGACACCAATGGCTGGGGCAAGGATTATTTCTGGGAAATCAACAACGAAGACAAGCTTAACCCGGTGTGGCTGTTCAACGCGCGCGTCACCTGGGAAGTCGGCAACCTGTCGTTCACGGCCTATGCCCGCAACATGTTCAACCGCCGCTACGATCTTGAATTCGTGCCCTATGCCTTCGGCGGCACACTCACCGGCGCGGATCTCGGCGCGGCGGCCCCGCCACGTCAGTTCGGCGCCTCTGCAAAAGTGAGGTTCTGATCATGGCGGTCGTCACCCTTGCGGAACGTATCGAAGCCCCGGCCGACAAGGTTTGGCACTATGTCGGCTGGCATGGCGTGGCCGATCTCGATCAATATTCCGGGGCCCTGTTTCAGAAGATCGAATTCTTCGGCGACAAGCCCGCGCCCGGCATCATCAAGATCATCTATCCCGTCAACGGCCTGCCCGTGCACGAACGGATGGAGAGCTATGATGCCGAAACGCGGACCTACCGCTACAGCCTGCTCGACGTCGGCTCGCTTCCGATCACGGATTATCGCGGTCTGGTGAAAGTCACCCCCGCCGGTCCCACGGCCTGCCATGTGAAGATCGAATGCGAATTCACCGCCGTCGATGTCAGTGAAGAGGAATGGCGCAGCACATGGCTCGCCATGGAAACCGCCCTGCTCCGCGAAGTGCGCGCCCGCGTCACCGCAGCCGACTGACCAACGCGGGGGCGTCTGCGCGATCCCCGGAACGCGCAGACGCCTCGTGCGGCCTGTCACTGGCCGTCGTATTCGCTGGCTTTCTCCGGATCACGCCTTGCAAGCCCAGCTCGCGCATCAGACGTTCCACCGTGCAGCGGCAACGTCTACGCCCTCCCGCTGCATCTGCCGCCATGCCTTGCACACGGCTGAGACTTGAAACTGGCGTCGAACGCGCGCCGGACCTCGGCCTTCTTCACCCACTCCAGCAGCGTGTGCCCCGAACAGCCGATCTTCTCGGCAATGGATGTGATCGCCGCCCAGCAGGATGGATGGCGCCTGCGTGGTCCAGCGCCATGCAGACCGCCCGCTCAGGAATCTCAGGCGCAAACTTGTTCGTCGTCCTGCTCATCGTAAACCCTCACTCTCAGCAGTGGGGGCCTGCGGCAAATCCGGAGCGGTTCAAATTGGCGAAATCCCAAAGGCCCCCAAAATGGCTCCCAAATCCGGGGGATCGGGAAAGAAGAATTGGGCTAAGATGGGACAAATCTGTTAAAAAACCTCAATATTCAAGAGGCTTTGATGGCATTTGCGGGATGTTTTGGAAGGGGCGATTGGAGCGGGTGAAGGGAATCGAACCCTCGTATTCAGCTTGGGAAGCTGCTGCTCTACCATTGAGCTACACCCGCGAGACCAAGCGGAGGCGTCCCCTGCCACGGGGTTGGCCTGCGGGTCAACCGCCGGTCAGTCGCCCGGCACCACAATCTGGCGGATGGCGCGGCCGTCGGCGAGTTCATCCATCAGGCCGTTGATGGCGGACAGCGGATTGACTGAGCTGAGCAGGCGATCGACCGGCAGGCGGCCCGCCTTCCACAAGGCGATGTAGCGCGGGATGTCGCGCGCCGGGATGGAGGAGCCCATGTAGCTGCCCATCAGCGTCTTCGCGTCGGCGACGAGCGACACCGCCGGGATGCTCAGCATCTCCGCCGGGTTCGGCAGCCCTACCGTCACCACCCGGCCGCCCCGCCGTGCAGCGGCATAAGCCTGGGCCAGCACGGCCGCGCGGCCCACGGTTTCGATGACGACATCGGCTTTCGGCAGCTCAGCCGCCTCCGAGGGATCGACGGCGCGGGCCGCACCCAGTTCCAGCGCCAATGCGCGCTTTTCGGGCGAGGGGTCCACGGCCATTACCGGCTGGGCACCGGCCGCCACGGCGCCCAGCACCGCCGACAGCCCGACGCCGCCCAGCCCATAAACCAGCAGCGACTCGCCAGTGCGCACTCCTGCCGTGTTCAGCACCGCGCCCACGCCCGTCAGCACGGCGCATCCGAACAGGGCGGCGATTTCCGGCGGCACGTCCGAATCGATCTTCACGGCGGAGCGGCGGTCCACCACCGCATGGCTGGCGAAGGCCGACACCCCCAGATGGTGCCGCACCGGCGCGCCTGCATCGTGCAGGCGAACGCCGCCGTTCAGCAGGCGCCCCTCTCCATTCGCGGCCGCGCCGTTGGGGCAGAGATAGGCCTCGCCCGACTGGCACGGCACGCATTCACCGCAGGCCGGCAGGAACACCAGCACCACCCGGTCCCCCACCGCGAACAGCCTGTCGTCAGCGCTGCCCAGCGCGACCACGGTGGCGGCCGCTTCATGCCCCAGCGCCATGGGCATGGGGCGCGGCCTGTCGCCGTTGATGACGGACAGGTCCGAATGGCAGAGCCCGGCGGCATCGATCCGCACCAGAAGCTCCCCGGCACGCGGCGGATCCAGATCGAGCGGCTGGACGCTAAGCGGTGCCGCCGCGCCATAGGGGCGCTGATGTCCGCCGCAGTCGTGCAGCACGGCTGCTGTGATCTTCATCTGGCATCCTCCCCGATTGCGTTCGGGCTCGTCATTCTCCAAAGACAGGCCATCGTCAAATGACGGGCTGCTGACATGCCTGTGGACAACCGGAAGCAGCCGCTTGCGCTCCACCAGATATGGTATCAGTAGGGAATGTCGGGACAATCGGTTGTGATTGTCGGTTCAGTACGCCAGCAGCCCCGGGGGGATTTTCGGGGGGCGGCCTGGCAGGAGCAGAGGTCTGATGAGCCAATCCGGGTTCGAAGCGAAGCGGCAATGGCCCCTGTGGGCCCTTGGCGTCGCGGGCCTGGCGTGGCTGGCGATCTCGGTTGCGGGCGCGGCAGAGCTGCCGGTTGCGCCGCCCGGATTGCTACAACATCTGGCGTCGCTGGCGGGTGCGATTCTGCCCCCCCTGATGGCGTTGTTGCTGTTCGCCGCCTTCGTGCCCACGGGCCGGCGCGGGATGGATATCGACGAAGTCGAGGCGCGGGTGGCCGGCGCCACGCAGGCGACCGCCGAACTGGAAGACCAGCTTGGCCGAATCCGCGCGACGTTGTCGGATTGCGTGGAGCGGGTGGAAACACTGCGCCTGTCCGCCTCGGCTGAGGGCGAGGGGCTGGCGGCACGCGCGCAGGCGCTGGAAGTCGCCGCGGGAACCATGGCGCTCTCCTCGAATGACATGGGCCGAGCGGCCGGTGCCCTGCAGGAAATCATCCCGGCGCTCTCCACCCAGGCGCGGGAAGCGGAAACGGCGCTGAAGATCGCCGGCGGCGATGCGCGCCGCCATATCGAGACGGTGGAAACCGCGCTGTCGCAGATCGCCTCGCACGGGCGGGATGCGGGCCGCGAGGCCGAAGCGATGGTGTCGACCATGCAGGGCCTGATCGCGCAGATCGACCAGAGCGCAGCCGAGACCACCAAGACCATCGCGGGCCGCGCCTACACGCTGGACGCTGCCGTGACGGGCGTGCTGGATCGCTCCGCCGAGGCCTTCGCCTCCATCGGCGAGACACTCGCGGCACAATCCCGCGGCGTGGAGCAGATGGTGGCGTCTGCCCGCGCCGATCTGGACGGCTTCGGCTCCGAAGGAACCCGGCTGGTGGGGCAGCGGCTGGATGTGCTGCTCAGCGCCGCCAACCAGCTGAAGGGTCAGTTCGCGGACCAGATCGCGCTGTCCAACCAGCTGCAGCAGTCGGCCGCCGGCGTGATCGCGGACATCGAGGGACGGCTGGGCGTGCTGGCCGATGCCCAGCGCCAGGCTTCCGAACAGATCGCGACCGAAACCGACAGCCGCGCCCGGCTGTTCGAAAGCCGGCTGGCCGATCTCGCCGAGCGGCAGCGCGTGGCGGACATCACCCAGCAGGAACGGATGGCGAGCGGAATCGCGGCGCTGGAAAGCCAGCTGGTGGAACTGGGCATGCGGCAGGCCGATGCCGCCGCGCGGATGCAGGCCGCCCTGTCCGGCGCGATCGCCGAAGTCGAATCGCGGCTGGAGGCGCTGAAGGCGCGGCAGGTAGCCATGGGGCTGGAGATGGAGCAGGAAGCCGGCCGGCTTGTGGAGGGCGTGGAGCTGCGGCTGGGCGAATTGCGCGTGCGCCAGCAGGAACTGGCCGCCAGCATGGCGGCGGAGGCCGCGCACAGCCTGGATCAGGTGGAAGGCCGCTTCGTCGATCTGGGTGCCCGCGCTGCCGAGAGCCATGCCGAAACCTCAGAACTGCTGGGCCGGACGCTGTCAGCGATCTCCACGCTGGGCGAGGCGCTGGACGACAAGGCCGCCGCCATCGGCGGGCTGGAGCAGCGCATTGCGGGGCTGACCCCCGCCTTCGATGGCTTCGCTGACCACAGCGAATCCCGCGTGCCTGAACTGGCGCGGGGCTTCGAAACCATCAGTGAGCGCGGGCGCAGCCTGCAGAATCAGCTCGACGCGCTGGCGGACCGGATCGAAAGCCAGGTCGCCCTGCTGCGCGACAGCGCCGCCCAGTTCGAACGCGACCATGGCGCCGTCGTCGGCCTCACCCAGTCGCTCGCCGGGGAGTTCGAGACTGCGCGCGGCGTGGTGAACGAGATTCGCGACACCACCGAACAGACCGCCATCGCCGCCGCCGCGCGCATGGTGGAAAATGTGATGCAGGTGCGCGCCAGCGTGAACGCCACCGCCACCGAGGTGCAGAGCCTGCTCACCTCCGTCGTCGCGGAGGCCGAGCAGAGCCTGAACGAATTCGCCAACACCCGCGCCGAAGCCGCCTTCGGCGCGCCCATCCGCCTGCAGATCGCGGCGCTGGAGGATGTGTCGGTCAAGGCCGCCGACGCCGCGGGCGAAGCCAGCGAAAAGCTGACCGGTCGCCTCCTCGAACTGATGAAGGTGATCGCCGAGACCGAAGCGCGAGTCGACGAGGTGGACACCCGCATGGATGTTCGTGCCCGCGACACGCTCGCGGCGCGCTCTGTGCGACTGGTGGACAGCCTCAACACCGCCTCCATCGACGTCGCGCGCCTGCTCTCCGTGGACGTCGGCGAAAACGCCTGGAAGCGCTATCTCGATGGCGACCGCACTCTGTTCGCCCGCGCAACCGTGCGGCTGGCCGATAAGGAAACCGCGCGCAAGATCGCCCGCCACTATGTCCATGACGCGGAGTTCGAAACGGAAGCCTCGCGCTACCTCGACCAGTTCGAGCAACTGATCCGCCGCATCCTGAAGGACCCGGACGGCGAGAGCTTCGCCCTCGTGCTGCTCTCGTCCGATATCGGAAAGCTCTATGTGATGATCGCCGAAGCCATCGGCCGACCGATCGCGCGCAAGGACGACTGAGCTTCGGATCTGTCCGTGTTGATGGTGAAGAGGGACTCCAAGGGCACTGTCCTTGGACAGCGGCCCGCCGGGCATAGCCCGACTTGTTCAGAGTTGCCGCGCAAAGGCCACGGCACGAGCCGCGCTCCCTGCACCGCTATACTGGGATGATCGGCCAGGTCGGGCTGACCGCTGGGTTCGCTGCCTTCGGCGCCGGCAAGATCCGGTGCTGCAGGCAATCAAACTCTAATTTCGGAGTCGCGTGACACGCCCACGTGCAGCGCGCAGGGATGTTGTCTCTGGCTGCCTGAAGAAAAACCTCGTCGTCGTCCGATCTCAGGCCGTCGTGGCGTAGCCGCCATCCGCCGTTACCGTGGCGCCGCACAGATAGCCCGAAGCCCTGGAGCCGAGGAACAGCGCCACGCCGGCCATGTCTTCTGCTGTGCCCCAACGGGCCATGGGCGTGGTTTTCAGGGCGTTGTTGTTGATCTCGTCGGCGATGCCAGCGGTCATCTTCGACGGGAAGTAGCCCGGCGCGATGGCGTTCACCTGAATGTTTCGCGGGGCGAGGTTTTTGGCCATCATGCGGGTGAGGTGGAGCACGCCGGCCTTGGAGGCGGCGTAGCTGTAGGTCTCGATCGGGCTGGTGTGCTGGCCGTCGATGGAGCCAATGTTGATGATCTTGGCGTTGTCCTGCGGCGTGGCGGCAGCTTCGAGCAGCTTGATGAGGCGCTGGGAGAGGAAGAAGACGGACTTCAGGTTGATGTCCATGATCTTGTCCCAGCCGAGTTCGGGGAACTCGTCGAAGGGGGCGCCCCAGCTGGCGCCGGCATTGTTGAACAGCACGTCGACTTTCGGCGTGACGGCTTCGATGGCCTTCGCGAAGCGCTCGATCTCGGCCATCTGCGACAGGTCTGCCGGGATGGGGGTTGCGGCATCGCCCAGCTGAGCGGCGAGGCCTTCGACATCGGAGGCCTTGCGGCTGGTGAGGATGACCTTCGCACCGTTCTCGACATAGGCGCGCGCGATCATCTCGCCGATGCCCCGGCTGCCGCCGGTGATGACGACCGTCTTGCCGGCGACGGAGAAGAGATCGTTGATGTTGAGCGACATTGGTTCTTCCTCAGACGGGCTCGCCGGCGGCGCGGGCGCGTTCCAGTCGCGTTGCCTCGGCGGTGGGCAGGTTGCGATAGACATAGGCGAAGCACAGCAGCGGCAGCGGCGCCAGCAGCACCGTTGCCATCAGGGCGTGGCCCAGGTCTCCCAGCAGTTCCGACAGGCGGCCGGCAAGGAACGGGCCCATGCCGAGGCCGATGACGGTGGTGCCCAGGAAGAAGGTGGCGGTGGCGGCGCCGCGCATGCGGGGCAGCACCAGATCCTGTGCGGTGGCACCTGCCACGCCCACCCACAAAGAGCCGAACAGCGAGACCATGAAGGCCCACAGGTAGAACAGCTCGATGGAGGTCGTGGTGTATTGCAGCAGGATGAAGGGGATGGGCAGCAGCACGGTTGCGAAGCCGATCAGGATGCGGCCAGCGGGATTGCTGCGCTTCAGCATGTCCGCGACCTTGCCGCCGGCGATGATGGAGAGGAAGCCGCCCAGCGCGCCGCCGCCGCCCAGGAAGAAGCCGGCGATGGCCTTGTCCACCCCGAATTCGCGGATGGCATAGGCCGGGCCCCAGAAGCCATGGGCATAGCCCGTCATGGACACCATGCCGAAGCCGACCACCATGAACAGGAAGCTGGGGGTGCCCCAGATCAGGGCATGGGTGGGCTGGTCGCGATACTTCAGCGATTGCGACCAGGAGAAGACGGCATAGCCCGCCAGCCCGATCGCCAGCCATTGCGGCCAGTTGCCGGTGAAGTGCGACATGCCCGCAAAGAACAGCGCCGCAACCGCAAGGCCGGCGAGGTTGGTGATCAGTGCGTTGCGGCCGTGGGTGGCGGCATGGAGGATGGTGAAGGGCGGCAGAACGCTGGACAGTTCGTTCAGGAACTTCGGGAAGGGGCGCGGTTCCGAGGGCATGACGATGCCTTCGGAGAGGCCCCGGATCGGCTCGCGCAGGGTGGAGACCCAGAGCGCCAGAAGCAGCCCCGGAATGCCGACCGCCATGAAGGCCGCCTGCCAGCCGACCAGCCCGAACGGGCCGCCATCGGGGAAGGCCGAGTTCCAGCGCTCCACGGTGAGGCCGCCGATGAACAGCGACAGGCCGCCGCCGATGTAGATGCCCGACGAGTAGATGGAGAGCGCGGTGGCGCGCTGTTCCTTGGGGAAATAATCCGACAGCACCGAATAGGCGACAGGGGAGGCGGAGGCTTCGCCGACGCCGACGCCGATGCGGGCAGCCGCCAGCTGGGCGAAATTACTGGCGAGACCCGACAGCGCCGTCATCGCAGACCAGAGCGTAAGCCCGATGGAGAGCAGCCGCATGCGGTGCCACATGTCTGCCAGCCGCCCCAGCGGGATACCGAACAGGGCATAGAAGACGCCGAACACCGTGCCGTAGAGGAAGCCCAGTTCGGAATCGGTGACGCCCAGATGGGCTTTGATGTCTTCCGCCAGGATCGCCATGATCTGCCGGTCAACGAAATTCATCACATAGACGAGCACCAGGACGCCGAGGACGTACCAGCTGTAGGGGCCGCCGACGCGGGATTTCGCTTCGGCGATTTCGGCTTCCGTCGGCTGCATTGTCTCTCCCTTGAACTCCCTTCAGGGGGCCTAGCAGCAGGGTGGCGGCTGTGAAACGCCAATTTTACGAGGATTCAGGTTTCTCCGCCGTCGCGTGATCTTCCTGTCTGATGCGCCTGTATGTTGTGGGCGGCTGTCGGAATCGGGCCGGCCGGGATATGAGGCCTGATGACCTTGTACGACCATGTCCCCAGCCGGCGTGCCATCATCGATCGCCGGCAGGTCGCCGAGCTGGTGGCGAGCGCGCTGGCCGAGACGCCGTCCGAAGGCCGGCGGCAGGCGGTTGCGGCCGTGCTGAAGGCGGCGCTGGATCGGGGCCGGGCCGAAATCCGCAGGCGGATCCACGCCACGCCCGGGCGCGGGCTGGAGCTGGCGAGCGCGCAGAGCTTCCTGACCGACCAGATCCTGCGGCTGGCCTATGATGCGACGGTCGGCACCCTTTACGGGCGGGACAATCCGTCGGCTGCGGAACGCATCTGCCTGGTCGCGGTGGGCGGCTATGGGCGGGCGGAAATGGCGCCCTTCTCCGACGTGGACATCATGTTCCTGGCGCCCATGCGGCAGACCGCCTGGGTGGAACAGGTGGTGGAGGCGATCCTTTATATCCTGTGGGATCTGGGGCTGAAGGTGGGCCACAGCACCCGCACCGTGGACGACATGATCCGCATGGCGAAGGGCGACCTAACAGTGAAGACGGCCCTGCTGGAGGCGCGTTACCTGTGGGGTGACCAGCAGCTGTATGACGAGGCCAACCGCCGTTTCCAGGCGGAGATCGTGACCGGCGAGGCCCGCACCTTCATCGCGGAGAAGCTGGCCGAGCGGGACGAGCGGCACAAGCGCATGGGCGACAGCCGCTATATGGTGGAACCCAATGTGAAGGACGGCAAGGGGGGCCTGCGCGACCTGCAGACGCTGTTCTGGATCGGGAAGTTCGCCTTTCAGGTGCACGACCCGCACGAACTGGTGGACAAGGGCCTGTTCACGCCCGCCGAATATCGCCAGTTCCAGCGGGCGCAGAACCATCTGTGGGCGGTGCGCATCAACCTGCACGACATCGCCGGCCGCGCTGAGGAACGACTGACCTTCGACGTGCAGACCGAGCTTGCCGCGCGGATGAACTATGCCACCCGCCCCGGTATGTCGGCGGTGGAGCGCTTCATGCGCCATTACTTCCTGACGGCGCGCACGGTGGGCAGCCTGACGGCGCTGTTCCTGACCCATCTGGAGGAAAGCTTCGCGCGCAGCGCCTGGATGCCGAAGCTGAGGCGCAGGCCGCGCCGCCTGAACGGCTTCCGGCTGGCGGGCGGCCGGATCGAGGCGCCGGCCGACGATTTCTTCCGGGAAGACCCGGTGCGGCTGATCGAGCTGTTCCAGCTGGCGGATCAGGAAGGGGTGGAAATCCACCCCATGACGATGCGGCAGGCCGCGCGCGACGAGGGGCTGATCACCGAGAAGGTGCGGCAGGACAAGCGCGCCAACCAGCTGTTCCTGGACGTGCTGACCTCGCCCCGCGACCCGGAGACGGTGCTGCGCTGGATGAACGAGGCGGGGGTGTTCGGCCGCTTCGTGCCCGACTTCGGCCGGGTGGTCGCGAAGATGCAGTATGACATGTACCACCATTATACGGTGGACGAGCACACCATCCGCGCCATCGGCCTGCTGTCGAAGATCGAGAAGGGCAATCTGACGGACGAGCATCCGCTTTCGACGGCGGTGATGCGGCAGATCGTGTCGCGCCGGGTGCTGTTCGTGGCGGTGCTGCTGCACGACATCGCCAAGGGGCGCGGCGGCGATCACAGCGTGCTGGGCGAGGAAGTGGCGCGCAAGCTGTGCCCCCGGCTGGGGCTTTCGGAGGCCGAGACCGACACCGTCGCCTGGCTGGTCAGGCAGCATCTGCTGATGTCGGCCACGGCCTTCAAGCGCGACCTATCGGACTTCAAGACCATCCTCGATTTCGTGGAGGCTGTGGCCTCGCTGGAGCGGCTGCGCCTGTTGCTGGTGTTGACGGTGGTGGACATCCGCGCGGTGGGGCCGGGGGTGTGGAACGGCTGGAAGGCGCAGCTGCTGACCACGCTCTACAATTCGGCCGAGGAAGTGCTGCGGCTGGGCCACAAGGAAACCGGTCGGCGCGAGCGGGTGTCGCAGCGGCAGATGCGTCTGCAGCAGGTGATGGGCTGGAGCGAGCAGGCATTCGCCCCCTATGCCGCCCGCTTCCCCGACAGCTACTGGCTGGCGGAACCAACGGATGTGCTGGCCGCCAACATGGCGCTGGTGGCTGATGCCGACGCCCAGCAGCGGCCGATCACGATCCGGTCTCAGCCGGATGCGGCGGCGGGCACCACGTTGGTCACGGTCTATACGGCGGACCATCCGGGGCTGTTCTATCGCATCGCCGGCGGCATCGCGCTTGGCGGCGCCACCATCGTGGATGCGCGCATCCACACCACGCGCGACGGCATGGCGCTGGACAA
This sequence comes from Sphingomonas sp., assembly GCA_003248865.1. Taxonomy (GTDB): domain Bacteria; phylum Pseudomonadota; class Alphaproteobacteria; order Sphingomonadales; family Sphingomonadaceae; genus Sandaracinobacteroides. Next base: position 42,763 of record QFPK01000003.1, read on the forward strand.
TCTCACGATCCAGGATCCGCTGGGCGGGCCGTTCGACGAGCCGGACCGGCTGGCCCGGATGGAGCAGGCGATCCATGATTCGCTGGCGGGCAAGGTGCGGCTGGCGGACCGGTTGACGGCGAAGCCGCTGCCCCGGCGCCGGCAGGAGGCGTTCCGGGTGGTGCCGCAGGCGTTCATCGAGAATGGCGCGTCCAACCGCTTCACGGTGGTGGAAGTGAATGCGCTGGACCGGCCCGCGCTTCTGTATGCGCTGACCTATGCGCTGTATGGGGCGAAGGTGACGATCCATTCCGCCCATGTCGCGACCTATGGCGAGCGGGCGGTGGACACTTTCTATCTGACGGACCTCACCGGCGAGAAGATCGACAGCCCGGCGCGAATGCGGGCTCTGGAGAAGCGGTTGCTGGAAGTGGCCGCGGCACCGGGGCAGAAGGTGCCCGAGGCGGCCTGAGACCATCGCCGGGCAGCAGCAAATGAAAAAGGGCGGGCCAAAGGCCCGCCCTCCTTCAAACCGACCGGGGATCGAACCCCCCGGCTCAGCCGCCGAAGCTCGGCTTAGAAGCGGTAGTTCACACCGACCAGCAGACGGTTGCGGTTCACGCGCGTCTGAGCCGTGGCGTCCAGCGCATTGTCCAGCGCTTCGGAGCTGAAGCTGTTGAACTTGGTGTAACGATACTCGGCGCGGGCCGAGATATTGTCGGTGATCATCTGCTCCACGCCGGCACCCAGCGACCAGCCGTCGCGGTTGGTGCTGACGCCGATGCCGCTTTCACGGTAGGAGAAACGACCGTTTTCCCAACCGCCCTTGGCGTAGACCAGCGTGCGCGGACCGGCGAGGACACCAGCGCGGGCCAGCAGGCCCAGCGAGCGACCGCCGTCGAAGCTGGCGTCGTCTTCGCGAACCTTGCCGGTGTCGCCGCTGATGAAGGCTTCCGCACCCAGCACGAACTGGTCGGCGATCTTGTGATCATAGCCGAGTTGCGCACCATAGGTGAAGCTGGAGCCGTTCAGGCGGTTCGTATAGGTGCCTTCGGAATCCCGCAGGGTGAAGCGGTTCTTGTCTTGCTGCCAACCGCCCTGAACACCGACATACGGCCCGTTGAACGGCTCGGCTGCGGAGGCCTGCGTGCCCGTGAACAGGGCAGCGGCGCCGGCGGCTGCGAGCGCGATTTTGATGGCACGTGCCATGAGAGTAAAACCTTTCTTGTTTATGCACTTGGCTGGCAGGCGAGGGGGCCCGCAAGCTCGGCGCCAAAGAGGCCCGGGCGGTTGAAGCGTTCCTGAATCTCTTGTTTTGCTGGCGTTAATCTTGGGTGTCGGCATCCGGCGGAGGGGCCAGTGCGGCCGACGAACAACGGCAGGCTTCGGCAGACGCCGTCTGTCGATTTCTGGGCTTGGGGGCTGTCGTCGCGAATTCCGCCGCCAGCAGCACACCGTCCGCATTCGAATCGGCCTTGCGGAACTTCTCGATTCCAGCGGCCGCATATTCGTTGAACTGCAGCAGCCCGTCCCTGTTCAGGTCCAGCTTGTCGAAATTGCGCCGCCGCTGGTGCAGATATTCGGCCTGGGTGATGCGTCCGTCGTCATCCCGGTCCGCACGGGCAAAACGCTGTTCTTCCTTGCTTTTCTTCTTTGCGGGGGCGGGCGGTTGCAGATCCGTCGCGCCCACGTCCGGCTCTGCCGTCTCAACGGGCGGCGGCAGCGCGACCTCTGCCGCATCGGCCCGCCCGCGATCGGCCGTCAGCCACAGCGCCGCAGCCCCGATGGCCAGAAGCAGGGCACCGGCAATGGCGGCGAAACGGCTCGATCGACCAGACAGCATGGCGGGGATCCCCGGATGGCAACCCCGGTTCGGGGGCTGTGGCAGCAACGCCTGTGGATCCGACCCCGAACGCATGCCTAGCATGCGCGGCCGTCATGGCAAATGCGACGAGCGGAGTCTGAACGCGGACTTTGCCATCAGCCATTGCCGGCCGGGACTCGCGAGGGGCGCCAGCGGCTGCCCGCGCCTCAGCCGGGCCCAGTCGTCGGCCGCGAGCCTGTCGAGTTGCAGAATCGGCACCGGCAGAGGGCCTGCGGGCGCTTCGGGGAAATCCGGCGGTTCCAGAACGGACAGCCGCGTTTCCGCTTGCCCCCAGCCTGCGCGCCACAGGCGGGCGAGTGCCCAGCGCGTCCCTGCAAGCGCGGCATTGCCGCTCTCCTCATTGTCGAGCGGGCGGCCCAGCAGCGCGGTCACCAGCGCCTCGAACAGAGGTGCGCCGCGCGCCTCTGCCATGGCCAGCGCGTCGAGACGCCCCTCCGTCAGCAGCGGCAGATAGCCTTCCTCGATTCGCGACAGCATTGTCAGATCGACCGCGCGCGGCCGCGCATCATGCCTCAGTGCTCTCAGCAGCGGCTGCGGCGGAGCCAGCCTCCCGGCCGAGAGCTGCTCCAGCTGCTCGCGCCACCAGGCGAGCCGGATTTCCGCCAGCATCGGCTCCCGCGCCTCGGCGACGACCCGCTGCTGCTCCAGATCATAGGCGTGGATCGCCAGCAGCGCCGGGCGCGCGGCGACCGGCGCCCACAAGGTGGTCAGATACCGTTCGCGGTCCCGCGCCTTCAGGTCCGACAGAAGGGTTTCGTCCAATCCGCCCTCCTCCGGCGCTGGCTTGGCGTCAGCGCGTCAGCTTCTTGTACTGCAGCCGGTGCGGGCGTTCGGCCGCCGGGCCAAGGCGGCGCAGCTTGTCGGCTTCGTACATCTCGAAATTGCCCTCGAACCATTCGACATGGCTGTCGCCCTCGAACGCCAGGATGTGGGTGGCGAGGCGGTCCAGGAAGAAGCGGTCGTGGCTGATCACCACGGCGCAGCCGGCGAAATTCTCCAGCGCTTCTTCCAGTGCGCGCAGCGTTTCCACATCGAGGTCGTTGGTGGGTTCGTCGAGCAGGAGGACGTTGCCGCCCTCCTTCAGCATCTTGGCCATGTGCACGCGGTTGCGTTCCCCGCCCGACAGCTGGCCCACCTTCTTTTGCTGGTCCGTGCCCTTGAAACCGAAGGCGCCGACATAGGCGCGGCTGGAAACCTCCTGCTTGCCGAAGGCAAAGCGCTCGTTCCCGCCCGAGACTTCCTCCCAGACGTTGCGGTTCGAATCCAGCGCGTCGCGGCTCTGGTCCACATAGCCCAGGTGCACGGTCTCGCCGATCTTGATGGTGCCGCTGTCGGGTTGTTCCTGCCCGGTGATCATGCGGAACAGTGTGGTCTTCCCCGCGCCGTTCGGGCCGATCACGCCCACGATACCGCCAGGCGGCAGGGTGAATGAGAGGTCCTCGAACAGCAGCTTGTCGCCATAGGCCTTGGAAAGGCCGGTCGCCTCGATCACGGTGGAGCCCAGCCGTTCCGGGTTGCGGATCAGGATTTCCCGATCCGAACTGCGGCGGGCGTCCTGCTTGGCCACCAACTCGTCGAACGCCTTGATCCGCGCCTTGGACTTGGTCTGCCGCGCCTTCGGGCTGGAGCGGATCCAGTCCAGCTCTTGCGCGATGGCCTTGGAGCGGCCTTCGTCCTCGCGCTTTTCCTGCTCCATCCGCTTGGCCTTGGCTTCCAGCCAGGCGGAGTAATTGCCTTCGAACGGAATGCCCTGCCCGTAGTAAAGCTCCAGTACCCAGTTCACGACATTGTCGAGGAAGTAGCGGTCGTGCGTCACCAGAATGACGTTGCCGTTATATTCCTTCAGATGCTGTTCCAGCCAGCTGACGGATTCGGCGTCGAGGTGGTTGGTGGGTTCGTCCAGCAGCAGGATCTCGGGCTTTTCCAGCAGCAGGCGGCACAGCGCGATGCGGCGCTTTTCCCCGCCGGACAGATTCTCCACGCTCCAGTCGCCCGGCGGGCAACGCAGCGCGTCCATGGCGATTTCCAGCTGGTTGTCCAGCGTCCAGCCGTCCACCGCGTCGATCTTCTCCTGAAGGGTGCCCATTTCCTCCATCAGGGCGTCGAAATCGGTATCGTCCTTCGGATCGCCCATTTCGGCGGAGATGGCGTTGAAGCGGTCGATCATGTCGGCGATGGGGCGCACGCCGTCCTTCACATTCTCCATCACCGTCTTGGCCGGGTCCAGCTGCGGCTCCTGCGCCAGATAGCCGACGCGCACGCCTTCGCCGGGCCAGGCTTCGCCCACGAACTCCTTGTCGATCCCCGCCATGATCTTCATCAGCGTGGACTTGCCCGAGCCGTTGATGCCGATGATGGCGATCTTGGCATCCGGGTAGAATTGCAGGTTGATGTTGTTCAGGATCGGCTTGGCGACGCCGGGGAAGGTCTTGGTGAGACCCTTCATCACGTAGGAATATTGCTGGGCCACGGTGGTCCTTGAAGGCTGGGTGCGAACGGAAGTCGGCGGGGCCTTAGCGCATCGGGCCGCCGCGTTCAAACGAAGGGCGCGCCTTGCGATCCGGCGGTCATTTTCCTATGTGGGGCGCGGGCACCGAAGGAGCAAGGACCATGGATTTCAATCGCTGAACCCCTGACTGTTTCTTCCGGGAAAGCGATTGCCCATGTCTGCCTCTGTCACCCTCTCCGATCTCGGCTGGTCCGCGCCTGACGGACAGGTCGTTCTCCAGAAATTGAACCTGTCCTTCGGCCCCGGCGTGACTGCGCTGGTCGGCCGCAATGGCTCGGGCAAATCCACCCTGCTCAGGCTGATCGCGGGTGAACTGCGGCCGTCATCCGGTTCCGTAGCCGTCTCCGGCCGGGCCGCGCTGCTGCACCAACAGTTGGAGCCTGCGGCTGATGCCACCATCGCCGGGCTGTTCGGCGCGGAGGAGGCGCTGGCGCTGCTGCGGCTGGCGGAGGCGGGCAGGGCGAGCATGGAGCAGCTGGATGCCTGCGACTGGCTGCTGGAAGGCCTGATCGAAGCGGCGCTGGCACGTGTGCAGCTGGCGGTGTCGCCGGACACGCCGCTGGCCAGCCTGTCGGGTGGGCAGCGCACGCGGGCGGCGATTGCCGCCCTGCTCGCCGCCGAGCCCGATATCCTGTTGCTGGACGAACCCACCAACCATCTGGATGCCGACGGCCGGGCGGCGATCGCGGACCTGCTGCAGGGCTGGCGCGGCGTGGCGATCATCGCCAGCCACGATCGGGCGATGCTGGACCGGGTGGACCGGATCGTCGAGCTGTCCGGCGGCGCGGCCCGCTCCCATGGCGGCAACTGGCGCGACTGGTGCGCGCGCAAGGCCGAGGAGGATGCGGCCGCTGCACAAGGGCTCTCTGACGCCGGAAAGGCGCTGGCGGATGCGAAGCGGGTGGCGGCGCGCAACACCGAGAAGCAGGCCCGGCGCGACGGCGCGGGGAAGCGCAAGGCGTTGAAGGGCGACATGCCGGCGATTTCAGCTGGCCTGCGAAAGAACAGGGCCGAAGCGACTTCGGGCCAGCTGGCACGGGTGGGCGATGACCGCATCGCCGCTGCCGGGGTCGCGCTCGAGGCTGCGCGGGGGCGGATCGAAGTTGTTGATCCGCTCACGGTCGCGATGCCTTCCACCGGCCTCTCCGCCTCCCGGCGGGTGCTGGAACTGGAGGGCGTGCATGCGGGCTTCGGGTCGGAGCCGTTGCAGCAGCCGGACATCAGCATCATCGGGCCGGAACGGATCGCGATTGCCGGGCCGAACGGCAGCGGCAAATCCACCCTTCTGGCGCTGATCGCCGGGCGGCTGGCGCCGGCATCCGGCCGGTTACAGCTGCATGTGCCGGCAGCGCTGCTGGATCAGGATCTGTCGCTGCTCGATCCGGCGCTCAGCATCCGCGACAATTTCGCGGCGCGGAACCCGGGCGCGCGGGAAGTCGATATCCGCGCCGCGCTCGCCCGCTTCATGTTCCGCGCCGATGCGGCGCTGCAGACGGTGGGCACGCTGTCCGGCGGGGAGCGGTTGCGGGCGGCGCTCGCCACGGTGCTTGGCCTCAGCCCGCCGCCGCTGCTGTTGCTGGACGAGCCCTCCAACCATCTCGACCTGCAGGCGATGGAGGCTGTTGAACAAGGGCTGGCGGGCTATGACGGCGCCCTGATCGTGGTGAGCCATGAGGAGGCTTTTCTGGAAGCCGTCGGCGTCACCCGCCGCGTTGAGCTCGGACCAATTGCGGCCTGAGCAGGCGGCGCTTCGTCGCGTCGTTCCTGTATGCCGGTCGATTGCCAAGGGGGGCATGCTGCGGCATAACTCCGGCAGGATCTGGCCGGCGATCAGGGGGCGATTCCGGGGGCATGGCGCGACGCATATTCTGGCTGGTCGGCTCGTTCCTCGCGCTGCCGCTGGCGATCTTCATCAGCCATATGATTGCGGGCGGCCGGGATTCCATCCTGGAGCTCGATCTGTCCCGCATTGAACCTGCCGTCGATATCATGGCCTCCACCTCCGATGGGCTGGCGACCATGGCTGTGTCGCTGGTGATTGCCAGCTCCATCCTGCTGGGGCTGACCGGCCGGCGGCCCATCGGCCGGGTGACGGCGCTGCTGGCCATCTGCAGCGCGGCGCTGGCGGTGTCATCGATCTTCCTAGGTTACCGGATGAAGGTGGACCTTGCCTCGCTCCTGTTGATGGACCGGCGCGAGGGAGTGCCCATGGAGGATGTGCGCCATGTGTTGCGGCTGCTTCGGATGCAGGGAACTGCGCTGGTGCTGTCCACTTCGTTTCTGGTGAGCACCGCGACCGATTCGCTCTGGCTGCGGCCGCGAATGGCTGGGGCCGACGGGCAATGAGTCGGCTGCTGCATCTCTTTGCGCTTGGAGCAATGCTGGGCATGCCGGGGCCTGCAATGGCCCAGGCCGCACCTCAGGCGACTGTGGCGCCCGCGTCCAGGCCGCCCGAGGTCGTCCAGCTTGAACAGGCTTTGCAACCTATGCTGAAGGAAGCCCGTCCGGCAGACGGGGCCGGGCCGGTGCTTGCTCGTATCATACCGGTCCAAGCAGTGGCCGGCGAGCCGGATAAGCCCGGTTCGAGATGCCTCGTCAATCCGCTGATGCGCAGCTACCGGATCGGGGATGCAAAGCCGATCGATGCCGTTCCGGTAACCGTCTATGCCAACGTTGCCAATATCCGCTTCCCAGCGAATTTGCTGCTGAAGGCGCAGCCCGCCTCCGATGGCATGGCGGCGGATGCGACGCTCGTTTCCTGTGTGCCGAAAACGCTGCAGCTCAGTGATGGCCGGCGAATGTCGATCTTCGGCATTGATCGCGGGGATGAACTGCTCCCTGCCGGCGCGGAGAAATCGTTCCGCCTGAGCAATGGGAAATTGTTCTCGGGAGCCGTTGGTGGATCGCTTTTAGGCTCGGTGAAATCGCGCTCGTTCAGCTTCGCCGACGTGTTCGGGTCGCCGCTGGAGGAGTTGAAGCAGGTATTCATCACATCGGTGCCACCAGGCGCGCGCGTGCTGGATGGCGCACGTGTTACCCGCCATCGCACGGACCGCATACTGGCGCTGACTGACACCGACCGCGCCCGCATCAGTCTGGAAATGAACGGCCGCCGCGCTCGACTGAAGGATTGCGAACAGCGCCCCGTGACATCGGTGAATGCGGAAACCCACTATCATTGCCTGCTGGGGAAGTAGCCGGCTGCGCCCTTCCCCAGCGCGGTCAGCCGGGATGGTCAAACGATCATAAGCCGGTTCGGCAGCTCGTCCGGATTGTCTGGTGTGGGCGGGAAGTGGGTGGCGAGTACGCCGCCCACCAGTGCAATCGCGTTCACAAAGCCCTGCGCCGGATCCCCGCCTTTCAGCGCCGTTAGCAGTACCGCGGCCGCATCGGCCCAATGCTCGGGCTGTACCTGCCGGTAGATGCCTTCGTCGGCGATCACCTCCACCACATGGTCTTCCACCGACACATGAATCAGCACGCCGGTGCGCGCCTCCGTCAGGTGGATGCCGCGGGTGAGGAACTGCTTCAGCGCGATTTCATGCACGCGCTCGCGCCGGATCGAAAGCGGCGCGAAGCGCTGGGCCAGCGGAGACCACCACAACAGCAGCGTGGTGAGCGCCAGCGTGACCACCTGCATGAGGGCGAAGATTTCCACCGTCTGCCGGTCCGTCAGCTGATGTTCGCGCCACAGGCCGAAGGCGGCCGCCCAGAAGCTGGGGCCGTATCCGACCAGCGTCAGCAGCACCGGCAGCAGGAAGGCGATCAGCGCTGCAAGCGCCAGAACCCATTCCACATAGCGGTGCCGTTCCGTGGAGAGCGTGCAGACGATTTCGCCCGAGGTCATCGCCTCGGCGTCGGAAATGGCCGTTTCGATCCGGCCATGATCCTGTTCGGTCAGCGTCACCATCCGCCGCTGGCTCCCCCGCCGCCAAAGCCGCCGCCACCGCCGCCGAAGCCGCCGCCGCCACCCCAGCCGCCACCGCCGCCGCCCCAGCCGCCGCCGGGGCCCCAGATCACGATGGGGCCGCCGCGCCGGGCCTTGCGCCCGCCCTTTGTGCGGCGCGACGCCATCACGAACCAGATGAACAGGATGATCAGGAAGATGACGAGCCCGATGGGAAAGCCCTGGTCTCCTCCGGCCGCCGCCTGCTGCTCGGCATTGGCGACATTCTGCGCGGCCTGATCGGCCGGCAGCTCCACCTGTTTGGCGATTGAGTCAAAGCCCGCCAGCACGCCGGCCGGCATGTTGCCTGCCTTGAACTCGGGAATGATTGCGCGCTGGATGATAACGGACGAGAGCGCATCCGTCAGGATCGGTTCCAGCCCATAGCCCACTTCGATTCGCACCCGCCGCTCGTTCGGGGCGACAAGAAGGATGACACCATTGTCTCCGCCCGGGGTGCCGTCTGCGGCTGAGCGCCGCTTCTGCCCGATGCCCCAGTGCCGGCCCAGCCGATAGCCATAATCCTCGATCTCGTAGCCATCGAGGCTGGGAACGGTCGCCACCACAAGCTGCGCGCCGGTCTGCTTCTCGATCGCCTCGGACCGGGCGCTGATCTGCGCCTCGATCTCGGGCGGGAGGATGTTGGCGGCATCCACCACGCGGCCGGACAGCGCCGGAAACTCCTGCGCCGCGAGAGGCGCGGCGAGGAGCAGCAGCAACAGCGCCAGCAGGCGCCGCACGATCAGAACTTCACTTGCGGCGCGGTCTCGGCGTTTGCGGCCGTTGCCTTGAACGGTTCCTTCGGTGTCGCGCCATAGATGGTCTTGGCGGCGATGATAGCCGGGAAGGTGCGGATCTCGACGTTATAGACACGAACCGCTTCGTTATAGTCGCGGCGCGCGACCGAAATGCGGTTTTCCGTGCCTTCCAGCTGCGATTGCAACGCGAGGAAGTTCTGGTCCGACTTCAGCTCAGGGTATTTTTCCACCACCACCATCAGGCGGGAGAGCGCGGACGACAGCCCGTCTTGCGCCTGGCTGAAGGCGGCCACCTTGGCGGGGTCGCTGAGGTCGCCGGGGTTCAGCTGAACCGAGGTCGCCTTGGCGCGCGCTTCCGTCACGCCCACCAGCACCTCCTGCTCCTGCTTGGCATAGCCCTGCACGGTGGCGACGAGGTTGGGGATCAGGTCTGCCCGGCGCTGATACTGATTCTCCACCTCGCCCCAGGCGGCGTTCACGCCTTCTTCCTTGGTTGGGATGGAGTTGATGCCGCAGGCGCTGAGCGACAGTGCGGCGAAAAGCGGCAGGGCGAAACGGATGATGCGCATGTATGACCCCCGGAACCGGTTAATCCGGCGGTGATCTACGCTCCGAAGCGGGGGGGGCGTCAAGAGCAAGTTGCCGGAAACCGGGCGCTTTGCTCTTGCGCTTGGGCCTGCCCTGGGTTCAGTTAGCGCCCTATCTGCTGCAAGTGGGCGGAAAATAGGGGGGCTCAGATGCTCGACGAATTCAAGGCATTCATCGCACGGGGCAATGTGCTGGATCTGGCGGTCGGTGTGATCATCGGCGGCGCGTTCGGCACCATCGTCAGTTCGCTGACGGGGGACGTGATCATGCCGCTGCTGTCTCTGCTGACGGGCAGCGCCGATTTCACGGAAAACTACATCCGGCTGGGGCCGATCCCGGCCGAGCTGCAGGGCAAGGCGCCCGACTATGCCGCGCTGAAGGCGGCCGGCGTGCCGATGCTGGGCTATGGCGCGTTCCTGACGGCGGTGCTGAACTTCCTGATCCTGGCCTTCGCCGTGTTCCTGATCGTGAAGAACGCCAACAAGTTCTTCGCGAAGATGGAGCCTCCGGCACCGCCGACTCCGGAAGATGTGCTGCTGCTGCGTGAGATTCGCGACAGCCTCAAGAAGTAGCGCTCAACACCAATGGCGTTTGTAACCATGTTGCTTGAAGATACCCCGCTCTGGTTGCTGGGGCTGTTCCTGTTCGCGATCTTCTGGCTGGCGGCCGCCTTCGGCCGCTGGCTTCGAAGCAAGACGACGCCGACAGGCGACAAGAGCGATCCGGCGCTGATTGCGTCGGCATCGCTGGGCCTGCTGGCGCTGCTGCTGGGCTTCACCGTTTCCATGGCCGTCAGCCGCTATGATGGCCGCCGCACGGCAACCCTCAATGAAGGCAATGCCATCGGTACGTTCGTCTACCGGACAGACCTGATGCCGCCCCAGCTGCGGGAAAAGACGCTGGAGGCGCTGGAAACCTATGTGGAAGCCCGGCTGGCCGTAGGCCGAATGGGCGAAAGCAGCGACGCGGTTCGGCAGGCGCATGCCGAAACCGGCAAGGTGGCCCAGAAAATGTGGTCACACATGGTGGCCGTGGGGCCCGAGGTGCCCGACACCGCCGTGCGCATCCTGCTGGTGGAAAGCGCGAACCAGATGTTCGATGCCGCGATGGTGCGCGACGCGGCGCTGGCCAACCGCCTGCCGCCCACGCTTGTGGTGCTGCTGATCCTGTTTCCCGTGGCGAGCCTGGTGCTGATCGGCTATGTCAGCGGGCGGCTTGTCGGCGCGCATTTCATGGCCTCCACGGAACTGATCCTGCTGCTGACGCTGGTGCTCCTGCTGATCGGGGATTTGAACCGGCCCCGGTCCGGCACCATCGCCACGCCGCAGACCGCGCTGCTGGAGGTTCAGGCCCAGATCATCGCGGCCCGTCAATCGTCGCCCGCCGGCCTTTCCGCCGGTACCGGACCCGCACAGAAACCCGCAAATCCTTGAGGAGACCGACACTATGCGCCTTCAGCACCTCGCAGCCGCTGCGCTGGCACTCGCCACGATGACGGGATGCGCCTCCACCGGCACGACGCCGGAAACCAAGCCCGCCGCGCCGGCCGCCCCCACCGGCGGCGCCGCGCTGAAGGGCCCGGAATGGAGCATCTTCGAAATCGGCGGCGCGCCGATCACCCCGGGCTCCAAGCCGACCATCAATTTCGAGGACGGTCGCGTGTTCGGCGCGGGCAGCTGCAACCGCTTCATGGGCGGCTACACCATCTCCGACGACGGGCTGAAGGTGGAATTCAGCCAGATGGCCTCCACCATGATGGCCTGCCCCGAGCCGCTGATGCAGCAGGAAGGCGTGCTGCTGAAGACCCTGGGTGATGTGAAAAGCTATGCCGTCGCCGATGGCGTGCTGACGCTGACCACGGCTGACGGCAAGACGATCAAGGCGAAGCGCTGAGGAGAGATGCCGGGCTCGCGTTGGGCCCGGCCTTCTTTGCCTCCGGCGGGCAGGGAAATGATTTCCCTGCACCCTCGACATTGGCGTTGCGCATTACTCCGACTGTTGCACGCGTGATGTTGTTTGATTGCCTGCGGCGCTGGAGCTTGCTGGCGCCGCAGGCAATCAATGCATCCGCCAGCGCAACCTAGCCGAGAGACCTGCTCATGTGGGTGCAGGGAGATCATCTCCCTGCCGGGGGAGTTTGAGGGGGCAGAGCCCCCTCAAGCCCTCACCTTGCGCGTTCACGCGCTGCGCATCGACACGATCTTGCCGGGCGCGCGCGGCGGTTCGCCCTTGGGCAGGGCGTCGATATGGTCCATGCCGTCGGTCACTTCGCCCCAGACGGTGTATTGCCGGTCCAGGAAGCGGGCGTCGTCGAAGCAGATGAAGAACTGGCTGTTGGCGCTGTCCGGGTTGGAGGTGCGCGCCATGGAGCAGGTGCCGCGTACATGCGGCTCTGCGGAGAATTCCTGTTTCAGGTCGGGCAGGCTGGAGCCGCCGGTGCCGCGGCCGTTGGGGCAGCCGCCTTGCGCCATGAAACCGGGGATCACGCGGTGGAACACCACGCCATCGTAAAAGCCGCTGTCGGCCAGTTCCACGATCCGCGCGACATGGTTGGGCGCAAGGTCGGGGCGCAGCTTGATCGTCACGTCACCGGTTTCGGTGGTGAGCTTCAGCGTGTCGGGCATGTCGGTCCTTTCAGGTGTGATGGCGGCCTCCTAACGTCGGATTGCATGGCTCGCCAGCCCTGCCTGTCGCAGCTCTGGCGCGAATCATGGTTGAAGCACTTGCCTTTGCGGGCGGACACGTCTTTGTCGCAGTCGTGAAGGTTCGGACTCTGCCTGTTGCCCGGGGTGTGACCGCCGTGATGGCGGGGTTGCTGGCCGTGGGGTTTCCCGCACGGGCGCAGCAGGCACCGGCCGACGATCTGTTTGCGCCGCTGCCGCCGATTCCGGAAGCCGAGGAGGAGGTGCCGGAACAGCCGGGCGAGGCCGTCGTGCTGCCCCCGGTGGATCCGATGGATCCCACGCTGATGGCACCGCTGCCGCCGCTGGCAACCTTCGATCCGGCGCCGCGCACCGACATCGTCTTCACGACCGTCGCCAGCGAGGGCATCCGCTATAGCGTGAAGGTGGAAGGGATGGAGCCGACCGGGCTTGAATCCAGCTTCCGCCGCCTCTCGGGGCTGTATCGCGGCCAGAATCGCCCGGCGACGGCAGCGCAGATCGCCTCGCGTGCCAATGCCGACAAGCAGCTGATGGAGCGACTGCTCTTTTCCGAAGGCTGGTATGGCGCGACGGTCGTGGTGCAGTCCGATTTCGAGAAGGAAGGCGAAGCCACGGTTCGGCTGATCGTTGTGCCTGGCGAACGCTATACCTGGCGTGAGATCGTGCTGGATCTGATCCCGGAGAACCGGCCCGAACTGGCACAGGGCTTCGGGCTGCAGGTGGGGGATCCGATCCGCGCGATCGAGGTGGAGGAGGCCGAAGGCGCATTGCTGTTCCGGCTGAACAGCAACGGCTACCCGTTCGCCGAGATCGGCGTGCGCGACGTGGTGCTGGACGCCGACAAGCCGACCGGTACCTATCTGCTGACTGGGGACATCGGCCCGCAGGGTGTGTTCGGCGACATCAAGCTGACGGGATATCGCCCGTTCGACGAGACACATGCCCGGGTGATCGCGCGTTTCCGCCCCGGACAGCCCTATGATGCGCGGCTGGTGGATGATTTCCGCCGCGCGCTGATCGCCACGCAGCAGTTCGGCGGGGTCACGGTGAGCCCGGTGGATACCGGCATCCGGGATTCGGAAGGCCGGGCCGTCACCGAAATGCAGGTGCAGGGCAATCGCGGCCCGCAGCGGCTGCTGACCGGCCAGGTCGGCTATGCGACGGAAGAGGGCTTCCGGCTGGAAGGCAGCTGGCGGCACCGCAACCTGATCGAGCCCGAGGGCATGCTGACGACGCGGGCCGTGCTGGGAACGGAAGAGCAGCGGGCATCTGCCGAGCTGTCATTCAGCAACTTCCGCCAGCGCGACCGCACGCTGGATTTCTCGGTCGATGTCGCCAACCTCGATCCTGCGGCCTATTCGGCGCAGCAGTTTACCATGGGGGTGGGAATCGGCAGGGCCTCCACCCCGATCTGGCAGAAGCGCTGGACCTGGAACGCCGCCTTCGAACTGGGTGTTTCACGAGAGCGAGGCAAGGGGCTGACGCGGGAGTATGATCCCGATACGCGCCGCCGTGACTTCCTCTTCGCCAGCCTGCCATTGTGGCTGGGCTATGATCGATCCAACGACCTGCTGGACCCGACATCGGGCTATCGGCTGCGGGTGGATATGAACCCGGAAGTGTCGCGTGAAGGCAGCAATGTCGAAACCTATGGCCGGATGTTCCTGGAAGGCAGCGCCTATCAGGGGGTGGCGAAATCCACGGTCCTGGCCGGCCGTGCCCGCGTCGGCGCCATCGTGGGGGCCGATCTGCTGCAGATCGCGCCAACCCGCCGGCTTTATGCGGGTGGCGGCGGATCTGTCCGGGGCTATGATTTCCAGTCGGTCGGCTCGCTGGGCGTCAACGGCCTGCCGGTTGGCGGGCGCGGCCTGTTCGAATCCAGCGTGGAAGTTCGCCACCGATTCGGGGATTTCGGCGTCGTCGGCTTCGTCGATGCGGGTTCGGTGAACAAGGATATCGGCCCAAGCTTCAGCGATGTGCGCTTCGGCGCCGGTGTCGGCGCGCGCTATTTCACCAGCTTCGGGCCGATCCGCATCGATGTGGCGCGGGCCGTCAATCGCAGCAAGCTCGATCCGCCGTTCGCGCTCTACATCTCCATCGGGCAGGCGTTCTGATGGCGGAAGACGCATCGACCGCCGAGGTGCCGGGCCCCGAAGACCCGGATCTTGAAGCACCGCCTGCACGCAGCTGGTGGGCCTGGCTGCTGGGTGCCGTGCTGGCAGTGGTGCTGCTGCTGGCGGCGGCGGTGCCGCTGGGGCTGTGGTGGCTGGCCGAAACGCCGGGGGGGCGGGCCTTTGTCGCCGGCAAGGTTTCAGGCCTGCAGCCCGAATCCGGCATCCGTTATGAAGTGGGCCGTATCGACGGCTCGCTGCTCTCCCGCTTCCAGCTGGTGGATGTGGTGGTGCACGATCTGGATGGCCCTCTGGCCGTCATTCCGCGCGCCGATGTCGATTGGGAGCCTGTCACCCTCGTCCGCCGCATCGTTTCCATCAATCGGCTGGACGTGCCCGAAGTGCGCTTGCTCCGCATGTGGAACCTCAATCCACGCGACCCCGATGAGCCGATCCTGCCCGATATCGACGTGCGCGTGGGGCGTTTCAGCTTCCCGAAGATCGTGCTGGAAAAGCCGCTGCTGGGCCGCGAGGAGCAGTTGTCGGCGACCGGCCGTGCCGATATCCGTTCGGGCCGGCTGCTGCTGGACATGCAGGCGGCGGCAGTCGCCGGCGACAGGCTGCTGCTTCTTGTTGATGCAGAACCCGATCGCGACAAGTTCGATCTGCAGGCGGACCTGTGCGCGCCGGTTGGCGGCATGGTCACCACGGCGATCGGCTTCGACAAGCCGCTGGCGCTGAAGGCCAGTGGCAAGGGCAGCTGGCAGCAATGGCGGGGCAGCCTGAACGCCGGCATGGGCGAAGGCGAAACGGCCGTGACGCTGGCCGATGTGAAACTGAGCGCAGACGATGGCCGTTTCCGCGCGCAGGGCAATCTGTATCCGCTGCCGCTGCTGCCGGAAGGCGCGCTGGTGCAGCTGGCGGCCCCGGCCGTCGCCCTTGACGTTGCCGGCAGCCGCGACGGCAACTGGTTCGACCTGAAGCTGGTCGCAAGCTCTGCGGCGCTGGCGTTGACGGGCGGCGGCCGTATCGACACCAGCGACAATCTGCTCGACGGTGTGACGCTGACGCTGGTGGTGAAGCAGCCGGAGGCGGTCTCGCCGAAACTTTCCGGCACCGGGATGCAGGCGACGCTGACGGCGAGCGGGCCCGTGGCCGACCCCGCCATCGGCTGGCGTGCCACAGCCACCACCCTGCGCTTCGCCGGCGAAAGCGGGCCGATGGGAGCGGACGCTGTGGTGGCCGAAGGCCAGCTGAGGCTGAAGACGCCGGATCGGCCGATGCAGATTCCCTTCACCGCCAGCGCCGCCCGGCTGGTGGGGCTGCCCCCCGAAACGGCAGCCTTGCTGGAACGGCCGCGCCTGTCTGGCACCGCAAGCTTTGCGGACGGCGCGGTTTCCGCCAGCGGCGTCAGGCTGCAGACCACAATGGTGGACGCGACGGGCAGCGGCTCGCTGGCGGCAGACGGGCGGATCACGGCGCAGATGAACGCGGGTGTCGCACGGGTCGAAGTGCCCGGCATCGGTGTGGTGACGGCCCGCGTGCAGGCCAATGTGCTGCGCCCCGCGGGGGCCGAGACATTCACGGTTTCGGGCAATTTCGACGGGCGGGCGCTGGCGCTGACCAATGTCTCGATGAAGGACTTCCTCGGCGGGCTGCCATCCATGCGCGGCAGCTTCGCGCTGGCCGCTGACGGGACGATCCGGGTCAACAATGCCGCGCTCAGCAGCCCCAATCTCAACGTGTCCGGTGCGAAGGCAAGTTATGATCCGGTGAGCGGCCGCTTCATGCTGGATGCAAAGGGCCAAAGCCGGGCCTATGGCCCCTTCACCCTCGTTGCATCCGGCACCTCTCAGGCACCGCATGCCACCCTCACCATGCCCAGCCCCGGCTTTGGCTTCGGCGTCACGAACCTGGTGGCCGAGCTCGCCCCGGCGCCGGGCGGCCTGCTGGTCACCGCGAAGGGCGACAGCCCGCAGGGCGGGCTCGATGGCCGCGTGGTGGTGGGCTTGGGCGATGGCCAGCCGCTGTCGCTCGATGTGCAGCGCGTCGCGATCGCCGGCATCGAAGCGCATGGCAAGCTGGTGCAGACGCCCACCGGCCCCTTCGCGGGCCGACTGGTTGTGGATGGCCAGGGGGTCGACGCCAACTTCGACCTCTCGGCGTCGGGCGCGATCCAGCAGATCGATCTGGAGGCACGGGCGCTCAACGCCCGCATCCCGCTCGCCGAGCCCATCACCATCAGCAAGGGCGCCGCCCGTGCCACGATTCTGATGGTGCCTGGCAAGCCGCAGTTGCGCGGCAGTTTCGCCGCCACCGGCGTGCGGCGCAGCACATTGGTGCTGACGGAGCTGAATGGCGCTGCCAACCTCAGCGGCACCAGCGGCGTTGCGACCGTGAACGCGAGCGGCCGCACCGGCGACGGTCAGCCGTTCAAGGCCACCGGGCGGGTCCAGTCCGTGGCGGACGGCTATCTTTTCTTCCTGGACGGTCGGGTCGGCCAGCTCCCGCTGAAGCTGGAGCGGCCTGCGCGCCTGGTGCAGACGGCCGACGGCTGGCACCTGCAGCCCGCGCGCCTGCTGCTGCCGCGCGGGCAGGTGGATATGGAGGGCAGTTTCGGCCCGAAACAGGATATCCGTGTCGCGCTGCGCGACGTTGACCTGTCCATCCTTGATCTTGTGTCCAGTGGGTATGGCTTCGGCGGCAAGGTGAACGGGCAGGTGGCGCTGCGGGGCGACAGCCAGTCCCGCATCCCCGCCGGCGAGGCCGACCTCACCATCACCGGCTTGCAGCGCGCCGGCGTTACCGGGATCAGCATCCCCATCGATGTGCGGGTGTCTGCCCGGTCGGACGGCACCGGCCTGCAGCTGGGTGCCCGGATGTCGTACCAGAACAATGATCTGGGTCGGCTGGTGCTGCAGCTGGATCCGGGGCCGGGGGAAACCCCGCAGGAACGGTTCGAGCAGGGGCGGCTTTCCGGCGGTATCCGCTATAACGGCCCGGTCGAGCCTCTTTGGGCCATGGCCGGCTTGGAAGGGCAGGAACTGAAGGGGTCCATCGCGATCGGCGCGGACATTTCCGGCACGCCCACCGATCCGACGCTGAACGGCATCGCGCGCGGCAAGGGGCTGGTCTATCGCAATGCCACGCTCGGCACGGAGATCGTCGATCTTGCCTTCGACGGCGGTTTCAGCGGCAATGCGCTGAAGCTGAACAGCATCAGCGGCCGTGCGAACGGGGGTACCATCTCCGGCTCGGGTTTTGTGCGCTTCGGGCTGCAGCAGCAGGTCGACCTGCAGGTGGAACTGAACCGGGCACGTCTCGCCAACTCGGACATCATGGAGTTCACCCTGTCCGGGCCGCTGCGGCTGGCGGGCGAGGGCCGCAAGATCACGTTGTCAGGTGATCTTCGGGTCGATTCGGCGCGTGTGCAGCTGGTGCAGGTGGAAACCAGCGAAATTCCGCAGCTGCAGGTACGCCGCGCGGGCGAGGTGCGTGTCCCCGAGGCGGAGCCGTCGTTGCGCCTGTCCGATATCGCGCTGGACGTGCGCATTCGCGCCGACGACCGGGTACAGGTGGAGGGCATGGGGCTGGAAAGTGTCTGGCGCGGGGATATCCGCGTGCAGGGAACGGCGGCCGATCCACGCATGATCGGCACGGCGACGCTGGCGCGAGGGGAGTTCAACTTCGCGGGCAGCACCTTCGAGCTGACCACCGGCCGGGTCGGCTTCAACGGCCGCCCCCTCGACAGTTCCATCAATATCCAGGCCCAGACCCAGGCCGAGGAAGTGACGGCCTTCGTCACCATCAGCGGCACGGCCGCCAAGCCGGATATTCGCTTCAGCTCGTCGCCTTCGCTGCCGGAAGACGAGATTCTGTCACGCCTGCTGTTCGGTGCCTCCGTCGCCGACCTCAGCGTGACGGAAGCCGTGCAACTGGCCACCGCCATCGCCGGGCTGCAATCCGGCGTGGACACCATGGGCAAGATCCGCCGGTCGGTGGGCGTGGACCGGCTGCGGCTGGTGGGGGACAACACCCAGACCGGCATGGGAACCGGCATTGCCATCGGCAAGCGGCTGACGCGCAACGTCTATGTGGAAGTGCTGACAGACAGCCAGGGCAACACGCTGACCACCGTGCAGCTGACACTGAGCCGGGTGTGGAGCGTGTTGCTGGAAGTCAGTTCTCTCGGCAACAGCAGCGTGAACCTGCGCTATCAGCGGGAGCGATAGGGCAGGTTGGCTGCCGACGGTAAATCATTCCCTACCCGCGAGGCGCGCAGAACAGCCCTGCTTTACCCCGCCGCCAGCTCCGCCAGTTCTCCGGCACCGAACACCCGGCCCCGACTGAGGAAGCGCTTCTCGCGCCCATTGTCCAGGCTGAACATGCCGCCGCGCCCGGGCACCACATCAAGGATCAGCTGGGTATGGGCCCAGGCCTCTCCCTGCGCCTTGCCGATATAGACGGGTACGCCGTCCACTTCGCCGAGCAGGGTGTCATTGCCCCCGATGCGGAACTCGCCGGCCGGGTAGCACATGGGGGAGGAACCGTCGCAGCATCCGCCGGACTGGTGGAACAGGATGGCGCCATGTTCGGCGCGGATTTCCGCGATCAGGTCGCGGGCCGCCGCTGTCGCGACGACCCGCTGAACCGTCATGGCCGTCAGTCAGCCAGATCGAGGACGATGCGCCCTTCGATCTGACCCTTCTTCATGCGCTCGAACACGTCATTCACGTCCGCCAGCCTGGCGGAGGCAACAGTGGCCTTCACCTTGCCGTCGGCCGCGAAATCCAGCGATTCCTGCAGGTCCAGCCGGGTTCCCACGATGGAGCCGCGCACGGTGATCCCGTTCAGCACCATGCCGAAGATGTTCAGCGGGAAATCCCCGGGCGGCAGCCCGTTCAGCGACACGGTGCCGCCGCGCGCGACGACGCTCACGGCCTGTTCAAAGGCCTTTTCGCTGACGGCGGTGACGAGCACGCCGTTCACGCCGCCACCGGTTTCCCGCTTGATCACGGTGGCCGGATCTTCGTTGCGGGCGTTCACCGTGATGGTGGCGCCCAGCCGCCGGGCCAGGTCCAGCTTGGCGTCGTCGATGTCGATGGCAGCCACGTTCAGGCCCATGGCTTTGGCATATTGCACGGCCATATGGCCCAGCCCGCCGATGCCGCTGATCGCGACATAATCACCGGGCTTGGTGTCCGTCATCTTCAGGCCCTTGTACACCGTCACGCCGGCGCACAGCACCGGGGCGATTTCGGTGAAGCCGATGTTGGCGGGCAGGTGGCCGACATAGTTCGGGTCCGCCACCACATAGTCGGCGAAACCGCCGTTGATGGAATAGCCGGTGTTCAGCTGCTCTTCGCACAGCGTTTCCCAGCCGCCCAGGCAATGCACGCAATGGCCGCACGCGGTGTAGAGCCACGGCACGCCGACGCGGTCGCCTTCCTTCACATGCTTCACGCCCGCGCCCACCTGGCTCACGAAGCCCACGCCTTCATGGCCCGGGATGAAGGGCGGGTTCGGCTTCACGGGCCAGTCGCCCTCGGCGGCGTGCAGGTCGGTGTGGCACACGCCCGACGCCATGATCTTCACCTGGATCTGCCCGGGCCCCGCCTGCGGAATCGGAACCTCGTCGATCGTCAGCGGCTTCCCGAACTCACGGACGACTGCGGCTTTCATCGTGCTCGCCATTTGGCGTTCTCCTGGTTGGCGACAATGGGTGGCGCCCCGCCGTCTCCGGCGGGGCGCCGGGGAGGGACTCGGATCAGAAGAAGCCGAGCTTCTTCGGACTATAACTCACCAGCATGTTCTTGGTTTGCTGATAATGATCCAGCATCATCTTGTGGTTTTCCCGCCCGATGCCGGATTGCTTGTAACCGCCGAATGCCGCGTGCGCGGGATAGGCGTGATAGCAGTTGGTCCACACCCGGCCGGCCTGAATGGCGCGGCCGAAACGATAGCAGGTGTTGGCATCGCGGCTCCACACGCCCGCGCCAAGGCCATAGAGCGTGTCGTTGGCGATGGAGAGGGCCTCGTCGGAGTCCTTGAAGGTCGTCACCGACAACACCGGACCGAAGATCTCCTCCTGGAAGATCCGCATCTTGTTGTGGCCCTTGAACACGGTGGGCTGCACATAATAGCCGCCCGCCAGTTCGCCGCCCAGCTCGGCTGCCTTGCCGCCGATCAGCAGTTCGGCGCCTTCCTGCTTGCCGATGTCGATATAGGACAGGATCTTCTCACGCTGTTCGGACGACGCCTGCGCCCCGATCATCGTCGCCGGATCCAGCGGGCTGCCCTGCACGATGGCCGCCACCCGCTTCAGCGCCTTTTCCATGAAGCGATCGTAGATCTTCTCGTGGATCAGCGCCCGGCTGGGGCAGGTGCAGACCTCGCCCTGATTCAGCGCGAACATCACGAAGCCCTCGATCGCCTTGTCCAGGAAATCGTCATCCTCGCGCGCCACATCCTCGAAGAAGATGTTCGGGCTCTTGCCGCCCAGTTCCAGCGTAACGGGAATCAGGTTCTCGCTGGCATATTGCATGATCAGCCGGCCGGTCGTGGTCTCACCAGTGAAGGCGATCTTCGCGATCCGGGGGGATGAGGCGAGCGGCTTGCCCGCTTCCAGCCCGAAGCCGTTCACGATGTTCAGAACGCCCGGGGGCAGCAGGTCGCCCACCAGCTCGGCCCACACCATGATGGAAGCGGGCGTCTGTTCGGCGGGCTTCAGCACCACGCAGTTGCCGGCCGCCAGCGCGGGCGCCAGCTTCCAGCAGGCCATCAGCAGCGGGAAGTTCCAGGGGATGATCTGCCCCACCACGCCCAGCGGTTCGTGGAAGTGGTAGGCGACCATATCGTTGTCGATCTCGCCCAGCGAACCTTCCTGCGCGCGGATGGCGCCCGCAAAATAACGGAAGTGATCAATGGCGAGCGGAATGTCGGCCGCCATCGTCTCGCGGATCGGCTTGCCATTGTCCCACGTCTCGGCGGTGGCCAGCTTCTCCAGATTGGCTTCCATCCGATCCGCGATGCGGTTCAGGATCAGCGCGCGCTCAGCAACCGAGGTATGGCCCCAGGCATCCTTCGCGGCATGGGCGGCATCCAGCGCGGCCTCGATATCAGCCGCGTCGGAACGGGCGATCTCGCCCACCACCAGACCGGTCACCGGCGAGACATTCTCGAAATAGCGGCCCGATTTCGGAGCCAGCCAGCGGCCGCCGATGAAATTGTCGTAACGCGCAGCAAAAGGCGCCTTCAGACCGGCAACAGCACGGTCACCCACGAGAGTGGTCATATCGAATTCCTCCGTCAGTTTCACGCCGTCGCATTCGCGTTGCGGCGACTCTCCTCGGAAGCCTGATTGATCCTTTGCGCGGCCAGGAAAAAGTGGCGAACCGCAACTGGGCGGGGCATCTGTCTCGATAGCGAGACAGTTTTGCCGGGCTGAAAGATTTGGTGCTGCCTCCGGCGGGGAGGGCTCTGCCCTCCACCCGGCAGGGAGCCGTGCTCCCTGCACCCACATTATCTGGGTGATCGTCGATGTTGCGCCGACGAATGAGTTGACTGCCTGCGGCGCCAGCAATCTCCAGCGCCGCAGGCAATCAAGCGACGTCAAACGCGAGACTTCGGAATGAGAGCGCAACGCGAATATCGAGGGTGCAGGGAAATCATTTCCCTGCCCGCCGGAGGCAAAAAAAGCCTGCCGCTACGCCTTCAACCCAGCCCGCGTGATTCGGCGATACAGCGTCGCCCGCCCGATCCCGAGCAGCCGCGCGGCCTTGCTGGCATTGCCGCCGGTGCGGGCCAGCGCCTGCCGCAGCACGGCGCGTTCGCCGTCTTCGAAGCTGGGGGCGTCGCCTGCGCCCAGCAGCTGGTCCAGCGGGCGTGGTTCCCAGTTCGCGCCGGCATCCAGCCCCAGTTTCAGCAGCGCGGCACGGCTGGCGCCGATCACCAGCCCGTCGCGGTCCACGGCGAGCAGGGCGGTGCCGGTGCTGGCGTCGTCGGCCAGGAACAGGATGCGGTTGCCTTCGAAATACTGGCAGAAATAGTCGCGCTCGATTCGGCGGGCGGCGTCGCGCACCAGTGCGCCGATCATTTCCGACATGGCCGGGCCATGGTCCTCGCGGCAGCTGGAAACATCCAGCGCGGCGACAAGGCGGCCGTGCGGGTCGTGCACGGGGGCGTCCATGCAGCTGATGCCGATGTTGCGGCTGGCGAAATGCTGGTCCCGGTGGATCACGAGGGGGCGCGCTTCCACCAGGCAGGTGCCGATGCCGTTGGTGCCTTCCTCCGCCTCGCTCCAGCGCCCGCCTTCCACCAGCCCGACGTCGGCGAATCCGTTGGCGTCGCCGTCGCCCACGCGCCGTTCCAGGATGGTGCCGTGCCGGTCGCTCAGCAGCACGCCGCAGCCAGAGCGGCCGACGGAGCGGAACATCTGGTCCAGTACCGGCCCGGCCACGGCCAGCAGGGCGGCATGTTCTTCCTGCCGTTCCGCCAGCTGCCGGGCGCCGACGCGGGATCGCCGCACCTCCACGTCCGGCGCAAGGCCATGGTTCAGGACCGATCGGCACCAGGATGCAGCCACTTCGGACACACCGGCCCCGCTTGGCGAACGGACGACGTCCAGCACCACATCGGCATGATGGGGATAGTTTCGGTTCATGCGCACTCTCCGCCGCACAGAGTCCGCTGCAATTCGCTGCGAGTCAATCGCGCCAAACGTCCGTCCTGCCCCTTCCATCCCGCTCAGATTGGGCTACCCATCAGCCTATGCGCACATTTCTCCTTGCCGCCGCTCTCGCCCTCGCCAGCCCGGCGATGGCGCAGGTCTCCACCAAATGGCCCGTTAGCGAAGGCGATGCCCGTTTCGCCAACTTCCGCTTTCAAAGCGGCGAAACGCTGCCCGAACTGACGATGCACTATCGCACGCTGGGCAGCCCGAAACGCGATTCGAAGGGCCGCATCACCAACGCGATCATGGTGCTGCACGGCACCGGCGGCACCGGCGCCCAGTTCCTGCGGCCGCAGTTCGCCGACGAGCTCTACGGCCCCGGCCAGCCGCTCGACATCGGCAAATACTATATCATCCTGCCCGACAGCATCGGCCACGGCGGCATCTCCAAGCCGTCCGACGGCTTGCGCATGGCGTTCCCCAAATATGATTATGCCGACATGGTGGAGGCGCAGCGCCGCCTGCTGGTCGATCATCTGAAGGTGACGGAGCTGCGCCTGCTGGCCGGCACCTCCATGGGCTGCATGCACAGCTTCGTCTGGGGCACCACCCACCCCGGCTTCGCCAAAGCCCTGTTCCCGACCGCCTGCCTGCCGGTCGAGATCGCCGGCCGCAACCGCATGTGGCGCAAGATGTCGATCGACGCGATCGAGGCGGACCCGCTGTGGAACGGCGGCAACTACACCGAGCAGCCGAAATCCGGCCTGCGCACGGCAGCGGCGCTCGGCCTCATCGCAGGCTCCGCACCAATCCGGATGCAGGCCGAAGCGCCCACCCGGGAGGCCGCCGAAAAGGCGCTGGAAGGCCGGGTGGAAGCCGGCATGACGGACGACGCCAATGATGTGATCTACCGCATCGACAGCAGCCGCACCTACAACCCCGCGCCGCTGCTTTCGAAGATTACCGTCCCCGTCACCTGGATCAATTCTGCGGACGACTTCATCAACCCGCCCAACCTGCGCATCGCAGAGGCCGAAGTGAGGAAAATGCCAAAGGCCCAGTTCGTGCTGATCCCGGAAACCGCCGAGACGCGCGGCCATTCCACCCACACATGGGCCGTTTTCTGGAAACAGGAGCTGATCGATCTGCTGAAGCGGTCTGAGTGAGGGCGATGGCGTCTTTTGCTTCCGGCGGGCAGGGAAATGATTTCCCTGCACCCTCCAAGTTGGCGTTGCGCGCGTGACCTGCTTTGATTGCCTGCGGCGCTGGAACGCGCTGGCGCCGCAGGCAATCCATCCTTCCGTCAGCACAATCCCACCGAGTGACCTGAAAATGTGGGTGCAGGGAGCACGGCTCCCTGCCGGGTGGAGGGCAGAGCCCTCCCCGCCGGAGGCGCCCCACCTCAGTCCGGCCACCACAGTCCTAGCCAGAAGCGCAGGCTGGCGCGGGCGGCGAAAACCGCGACCATTGCGGTGGGAGGAGATGGTATGACTGCATCGAGCGGCGCTCTCGCACCGTCCGTGACGCCCGGTTATCGCCGGTATGCGTTGTGGGTGCTGCTGATCATCTACATCCTGAATTTTCTCGATCGCCAGATCGTCACCATCCTGGCCGAGCCGATCAAGCAGGAGCTGGGCCTGAAGGACTGGCAGCTCGGCATGATGACGGGGCTGGCGTTTGCCATCTTCTACACCGTGCTGGGCATTCCGATTGCCCGTTATGCCGAGCGGGGGAACAGGCCCTTCATCATTTCGGCGGCGGTCGCCGTTTGGAGCCTGTTCACCATCCTGTGCGGCTTCGCGCAGAATTTCTGGCAGCTGGTGCTGGCGCGGGTGGGGGTGGGCATCGGAGAGGCGGGCTGCACGCCCCCGGCGCATTCGCTGATTTCCGATTATGTCGAGCGGGAGAAGCGGGCGTCTGCTCTGGCCTTTTATTCGCTGGGCACGCCGATCGGCGCCCTGCTAGGCATGGCGCTGGGCGGGCTGATCGCCGATGCTTGGGGCTGGCGCACGGCGTTTCTGGTGGCGGGCGCGCCGGGCCTGCTGATGGCGATCGTCGCCGGCACCACCCTGGTCGAGCCGCGCAAGCAGCTCAGCGCCGATCTGGCCGCCCGGCAGAAATCCGGCCCCAGCTTCAAGGAGGCGCTGGCGGAGATCCGGGGCAAGCGCACCTTCTGGCTGATTGCCTTCGGCGTCTCCATCAAGGCTTTCATCGGCTATGGCTCCGGCGTCTTCATCGCCCCCTTCTTCTTCCGCAACCATGGCGAGCAGCTGACGCAGATCGCGGCGGGCTATGGCCTTGGCCTTGCCGGCTTTCTGGGCCTCACGCTCGGCATCGTGGTGGGGCTGACGGGGGCTGTCGGCATCTGGGCAGGTGGCCAGCTGGCGGATCGCTACGGCGCGAAGGATCTGCGCCATTACATGGGCATTCCGGCTGTTTCGACGCTGTTGGGCATCCCCGTCTACATCACCGCCCTGTTCGTGGAATCCGCCGTTCTGGCGCTGGTGCTGATGGCGATTCCGCCCATCCTGAACGGCCTCTGGTATGGCCCGGCCTATGCCGCGATCCAGGGCCTCGTCCGCCCGGAGACGCGGGCCACGGCGACCGCCATCCTGTTGTTCATCGTGAACCTGATCGGGCTGGGCATGGGGCCGCTGGTGGTGGGAGCCGTCAGCGATCTGCTCTCCGGCCCGTTCGGCCTGGGCCCGGCGCAGGGCGTGCGCTGGTCACTGGCTTTATTCAACCTGTTCGGGATCGTAGCCTCCATCCTGTTCTGGCTGGCACGCGGCAGCATCCGCGAGGAGATGGTGAGCTGATGGCCGCACAGATCGCGCTGCCGCGCATTCTTCGGGTCGGCGCCGGGGCCTCGGCCGAGCTGCCGGATATTCTTGCGGCGCTTGGCCTGCAGCGCCCCTTCATTGTGACGGACGGCTTTCTGGTCCACAGCGGCCTGATAGCGCCGTTGCTGCAGGGCCTGACCGCAGCAGGGCTCGAACCGCGCGTCTTTGCCGACACCGTTCCCGATCCGACCGTCGCTTCCATCGAAGCCGGGCTGGCGGCGCTGCAACAGGGCAGCCATGATTGCGTGATCGGCTTCGGCGGCGGCTCTCCGCTGGACAGCGCCAAGGCGATTGCGGTGCTCGCCGTGCATGGCGGGCGCATGGCGGACTATAAGGTGCCGCATGTGCAGGATGCGCCGGGCCTGCCCGTCATCGCCATTCCCACCACCGCCGGCACCGGCTCCGAAGCCACCCGCGTCTGCGTCATCACCGACGAGGAAACCGACGAGAAGATGCTCTGCGCGGGTCTCGCCTATCTGCCGGTTGCCGCGCTGGTCGATTTCGAACTGACGCTGTCAAAGCCGCGCCGCCTGACGGCGGACACCGGCATCGACAGCCTCACCCACGCCATTGAGGCTTATGTCTCGCGCCGGGCCAATCCGTTCAGCGACGGCATCGCACTGTCGGCGATGCGGCTGCTCGCCCCCAATCTCCGCCGGGTCTGGGCCGATCCTGCGGACCGCGCCGCGCGCGAAGCGATGATGTCGGGGGCGTTGCAGGGCGGCATCGCCTTTTCCAACAGTTCGGTCGCGCTGGTCCACGGCATGAGCCGCCCCATCGGCGCCCATTTCCATGTGCCCCACGGCCTGTCCAACGCGATGCTGCTGCCGGCCGTCACGGCCTGGTCGGCGCCGTTCGCCACCCGCCGCTATGCGGATTGCGCCCGCGCCATGGGCATCGCCTCGGACGCTGAGGGCGACCAGTCCGCCGTGGTCCGCCTGATCGAGGAACTCGCCGCCCTCAACCGCGATCTGGAAGTGCCCACGCCCGCCGATTACGGTTTGGACGGCGAGCGCTGGCATGCGCTGATCCCCACCATGTGCGAACAGGCGCAGGCCTCCGGCTCCCCGGCGAACAACCCCCGGGTGCCGACGGTGGAGGAAATGGCGCGGCTCTACCGGCAGGTCTGGACCGGATAGCCGCGCGGGCCGCTTGCGGATGCATCCGGCAGGCGCCAGAAACGGGGATGGTCGATGTCATTCCCTATGAACCCGCCCATTTTACCGGCGTGAGCGAATTGTGGGCGGAAGTGTTCCCCAATGATCCCCCGTGGAACCGCGCCGAAGTCGCCATCCCGGAAAAACTCGCCGTTCAGCCCGAGCTGTTTCTGGTCGCAGTCGATGACGGCCGGGTGATCGGCACCGCGATGGCCGGCTATGACGGGCATCGCGGCTGGCTCTACACCATCGCGGTCAAGCCCGGGCGGCAGCGCAAAGGGGTGGGTTCGGCACTGGTTGCGGACGCCGAAGCGCGGCTGGTCGCGCTGGGATGCGGCAAGATCAACCTCCAGATCCGCGCCGGAAACGAGGCAGTCGCCGCCTTCTACCGCCGCCTCGGCTATCAGGTGGAGGAACGCATCAGCATGGGCAAGCGCACGGGATAGCGTCGCTCAAAGCACCAGCTGCGTCTGCGTCACCAGCGCCACCTGCCGCCCGTCCGCCGTGTCGATCCGGGTCTGCCACACCGACAGCGTGCGCCCGATCTTCACCGGGGTCGCTTCCCCACGCACGATGCTGCCCTCCGGCGCCGCGCCCAGAAAATTGGTCTTGCTTTCGATGGTGGTGGTGCCCTTGGCCCCTTGCGGCAGGGTCAGGAAGGCGCCGATGGCACCCAGCGCATCCGCGAAGGCCATGATCGCGCCGCCGTGCAGGATATGGCCGGCCGTGCACAGGTCCGCCCGAACGGTCAGCGTCCCCACCACCCGCTCGGCGGAAGCTTCGCTCATCTCCACCCCCATCAGGCTGGAGAAGGGCATGGAATCGGCCAGGTTGGCCATGGTTTGTCCTTTCAGTCTCGGGCCGGAACCTTCACCGTCAGCAGCAGCGCGAAGCCGGCCGCCAGCAGCCCCAATATGGTCGCGAAGCCGCCCTGCTGGCTCCCGCTCGCAATCGTGCCCCAGGCCACCAGCATCGGCCCAAGCCACATCGTCGCCGTGCCGGACAGGGCATAGAGCCCGAAGAAGGTGCCCGCCCGCTCGGGGCGCACCAGCACCGTCATCAGCGTGCGGGAAGAGGCATAGGCGGCCGTGATCGAGATGGCGGAAACGCCTGCGATGGCGATGAAGGCGAGCTCTGCAGTCGTGTGGAACATCGGCCCTTCGTGCAGCCGCGCCGTCGAAACGGGGAACCACGCCGCCATTCCCGGCCGCGTTCCCAGCAGCGCCACCAGCGCGGCCGCCGTCACCGCAATCTCAAGCAGCACGGCGTTGCGCGGACCGAGGCGCGAATCCAACCGGCCGGCCAGCAATCCGCCCAGCACCGCGAGGATCGACAGGGTGATGCCATAGGCCAGCATTTCCAGCGTCTTCCAGCCCATGGTGCCGGCCGCCAGAACGCCCCCGAACAGCAGGATCGCCGTCTTGCCGTCCACATACAGCATGCGCGCGGCCAGGAATTTGGCCGCTTCCCGCTCCGTCTTCAGCTCGCGCAGAAGCGCCATCAGATCGGCGAAGCCCTTCCGCACGGCAGCGCCCAGCTTCTCTCCGGTGGCAGGGGCGTCAGGCACGCCCCACAGGATCAGCGCCAGCCCGATGCCCAGGCTGACGGCCACCAGCGGCCCCGTCAGTCGCGCGGGTTCGAAGGCCGCCTGATCCACCCCGAACAGCGGCGTGGCGGGAATCCAGCTCCAGTCCACCTGCCCCGGCAGCGAAAAGGCGATCAGCACGAACAACAGCATCGCAACCGAGGTGGCATTGCCCAGCGCCAGCCCCAGCCCGGATGTGCGCGAAACCTGCCCCCGCGCCGCCGGCACCAGCAGGGCGTTGTGCAGCACCTCGCTCCAGGCGAACAGGATGGACTTGCCGGCCACCAGCGCCATCACCATGGCCGGGCTCACCGGCCCGCCCGGCGTCACGAACCAGAAGGCCCAGAACAGCGGCATCATCCCCAGCACCACCAGCGTCAGCGCCGGTTTGCGCGGCCCCAGCCGGTCCACCACCATGCCCATCAGCGGGGCCGACAGCGCCACCACCCAGCCGGCGATCTGCCCGGCCCGCGCCACCAGCGCCTGCCCCTCGACAGGCGTGGCCGCGACCGCCTGCACATAATAGGGCATGAACACATAGATGGTGATCAGCACGACGCCGGGGTTGCGGAAGCCCTCGAATGCGGCCCAGCACCAGGCCGATCGGGAAAGGGGCGGCGGCGGATTTGCGCCACGCGCCGCCGGTGCCGCCTGTGCAAGGCTGCTCAAGATTCTCTCTCCTCCACCCTCGCGGAGGCTCGGCTTGTCCCGCCGTTCCGGCAACCCCTTCATTGCAACGGGTGCGGGGTTCAACTTTCATCCCGTTTGGGGCACTATCGCCACGCCGCCAGAAGGAGTGCCCATGTTCCGCCGCCTGTTCGTCGACCACCCGGCTTCCGTGAACGAAAGCTATTTCGAACATATGGCGATGGCCGGCAGCTTCGGCTGGGCGCTCATGAAGGCGAGCGCCGCCTGTTTCCTTCACGCCCTGATCCCAGGCGTCTGCGAGCGCACCGGCAGCCGAATCATCATCAGCCTGCATGGCCGCATGGTGACGAACCGGGTGAAGACACCCGCGACGGAGGACGATGCGTTCATCTGGATGGCCGCCAACATCTGAGCCGATTTCGCGGGCAGTGTTTTCCCTGCGATCCAGCGCCTAACCGTCTGCCTTGCGCCCCATGGCTACGAGATAGGTCTCGCTCGATTCCTTCCGGCTCGCCGGCGGCTTCGCATGGCGAACGCTGTCGAACCGACGTTTCAGTTCCGCGACCAGCGGGCCTTCGGCGCCGCCGCCCAGCACCTTCGCCACGAAGGTGCCACCCGGCCGCAGGATGCGCACAGCGAAGTCGGCGGCGGCTTCCACCAGCGCCATGGTGCGCAGATGATCCGTGGGCGGGTGCCCAACGGTGTTGGCCGCCATGTCGGACATCACCAGGTCCGCCGGCCCACCCATCAACTCGATCAGTCGATCATCCATGCCGTCGGCCAGGAAATCGCCCTGCACGAAGGTCAGACCTGCAAGCGGCTCGATTTCCAGGAGGTCGATGCCCACAACAATTGCCTTCGGTCGCCGCTTCAGCAGAACCTGGCTCCAGCTGCCGGGCGCCACGCCAAGGTCAACAACCCGGTCTGCGCCCTGCAGCAGATTGAAGCGCTCATCCAGTTCGATCAGCTTGTAGGCCGCGCGCGCGCGCCAGCCTTCCAGTTGGGCGCGTTTCACATAAGGGTCGTTCAGCTGTCGTTCCAGCCAGCGCGCGGAACTGTTGCTGCGCCCGCGCCGGGATTTCAGCCGGGTCCGCCCGCCAAGGGATCGCCCCCCGGTGCGGCCGCTGCCGCCTCCGCCACGGCCGTTCATGGCCGCGCCATCCGGTCGCTGTCGTCCCGGGCGGGGGTCCCCCGGCTGCCGTCGCGGCTGATCATTTTGTAGCGGTCTTCGCGGGCCATCATACTCCTCAATATGCCTTCGCGGATGCCCCGGTCGGCCACCCGCAGCTGCGGCCCGCTGCCCAGGTCGATCAGGGCTTCCAGAATTGCCGCGCCCGCCACCACCAGATCGGCGCGGTCGGTACCGATGCCGGGGATCAGAGCCCGTTCGTCCGGCGCCTTCACGGCAAGATCATGGCTCAGCGCCACCAGTTCGCTGGTCAGCGCCAGCGACCCGTCAACCTGGCGCCGGTCATATTGCGGCAGCCCCATGTTCAGGCTGGCGAGCGTCGTCACCGTGCCGGATGCGCCCAGCAACTGCACCTCGCCCTTCAGCCGCGCCTTCAGCGGCGCCAGATGCTCGGAGACGCGCGCCTTCATCCGCTGATATGCCTCCAGCCGCCGGGTGGGGCTTCCGGCATCCAACGGCTCGGTCTCACCCAGAGAGACGACGCCCCAGGGCACGCTGATCCAGCAGTCCATGCGAATGGAGGGCTTCTGGTTCCGAGCTCCGTTCACCCGTTCCAGCAACACGACTTCGGTGGATCCGCCGCCAATGTCGAACACCAATGTGCGCCGCGCCTTGGGATCGATCAGAGTCTGGCAGCCCAACACCGCCAGCCGGGCCTCTTCCGCCGGGGTGATCACGTCCAGCGCAAGGCCGGTCTCTTCATAAACCCGCCGCACGAACTCGGCCCCATTTTCAGCGCGCCGACAGGCTTCCGTGGCCACGCTGCGCACCTGTGTCACACCGCGCCGCTGCAGCTTTTCAGCACAGGCCGCCAGTGCTGCAACCGCCCGATCCATTGCGGCATCCGATAGACGACCGGACTGCAACAGCCCTTCGCCAAGCCGCACGATGCGGGAAAAGGCGTCGATCACCTGAAA
The DNA here is from genome assembly GCA_003248865.1 of Sphingomonas sp. Taxonomy (GTDB): domain Bacteria; phylum Pseudomonadota; class Alphaproteobacteria; order Sphingomonadales; family Sphingomonadaceae; genus Sandaracinobacteroides. Next base: position 74,209 of record QFPK01000003.1, read on the forward strand.
CTCGCCTTCGCCGGCCGGGCCAGATACCCGCCGCGCAATCAGAAGGCGGCAATTGTTGGTCCCCAGGTCCAGTGCCGCAAATGGTCCGCGCGGGACGCTGCCGGGTTTTTGGTCCTGTTCCCGAAGGATTCGCCGGTCAGTGCCGGCAACCTTCTGCTCGGCCGGCATCCTGCCGGTTCGCGGGGGTTCCCCGCCAATGGCGCCTTTGCCGGCGCCTGCGCCGGGCATGGCCCCGGCCCGCATATCCGCCATCGTCATCGTCCTGTCCCGCCGGAAGCCGGATAGGCTTCAGGCACTTGAGGCCAAGCTAGCACGAGAATGGGGATTAACAAGGTATGGATTGCCGGGGCGTCGATAACGGGCGGCCGCCGGATTGCGCCGATTACGGGAAGCATCAGCAGCCCATTGCATCGGTCCCAACTCGTCGGTATAGGCCCGGCTTCCCAAGGCCTGGGCCCTCGGCGAGAACGGGGACGTAGCTCAGATGGGAGAGCGCAGCAATCGCACTGCTGAGGTCAGGGGTTCGATCCCCCTCGTCTCCACCAGGCCTTCATCCCGCCCCTGAAACCCTCGCCTCGAAGGCCAAGGCCTGCGGCCAATTCAGGCTATTCGCACCCGACACCGTCGCCGTCCCGATCCAGATGGGCGCCATATCCGGGCTGCCCCCTTCGGACCGGCGCAGCGCCCGCCGCGCGTGCCTCGGCACAACTGCGGAAGGCACGGCCTCCAGTCCCCACCGCGCCCAGAAGATTCCGCGTGTCCGATGACCGGCCAGACGAACTGCCGCCACCCCGATGGCAGTGGTAGTCACCTGTTTTCCGATTGTTATGGCAACCCTCGGCGTTCAGACCGCCCGGATGGGCCTGAACCGGAGGACCGGCCGAAAACAGGACAGCGACAAGCACGGTACGCAACGCAAACACGAACAGCCTCCCATATAATTGTCATTATTCATGTCAATATATCAGACAGGCCGGCAGGTCCAGCTGAACGCTCCGGGCGACCTCTCACCCGTCCAGCAACCCCTCCGGCACCACGGCCAGCCCCTTCACCCGCACCCGCTTGAAGCGCGCGAACCCGCCGGACACCAGCTCCACATCCCGCCGCGCAACACCGAACTGGCCCGCCAGAAAACCCAGCAGCCGCTCGGTTGCCTTGCCGTCTTCCGGCGGTGCCGCCACATCCACCTGCAGCAACCCGCCCTTCATGCCGCGAATGCGGTCCACCCGCGCGCCCGGGCGGGCCTTCACATTCAGCAGCAGGTCGCCGCCTTCCACACGAACGGCGTCGCCATAAGGGCCATCGTCGCTCACCCCTCGCGGATCCTCAGCAGCGCCTCCTGCGCGGTGCTCGCCACCAGCGTGCCGTCCTCCGCATAGATCAGCGCCCGGGAAAGCCCCCGCCCCGCTTGCGCAGATGGGCTCTCGCAGGCGAACAGCAGCCATTCCTCCGCCTTTGCGGGGCGATGGAACCACATCGCATGGTCCAGGCTCGCCATGAAAAGCGTGGGGCTGGGCATGGGCCAGGTGTGGGGCAGGGCCGCCGTTCCCGCCAGCCAGTAATCCGACAGATAGGCCAGCAGCCCCGCCTGCTCGGCCGGCCCCGCGCCGGCTCCGCTGGGCAGCCGCATCCAGATCGCCCGCTTCGCCGGCCGGTCCGGCTGCTGCAGGAAGCTCAGCGGATCGGCCGGCTTCACCTCGATCGTGCCGTCCTGCCCGCGCCAGCGGTGGCGCACCCAGTCCGGCACGCCCGGCATGGTGTCGGCCAGTTCGGGCAGCGTCAGCAGCTCGTCCGGGCGGGCCACGCCCTCGGGCAGCCCCGCCTGATGCACATAGCCCGGCTCATCGGCATGGAACCCGCACTCCATATGGAAGATGGGCTCGCCCTCCTGCACGGCCACCACCCGCCGCGTCGAAAACCGCCCGCCGTCGCGGGTGCGGTCCACCTGATAGATTGCGGGCGCATGCGCACGCCCGGCGCGCAGGAAATAACCGTGCAGCGAATGCACGCCGCGCCCATCTCCAACAGTCGCGATCGCGGCCATCAGCGCCTGCGCCAGCACCTGCCCGCCAAACAGCGCGTCATTGGCGTTGCGCTGGTTCAGCCGGTTGCGGAACAGGTCACGGTCCAGCCGCTCCAGCGCCAGCAACGCGCGCGCGTCCTGCCCATCCCAATCCAAAGTTTCGTCCAACTCGAACCCCCGAAAAATCTGTGGCGACACCAGCCGCAGCCCTTCCTACAAGTTGCAGGCAATGACCAGTCCAGACCCATCCGGCGCCATCGCCGCCGCCACCGTCATCATCGTGCGCGACGGCGCCGAGGGGCTCGAGATCCTCGCCATCGAACGTGCCAAGGGCATGGGGTTCGCAGGCGGCGCCGTCGCCTTTCCCGGCGGCAAGGTCGATCCGGCAGACCAGCTGGCCGCAGCCGCGCTCGCCGGCTTTGCAGAGCTTGCCATGGAAGACGCCCACGCCCGCGTGGCCGCCGCGCGCGAAGCCTTTGAGGAATGCGGCATCCTGCTGTCCGCAGGCCCCCCGGTCGATGCCGCCACCCGCAGCCGCCTGCGTCCCGCGTCAGACAGTCACACCATCGGCTTCGCGGATCTGCTGGCGGAAATCGGCCACAGCCTCGACGTTGCGTCGCTCCGGCCCTTCGCCCGCTGGGTGCCGCCGATGGGGCTGCACAAGAGATTTGACACTCACTTTTTCATCGCAGCCTTGCCTGACGGCGAAGTGATGACGGCGGATGGCCATGAGGCTGTGCATGCACGCTGGGTGTCACCGGCGTTGCTGTTGCAAGAAGCGGACTCAGGCGGCATCAGCCTGCTGTTTCCAACCCGCTGCAACATTGCCCGTCTCGCCAGTTTCGCAACCGTTGCGGCGCTGTTGGCGGATGAAACGCCCCCGCCGTTCATCCAGCCTGAAATCTCGGCAGACGGCTGGCTCACGATTCCGCAGGACGTCGGTTATCCATATACACGGGAACGTATCGAACTGGTGCGTCGGGAATAGCCCTTATCTACGCCGTCCGCTTGCTGCGCGCCGCCATTCCGACCAGCCCGAAGCCCACGAGCATCATTGCCCACGCTGCCGGTTCGGGGGCCGGTTCATAGGGGGCAAGCCCCACCTGCTCGGCGATGAAGCGGGCATCATCATAATCATTGTCGCCGCCGCCCTGCATGTCCTCGAAGCCGATGGCCGCATATTGTGTGCGCGCGAACCATTTGCCGCCGATGCGATTCCCGCCCCCATAGGTGCCAGCATAGAGATGGTTCAGCCCATCGGGATTCAGCGACGAAACCGAGGAATAGGTCAGCCCGGTATTCTCCACGTCCAGATAGAAGATGATGCTGGATCCGGCCTCCACGAAGCCATAGTTCCAGGTCGTGCCCCTGGCCACCTTGTTGCTCAGCCCCAACCCCAGGTCGATGCCGTTCACGATCACGCCCAGGTAGCTTTTGTAATTGGCCGCGCCGCCCATGAAGCTGATCAGCAGGTCGCCGTCCGTCAGCTTCTCGAAGCTGTAGCTCTGGGTGATCGCCACCCCAGGATTGCTGTAGATCATGCCCGCCGCCTGCGCAGGCGGTGCGGCCAGCGATGTCGCCGCCAAAGCCATGCCCAGTCCGATTGCAGCTGACCGCTTGCTCATCTTCTGTCTCCGTCTGTCAAGACGACCCGCTGCAGTGCAGCAAGAAGCATGCCGAACGGGGTTAACGGGCTAACCAATTGGTTAATAAGTCCTCTTTCGTGCAAAGTTTCGGCAGTCCCTAGGCCAGACTGTCAAAAAGACTTACAGCCTCAAGGCCGCAGCCCCCGCGCCCGCGGTCCTGGCTTCAGCGCGCGCTGCGCCGTCGCGGCAAAGGCGCACAGCTCCTCCCGCGTCTCCTCCGGTGCAATGATCGCCTCCACGCCGAAGCGCTCGGCCGTGCGGAACGGACTCCGCACCCGCTCCAGCCGCGCCCGGATCTCGGCCAGCTTCGCAGGTCTGTCCTCCGCGCCGTCCAGTTCGCTCTTGTAGGCCGCCTCCAGCCCGCCCGCGATGGGCAGGCTGCCCCAGTCTCCGCTGGGCCAGGCCATGCGCCAGCGGAAACGGTCGGCCGGCGCATGGGCCGACCCGGCCATGCCATAGGCCTTGCGCAGGATCACGCTCGCCCAGGGCACGCTTGCCTGATAGATCGCCGCCAAAGTCCGGCTACCCCAGCGGATGGTCGCCTCATCCTCGGCCCGGCGCCCGATCAGGAAGCCGGGATTGTCCACCAGATGCACCACCGGCAAGTGGAAGGTATCAGCCAGATCCACCATCCGCTCCACCTTGCGCGCCGTCGCCGCCGTCCACAGCCCGCCCAGCGCCTCGGGGTTCGACGCGATCACCGCCACGGCATAACCGTCCAGCCGCGCCAGCCCGGTCACCACGCCCAGCCCCCATTCCCGCCCGATTTCGAACCAGCTGCCCTTGTCCACGATCGCCTCCACGATCGGCCGGATCGGATAAAGCCGCCGCGAATCCCGCGGCACGGCATCGTTCAGCCAAGTCTCGCGCCGCCCAGGCCGATCCCGCCCCCTCACCCGCGCGGGCAACTCGTCCACGCTTGAGGGCAGATAGCTTAGGAACCGCCGCAGCCGCTCGAACGCCTCCGCCTCGCTCCCCACCCGGTCATCGACGGCCCCGTTCTTCGCATGAATGGCCGCCCCGCCCAGTTCCTCCTTGGTCCGCACCTCGCCGGCCGCCGCCACCACCGGAGGCCCCGCCACGAACATCTGCGAAAGCCCGTCCACCAGAAGGCTGTAATGCGCCATCACCATCCGGCCCGCACCCAGCCCCGCCACCGGCCCCAGCCCCAGCGCCACCAGCGGTACCTGCGACATGTTGGCGACCATCGCCTCCCACCCCGGAATCTCCGGGATATAGGTGTGCCCCATCCCCTCCAGCGTCTTCACCGACCCGCCGCCGCCGGTGCCCTCGATCATCCGGATCAACGGCATGCGATATTCGCTCGCCAGCCGCTCCGCCTCCAGCAGCTTCCGGTGCAGCGCCGCATCCGCCGCCCCGCCCCGCACGGTGAAATCATCCGCCGTCACCACCACCGGCCGGCCGTCGATCTCGCCCCGCCCGAACAGGAAATTGGCCGGCAGGAAACTCTCCATCCCGCCATCCGCGCCATAGCTCGCAAAGCCCGAAAGCTCCCCGATCTCGCGGAACGTGCCCGGGTCGGCCACCGCCGCAATCCGCGCCCGCACGTCCATCCGGCCCGCCGCCGCCTGCCGCGCCAGCTTCTCAGGCCCCCCCATCCGCCGCGCCAGCGCCTGCCGCTGCCGCAGCTCCTCGATCTCCGAATCCCATCCCATGGCGCCAGAATAGCGGGTTGCACCCACCCGCAAAGCCTCTCCGGTTAGAGCGGTTTCGAAGGCAGAAGAACCGCTACACAGCGAATTGTGCGAGATAACGCTCCAGCGCTGCCATAGCCTCCGGTTCTTCCAGTGTTGGCGCATGGCCTACGCGCGGCACGGTGACGGCGGCAAGGCCGGGCATCCGGTCAGCCATCCGTGCCTGTGTGTCAGCCAGCAGAATGTCCGACAAGGCGCCTCGGATGGACAGCAGCGGGCGACCTTGGAAGCTGTCCAGCGCAAGCCATAGATCGAGCTGGTCGTTGCCGTGGGGCAGGTTCAGCGGAGCGGCGATCTCGGGATCATAGTCCCAGACTATGGGGCCGGCGCGGCTTACACGGCACAGACGTTTGGCGTGGGCCAGCCATTGCTGCAGGCTCCAGCCCGGATAGATTGCGGCCTGGCGGCGGGCAATATCGCGGGCGGCGGTCAGCCAGCTGGGCCAGTTGCCGCCTTTGCCCAAACCGGCGCGAATACGGGCGAGGCCTTCGGGGTTCATATCCGGGCCCACATCGTTCAGCACGAGGCCTGCAATGCGCTGGCGTTGGGTGACATCCAGCAGCAGCCCGATCAGGCCGCCCAGAGAGGTGCCAATGATCACCACCTTGTCGGCTTTCGCTGTATCCAGCAGCAGCCCCATGTCCTGCAGATAGGTGAGGGGGACATAAGTGAGCGGATCGCGGGCATAGCCGCTGTCTCCCCGGCCGCGGAAGCTGGGGGTGATCACGCGGAATCGCGGGGCGAGGCGGCTGGCCAGTGCTTCGAAGTCGCGGCAGTTGCGCGTGAGGCCGGGCAGGCAGAGAAGCGCAGGCCGGCCTTCGCCGCCGCCTGCGTAATCGCGATAGTGGAGGCGGACATTGTCGCCGGTCCACAGATACTGGTCGGTGAAGGCAGGTTCCACGCAGCTCTTCTAGGATGGTGCGGGTCTCCTTGCAATTTCGGGGCGCAGTTTCGGACGCTGGTTCAGGGGTGCGTTTTCGCTATGGCTGGCCCTTGCCCATGAACTTTTGACTGTCACTCAGTTTTGGCGCATAGCGAGGGCAGGGACTGGGGCTGCGGTGAGAGGACGCGGAACGACTGTGGCCACACGTGCGAGTGCAACCGACGGCAAAGGCCCGAAGGCGAAAGCCGACAGCAAGGCCCGCAAGGCGGAGGCCGACAGCAAGTCGCGCCGCTATGATCCTGCGGAAACGCGCGCGCGCGTGCTGGAGGCGGCCTATCTGCTGTTTGGCACCCGGGGCTATGCCGGAACCGGCACGGCGGACATCGCGGCGCAGGCGGACGTGTCGGAAGGGTCCATCTTCTATCATTTCGGCTCCAAGCGGGCGCTGCTGGTGGAGCTGGGCAAGCTGCACGGGCAGAAGCTCATCGCGGCGATGCAGGGCGACGATCTGCTGGAGGATGTGACCTTCACGGCCAGCCTGAGCCGCTGCTTCGATTTCTGCGAAGTGCACAATGTGTGGGAAAAAGCAGACGCCTGCTCGGAGTCCGGAGTCAGCCGCAAGATCAACAAGCAGAACCCTGAGGCGGAGCCTTTCTTTCATGCCGCCAAGGAAACCGTGGTGTGCTGGACGCAGGCACATCTGGAAGCGGTGTTGGCCAAGCAGGGGATCAGCGGCATCTCTGCGGATATCACGTCGAACCTGATTTTCTCGGCTGTCGGCGAGGCGATGCATATGTATTTCGAGCCGGGTGCCACAGCCGAAACGAAGGCCCGAATCCGGGGCGAAGCCATCCGCTTCTGCGATGCGGCTGCCGGGCTGTCGGCGCTGAAGTCGCTGCGCGATTGACCCCGCGCACAGAAAGACAACGCGGTTGATCGGGCGCGCGCCCGCCGCCATCTGGGGCAGGTGAGCAACTTATCCGGATATCGGCCCGAGGCGGCCATTCTGTCGCTGGGCAGCGATTTTTTCGATGTCGTCGCCCCGGCGCAGTTTCCGCAGCACATCCTGCGCTGGCGCAACGACCGCGCCGCCGCAGATGTGGGGCTGGCGGGGCTTTCCGATTCTGAATGGATCGCGCATTTCGGCCGCTTCCAGCCGCTGGAGGGCAGCCTGCCCGCGCCATTGGCGCTGCGCTATCACGGCCACCAGTTCCGCACCTACAACCCCGAACTGGGCGACGGGCGCGGCTTCCTGTTCGCGCAGATGCGCGACGGCGCTGGGCGGCTGATGGATCTTGGGACCAAGGGCTCGGGCCGCACGCCATGGTCCCGCTTCGGCGACGGCAAGCTGACGCTGAAAGGCGCCGTGCGCGAACTGCTGGCCACCGAGATGCTGGAGGCGCTGGGCGTAACGACCTCGCGCAGCTTCTCCATCATCGAGACGGGCGAGCAACTGGAGCGCGGGGACGAACCCTCGCCCACCCGGTCCGCTGTGCTGGTGCGGCTGAGCCACAGCCATATCCGCTATGGCAGCTTCCAGCGGCTGGCGGCGCTGCAGATGCCGGAAGCGATGGAGCGGCTGCTGGACTATGTGCTGCGCGAGATCGCGCAGACCGAACCGGGGCCGGACCGTTATGCCACGCTGATGACCTATGCCGTGGAAGGGGCCGCGCGGCTGGTGGCCGAATGGCATGTCGCCGGGTTCGTGCACGGCGTACTGAACACCGACAATATGAACATCTCCGGCGAGAGCTTCGATTACGGCCCCTGGCGCTTCCTCCCGCGCTGGCAGAGCGACTTCACCGCCGCCTATTTTGACCAGTTCGGCCTCTATGCCTTCGGGCGACAGGCGGAGGCCGTGCACTGGAACCTGGTGGAGCTGGCGAAGGCGCTTCGGCTGGTCGCCCCCGCCGAAAGCCTGATTCCGGCGCTGCAACGCTGGCCCGAACTGGTGGGGCAGGCGGTGCGGCGGCAGGCGCTGTGGCGGCTGGGCCTGAACCGTAACACACCGGACGCCGAAGAGGCCCTGGTGCGCGCGCTGGAAGTGGGAATGGGCGAGAGTGGCCTGCCACCCGACGCCGTCTGGTTTGGCTTCCGTGGCGGCCGGCTGCCCGATTCAGTGCCTTCGGCACTGGCGCCGTTTGCGGAACAACTGGCCGGTTTCACCCCGCGCGAGGATGCGCTGGCCCACCCCTATTGGCGCGATGCCGAACCCCAGTCCATGCTGATCGACGAGGTGGAAGTCCTGTGGGCTGCGATCGCCAAGGCGGATGATTGGCAGCCATTGATGGGCAAGGTCGCTGCGATCCGGCGGATGGGGGAGGCCTTGTGGGGGTGAGATGATGGAGGCGCGCCCCCTGGAACGCCGCTGGAGGTAAAAGGCCTTTCTCCCACTCTCTCCGGGCTTGACCTGTCGGGTGATTCTGCCTTAAGGCCGCGCCCTTTCCCGGAAGGTATCGCCTGCCGGGCCCTATTTTTCGTTTCGAGGACATCATGGCGAAGCCGACGACGGTCAAGATCAAGCTGGTGAGCACGGCGGAGGAATCCGGTTACTATTATGTGACCAAGAAGAACCCGCGCACGCAGACCGAGAAGCTGTCGTTCCGCAAATATGATCCCGTCGTGCGCAAGCATGTCGAGTTCAAGGAAGCGAAGATCAAGTAAAGCCGTAGGCGGCCGTGGTCAGCGCGTAGCGCTGGCCCACGGACTCGCCGCAGGCTCGGCCGGCCGGGCGATGGCCAACAGGCCATCGAACCGGTCCGACGTAACGGCGCGGCTTTGCCGCGCCTTTTCTTTTCTATCCTTATAGCCCCACCACATCCTCCGGCTTGGCCCCCGCCCTCAGTCGGGCTACAGCGCCCGCCATGGATGCCACGCTCGCTCTGCAGGCCCTCGCCGCGATCATCGCCGACGAGCCCCTGCGCGAGCGCTTTCTGGCGCTGACGGGCTATGACGGCGCCACCATCCGCGCCCGTGCCGGTTCGGCCGATATGGCGTCTGCCGTTGCCGAGTTCCTGTCCGGCCATGAGCCTGACCTTGTCAGGATCGCGGGCAAGTTGGGTGTGAAGCCGGAGTTACTGGCGCCATGAAGCCGATCCTGATCCTGGACTGCGACGAAGTGATCCTGGAGTTTGCCGGGCCGTTCCAGCGCTGGCTGCGCGATGCGCGCAACATCGACCTGCGCTTCGATAGTTTCGCCCTGGCCGGCAACATGCGCCACATCGCCGACGGCCGGCTGGTGGACATGAAGGAGTTTCCGCCGCTGCTCGACGATTTCTTCGCCGAGGGCCAGCATCTGCAGGTGCCCGCCGAACTGGCGCTGGAATCGCTGGCAGAGCTGCGACGCGACATGGACGTCGTGGTGCTGACGAACATTCCGGCCGCGTTCCGCGACATCCGCACGGAGATGCTGCACGGGCTTGGGTTGGATGTGCCGGTGCATGCGAATGACGGCCCCAAGGGGCGGATGGTGAAGGAGCTTGCCGGAGACCGGCGCGCCGTGTTCGTGGACGATCTGCCGCCGCATCATGAAAGCGCGGCGAAGCACGCGCCCCATGTGGGGCGGCTGCACATGGTGGCGGACGAGCAGCTGCGCGGGTTGATCCCGGCGGCGAGCCACGCGCATGTGCGAATGGACCGCTGGGCGGACGCCCGGCACTGGATCAGCGACTGGATGGAAGGACGAACTGCATGACCACCGAAGCACGGATCGCCGAACTGGGGCTGGAACTGCCGGCCGCGGCCGCGCCCGTGGCATCCTATGTGCCCACCGTGGAAGCCGACAACATCCTCCATGTCTCCGGGCAGATCAGCTTTGCGGCCGACGGCAGCCTGATCAAGGGCCGACTGGGCGACGACATGGATGTGGCGGCGGGCCAGGCGGCTGCCGAGCGTTGCGCGCTGATGATTCTGGCGCAGGTGAAGGCCGCGCTGGGCGGCAGTTTCGGCCGGGTGGAGCGCGTGGTGAAGCTGGGCGTGTTCGTGCAGTGCACGCCGGAGTTCACCCAGCAGCCCGAGGTGGCGAACGGGGCATCCGACCTGTTCGTGAAGGTGTTCGGGGATGCCGGCAAGCATGCGCGGGCGGCTGTGGGCGTGCCCGCACTGCCGCGCGGCGTGGCGGTGGAAGTGGATGCCGTCATCCAGCTGCGCTGAGGCGCAACGTCTGTGACGACAGAGGCCGTCGCCCGTCTCGTCGGCGCCGCGAAGGATATCGCTGCGGCCGACTGGGACAGGCTGGCGGGCCCGGACAATCCGTTCGCCTCCCACGCCTTCGCGACGGCGCTGGAGGATTCGGGCAGCGCCTCCACCCGGGCGGGGTGGCAGCCGCTGCACATTCTGGTGGAGGGGCCGGATGGCCGCCCGGCGGGGATCCTGCCCGGCTATCTGAAGAGCCACAGCCAGGGCGAATATGTGTTCGACCATGGCTGGGCCGATGCCTGGCAGCGCGCAGGGCAGGATTATTACCCCAAGCTGCAGCATGCCACGCCCTTTACGCCCGCCAGCGCGCCCAAACTGCTGGCGGATGACCCGCATGTCCGCGCGCTGCTGATCGCCGCCAGCGAAACGGTGGTGGGCCATCATGAGCTGTCCAGCGCGCATGCGACGTTCCTGACGGATGCGGATGCCGACAGCTTCGAGGCCGCCGGCTGGATGGAGCGCAACGACATCCAGTATCACTGGCTGAACGCCGGCTATGCGGGCTTCGACGCGTTTCTGGGTGCCCTGTCGTCCAAGAAACGCAAGGTGCTGCGCAAGGAGCGGGAGGCGGCGCTGTCGCAGGTGGACGACATCCTGTGGCTGACCGGCAGTGACCTGACGGAATCGGCCTGGGACAGCTTCTGGGCCTTCTATCAGGACACCGGCAGCCGGAAGTGGGGCCGGCCCTATCTGACGCGCGCCTTCTTCAGCCTGATCGGCGAGCGCATGGCGGACAGAATCGTGCTGATGATGGCGAAGCGGCACGGGCGCTTCATCGCGGGCGCCCTGAACTTCCTGGGCACGGACGCCGTTTACGGCCGGCAATGGGGCTGCACGGAAGAGGTGCCGTTCCTGCACTTCGAGCTCTGCTATCATCAGGCCATCGATTATGCCTGCCGCCATCAACTTGCCCGCGTGGAGGCGGGTGCACAGGGGCAGCACAAGATCGCGCGCGGCTATCGGCCGGTGCTGACCCGATCGATGCACTGGATTCGCGACCCCGGCTTTCGCGAAGCGGTGGCGCATTATCTGGCACGGGAACGCCCGGCGATGGCGATGGAGGCCGAGGCACTGGCCACGGGACTGCCGTTCCGGGCTGAGCCGGCCTGAATTGTCTGAAATGGGGCACTCGGCGCATCGCGTCTGGCGCACAGGGAGGCGGCTCGGGTATCGACCGCACGATTCGACGGGGGGAACAGGGATGATTCAATATAGGCGTTTCGGGGCAATCGCGGCTCTGGCCCTGCTGGCGGGCTGTGCCACCACGACGACAGGCACGAGCACGGCGCCGGTGCCACCCGTCACCGTGGAAGCCGTCGGCCTGATCAGCCCCAGCCTTCCCTATCCCAAGGGTTATCTGCCGATGGCGGCATTGCCCGACAGCCTTGCCCTGCTGCCGCCCCCACCCGCCCCGGGCACTGCCGCGATGGAAGCGGACCAGGAGGCGTTCCGCGAAGGCGTGGCAGCCTCGCCCGAGCGATTCTCACTGGCGACTTCGGACGCAGACCTGCACTGGCCGCATGTGGTGTCCAGCTATGAGCAGGTGGTCGGTTTCTCCCTGTCCGACGGGTCCAAACCGCACACGGAAATGCTGCTGCGCCGCTCGCTGACCGACGGTGCCGCCTCCACGAGCAAGGCCAAGGCGAACTACAAGCGGGTGCGCCCCTTCGTGCTGAACAAGGTGCCCAGCTGCACGCCGGCGGACGAAGCCGTGCTGAGCAAGGACGGCTCCTACCCGTCCGGCCATACCGCAATCGGCTGGATGCTGGCGCTGGTGCTGACGGACCTTGTTCCGGACAAGACCGATGCGATCCTGAAGCGCGGTTATGAGTTCGGCGACAGCCGCATCGTCTGCCGGGTGCACTGGAAGAGCGACACCGTGGCCGGGCGGGTGATGGCGTCCGCCACCTTCGCGCGGCTGCAATCGGACCCGGTGTTCCAGGCGCAGCTCAAACTGGCGCGGGCCGAGATCGCAAAGCAGACAGGCCGCTGACAGCCCGGCATTTCCTGCTATGGCCCGGCCATGCGAGTGTTCGATTTCAACAGCGCTATCGCGCGGCTGCCGTCCGAAACCGTCGTCAACGGCCTGCGCGCGGGGACACATGAAGGGCCCAGCCATGAGGGCGTGATGCGCGAGCATCATGCCTATCTGGAGGCCCTGCGCACCGCAGGGCTGGAGGTGACGCTGCTACCCCCACTGCCGGAATTTCCCGATTCGATGTTCGTGGAGGATCCGGCGCTGGTATTTCCCGAAGGCGCGATCCTGCTGCGCCCCGGCGCGCCCAGCCGCGAGCGGGAAGCTGCACATCTGGCCGCAGCATTGTCCGAACGCTTTGATGAGGTGCTGGACCTGCCCGAAGGCCATGCCGATGGCGGCGACGTGCTGCTGACGCCAGACACGGTGTTCATCGGCCTGTCCGCCCGCACCGACGAAGCCGGGGCCAGGGCGCTGATCGGACAGCTCGCCAGGCTGGGCTACAAGGGGGAAATCGCCCACACGCCGCCCGGAACCCTGCACCTGAAGACGGCCTCGTCCCTGATCGATGAGGAAACCGTGCTCGCCACCGCTGCGTTGGCTTCTACGGACCTGTTCAAGGGCTTCCGTGTGCTGACCGTGCCCGATGGCGAGGAAGGCGGCGCCAATGTGCTGCGCGCCAACGAGCATGTGCTGACCGGCAACCGCTACCCCCGCACGCTGGAGATGCTGGACAGGTTCGGCGCCCGGCTGATCCCGCTGGAAGTCGAGCAGATCAGCCGGATCGACGCCGGATTGACCTGCATGTCGCTGCGGTGGTGGGATCAAGCCTGAGTCGGAAGAACCTCAGCCCTGTTCTGCGGGCTCGTCCTGCGTGGCCGGCAATGTTTCCGCGCCGTTGCGACGCTCGGTGAAACGGATGGTGATCAGGCTGATCTCATAGAGCAGCACAAGCGGGATCGCGAGCAGCAGTTGCGACACCACATCCGGCGGTGTGAAGATTGCGCCGATGACGACCGCGACGACGATGAAGTAGCGGCGGAAGGCCACCAGCTGTTCGCGCGAAACGATCCCGGCCCGGTTCAGCAGCACCAGAAGCACCGGCAGCAGGAAGGCGACGCCGAAGGCGAACAGGAACTGCATGATGAAGCTGAGATACTGCCCGACGGAGGGCAGCGCCTCCTGGCTGACGCCGCTGTTGCCGAGATCGCCCTGGAAGCCGAGCAGGAACTTGAGCGCGGTGGGGATGGCCACGAAATAGGCGAAGCTGGCCCCCGCCGCGAACAGGAAGGGGGTTGCGGCCAGGAAGGGCAGCAGCGCGGTCTTTTCCTGCCGGTAGAGCCCCGGTGCCACGAAGCGCCACATCTGGGTGGCGACGACGGGGAAGCTGAGCATCAGCGCGCCGAAGAAAGCGACGCGCACCTTCACGAAAAAGGCCTCGAACACCTGCGTGAAGATCACCTTATCCTGCCCCGCGGCCGCCAGCGGGCGGACGAGCAGGGCGAAAATCTGTTCGGCGAACGCGAAGCAGATGAAGAAGGCGATCAGGATGGCGCCGATGGACCAGAGCAGGCGGCTGCGCAGCTCGATCAGATGATCGATGAGCGGAGCTTTCGAATCGTCGATATCGGGGATCATGGCAGCGGCCGTTCAGCAGGCGGAGTCTCTGCGGCCGGTTCCACCGCTGTGGCTTCGGGCGCTGCAGGCGCTACGTCTGGCACCGTTTCCGGTGCGGTTTCAGGTGCGGGGTCCGCCACGGCCGGGGTTTCCGCCATGATCTTGCGGTTATGCTCCGCCCACTGCTTTTCCATTTCCTCCAGCTCGGCCTGCCGCATCATCTCATCGAAGCCGGAGCGGAGGTGCCGCGTCATCGCGCGCGCCTTGCCGGTGTAACGTCCCACCGTGCGCAGGGCGTTGGGCAGATCCTTCGGGCCGATCACGACCAGCGCGACGACCGCGATCAACAGCAGCTCGGTTCCGCCGATCTCGAACATGTCAGGTTGCAGTCAGGCGCCTCAGCGGGGCGCCTGATCCTGCGCAGGAGCAGGTTGCGGCGCGGCCTGCTGCGTCACCTGTGCCGGCGGCGGCGTGTTGATCGCGGCCTCTTCCTCGGCCAGACCCTTCTTGAAGCTCTTGATGCCCTTCGCCAGGTCGCCCATCATCTCCGAGATGCGGCCCTTGCCGAAGAGGAGCATGACGACGAGGGCCACGATAACCCAGTGCCAGATGCTCATGCTGCCCATGGTTTCAAACTCCCGGTATCGCGCCGAACAGGCGCCAGAACGCCTATCTAGTCGCTTGAAGGCTCCGGCGCCAGTGCGGCCCCGTCCCCGTCATCCTCCGCATCATCTTCCGCTGCGTCGGGCAGAGGCTCCAGCAGGCCGGCCGCCTTCAGTTCCGCGAGGCCCGGCAGATCCCGCCGTGTCTCCAGCCCGAAATGGGCCAGAAAGGCCGGCGTCGTCGCATATTGCATCGGCCGCCCCGGCGTGTCGCGCCGCCCGGCCGGCCGGATGAAACCCGCCTCCATCAACGTGTCCAACGTGCCCCGCGCCGTCTGCACACCCCGGATCTCCTCGATCTCGGCGCGGGTGACAGGCTCATGATAGGCAATGATCGCCAGCGCCTCCTGCGCGGCCCGGCCCAGCTTCTTCGGCACATCCCGCGCCCGCTCCAGCACGGTCGCGCAATCCGGCGCGGTCTGGAACAACCAGCGCCCGCCGCGCTGCACCAGATTGATCCCGCGCGGGGCATAATCCGCCACCAGCGCCTCGATCGCGGCGCCCAGATCGCCTTCGCCCGCATAGGTGCGGATGTCGGCGGGCGTCAGTGGTTCGGCGGCTGCGAACAGCACGGCCTCCACCTTGCGGGCATAGTCGTCAGTGGACATCGGCGAGCCTTGGATTGAGGGGGCTCTGCCCCCTCAAACTCCCCTGGCAGGGAAATGATTTCCCTGCACCCTCGACATGGGGAGTGATCGTATGACTTGCGCTGACGGTTGGATTCAATGCCTGAGGCGCAAGCTCGTTCCAGCGCCGCAGGCAATCGATACTCGTCGCGCGCGTGCGTTTGGAGTGAGAGCACAGCGCCAATGTTGAGGGTGCAGGGAAATCATTTCCCTGCCCGCCGGAGGCAAAAAAACCGCCCGCACCCCTAATCGACATCGTCGACATCGACCTTCTCGCCGGTGACCTTCTGGCTCAGCGAGGCGGCCATGAACGGGTCCAGCGCGCCATCCAGCACGTCGCCCGGCGAGGTGCTGGTGACGCCGGTGCGCAGGTCTTTCACCAGCTGGTAGGGTTGCAGCACGTAGGAGCGGATCTGGTGGCCCCAGCCGATGTCGGACTTGGTGGCGTTCACCGCGTTCGCCTCGGCTTCGCGGCGTTGCAGTTCGGCTTCGTAGAGGCGGGCGCGCAGCATCTTCCAGGCGGTGGCGCGGTTCTTGTGCTGGGATCGCTCTGTCTGGCACGAGACCACGATGCCGGACGGCAAGTGGGTGATGCGCACGGCCGAATCGGTGGTGTTGATGTGCTGGCCGCCTGCGCCGGAGGCTCGATAGGTGTCGATCCGGCAGTCGGATTCCTTGATGTCGATCTCGATGGAATCGTCGATTTCGGGATAGACCCACACGCTGGAGAAGCTGGTGTGGCGCCGGGCGGAGCTGTCGTAGGGGCTGATCCGCACCAGCCGGTGCACGCCGGATTCGGTCTTGGCCCAGCCGAAGGCGCCGTCGCCTTTCAGCAGCATGGTGGCGGATTTGATCCCGGCCTGCTCGCCTGCGTTGTAATCGATCAGCTCCACCTTGAAGCCGCGACGTTCGCCCCAGCGCATGTACATGCGCTGCAGCATCTCGGCCCAGTCCTGGCTTTCGGTGCCGCCGGCGCCGGAGTTGATTTCGATGAAGGCGTTCAGCCCGTCGGCTTCGCCCGACAGCAGCGCCTCGACCTTGTCGCGCTCGGCGCGCGTTTCCAGTTCGGCGAGCGCGGCCACGCCTTCGTCGGCCAGCGCCTCGTCGCCTTCCATTTCGGCGAGTTCGATCAGCTCCACCGTGCCTTGCAGCTCGGCTTCGATCTTCTTCGTGGCGGTGATGGCTTCATCCAGCTTGCGCCGTTCGCGCATCAGTTCCTGGGCGGCCTTGGGATCGTTCCACAGCGCGGGGTCTTCCGCGCGGTGGTTCAGCTGATCGAGTTTCTGAAGGGCGCGATCCCAGTCAAAGAAACCTCCTCAGCAGGGCAAGGGCCTGCTCGATTTTGTCGATATGGTTCTGGGCTTCTGCACGCATGATGGCCGCCGTTTAGGGGGCAGGGGTGGCGTCCGGCAAGCCCTTTCCTGCGTGCCCGCGGTTCCACAGCAGCAGGCGGAACAGCAGGAAGCCGACGCCCGCCGCCACGGCCAGCCCGGCATGCAGCAGCCAGAAGGCCGCCGGTTCCATGGTGGAGAACAGCCCGCCGATCCGGCCTACCAGAAAGTTCCCGGCTGAGAGCGACAGATAATAGATGCCGATCACGGTGGCGTTCAGCGGTGCGGGGGCGACGCGGGCGAACAGAGCCAGCGACACCGGCATGATGTGCGCGAAGCCGATGGAGTTCAGCACATGGAACAGCACCGGCAGCGCCAGCCCGATCTTCTGGCCATCGGCCTGCGTGCTCGCGGCGAATGCCAGCACCAGCATGCCGGCCATGCTGAACCCGCAGCCGATCAGGATCTTGCCCAGCTCGTCCGGCTCCTTGCGGGTCCGGCTCCACCAGCGCCAGAATAGCGCCACGCCCGCCAGGAACGAGACGGAGACGATGGCATCCAGCGTGACCAGCCAGGTGGTGGGAAGTGTGGTGCCGCCGAACTGCAGATCGAAGGCGCCGTCGCCCCACAGCAGATAGGCGTTGAAGATCTGGTTGTTGGGGATGATGGCGATGGCCAGCACCGGGATCAGCGCCAGCAGGCCGGCGGTCTGCTTCCATTCGGCGGGCGTCAGCTTTGGCCCGGGTTCCCCACGCACGCGCACCGGGTCTGCGGGCAAATGCTTCTGCCCGGCGATATAGATGCCAAGGCCGATCAGCATGCCGATGCCGGCCGCGCCGAAGCCCCAGTGCCAGCCCACCGTTTCCCCCAGCGTGCCGACGATCAGCGGCGAGGCGATCACCCCGGCATTGATGCCCAGATAGAAGATCTGGAAGGCATCAGCCCGGCGATTGTCATCCGGGCCGTAAAGCCCGCCGACCTGGCTGGCGATATTGCCCTTGAACAGGCCCGTGCCGACGATCAGGCACAGCAGCGCCAGCAGGAATGCCGGCTCGAACGCCATCAGGAAATGACCGACCGCCATGGTGATCGCGCCCAGCAGCACGGTGCGGCGTTTGCCCAGCCAGCGGTCCGCGATAAGGCCGCCGGCGATGGGGGTGAGATAGACGAGGCTGGTGTAGAGCCCGAAGATGGAGCTGGCGAGCGGCTGCCCCTCCAGCCCGCCCAGGAAGCCCTGCAGCTGCGACAGCCCCCAGACGCGCTCGAAATTGCCGGGCAGCAGCAGATACTTCACCATATAGAGCACGAGCAGCGCCTGCATCCCGTAATAGGAAAAGCGCTCGAACGCCTCCGAAAAGGAGAGGTAGCCGAGGCCCTTGGGGTGGCCCAGGAATGCCCGGTCGTTCCGGTTCGCGTCGCCGCCCATGCTCAGCTTTCCGTGCTCAATAGATGCCGCCTTGCTGCCGCAGGAAGTCGCTGTCGGATTTCACCCGGGCCTTGGGTTGCACCGGTTGCAGGGCCTTCAGGTCATCGGCCGTGCGGTAGATGCGGCGCGGCTCGCTATCGGCCTTGAAGGCTTCCCAGATCACGGCTGACTTGGGGTCTGCCGAGGGCCAGGTGCCATAGACGCGGCGGCCCGAGCGGCGGTCGATCCGCACCATGCGCACACCGGCAGGCGCCAGGAAGGGCATGGGTTCCTGCGGATTGTCCTTGTAGGCCTCGGTATAGAATTGCCGCCAGATGGGGGCCGCGAAGGTGCCGCCCTGCAGGCCGCCCAGGTTCCGGGGCTTGTCGTGCCCGATATACAGGCCCGCCACCATGTTGGGGGTGCCGCCCACGAACCACACGTCCTTCGGCCCGGTGGTGGTGCCGGTCTTCCCGGCGATGGGCACGTCCAGAGAGCGGAGGACGGCCGCCGTGCCGCGCTGGACCACACCCTCCATCATATGCGTGGTCTGATAGGCGGTGCGGGCGTCCATCACCTGCCGCCGCGTGTCGCGCGGGCGGGGCATCGCCTGCCCCTGCCAGCCGGCGGCGTTGCAATTCTCGCAGGGGCGGGGATCGGCGCGGTACAGCACCTTGCCGTTCCGGTCCTGCACCAGGTCGAACAGCACCGGCTCCACGCCCTTGCCGTTGTTCAGCAGAATGGAATAGGCGTTCACCAGCCGCATCGGCGTGGTTTCGCCCGCGCCCAGCGCGATGGCCAGCACCGGCTGATAGGTGCCGATGCCCAGATCCTTCGCCAGCTTCACCACATTGTCCATGCCGCTGTTGTAGGCGATGCGGATCGTCATCAGGTTGCGCGATTGCTCCAGACCCCAACGCATGGTCTGCGCCCCGGCATAGCCGCCGGAGAAGTTGCGGAAGCATTTCGTGCCCAGCGAGCGGGACTGATAGACGCAGTAAGGCGCATCCGACACGATGGAGGCAGGCGTCATCCCATTGTCGAGGCCCGCTGCATAGACGAACGGTTTGAAGCTGGAGCCCGGCTGCCGCATCGCCTGCGTAGCCCGGTTGAAGCTGGAGCCCTTCACGTCGAAGCCGCCCACCATCGCCAGCACCCGGCCGGTCTGCGGTTCCTGCACCACCATCGCGCCCGACACTTCGGGGATCTGCCGCAGGCCATAGCTGCTGCCCGCAATCGGGGCGACGGGGATCACATCGCCGGGCTTCAGCTGCTGCCAGGCCGGCGCCCCGTTGCGCGCTCGCATGGCGTCTCCGTTCGCCATCCGGCCCTTGCTGCCGTCCGCGAAGCCCAGAGACATGCCGGAGCCGTCCTTGCCCAGCACGACCGCGATCTTCCATTCCGGCACGCCTGCGCCCACCGGCGCCACGCGCAGCCGACCTTCCCAGCCCTCGCCCAGTTCGATGGTGGCCGCCGGGCCGCGCCAGCCGCGCCCCGAATCATAACGCAGCAGGCCGTTGCGCAGCGCCTTCTCGGCCGCGGCCTGGATCACCGGATCGATGGTGGTGCGCACCCACAGGCCGCCCGCATAGACGCTGTTCGGCCCGCTTTCGGCGTCCTCGCCGAACTTGTCGATCAGCTGCCGCCGCACTTCCTCGATGAAATAGCCGCCGATCGCGGACTGCCGATTGGCGACTCCGCCCGTGGTCGTGACTATGGGCGAAGCCTTCAGAGCCTGGACCTGTTGCTGTGAAAGAAAGCCGTTGTTGGCCATCTCCCCCAACACATAGTTCCGCCTGTCCATTGCGCGCTGATAGTTGGTGCGCGGGTTATAATTGGAGGGAGCTTTCAACAGCCCCGCCAGAAAGGCCGCTTCCTCGGCCCGCAGTTCGGTTGCGGGCTTGCCGAACCAGCTCTGCGACGCCGCCTCGATCCCATAGGCGTTCCGGCCCAGGAACACCTCGTTCAGATACAGCTCGAGGATCTGCTCCTTGGTAAACTGCTGCTCGATCCGCCGGGCCAGAATCGCCTCGCGCAGCTTGCGGCCGATGGTGACCTCATTGTTCAGCAGCAGGTTCTTCGCCACTTGCTGGGTGATGGTGGAAGCGCCCACGGGTCGCTTGTCGCTGCCCAGCGATTCAATGTTCGTCAGCACCGCAGTCGCGATGCCGGCATAGTCGAGACCGCCATGGCTGAAGAAAGTCTTGTCCTCGGCAGACGTAACGGCCTGCACCACCACAGGTGGGATTTCGGTATAGGGTAGATAAATCCGCCGTTCCCGCGTGAAGCTGTGGAACGGGGCGCCGTCAACGCTGCGAAGGGTGGTCGGCAAGGGCGCCTGATAATTGGCAAGGCTCGCCGCATCCGGCAGCCCACGCCCCACCATCAGCCACAAAAGGAACAGCCCCGCCAGCCCCAGCAGCGCCAGGGTGCCAAGGACAATCAGGGTTTTGCGCGGCAGCCGCCCCACCATCGCCCGAACTCTGGCAAAAAAGCCCGGGGCAGGGGCATCGGCCTCGGGAGAGACGGCATCCATCCCCCGCCTTTAGCGCGGCACGCCCGGTTCGCAAATGCCGGGATGCTCGGCTGGTCGCGACGTGCCGTTTTCTTTGTCGAGAGGATGGTAGTGGACTGCTGTCCTTCACCCCCTTGCCATGCCTCTCGCCGAAACTGTGACGACGGCCGTTGCATCTGCTTGCAGCGTCAGGAAGCCTCAGTTTCTGCAATTCACCTGCAGGCTCGTCCGGCCATGACTATTTCAATGATCCTGAACAGCAGAAGTACTATCCCCGGTCTCTTGCGCTCCAATTTCTCAACGCCGGATTTCAGAGATCCGTTGGGGCTTGATGTTCAAAGTTGGCCCTCCGGAACAGAGAAAGTGTCACAGGTATTCGGGTCACCTGATTCGAATCCTCTGGTGAGCCAACGAATGCGCTGCTCAGCGCTGCCATGTGTAAAGCTGTCGGGCACGACGCGGCCCTGGGCTTGCCGTTGCAGTGTATCGTCGCCGATCGCCTGTGCGGCGCGTACGCCCTCAGCGAAATCATTCGCGTCCAGCAGATTGCGGTTCTGTGCCGCCCAGACGCCGGCGTAACAATCGGCCTGCAGTTCCAGCCGGACGGACAATGCATTGCCTTGCGCGCGGCTGGCACGCTGCTGCGCCTTCGTCACCTGCTGGGATACGCCGGTCACTGTCTGGATATGATGGCCCACTTCATGTGCGATCACATAGGCGGCGGCGAAGTCGCCTGGTGCCCCGAACTGGCGGGCGAGTTGGTCGAAGAAGCTTGTGTCCAGATAAACCTTCTGGTCCGCCGGGCAATAGAACGGGCCGGATGCGGACGAGGCGCCGCCGCAGGCGGAGCGGATGCTGCCATCGAACAGCACCAGCTTGGGGGCAGGATAGCGTTGCCCTTCCGCCGAGAATATCTTGCCCCAGGTGTCTTCGGTGGAACCCAGCACCTTCGCCACGAAGCGGTCGGTTTCGGTCTGCAGCTGCGAAGTGCCGGTTGCCGCGCCGGCGGGAGCGGTTGACGATTCCGTCGCCTGCGGCGCCGGGGCAGAGGCCGTCATGCTGCCCACATTGTTCAGCAGGAAGATGGCGCCCACCGCCACCACGATTCCGATCAGGCCGAATTTGGAGCCGATCAGCGGGATCAACAAGCCGAGCAGGCCGCCGAGCCCGCCGCCCATGCCGCCGGCCCCCTGGCCTGCGCTGCCGAAACCGATTCCGCCTTCGTCGCGGCGGTTTTCGATGTTGCTGCTTTCACGCTGGTCGTCGAGCCGCATACCTGTGCCTCCCTGCTGTCGGCGCCACGATAGGGGAAGCGCGCGCCGGATGCGAGCAAAAGGGCGGCCCACCGCGAAGTCGATGTCACGCGGGCTTGTGCAGCGGGGCAGGGATGGGCGAGAGGGGGATATGTTTCAGGCATGACATGCCGGGCAATCGGAGCCCGGGTGATGAGGGGAATGGGAATGCGACATCTGCTGCTGGCGGGACTGGCCGGGATCATCGGTGCCTGTGCACAGGCGGAACCGGCCCCGACGGCGGATGCGCCCGCCGGCGCAACCAACACGGCGCCGCCCGTGGTTGCGTTCGAAGTGGCCGCCGAACCCGGCGTTGCGCAGGCTGTGTGGGCGACAGGACTGAGCCATCCATGGGGCATCGCCTGGTTGCCCGATGGCCGCGCGCTGGTGACGGAGCGCGGCGGCGCGCTCAGGATCGTCGGCAAGGACGGCAGGGTGGGCGCAAAGGTGTCCGGCGTTCCGACCGTTGCGGCGGTGGGGCAGGGCGGGCTGCTGGATGTCGCCCTGCATCCGGACTTCGCCCGCAATGGCCTGGTCTATCTCACCCATTCCGTCGGCGACTCCGGCGCGAACCAGACGGCGCTGTCGCGCGGCCGTCTGTCCGGCAGCTCGCTGGTGGAGGTGACGGAGCTGCTGCGCAACCCGCAGGCGAAGACTGGCGGCGCGCACTTCGGATCCCGCCTGCTGTGGCTGCCCGATGGCACGCTGCTGATGAGCGTGGGCGACGGCGGCAACCCCAATATCCAGCTGGACGGGCAGCCGATCCGCAACAATGCCCAGAACCCGAACGCCCTGTTCGGCAAGGTGCTGCGCCTGACGGCCGACGGGAAGCCGGTGCCGGATGCAGCAGCCGACGGCCGGGACCCGCGCGTGTGGACCATGGGCCACCGCAATGTGCAGGGTCTGGCGCTGGATGCGAAGACCGGCGCGGTGTGGGCGACCGAGCATGGCGCACGCGGCGGGGACGAGCTGAACCGGCTGGTGGCCGGGGGCAACTTCGGCTGGCCGCTGGTCACCTACTCGATCGATTATTCCGGCCAGACCATCACGGACGAGCGGTCCCGGCCCGGCTTCCAGGATCCAGTGTCGGTGTGGATTCCCTCCATCGCGGCCTCCGGGCTGGCTGTCTATCGCGGCTCACGGCTGAAGGCGCTGGATGGCGCTCTGCTGGCGGGCGGGCTGATGAGCCAGGACGTGCGGGTGATCCGCCTGGGCGCCGACGGGCGCCCGACAGGCGAAACCCGGATCGAGGTCGGCGCCCGGGTGCGCGACGTGGCAGTCGGGCCGGACGGGCTGGTCTATGTGCTGACAGACGAGGACGAAGGGCGCATCATCCGGCTGTCGCCAGCGCGCTGAGCGCCGGCCAGCCGCTGGCGGTGACATAAAGGCCGGTCAGGATCACGACGAGGGCGAACAGCTTCGTCAGATGGTCCTTGGCGCCGGCCATGCGCCTGCCCAGCCGGATGCCCAGCAGCGCACCTGCCGCGCCGCCTGCCACCATCAGCCCGGTGAGCCCCCAATCCACATGGCCCGCCAGTGCATAGCTGGCGGCCGTGGTGGCGCCGAGCGCGAACACCACCACCAGCGAGGTGCCGACCGCGTAGGTGATGGGCATGGCCGTGGCGAGCATCAGGGCCGGCACGATCAGGAAGCCGCCGCCGATGCCGAAGAAGCCGGCCAGCAGGCCCGTGCCCAGCCCCAGCGGGATCAGCCGCGGCAGCAGCGTGCGGGCGCTGTGGCGGGTGAGCTTCACATCCGGGTTCGGGGTGGACGAGCGGGGGCGCAGCATAGAGAGGCCGACAGCCAGCATCAGCAGCCCGAACAGGGCCAGCAGCAGGTCGGGATCGGTGGCCTTGCCGGCCTGCGCGCCGATCCATGCGCCGATGCTGCCCGCACCCGCGAACACCAGCGCGCAATTCCACTTCACATGGCCTGCGCGGGCATGGCCCGTCAGCCCCAGCAATGCCGACAGCGACACGGCGACGGCCGCCGTGCCGATGGCGGCATGGGCATCCGCCACGCCCACCACATAGATCAGCAGCGGCACGGCGATGATGGAGCCGCCCGCGCCGATCAGGCCCAGGATCAGCCCGATGGCGGCGCCGGCAGCCAGCGCGGGCAACAGCAACGCGGGCATCAGGCGGCCGGGCGATTCCAGGGCATCAGCACCAGCAGCTTCGCCATGCCGCACCAGCCGGAGAGGCCCGCGAACATCAGCCCGCAGCCCACGAACGCCGAAACCAGCAGCCAGCCGGGATGCAGCAACTGGGCCAGCAGCAGGCCCAGCAGAATCAGGCTTCCGGCCGCGATCTGCACCTGCCGCATGATCTCGATGGGGGCGGATCGATCCGCGGCGATGGCGCCGCCGGCTGCACGCCAGCTTTGCAGCCCGCCATCCAGAATGGCGGCGTCGGGCCCGGCCACCCTGTCGATGTCGGCGACGCAGGCGGCCGTCCGCGCACCGGACCGGCAGGTGAAGATCAGCGGCGAATCCGGCAACCTGGCGGCCGACAGCCCGGCACGCGGGATGTTCAGGCTTCCCGGCACATGTTCGCGGGCAAACTCGTCCCGCTCGCGGATGTCGATCAGCCTGGCGCCCGCCGCAAGACGTTGCCGGGCTTCATGTGCGGTGATCAGATGGGACATGGCTTGACCTTTGTATTAGTAATTCGTAATTTACGAAATCATAATATCTTGTCAACCACCCATCTGTCGGGAGACTCCCATGACCGGGCCTGAAATCCGCGCATTCTTCGACGAGCCGACCAACACGGTCAGCTATCTGCTGTGGGATCCCGCCACGCACGAAGCGGCGGTGATCGACCCGGTGCTGGATTTCGAGCCGGCTTCGGCCCGGATTTCCACCGCCTCCGCAGATGCGATGCTGGCCGCCGCCCAAGAGCTGAACCTCATAATCCGCTGGCTGCTGGAAACCCATGCCCATGCCGATCATCTGTCGGCCGCGGGCTATCTGAAGGCGAAAACCGGCGCACCCGTGGCGATCGGCGCCCGGATCGGCGCAGTGCAGCAGATCTTCCGCCCCCGCTTCGGCATCGAGGGCGAGGCAGACGGCGACGGCTTCGACCGGCTGCTGGCCGATGGCGAACGCATCGCGCTGGGCGGTCTGGAGATCGAGGTGCTGGCGACCCCAGGTCACACCCCGGCCTGCGTCAGCTACCGGATCGGCGACGCGGTGTTCGTGGGGGACACGCTGTTCATGCCGGATTACGGCACGGCGCGCTGCGATTTCCCCGGCGGGGACGCGAAGGCGCTTTATGCCTCCATCCACCGGCTGCTGGCATTGCCGGGCGAAACCCGGTTGTTCCTTTGCCATGACTATAAGGCGCCCGGCCGGGATCATTTCGCCTGGGAAACCACGGTGGCCGAACAGCGCGCCCGCAATGTGCACATCCATGACGGCATTGACGAGGCAGACTATGTGGCGATGCGTACCGCGCGTGACGCAACGCTGTCCGCGCCGAAGCTGATCCTGCCGTCCATCCAGGTGAATATCGAGGGCGGACGACTGCCGCAGCCGGGGTCGGGCGGGGTCAGGCGGCTCGCCCTGCCGCTCACGGTGCCCGTGGACTACGCCGAACAATAGGGCCGAATTGTAGGAAATTTTGGGTAGTTTACTTGTAGGAGATAATTTGCCCTAATCTCCTTATGGATCCCATTCGCAACCCCTTCGCGCCCGGCGCGGGCACCCGGCCTCCCGAACTCGCCGGGCGCGACGAACTGGTGGAGCGCGCCGCCATCGCGCTGGACCGCATCGCGCTGGGCCGCCCCGCGCGCAGCTTCATCCTCTATGGCCTGCGCGGCACGGGCAAGACGGTGCTGCTGGGCGAAATCCGCCGCGATGCCGAAGCGCGCGGGCTGCAGGCCATGCGCATCGAGGCGCCCGAAGGCCGGTCCCTGCCGGCCATGCTGGCGGCCCCGCTGCGCGCGCTGTTGCTGAAGCTGGACCGGATGGAATCCGCCAAGCTGGGCGCCAAGAAGGCGCTGCGCGCGCTGGCCAGCTTCGCCAAGCTGAAGATCGCCTATCACGACATCGAAGTGACGCTGGACGCCGAACCGGAAAAGGGCGTCGCGGATTCCGGCGATCTGGAGGTGGACCTGACCGAGCTGCTGCTCGCCGTGGGCGAAGCGGCGAAGGAACGGGGCACGGCCGCGATCCTCGCCATCGACGAGATCCAGTATGTGAAGGAAGCCGAGATGGCGGCGCTGATCTCGGCACTGCACGCGGTGGCGCAGGCCCAGCTGCCGGTGGCGATGG
Organism: Sphingomonas sp.; assembly: GCA_003248865.1. Classification (GTDB taxonomy): domain Bacteria; phylum Pseudomonadota; class Alphaproteobacteria; order Sphingomonadales; family Sphingomonadaceae; genus Sandaracinobacteroides. The sequence goes on from QFPK01000003.1 coordinate 100,372, forward strand.
TGGCCGCCGGCCTGCCCCAGCTGCTGGGCCAGATGGGCCGCGCCAAAAGCTATGCAGAACGCCTGTTCGAATATGTGGAAGTGGCGGCCCTCGGCCCCGGCGAAGCACGCAACGCCATCGTCATCCCGATCGAGCGTGAAGAGGAATCCATCGAACCCGCCGCCGTGGAAGCCCTGGTGTCCGCCACACAGGGCTATCCCTATTTCCTGCAGGAATGGGGCAAACACGCCTGGGATCTCGCCTTCGCATCCCCCATCAGCCTTCAGGACGTGGAAAACGCCAGCATCACCGCACTCGCCGAACTGGACGCCAGCTTCTTCCGCGTCCGCTTCGACCGGCTGACCCCATCCGAAAAGCGCTACATGCGCGCCATGGCGGAACTGGGGCCGGGGCCGCACCGCTCCGGCGATATTGCGGACATGCTGGGCAAACAGGTTACGCAGCTGGCCCCCACCCGCAACAGCCTGATCCGCAAAGGCATGCTCTATTCCCCCGCCCACGGAGACACCGCCTTCACCGTGCCGATGTTCGACCAGTTCATGAAGCGGATCATGCCGGATCTGGGGTAAGCGAAGAAACGCCGGGGATTCCTCGGCCCCTAGTCGAAGACCTCAAACGGGACGAAAGCAGCCTCGTTCGACGATGCGGGCTGTGTTGCCGTTGCACACTTCCGCCTCCGGGACCGCATCTGAACGGCTTAGATATCAATCCGATCATATCTGCGGGGTCTGAACAACTAGATCACGCCTTCCCGCCCGAGATCGGTAATTTCCCCGTCCGACAGGCCCAGCAGTTCGTTGTAGATCTCGTGGTTATGGGCGCCGAGCGCCGGGCCCGCCCAGTTCACCTTGCCGGGTGTGGCGGAGAGTTTCGGGAACACATTCTGCATCACCAGATTGGCGAAATCCGGGTGCGCCACCTTCACCAGCGCCTCGCGTGCCGCGAAGTGAGGGTCGGCCAGCATGTCGGGGGCCTTGTAGATCTTGCCGGCGGGCACGCCATGGTCGTTCATCAGGGCCAGCACGTCGGCGGCCTGTCGGGGCCGGGTCCAGTCCGCGATCAGGCTGTCCAGTTCCGCCTGCCGGGCACCGCGTGCGCGGTGCCCGGCATAGCGCGGGTCGGTCGCGAGGTCCGGGCGGCCCATGGCCTTGCACAGGCGCACGAACACGCTGTCCTGATTGGCGCCGATCAGCACGTCGCCATCGGCGCAGGGGTAGGCGTTGGAGGGCGCGAGGCCGGGCAGGATGGAGCCGGTGCGTTCGCGCACATGGCCGGCCTCGGTATATTCCGGCACGGTCGATTCCATCACGGCGAGCACGGATTCATAGATGGCGGAATCCACCAGCTGGCCTTCGCCGGTGCGGTGGCGGTGGTGCAGCGCCATGATCGCGCCCAGGCAGGCGAAGGTGGCGGCCAGCGAATCGCCGATGGAGAGGCCGACGCGGCTGGGCGGTGTGCTAGGGTCTCCGGCGAGGTTGCGGATGCCGCCCATCGCCTCACCGATGGAGCCATAGCCCGCGCGCGGGGCATAGGGGCCGGTCTGGCCGTAGCCGGAGACGCGGATCATGATGAGGCCGGGGTTTTCCGCCTGAAGGTCCGGGTAGCCCAGGTTCCATTTCTCCAGCGTGCCGGGGCGGAAATTCTCCAGCAGGAAGTCGGACCGGCGCACCAGTCGCTTCAGCAACTCCTGCCCGCGCTCGTCGCGCAGGTTCAGCGTGATCGTCTTCTTGTTGCGGCCGATCACCGGGAACCACACGGGCTTGCCGTTGCCCCAGTGGCGCATGGGGTCGCCCTCGTCGGCATCGCCCGGGCGGCGCGGGGGCTCCACCTTGATCACTTCGCAGCCATGATCGGCCATCAGCTGGCCGCAGAAGGGGCCGGCGATCAGCTGCCCCATTTCGATCAGCCGCAATCCATCCAGTGCGCCCTGTGCCATTTCCGGCCTTCGTCCTTCGTTCTTGCCATCGCGGTCTTTGCGGCCATATCCGCCAGCATGCAATCGTGGCGGGGAGGATGTTGACATGTTGAGGGACGCACAGGTCCAGGTTGTCGAGGTCGGCGCCCGCGACGGCCTGCAGAACGAACGCGAGGTGATCCCCACCGATGGAAAGCTGGGGCTGATCGACCGGCTGGTGGCAGCCGGCGTGCGGCGGATCGAGGTGGCGAGTTTCGTGAACCCCGCCCGCGTGCCGCAGATGGCGGACGGCGAGGCGGTGATCGCAGCGCTGCCTGACTTACCTGAGGTCAGCTACATCGGCCTGTGCCTCAACAAGCGCGGGGTGCTGCGCGCCCTCGCCACGCGGGAAGGCGGCCGGCGCGGGGTGGACGAAGCGGGCTGTGTGGTCGTCGCCTCCGACAGTTTCGGGATGCGCAATCAGGGCCAGACCATCGAGGAGGGCATCCGCGAGAATCGCGAGATGCTGCGGCTGGCAAAGGAGGGCGGACTTGTCCCGCAGGTGACGGTCTCAGCCGCCTTCGGCTGCCCGTTCGAAGGCCATGTGCCGCCCGAAACCGTCGCGCGTCTCGCTGGTGAAATGGCCGATGCGGGTGCGGTGGAAATCGCCATCGCCGACACCATCGGCGTCGGCGTGCCCGCACGGGTGGAGGATCTCGTCGGCCGCGTCCGCGAGGCCGCGCCGCGGGTCCGCCTGCGCGCCCATTTCCACAACACGCGCGGCACTGGAATCGCCAATGCCTGGGCGGCATGGAAGGCCGGTGTAGAGGTGCTCGATTCCAGCCTCGGTGGGCTCGGCGGCTGCCCCTTTGCGCCCCGCGCTACAGGGAACATCTCCACCGAGGAACTGGTCTATCTGATGGACCGCTCCGGCGTGGCGACCGGGCTGGACCTCGACGCCCTGATCATGGCCAATCAATGGTTTGAGCCCGTGCTGGGGCGGCCGATGCCATCTCTGGTGGCACGGGCCGGAAACTGGACAGGGGCACCGACTGCGGGGTGAACAAAACATACCTGCGGTGCCAGCAGGTTCCAGCGCCGCAGACCAGTTAAGCCCCCTTCTCAGGGGCGCCGTATACGCGGCTCGGCCGGCCCGCCATTCTGCCCGGCGCGGGCGATCACGTCCGCCAGTGGTTCGATGCGGCAGGCCATCCAATGGGCGTTGGCATGCAGCAGCGTGTTCCGGTCCAGCAGGATGCCGATATGGCCGGGCCACCAGGCGATGTCGCCGCGCTGCTCGTCGCCCTGCGGCACATCCTCGCTGAGATCAGCGAACTGCATGTCGCTGTCGCGGCGGCAGGGAAGGCCCGCCAGCTGCCGGGAAATCTGGATCAGGCCGGAACAGTCGATCCCGGCGCGGCTGCGCCCGCCCCAGCGATAGGGCGCCCCCACGAAGCGAAGCGCGATCTCCACCCAGTCCAGCGACATATCGCCGCCAGCCGGGAGCAAATGGCGGCGGTGCAGGAACAGGCCGGCATGCGGCCCGCTGCCGATCCGCACGAAGCGCTCGTCATGGTCTTCCCAGCGCAGGCGGGAACCCAGCGGGAGCTCGGCGGCGACTTCGGCCTTGATGTTAGGCTTGCGGAACAGCAGGGCATCGCCCGGGCCGATCAGGCCTTCCACGCCGAGGCTGGGCGGGCCCAGCGCATCCAGCGCGACATGGCCGACATAATGATCCGCCATCGAATAACCCCAGGCATGGCCGTGCCCGGTATCCAGCACGGCGAAGCGCTCACCCGGCAGCAGTTCGCTGACGGCGACCGAATCGCTGCGGTCAGCGCTCAGCAGCGGGGCCTGCCGCAGCAGTTCGCGTTCCACCGGCTGCACATAGAGCGGCACGGCGATCCGGCCGGCCAGCGCGATATCGGCCAGATCCTCGCGCCAGGCGTGCTGGCGCGGATCCAGCGGACCCAGCGGATCGGTGTTGCGCGGGCCGCTGATCCGGCTGACGGTGCGCGGCAGGCTCATGCGAAGCGGCTTTCCAGTAGCCCCAGCGCCGCGAACAGCGACAGGGCGGCCGCACCCTTGGGGCGGCCGGGTTTCGGCGTGCCGTTCCAGGCATAGGTGTCCACATGGGCCCAGGGCATGCCCTTGGGCACGAACCGCTCCAGGAACAGGCCGCCCACGATGGCGCCGGCGAAGCCGCCCTCGGCATTGTTGTTGAGGTCCGCGATGTCGGAGCGGAACAGGCGATTATAGGGCTGCCACAGCGGCAGCCGCCACAGCGGATCGTCCCCGGCGGAGCCTGCCGCCAGCAAGCCGTCGGCCAGCGCATCGTCATTGGCAAATAGCGCAGGCAGGTCCGGCCCCAGTGCCACGCGGGCGGCGCCCGTCAAGGTCGCGAAATCCAGTATCAGCGCAGGGTTTGCCTCGGCGGTCCAGGCCAGCGCATCGGCCAGGATCAGCCGCCCTTCCGCGTCGGTATTGCCCACCTCCACGCTCAGGCCCTTGCGGGTGCCGATCACGTCGCCCGGCCGGATCGAATCGCCGGAAACGGCATTGTCCACGGCCGCCACCACCAGCTTCAGCCGGACTTTCAGCCGCCGCGCGATCACCAGCCGCGCCAGCGCGATGGCGTGCGCGGCGCCGCCCATGTCCTTCTTCATCAGCGCCATGGAATTGCCGGGCTTCAGGTTCAGCCCGCCGGTGTCGAAACAGACGCCCTTGCCGACGAGGGCGACCAGCGGATGCTGCGGCTCGCCCCAGTCCATCGACAGGATTCGGGGCTTGCGCGGAGAGGCGCGGCCCACCGCATGCACGGCCGGGAAATTCTGCGTGACCAGCGCCTCGCCCATCACCGCCTGCACCTTGCCGCCGACGGCATCGGCCAGCGCGCGGATGGCGGCCTCCACTTCGGCTGGCCCCAGGTCCTCGGCGGGCGTGTCGATCAGGTCGCGCAGCTCGGCCACCGCCTGCGCATCCGCCAAAGCGCGCGGAATCGCGGACGGGTCGGGCACCAGCAGCTGGCGCGGACCGCGGCTGTCGTCCGCCTTGCGGTAACGGGTGAAACGATGCTGCGCCATCAGCCAGCCATGCAGGGCGATGGCGGGCAGCTGGCCGGAAACGCGATAGCGCCCCTCGGGCAACTGGCCGGCGGCGGCGGCCAGCGTCCAGCGGCCTGCCGTTGCGCTGGTGCCCAGCCCGACGGCGAGACTCCAGTCGCGCCCGCTGCCGCCGGGCAGGAACACGGCGGTATCGGCCCGGCCCCGGAACGCTGCGGCGGCGACTGCCGTGCGCGCCAGTTCCGGCAGCGCGCCCAGAAACGTCTCGAAGTCCGCTTCGCTGACGGGGATGATGGAAATGGCATCAGCGCCCTGGTCGACCGCCAGCAGCCGTTCGAAATCTGTCATCCGTTCAGCAGCCTCGCGGCATGAGGGGCATGATAGGTGAGGACGCCGGACGCCCCGGCGCGGCGGAAGGCCGTGAGCAGTTCCAGCACCACCCGGTCCTTGTCCAGCATGCCGGCCGCGACGGCCGCCTCCACCATGGCATATTCGCCGGAGACACAATAGGCGAACACCGGCACGTCGAAGCGTTCGGCCACGCGCTGCACGATATCCAGATAGGGCAGGCCCGGCTTCACCATCACCGAATCCGCGCCTTCCGCGATATCCAGCGCCACTTCGCGAAGCGCCTCGCGAGCGTTCGCCGAATCCATCTGATAGCCCTTCTTGTCGCCCTTCAGATAGCCGCCCGCACCCACCGCATCGCGGAACGGGCCATAGAAGCCGGAGGCATATTTGGCGGAATAGGCCATGATCTGCACATCATGCAGTCGTTCCGACTCCAGCGCGGCACGGATGGCGCCGACGCGGCCGTCCATCATGTCGGACGGGGCGACGATGTCGGCCCCGGCGCGCGCCTGGTTCAGCGCCTGCCCCACCAGCACCTCGACCGTCACGTCGTTCAGCACATGGCCGCTTTCATCCACCAGCCCGTCATGGCCGTGGCTGGTGTAGGGGTCCAGCGCCACATCCGTCAGCAGGCCGACATTGGCGCCAGTGTCGCGCATCGTCCTCAGTGCGCGGCACACCAGATTGTCGGGGTTCAGCGCTTCCTCGCCGCCGGCCGAGCGCCGCTCGGGCTGGGTATAGGGGAACAGCGCGATGGCCGGGATGCCCAGCGCCTCCGCCTCGTGCATCAGTGCGGGCAGCCGGTCCACCGAATGGCGGAAAACGCCGGGCATGGTGGTGATCGGCTCGGCGATGTCTTCGCCGTCGCGCACGAAGATCGGCCAGATCAGGTCAGAGGGGGTCAGCTGCGTTTCCGCCACCAGCGCGCGGGACCAGGGTTGCCGCCGCAGTCGCCGCATTCGGGTCGCCGGATATTCACCTATGCTCATCGTATCCGGCGTGTAGCGCCTGCCTGCGCCATGCGCTAGCCATTCGCCCATGGCACTGTTCCCCACCGACGAACTGGAAGCCCTGCTGGTCCTGAAGGCGCGCAACGCTGAGGCGATCAGCTATGGCGATGTGTTCCGCTGGTTCGGCCACCGCTTCCAGCGCTTTCAGGTGGGCCAGCTCTGCGCCGCGCTGGAGGAGGTGGACAGCCGCCAGCGCGCGCTGGATCGCCCCGGCCTCGCCAGCCTCGTCGTCCGCCAGTCGGACGGGCTGCCGGGGCAGGGCTGGTGGCTTTCGAAGGACCATGACGAATGGACGGGCCTGTTCACAGGGCCCGAGGCCGCGCGGTTCGTGAAACAGCATCAGCAACGATGCTTCGATTATTGGGGGCACGACACTCCCGGCGGCGAAGCCGCCGCAAGCGCGACCGCGCGCCCGAAGCGAAGCGAAGGAAAAATAAAGGAATGACCCAGTTCGTTCTGGTCCACGGCGCCTGGCAGGGCGGCTGGTGCTGGAGGCCGGTGGCGGACCTGCTTCGCGCGCACGGCCATCGCGTGTTCACCCCGACCCTCACGGGGCTTGGCGAGCGCGCGCATCTGCTGACGCCCGATACCGGCGTGGAAACCCATGTCGCCGATCTCGTGGCGCTGCTCGATTGCGAGGAACTGACGGATGTCGTCCTCGTCGGCCACAGCTATGGCGCCCGCCCCACCGCGCTAGCCTCTGCCCATCCCGCCGTGCGGCGGTGGGTCTCTCTGGATGGCCTTCCCGTCACCAGCGGCGCGGCGCTGTTCGACAGCGCTCCGCCCCGCGCCATGCAGGCGGCCGAGGCCGCCGCAGTCTTCGTCGGCAGCAGCGCTGTAAAGGCTCAGCCGCCCTATCCGCCCGAAGTCATCGGTGTCCCGGTGGATCACACGCAGCACGACTGGCTGCAACGGCGCCAGACGCCGATGCCGTGGCGCTGCTTCGCCGACCCGCTGCCGCCGTTGCCTTCACGCTTCCACGCGCTGCCGAAAACCTATGTGCTGGCGCTGGGGAACAGCCTTGCCGGCCCGCGCCAGGGCGCCGTCGAAGCACGCGCGCTCGGCTGGCCCATGCCACAGATCGACAGTGGGCATATGCTGATGGTGACAGCCGTCGATGAAACGGTGGAGGCGCTGCTGACGCTGGCGTGAGCAGACGCCCCCGCAATCTTACCGCGCGCGGGCAAACACCCGCTGCCCCACCAGCAGCAACACGATCATCACCGCTTCCGCGATCATCGGCGGATAAGCCGTGGGCGCGGTGCCGTCTGCGATCAGGCTGACGGTGCGCCCGAACAGCGCGATCGCCAGCAGCAGGATCGGCACCTTCAGCGGCGAGGGGTCCGTGCGCAGCGCGCCCAGCAGGGCGAACAGCCCGCCCACAAGGAAGAAGGCGGGCATGTCGGCCCGCACCGTGGCAAGCCCCTGCGTGCCGATGGGGGACAGCGAGAAATCCGCCGCCATCTTCGCCGGGTTCACCAGGAACATCAGGCCCAGGGCCGCATTGAACAGGCCGACAAGGCCGATAATCAGTCGCATCGCGAGTGTCATGAGATACCTCCCGCACGGGAGGTTAGCAGGACGTTGCGATGATTCCAGCCCTCAGAGTGCCAGAATATCAGGCGGCGTAGCCCAGATAGCCCAGCTGCGCAGCCTTGAAGATGGTCTGACTGCGGTTCACCGCGTCCAGCTTCTCGCCCGCGTTCTGGATGTGGAAGCGGACGGTGGCGTGGCTGCGGCCCAGGATCATGGAAATCTCCTTGTCGGTCTTGCCGATGGAGGCCCAGCGCAGGCATTCCACTTCGCGCTTGGTCAGCTGGCAGTCGGCCGGCAGCCACTGCCGGGTGCGCAGCGCCTTCACGCAGCCGGCGATGAACCGGTGGGAGAGCAGGTAGAGCTCGTCCGCATGCGCCTCATATTCAACGGAGAGGTCGGTGCGGTCGGGATCCGCCACGCCATAGCTCGCCAGCCCGATCTGGCCGAAGGGCAGATGGACCGGAATGCCGATGGTCGCCTTGCACAGCGCCCGCTTCTCGAAGTTGGCAAGGTCGATCGCTTCCAGATAGCGGTTGGGCTGCCGGGTGCGGAACCCGTCCGCATTCACCCAGAAGGGTTCGGATTCGTAGCGCGCTGCCCGCGGCACCGGCGAGGACAACGCCAATCGCGTATCCGCCCACCAGCGCTCGTCCGGGGCGTTCCAGCCGAACACTTCGGCGGCGAGCACGCCGCCGTCCTCGTCCATCAGCGGGTTCTTGCTGGCGATATTGTCCGCCAGCGCTACGCGCAGGCTCGCCCGTTCCCAGGCGATGTCCCGCAAGGCTTCCGCCGCAGTGCGGATATCCTTCACCGAGGTGACATTCACCCGGGCCAATTGCTCCTTCAGGCTGGCGCTATGTTCGCCCATTCCTGTCTCCCCAATCGCGACCTTCACGTCATTGGCAGATGGTGTCTCCTTCACCATTCGCCAAGCACCCCGGCGGGGCCCGTGATTTTCACTCGCCGCCTGCTTACGCGGCAACGGCGAGATTGCAAGAGGCGCACAGGGTTGACAGTTTGTCCTAACCCATCCCGAAAACCCGATATGAGCGTACCCATGGCCAGCCTGCCCGACCCCCTCCCGCTGCTTTTCCATGCCGATGTGCGGCTCGAACCGCTTGCACCGGCCCATGCGGACGAGTTGCGCCGCGCCGCCGCCGAGGACGAGGAGATCTGGCAGGTCTACAGCTACTCCCTGCTGGGCGAAGGCTTTGACCGCTGGTGGGACGGTGCGGCCAGCGGCCGGACCGGCTGGCGCTTCTGGGCGACACTGTGGAATGGCCGCCTGATGGGGTGCACCGGCGTCTGGCCGGAAGACCGCACGCCGGGCGTGGTGGAGATCGGCGGCACCTATCTCAGGCCGTCGGGGCGCGGCACCCATGTCAATCGCATCGCCAAATGGCTGATGCTGGATTTCCTCTTCGCGCATGGCTTTCATCGGGTGGAATTCCGCATCGACGCGCTCAACACGCGCTCGCAGGCGGCAGTGCTGAAGCTGGGCGCTACCCGCGACGGCGTGCTGCGCCACCACAAGATCACGCACACAGGCCGCTTCCGTGACACCCATGTGATGGCGATCCTCGATACCGACTGGCCCCGGATCGAGCCGCAGCTGAGGCCCTGAAGGCTGGCGCCCGCCAGCAAGCTGTGTCAGCCTCCACCCATGTTGCGCATCGCCCTGCTGTTGTTGTCGGCGCTTGTCCTCGCGGCGGCCGCGCCGTCTTCGGTTGTCGGCGTCTACCAGCTCTCGGGCGTGCGCGAAGCCGCCGGCGGGCTCGAGCTCTCCGCCGACGGGCGCTTCAGCTACGGTCTTTCCTATGGGGCGCTGGACGAGACCGCCGAGGGCAAATGGCGGCAGGAGGGCAACCGCATCCTGCTCACCACCGATCCGAAACCGCGTCCCGCCACATGGGAACTGGTGAACAGCGAGGCCGGCGATCCGAAGGTGTTTGCGCTGATTCTGGAAAACCCAAAGGGCCAGCCGATCCCGAACTTCACCGTGATCGTCCGCATGAACGACGGCAGCGAAGAGCGCGGCCAGACCCTCAACGAATGGCTGGAAGCCGACCTCGACACACGGTCGCCGGTTTCCGTGCAGTTCCAAGTCCCGGTGTTCGATCTCACCTCGCCGCTGTTTGCCGTCGATCTCGGCAAGGCGCGCCGCTACCGATACCGCTTCGATCCGGCCGACACCGGCACCCGGGACTTTCAGGACTGGCCGCTGGAGATAAAGGGCGAGCTTCTGTCCCCGCCGGATGCACCGGCCGGACAGGGGTTCCGCAAGGTCGACCGGGCGGATTGAGAGCACCCGCCCCTAGGAAAACCGACCAGCAGCCCCCACAGTCATCGCCGTGGAACGACCCGATCTTCCCCCCTCGCTGGCGGACTGGTTCACGGCACGCGGCTGGCGGCTGCGGCGGCACCAACTGGAGATGCTGGCGGCGGCAAAGGCCGGACGCCATGCCCTGCTGGTGGCGGCAACGGGGGCGGGGAAAACCCTGTCCGGCTTCCTGCCTGTGCTGGCGCGTGCGGCGGAGGAGGGCGCACGACCGGGGCTGAAGGCGCTCTATGTCTCTCCGTTGAAGGCGCTGGCGGCGGATGTGGAGCGCAACCTGCTGCTGCCGATCCGCGAGGCGGGGCTGCCGTTGAAGGTCGAGACGCGGACCGGCGACACCGGCTCCGACGCGAAGAAGCGGCAGCGGGAAAATCCACCGGATATCCTGCTGACGACTCCGGAAAGCCTCAGCCTGCTGCTGACCTGGCCTGATGTGGAGCGGATGCTCGAGACGGTGGAAACGCTGATCGTCGACGAGATTCACGCCTTTGCCAACACCAAGCGCGGCGATCTGCTGGCGCTGGCGGTGGCGCGCCTGCGGCGTCTGAACCCGCGCCTGCGGCTGGTGGGGCTGTCGGCGACGGTGGCCGATCCGGCCCAGATGGCCGACTGGCTGGCGCCGGATGGCGATGCGCTGATCGTGCAGGGCGAAACGGCGGTGCCGCCCGATATCCGCATCCTCGTGCCTGACGGCCGCATCCCATGGTCCGGCCATAACGGCCGTCATGCCGCGCGGGAGGTGGTGAAGCTGATCGAGGGCGCGCGGCAGGCCATCGTGTTCGTGAACACCCGCTCCCTGGCGGAGCTAATCTTCAACGATCTGTGGGCCGTGAACGACAATCAGCTGCCCATCGGCATCCATCACGGCTCGCTGGAGATGGAGGCGCGGCTGAAGGTGGAGGCGGCGCTGGCGTCAGGACGTCTGCGGGCGGTGGTGGCGACCTCCAGTCTCGACCTCGGGATCGACTGGGGCGATGTCGATCTGGTGATCCAGATGGGCGCGCCGAAGGGGGCGGCGCGGCTGTTGCAGAGGGTGGGCCGTGCCAACCACCGCATGGACGAGGCCAGTCGGGCGGTGATCGTGCCGGGCAATCGCTTCGAATATCTGGAGGCGCTGGCCGCGCTGGATGCGGTGAAGGCAGGCGAGCTCGATGCCGAGCCGATGCGCCCCGGCGGGCTGGACGTGCTGGCGCAGCATGTGATGGGGCTGGCACTGGCCGGCCCGTTCGAGGCGGACGCGCTCCATGCCGAAATCCGCACGGCGGCGCCCTATCGTGGGCTGGCGCGGGCCGAGTTCGACCGGTTGCTGCAGTTCGTGGCGACGGGCGGCTATTCGCTGCGCGCCTATGATCGCTATGCCCGGCTGGTGGAGGAGGCGCCCGGGCGCTGGCGGGTGCGGCACCCCCGGCTCGCGTTACAGCATAGGCTGAATGCGGGCGTGATCGTGGAATCGCCCACCATGGTGGTCCGGCTGGGCCGGGGCCGCGCGCTGGGCCAGATCGAGGAATGGTTCGCCAGCCAGTTGCGCGTGGGCGACAGTTTCCTGTTCGCGGGGCAGGTGCTGGAAGTGATCGGCGCGTCGGAAAGCGATCTCTACACTAGGCTGGGGCGCGGCTCCGCCTCCATCCCCACTTACGCCGGGGGGCGGATGCCGCTGTCCACCAATCTCGCCGCGCGCGTGCGGCGGATGCTGGCCGATCCGGCCGGCTGGGCGCGCATGCCGGGCGATGTGCAGGAATGGCTGTCATTGCAGCAGGCGCGGTCCGTGCTCCCGCCGGCAGATCGGCTGCTGGCGGAAACCTTCCCGCGCGACGGGCATCATTATCTGATCCTCTATGGCTTCGAGGGGCGCAACGCGCACCAGTCGCTGGGCATGTTGCTCACACAACGCATGGAAAAACGCGGTCTGAAGCCGCTGGGCTTCGTGGCGACCGACTATGTGCTGGGATTGTGGGGGCTGGAGCCTGTCGACGATCCGGCGGCGCTGCTGTCTGGCGACATCATCGCGGAGGAACTGCACGACTGGATCGCTGCCACCCCCTTCCTGCGCCGGGCGTTCCGCGACGTCGCCATCGTGTCGGGGCTGGTGGAGCGGCAGCAGCCGGGCCAGCGTAAGAGCGGCCGAGCAATGACCGTTTCCACCGACCTGATCTACGATGTGCTGCAGCGCCACGAACCGGGGCATCTGCTGCTTGAGGCGGCGTGGACGGAGGCGAGCGCGAAGCTCACCGATCTCGACCGGCTGCGCAGCCTGATCGAGCGCGCCGAGTCGCAGCTTCTGGTGCAACATCTGGACAGGGTGAGCCCGCTGGCTGTGCCTATTTTGATACAGATCGGGCGAGAAGGCGTGTCCCACGGGACTGACGAAGCCCTGCTTGCGGAACTGGCAGGGTCCACGCCCGTTGTTTGACTTCGTTCTGAAATATTTCTGCAAGATGAACGAAATGAACCCGAAACAGGACTGACATGACCCCCGTCTAGAGGGGCGCCGTCCGCGGTGTCTCCAAAGGGGCGGCCCCGCATCCGGAACTTGCAATCCGAAAAGGGGATTTTCATGTCACATCTTCGCGCCCTGCTTCTGCTCGGGTCGGCCGTGGCGCTCGCCGCCTGCTCTGGTGCAACCGATGTCGCGTCGCCCGGCGACGGTGTGATCGTCGTGCCGACTCCGACTCCCACCCCGACACCCACACCGACGCCGACTCCCACACCGACCCCCACGCCGACCCCGACTCCGGTCAGCTGCCCCACCGGCACGGCCGACATCGGGACGATCACGGCGGGAACGGGTCAGGTTCTTCGCAACTGCCAGATCACGGGCGTGATCGAAAACAACCTGTCGCTGCCGAACGTGGCCAATCTGGTCTACTCGCTGAACGGCGGCGTGCGCATCGGCCGTGACATCGGCGGCGCCGGTGACAAGGCCAACGGCCGGTCGGTGATCCTTACCATCGATCCTGGCGTGGTGATCTTCGGTTCGTCCGGCGCGGACTATCTGCTGATCGAGCGCGGCTCGCAGATCAACGCCGAAGGCACCGCCTCCCGCCCGATCGTGATGACCAGCCGCCAGAATATCGTCGGCACCGCCACCGAGGATTCGATCGGCGACTGGGGTGGTCTCGTGCTCCTGGGCCGTGCGCCGCAAAACCGCTGCAACGTGCCCGGCGCGACCGGCGGTACGGTCAACTGCGAACAGAATATTGAAGGTGCCGGCGGCCTTTATGGCGGTGCGACCGCCACCGACAGCAGCGGGCGCCTGCGCTATGTGCAGGTTCGCTATGCCGGCTTCCAGGTGACACCGGGCAACGAGCTGAACGGCATTACGCTGGGCGGCGTCGGAAGTGCCACCGTGTTCGACCACATCCAGGTCCACAACGGCTCCGATGACGGCATCGAATGGTTTGGCGGCACCGTGAACGGTCGCTATCTGATCGTGACCGGCGCCGACGACGACTCTCTGGATACTGACAATGGCTACAAGGGCTTCAACCAGTTCGTTCTGGTTTCCCAGCGTCCGCTCAGCCACTCCAGCAACCATGTCATCGAAGCGAACAGCTCCGGCGACGATGCGCTGCGTCCCCGCTCGCGGCCGACCTTCGCCAACTTCACCTTCCTTGCCCGCAACACGGCCGCTTCCAATGCTTCCAACGCGCTCTTCTTCCGCGGTGGCACCGATTATAATCTGGTGAACGGCATCGTGGTGACGACCGCGCCGGCAGCGGCCGTGCAGTTCCGCGAAGCAAGCACAATCGCGGTTGCAGACACCGCGAACGACAAGTCGGGCCCGCCGAACTTCCGCTCGGTGGTGTTCCAGTCGGGCACGCTCGCCTTCGGGGACAGCAACGTCACCACGGAGCAGGTCACCAACATCCTGACCACTCTGCCGGCAGGCGGCAGCGCCTGGGGCGGCGAATCGCGCGGCAACGTGCTGAACGCCAGCAACGCGATCTCCGGGGAATTCTGGCCGGGCAGCGGCGTGGCCGGCGTGACGCCGTTCGCGGCCGCGACCCTCAACTCCTTCCTCACCAACACAACCTATGTCGGCGCTTTCCGGGATCAGAACGACACCTGGTTCGCCGGCTGGAGCTGCAGCAGCGAAAGGGCCGGGTTCACGCCGGCCGGGGTGGTGCGCTGCACCGTGCCGCCGCTGCCGGTCCAGCCCTGATCGGCCAACCCTGATCGAAGGGGCGGTCCAGAATCGGGCCGCCCCTTCCAGCCTGTTCGCGACACCCCGGGGGAATAAATTATGAAACTCTCCAACTGGCTACTGCTGATGGCGACCACGGCCATTGGAGCCTTCGCCGCTTCTGCTGCCTCGGCACAGTCCGGGCAGACCGCCCCCGTCGAGCCTCCGGTGGCCGATCAGGTCGATGATGAAGCCGATGTCGAAGTCTCCACGCCGGGTGCCGGCGGGCTGTCGGGCGACATCGTGGTGATCGGGCGTCGGATTCCCAATGTGGTGCGCACCACCCCGTCCGTGGTCTCCGTCTTGTCGCAAGCGGACATTGACCGTGCAGGTGACGGCGATATCGCCGGCGCACTGGCGCGGGTGACCGGCCTTTCTGTTGTCGGCGGCAAATATGTCTATGTCCGCGGCCTTGGCGAACGCTACTCGCTGGCTCTGCTGAACGGCCTGCCCATTCCTTCGCCGGAACCGCTGAAACGGGTGGTTCCGCTCGATATCTTCCCCACCGACCTGCTGTCGTCGACGGTCGTGCAGAAGAGCTACTCCGCCAACTATCCGGGTGAGTTCGGCGGCGGGGTGATCAACCTCACCACCAAGGCGGTGCCGGAGGAGTTCTTCCTCAACGTTTCGGGCTCGATCAGCGGTGACACCGTGACGACGGGCCAGTTGGGCTATACCTATTTCGGATCGCGCAGCGACTGGACCGGCTTTGACGGCGGCGCCCGCAACGTGCCTGTCCAGCTTCGGGCTGCGATGAATTCCGGCAAGCTGATCGCGCCGGGCGGCAACTTCACGCTGGACGAGATGAAGACCATCACGTCCAGCCTGATGAATGCGCAGACCAACCTTATTCAGCGCAACGATACCATTCCCGCCAACATGTCGCTGGGCTTCACCGGCGGCACCGCCTGGGACATCGGAGAAGACCGCCTTGGCGTCATCTTCTCCGCCAACTGGACGAACAAGTGGAAGACGCGGGAAGGCGACCGTCAGTCGGCGCAGCAGATTTCCGAAGGCGCACTGACGCCCGACCAGGTCTTCCGGTTCGTCTCGACCGAAAACCAGGTGCTGGTGAACGGTATGCTGGGCGTGGGCTATGAATTCGGCGAACACCGGATCCGTTTCACCAACGTCTACATCCGTGACGTGCTGAAGCAGACCCGTATCGAGCGCGGCGACGATTATCGCAACAGCGTCGAGGGCATCAACCGCGGCGTGACAAACTGGTTCGAACGCCAGCTCTTCTCCACCTCGCTGGTGAACGAATTCAAGTTCGACGATCTGACGCTGGATGTGCGCGGCACCTATGCGAAGTCGGAACGGAACGCGCCCTATGAGCGTAGCAACACCTATGTCTGGTCCGCCAACGTCAATGACTATGTGAACAACCTGCGCGGCGGCGGCACCGGCAGCAGCATCGCCTTCTCGAACCTTGAGGACACGATCTGGGCGGGGCAGGCAGCGGTCGGCTATTCGCTGCCCACGGCGCGCCCGGTTACACTGTCGGCGGGATATGCCTATTCCAACAACGACCGCAACTCGACCCGGCGGCAGTTCGCCTATCTGCCGCAAGCCACCCTTCCGCTGGAAGTGACGCAGCAACGGCCGGACTATCTGCTGTCGAACTACAATATCGCGGTCTACGATATCACGCTCAGCGAACAGACCGGCGGTGCAGGCGTGGCTGCCTATGAAGCGGGCCTGCGCACCCACGCGGGCTACGCCCAGGTGGATGCCGAACTGGCCGACGGCCTGAAGCTGAACGCTGGCGTGCGTTATGAAAAAGGCCGCCAGTTCGTGCAGATCGTGGATCTGTTCGGCAATGCCGGCGATCCGGCCGCGCTGCGCACCTCGCGTGAGGCGAGCTACTGGCTGCCGGCCGTTACGCTCACCTGGAACTTCGCGGAAAACCAGCAGCTTCGTGTCGCAGCCTCGAAGACAATCGCGCGGCCGCAGTTCCGTGAACTGGCACCTCAGGAATATGTCGATACCGACAACGACCGCACCAGCATCGGCAACCCCTATCTGACGGACTCGGAACTGCTGAACCTGGAAGCCCGCTATGAATGGTTCTTCGGCCGTGACGAGCGGCTGCTGGGCGGTGTCTTCTACAAGAAGATCGACAAGCCGATCGAAGTTGTGGCCTATACGACCGGCAACAACATCTTCACCAGCTTCGCCAACGCGCCTGAAGCGCAGTTGTACGGCGCTGAAGTGGAGGCCCAGAAGTTTCTGACACTGGGTGATTCCGGCTTCTTCCGTGATCGGCGCCTGCTGATCAGCGCCAACTATACCTTCACCGACTCGAAGCTGAAAGTCAGCGATAGCGATACAACCGTTGGACCGGGCAGCGGCGGAGCCCCGGCCAGCGCGTCGCTTTACTTCACCGATGGTGATTCGCTGACGGGCCAGTCCGATCATGTCGCCAATGTGCAACTCGGCCTGCAGAGCGAAAGCCGCCTGTCGGAGCAAACCCTGCTGCTGAACTATGCATCTGACCGGGTCTCTCAGCGCGGCCCCGGCACGACGCCCGACTATATGGAACGGCCTGGTGTGCAGCTCGATCTGGTGCTGCGGGAAGAGGCCAAGATCGGGGCGACACCGCTGGAACTGAAGCTGGAGGTCCGCAACATCCTGGGTACCGGCTATCGTGAATCACAGACCTACGGAAATGACGTGGTGCTGATCAACCGCTACGATATCGGCACCAGCTTCTCCTTCGGGATCACAGCGAAATTCTGATCCGGCCTGCGGGTTTGTGCGCAGCGCAAACCCGCAGTGTCACAAATTATCGTCAAGGCTTGAGTTCGGGCATCCTCTGCGTGCCCGGCTCCACCGAAATCAGCAGTTCCTTCCTGAACCCTGGCCGGTGGCGCGCGCTGCGCGTGACCGGCCTATTTTTTTGGGGCGGCGCTCCCCCGGGCTGTTCCGAACTCAGCCGGCAGCCGGCCCCATCGTCCCACCTGCTGCGCGCCGTAACAGCCCGCGCTTGGGTCGCCGGGTGGCTTCCAGGCAATCTGCCACTGCGGCCTCGAACTGGCTGACGGCAGCCTCCCAGCTGAAACCCTGTGCATGCACGATGGCTGCTGATTTCGGGATTCGCAGGCCCTGTGCGATGGCCATGCTGAGATCTTCATTGAGGGCGCCTGCGCCACTATCCCCCACCACGTCCAACGGGCCCGCCACAGGGTAGGCAGCCACCGGCAATCCTGCCGCCATCGCTTCCACCAGCACCAGGCCGAAGGTGTCGGTACGGCTGGGAAACACGAACAGGTCGGCGCCGGAATAGGCGCTGGTCAACGCATCACCTGACAAGGCTCCCAGGAACAGGGCTTGTGGGAAGCGCTCCTTCAACGATGTCATCGCCGGTCCGTCGCCCACTACCACCTTCGATCCGGGCGCCTCGCTGGCCAGAAAGGCCTCGATATTCTTCTCCACCGCTACCCTGCCCACGTTAAGCAGGATGGGGCGTGTAAGCCCCTGGTAGCTATCGGGGGCGGCAAGGCCCGCGCGGAATCGCGAAAGATCGACCCCGCGTGACCACAGCCGGGTCTGGGCGATGCCGTGTCCATTCAGTTCTGCCGCCAGCCGGGGCGTCGCCACCAGCACTGCCCGCGCGGGTCCGTGGAACCAGCGCAGATAGCGCCAGCTGGCCGATACCGGCAGCCGGAACCGCGCATGGAGATAGTCCGGGAAGCGGGTGTGGAAGCTGGTGGTGAACGGCCGACCGACCCGCAGGCAATGCCGTCGCGCCGCCAGCCCCAGCGGGCCTTCTGTGGCGATATGCACCGCGCCTGCACCACTGTCCTCGATCATGCGCCCGATGGCACCCGGCATCGTCAACGCCAGCCGGATTTCCGGATAGGTGGGGCAGGGCATGGATCGGAACCTGTCAGGCGTGATCGCTGTCACCTCCCAGCCGCGTGTCGCCAGCATGCCCGCCGTGGTCTGCAAGGTGCGCACCACACCGTTCACCTGCGGGGCCCAGGCATCGGATACCAGCGCCAGGCTGTGAGAACTCATCATAAGCCCCCCAGACACTGGACGGCGGGCAACCGCCTGCCTTGGCACCGGCGCGCGGTCGCTGCGCCGCCGGTCATTCCGCCGGCACCAATGCACCGCGGGATTTGCGCAATTTCAGCGGCTGGCCCGCATTCGCTTCACTTCGGACGCGCTCGGCCCAGTCCAGGATCTCCATATGGCCGTCGGCATGCTCCACCAGCGCGGTGCAGCTTTCCACCCAGTCGCCGTCGTTGTAGTAGGTGATGTCGCCGAACTGGCGGATTTCGGCGCTGTGGATATGACCGCACACCACACCGTCCGCGCCACGCTCTTTCGCGGCATGGGCGACGGCCTCTTCATAGCGGCAGATGAACTCCACCGCGTTTTTCACCCGCTTTTTCAGATGTGCGGAAAGAGACCAGTAGGGCAGGCCGAACTGCCGGCGGCACCAGTTGAAGCCGACGTTCAGCTTCAGCAGCGCGACATAGGCATGGTCGCCGGCAAAGGCGAGCCAGCGGTGATACAGCACCACGCCGTCGAACTCGTCGCCGTGCAGCACCAGCAGCTTGCGGCCATCGGCGGTGATGTGCACCGCCTCGGGCCGGATCTCGATGTCGCCGAAGCCAAGGCCGATAAAGTCGCGCAGCACTTCGTCGTGGTTGCCGGGCACATAGATCACGCGTGTGCCCTTCTTCGCCATCTTCAACACCCGGCGCACCACATCATTGTGGCGCGTGGGCCAGAACCAGCCACGCCTCAGCCGCCAGCCATCGATGATGTCGCCCACCAGATACAGCGTCTCGCAATCGATCGACTTCAGGAAATCGAACAATAGTTCGGCGTTGCAGCCCGAAGTGCCCAGATGGGTGTCGGAAATGAAGACGGTGCGGAACTTTAGCTTGCGCCGGGGCTCTTCCTCTTCCGGCTCGTCAAGCCAGGGCGGAGTGGGCATGGGGTGCGCGAGACGCGGAAATATCCCGCTTCCATCTTCCATCCGTGCAACGGCCGGCATGCAATCCCCCTGTTTGTGGGTTAGCGATTGCTTGCGCGCTATATCTAGGGGCCATGACCATGGCGTGACATTGAAATGGCGGAACCGTTACGATCCCTGCTGCAGCCATGCCGCCATGGCACGATCCACGGACAGCGCCAGGGCGAAGGTGCTGCCCAGATAGCCGAGCATGATGGCAGCCCGTACCGGCCAGCGGAGCCCGCCGAAATTCCATCCAGCAGCCTCGCCCAGCAGCAGGATCAGCGCCATCAGTAGGAACCAGGGTGTGAACAGAAGGGCGGGCCCGCCGCGCATCACCATGATCACCGCATCATGAATGAGCCCGCTGACCAGGAAGGTGGCAACCAGTGCCAGCGGGAGAGGCAGCAACCGCCCGAGCGGCCGGAATATGTAGCGAGATAGCCCATAGCTCCAGATCGGGTTCCAGTGTCGCCAGAATCCGGCGAAGCTCGAGGCCCCCAATGAGCGCTGGAGCATGTTCCGAAGCGAGCCGGAGGCGCCTGCCGGAACGCCGTTTCGCCGACGAACATAATCCCAAAGGCCCAACCGTCTGTCGGCTGTCACCCGCAGGCCCCGTAAGCGCCGGCCATCAGCGCAGTTCAGCCCGCAGGGGGCGGTTGAGCAGACGGTCCATCACGTCCCGCACGTTGGCGCGACCTGCAAGCAGGTCGGCGACGGCTGTCGCGATGGGCATGTCTACGCCGGCCGCCGTGGCCGCTTCCACCAGCACGGGCGCGGTCGCGGCGCCTTCCGCCACGCTCAGCTTCCCCGACAGCGCCTGCTCCGCCGTCTGCCCCCGCCCCAGCGCCATGCCCAGCGACATGTTGCGCGATTGGGTGGACCCGCAGGTGAGCACCAGATCACCAAGCCCGGAAAGGCCCGCCAGCGTCTCCGCCCGGCCGCCGCGTGCCACGCCGAAGCGGGTCATTTCGGCAAAACCGCGCGCGATGATGGCGGCGCGCGCATTCTCGCCCAGCCCGGCGCCGATCACCACGCCACAGGCGATCGCCAGCACATTCTTGACCGCGCCGCCAATCTCAGCGCCGGCGATATCGTCGGAGGCGTAGGGCCGGAATGTCGGCCGGGAGAGGCGCTCGGCGAGAGCGGCCGCGCGCTCCATCGTGTCGGCCGCCAGCGTCACGGCCGTCGGAAGCCCACGCGCGGTTTCGGCCGCAAAACTGGGGCCGGACAGCACCGCCAGCGGGGCGTCGGGCGCAGCATCCGCAGCCACTTCCGCCATCAGCCGATGCGATCCCGTCTCGATCCCCTTCGCGCACAACACGAGCGTCGGGTTTGCGGCCAGCGGAGCCGACGCCAGCACTCGCCCCAGAAACTGCGCGGGCGGCACCACCAGCCACAGGTCGATGCCTGCCAGATCGCCAAGATCCATCGTTGCCTTCACGCGGGGGCTCAGCTCGATGCCGGCCAAGAACAGCGGGTTGGCGTGCGTGCCGTTGATCGCGTCCACCACTTCGGGTTCGCGTGCCCAGATCAGCACGTCGTCCGCCTGCGCCATGGCGTTCGCCAGCGCCGTACCCCAGGCGCCTGCGCCGATTACTGCGATCATGCCTTAACTCCTGCTCCGCGCACGGGTTCAGCGGCCGGGTCCAGCGGCCAGCGCGGGCGGGCCTGCGGATCGGGCTCGGGATCGAAGCCGGCCGCGATCCGTTCCTGCGCCGCCCAGGCGATCATCGCCGCATTGTCGGTACACAGCTTCAATGGCGGCGCGATGAAGGGCAGGCCATGGGCGGATGCCACCGCCTCCAGCGCTGCCCGCACCGCTTTGTTGGCGGCCACTCCGCCTGCCACTACCAGCGCAGTCGCCTCCGGCATCACACGGATCGCCAGCCGGGTGCGATCGGCCAGGCAATCCGTCACCGCCGCCTGAAAGCTGGCCGCGATGTCGGGCGCAGCATATTTCCCGCTTTCCACGGCGCGCAGCACGGCTGTCTTCAGGCCGGCGAAGCTGAAATGCGGTTCGCCCGAACCCACCAGCGGGCGGGGCAGGGGAACCGATTTCGGGTCTCCATGCTGCGCAGCATTTTCCACCGCGGGGCCGCCGGGGAAGCCCAGCCCCAGCATCTTCGCCACCTTGTCGAAGGCCTCGCCGGACGCATCGTCGATGGTCGTAGCCAGCCGCCGATAACGGCCCACGCCCTCCACCGCGATCAGCTGGCAATGCCCGCCGGACACCAGCAGCAGCAGATAGGGGAACTGAAGCTCGGGCGCGATCAGCCGGGGGGACAGCGCATGGCCTTCCAGATGGTTCACGCCCCACAGCGGCTTGTCGGCCGCAAAGGCCAGAGCCTTGCCCGTGACGAGCCCCACCATCACGCCGCCAACCAGCCCCGGCCCGGCCGTTGCGGCCACGGCATCCACATCGGCCAGCGCCACACCGGCGTCCCGCAGCACAGCCTCCACCATCGGCCCCACCCGCTCGGCATGGGCGCGGGCGGCCAGCTCCGGCACCACCCCGCCGAACGGCCGATGTTCGGCCTCCTGGCTGGCGATCCGCTCGGCGAGCACCCGGCCGTCCGCCGTCACCAGCGCAACGGCGGTCTCGTCGCAGCTCGACTCGATGCCGAGCACGAGCGTCGTCATTCCGGCGCAGCCTCCGTCGCCGCCTCGTCCGGGCCTTCCCCTTCGTCGCTGCCCTCGTCCTCGTCATCGCTTTCACGGATGCGCGCGGCCGACACGACATGTTCGGCATCCGCCACCTTGAACAGCGTCACGCCCTGCGTGGCGCGGCCGGCGATGCGGATGTCCTTCACCGGCATGCGGATCAGCTTGCCCTGATCTGTCACCAGCATCAGCTGCTCGGCGGGTTCCACCGGGAAGCTCGCCACCACCTCGCCATTCCGCTCGGAGGTGTCGATGTTCACGATGCCCTTGCCGCCCCGGTTTGTGCGCCGATATTCGTAAGCCGAGCTGCGCTTGCCATAGCCGTTGGCAGTGATGGTCAGGATGAACTGCTCGTTCGCCGCCATCTGCTCGAACTGCTCCGCCTCCAGCCCTTCCAGCGCCGCCGGATCGGCCTTCCACGCCGCCGACCGCAGATATTGCTCCCGCGCCTCGGTGCTGTTGCCGCCGCGCTTCAGCACGGACAGCGAGATCACCTCGTCGCCTGCCTCCAGATCCATACCGCGCACCCCGGTGGCGGTCCGGCTCTGGAATTCACGCACGGCCGTCACTTCGAAGCGCACTGCCTTGCCGCTGCGCGCGGCCAGCAGGATGTCCTCGCTCTCGTGGCACAGCGTCACGCCGATCAGCCGGTCTTCCGATCCTTCGTCGAAGCGCATCGCGATCTTGCCGTTGGAGGGCACGTTGGCGAAGGCATCCATGCTGTTCCGCCGCACCAGCCCCTTGGCGGTGGCGAACATCACATGCAGCTGGCTCCATTCCGCCTCGTCCTCGGGCAGCGGCAGCACGGTGCGGATGGTCTCGCCCGGCTCCAGCGGCAGCAGGTTCGCCATCGCGCGGCCCTTGGATTGCGGCGTGCCCTCGGGCAGCTTCCACACCTTCATGCGGTAAACCTTGCCCAGGCTGGAGAAGAACAGCACCGGCGCATGCGTCATGGCGACGAACAGCTCGGTGATGACATCCTCTTCCTTGGTCGCCATCCCCTGACGGCCCTTGCCGCCGCGCTTCTGCGCACGATAGCTGTCCAGGCTCACGCGCTTGATCCAGCCGCTGTGGGTCACGGTCACGACCATGTCCTCACGCGCGATCAGATCCTCGTCGTCGACATCGTCGGCCTGCACCACTTCGGACCGTCGCGGCGTCGCGAACTGGTCGCGCACGGCGGTCAGCTCCTC
Source organism: Sphingomonas sp. (assembly GCA_003248865.1). Classification (GTDB taxonomy): domain Bacteria; phylum Pseudomonadota; class Alphaproteobacteria; order Sphingomonadales; family Sphingomonadaceae; genus Sandaracinobacteroides. The sequence goes on from QFPK01000003.1 coordinate 123,572, forward strand.
GCGCATCACCTGCTCCAGCCGCGCCCGGCTGGAGAGGATGTCCAGCAGGTCGGCGATGGTGGCCGCCAGTTCCTTCAGCTCCTCGCCGATCTCGTCGCGGCCCAGCGCCGTCAGCCGGTGCAGGCGCAGGTCGAGGATGGCGCGCACCTGCGCTTCCGACAGGCGATAGCTGCCCGCCGTCAGGTCTTCGCCCTCCAGCTCCAGCTCGGCATCGTCCACCAGCTTCAGATAGGGCGCGATTTCCGCCACCGGCCAGTTGCGCGCCAGCAACGCCTCGCGCGCCTCCGCCGGAGAAGCCGAGCCCCGGATGATCGCCACCACCTCGTCCAGGTTGGACACGGCGATCACAAGGCCCAGCAACAGGTGCGCCCGGTCCCGCGCCTTCTGCAGCAGGAAGCGCGAGCGGCGGCCGATCACTTCCTCGCGGAAGGCGATGAACGCCTCGATCACGTCGCGCAGGTTCAGCTGTTCAGGCCGGCCGCCGCGCAGCGCCAGCATGTTCGCCGGGAAGCTCGATTGCGCCGGGGTATAGCGCCACAGCTGGTTCAGTACGACATCCGGCACGGCGTCGCGCTTCAGCTCCAGCACGATGCGAACGCCCTCGCGGTTGCTCTCGTCGCGCAGGTCGGACACGCCCTCGATGCGCTTGTCCTTCACCGCTTCCGCGATCTTCTCGACAAGGCCGGCCTTGCCCACCTGATAGGGGATTTCCGTCAGCACGATCTGCTGGCCGGTTCCGCGCCGGTCCTCGATCACATGGCGGCTGCGCATCATGATCGAACCGCGCCCCGTCGTCATCGCGCTGGCGATGCCGTTGGTGCGCAGGATCAGCGCGCCGGTCGGGAAATCGGGCGCCGGCACATAGTCCATCAGCGCTTCGGCGGTGATGGCCCGGTCGTCCAGATAGGCGAGGCAGCCGTTCACCACTTCGCCCAGATTGTGCGGGGCGATGTTCGTCGCCATGCCCACCGCGATGCCGCCCGCGCCGTTCACCAGCAGGTTGGGGAAGCGGGCCGGCAGCACGCTCGGTTCCTGCTCCTGCCCGTCGTAGTTGGGCACGAAGTCGACGGTGTCCTTGTCCAGATCGTCCAGCAGCGTTTCCGCCGCCTTGCTCAACCGGGCCTCCGTGTAGCGCATGGCGGCCGGCGGATCCGGGTCCATCGATCCGAAATTGCCCTGCCCGTCGATCAGCGGCAGCCGCATCGACCAGTCCTGCGCCATCCGCGCCAGCGCGTCATAGATCGCGCTGTCGCCGTGCGGGTGATATTTACCCATCACGTCGCCGACGATCCGCGCGGACTTGCGGAACGGCTTGCCCGATCCGAACCCGTTTTCGTGGCTGCCGAACAGGATGCGCCGGTGCACCGGCTTCAGGCCGTCGCGCACGTCAGGCAGTGCGCGGGCGACAATCACCGACATCGCATAGTCGAGATAGGAGGAGCGCATCTCCTCCACGAGATTCACAGGGGCGATATCGTCGCCTGGGGCCGGCGCTGTCGGTTCAATCGTGTCGGACATGTGAAATCGCCTACAGCGCCAGCCCGCGCTTGGAAAGCATTTGCGCGGATTTGGCCGCGCTGATCGCACCGGGCTCCGCCGCGTCGAAAAATCACAGGCGGCCCTTCAACCGGCCAATTCCCAAACAGGCCCGAACAGGCCATGAAGCGCGGACACGAGCATCCGGAGATTCAACCCATGCGCCCAGCCATTTTCGCCGCCCTCCTTGCCACGCTTGCCGCCCCGGTGGCCGCGCAGAACAGCCATTGCGCCGCCCTGCCGGCCAGCGCCCGCGTGGAAGTGCGCGGGCCAGACAATGTGATCCCGGCCCAGCTCACCCCGCGCGGCTTCACCTGCCCGCGCGGCTTCACATCCGAAACAGTCGGCCCCGTCACCCGCTGCCGCCAGCCCGGCCCCGTGCGCGTGGAAACCGCCGAACCCCGCCGCGACTGCTACGCCAGCCTGCCGCTGGGCCCCGTGCGCGGCGTCCCCGGCCAGGCACGTCCCACCCTGCAGTGCCCCACCAACCCCAGCATCGACAATGTGATCGCCATCCGCGGCGCAAACGTGGGCTGGCAGGATGTCACCCTCACCGCACCGTCATCAGCCGCAGTCACCATCACCCAATTGCGCTCCACCGCCGCCAATGTGCCGGCCGCGCAAAACCCCAACACGCAGGATTGCTTCCCCCACAACTGCCGCCTGATCCGCCTGACCACCCGCGCCGGAACCCCGGCCCGCGTGGACCTCACGCTGGCAACCCCCAACAACGCCTCCACCTCCAACTTCAGCGTGACCACCGAAGCGCAGTGCCCCGGGCGCTGAGTTTGCGGCGCTGAGGATGAGCCAGGGGGCCTTGCCCCCTGGACCCCCAGCAGGAGGGTGACCCTCCTGCACCTCCATAAGTTTTGGGAAGAGGCCCCGAAACGCGAGGTTCGGGCTCAACCGTCACTCGACGGGGGCCTCTTCCCAAAACTTCGGGGGTCAAGGGGAATCATTCCCCTTGCGGGGTGCAGGGGCAGAGCCCCTGCCTCCACCCTCAACGCGGCAGATACAACACCGGGTCCAGCGTCCGGCGGCCTTGCCGAAGCTGGAAGTGGAGCTGGGGTTCGCTGGCGGATCCGCTGGAGCCGGCGCGGGCGATGGGCTGGCCGCGCTGGACCTTGGCGCCGCGGTCGACGAGGGCGTCCTCCAGATGGCCATAGGCGCTGACGGTGCCGCCGGGGTGGCGGATCAGGATCATCAGGCCGAAGCCGGCGATGGCGTCGCCCACATAGACCACTTCGCCGTCGGCGGCGCTGCGCACGGTGGCGCCTTTGGTGGTCTTGATGTTGATGCCGTCGTTGTAGCGTCCGCCCGCCTTGGGGCCGTATCGGGAGAGGAGGACGCGGCCGTCCACCGGCCAGGACAGCTGCGGCACGGTGGCGGCTGCCTGCGTGGGCGGCACCTGAGGGCGGGGGGGCGCATTGCCTTCGGCGGCGGGGGCAGAGCCGCTGATGGCGTCGTCCACGTCCAGCGCGAAACCGCCGGCTGACTGGGTGCCGGCCTGACTGGGGCGTGTCTGGCCGGGCCGTGTCTGGCTGGAGTTGGGCGCGGGGCGGCCTGCCTGCTGCTGGGGCTGGGCGCCGATGGGAATGAACAATTGCTGCCCCACCTGGATCACCGAATCGCGATCCAGCCTGTTGGCGGTGGCGATGCGGCCCCAGGGCACGCCATAGGCCTTGGCGATGGCAAGGCCGGTTTCGCCGCGCTTCACGGTGTGGCGTCGCCCGCCGGGCACGGCCACGCCATCGGCCTTCACCGGCGCGGGCTGCCAACTGGGCCTTGATGGCGCCGTGGGGGTTGGTTGCTGCACCACGATCCGGCTGTTGCTGGCCGGACGCTTCGGCGGCTGCGGGGTGGAACAGGCCGCCAGCCAGAGCGTGGGCGGCAGCAGGGCCGCAAGGGGAAGAAGGCGTCGCACCGCGCAGCCTTAGAGGATCGAGCGCCGCCGGGGAATCCCGCTTGGGCATGCCGCAGTGCCAAAAAAGAGTCGGGAATCTTTACAGCCTCGCAGAAGCATTGCGGGGGGAAGTTTTGTTAACATGTTGGAAAACAAGGGGATGGCATTTCGCCAAAACTTGGCACGCCATGTGCATGTGCGAAGAGCCGGCGGGGGCAATTGCCGGCACGAGACAGGTTCGTCACCGAAACGGGGGTAGACGACTGGAATCGTCACGAAAGGGGCGGTGGCGCGGGGGCGTCACCGCCCCTTCTCATTTGGGGCCCATTTTATCTGGAGGACTGCGGATGGCGGACGCGGGAGCTTTTGTACGGTCCTATCTGGATGCCATCGCGGCGGGAACGTTGGTCGTCGAGGACTGGTACACGCCGGACGCGTTGCAGATCGAATGGCCCAACAAGATCACACCCAATGGCGCGGAACGGAATCTGGGGCAGATTCGGGAAGCCGAAGCGCGCGGCCGCCAGATCGTCGAACGGCAAAGCTATGAAGTCACCAGCCTGATCGCAGACGGGGACAGGGTGGCGGTGGAGGCGATCTTCCGCGCCAGCTTCCGGATGGACCTGCCCGATCTGCCGAAAGGCTCGGTGATGGAGGCCCGCTTCGCGATCTTCTTCGAACTGGCCAGCGGCAAGATCCGCCGCCATCGCACTTATGATTGTTTCATGCCGCCCGCCTGAGGGAGGTCAGCCTTCCAGCTTCGCCTGCAGCGCCGCCATGGTCTGCCGGTGCGTCAGGTCCAGATGCAGTGGCGTCACCGACACGAAGCCGTCGCGGATCGCTTCCAGATCGCTGCGGTGCGCGGGCGTTTCCACCTCGCGGCCATAGCCGAACCAGTAATAGGGGAAGCCGCGCGGATCGGTGCGGGCATCGATTTTGATGTGGCCATAGTCGCGGAAGCCCTGTTCCGTCACGCGCACGCCTTCGGGCACCGCCACCGGCGGGAAGTTGATGTTCACCAGCACGCCGTCGCCCCAGTCGGCGTCCGCCACGCGCCGGATGATGTCGGCACCTGTCGCTTCCGCGGCGGCGAAGCTTTCCTTGCCGAAGCTGTAGTCCGCCATCGCCTGGGACAGCGCGATGGAGCGGATGCCCGCCAGCGTGCCTTCCATCGCGGCGGACACCGTGCCGGAATAGGTCAGGTCCTCGGCCATGTTCGGCCCCCGGTTCACGCCGGACAGGATCAGGTCGGGCTTCAGCCCGTCCATCAGGTGGCCCAGCGCCATCATCACGCTGTCGGTGGGCGTTCCCGCCACGGCGAAGCGGCGCGGCCCGAACTGCCGCACCCGGATCGGCTTCGTCAGCGTCAGGCTGTGCCCGGCGCCGGATTGCTCCTCGGCCGGGGCGACCACCCACAGTTCGTCCGAAATCTGCGCCGCAATCCGTTCCAGCGCGGCGAAACCGGGCGCGTGGATGCCGTCGTCGTTGGTCAGAAGAATGCGCATCAGGCCCCCGGGGTCAGTGTTTCGATGCCGCCCATATAGGGGCGCAATGCGGCCGGTACGGTGACGCTGCCGTCCGGATTCTGATGGTTTTCCAGAACCGCCACCAATGTGCGGCCCACCGCCAGCCCTGATCCGTTCAGAGTGTGCACGAACTGGGTGCCCTTGTCGCCGCGCGCCTTCCAGCGGGCCTCCATCCGCCGGGCCTGAAAATCCCCGCAATTGGAAACGGAGCTGATCTCGCGATAGGCGCCTGCACCCGGCAGCCACACTTCCAGATCGAATGTCTTCTTCGCGGAAAAGCCCATGTCACCCGCGCACAGCAGCATCCGCCGATAAGGCAGCTCCAGCGCCTCCAGAATGGCCTCCGCCGCCAGAACCATCCGCTCATGCTCGGCCTCGGATTCCTCCGGCTTGCAGATCGTCACCAGCTCCACCTTCTCGAACTGGTGCTGGCGGATCAGGCCGCGCGTGTCCTTTCCGGCGGCACCCGCCTCGCTGCGGAAGCAGGGCGTCAGTGCCGTCAGCTTCAGCGGCAGCTCATCCGCATCCAGGATCTGCTCGCGCACAAGGTTGGTCAGGCTCACCTCGGCAGTGGGGATCAGCCAGCGCCCGTCGGTGGTGCGGAACAGATCCTCGGCGAACTTCGGCAGCTGCCCGGTGCCGTACATGGCATCGTCGCGCACCAGCAGCGGCACCACCGTCTCGCGCCAGCCGGCCGCGATCTGCCGGTCCAGCATGAACTGCCCCAGCGCCCGGTGCAGCCGCGCCAGCTGCCCTTCCAGCACCATGAAGCGCGCGCCGGACAGTTTCGCCGCCCCTTCCGGGTTCCAGCCCAGCTTTTCGGCCAGCGCATCATGCTCGGCGCCGCCGTTTCTGGGCGCGCCCCAGCGCTTCTGCTCCACATTGCCATGCTCGTCCGCGCCGTAGGGCACGTCGTCGGCCGGGGTGTTCGGAATGGAGGCCGTCAGCGCCTCCACGGCGGCCGCGCGCTCGCGCTCCTCGGCCTCGGCGCCGGCGATCTCCGCCTTCAACACGGCCACTTCGGCCATCAGCGCGTCGGCCTTGGCATCGTCCTTCTGCGCCTTGGCGGCGCCGATCGCCTTCGAAGCCTCGTTGCGCCGCGCCAGCGCCGCCTGCAACGCCGTCTGCACCTGGCGCAGCGCCGCATCCGCCGCCAGGATCGGCGCGGAGGCATCGGTCACACCCCGCCTTGCCATGGCGGCATCGAACGCGGCAGCGCCGCTGCGGATCAGCTTCAGGTCATGCATGGCCGCAGCCTATGGCCTCGCGCGTTGGCTCCGGCAAGCCGTCTCCACCCTCCCGCCCTGAGGAGTTGCACACGCCCGGTTCCGGGCGCACCCCACGATCAGGAGGAGAGAAGCCATGACCAGCAGCTTTCAGGGTTCAGTCGCCCTCGTCAGCGGCGCCGCCAGCGGCATGGGCGCCGCAACGGCGCGCCTGCTCGCGGCGCAGGGCGCCCGCGTCGCCGTTACCGATGTGAATCTGGCCGGCGCGGAGGCCGTCGCCCACCAGTGCGGCCCGGAAGCCCGCGCCTTCACGCTGGACGTGGGCGATCCCGCCAGCATCGCGGACACCATCGCCGACATCGAAAACTGGGCCGGTCGCCTCGACGTGCTGGTGAACAACGCCGGGATCGCCGGCTTCGCCCCGCTCGACCACCCGGACTATGAAGAGCTGTGGGAACGCATTCTGCGCGTGAACGCCACCGGCGAAATGCGGCTGATCCGCGCCGCGCTTCCGCTTCTCCGCCGCTCCGAATATCCCCGAATCGTCAACATCGCCAGCACCGAAGCGCTTGGCGCCACCGCGATGGACAGCGCCTATTGCGCCGCCAAGGCCGCCGTCACCGGCCTCACCCGGGCGCTTGCCGTCGAGCTCGGCAAGGAAGGCATCACCGTCAACTGTATCTGCCCCGGCCCCATCGACACCGGCATGACCGCCGACGTTCCCGATGCCGACAAGGAGGTGTATGCGCGGCGGCGCACCGCGCTCCGCCGCTATGGCCGCCCGGAGGAAGTCGCCCATGTCACCGTTGCGCTCTGCCAGCCCGGCGCCAGCTACATCACCGGCGCGACGATCCCCGTCGACGGCGGCCTGATGGCGCGCAACGCCTGAGCTGGGATCGAGTTGGTGCCGATGCCGCGCGCATGACTTGTACCGATGGCCTGCGGCACTGGACTGGCCAGCGCAGAGTCCCCCAAGCCTGCCATCGTCAAACCGGCAGTGGCCCGTTGATCCGCAGCACTTCGCCCGCCAGATGCAGCGATCCGCAGATCAGCACGCGGGCGGGTCCCTGCACATGCGCCAGGGCGGCGTTGAGGTCGTCGGCGGTGTCGGCCTTCATGCCGTGGGTGTTGGCGAAGGCAGCCAGTTCGGCGGGCGCTGCGTGGTCGTGGCCGGGGATGGGCAGCATCGTCATGCGGGTGCCGCGCGGGAAGCTGCGGATGAAGCCGGAGTGATCCTTGGTGGGCAGCATGCCCATCAGCAGATGCAGGGGCAGAGCCGGGGTGGCGGCGGCCAGATGGGTGGCGAGCGCCTTGCCGGCAGCGGGGTTGTGCCCGCCGTCCAGCCACAGTTCTGACCCGGCCGGCAGTTCGGCGACCAGCGGGCCGGATACCAGCCGTTGCAGGCGCGCGGGCCATTGCGCCCAGCCCATGGCGCTGCGCAGGGCGCTGTCGGGCACGGTCAGCGCGTCCTGCGCGCGGATCATGGCGACGGCGAGCGCGGCATTGTCCAGCTGGTGGGCGCCCGGCAGCTTGGGGATGGGCAGTTTCAGCGGCTCCGTATCCGGCTGGTTCAGCAGGCGGAAGCCTAGCGCGCCTTCGTAAGCCGCGGCGTCCCACGCTTCACCGCGTGCCATCAGCTTCGCGCCGCGCGGGATGGCGATCTCGGCGACCGCGCCCGCGATCTGGGCGGGATATTTCTGCGTCACCAGCGGCACGCCGCGCTTGGCGATCCCCGCCTTTTCCGCTGCGATATGGCGCAGCGTGGGGCCAAGGATGGCGACATGATCCAGCGACAGGCTGGCGATTCCCGTCACCAGCGGCTTCGGAACCACATTGGTGCTGTCCAGCCGCCCGCCCAGCCCGACTTCCAGGATGGTGGCGTCGGCAGGGGTTGCCGCGAACAGCAGGAAGGCGGCCGTGGTGATCGCCTCGAAGAAGCTCAGCGGCTGGCTGGCGTTGTATTTCAGCACTTCGGCCAGCGCCTCGGCGAAATCCTCGTCGGAAACCAGCGTGCCGGCCACCCGGATGCGCTCGTTCACCCGCACCAGATGCGGCGAGGTGAACATATGAACGCGATGCCCCGATGCTTCGAGCGCGGCGCGCAGGAAGGCCGTGGTGGAACCCTTGCCGTTGGTGCCAGCCACATGGAACACCGGCGGCATCTTCAGATGCGGGCTCGCCATGCGCTTCAGCAGCCGCTCGATGCGGTCCAGCGTCAGGTCCACGCCGCGCACGCGCTGCTGCCCCGCCGCGCGCAGCAGCCGGTCGAGCACGGGATGGTCGGAGCGGGCGAAATCCGCCGGCTGCAGGCTCATGCGCGCATCAGCAGCCCGATGAGGCGCCCCAGCGTGTCGGGCAGATCGGGGCGCTTCACCACCATGTCGATCATGCCATGTTCCAGCAGATATTCGGCGCGCTGGAAGCCTTCCGGCAGCTTCTGGCGGATGGTGGATTCGATCACCCGCGCGCCCGCGAAGCCGATCAGCGCATTGGGTTCGGAAATCTGCACATCGCCCAGCATCGCATAGCTGGCGGTGACGCCCCCGGTGGTCGGGTCGGTCAACACCACGATATAGGGCAGGCGGGCGTCCTTCAGCTCCTGGATGGCGACCGTGGTGGCCGGCATCTGCATCAGAGAGAGGATGCCTTCCTGCATCCGCGCACCGCCGGCTGCCGTGAACAGCACGAAGGGGCAGTGCGCCGCGATGGCCGCGCGCGCGGCCGTCACGAAGGCGTTGCCCACCGCGATTCCCATCGATCCGCCCATGAAGGCGAAATCCTGCACGCCCACCACGGCCTGCTGGCCCCGGATGCTGCCCTTGCCCAGCAGCATTGCATCCTGCTCTCCGGTGGCGGTGCGGGCGGCCTTCAGCCTGTCCGGGTAACGCTTCTGGTCCTTGAAGCTCAGCGGATCGTCCGGCGGGCTCGTCAGCGGGATCTTCTCCCAGCCGTCGTCAAACAGGATTTCCAGCCGACGTTCGGCCCGGATGCGCTCGTGATGGCCGCATTCGGGGCAGACGCTGAGATTCTCCTCGAACTCCTTGGTGTACAGCATCGCCCCGCAGGCTTTGCACTTGGTCCACAGATTGTCGGGGGTCTCGCGCCGGGCGATGAAGCCCGTCAGGCGCTGCCGGGATCGGGTCAGCCAGCTCATGCCGCAGTCTCCAGCCGGGCCGCGCGCACGGCGGTCGCCAGAGATGAGACGAACGCCTGCACCTCACCCGGAATGTCGTTCGATTGCCGCGCAGCCGCCGCGCCCACCAGATCGACGATGGCGGACCCCACCACCACCGCATCGGCATGGCGCGCGATGGCCGCCGCCTGCGCGGGGGTCTTCACGCCGAAGCCGACAGCGACAGGCAAGTCGGTCGCCGCCTTCAGCCGCTTTACCGCTGCGGCCACATCGGCGGCCTCGGCGCTGTTCTGGCCGGTCACGCCGGCCACCGCGACATAATAGAGGAAGCCGGAGGCGCCGTTCAGCACGGCGGGAAGACGGGCGTCGTCCGTCGTGGGGGTGGCCAGCCGGATCAGGTGCAGGCCGGACAAGTCCAGCTCGCCCGTTTCCTCCGGCGGCAGGTCCACCAGGATCACGCCGTCCAGCCCGGCCTTTACCGCGTCAGCCGCAAAGCCGGGGCCATAGGCCAGCACCGGATTGGCATAGCCCATCAGGATCAGCGGCGTGGCGGCGTCCTTCGCGCGGAATTCGGCGACGACCGCCAGCAGCTTCTTCAGCGTGATGCCCGCCCCCAGCGCGCGGATGTTGCCCGCCTGAATGGCGGGGCCGTCCGCCATCGGATCGGTGAAAGGCATGCCGATCTCGATGATGTCGGCCCCGCCGGCCGCTAGCGCATGCAGGATCGGCGCGGTGAGGTCCGGCGAAGGGTCGCCGCCGCACACGAAGGTGACGAGCCCGGCGCGACCGTTCAGCGCCGCGAAGCGGTTTGCCAGCCGGTCGCTCACAGCTTCACGCCCAGCGCATCGGCCACGGTGAAGATGTCCTTGTCGCCCCGGCCGGAGAGATTGACCAATATGATCCTGTCCTTTGGCATCGTCGGCGCGGCCTTCACCACCCAGGCCAGCGCATGGGCGGATTCCAGCGCCGGGATGATGCCCTCCACCTGCGCCAGCAGCTGGAAGGCGCTCAGCGCCTCGTCATCGGTGATGCCTTCGTAGCGCACCCGGCCGATCTCGTGCAGCCAGGCATGTTCCGGCCCGATGCCGGGATAATCCAGCCCCGCTGAGATCGAATGAGCCTCGGTGATCTGCCCGTCCGCATCCTGCAGCAGATAGGTCTTGTTGCCGTGGAGGACGCCCGGCCTTCCGCCCGCGAGGCTGGCGGCATGCTGGTCGGTTTCCAGCCCATGGCCGGCCGCCTCGATCCCCACCAGTTCGACGGGATCGTCAAGGAAAGGATGGAACAGGCCGATGGCGTTGGAACCGCCGCCCACCGCCGCCACGGCGACGTCGGGCAAACGCCCCTCCGCCTCGAACAGCTGCGCCTTCGCCTCGGTTCCGATCACGCTCTGGAAGTCGCGCACCAGTTCCGGATAGGGGTGCGGCCCCGCCACGGTGCCGATGATGTAGAAAGTGTCGTGCACGTTGGTGACCCAGTCGCGCAGCGCCTCGTTCATCGCATCCTTCAGCGTCTGCGATCCCGCCGTCACCGGGCGCACTTCCGCGCCCAGCAGCTTCATGCGGAACACATTGGGCGCCTGCCGCTCGATATCGCGCGCGCCCATGAAGATGGTGCAGGGCAGGCCGAAGCGCGCCGCCACCGTGGCGGTCGCCACGCCATGCTGGCCGGCGCCGGTTTCGGCGATGATGCGGGTCTTGCCCATCCGCTTCGCCAGCAGGATCTGACCGATGCAGTTGTTGATCTTGTGCGCGCCGGTGTGGTTCAGTTCTTCGCGCTTCAGATAGATTTTCGCGCCGCCCAGATGCTTCGTCAGCGGCTCGGCATAATAGAGCGCGCTGGGGCGGCCCACATAATGGGTCATCAGGTCGTCGAACTCGGCCTTGAATGCCGGATCGGCCTTGGCGGCGCGATATTCGCGTTCAAGGTCCAGGATCAGCGGCATCAGCGTCTCGGCGACATAGCGTCCGCCGAACTGGCCGAAATGGCCGCGCGAGTCCGGCCCGGATTTCAGGCTGGCCGGATTTTCGATGGAGAGTTGGTCAGGCACGGCGGGCCGAATCCACGAAAGCGGCGATCTTTGCAACATCCTTCACGCCGGGCGCGCTTTCCACCCCTGACGCCACGTCGACCAAAGGGGCGCCCGTGCGGCGAATGGCCTCGGCCACCGTCTGCGGCGTCAGGCCGCCTGCCAGACCCCATGGCCTGGCCGGGCGGTTGCCGTCCAGAATGCGCCAGTCGAAGCGCAAGCCGTTCCCGCCGGTCAGCACCGAGCCTTCCGGCGGTTTCGCATCCAGCAGCAGCAGGTCGGCGCCTGCGAAGTCCCGCGCGGCCGTGGCGACATCGGCGGCCGCCTTCACCCCCACCGCCTTCCACACCGGCAGCTGAAACCGGGCCTTCAGCTCCGCGACCCGCGCCGGCCCTTCGGTGCCCTGCAGTTGCAGCGCGCCCAGCGCGCCCGCCGAAACCGCCGAGTCGATCAGCGCATTATCCGCATCCACGAACAGCCCCACCTTCAGCAGATGCGGCGCCCGGGCGGCCAGCCCGCGCGCCGCCTCAAGGCCGATGGCGCGGGGACTTTTCGGGAAGAAGTTCAGCCCGCAGGCATCCGCGCCCGAATCCAGCACGGCCAACAGCGCCTCGGGCGTCTTGATCCCGCAGATCTTGATTCGTGTGCGCATGCTTACAGGGAGGCGGCGATGGCCTCGGCCGCCGCAGCCGGGTCCGCTGCGTCGGTGATCGGCCGCCCGATCACCAGCACGCCCGCGCCCGCGTCCAGCGCCTCGCGCGGGGTCATCACCCGCTTCTGGTCGCCCAGCGCGGCGCCTGCCGGGCGGATGCCGGGCACAACAAACAGCCCCTCGGGCCATTCCCCGCTCAGCCGCCCCACTTCGTGCGCGGAGCAGACCACGCCGTCCAATCCGGCCTCGCGCGTGAGCACGGCGAGGCGATGCACCTGCGCGCCGGGATCGCCGAACACGCCCATCGCGCAGAGATCGGCTTCGTCCAGGCTGGTCAGCACCGTCACCGCGATCAGCTTCGTGCCCGGCCGGCAGGCCGCGCGCGCCGCCTGCATCATCGCGAGCCCGCCGCTCGCATGCACATTCGCGATGGCCACATCCAGCACCGAAAGCGACTTCAGCGCGCCCGCCACCGTGTTCGGAATGTCGTGCAGCTTCAGGTCAAGGAACAGCGGCAGCCCCATATCGGCCATGCGCCGGACACCGTCCGGCCCGTTGGCCATGAAGAATTCCATCCCCAGCTTCAGCCCGCCCACATGGGGCGCGACGGCCCGGCCCAGCGCCTGCGCGCGGGCAAGATCGGGCGTATCCAGCCCGACATAGACGGGATTGGCGGCCATATCAGGTGCCCGGCGGCGGGGCAGGGGTGGGCACGGCCTGTGCGGCGGGCGGGCGCAGCAGCTCCACCTTGGCCTGCGCCAGTTCGCTCTCGGTCTTGCCCAGGCTGGATTCCAGCTTCGCCACCTTGCGCTTCAGCATCATCTTGTCGGTGGAAAGCCAGCCCCACACCGGCAGGAAGCCCAGCGCAAAGCTGCCCAGCACCAGCAGCGGCAGCCACACATCGAACTGCTGGAAGCCCAGGTTCACGGCCACGAAGCTGTTGTTCACAACCGAGAACAAGGCCAGCCCCACCAGCAGCAGCACCACAAGTGCAGTTCGTATCTGGCTCATATCTCACCCTCCTGTGCGTCGATTCCCTGCGCCGTCAGCGCCGTTTTCAGCGCCTCCACGGCAAGCCCCAGCTGTGTTTCGTCCACCGAGCGCAGCACGAAATTCGCGCCGCCCTTCCCCTCGCGCCAGAAGGGGTAGGATCCCACCTGCACGCCGTCATGATCGTCCTGCACCTTTGCCAGCAGGTCGGCGACGGCGCTTTCCTGGGCCCAGGCCCCCACCGCACGGGAGATCACCGGCCGCCCGCCGGCCAGCTTCCCGTCCAGCCCGCGCAACATGCCCTGCGTGATCTTGGGCACGCCCGCCAGAATGAACAGCCGCCCCAGCCGGATGCCCGGCGCGCCGGTTTCCGGGTTCGGCACCAGCTCGGCGCCTTCGGGCACCCGCGCCATGCGCAGCCGCGCTTCCGTGATGCGGTCGCCATAGTAACGGCTCAGGATCGCCACCGCTTCGGGGTGGTGCACCACCGGCACCCCCAGCGCGGCCGCGATCGCGTCCACGGTGATGTCGTCATGCGTGGGCCCGATGCCGCCGGTCGTGAACACATAATCATGGGCGTTCAGGCAGGCGTTCACGGCCTCTCCGATGGCGGCCGTGTCGTCCGCCACCACCCTCGCTTCCTTCAGCCTGATGCCCTGGATGTTCAGCCAGCGCGCCAGATAGGCGAGGTTCGCGTCCTGCGTCCGGCCCGACAAGATCTCGTCCCCAATGATGACGAGAGCCGCCGTCCAGATCTTCTCCTGTTCGCCCCGCGGGGCGTCAACATCCGCCATGGCATTGCCCTAACGCAGGCCAAGGCTTAAATCCATGGTCCAGAAAGCCGGGACAGCCATGACAGACACCGATATCGACGAACGCACCATCGTCATCCACGATTCCGCAGGTTTTGAAGGCATGCACGCCGCCGGCCGCCTTGCGGCCGAAGTGCTCGACATGCTGGTGCCCCACGTCCGCCCGGGCGTCTCCACCCTCACGCTGGACCAGCTCGCCTATGATTATGTGGTGTCGCACGGCGGGGTCTCGGCCACGATCTTCTACCGCGGCTATTCCCATGCGCTGTGCACCAGCATCAACCATGTGATCTGCCACGGCATCCCCAGCCCGAAGCCGTTGCAGAACGGCGACATCATGAACATCGATGTCACCGTGGTGGTGGATGGCTGGCACGGCGATACCAGCCGCATGTATCTGGTGGGCGACCCGCCGCTGAAGGCGCGCCGGCTGGTCGACGTGACCTATGAATGCCTGCTGATCGGCATCGAGCAGGCCAAGCCCGGCAACACCGTGGGCGACATCGGCGCGGCCATCCAGAAGCATGCGGAAAAGCACCGCTATTCCGTGGTGCGCGATTTCTGCGGCCATGGCCTGGGCCGCCGCTTCCACATGGCGCCCAACATCGTGCACGCCGGCCGCCCCGGTGAAGGCCCGGAACTGCGCCCCGGCATGTTTTTCACCATCGAACCCATGCTGAATCTGGGCCGCCCGGACGCCAAGATCCTGGACGACGGCTGGACGGCCGTCACGCGGGACCGCTCCCTTTCCGCCCAGTTCGAACATTCCATCGGCATCACCGAAACGGGGAACGAGATTTTCACCCTCTCCCCCGCCGGGCTCAGCCACCCGCCCTACGCCGCCTGACGAATGCCGCCCCGGCACGTTCGCGAAACGCCGGGGCTGTTCGGCGAGGCTGAGGACCCGGCCCGCGAAGGCGGGCCAGACTTTGATCCGGCCCGCAAGGCCGGCCACCGGGATCGCATGCGCCAGCGCCTGCTGGAAGGCGGCGCAGATGGATTCCATGATTATGAACTGCTGGAATATGTCCTCGCGCTCGCCATTCCCCGGCAGGATGTGAAGCCGCTCGCCAAGGAACTGCTCACCCAGTTCGGCGACCTGCCCACGCTGCTGGCCGCCTCGCCCGGCGAGCTCACCCGCATCAAGGGCGTCGGCGAATCGGTCGCCGCCGCGCTGAAATTCGTGGAGGCGCTCTCCATCCGCCAGCTGCAGCGCAAGGCGCTGGAAAAGCCGCTGCTCTCCAACTTCGACGCGGTCACCGATTATCTCCACGCCCGCCTCGCCCACGAACTCACCGAGGAATTCCGGGTCCTGTTCCTCGACAACAAGAACCGCCTCGTCCGCGACGAGAAATTCGGCGAAGGCACCGTGAACCAGTCCCCGGCCTACCCGCGCGAGATCGTGAAGCGCGCCATCGAACTGCAGGCCTCCGCCGTCATCCTCGTCCACAACCACCCCTCGGGCGATCCCACCCCCAGCCGCGACGACATCCAGCTCACCCGCGCCATCGCCGACGCCGCCAAGCCGCTGGGCATCGCCGTCCACGACCATCTGATCATCGCCCGCACCGGACACCGCAGCCTGCGCGCGGACGGGTTGATTTAGGGGCGGCGTGTTTTTTGCCTCCGGCGGGCAGGGAAATGATTTCCCTGCACCCTCTAAGTTGGCGTTGCGCTCTCACTCCGAGGCTGCGCGTGTGAAGCTGTTTGATTGCCTGCGGCGCTGGAACTTGCTGGCGCCGCAGGCAGTAAACCTCAGCGTCAGCACAACCTCGCCGAGTGACCTGATAATGTGGGTGCAGGGGCCACGGGCTCCTGCCGGGGGAGTTTGAGGGGGCAGAGCCCCCTCAACCCCAACCTCCGTGCCGCTCACCCACCCGACTTTGGTCGTGCATCCGTGCCATTTACCCAGCGGAAACTTGCCCCACCCCATCCCCGCGCCGCACAAGCCGCGCAGCATCGACCACAAGCGGGACGCAACGACCCATGAGCAGGATTGCCAGCCAGGCCTTGAAATCGAAGGTCATGAGCGCGGAGGCCGCCGCCGGTCTCATTTCCAACGGCACCACCGTCGGGATGAGCGGCTTTACCGGATCGGGGTATCCGAAGGCGGTGCCGATGGCGCTCGCCTCCCGGATTGAGGCTGAGCATGCCGCCGGCAATCCGTTCCGTGTCAGCGTGTGGACGGGCGCCTCCACCGGCCCGGAGCTGGACGGCGCGCTGGCCAAGGCCGACGGCATCGAGTTCCGCCTGCCCTACAACAGCGACCCGATCGCGCGGGACAAGATCAACCGTGGCGAGATGAACTATTTCGACATGCACTTGAGCCATGTCTCGCCGATGGCGTGGCAGGGCTTTCTGGGCCCGCTGGACACGGCCGTCGTTGAAGTCACGGGCATCACCGAGGACGGCGACCTCATCCCCTCCTCGTCGGTCGGCAACAACAAGGTGTGGCTGGATCGCGCCACCCGCATCATCCTGGAGGTGAACAGCTGGCAGAACCCGCTGCTGGAGGGGATGCACGACATCTATTACGGCACCCGCCTGCCGCCGGACCGCGTGCCGATCCCGCTGGTCCGCGCCGACCAGCGCATCGGCCAGCCGCTGTTCCGCTGCGATCCGGACCGCATCGCCGCCATCGTGGAAACCGACGTGCCGGACCGCAACTTGCCGTTCAGCGCGCCCGACGAATCCGCGATGCGCATCGCCGGCCATCTGCTGGACTTCCTGGAACATGAAGTGAAGGTCGGCCGCATGCCGGCCAGCCTGCTGCCGATCCAGTCCGGCGTGGGCAACATCGCCAATGCCGTGCTGACCGGCCTCGTCGACAGCCGCTTCGAGAATCTGACCGCCTACACCGAAGTCATTCAGGACGGCATGCTGGACCTGATCGACGCCGGAAAACTGCGCGTCGCCTCGGCCACTTCCTTCTCGCTCTCCCCCGAAGCCGCCGCGCGGGTGAACGCGGACATGGGCCGCTATCGCGACCGCATGATCCTGCGCCCGCAGGAAATCAGCAACCACCCCGAACTGATCCGGCGTCTGGGCTGCGTCGCCATGAACGGCCTGATCGAGGCCGACATCTACGGCAATGTGAACTCCACCCACGTCATGGGTTCGCGCATCCAGAACGGCATCGGCGGCTCGGGCGACTTCGCCCGCAACGCCTATGTCTCGATCTTCATGACGCCCTGCACCGCCAAGGGCGGCAGCATCTCCGCCATCGTGCCCTTCGCCAGCCACGTGGATCACATTTCTCAGGACGTGCAGGTGATCGTGACGGAACAGGGCCTCGCCGACCTGCGCGGCCTCGCGCCCAAGCAACGCGCCCGCCTCATCATCGAGAAATGCGCCCACCCTGTGTATCGCCCGATGCTGGAGGACTATTTCCAGCGGGCCAGCGAACAGGCCTTCGGCAAGCACACCCCCACGCTGCTGAACGAGGCGCTGTCGTGGCACCAGCGCTATGTCGAGACGGGGTCGATGCTGCCCAGGGCTTGAGGCGATCGCGGAGGGGGCGCTCCGCCCCCTGAAGCCTCTTATTGTTTGACGCCGTCGATGTGGCCGTTACTGGGCCGGTGCCGCCTGCCGCTCGGGTTGCAGTTCTACCTGCCCCGGCAGCGGATCGGCAAGCGTCAGCCGGTCAAGCACGTCGGCGGTGGCATCGCGCACGGCGAGCATCACCAGCCGCAGATGGCATTCGCTTTCCGGAACGCAGTTGTCGCACGGCTCATAGGCCAGTCGTGCAGCGCAAGGTACCAGCGCGAGCGAGCCCCGGGTGATGCGCACAATGTCGCCATAGCTGATCGCAGATGGTTCACGCTCCAGCCAGTAGCCGCCGGCACGGCCCCGCTTGGTACCGATAATGCCTTCGCGCGACAGCTCTGAGAGGATCACGGTCAGGAATTTGCGCGGAATGCGCTGGCTGTCCGCGATCTCCCCGATCTGCACGGGACCATCGCCATAGCGCCCCGCCAGATAGAGGAGCGCCCGCATGGCGTAACGCGACTTCATGTTGAGCATCTTGAATTCCGCCATGCGCCGATGAAGCCCGCATATCAACCCATCTGGCAGAGTTTGGATGCAGTTGCCGTCGCACTGTGGCCGGACTGGCACTCGGGGCAGGTTACCAAAGCGTCGGCGCTGCTTATGGGGGCTCTGACAAGTGGGAGAATTGCCATGCCGTTTCAAACCCGGATCACCGACATGCTGGGGATCGAACACCCGATCGTGCAGGGCGGGATGCAGTCCATCGGCGTCGCCGAACTGGCCTCCGCCGTTTCCAACGCGGGCGGCCTCGGAATCCTGACCGCGCTCACCCAGCCCAGCCCGAAGGCACTGGCCGAGGAAGTGGAGCGCTGCCGGGGCATGACGTCGAAGCCGTTCGGCGTGAACGTCACCGTGTTCCCCACCACCATGTCGCCCGATTATGTGGGCTTCGCCAAAGCCGCGCTGGATGCCGGCGTCCGCATCTTCGAAACCGCCGGCACGCAGGCCGTGGCCGAGGTGTGGGAAGTGGTGAAGGCGGTGCCCGGCACCACCATCCTGCACAAATGCACCGCCGTGCGCCACGCCCTCTCCGCCGAGCGCAAGGGCGTGGACATCATTTCGATCGACGGCTTCGAATGCGCCGGCCACCCCGGCGAGGATGACATCCCCGGCCTGATCCTGATCCCGGCGGCCGCCGACAAGGTGAAGATCCCGATGCTGGCATCGGGCGGCTTCGGCGACGGGCGCGGCCTGATCGCGGCGCTGGCGCTGGGCGCCGAAGGCATCAACATGGGCACCCGCTTCTGCGCCACCGCCGAAGCGCCCATCCACCCCAATGTGAAGCAGAAATATCTCGAGAATGACGAGCGCGGATCGCACCTGATCTTCCGCAAGTTCCACAACACCGCCCGCGTCGGCAAATCCGACGTCTCCGACGAAGTGGTGCGCCGCCTCGCCAACCCGGATGCCGTCTTTGAGGACGTCCGCGCGCTGGTGTCCGGCGCGGCCGGCAAGGAGCTGTTGGAAACCGGCGATCTCAGCAAGGGCGTGTTCTGGGCCGGGATGGTGCAAGGCCTGATCCACGACATCCCGACCTGCGAACAGCTGATCTCCCGCATCATCAGCGAAGCCGAGGCGATCCTCGACCAGCGACTGGCAGGGTTCCGCGCACCGGCAAAGGGCGCGACAAAGGCGGCCTGACGGGGCTGCTGGCAGAGATTTTCTGCCTCCGGCGGGCAGGGAAATGATTTCCCTGCACCCTCGACATTTGCGTGGTGCGCCCACTCCAAGCTTGCGTGGGTGAAGCACATCGATAGCCTGCGGCGCAACCTCGACTCTCTCCCCTGCTAGGGGGAGAGTTGGAGAGGGGGGTGATCCACCTCTATTCCTCCAAGAACAACGTTACCTCTGGGCTAGTGTGGCGATGATGTGCCTAATTTTGGCGATAGCATTCATTGCAAACGCGTCGGTCTTTACTGCCATTGCAATCCCCCCGCTCAGGCTGAGCTTGTCGAAGCCCCCGACGCGAAAGCGCAATGGCTGAGCCGTTTGTCATCGCCCATTGGGCTTCGACAAGCTCAGCCTGAGCGGTGTGGAGAGCGTGCCACGGGCCCAACCGTACACAAGCGATGAGAGTAGTTGCCACACAACGTCCTGTCAGAGGGCAAGGTGGGATGGCCCCTTCCCGCTCACACCCCATCCGTCCGCCGCGCCAACCAGACTGTTCGCCCGCCGCAGTCCGGATCTTCGGGACTGAAGGCGAGGAGCCCGAAGCCGTGGGCGGCGAGCAGGTCGCGATAGTCCTGGGGATCAAGGCTGGCGTGGTGGAGGGGTTCGCCTTCGAAGCGGCCGATGGCTTGCCCCCGGGCGGGGCCGCTGTTGAAAAGCAGCGGTGCCCCGGGCAGGGCGTGGGCGGCGAAGATCGGAAACATGGCTGGCTGGTCTGCAGCAGGCAGGTGAAAGAAACTGTCCCACGCCAGCACGCCACCGAACCGGCGGCCGAGAGCCAGCTCGCGCATGTCCGAGAGATGTGTTGTGGCATGCGGCAGGTTGCGGCGGAACTCGGCGAGCAATTCAGGTGAACTGTCGACACCAGTCACGATATGGCCCGAGCCTGCAACATGCATGGCAACAGGAGCCCCGGGCCCACAGCCGATATCCAGAATTTCGCAGCCGGGTGCCGCGACGGCTAGAAAGCGGTCGATCCACCCACGATCGCCGAAGCGATCACGCCGCGCTTCGGCGAAAGCGGCGGCGTGCCGCCGGTAGAGCCCGATCACTTCGTCAGCAGGAGCCGCCTTCGCCATGGCTTCACCGGCCCATTTGGCTTCGCGTCATCATCCGGGCGGGCCTGCCGATGCCTGTCAGTAACGCCGCAGCAATCCTGCCAGCTTGCCCTGAATCTTCACGCGGGAGGGCAGATAATATTGCGGGTCATAGAGGCTGTTGGCCGGGTCGAGCCGGATCATCCCCTTGTCCCGGTGGAAATATTTCAGCGTCGCCTCGGCATTGTCGATCAGCGCCACCACGATTTCGCCGTCGCGGGCTTCCTCGGCCTTGCGGATCAGGGCGAAGTCCCCGTCGAAGATGCCGGCTTCGATCATGGAATCGCCGGCCACCTGCAACGCATAATGCTCGCCCGGCCCCAGCAGCGCCTGCGGCACGGCGAGTTGTTCATGATCCTCGATCGCCTCGATCGGCAGGCCGGCGGCGATCTTGCCGACCAGCGGCACCGCGATGGCGGGCGCATCGTCGGGAAGGGCCTTCGCAGCTTCGGCCTTCCGGGCACGCGCGGCGGCGATGTCCGAAACGGGTGCAGGCGACTGCGTGTTCGATGCGCCCGGCAGCCGCATCACCTCCAGCGCGCGGGCCCGGTTGGGCAGGCGACGCAAGAACTGCCGCTCCTCCAGCGCGCCGATCAGCCTGTGCACGCCGGACTTGGATTTCAGGTCCAACGCCTCCTTCATCTCCTCGAACGAGGGGGAGACGCCGGTCTCGGCCAGTCGGTCATGGATGAACAGCAGCAGCTCATGTTGCTTTGCGGTCAGCATAGGATGCCTCGGCCGATATGGAACATGAGAAGAACATTAAGGGAACTGTGCGGAACAGGTCAAGAGGCTTTCGCCTGCATTCAGAGGTTTAGCACCGGAACAGGGGTGCCGGCCTTCACGGCATCGGCATGCTCGGGGCGGACCAGAAGCGCGTTGCTGGCGGCCAGCACGCCCATCAGGCTGCTGTCCTGACTGGTCGCGGGTGCAATGCCGGCCGCCGTCAGGCGTGCGCGCATGAAGTGGCGGCGCACGCCATTGGCCGGCAGGTCCACCAGAATTGGCGCCTCCGCATAGATATCCAGGGGCGCCGGATCGCCCGCCATGCTGCGCAGCAACGGCACCAGAAACAGCCGCGCGCAGACGAAGGCGGACACCGGATTTCCGGGCAGCCCGACAACCAGCGTGCCATTCAACCGACCCGCCATCAGCGGCTTGCCCGGCTGCATCGCCACCCGCCAGAAATCCAGCTCGGCGCCTGCCGCCAGCAGGGCCGGGCGGACAAGATCATGGTCCCCAACCGATGCGCCGCCCACCGTCACCAGCAGGTCGAAATCCGTCGTCGGCCGCAGCGCAGCCTCGAGCAAGTCGGGCCTGTCGGGTACGATCCCGAGATCCGTCACGTCTGCAAACGGGCGCAGCAATTCGCGCAGCATCAAGGCGTTGGAACCGATGATCTGCCCCGGCCCCGGTTCCGCGCCGGGCGGCACCAGCTCGTCTCCGGTGGAGAGCAGTGCGACGCGCGGACTACGATGCACATGCACGGTTGCAAGGCCCGCGGCCGCCAGCAATCCCAGACGCGCAGGCGTCAGACGCTCGCCCGATTCCGCCAACGATTGCCCGGCTGTGAAATCCTGCCCGCGCCTGCGGACATGCGCACCGGCATGCGGCGGGCCGTCTTCGGGAAAACTCAATTCATCACCAGACAACCGGGCATCCTCCTGCACGGCGACCGTGTCCGCACCATCGGGCAGGTGCGCGCCGGTGAAGATGCGCACCGCTTCGCCATCGGCTGTGCGCCCCTCGAACGGCCGCCCGGCAGCAGACTCCCCAATCACCCGGAACGGGCCGGGCAGGCCTGCAAACCGGATCGCATAGCCATCCATCGCACTCACATCGGCCGGCGGCTGGGTGAGGCGCGCGATGGCACCCGTAGCCAGAAAACGCGCTCCGGCTTCGGCGATGGGCACATCCTCCGCCGGCAAAGGCCCCCCCAGCGCCAGCAACCGTGCCAGCGCTTCGTCGAACGGGATCAGCCCCTTCAGCATATCCGTCAGCCGGCTTCGGGCGCGTGCCAGTCGCCGCTCTTGCCGCCGCGCTTTTCCAGCAGCCGCACGCCCTCGATCCGCATGCCCCGGTCCAGCGCCTTCACCATGTCATAGAGCGTCAGCAGCGCGACGGAGACCGCCGTCAGCGCCTCCATCTCCACCCCGGTCTGTCCGGTGGTGGCAACCGTGGCCGTGACGCGCACGCTGCTTTCGTGCAATTCCAGATCGACAGCCACGCTGCTGATCGGCAGCGGATGGCACAGCGGGATCAGCTCGGCGGTGCGCTTGGCCGCCATGATCCCGGCGATGCGCGCCGTCGCCAGCACATCGCCCTTCTTGGCGGCGCCGTCGCGGATGGCGGCCAGCGTCTCGGCAGACATCGAAATCCGCCCCTCCGCCACCGCCGTGCGCGCGGTGATGGCCTTGCCGCCCACATCCACCATCCGGGCAGCGCCTGCCTCGTCCAGATGGGTCAGGCCGCTCATCGCCCGCCCAGCAGCGCCCGCGTGGCGGCTTCCACATCCTCCTCGCGCATCAGGCTTTCGCCCACCAGGAAGGTCGTGACACCGGCCGACCGTTCCAGCCGCTCCAGATCGGCGTGGGTTGCGATGCCGGATTCCGCGATCAGCAGCCGGTCGGCCGGCGCCAGCGCCGCGACGCGCTCCGTCACCGCCAGATCCACCACCATCGTCTTCAGATTGCGATTGTTCACCCCGATTAGCGGGGTCTTCAGCTTGCAGGCCCGCTCCAGCTCCGCCTCGTCATGCACTTCCACCAGCACGTCCAGCCCGATCTCGAAGGCCGCTGCCTCCAGCTCGGCCATCAGCGTGTCGGGCAGCGCCGCCACGATCAGCAGGATGGCGTCCGCCCCCAGACTGCGCGATTCGCGCACCTGATAGGGGTCGACGATGAAGTCCTTCCTGAGTGCCGGCAGCGACAATGCGGCATGCCGGGCCAGCGCCAGATAGGAATCCTTCCCCTGGAAATAGGGCTCGTCCGTCAGCACCGACAGGCAGGTGGCCCCGGCCGTCTCATAGGCATGGGCGATCTCTTCGGGGTCGAACTTCGCCCGGATCAGGCCCTTGGACGGGCTCGCCTTCTTCACTTCCGCGATCAGGCCATAGCGGCCGGCGGCACGCGCCTTCTGCAGGGCGGCGGCGAACCCGCGCGGCGGGCCGAAGGTGCCCAGCTGCAACGTTTCTTCCGGGCGCACGGCCTTGCGGCCCGCGACATGGGCGCGTTTCGCCTCGATGATGGGTTGCAGTCTGTCTGCCATCACGCTGCCTTAGCGAAAGGCGAGGAACTGTGCGAGCCGGTCTGCGCCGGCCCCGCCGTCCAGCGCTTCGCGGGCGTCGGCCAGCGCCTGCGGCCAGCTGCGACCCGTCAGCGTCAGCGCGGCGGCGGCGTTCGCCAGCACGATGTCGCGATAGGCCGGGCGGCCCCGCCCCTCGAACAGCGCGCGCAGCTCGGCGGCGTTTTCAGCGGGCTCCCCACCGGCTATGGCGTCCCGGTCGTGCAGGGCCAATCCATGCGCCATGGGTGCAAACGCTTCTTCGGTCAGGCCCGCCGCCGTGCCGCGCACCAGCAGGCTGTCCGCATGCACCGCGATTTCATCCAGCCCGCCGCCATGAACCGCCAGCACATCGCTGGCCCCCAGCGCCAGCGCGGCTTCCGCCACAGGGCCGGTCCAGCCCGGTGCGAACACCCCGATCATCTGCCGCTTCACGCCCGCCGGATTGGCCAGCGGCCCCAGCAGGTTGAAGATGGTGCGCCGCCCCAGCGCGCGGCGGATCGGTGCCACCCGCGCCAGCGCCGGGTGATGCGCCTGCGCGAACAGGAAGGCGACCCCGGTTTCGGCCAGAGACGCCTCGGCCCGGTCCGTCGGCAGGTCCGGTCGCCAGCCCAGCGCCTCCAGCACATCGGCCGTGCCGGATCGGGAGGAGGCGCCGCGATTGCCGTGCTTGGCGACCGGAACGCCGCAGGCCGCAACCACAAAGGTGACGGCAGTGGAAACGTTGAGGCTGTGAGAGCCGTCTCCGCCCGTGCCGCACACGTCGATGGCGCCGTCCGGCCCGGCCACCGGCCGCATGCGCTGCCGCATCACGCCTGCGGCGGCCGCGATCTCGGCGGGCGTTTCGCCCCGCTCGGCCAGCGCCACCAGAAAGGCCGCGATGTCGGAATCGGCGAGGTCGGCGCCCAGAATCCGGTCAAAGGCGTCGGCTGCGGCCTCCGGGTCCAGAGGCCGCAGCGGATCGGGCAGGCTGGTCACGCCGCTAACCCCTCCGGCGTCCGATGCGCGATGCCCGCGATGTCCAGGAAGTTGGCCAGCAGCCGGTGGCCATGTTCGGTGGCGATGGATTCGGGGTGGAACTGCACCCCGTGCAGCGGCAGGTCGCGGTGCTGCAGCCCCATGATGATGCCGTCGGTCTCGGCCGTGATTTCCAGCACCGGCGGCAGGCTGGCGCGGTCCACGATCAGGCTGTGATAGCGCGTGGCCGTGAAGGGGGAGGGCAGGCCTGCGAATACAGACTTGCCCTCATGATACATCGGGCTGGTCTTGCCGTGCATCTGCGTCGGCGCCCGCACCACCCGGCCCTGAAAGGCCTGCCCCAGCGCCTGATGGCCCAGGCACACGCCGAACAGCGGCAATCGCGTGTCGGCGGCGGCCGCGATCAGGTCCAGGCAGATGCCCGCTTCGTTGGGCGTGCAGGGGCCGGGCGACAGCAGCACGGCATCCGGCTTCAGGTCCAGCGCCTGCGCCACCGAGAGGGCGTCGTTGCGCACCACCTCCACCTCCGGCCCCAGTTCCAGCAGATAGTGGACGAGGTTGAAGGTGAAGCTGTCGTAATTGTCGATGACGAGGATCATGGTGCCTCTTATCTGGGGGCGCCGGCCGCGATTGCCAGCAGGTCCGCCGCCTTCAGGCTTGCGCCGCCCACCAGCGCGCCGTCCACATCCGGAATAGCCAGCAGCTCGGCCGCGTTGGAGGGCTTGACCGAACCGCCATAGAGAATGGCGATGCCCGGCCCCACCTGCGCCCGGATCGCGGCATGCACGTCGGCCACCTGCTCCACCGTGGGGGTCAGCCCGGTGCCGATCGCCCACACCGGCTCATAGGCGATCACCAGGGTCTTGAGGCCCTCCGGCACCGATCCGGCCAGCTGCCGGCCGATCACCGCCAGCGTTTCGCCCGCCTCGCGCTCGGCCAGCGTTTCCCCGATGCAGATGATGGGAGTCAGCCCGGCGCGCGCCACCGCTTCGGCCTTGGATTTCACCACGGCATCCGTTTCGCCATGGTCGGTGCGGCGCTCGCTGTGCCCCACGATGATATGGCTGGCGCCCGCATCTGCGAACATTTCGGCTGACACATCGCCGGTGTGCGCGCCAGACGCCTGCCAATGGCAATCCTGCCCGCCGATCGCCACCGCCGAACCCGCAGCCCGCGCCGCGAACGCCGCCACCAGCGTGGCGGGCGGGCACAGCAGCAGTTCGCATCCCGCCGGCGCCGGCGCGGCGATCAGCGCCTCCAGCTCGGCGATTCCCGCCTTCAGGCCGTTCATCTTCCAGTTGCCCGCGATCAGTTTCACGCCCGTCATCCCCGCTGTTCCGGCCCGCTGTTCAGGCAAGGCTCAGCCGCCCCTCTAGACAGGGAGGGCCGGAAACGGCAACCCGTGAGCCTCTGATGTCCCTGTCTCGTCTCTTCACGGCAGTCGCCGCACTCGCCATGCTGCTGGTCGCCCAGATCATGGCGCCGGCCGCGCAGGCGCAATCGCTGCTGCGCGATGCGGAAACGGAACAATTCTTCCGCGACATCGGCGAGCCGCTGATGACGGCGGCGGGGCTCGATCCGCGCGCCGTCACCATCAACCTGGTGGGGTCGGATGAAATCAACGCCTTCGCCACGCTGGGGCAAGGCGTCTATTTCTACTCCGGCCTGATCATCGCCGCAGACGATGTGCTGGATGTGCAGGGCGTGCTTGCCCACGAACTGGGCCATGTGGCGGGTGGCCATGCCGTGCGCTTCAACGAAGGCGCTGGCCCCGCCACAAACATCAGCCTGCTGTCGCTTGTGGTTGGCGCCGCCCTGCTGGCCGCCGGCGCCGGGGATGCCGGCATGGCCGCGATGATGGCGGGCCAGCAGGCCGCGCAGGGCAAGTTCCTGGCCTTCAGCCGTGAACAGGAAAGCCGCACCGATCAGGCCGGCGCGCAATATCTGCAGAAGGCCGGGGTCGATGGCCAGGGCATGGTCAATTTCTTCAAGCAGTTGCAGGGCAATGAATATCGCCTCGCGATCCCGCAGGACAACAGCTACAACCGCACCCACCCGCTGTCCGGCGAGCGTATCGCCGCGCTGCAGAATGTGCTGGAACGCTCCCCCTATTGGAAGAAGGGCGCCGATCCGGCGCTGCAGGCGCGCTACCAGCGCATCCGCGCCAAGCTGATCGGCTATCTGTCGGATCCGAAGGACACGCTGAAGGCTTATCCCCTGTCAGACAATTCGCCCCCGGCGCGGGTCGCCCGCGCCTATGCCTTCCACAAGATGGCGGAGCCGGACAAGGCCATCGCCGAGCTGGACGCGCTGCTGAAGACCAGCCCGCACGATCCCTACCTGCTTGAGATGAAGGGGCAGGTGCAGCTCGAATCGGGCCGCGTGGCGGATGCCATCCCCCCCTTGCGCGAAGCGGTCACCCGTTCGAACGGCAACCCGCTGATCGCCAGCATGCTGGGCCATGCGCTGGTGCAATCCGGCGAGCAGAGCGGCAGCAAGGCCAGCTTCGACGAGGCCGAAACGGTGCTGCGCAGCAGCCTAGCGCGCGATCATGACAACCCCTTCGGCTGGATGCAGCTGGAAACCGTCTACGAACGGCGCGGCGACCAGCCCCGGCTCGCCCTCGCCACCGCGGAGCGGCTGACCCTTACAGATGGCAGCCCCATTGCGGCGCTGAACGCCGCGCAGGTCGCGTCGCAGGGGCTGGAACAGGGTACGCCGGAATGGATCCGCGCGCAGGATATCGTGCAGCTGTCGCGCAACCGCCAGCAGGATGAAAAGAAGGACCGTCGCCGTTGATTCCCGATGAAGTGTCGCCCGAAGAAGTGTTGCCCGAACCCGCCGCCCGCACCTCCGGCTGGGCGCGTGTGAAGGCCGCGCTGCTGCCCCCCACCGCCGCCCATTGGGGCTGGTGGGCGGCTGGCCTTGGCATGGGCCTCACCATCGCCTCCGTAACCCTGCTGATCGTGGGCCGCGCCGGCGATGCGCCCACTCTCGTCGGCGGCAAGGCCATGGAACTGGCGGTGAAGGATGCCATCCTCGCCAACCCCGAAGTCATTCCCGAAGCCATCAACCGGCTGCAGCAGCGCGAAGTGGAAAAGCTGCTCGCCTCCAACCGCGAAGCGATCGAAACCCCCTTCGCGGGCGCCTGGACGGGCGCCAAGGACGGCGACGTCGTGCTGGTGGAGTTCTTCGATTACAACTGCCCCTATTGCCGCCAATCGGTCGGCGATGTGGAACGGTTGCTCGCCGAAGACCCGAAGCTGAAGGTCGTCTGGCGCGACATGCCCGTGCTGGGGCCGGACAGCGAGCATTTCGCCCGCGCCAGCCTGTCGGCCGCCGAACAGGGCCGCTACCCGGCCTTCTACAGCAGCGTGTTCAAGGGGCAGGGCGCCCTCAACCAGGAACGGCTGATCCGCACCGTGCGCGCCGCCGGCATGAACGAGGCCAAGGTCGCCACCGATCTCAACAGCAAGGCCATCGAAGCCGAAATCCAGAAGAATCTGGAACTCGGCCGGGCGCTGGGGCTGACCGGCACGCCCTCCTATGTGATCGGCAACCGCATCATCTCGGGCGCGGCCGGCTATGAGGAACTGAAGAAGGCCGTGGAGGACGCGCGCAAGGCGAACGCCGCTTAGGGGAGAGGTTTCCCGCGCGGCTGCGATGGCTGAAGGGCGGCGACGCCCCCTTCACCCTGTCTTCCTCCGGGACTGTCCTACATTGCAGCCCTGATATACCAAATTGGTTGTTTCAATAAAAATGGAGCAACCAATGCGCAAGATTTTCATCCCTGCCTTCGCCGCTCTCGCCGGCTGCGCCACGCTTCCGCCCGCTGCGCCGCAGCCCGGCGATGCGGAAATCCGCCTCTCGCTGTCGGCGGCGGAGGCCTCGCTGCGGCAACTGGTGCTGGATGTTCAGGACGATGCCGCCGTGCCCGATTATGCCGGCTCGCTCGCACGGCTGGATGTGGCCAGCGTCACGGTGGCGACGCAGGCGGTGCTGGGGGCGGCGGATTATGGCGCTGCGCTGGCCGCCGAGCGCGCGCTGCTGGGCGTGACGCTGAAGGTCTGCACGGACGGCGTGGCGAAGATGGCGGCCGGCGAGCGTGCGGATGCGCTGGCGTTCGCGCGGGGGCAGTTCGGGTTCAGCTGCCTTGTGCCGCTGTCTCTGTTCGCGGTGCGATAGGGCGCGGCCGGCGGCAAAGCCGCCGAGTCCGCTTGGGATGGGGTATCCCCGGCGCGCAGCGCCGCAAGGCCGACCGGCCGCCGCGCCAAGTGGCGCGAAGCCAAGCGGGCGGATGCCCGCGCCCGGCGTCTGAGGGACTAAAGAAAAGAGCGCGGCAAAGCCGCGCCGTCGGACACGAAAAAGGGCGGGGTAAAGACCCCGCCCTTTTTCGTGCCGGCCGAGCCGGCGCCGAGTCTGCGAGTTAGCGCTGTCGCGCTAATCGCAGCCGGCTCTGGCTTAGCGGCTGTAGAACTCGACCACCAGGTTCGGTTCCATCTTCACCGGATAAGGCACTTCGTCCAGCGTGGGCACGCGGACATAGGTGGCCTTGAAGCCGTCGACGGTCACATATTCCGGGGCTTCCCGCTCGGACGAACCGATAGCTTCCAGCACCAGCGTCATTTCGCGGCCCTTGGAACCCAGCTCGATCACGTCGCCCGGCTTCACCAGCGCGGAGGCGATGTTGCACTTGCGGCCGTTCACCAGGATGTGGCCATGGTTCACGATCTGGCGCGCGGCGAACGGCGTGGGTGCGAACTTGGCGCGATACACCACCGAAGCCAGGCGGCGCTCCAGCAGGCCGATCAGGTTCTGCGAGGTGTCGCCCTTCATGCGGACGGCTTCGGCATAGACCTTCTTGAACTGCTTTTCGGTGACGTCGCCGTAATAGCCCTTCAGCTTCTGCTTGGCGCGCAGCTGGATGCCGAAGTCCGACATCTTGCTCTTGCGGCGCTGGCCGTGCTGGCCGGGGCCATATTCGCGGCGATTGATCGGGGACTTCGGACGGCCCCAGACATTCTCGCCCATACGGCGGTCGAGCTTGTACTTGGCGCTTGTGCGCTTCGACATATAATCATCCTTCGCTGGCCTCGGCGAAATTGCCGGGGCACGGCCCTTCAGAAGAAGAGCGAGTCTGGACCCGCGCACCCTGATCTCTCAGGATGGGCCACCGCTTCACCAGACGTGCGGGGCCGAATGCGAAGGCGGGCCGTTAGCGGCGGATGCGCCCGAGGTCAAGATGCACGGGCGCGCAAACGCGCCGAATCCTTGACCATCGCCCCCCATAAGGCTAGACGCGCTGCCCTGCCCGAATTTTTGACATACGAAGAGGCCTTGCATGGCACGCGTCACCGTTGAAGACTGCATCGAGAAGGTTCCGAACCGCTTCGAGCTGGTTCTGCTCGCCGGCCAGCGCGCCCGCCAGATTTCCGGCGGCGCCGAGCTGACGCTGGACCGCGACCGCGATAAAAACCCCGTCGTGGCCCTCCGCGAGATCGCCGAAGACACCATCTCGCCCGAGGCGCTGTCCGACAAGATCGTCAACGACCTGCAGAAGGTGCGGATCGACGAGGACGATGTGGCCGACGATGTGGGCTCGCTGGCGGCTGCTGCCGAAGCGCTGCGGCTGACGGCTGCTGCACCGCCGCGCAATCAGAATCTGGGGCCGGATTACGAATGAAGGCGGCCGCGATTAGCGCGCAGCGCTAACTCGCGGACTCGCCGGAATTCCGGCCGGCACGAAAAAGGGCGGGGTCTTTACCCCGCCCTTTTTGCGTGTCCGACGGCGCGGCTTTGCCGCGCCTTCTTTCTTAACCCCTCAAACGCCAGGCGCGCGGTCGCGCTTGCGAACCCTCCGGGTTCGAGGCCCTTCTGCCCACGCGGACTCGGCGGCTTTGCCGCCGGCCGCACCCCCCAAACACAAATTCTTCTTTCCTCCCCACCCTCTTCCTACATAGTGCAGTCTGATGCTGCGCCAGTATGAACTCGTCGAGCGGGTGAAGAGCTACGACCCGGATGCGGATGAAGATCTGCTCAACCGCGCCTATGTCTTCTCCATGAAGGCCCACGGCTCCCAGCTGCGCGCCTCCGGAGACCCCTATTTCTCCCACCCGATCGAGGTGGCCGGCATCCTCACCGACCTGCATCTGGATGACGAGACCATCGCCACCGGCATCCTGCACGACACCATCGAGGACACGGTGGCGACGCCGGAGGACATCCAGCGGCTGTTCGGCGCCAATGTCGCCCGGCTGGTGGATGGCGTCACCAAACTCTCCCGCATCGAGGCGCAGACCGACACCGAGCGTGCGGCGGAAAACCTCCGCCGCTTCCTGCTGGCGATGTCAGACGATATCCGCGTGCTGCTGGTGAAGCTGGCGGACCGGCTGCACAACATGCGGACGCTGAAATATCTGAAGAATCCGGACAAGCGCCGCCGCATCGCGCGCGAGACGATGGACATCTACGCCCCGCTGGCGGAGCGCATCGGCATGTACGGCTTCATGGACGAGCTGAAGGAGCTCTCCTTCGCGGAGCTGGAGCCGGAGGCCTATCAGTCCATCACCAAGCGCCTCGAATCGCTGCGTGCCGGCGGCGGAGACATGGTGAAACGCATCGAAAGCGGCATCCGCCACACGCTGGAATCCGCCGGAATCGTGGTGGACGATGTGCGCGGGCGGGAAAAGCGGCCCTGGTCCATCTTCCGCAAGATGCAGGAACGCCATGTTCCGTTCGAGCAATTGTCCGACGTGATGGCGTTCCGCGTCATCACCCGCTCACCCGAGGATTGCTATCGCGCGCTGGGTGCCCTGCACCGGCGCTGGCCGATGGTGCCGGGCCGCTTCAAGGATTATATCTCCACCCCCAAGCGCAACGGCTATCGCTCGCTCCACACCACGCTGGTGGACCGCGCCAAGATGCGGATAGAAGTGCAGATCCGCGACGCCGACATGCATGTGGAGGCCGAATTCGGCATGGCCGCGCACTGGGCCTACAAGCAGAAGCGCGGCGGCGGCCACGCCGACTATCCCTGGCTGTCCGACCTTCTGGAGATCCTGGACAACGCCCAGTCGCCGGAAGAGGTGCTGGAAACCACCCGCATCGCCATGTTCCAGGATCAGCTGTTCTGCTTCACCCCGAAGGGCGAACTGATCCAGCTGCCGCAGGGCTCCACCCCGGTCGATTTCGCCTATGCCGTGCACACGACGCTGGGCGACACCTGCGTTGGCGCGCGGGTGAACGGCAAGGTGGTGCCGCTGCGCACCCGGCTCGGCAACGGCGATCAGGTGGAGATCCTGCGCTCGTCGGCACAGACGCCGGATCCGGCGTGGGACCAGTTCGTGGTCACCGCCAAGGCCCGCGCGGCGGTGCGCCGCCACCAGCGCCTGCGCGAACGCGCCGCCCAGCTGAAAACCGGCGAGGCTTTGTTCAACGATGCCCTGAAGCGGCTGAAGGTGGAGATCGGCGCGGAGGCGCTGTCGGCCGCGCTGAAGCGGCTGAAGCTGCCGGACCAGCCCGCCTTGTTCGTGGCGCTGGCGCGGCAGCAGGTGTCTGATGCGCAACTGCTGGAGGCACTGGTTCCGGGCTCCGCGGAAAAGCGCAAGGCGCGCCGCAAGAGCCCGCCGAAATCGCCCGAAGGCACCATCCTGGTCGATGGCGACAGCCACGCCGGCGGCATGGAAATGGCGCAATGCTGCATGCCCATTCCCGGCGACCGCATCGTCGGCCTGCGCGTGGCGGGCAAGGGCATCGTCGTCCACACCATCGATTGCCCCCGGCTGGCCGCCGCCGAGGACGGCGACTGGGTGGACCTGCGCTGGGCGCCGGACGTCGCCTCCGGTACAGCCCGCATCGAGGTGGTGGTGATGAACGAGCCCGGCGCACTGGCGCAGGTGACGGCGATTCTGGCGCAGCAGGGCGCCAACATCGTGAACCTGCAATTGAGGGACCGAGACCGCTCGCACCACCGCTTCATCATGGATGTGGAAATCGACGACGTGAAACATCTGACCGAACTGCTGCAGGGCCTGCGCGCCCCCAGCCTCGTCGTCTCGGCGGAGCGGCTGCTCGGATAGAGTGTTCTCCGAACAGTGTGGCCGTCCATCTTTTGGCCCATTTCCACGTTAACAGGCCCGTCATGCAGAAAGATTCGATGCGCCTCGTTCCGGTTGCCGCCATGCTGCTGTGGGCAACGCCCGTGCCGGCAGAGGCGCCGCCCCTGCCGGAGCCCGTGCGCGCCATGGTGGAAGCCGCCGCCCAAACCGGGGACAAGGCCAAGATCGACGTGGTCGTCGCGTTCGCCAAGCAGACCAACAAGGGCGCCGAGGCCGAGATCGACCGGATCGTCGCCGACATCGCCGCCAGCAAGACCGCCGAACGCCAGGCCCAGCTGGCCTCGGCCGCCTATTTCGACAACTGGAAAGGGCGGGGCCAGCTGGGCGCCTCCCATTCCAGCGGTAACAGCGAGATCAGCAGCGTCACCTTCGGGTTGAACCTGCAACGCGAGGGGCTGGATTGGCGCCACCGCTTCGACGCGGTTGTCGACATCACCGACAACCGCAACGGCACCGACCAGCAGCGCATCCTCACCGGCTACCAGATCGACTATAAATTCTCCGACCGGCTCTATAGTTGGGGGCGGCTGGAATATGAACGCAACCGCGAAGCCGGGATCAAGCGCCGCTTCGCCGAATCCGCAGGCTTCGGCTGGCGCGCCATAGACGGCGCGCCGGTGCGCTGGGATCTGGAAGCCGGCCCCGCACTCCGCCAGACCCGGTTCGACGGCTACACGGAAAACAGCGTGGCCGGCCGCGGCGCCTCGCGCTTCGCCTTCAAGCTCTCGGGCACCACCCAGTTCACCAACGACACCGCCATCTTCGTCGACGATGCTGCCACCATCAACAACACCGCGGCCCTCACATCGAAGATGTTCGGCGCCGTCGGAACCCGCATCAGCTACAATCTGGGCTGGGAAGAAGAGCCGCCCGCCGGGCTGAAGCGACTGGACACCACGACCCGCGTGACACTGGTCTATGATTTCTAGGTCCGGGTCCTGATTTCCGGCAAAGCCAAGGGCTCTGCCCTTGGAACCCGGCAGGGAGATGATCTCCCTGCACCCACGAACTTTGGTTGAGTCGCCGATGTTCTGTTGGCGGCCGCTTTAATGTCTGCGGCGCTTGGCTTGTTCCCGCGCCGCAGGCAAGCAAACTACCTCACCCGCGCAACATTGCCGTAGCCCGCGACGCAAATGTCGAGGGTGCAGGGAAATCATTTCCCTGCCCGCCGGAGGCACAAAAAGCCGTCCCTCACCCACCCCGTCCATCGGCCCAATCGATTAACACTTGCCCCGATTGCGCCAATTTGCGCATTTGCGCCCGTCTGGCTGCGCTAGAGGCGGGGCCGTTCAACGGGGTTCCACAACAGGGGATGATGATGCGGTTCATTTCGATTACGGCCGGGCTGGTTCTGGCGGGCGTGCTGGCGCAGCCAGCTCTGGCGCAATCCACGTTGCCGCCGGCGGTGCGGCAGATGGTGGAGGCGGCTGCCAATTCCGGCGATCAGGCCAAGATTGACGCGGTGGTGGCGATTGCCAAGGAAACCAACAAGGATGCCTCGGCAGAGATCGACAAGATCGTGGCCGACATTGGGGCCGCCAAGGCGGCCGAGCGCGAGGCGAAGCTGGCGAGCGCCGGTTTCTTCGAGGGCTGGACGGGTTCGGGCCAGCTTGGCGGCTCCATCGCGACGGGCAACAGCGAAACGAAGAGCCTGACGGCGGGTCTCAACCTCGCGCGTGACGGACTGAACTGGCGCCATCGAGCCAATCTGCTGATCGACATTGTCGACAACGACGGCGGCACCGACCAGCAGCGTATCCTGGGCGGCTATCAGATCGATTATAAATTCTCCGAGCGGCTCTATGCCTGGGGTCGCTTCGAGTATGAGCGCAACCGCGAGGCGGGCATCGAGCGCCGCTTCGCCGAATCGGCCGGTCTCGGCTGGCGGGCCATTGATGGTGCGGCGGTGAAGTGGGATCTGGAAGCCGGCCCGGCGCTGAGGCAGACAAAGTTTATCACCTACAACGAAAACACGTTCGCTGGCCGGGGTGCATCCCGATTCCTGTGGAACTGGTCTGACACCACCGTGTTCACCAACGACACGGCCGTCTTCTTCGACAGTTCCACCTCGCTCAGCAACACAACAGCACTGACATCCAGGCTGTTCGGGGCGCTCAGCACCAGGATCAGCTTCAATCTGGCCTGGGAAGAGGAGCCGCCGCTGGGTCTGGAAAAGCTGGACACCACCACCCGCTTCACGCTGGTGTATGATTTCTGAGCCGTGACTTGGTCGATGCGCCGGGCTAAGGCCCGGCGCATGACAGACGATGATGTACTCGCGGAATTCCGCGCCGCAGATGCCCTTCTGGAAGGGCATTTCATCCTCTCCTCAGGTCTCCGCTCCCCGCGCTATCTGCAATGCGCCCGGGTGCTGATGGATCCGGCCCGGGCCGAACGGCTGGCGCAGGCGCTGGCGGCGAAGATCCCGGCCGATGTGAAGGCGGCCGCGAAGGCTGTGATCGCACCCGCCATGGGCGGCCTCATCTGCGGCTATGAACTGGCCCGCGCGTTGGGGGTGGATTCGATGTTCGTGGAACGCCCCACCGGCACCTTCGAGCTGCGCCGAGGCTTCCGGCTGGAACCGGGATCGCAGGTGATCCTGATGGAGGATGTCGTCACCACCGGCCTCTCCAGCCGTGAGGCGATCAAGGCAGTGGAGGAAGCGGGCGGCAAGGTGATCCACGCAGCGAGCCTCGTCGATCGCTCCAACGGCACCGCCGATCTGGGCGTGCCCTTCACGCCGCTGATCCGCCTGTCGGTGCCGACCTACCAGCCCGACGATCTGCCCCCCGAACTCGCCGCGATCCCGGCGGTGAAGCCGGGAAGCCGCGCGGCGTGAGCGCCCGGCTCCGTCTCGGGGTCAACATCGACCATGTCGCCACCATCCGCAACGCGCGGGGCGGAGACCATCCCAGCCCGCTGCGCGCGGCCGAACTGGCGACGGCCTCGGGTGCGGACGGTATCACCGCGCACCTGCGCGAGGACCGCCGCCACATGACGGATGCCGACATCGCCGAGCTGGTGACGGGCATCGCGCTGCCGCTGAACCTTGAGATGGCGGCGACCGACGAAATGCTGGCCATCGCGCTGAAGCATCGCCCGCGCGCCGCCTGCATCGTGCCCGAACGCCGGGCCGAGCGCACGACGGAAGGCGGGCTGGATGCCGCCGGCCAGCACAATCACCTCGCCCCGCTCATCCAGAAACTGTCGGCGGCGGGCATCCGCGTCTCGCTGTTCATCGCGCCGGATCCGCGCCAGATCGAGATGGCGGCCCGGCTGGGCGCGCCGGTGGTGGAACTGCACACGGGACCTTACGCCCATGGCGAGCCGGATGCGCTGCAGGCGCTGGTGGACGGCGCCGCGCTGGCTGAGTCGCTGGGGCTGGAGGTCCACGCCGGCCACGGCCTCACCTTCGACAATGTGCAGCCCGTCGCCGCCATCCCGCAGCTCGCGGAACTGAACATCGGCCATTTCCTGATCGGGGAGGCTGTGTTCATCGGGCTTGAAGCATCGATCAGGCAGATGCGGACGCTGATGGATGAGGCGCGCCAATGATGATCGTCGGCCTGGGCAATGACCTGTGCAACATCGATCGCATCCAGGCGTCGATCGACCGCTTCGGCCAGCGCTTCATCGACCGCATCTTCACCGAAACCGAACAGGCCAAGGCCAACCGCCGCCAGCTCACCCGCACGGCCACCTATGCCAAGCGTTTCGCCGCGAAAGAGGCAGCGTCCAAGGCGCTGGGCACCGGCTTCCGCGCCGGCGTGTTCTTCCGTGACATCGGCGTCGTGAACCTGCCGTCGGGCCGCCCCACGCTGCACTTGACGGGCGGCGCGGCCGCCCGCCTTGCCGCCATCACGCCGCCGGGGCATAAGGCGGATGTTCACCTGACCCTGACTGACGATCACCCCTGGGCACAGGCCATCGTGCTCATAACCGCGAGTCCTGAATGAACGCTCCAGCGACAGACGTCACCAAGCCACCGAAAGAGCCCTTCAGCTGGCGCCGCGAGATCCAGCAATGGGCGGTGCTCATCCTGATCGTGCTGGGCATCCACAGCTTCGTGGCCAAGCCTTTCTTCATCCCGTCGGAATCGATGATGGCGACGCTGCTGGTGGGGGACAGGCTGATTGTCACCAAATACCCCTACGGCTTCTCCTATCTCTCGCCTTCGCTGCCGATCCTGCCGCACATGCCCGGGAGGCTGTTCGGCCGCTATCCCGATCCGGGCGACATCATCGTCATCAAGAGCCCGTCCGACGGGGCGGACTGGATCAAGCGCGTGATCGCGCTGCCGGGCGACACGGTGGAGATGCGCGACGGCGCGCTGATCCTGAACGGCAAGCCGGTGCCGCGCGCGCAGCGGCCTGATACCGAGCTTCGCGTGACGCCCAACACCGACTGCCCCTACATGCCGCAGTTCCGGGGGCTGGATTCGGCGGGCGTGCCGGTCTGCCGCTACCCCACCTTCCGGGAAACGCTCCCCAACGGCCGCAGCTACGATACGCTGGACATGGCCATGACGGAGCGGGACAATTTCGGCCCCATCACCGTGCCCGAAGGCACGCTGTTCCTGATGGGCGACAACCGCGACAATTCGATGGACAGCCGGGTGCCGCCCGAAATCGGCGGGCTGGGGCTGGTGCCCTATGAAAACATCGTGGGTCGCGCCGAATTCACCACCTTCTCGCTCGATGGTTCGCAGACACTGAACCCGCTCACATGGTGGGGCGCTCTTCGGGGTGACCGCGCCTTCCTCTCCCTGCGGAAATAGGGCGGGGCGCGGGCCGAGATGAGCGACGCTTCAGCAGGCTCCGCCGGCCCCCTCACGCGCGGCGAATATGCCGTGCGCGTGCTGCTCACCATCCTGCTGGTGGTTGTCACGCTGGCGCTGTGGCGCATGCGGGACGTGCTGCTGATCGTGTTCGCGGGCGTGCTGGTGGGTATCA
Organism: Sphingomonas sp.; assembly: GCA_003248865.1. Taxonomy (GTDB): domain Bacteria; phylum Pseudomonadota; class Alphaproteobacteria; order Sphingomonadales; family Sphingomonadaceae; genus Sandaracinobacteroides. Next base: position 161,022 of record QFPK01000003.1, read on the forward strand.
TCCTCAACGCGCTGTCCAACCGCATCGGCCGGCTGACGGGGCTGGGGCACCGGATGTCGCTGGCCGTCGCCACCATCTCGCTGTTCGGCCTGCTGGCGGGGCTATTCTATTTCTTCGGGCAGGAAATCTCCAGTCAGCTGCGGGAACTGGGCGCGCGGCTCCCCAAGGCCTGGGCCGATCTGTCCCGCATCGTCGCCGACAGCGGCTATCAGGATCAGGTGAACGAGCAGATCAAAAGCTCGATCCCCAGCGGCAGCACCATCATCAGCATCGTCAGCAGCCTGGTGTCCGGCATCAGCGGCACCGTCACCGGCCTCGCGCTGGCGGTGATGGGCGGCATCTATATGGCGGCGCAGCCGGGGGTCTATCAGCGCGGCGTCGTGCTGCTGGCGCCGGGCCACCGCGCACAGCTGGCCAACCATGCCATCGACAGGACGGGCCATGCGCTGCGCGCCTGGCTGAAGGGCCAGTTCATCTCCATGACCTTCACGGCCTTCTTCATCACCGGTGGCCTCACGCTGATCGGCGTGCCGACCCCGGTGGCGCTGGGGCTGATCGCCGGGCTGTGCGGCTTCATCCCGATGATCGGCCCGCTGGTCGGCGCGGCCGTCGGCCTGCTGGTGGCGCTGACGGTCGACACCCACACCTTCCTGATGACGGTGCTGCTCTATCTGGTGGTGCAGCAGCTGGCGGGCAGCGTGATCGAGCCTCTCATCATGCAGCGCACGGTGAACGTGCCGCCAGCGCTCACCCTGTTCGGCCTGCTGGCGATCGGCGCGCTATTCGGCATCGTCGGCGTGCTGCTGGGCGGCCCGATCCTGGTGGCTGGCTATGTGCTGGTGCGCGAGCTTTATGTGAAAGACGCACTGGGGCATCCAGTGAAGGATTGAGCCTGAAGCGGGGTGTCCGAAGCGCTGATCGTCGCTGGATTCTCCTACAAATCCAACAGCTCCTACATGCAAGCCGTTGAGAACAAAGTGTAGGACGATGTTCCACGTGGAACAACCGATGTGGTTATCCGTATGTTCCACGCGGCCGGCGGCCAAGCCGCCGAGTCCGCTTTGGTGGAGAAGGGAAGAAAGGAAAAGCACAGGCAAAGCCTGCGCCGTCGGACTGGCCGGCGATAGAGATCGCCCGCTCAGCCGGCCGGGCGCTTCGGCGAGCTAAGGCTGCGCCTTAATCGCAGCCGCCTTCACTCGTCCCCCATCCGCAACGCCGCAATGAACGCCTCCTGCGGAATATCGACGCTGCCATACTGCCGCATCCGCTTCTTGCCCTCTTTTTGCTTCTCCAGCAGCTTCTTCTTCCGGCTGATGTCGCCGCCATAGCATTTCGCGGTCACGTCCTTGCGCATCGCCGCGATGGTCTCACGCGCCACCACCTTGCCGCCGATGGCGGCCTGAATGGGAATCTTGAACAGGTGTCTGGGGATCAGGTCCTTCAGCCGCTCGCACATGTGCCGGCCGCGGCCTTCGGCGGCGTCGCGGTGCACGATCATGCTCAACGCATCCACCTGTTCGCCGTTCACCAATATGGTCATCTTCACCAGATCGCCCTCGCGATGGCCGATCTGGTGGTAATCGAAGCTGGCATAGCCCCGGCTGATGCTCTTCAGCCGGTCATAGAAATCGAACACCACTTCGTTCAGCGGCAGTTCGTAGGTCAGCTGCGCCCGGCCGCCCACATAGGTCAGGTTCTTCTGGATGCCGCGCCGGTCCTGGCACAGCTTCAGGATCGCGCCCAGATGCTCGTCGGGCACATAGATCACCGCCTCGATCCACGGCTCTTCGATATGATCGATCTTCACCGGGTCCGGCATGTCGGCCGGGTTGTGCAGTTCGATCACGCTGCCGTCGGTGAGATGGATCCGATACACCACGCTGGGCGCCGTGGTGATCAGGTCCAGGTCATATTCGCGGCTCAGCCGCTCCTGGATGATCTCAAGGTGCAGCAGCCCCAGGAAGCCGCAGCGGAAGCCGAAGCCCAGCGCCGCGCTCGTCTCCATCTCGAAGCTGAACGAGGCATCGTTCAGCCTGAGCTTGTAGATGCTGTCGCGCAGCTTCTCGAAATCGGCCGCATCGGTCGGGAACAGCCCGCAGAACACCACCGGCTGCACTTCCTTGAAGCCCGGCAGGGCTTCGGCCGCCGGTCGCTTCACGTCGGTGATTGTGTCGCCCACGCGGGCCTGCGCGATTTCCTTGATCTGCGCGGTGATGAAGCCGATCTCGCCCGGACCCAGCTGCGGCAGCTGCTCGATCTTGGGTCGGAAGGCGCCGACGCGATCCACCAGATGCTCGGTGCCGCCGGCCATGAACTTCACATTCTGGCCCTTGCGGATCACCCCGTCGATCACGCGCACAAGGATGACGACGCCCAGATAGGGGTCGTACCAGCTGTCCACCAGCATGGCCTTCAGCGGCGCGGTCGCATCACCCTTGGGCGGCGGAATCCGCTTTACGATGGCTTCCAGCACCTCGCCAATGCCAAGGCCGGACTTGGCGCTGGCCAGCACCGCGTCGGAGGCGTCCAGCCCGATGATCTCCTCGATCTCGGCCTTCACCTTTTCCGGCTCCGCGCTGGGCAGATCCACCTTGTTGATGACGGGCACGATCTCATGGTCATGCTCGATCGACTGATAGACGTTGGCGAGCGTCTGCGCCTCCACGCCCTGCGCGGCATCCACCACCAGCAACGCACCCTCGCACGCCGCCAGCGACCGGCTGACTTCATAGGCGAAGTCCACATGGCCGGGCGTATCCATCAGGTTCAGGATATAGCTCTTGCCGTCGTGCGCCTTGTACTCAAGCCGCACCGTCTGCGCCTTGATGGTGATGCCGCGTTCCTTCTCGATATCCATATTGTCCAGCACCTGCGCGGACATCTCGCGCTCAGACAGGCCACCCGTCGCCTGGATCAGCCGGTCGGCCAGCGTGGACTTGCCATGGTCAATGTGCGCGATGATCGAGAAGTTGCGGATTCGCGCCAGATCGGTGGGGGGAACAGATGCCATCTCGCGCCCTTAGCCTGTGGCGCGCAAATGGCAAAGCATGGCGCAACCTGACCCGTTTTCCCGCCGTTTCCCGCTCTACTCTATCGAAGACGCTGCGGATGGCCCCACTCCGCAGCGGCTCGGGTTCCCAGCGGGGGTCGGGTGTCGCGCGGCTCATCGGGTTGTCGCGTGATGCCCGGCCTTCGGGAGGCCTGTCAGCCAAACTGCCGCTTCAGCTCCAGCAGCGCCAGCGCCGCGCCCACCGCTTCGCCGGCCTTGTTCTTCTGCGTCGGGTCGGCGCGTGCCAGCGCCTGGGCTTCGTTCTCCACCGTCAGGATGCCGTTGCCCACCGGCAGTCCGTCCAGCGTCAGCGCCATGATGCCACGTGCGCTTTCGGTGGAGACGATCTCGAAGTGGAAGGTTTCGCCCCGGATCACGCAGCCCAGCGCCACATAGGCGTCGTAGGCGCCGGTATCGGCCGCCATGGAGATGGCGGCCGGGATTTCCAGCGCGCCGGGCACTTCGATCAGTTCATATTTGTGCCCGCCGGCTTCCAGCGCGGCCCTGGCGCCTTGCAGCTGAAGCTCGAAGATATGGCGGTAGAAGCCCGCGCCGACGATCAGGACCTTGGCCATGGATTGTTCCTTGCAGTTCAGTTGAGCGGTCGTTCCGCCACGACCTTCAGGCCATAGCCCTCGAGCCCGACATAGGCGCGGTGCCCGGTGGAGAGAAGCTCCATCTCGTTGACGCCAAGGTCGACGAGGATCTGCGAGCCGACGCCCAGCTCGCGCACATGGCTGTAATCGCCCAGCCCGCGCGCCTTCATCTGCTGCGACAGGCCGTCCGCGCGGCTGTCGCGGATCAGGATCAGCACGCCCGCGCCTTCCTCGGCGATCAGGTCCATCGCCCGCCCGATCAGCCCGGCGCGGCCGCCGGTTTCGGCGAACAGATCCGCGAAGGCATTCACGCTGTGCACGCGGACGAGCGTGGGCTTGCCGGGCTCGATGCGGCCCTTCTGCAGCACCAGATGCTCGGCATATTCGGCGGTGTTGGCATAGGTCATTGCGGTCCAGCGGCCGCCATGCTCGCTGTCGATCTCCACTTCGGCCACCTTCGCCACCAGATGGTCGTGGCGCATGCGATAGGCGATCAGGTCGCGGATGGTGCCGATCTTCAGCCCGTGGCGGCGGGCGAAGGGGATCAGATCGTCCAGCCGCGCCATGGAGCCGTCCTCGTTCATGATCTCGCAGATCACGCCGGAGGGGTTGAGGCCCGCCAGCCGGCTGACGTCCACGGCCGCCTCGGTATGGCCGGCGCGCACCAGCACGCCGCCGTCGCGCGCCACCAGCGGAAAGACATGGCCGGGAGTCACGATGGAATCGGCGCCTTTCCCGGCATCGATGGCGACCGCCACGGTGCGTGCCCGGTCCGCCGCCGAAATGCCCGTGGTGACGCCGTCCTTCGCCTCGATGGAGACGGTGAAGGCGGTTTCATGCCGGGTGCGGTTCATGGCGGACATCAGCGGCAGGCCCAGCTGATCGACCCGCGCCTTCGAAAGGGACAGGCAGATGAGGCCGCGCCCGTGGGTCGCCATGAAGTTGATGGCATCGGGTGTCGCCATCTGGGCGGGGATGATCAGGTCGCCCTCATTCTCCCGGTCCTCATCGTCGACGAGGATATACATGCGGCCGTTGCGCGCCTCGGCGATGATCTCCTCGATGGGCACCAGCGGGCTGGGGCCGCTGCCCGAAAGGAAGGCCTCCAGCTTGCGCAGCGTCTCTGCCGTGGGGTTCCAGCCGGGTTCGTCCAGATCGCGCAGGGTGTTGGCGTGCAGGCCGGCCGCGCGCGCCAGCCCGGAGCGGCTGAGGCCTGTGTTGGCAAGGTGGGACCGGATGCGATCGAGAATCTGCTGAGCCATGGGCGCGCAGTGTCACATGTCAATGTGACAGGCAATCCTCATAATCACATCAGGATGTGAATCTGGCGCTCGTCATGCGTTGCAGATAGCGGGCGAGCACATCCACTTCCAGATTCACCGCGCGCCCTGCCGTCGCCGTTCCCAGCGTGGTCCATTCTGCAGTGTGCGGGATGATGTTCAGGTGGAACAGCGCGTCGCCGCCGGGCAGGTCGTCAATGGAATTCACCGTGAGAGAGACGCCGTCGACCGTGATGGAGCCCTTCGGCGCGATCATCGGCGCCAGCGCGGCGGGCGCGCGTATGACGAGATGGGTGGATCCGTCCACCGCCTCCACCAGTTCCACGGTGCCGAGGCCATCGACATGGCCGGTCACGATATGGCCGCCCAGTTCATCGCCCAGCTTCAGCGAGCGCTCCAGATTGAGCCTGCCGCCCTCGGCCCAGAGCGGTGCCGTGCGGGAGACGGTTTCCGCCGACACGTCCACGGTGAAGCTGTTGCCGGCCCGCGTGGTGACGGTGAGGCACACGCCCGAGCAGGCGATGGAGGCCCCGATGGCGACGTTGGACAGGTCGGCCTGGCCCCGGATGGTCAGCCTCAGGTCCGCGCCGGGCTTTTGCTCCACGCCAGTGATTTCGCCGATGTCGGTGATGATTCCGGTGAACATAACGCCCTGTAGGCCGCGCGCCTTAACCAGGAAAGAGCTGGAATCTGCGAGGGGCGGGCGCTAGCGTCAAAGATGCGGAGGAAGGGTCGCTTGCGCAAGATCATTGCCGTTCTGCTCTATCTGCTGGCGATCATCATGCTGGCGCTGGCGCCGTTGTTCGGCTCCATGGCCTTTCACGACGGCGGGACTTTCCAGACCCGCATGGCCCTGCTCGTCTATCTTCTGCTGGCCCTGATCCCGCTGCTGCTGGGGCTGCTGACAGAGCCCGACGGGCGGCTGATCCCGGCAGGGCTGATCCTGATGGGCGCATCGGTGGGCGGCGTGCTGCTTACCCTGCTGATGTCGGCGACGCTTGGGAATCCTGCGCTGCTGGACCGTATCGCGCCGGGTGAGGAACTGAAATTGTCCTGGGCGGGGCTGTTGCCCACCAGCCTTCCGATGGCGCTGGTGGGCGCCGGGCTGTGGTGGGTCGGCAAGGTTCGGAGCGACCCGGCCAGCCGGACCGGACGCTATGGCCGGGTGTCGGCGGTGTTCGATGAGATGGAGGATATGGCGGAGTAAAGCTCCAGCCGGTCCGGCCCCAGCATCCGGCTGTCGGTGAGCCGCCAGCGGCCATGGGTTTCCGCGAGATCATGCGGGCTCAGCGCCTCCAGCCCGATGCCGTTCCCGATCAATATCGGCGCGCGCAGGATGGCCAGCCGGTCGACACGGCCCGCCGCCAGCAGCGCGGCGGCCAGCCCGCCGCCGCCTTCGCACAGGATGCGGTTCAGCTGCCGCTCCGCGACCAGCGCATCCAGCGCGGCGAGGGAGGGCAGGGCGATGAAGCCTTCGGGAACCGGCCCGGCTGTCAGTACCGCGCGCAGCGGCTGCGGCGCCGTGCTGCCCGGCAGACGGGCGGTCAGTTTCGGCGCATCGCTGCGCAGCGTGCCGCCACCCACCAGCACCAGATCGGCCTCTGCGCGCAGCGCATGGGCGTAGGCGCGGGCCGCCTCGCCGGTGATCCACTGGCTGCGGCCGTCCGCCATCGCCAGCCTCCCGTCCAGCGACAGCGCCAGCTTCAGTGTCAGTTCCGCGCGGCCCGATTGCAGCCGCCCGGTGAAGCCGCGAAGCTCGGCCTCCGCTTCCGCTTGCAGCACGCCGGTCACGGTCTCGATTTGCGCCTCGCGCAGCCGCGCTACCCCCTTGCCCGCCGTGCGCGCGTCAGGATCCTGCATCGCGACCACACAGCGTGCAATTCCCGCCGCCACCAGCGTATCGGCGCAGGCTGGTCCTCGCGGAGAAACATGGGCGCAGGGCTCCAGCGTGACATAGGCCGTGGCCCCGCGCGCGGCCACGCCCGCCTGTTGCAGCGCCATCGCCTCGGCATGGGGGCGGCCGCCATCCTGTGTGTGGCCGCGCCCGATCACGCGGCCGTCCTTCACCAGCAGGCAACCGACATTGGGATTGGCGCCGGTGCGACCGCGCCCGCGCCGCGCCAGCGCCAGCGCGGCGGCCATCCACTCGGTGTCAGACCTCAACTACTGGCCTGCCGGGCTGCCGCTTTCTCGGCCTCCAGCGCCTTCAGCCGGGCCTGTTCGGCCTCATAGGCGCGGCGGTTGGCTTCCACCTGCGCCCGCAGCTTGTCCATCGCTTCCTCGCGCTCGGACACGGCATCTTCCGACGTGCGCCCGCCGCCCCAGCTTTCGAAATAGACGATGCGTTCGGGCACCTCGATGCCGCTGTCCATCGCGATCAGGAAGCTGCCCACGATCACCCCGCCCATCGCCAGCGCGCCGAAGCCGAACAGCGTCTTGTACAGCGGCTGCGCGCGCCAGCGTGCCACCAGCCCCTGCCGCGGCGCGTTCCAGCTGAAGCCTCCGGCCTCGTCCAGCTCGCGCTTCATCAGCAGCGCCCGGCGCCGGGCATCGTCGTCCGCCGACTCATGCTGGTCGGCGAACGGCGTCGGCATCTTCAGGGCCTTGGGTTTCTTGATCGGCATCTGCTGGCGGTCTCCGGCGCCGCCTGTCAGACCCGCATCGGCATCAGCACATAGAGGGCTTCGGAGCCTTCGGATTCGCGGATGAGCGTGGGGGCGGCAGCATCCGCCATATGGACTTCGACCAGATCGCCCTCAAGCTGGGCCAGGATATCCAGCAGGTAGCGGCTGTTGAAGCCCACGTCGAACCCGGCCGCGGCATAGTCGGCAGGCACATCCTCGCTCGCAGTGCCGTTCTCCGGGCTGGTCACGCTCAGCGTCACGCGGTCGCGGTCCAGGCTCAGCTTCACCGCGCGGGTCTTCTCGCTGGCGATCGCCGTCACCCGGTCCACGCCCTCGGCCAGCGTCGACGGGTCGATCTTCAGCAGCTTGTCGTTCGCGGTGGGGATCACCCGGCTGTAATCCGGGAAGGTGCCGTCGATCAGCTTGGACGTGAGGACCGCCTGCCCGATGGCGAAGCGGATCTTGGACTGGCTGAGCGAGACGCCGACGTCGCCGCCGCGCTCGTCCAGCAGCTTGCGCACTTCGGCCACGCACTTCCGGGGAATGATGATGTCCGGCATGCCGGCCGCACCTTCCGGCAGCGGGATTTCCACCCGCGCCAGCCGGTGGCCGTCAGTCGCCACCGCACGCAGCGTGCCGCCCGGCGCGCCCTGGCTGCCCTGCGCGGGGGCATGCACGAAAATGCCGTTCAGGTAATAGCGGGTCTCCTCGGTGGAGATCGCAAAGCGGGTCTTGTCGATCAGCGTCACCAGCGTATCCGCCGGCAGGCTGAAGCTGACGGGCAGGTCGCTTTCACCGATCACCGGGAAATCTTCGCGGGGCAGGGTCTGCAGGGAGAAGCGCGCCCGCCCGGCCGTCACCGCCATCTTGGACGAGGCGGCATCCAGCGTGACCTGCGCGCCGTCCGGCAGCTTGCGCACGATATCGAACAGGGTGTGGGCCGAAACCGTGGTGGCGCCCGCGGTTTCAACGGTGGCCGGCACTTCTTCCACGATCTGGAGGTCCAGGTCGGTCGCCATCAGCTTCAGAGACTGGCCGTCGGCCGACAGCAGCACGTTGGACAGGATCGGAATGGTGTTCCGCCGCTCCACCACCGATTGCACATGGCCCAGCGCCTTCAGAAGTGCGGCGCGCTCGACGACCAATTTCATGCGTGAAGGATTCCCTGCCAGACCGATTTTTCAGACTTCTATACAGCAAGCCGGGGGCCGGGGAAGCGGCTTGTTGCGCTGCGGGCGGGCAGGATTGCCCGTTGCGACTATTTCAGCAGCCTGCGGGTCAAGTCGATGGAGAGGTGGCGCAGCGAGTGGATGCCGCCGGGATTGGGGGTGAAGCCGGACACGCGCGGGGAGACGAGCGACCAGCCGATCGGCTGCACCAGCCCGATGGCTGCGCCATTTTCCGCCCACAGCCGTTCCGCGTCCGCAAGCGCCTTAAGCCGGGCGCCGCGCGTGGGCGCGACCCAGCTTTCGGCATAGAGTTTGTCCGCCTCGGGCAGGCAGACGCCATGGCTGTTGCGTCGGCACAGATTGGGCCACAGGAACGGCAGCGGGCTGTCGACCGGGGTCTGGCGGCGGATCAGCGCCAGCTGGAAGTCGCCCGCCGAAATGGCGCGGCGCTGGGCATCTGCGTCGCGCCGCTCCAGCGTCAGGTCCACGCCCACCTGCGCGAGGTCGCGCGCCACCAGCTCGATCAGCCTCGCTTCGCCGGGCGAGTAATGGATGCTGACCGCGAGCTTCAGCCGGCTGGAGACGGGATCGAACCCGGCCTCCGTCAGCAGCCGCCGGGCCTCTTCCTGCCGCCCGACGAAGGGTTGTGCCACCCAGCCCGGCTCGGGCGGAGCATAGCCCGCGATGTTGGTGGGCGACAGCGCGCGGACTTCGCCTGCGCTGCGGGTGCCGAAGAAGGCTTCCCCCAGCGCGGCGCGGTCAATGGCCAGCGCCAGCGCGCGCCGCACGCGCAGATCGGCCAGCGGGCCTTCCTTCTGGTTCAGCAGCAGCAGCAGCGCGGCACGCGGCTGTTCCAGCTGCAAGGTGCCGCGCGGGGCCGTCGCGCGGGCCGATCCCAGCCCGTCCAGCCCGCCACCCAGCACAAGGTCCGTCTCGCCCCGGTTGAAGCGCTGAAGGGCGGCTTCGGCATCGAAGCCGTGAACGGTCGCAGCCTCCAGCGTCACCCGCTCGGCGGCGAAGTAACGCGGGTTCGCGCGCAGCGCGGTGCCGCTGGCCGGGGCCGCCTCCTTGGGCGGCAGTGACACCAGATAGGCGCCGGCCGTCTCCCGGCTGCGCCGGGCGCGGATGGCGAGAGGCGGGGTGGCGAGCAGTTCCAGCAGTTCCGGCTGCGGCGTGGAGAGCTGCAGTTCGATCACGCTGTCGAGCGGTGCGCTCACGGCCGTCACGCCGGCCAGCAGGTCCCGCGCCATCGCCCCGGCCCCGCCCTTGCGCGCCCGTTCCAGAGACGCGACCACATCAGCAGCCGTGACATCCGCGCCACCCGCGAACTGGGCCTGACGCAGGCGGAACACGATGGAAAGACCGTCGTCGGACACCCGCCAGCTCTGCGCGAGACCGGGCACCACCAACCCCGCCGAATCGCGCGAGGTCAGCCCGGCGTTCAGCGCGTCGGCCACGATGGTGCGGGCCGCGCCGTCGCCCACCGCATCCACCTGCAGCGGCGGCGCCTCATCCGCGCCGCCGCGGCAGGCCAGCAGCATCAGGGCCAGCGAAACGGGCAGCAAATGACGGCAGGGCAACATAGGGCAGGGCCAATCGCCATAAATGGCCCAGCTTTCAAGCTGGATGATTTTGCTGTGCGTCTGCAAGCTGGAAAGCCGGGACGAGCGTGGTAGGAAGGGCCATGCTGAGAGTCTCAAACGATATCGCCGGCCTTGTCGGCGCCACCCCCCTTGTCCGGCTGAAGGGCCCGTCCGAACGCACCGGCTGCGATATCTTCGGCAAGTGCGAGTTCCTGAACCCGGGCGGCTCGGTGAAGGATCGCGCCGCACTGTGGATTATCCGCGACGCCGAGCAGTCAGGCACCCTGAAGCCCGGCGGCACCATCGTGGAGGGGACGGCCGGCAACACCGGGATCGGGCTGGCCGTGATCGGCGGTTCGCTGGGCTATCGCACCGTGATCGTGATGCCGGAAACCCAGAGCCAGGAAAAGAAGGACGCCCTGCGCGCGCTGGGCGCCGAACTGGTGCTGGTGCCCGCCACCAGCTACGCCAACCCCGGCCATTATGTGCACACCTCGCGCCGGCTGGCGGAGGAAACGCCGGGTGCGGTCTGGGCAAACCAGTTCGACAACATCGCCAACCGGCTGGCGCACATCAAATCCACCGCGCCCGAAATCTGGGAGGCGCTGGAGGGCCGGGTGGACGGCTTCATCTGCGCGGCGGGCACCGGCGGCACGGTGGCGGGCGTGGGGCTGGGCCTGAAGGAACAGAACCCCGACATCGTGGTGGGGCTGGCTGATCCGGATGGCGCCTCGCTCTACAGCTGGTTCACCAGCGGCGAGCTGAAGGCGGACGGCAACAGCGTCGCGGAAGGTATCGGCCAGAGCCGCATCACCGCCAATCTGGACGGCGCGCCCATCGACACCGCCTTCCGCGTGTCCGACCAGGAGGCGTTTCCGATCCTGTACGAGCTGATGGAGCGGGACGGCCTGCACCTGGGCCTGTCCAGCGCGATCAATGTGGCCGGGGCGGAAAAGCTGGCGCGGCAACTGGGGCCGGGCAAGCGCATCGTCACCATCCTGTGCGACAACGGCAGCCGTTATCTGTCCACCATCTGGAACCCCGACTGGCTGGCGGCGAAAGGCCTGCCGCTTGCGCCGCCGCGCGGGCTGGCAGGAAATTTGACAGGCGTCTGATTGTCGCACCTCGACATTTGGGCAACAGTCAACTAGATTCCCTGTCATGGATCGCATTCGAGCCGGTCTCACAGGGCTGGCCGTCGTCTTTCTGGTGACGGCGGCAGCAGCCCTTCTGTTCGCGCCAGACCCGGCGCAACAGGCAAGGGTCGCAGCCGCACAGGCAGCTGACCCCGGTGAGCCCCTTGCCCAACTGGGTGTCGCCCCCGGCAGTGAAAAGGCCAGCCAGCCTTTGCCGCCGCCTCCGCCTCCACTGGCGGAAGCGCAGCCGTCGATTGCGCCCTCTTCGGATCAGGGCCTTTCGGACGGCCTTGGTGCCGCCAATCCGAGCCGGCCTGTCGAAATCTAGCGCATGAATCCCCGCTGGCTCGTGCTTGCGCTGCTGCTGGCGCCGATGGCGTTGCTTGGCGCGAACCTGTGGCGGCAATCCGCGGGCACCGAGCAGCTGCTGCCGGATATCGACAGCGAGGCGGTCGCGCAGATCGAACTCTCCCGCGAAGGAGACCGGGTGCTGCTGGCGCGCAAGGCCGGCACCGGCACATGGGAGATTCCGTCCGCCGCTGATGCCCCGGCCGATCAGGCGCGGGTGAAGGCGGCGCTAGAAACGCTGGTGGATCTCAGGGGGCGTCCGCTGGATGCGTCTGCCCCGGCGCAGGGCCGGGCGCCGCTGAAGGTTCGCCTGTCGGATGAAGGGGGCCGCCCGCTGGGCGAGGCCGCTTTCTGGGCCGGGGAGGCGACGCGCCTGCCGGACGGCAAGCGCCTGGCGCTGGCGAAGACTCCGGCGCTGCCCGTCTGGCCGTCGGCATGGTCCAGCCTGCAGGCGCCGCGAATTCCGGCCGACCGCATCGCTGCTGTCGAGGAACTGACGCCCGAGGGCACGAAGCTGCTGTCGCCGGAGGCGACGGTGGAGGTTGCCGCCATCCTGTCGGAACTGGGCGCGAAGGATTTCGTGGCCGGCGCCGATGTCGGCTGGGCCGGGGCGAAACTGCTGAGGGTGAAGCTGACGGACGGCACCATCATCGATCTGCAGCAGGTGTCGGACGGCGACGGCCGATATTTCCTGCGCCTGACGTCTGACACGCTGGAGAGCGTGCGCGCCGCGCGGCGCTATGCTTTTCGCGTCAAGGACGCGCTGCCCTGATGCAGGGTTCCATGGGCTTTGATGGGCAGCGCGTCCGGATCACCCGGCCGCGCCCATTCGCCAACAGAGTTTTCCACAGGCTTCTGGAAAATCCATGCGCCGAACGGTGTTTTGGAAAACGACGACAATTCAACGGGTTGCAAATAAGACTGCCAGACTGACCATAAAATCCCATTGAATACCCACGAAAGCCCATGCTATCCCTTTTCCACAGGGCTGGCAGGCGCTCCGGCCGTTTCTCGAAGGCATTCCCCCGCCTCGTAAACGTCGGCGCCGGCGCACCCGAAAAGAGGGGTTCGGGTCATTCGCGGGTATTTTTCAGGGACTTATGTGAACGGGGTCGATGCCAAGCATCGGCTGTCCGTTCCGTCGTCCCTGCGCGAGACCATCGAGGCGCGCAGCCAGACTCGGGAACTGGTGATCGGCCCGGACGAGCATTCGCCCTGCCTGATCGGCTATGACATCAGCTATTTCGAGCGACTCGAATCCCGGCTGGACGAGGAGTTCGCGGCCGATTTCGGCCCGGCGCGCAGCCTGAAGTCCCGCTCCATCTTCGGTGCCACCGAGCATCTGAAATATGACGACAACGGCCGCATCATCCTCTCGCCGCTGATGCGGGAGATGGGCGAGATCGGCTCCCACGTGCTGTTCATGGGGCTCGGCCATCATTTCGAGATCTGGGCGCCCGAGATCTTCCTGGCGCAGGAGGGGCAGGACCCCCGCGTGGTGAAGCTGGTGAAGGCCCTGCTGGCCGGGAGGGCGCAGTGACCGCCGGGGCCTTTGGTCTCACGCACGCGCCGGTCATGCTCAACAACGTGATGTCGGCGCTGTCGCTTGTTCCGGGTGAGCGGATGGTGGACGGCACCTTCGGCGGGGGCGGCTATGCCCGCGCCGGGCTGAATGCGGGCGCCGAGGTGGACGGGTTCGATCGCGATCCGCGCGCCGTGTCCCGCGCCGCGCTGATGGTCGCCGAATATGCGCCCCGCCTGCGCCTCTACACCCGCACCTTCGCCCATATGGCGGAGGAGCTGGGCGACGCCTCGGTCGATGCGGTGGCGCTCGACCTCGGCTACTCCTCCATTCAGATGGACGATCCGGCCTATGGCCTCAGCTTCCAGTCCGACGGGCCGCTGGACATGCGGCTGTCCGGCAGCGGCGAAAGCGCGGCGGATTTCCTGAACACAGCGTCCGAAGGCGAGATCGCCGACGTGCTGTTCCATTATGGCGAAGAGCCGGCCGCGCGCCGCATCGCCCGTGCCATTGTGGCGGACCGGCCGTTCGAGACCACGGGCCAGCTCGCGGCGATGATCCGGCGCGTGGTGAAGGCGCCCCGCGACACCAAGCGCGACCCGGCCACGCGCAGCTTTCAGGCGATCCGCATTCGCGTGAACGACGAGCTGGGCGAGCTGGAGCGCGGCCTTGATGCGGCGGAAGCTGTTCTGAAGCCGGGTGGCCGCCTCGCGGTTGTCAGCTTTCACAGCCTGGAAGACCGCATCGTGAAGCACTTCCTGGCCGAACGCTCGGGGAGCCTTCCGGCGGGTTCGCGCCATTTGCCGGCGAGCGCGCCCGAGCGGGCGCCGAGTTTCGAACGCCCGGCCAAGGCCGAGCGGCCATCCGACGCGGAAGTGAGCGCAAACCCGCGCGCGCGCTCCGCAACGCTGCGCTGGGCGCGCCGCACGGCCGCGCCCGGTTGGGGCCAACAGAAGAAGGGGAGCTGACCATGGCAGGGATGATGCGCGCCACCGCTGATTCGCGCGGCTGGGGAAATGAGGCTCCGGCGAAATCCGCTGGCCGTCGGACGTGGGCGGCCACGGCCTGGCTGGTCGCGGGCACCATCGCAGTGGCTGTGACAAGCTACTCGCTCTCGCTGAAGGTGGCAGCCGAGCGGCGCGACGTGGAAAAGCTGGCGCGGCAGAATTCGGCGCTGGAATCCGATCTGAAGGCGCTGGACGCGGAACTGCGCGTGCGCATGCGCATGCCCCAGCTGCAGCGCTGGAACGACAGCGTGCTGGGCATGGTGCCGATCAGCGCCAGCCAGTATCTGGCCAATCCGGTGCTGCTCGCCAACTATGGCGACGCCATCGAGACGGCTGCTCCTGCCGCGCCCCGCGCCCAGCTGGCGGTGCGGGACCTCGCGCCCGAAACACATGCTACGTCGCGCCCGCTGCTCGTCAGCGCCGAGGCGCCTGCGGCCACCCCGGCGATGCGCCCTGCGCCGGTGGCCGCCGTTCCCGCCGCTGTCGCCATCGAGCGCGTGTCGATGCAGGCGCCCGCACCCCGCGCCGGGCTGGAGCGGCCTGCCATCGAGCGGCCGGCCACCGACGCGCCTGCCGACCTTATCCGTGAAGTCGAACTGAACTTCGCCGCCGGAGGTGCCAACCGCTAAGATGAGCCCAGCCGCCGCGCCCCGTGTTGCTGTCCGCCTGCCCGGTCATCGTCAGATGGCCCTTGGGCTCGCGCGCCAGCGCCTGGCGATCGGCATTCTGGTGTTCATCGCCTTCACGGGGCTGCTGGGCTTCCGCCTGATCGAGCTGTCGCTGTTCGACGGCCCGGTGCAGCGGGCGCGCCCTGCCGTTGCCAATCCCAACATCCGCGCCGAGATCGTGGACCGCAACGGCGTTACGCTGGCCTCCAGCTTCGAGGCCTATGCGCTGGCCGCCCGCCCGCGCGACATCATCGGCACGCCGGAGGAGAAGGAAGCGCTGATCGCGGCGCTGATCCGCATCCTCCCCGAACGTTCGCCCGATGCGATCCGCTCGGCGATCTACCACGACGGCAAGTTCCGCTACATCACCCGCCGCATCCTGCCCGAACAGGCGGAGGCGATCCGTCGGCTGGGCGAACCCGGCCTCACGCTGGAGCGCGAGGCCGAGCGGCTGTACCCGCATGTCGGCCTTGCCGCGCATCTGGTGGGCTACACCGGGATCGACGGTCGCGGCGAGGGCGGCATCGAGCGCGCCTTCGAACAGCGGCTGACGGACCCGGCGAAGCTGGACCAGCCGCTGGCGCTCTCCATGGACGTGCGGGTGCAGCAGGCGCTGGAATCCGAACTGAAGGCGCAGATGGACCTGCAGCAGGCGAGCGGGGCGGCGGGCGTGGTGATGGATGTGCACACCGGCGAGGTGCTGGCGCTCGCCTCTCTCCCGGCCTTCGATTCCAATCGCCCCGGCGGCCTCGTCGGCATGCCCAGCCATATGAACCGGGCGACGCTCGGCGTGTATGAGCTTGGCTCCACCTTCAAGGGCTTCACCATCGCGATGGCCATGGATTCCGGCCTGTTGCCCCGCATGGACGAGCGCTTTTCCACCGGCCCCATCGCGGTCGGCCGCCAGCGCATTTCAGACAGCCACCCCAAGGGCTATCCGCTGACGGTTCCGGAAACGCTGATCTATTCCTCCAACGTCGCCACCGCCAAGATGGCAGAGCGCATGGGCCGCCAGCGGCAGGAGGCCTTCCTGCGCGAGCTGGGCATGATGGACCGCGCGCCCGGCGAACTGCTGGAAACCGGCCGGCCGCTGACCCCGGCGCCGAACAACTGGGGTCTTGCCTCTGTGCTGACCATCGGCTTCGGCCATGGCATCGCGGTGACGCCGCTGCACTTGGCCACCGCCTACTCGGCGCTGGTGAACGGCGGCATCTATCGGCCGGCCACGATGCTGAAGGTGCCGGAAGGCACCGAGCGCCCCGGCCGCCGGGTGTTTCAGGAGCGCACCTCCCATTATCTGAACGGCATGCTGCGCCTCGCCGTGCTGGACGGCACCGGGCGTCAGGCCGATGCGGAAGGTTATCGCGTCGGCGGCAAGACGGGCACCGCCGAAAAGGTGCTGGAACATGGCCGCGGCTATGACAAGCGCCGGAACATCACGACTTTCGCGGGCGCCTTCCCGATGGACAATCCGCGCTATGTGGTGATTGCGATGGTGGATGACCCCACCGTCGGCTCGCGCATGGCGGGTTCGGTCGCGGGGCCGGTGTTCAAGCGGGTGGTGAACCGCATCGCCCCGGTGCTGGGCGTCGCGCCCGACATGACCGGCGCCTCCGAGCCGGACCTCAGCATGTTCGAGGGGCTCTACAAGCCGCGCGACCCGAAGCGTGACCCCAATGCCATGCGCCGCGCGGCGGCCGGGCTGCCGCCGCTGGAAGGGGAGCAGCATTGAGCGACCCCCTCGCATCCATCCGCGCCCGGATCACGGGCTTCGCCATTGATCACCGCAAGGTGGCGCCCGGCGCCGTGTTCGGCGCCTTCAAGGGTGCGCGCTTCGATGGCGAAAGCGTGATCGCGGATGCGGTGAAGGCGGGCGCCATCGCCGTTGTGGCTCGTCGGCAAGCGAAGGTGGAGGGGGCGCTCCACATCGCGGATGCGGAACCACGCCGCCTGTTCGCGCAGCTGGCGGCCAGCTTCTACGCGCCGTTCCCGGCCGTCACGGCGGCCGTCACCGGCACCAACGGCAAGACCAGTTCGGCCGAACTGTCGCGGCAGCTCTGGCATCTGGCAGGCGAGCGTGCCGCCTCGCTCGGCACGCTGGGTGTCATTACCTCGGCTGGGCAGGACAAGGCCGGGTCGGGCGGGCTCACCACGCCGGACATCGTCACCTTCCTGTCCAACGTCCATGGCCTCGCGCTGGAAGGCATCAGCCATCTGGCGTTCGAGGCCTCCTCCCACGGGCTGGCGCAATATCGCACCGAAGGGCTGCCCGTCAGCGCCGCCGCCTTCACCAACCTGACCCGCGACCATCTGGACTATCATGAAACGATGGAGGCCTATTTCGAGGCCAAGTTACGGCTGTTCACCGAAGTGCTGGATGCAGACGGCACCGCTGTGGTCTGGCTGGACCGGCAGGCGGCAGGTGCGGAGTATAACGAGCGCGTGATCGCGGCGGCCGAGGCACGCGGCCTGAAACTGCTGACGGTCGGGCCGGACGGCGAGGCGCTGAAGCTGGTGAAGCGGGTGCCGACGCTGCTGGGCCAGACGCTGACGGTGGAAGCCGGTGGCGTCGCCCACACCATCAAGCTGCCGCTGATCGGCGGCTATCAGGCGGCCAATGCGCTGGTGGCGGCCGGCCTTGTGATCGCGACGGGCGGCGATGTTGCGAAGACGCTGGCGAACCTGAACCGTGTCTCAGGCGTGCGCGGGCGGCTGGAGCGCGCGGTGATCACGCCGTCGGGCGCGCCGGTCTATGTCGATTACGCCCACACGCCGGACGCGCTGGAAGCCGCCGTCGCCGCGCTGCGCCCGCACACAGCCAACCGGCTGATCCTGCTGTTCGGCTGCGGCGGAGACCGGGATCGCGGCAAGCGCCCGGAAATGGGCGCCATCGCGGTGCGCGACGCGGACCTGACCATCGTGACCGACGACAATCCCCGCACAGAGGACGCGGCTGCGATCCGCGCCGAGATCATGGCGGCCGCACCGGGCGCCAGCGAAGTGCCGGGCCGGGCCGCCGCGATCCGGGCTGCGGTTTCGGCTGCGCGCTCGGGCGATGTGGTGCTGCTGGCGGGCAAGGGCCACGAACAGGGCCAGATCGTCGGCACCGACGTGCTGCCGTTCGACGATGCCGAAGTGGCGCGTGAAGCGGCGCAGGAGTTGCCGAAATGACCGCGCTGTGGACCGGGGCCGATGTCGCGGCTGCCACCGGCGGCAGCCTCTCCGACCCGTTCGAGGTGGAGGGCGTGACGTTCGACAGCCGCGAGGTGATCGGCGGCGAACTGTTCGTGGCCATGCGCGGCGAACAGGCCGACGGCCACAAGTTTGTGGACATGGCCGCCACGCGCGGCGCGGCGGGCTTCCTTGTGGAACAGCCGGTCGATCATCCCCATGTCCGGGTGACGGACAGCTTCACCGCGCTGCAGGCGCTGGGGGTGGCAGCGCGGCGGCGCACCGACGCCACCATCATCGGCGTCACCGGCAGTGTCGGGAAGACGGGCACCAAGGAAGCGCTGCGCCTCGCCTTCGAGCGGATCGCGCCCGATGCCACCCATGCTTCGGTGAAGAGCTACAACAACCACACCGGTGTGCCGCTCAGCCTGTCGCGCATGCCGGCCGCCACCCGCTTCGGCGTGTTCGAAATGGGCATGAACCATGTGGGCGAACTGGCGGGCCTCACCCGCCTCGTCCGCCCGCATGTGGCGCTGATCACCTGGGTGACGGCGGCGCATATCGCCCACTTCCCGGGCGGCGAGGCCGAGATTGCGGGCGCCAAGGCGGAAATCTTCGAGGGGCTGGAGCCCGGCGGCACGGCGATCCTGCCGGCCGATAATGATCATGCCCCGCTTCTCGCGGCTGCGGCGGCCAGGCATGCGGCCCACAGCATCAGTTTCGGGTGGAAGACCGGGGCCGACGTCCGCGTTGTAACGGCGGATATCGGCCCCTCATCCACGGCGCTCGTCGCCGATGTGATGGGCGAGGAAGTCCATTGCAGCATCGGCATGGCCGGGCGGCACTGGGTGAACAACGCGCTGGCGGTGCTGGCCGCAGTGAAGGCAGCAGGCGGAGACCTTGCCGAAGCGGGCCTCGCGCTGGCGAGCCTGAAGGATTTGCCCGGCCGGGGCGCGCGCGTCACGCTTCAGGTGGCGGGCGGCACCGCCACGCTGATCGACGAAAGCTACAACGCCAATCCGCTTTCCATGGCGGCCGCGCTGGCGGTGCTTCGGGACAGCCCGGCAAAGCGGCGCCTCGCCGTGCTGGGGGCCATGCGGGAGCTTGGCGACGAAACGGACGCGCGCCATGCGGCGCTCGCTGCCCCCGTCGCCGAGGCCGGGGTGGCGGAACTCGCGCTGGTCGGCCCCGAAATGGCGGCCCTCCGGCTCGATGGTGCGTCCCACCTTGCCGATGCCGCCGCCGCCCTTGCCTGGGCGCGCGCCACGCTTCGGGATGGCGATGTGCTGCTCGTGAAAGGGTCCAACTCCATTGGCCTCGGCAAGCTTGTGGCTGCGTTGAAGGAGGCCTCCCTGTGATTTTCCATCTGGCCGAATGGCTGGGCTTCCCCGGCGTCCTCAACGTCATCCGTTACCTGACCTTCCGTTCCGGCGCGGCGCTGGTGACGGCGCTTGTGATCGGGCTCATCATCGGCCCGCGCTTTATCGCCTGGCTGCGGGTGAACCAGGGCAAGGGCCAGCCGATCCGGTCGGATGGGCCGCAATCGCATTTCTCCAAGAAGGGCACGCCCACCATGGGCGGGCTGATGATCCTGATCAGCATGACCATCTCCACCCTGCTCTGGATGGAGTGGGACAAGCCCTTCGTCTGGGCGGCGCTGTTCGTGACCCTGGGCTTCGGCGTGATCGGCTTCCTGGATGATTATGCCAAGGTGACGAAGCGCTCGTCGGCGGGTGTGCCGGGCCGGGTGCGGCTGCTGGCGGAATTCCTGATCGCGGGCTCGGCCGTCTTCTATGTGTCGATGTTCAGCGGCACCAACCTCTATTTCCCCTTCCTGAAGGACACCGGCTTCGATCTGGGCATCTTCTATATCGCCTTCGGCGCCACGGTGATCGTGGCGGCGGGCAATGCCGTGAACCTGACGGACGGGCTGGACGGCCTTGCCACCATGCCGGTGATCATCGCGGCCATGACGTTCGGCATCATCGCCTATCTGGTCGGCAATGCCGTGTTCGCGGAGTATCTGGGCGTCCACTTCGTCAGCGGCTCGGGCGAACTGATCGTGTTCGTCGGTGCGCTGGTGGGGGCTTGCCTCGCCTTCCTGTGGTTCAACGCCCCGCCGGCCGCCGTGTTCATGGGCGATACCGGCAGCCTCGCGCTGGGCGGCGCCATCGGCACCATCGCCGTCATCACCAACCATGAACTGGTGCTGGTGATCGTGGGCGGCCTGTTCGTGCTGGAGGCGGTGTCGGTGATCGTGCAGGTCGCCAGCTTCAAGATGACGGGCAAGCGCGTCTTCAAGATGGCGCCGATCCACCACCATTTCGAGCAGTTGGGCTGGCCGGAATCCACCGTCGTGATCCGCTTCTGGATCATCTCCATCGTGCTGGCGCTCGCCGGCCTCGCCACGCTGAAGCTGCGCTGATGCCGGTGTCGGCCGCCCTCTCCGGCAAACGCTTCGCCGTCTACGGCCTCGCGCGTTCGGGGCTGTCGGCGCTGCGCTTCCTGCAGCGCTCCGGCGCGAGCGTGGTAGCGTGGGACGAGGCCGAGCCCGCGCGGGCAAAGGCGCTGGCGGAATTCCCCGGCCTGACCCTCACCGATTTCGCCGGGCTCGATCTGTCCACCGTCGATGGGCTGGTCGTCTCGCCGGGTGTGCCGCTGAACCGCCACCCGCTGGCGGCCCGCGCCCGCGAAGCCGGAACGCCGATCCTGGGCGATATGGAGCTGTGGCAGCAGGCTCGCGCCACCATGCCCGCACACAGGCTGGTGGGCATCACCGGCACCAACGGCAAGTCGACCACCACGGCGCTTATCCACCATCTGCTGGAACAGGCGGGCGTCACCGCACGGCTGGGCGGCAACATCGGCCTGCCGGTGCTGGATGCCGAGCCGCTGCCGGCGGGCGGCGTCTATGTGGTGGAACTGTCCAGCTACCAGATCGATCTCGCCCGCACGCTGGCTTGCGATGTGGCGGTCTACACCAACCTCACGCCCGATCATCTGGACCGCTACGACGGCATGGCGGGCTATGCCGCTTCAAAGGCGCGGCTGTTCAGCATGCAGCTGCCCGGCGCCCATGCCGTGATCGCAACCGACGACGATTACACCCGCGCGGCGGCCGCCAGCCTGCCCGCCGGGATCGAACTTGTCGCCGTGTCTGCCGCTGATGTCGATCCCGCCGCACAGGTGCATTGGCCCGCACTGCAGGGCCCGCACAACGCGCAGAATGTCGCCTGCGCCGCAGCGGCGGCGCGCATCCTCGGCCTCTCGGATTCCCAGATCGAAGCGGGCTTGCGCAGCTTCCCCGGCCTGCCGCACCGGATGGAGATCGTTGGTTCGGTCAATGGCGTGCGCTATGTGAACGACAGCAAGGCCACCAACCCCACCAGCGTTGCCCCCGCGCTGCAGGCCTTCGATCATGTCCACTGGATTCTGGGCGGGCTCGCCAAGACGGTCGAGCTGGACGCCTGCCTGCCCCACCTCGCGCATGTGAAGGCCGCCTATGTGATCGGCCAGGCGGCCGACCTGTTCCAAGGCCTGCTGAAGCCCTACCTGCCCGTCACCAACGCGGGCACGTTGAAGGCCGCCGTGGAGGCCGCTGCGGCTGTCGCCCAGCCGGGCGACACGGTGCTGCTGTCCCCGGCCTGCGCCTCGTTCGACCAGTTCAGCGATTATGAAGCCCGGGGCGCCGCCTTCAGGGATGTTGTGAAGGCGTTGCCGCAATGAAAATCGCAGGGATCAGCTTCGCCTTCGGCCGTGCGGACAAAAGCCCGCTGTCGCGCTGGTTCTGGACCATCGACCGCCCGCTGCTGTTCATGCTGCTGGTGCTGATCGGTGTCGGCCTGATCGGGGTGGCGGCGGCGTCCCCCGCAGCCGCGCTTCGCCTGTCGGGCAGCAATCTCACCGTGCCGCCGCTGCACTTCCTGTGGCGGCAGCTGATGTGGGTTGCGGCCGGCGTGCCGCTGATGATCGGCGTGTCGATGCTCACCAAGGATGCCGCGCGCCGCGTGGCGCTGGGCGGCTTCGTCATCTTCCTGATCCTGCTGGCGCTGGTGCCGCTGATCGGGGCGGAAAAGAACGGCGCCGTGCGCTGGATCCAGCTGCCGGGCTTCCAGATGCAGCCCATCGAGTTCCTGAAGCCCTTCTTCGTGGTGACGACGGCCTGGCTGTTCGCCCTGAAGTTCGAGGACCGTTCGCTGCCCGTGATTCCGCTGGGGGCGATGGTGCTGGCGCTGATCGTGGCGCTGCTGGTGATCCAGCCCGATTTCGGCCAGGCGGCGCTGGTGATCGCGGTGTGGCTGGTGCAGGCGGTGCTGGCCGGCCTGCCGTTGCTGCTGCTGGGCGCGGCCGTGCTGATCGCGCTGGGCGGCCTCGTGATCGCCTATCAGTTCGAACCCCATATCCGGAACCGTCTGGACGGTTATCTGCACGGCGAGGGCGACACTTATCAGGTCGACCGCGCGCTGGATTGCTTCCGCTCCGGCGGGCTTTACGGTGCCGGCCCGGGCGAGGGCACGGCAAAATTCCATCTGCCCGAAGCACATACCGACTATATCTTTTCGGTGATCGGCGAGGAATTCGGTGCCATCGCCTGCTTCGCGCTCGCTCTACTATATCTTGCGATTGTTCTTCGGGTTCTGCTACAACTTCTGGACGAAGACGATCCCTTCACGCTGATGGCGGCGACGGGCCTTGCCGCGCAGTTCGGGGGTCAGGCGCTCATCAACATGTCGGTGAATCTGGCGCTTGCTCCGTCCAAGGGGATGACCCTGCCGCTCGTCAGCCATGGCGGCTCCAGCTTCCTCGCGACGGCCATCGCGATGGGCCTTCTGCTGGCGCTCACGCGGCGCAACCGGCACCTGAAGGCAAGCCCCTATCTCCAGCCGGGATCGGCGCTGGCATGAGCCTCTCCATCCTCATCGCGGCCGGGGGGACGGGCGGGCACATGATCCCCGCCCATGCCCTGTCGGAAGAGCTGCAGCAGCGCGGCCACAAGGTCACGCTGGTGACGGACGCTCGCGGCCTGCGCTTCCCCGGCCTGTTCGAAACCACCGATCGCCATGTGCTGGACAGCGCCACCGCGTCGGGCATGAACCCGATTGCCTGGGTGAAGGCAATGATCGCCATCTGGAAGGGCCGTTCGGAAGGCAAGCGCATCGCGAAGGATGTGGGCGCCGATGCCGTGGTCGGCTTCGGCGGCTATCCCTCGCTGCCGGGCCTGCTGGCGGGCGTGTCGCTGAAGCTGCCCTGCGTGCTCCATGAACAGAATGCCGTGCTGGGCCGGGTGAACCGCAAGCTGCAATCCCGCGTGTCGGCCATCGCGCTGACCTATGCCGAAACCGCGTTCCTGCGCGAAGACGGCAAGGCCGTGCACACCGGCAACCCCGTTCGGGAGGCGATCCTGAAGGCGCGCGACGGCCAGTTCCACGGCCCGGCGGCCAACCAGCCTTTCCGATTGCTGGTGGTGGGCGGCAGCCAGGGCGCGCGCATCCTTTCCAGGCTGGTGCCGGAAGCCGTCGCGCTGCTGTCCCCGGAGGATCGGGCGCGCCTGCAGGTTACCCAGCAATGCCGGGCAGAGGATCTCTCCGCCGTGGTGCAGGCCTATCGCGCCGCCGGGATCGAAGCCGACTGCCAGACCTACATGGCCGATCTGCCGCAGCGCCTCGCCGCCAGCCATCTGGTGATCAGCCGCTCCGGCGCGTCCACCATGGCCGAGCTGATGGCGCTAGGCCGCCCCGCCATCCTGATCCCCTTCGCTGCCGCGACGGACGACCACCAGACCGCGAATGCGGCGGGCTTCGTGAAGGCGGGTGCGGGCTTCATCGTGCCGGAAGCGCAGGCGACGGCCGCCACGCTCGCCGGCCATCTGAAGGGTTTCATGGCCTCGCCCGAGGCGCTGTCCTCGGCGGCCGACGCCGCGCGTTCGCTGGGCATCCCGGACGCCGCCGCGCGGCTGGCCAATCTCGTCGAACAACAGGTCCGCGACCTGAAGGGGATCGCGGCATGACGGCGCTGAAAACCGGCTTCAACAAAAACATCGGCCCGATCCACTTCATCGGCATCGGCGGCATCGGCATGTCCGGCATCGCCGAGGTGATGGCCAATCTGGGCTTCACCGTGCAGGGCAGCGACATTTCCGAAGGCTATGTCGTGCAGGGCCTGCGCGAGAAGGGCATCACCGTCCACATCGGCCACAAGGCGGAAAATCTGGGCGATGCGGCGGTCGTGGTGGTCTCCACCGCCATCAAGAAGGGCAATCCCGAAGTCGATCTGGCACTGGAACGCCGCATCCCCGTGGTGCGCCGCGCGGAGATGCTGGCCGAGCTGATGCGGCTGAAGTCCACCGTCTGCGTGGCGGGCACGCACGGCAAGACCACCACGACCTCGATGGTGGCGGCGCTGCTGGATTCCGGCGGGCTGGACCCCACTGTCATCAACGGCGGCATCATCAACAGCTATGGCTCCAACGCCCGGCTGGGCGACGGCGAATGGATGGTGGTGGAAGCCGACGAGAGTGACGGCAGCTTCCTGCGCCTGCCGCCCACGCTTGCCATCGTGACCAACATCGATCCCGAGCATCTGGATCATTATGGCGATTTCGAAACCGCCAAGGCCGCCTTCCGCCAGTTCATCCAGAAGGTGCCTTTCTATGGCGCCGCCGTGCTGTGCCTGGATCACCCCGAAGTGCAGGCGATGATCCCCTCGGTGTCGGATCGCCGCATCGTCACCTACGGCTTCGCGGGGCAGGCGGACATCCGCGGCGACAATGTGCAGCCGATCCCCGGCGGCAACCGCTTCGACGTGACGCTGCGCGCGCCGGGCACGGCCGAGCGCCGCTACGAAGGGCTGGAACTGCCCATGCCCGGCCGGCACAATGTGCTGAACGCGCTGGCCGCGATCGGGGTGGCCGATCAGCTGGGCATCGGCGAGGCGCAGGTGCGCGCCGGTTTCGTCAAGTTCGGCGGCGTGAAGCGCCGCTTCACCAAGGTGGGCGAATGGCCGCTGGACGGCGGGGTGGTCACCATCATCGACGATTATGGCCACCACCCCGTCGAGGTGAAGGCGGTGCTGGCTGCGGCCCGCGAAGGCGCGCGCGCCAAGGTGATCGCCGTGGTGCAACCGCACCGCTACACCCGCCTGCACGATCTGTTCGACGAATGGCGCTCCGCCTTCAACGATGCCGACACGGTGGTGATCGCGCCCGTGTATGCGGCGGGCGAACAGCCCATCGAGGGCATCAGCCACGACGCGCTGGCAGACGCGCTGCGCCGTTCGGGCCACCGGCAGGTGCTGACCGTCTCCGGCGAAGCCGAGCTCGCCCCCACGCTCGCCCCGCTGCTGGGCGCGGGCGACATGGTGATCTGCCTGGGCGCAGGCGACATCACCAAATGGGCTGCGAACCTGCAGGGCGCGCTCACTTCGGCGAAGGCCGGATGATGGCGCTGGAAACCCGCCCTGCCGCAGTCCCCACGCCGCGCGGGAAGCTGACGGAGCATGCGCCGCTGGCGCCGCTGGTGTGGTTCAAGTCCGGCGGGGCGGCGCAATGGCTGTTCGAGCCGAAGGACGCCGACGATCTGGCGCAGTTCCTCAGCGATCTGGACCCGGCGATGCCGGTGATGGCGCTGGGGCTGGGCTCCAACATGATCGTGCGCGACGGCGGCGTGCCCGGCGTGGTGGTACGGCTGGGCAAGGCGTTCGGTGCGGTCGAACGTGTCGATGAAACCACGCTGACGGCGGGTGGTGGCGCTTCGGGCATCGCCGTATCGTCCGCTGCGCGCGACGCGGGCATCGCGGGCCTCGAATTCCTGCGCGGTATTCCCGGCACCGTCGGCGGCTTCGTGCGCATGAACGGCGGCGCTTATGGCCGCGAAGTGGCCGACATCCTGATCTCCGCCGACGTCCTGCTGCGCTCGGGCGAGCGGGTTACGCTGCCGCTGGCCGAACTGGGCTACACCTATCGCCACTCCAACCTGCCCGACGGCGCCATCGTGATCGCTGCGACGCTCAGCGGCCGGCCCGGCGATCCGGCGACCATCCAGGCCGAGATGGACCGCATCGCCGATGCCCGCGAAAGCAGCCAGCCGCTGCGCACGAAAACGGGCGGCTCCACCTTCAAGAACCCGCCGGGCCACAAGGCCTGGCAGCTTGTGGACGAAGCCGGCTGCCGCGGCCTGATGCTGGGCGGCGCACAGGTTTCCGAAAAGCACACCAACTTCCTGCTCAACACCGGCACCGCCACCTCCGCCGAGATCGAGGCGCTGGGCGAGGAAGTGCGCCGCCGCGTGAAGGCGAATTCCGGCGTGACGCTGGAATGGGAAATCCAGCGCGTGGGGATCGAGCCATGAGGGTAACGGTTCTCAAGGGCGGCTGGTCCGCCGAACGCGAAGTATCGCTGGTGTCCGGCAAGGGCATCGCCGAAGCCGCACGCTCGCTGGGCCATAGCGTCACCGAACTGGATCTGGGCGCGACGGCTGCCGACGGCGCCAGCTTCCCCGATCGCCTGCTGGCGACGAAGCCCGATGTCGTGTTCAACGCCTTGCACGGCACGCCCGGCGAGGACGGCAGCGTGCAGGGCGTGATGGACCTGATGGGCATCCGCTACACGCACAGCGGCGTCACCACCTCCGCCATCGCCATCGACAAGGAACTGACGAAGAAGATCCTCGTGCCCGCCGGCGTGAAGATGCCGGGCGGCCGCATCGTGCGGAGCGAGACGCTGTTCGAAGCCGATCCGCTGCCGCGCCCCTATGTGCTGAAGCCGGTGAACGAAGGCTCCTCGGTGGGCGTCGCCATCGTCACCGCCGAATCCAACTATGGCACCCCTATCGCCCGCACCGCGCCGGGGCCCTGGGCCGATTATCCCGAACTGCTGGCCGAACCCTTCATCGCCGGCCTCGAGCTGACGGTCGCCGTGCTCGACCATCTGCCCACCGGCATCGGCGAGCCGCTCGCCGTCACCGAACTGAAGCCCACAACGGGCTTCTACGATTATGAGGCGAAATACACCGACGGCCGCACCGTCCATGTGTGCCCGGCCCAGATTCCGCCGATGGTCACCGTGATGGCGCTGGAGCAGGCCGCGCTCGCCCACCGCGCGCTGGGCTGCAAGGGCGTTTCCCGCGCCGACTTCCGCTACGATCCGGCCGAGGGGCCGGGTGGCCTCTACCTGCTGGAAGTGAACACCCAGCCGGGCATGACCCCGCTGTCGCTCGTGCCCGAACAGGCGCGGGTGCGGGGCATCAGCTATGAAGCGCTGGTCGGCCGCCTCATCGAAAGCGCGCTGACATGAGCGCCCGCAAGCCCGCCAAGCGCCCGGCGAACCGCAAGACGGCTCCGCAACCGGTGGCGATCCCCGTCGCCCCGCGCACGGCCTGGCGGCTGATCCTGGGCAGTGTCGCCACGCTTGGCGTCACGGCGGCGGTTGTCTGGGCGATCGCGGTCGGCCTGCCGCGCAGCGCCACCATGGGCATCGCCACGGCTGCCTCCAACGCCGGCTTCACCGTCCGGCAGGTGGAGATCGAAGGCGCGCAGAACCTGCCGCGCCTCTCCATCTATCGCGAGCTGCTGCAGGGCGGCTCCGATTCCATGCTGCTGGCCGATCTGGACGAGATGCGCGAACGGCTCGTCGCGCTGCCCTGGGTGAAGGATGCCGAGATTCAGCGCCGCTGGCCCGACCGGCTGCAGATCCGCATCACCGAACGCAAGCCCGCCGCGCTGTGGCAGTGGAAGGGCCGCATCCGCCTGATCGACGCCGAGGGGCAGGTGCTGCCCACGCCCGATCTCGCGCAATTCGGCACGCTGCCGCTGCTGGTGGGCGAACATGCCCGCCTGCAGGCGCCGGGCATCCTGAAGATCGTCGCCAGCCGCCCCGATCTCTCCGATCAGGTGGAAGCCGCCCTGTGGGTGGGCGACCGCCGCTGGGACGTCCGCATGAAGTCGGGCGAGACGGTGTCGCTGCCCGAGGGCCCGCAGGCGGAAGCCTCCTGGCTGCGCTTCGCCGATGTCCACAAGCAGACCCCGCTGCTGGGTCGCGGCTTCGTGCGCTTCGATCTGCGCATTCCCGACAAGATGGTGGTGCGGGTGGAAACCGATCCGGGCCAGACCGTGAAGCCACGGCCCACACCGCCTGCCGCCGCCCCCGCCACCGTCCAGCCGCAATCCGTTCCCGCCCAGCCCGCGCAGGTGATGCAGACCGCCAGCGCGGCGCAACCTCAGGAGGTCGTCATCTGATGGCCGTCGCCGTCCTTAATCCCACCCAGCTTCTGAAGCCCCGCGCGGAGCGCGTGATCGCCGCCATCGATGTCGGCTCGTCCAAGGTCGCGGCGCTTGTCGCCATGGCAGACGGGCAGGATCAGCCGCGCGTGATCGGCGCCGGCGTGCGCGCCTCCAACGGACTGAAGCGCGGGCTGGTGGCAGACATGGCGAAGACGGAGACCGCCATTCGCGCCGCCATGATGCAGGCGGAAAAGGCCGCCGGAGTCGAGATCGAGAGCGTCATCGTCAACCTGTCGGCGGGCGGGCTGGACAGCGACGTGACCTCGGTGGAGATCGACATCGCCGGGCACCGCATTTCCGAAGAGGATATGGGGTCTCTGCTGGCGCAGGGCCGCGCCCGCATCGACGAGACCATCAGCAAGGCCGGCCGCACCACGCTCCACGCCGAGCCGACGCTCTACACCGTGGACGGGCTGGACGGCGTGACCAACCCGCGCGGCTTCCACGCCAACCGCCTCGCGGTGGACATCCATGTGCTGACGGCGGCGACGCCGCCCTGCCGCAACCTGGACCTCGCCGTGCGCAACGCCCACCTCGGCGTGGAATCCATCGTCGCCTCCGGCGTCGCAGCCTCGGCCTCGGTTCTGAATGACGAGGAGCGCGAACTGGGCGTCGCCGTGATCGAGATCGGCGCGGGCGTCACCACGGTCGCCGTCCATGGCGGCGGCATGCTGGCGGGCCTCGTCTCGCTGCCGATGGGCGCGGGCGACATCACCGCCGACATCGCCGCCAGCTTCGGCACCCGCCGCGCGGCGGCGGAGCGGCTGAAGACGCTGAACGGCGCGGCCACCGCCTCCCCGCGCGACAACCACGACATGATCGAGGTCCCGCCGCTCGATCCGGACGACGGGCAGGAAGCCCGGCGCGTGCCGCGCTCCGAGCTGATCGCCGTGATCCGCGCCCGGCTCGACATGATCTTCGGCGAAGCCGACCAGGCGCTGAAGGACATCGGCTTCACCGGCGCCGCCGGGCGGCAGGTCGTCCTCACGGGCGGTGGCGCGGAGCTGCGCGGCATCGCCGATTTCGCGCAGGGGTCGCTCTCCCGCAATGTCCGCATCGGCCGCCCGCGCGGCCTGATCGGCTTGCCAGAAGCGCAGTCCACCGCTGCCTTCGCCACGCTTGCAGGCCTCATCCTGCACGGCAGCCAGCCCCGCCTCGATCTTGCCCGCATGGCCGTGCCCCGGTCCCGCGGGAAGCCCGGGCCCGATACCCCCCGATCCGGCTGGGGCCGGATCTTCGACCATCTCAAACGCCAGATCTGAACAGACACACCAGGGAGCCCAGCCATGTCCTTCGATTTCGTGAAGCCCAGCCTCGTTGAACTGAAGCCCCGCATCAGCGTGATCGGCGTCGGCGGCGCCGGCGGCAACGCCGTGCACAACATGATCAACGACGGCCTTCAGGGCGTCGACTTTGTCGTCGCCAACACCGACGCGCAGGCGCTGGCGCTCAGCCCGGCGCAGAACCGCATCCAGCTCGGCCTGAAGATCACCCAAGGGTTGGGTGCAGGTGCCCGCCCCGAAATCGGCGCTGCCGCCGCCGAGGAAGCGCTGGGTGAAATCGATCAGGTGCTGGATGGCGCGCACATGTGCTTCATCACCGCCGGCATGGGCGGCGGCACCGGCACCGGCGCTGCCCCGGTTGTCGCCCGCGCCGCACGCGAACGCGGCGTGCTGACGGTGGGCGTCGTCACCAAGCCCTTCGCCTTCGAAGGGCTGAAGCGCATGCGCTCGGCCGAGGAAGGCATCGCCGAGCTGCAACGCCATGTCGACACGCTGATCGTGATCCCGAACCAGAACCTGTTCCTGATCGCCAACCAGCAGACCACCTTCAAGCAGGCCTTCGCCATGGCCGACCAGGTGCTGAACCAGGGCGTGCGCGGCATCACCGACCTGATGATGCTGCCCGGCCTCATCAACCTGGATTTCGCCGACGTCCGCACCGTGATGTCCGAAATGGGCAAGGCGATGATGGGCACGGGCGAAGCCGAAGGGGAACGCCGCGCCATCGAGGCGGCCGAAAAGGCCATTTCCAACCCGCTGCTGGATGAAGTGTCCCTGCGCGGCGCCAAGGCGGTGATCATCAACATCACCGGCGGCGACGATCTGGGCCTGATGGAAGTGGAAGAAGCCGCCCAGCACATCCGCGAGATGGTCGATCCCGACGCCAACATCATCGTCGGCTCTGCGTTCAACGACGGCCTGAACGGCAAGATGCGCGTCAGCGTCGTCGCCACCGGCATCGAAGGCAATCACGCCACGCTGCCGGCGTCCGGCAACCAGCAACGCTCCGCCGCGACCCAGATGTTCGGCGCCCGCCCGATGATCGTGCCGGCCGCCGCCCCCGGCGTCGGTGAAATCGACCCGACCCCGCCGAACGGCGGCGGAAATGGCGGTGGTGGTGGCGGCGGATTCCGCCCGCAGACCTCGCCCGCAGCCGGCCCGATGGCCGCCGGCATCTTCGGTACCCCGGCCGGCACCTTCCGTCCGGCAGCCGCCGACGAAGCCGAGGCCCCCACAGCCGAAGCAGAATCGCTGATGGCCGACGACGCCAGCCTGTCCGACGAGGACATCCTGGAATTGGACGAGCCCATGATGGAAGCCGAACTGGACCTGCCGGAGCCCGAACCGGCCCCCAAGGTTGCCGAACTGCAGCCCGCCCGCATCGAGCTGCCCGAAGCCGAACGCCGCGCGCCGCAGCCGGAACCGGAACCGCAGCGTCGTCAGACCCTGTTCGAGCGCATGATGCACCTGTCGCGCAAGCCGAAGGTGGAAGACGCCCCGGTCGAGACGCTGGCGCCGGAACCCGAAGTGAACGAGGATGAGGACGAAACCCGCATCCCGCCGTTCATGCGGCGCCAGAAGAATTGATCTTGTAAGGGATTGAGGGGG
Organism: Sphingomonas sp.; assembly: GCA_003248865.1. Classification (GTDB taxonomy): domain Bacteria; phylum Pseudomonadota; class Alphaproteobacteria; order Sphingomonadales; family Sphingomonadaceae; genus Sandaracinobacteroides. Next base: position 192,341 of record QFPK01000003.1, read on the forward strand.
CTCTGCCCCCTCAAACTCCCCCGGCAGGAGCCCGTGGCCCCTGCACCCACATGAGTAGGTCAATTGTCGAAGTTGTGCTGACGGCAAGGTTTACTGCCTGCGGCGCCAACAAGCTCCAGCGCCGCAGGCAATCTAACCACCTCACGCGCACATCATCAGGGTAGTGCGCAACGCAAATATCGAGGGTGCAGGGAAATCATTTCCCTGCCCGCCGGAGGCAAAATCCATCCTCCGCACATCCGCAGGCTTTGCCACCGGCCGCAGAGCCCCTACATCTCGCCCGAGATGACGCCCGAGTATGAAAAGCTGGTCGCCGAGGCCCCCTATGGCCGGGTGGAGCGCCTGTCGCCGCTGGTCCGCCGGGTGCTGGCGCACAATCCGTCGCCCTTCACCTTCCTCGGCACCGGCACCTACATCGTCGGCAACGGCACGGTGGCCGTGATCGATCCCGGCCCGGCCGATGCCGCCCATCTGGATGCCGTGGCGGATGCGCTTCGGGGCGAGACGGTGTCCCATCACATCATCACCCACACCCATATGGATCATTCGCCCGGCGCCCTGCCGCTGAAGGCGCGGCTGGGCGGTACAATCGCCGGCTGCGCGCCGCTGGTGCTGAGAGACGACGGCCCGCGGGCTGACGCCGGGTTCGATCCCGATTACGCCCCCGATGTCGTGCTGGCCGACGGGGAGAGCGTTTTCGGCCCCGGCTGGACGCTCACGGCCGTCCACACGCCGGGCCATACCTCCAACCATCTGTGCTTCGCGCTGGAGGAAGAGCAGGTGCTGTTTTCCGGCGACCATGTGATGGGCTGGTCGACCAGCGTCGTCGCCCCGCCCGACGGCGACATGGCGGCCTATATGGCTTCGCTGCAGAAGCTGCTGGACCGACCCGACAGCCGCTACTTTCCCACTCACGGTGCGCCGGTGGAGGAACCGCAAAGGCTGGTGCGCGCGATGATCGGCCATCGCCGCCAGCGCGAGGCGCAGATTCGCGGCCTGCTGGCCGATGGCCCGCGCAGCATCCCATCGATGGTGGAGCAGATGTATGCCGCCGTCGATCCGCGCCTCTGGCCGGCCGCCGGCCGCAGCGTGCTCGCCCATCTGATCGATCTCGAAGCCCGGGGTCTCGCTGCCCGTGAGGGTGAAGACTGGAAACTCGTCGCATGAAGCGCCTTCTCTCCATCATCGGCGCGCTCGCACTGCTGGGCATCGCCCTTGGCCTCGCGGCCGGGCCGGAGAGGCGGCAGCAGGCCTGCATCTCCATCGGCCTGTGCGAGCGGCCCGATTTCCTGGGCGCCATGCTGGTCTCGGTGCAGAAGCAGCAGAAGCTGCTCGTCCTCACCGCCCGGCTGGTGCTGCCTGTGTCCTCTGCGCGCGAAACCACGCTGGGGCCGATCACGGTCGCCACCACACGGCAGACGGCGATCCTGCCGGCGACCGTCAACTATGTCGTCGACCTCTCCGCGCTGAAGGCGTCGGATCTCGACTGGAACCGTGACACGCAGACCCTCACCGTCCGCCGCCCCCCGGTGCGGCCGATGCCCGCCACCATAGACTGGGCGCAGGCGCAGACGTTCCAGGACGCGGGCTGGCAGACCGTGCTGACCGACGTGTCCGCCAACCTGAAGCGCGACAATGAACTGAAGGCGCCGGGCCAGTTCGCAGCGCAGGCCAGCGCGAAGGATCTGGTCGCGATGGCGGATCATGCCGCCGATCAGGCGCTGGAAACCACCTTCCGCATGCCGTTGGTGGCGGCAGGGTTCGCACAGGCGAAGGTCGTGGTGCAGCGGTAGGGCGTGCGTTTTCTGCCTCTGCCCGGTAGAGGCCGCACCGCCGGGTGGGGCCCCGAAACGCCCTAGAATTTCGCGTTCACGCCCAGGCTGAGCACATGGTTGGTCCGGTTCGGGCCTTTCACGGTCGTCTGGTTCATGTAGCCCGCTTCCAGCGACAGCACCTCGTCCAGTGGGATGATCAGCCCCCCAAAGGTGCGGAACTGGTTGATGCCTTCGCCGTCATCGTCTGGCGGCGGGGTATGGAGCATGATCAGCGCTTCGGTGTGGACGACGGCGGTCAGCCCGTCCGGCCCCTCCAGCGGAATGTTCAGCCGCACCTGCTGGCGCAGGCGCACGAACGTGCCGCTCGAATCGCTGTACCAGCGCTCTTCCAGCCGGGTGCGCCCCACAAGCTCTGACTTGCCGATGTCCAGCAGGGGGTAACTCGCCTGCTGGAAGATGCGGTGATCGCGCACCACCGTTCCGCCAAGATTTGTGGCCCAGACATAGCTGTAGCCCAGGCCCAGCTGGGTGCGGGATCTGCCGCCGTCCGGCTTCCAGCCGATCATTCCGCGCACCTGGAAATGGCCATAGTGGCTGGCATTGTCGAAGTAACGGCTGTTCATATCCGCCACCAGGTCGAAGCTGTCCGTCAGCTTCTTGGTGGCAGAGAGTGACAGCCACACCTGCGCGTCATCGGGGTTGGCGTGGGCTGCCGGGGCGAACGCCAGCAGGGCCATCGCAAGCAGAAACTGCACAGGATGCATCAGATACGCCACGTTTGCCGCATTGGCAGATTCGCTTTCCCGCGCAAGTCCCGATGCAGAAAAACACCCTGCACCCTTCCCATGACGGGTTGATGGCACCACATCGGCCGATATGGCCGAACTGATCGCCTCTGCCGTGCCGTCGCCCTGCCGCAACATCTGCCGGATGGCGCGCGGCCTGTGCATCGGCTGCAACCGCACACTGCAGGAAATCGCGGACTGGCCCACAGCGCCCGATGTCGAACGGCGCGCGATTCTGGCCCGTGCGAAGGCCAGAATTCGCGCCTGACCCCCAATCAGACTCTTGGCGGCGAATCGGCTACCCGCTAACAATCGAACATGTCCGTCGTTCGCATCGCCCCCTCGATCCTTTCTGCCGACTTTTCGAAGCTGGGTGAGGAAATCCGCGCCATCGACGCAGCCGGCGCGGACTGGATTCATGTAGACGTGATGGACAACCATTTCGTCCCCAACCTCACCATCGGCCCGATGGTGGTGAAGGCGCTGCGGCCGCACAGCCAGAAGCCGTTCGACGTGCATCTGATGGTCACCCCGGCCGATGCGCTGGTCGAATCCTTCGCGGAGGCCGGGGCCGACATCCTCTCCGTCCACCCGGAATCCGGCCCGCACCTGCACCGCACGCTGATGCGCATCAAGGCGCTGGGCAAACAGGCCGGCGTGGTGCTGAATCCGGCCACCCCGCTGGATGCGCTGGACCATGTGATGGACCTGCTCGACCTCGTGCTGGTGATGAGCGTGAACCCCGGCTTCGGCGGGCAGAGCTTCATCGAGAGCGCGCTCCCCAAGATCGAGGCGATCCGCAAACGCATCGAACTGAGCGGCAAGGTTATCGAGCTGGAAGTCGATGGCGGCGTGGATGCCTCCAACGCCGGTCGGCTGGCGTCGGCTGGCGCCACCGTGCTGGTGGCGGGCACGGCCACTTTCCGCGGCGGGCCGGATCGTTACGCCGCCAATATCGCGGCGCTGAAGGCCGCATGATGGCCAGCGCGGAACCGCAGGACATGCCGGACGAGCAGGAACCGGATGCCCTGCGCCTGACGCGCAACATGGGGGATCGCGGCCCGTCTCTGGCGGAACGGCTGTCTGACCGGCTGGACCGGCTCTCCTTCGCCTCCCCCTTCCATCGCATGCGGCTGAAGGGCCGCTTCCCGTTGAAGCTGATCGCCATCCCCGAGGATCCCATCCCCGGCGACCTCGCCATTGCCCAGCGGCTGAAGGGCGGGCGGCTGTTCATGGGCGGCTATGGGCAGGGCATGCTGGATGCCCGGCTCGATCACCCGGACGCGCCAGACAGCTGGCGCCGCTGGGTGCATGGCTGGGGCTGGCTGCGCGACCTCTCCATGGTCGAGCTCACCGCAACGGAGGCCGGTCGCGCGGAAGCCCTGTCCAAGCGCTGGCTCGCCCATTTCCACGATTATGACGAAGCCGCCTGGGCGCCCGACGCCACTGGCAGCCGCATCCAGATGGCGATCCTGCACGCGCCGCTGGTGATGCCCGGCAAGGATCATGTGCACCGCTCGGCCGTGCTGAACGGTATCGCCCGCTGGTCGCGCCATCTGGACCGCGCAGCCCCCCGCATGCAGCCGGGCCTGCCCAAGCTGCAGGCCGTGTCGGGTCTGGTCGCCGCCGCCCTGATGCTGCCGGGCGGAGACGAGAGGCTGGGCCGCGCGCTCGCCCTGCTGGACGAGACCGTGGCGGACCTGATGCACGAGGACGGCGCCCCTGCCGCCCGCTCGCCGCTGGATCTTGCCATCATTGCGGACCAGATGCTGACGCTCTCGGCCTTCCATGCCGCCCGCATGCAGAAGCCGTCGGAGCAGGTCGCCCGCACGCTGGAACTGGCCCGCACCGCGCTGGGCACGCTGGCCCTGGGGGACGGCATTCCCGCGCCATGGCACGGCGGCCAGCCGGATCGGGCGCAACTGGCCCGGCTGCGCGTGCAACCGGCGGATGCGCCGCCCCCCCGGTCCTCGGGCTTCCAGCGCCTGGCCGCCGGCAGCGTGCGCCTGATCGTGGATGCCGGCCCGCCGCCGGCCGCGCGGCTGAACCCATCCACCCACGCCTCCACACTCGCCTTCGCCTTCACGGACGGCAGCCGTTCCATCGTGGTCTCATGCGGCGCTGAACGCGGCAGTGCGGGCCCGCGCAACTTCCCGCCCGAACTGGTGATGGGCCTGCGCTCCACCGCCGGGCACAGCACGCTGGTGCTGGCCGACACCAATAGCAGCCGCCTGCACGACGGCGGCCCGCGCCGGCTGGGCGGGGTTGAGGAAGTACTGGTGGAGGCGCGCCTCACCCGCGACGGCCAGTGGCTGGAAGGCCGGCATGACGGCTACAGACGCCGCAACGGATATGATCATCTCCGCCGCCTGTGGCTGAATGCGGACGGCACGGACCTTCGCGGCGAAGACCATCTGCTGCCGGTGAAAGGCACGCTGGCGCTGGCCCGCCACAAGGCGTCGCTGCCGGTCGCCATCCGCTTCCATCTGGGCCCCGATGCCAGCGCTACCCCCACGCAGGACGGCAAGGGCGCGCTAATCCGGCTGGCGTCGCACGGCAAGGAACCGCCCATCGCCTGGGCTTTTCGCGCCAGCTTCAACCACGCCCCCGGCCTCGTCGCCATCGAGCCCAGCCTGCTGGTGGACAGCGAAGGCGCCACCCACGAAATCCAGCAGATCCTCCTCACCACCCTCGTCGAGCCGGGCCAGCCCGCCGACGTGAGCTGGAGCTTCAAGCGGCAATAGCGAAAAGGCCGCCGGTCTTCCGACCGGCGGCCCTCATCGTGGCGAGCGGATCGCGATTATTGCGCGGCGCGGGCCTGTGCAGTGTTGCCTTGGCGGCGACGCACCGAGAAGCCCACCGCACCGAAGCCGATGATCATCATCGCCCAGGTCGCGGGCTCGGGCACCGCAGCTTCGGCGATCGTCACCGAGAAGGTCGCATCGCGCGAGTTGTTGACGATCGGGCTGAAGACCGGGACGTCGGAGTAGATGTTGCCGATGATCAGGGTGCCGAGGTTCGGGGTCAGGTTCGAGGTGCAGCCGACGAAGGTCAGGCAGGTGCCGATCGACGCCAGGCCCGAATTGCCCTCCAGCTCATAGGTGCTGAGGAAGGCGACATAGGTCTGGCCCGCGGTCAGCGTGACGCCGGTGGGGTTGAAGCTGACCAGTCCCGCAGTGCCGGCGATGGTTGGGCTGCGCCACAGTTCGGTGGTCGGCGCCGAGCCGTCCCACGCGAAGACGACGCCATAAAGCGATTGCAGGCTGGAGCTGTTCAGGGTGAACTGGAAGTTGGTCAGCTCGCCCGTGACCGGCGCGGTGAAGGTCTGGCCGAGGAACTGGGTCTGGTTCCCCCCGATCAGGCTGCCGGACAGATAGCCAAGGTCATGGGTATTCGTCGGGTTGCTGATGGTGACGGCTGCGGCGGGCGTGGCGCCAGCTGCCGCAAGAAGGCCCAGCGCGGCGATTGTCGATTTTGCGATCCTGTTCATGATGTTCCCCTGTTGCGGATGCAGCGGCCTGCAAATGGCGCAGCCGCCAGCGGGCGGGGATCGCACGCCGAGATTGCATCGTTTTGACAGCAGGATTGCCGATGTGTGTACCGACTGTGCCCGCCCGGGGTTGCACCATCGCGCCCGCTGGGGCACCGGGGCGCGCATTCAATTTCCAGCCTGATCGCGAGTCCCCCCAATGACCCAACGCCTGCCCATTCGCCGCGCCCTGCTGTCCGTGTCCGACAAGTCGGGCCTTGTCGAATTCGCGCAGGCGCTCGCCGCGCATGGCGCCGAACTGCTCAGCACGGGCGGCACCGCGAAGGCCCTGCGCGAGGCGGGGCTCAAGGTGACGGACGTGTCGGACCACACCGGCTTCCCCGAAATGATGGACGGCCGGGTGAAGACGCTGCACCCCAAGGTGCATGGCGGCCTGCTGGCGCTGCGCGACAATGCCGAGCATCAGGCAGCGGCCGACGCGCACCAGATCCCGCCCATCGATATGGTGGTGATCAACCTCTATCCGTTCGAAGCGACGGTGGCGAAAGGCGCCCCGCGCGATGAGGTGATCGAGAATATCGACATCGGCGGGCCGTCCATGGTTCGCTCGGCGGCGAAGAACCATGAATTCGTCGCCTGCGTGACCGACGCGGCGGATTATGCCGCACTGACGGAAGAGGTGGGGCAGGGCGGCCTCAGCCTCGAAACCCGGCGCAAGCTGGCCGCCAAGGCGTTCCAGGCGACCGCCGCCTATGATGCGGCCATCGCCGGCTGGTTCGCCTTCGCCGACCAGCAGGAGATGTATCCGGCGATCTTCCCCGTCGTGATGCGCCGGGTGGATACGCTGCGCTACGGCGAGAACCCGCATCAGGAAGCCGCGCTCTATGCCGCGCAGGCACGCCCCGGCGGCATCGCCAGCGCCGAACTCGTGCAGGGCAAGGCGCTGTCCTACAACAACATCGCCGACGCAGACGGGGCCTTCAACCTGATCTCGGAATTCCGCGACAAGGAGCCGACGGTCGCCATCATCAAGCACGCCAACCCCTGCGGCGTCGCCAGCGCCCCGACCCTGATCGAAGCCTATGAGGCCGCGAAGGCCACCGACCCGGTCTCGGCCTTCGGGGGCATCATCGCCTTGAACCGCGAACTGGACGGCCCCACGGCCGAAGCTATCACGGAGCTGTTCACCGAAGTGATCATCGCGCCGGCGGCCGACGAAGCCGCCCGTGCGGCGATCGCCCGCAAGAAGAACCTGCGCCTGCTGCTCGCCCCGCTGCTCGATCCGAGCCGACACGGCTTCCAGCTGAAGACGGTGTCCGGCGGCTTCCTGCTGCAGACGCGCGACAACAAGCTGGTGGACGAGCTGAAGATCGTGACGAAGCGCGAGCCCACCGCCCAGGAACTGAACGACATGCTGTTCGCCTGGATCGTCGCCAAGCATGTGAAATCCAATGCCATCGTCTACGCCAAGGACGGCGCCACGGCCGGCATCGGCGCCGGGCAGATGAGCCGGGTGGACAGCGCCCGCATCGCCGCCTGGAAGGCAAAGGAAGCCGCCGAAACCGCAGGCTGGCCGCAGGCCCGCACCATCGGCAGCGCCGTGGCGTCGGACGCCTTCTTCCCCTTCGCCGACGGCCTGCTGGCCGCCGCCGACGCCGGTGCGACGGCGGTGATCCAGCCCGGCGGCTCCATGCGCGACGCCGAAGTGATCGCGGCCGCAGACGAGCGCGGGCTGGCGATGGCCTTCACCGGCCTCAGGCACTTCAACCACTAGGGCCGGGGATTCCGCGCTTGTTGCATTCGAAGGGCGCCGCCCCTTCACCCCGGCAGGGAGCCGTGCTCCCTGCACCCCCATGAGCATGCCACTCGTAGAAGTCGCGCTAACGAACGGGTTTAATGCCTGCGGCGCTGCCGGGGCGCGCTTCCAACTGCCACGCTCACTTCGTCACCCCGGGCTTGACCCGGGGTCCAGCTTCTTCCCCCCGACGCTGCCGAAGAACAGCTGGACCCCGGGTCAAGCCCGGGGTGACGGGGGAGGGACGGCGGGCGCGGCACCCGGGCGCCGCAGGCAGTCAAATCAAGCCACGCGCGCGACGCCAGCATGGCGCACAGCGCCAATATCGAGGGTGCAGGGACATCATGTCCCTGCCCGCCGGAGGCAAAAAGCCATGCCCATCCGGCCCGCCGCATGAGCAACACCCCATTCCCCCTCCCGCCGCCGCATGTGCGGGCCGCACTCTGGATGGTGGTCGCCTGCATCGCGTTCGCCGGGTTGTGGATCATGATCCGCCTCGCCTCGGAGGAACTGCATCCCTTCGCCATCGTGGTCTGGCGCAACGCCATCGGGCTCATCTGGTTCCTGCCGATGATCCTGCTGACGCCCGGCCTGCTGAAGATGGAGCGGCTGCCGGCGCAGGTGAAGCGGGCGACGTCGGGGCTGATCGCCACCTTCGCCACTTTCTATGCAGTCGCGAATGCGCCGCTCGCGAATGTGCTGGCGATCAACTACACGGCACCGCTGTTCGCTACCATCGGGGCGATGCTGTTCCTGGGGGAACGGGTGCGCTGGGTGCGGGGCATGGCGCTGCTGATGGGGTTTGCGGGCATGCTGCTGGTGCTGCGCCCCGGCGCTGCCCAGATGAGCCCGGGGCTGTGGGCGGCGATGATCTCGGCGGTGTCCACCGCCTTTTCCTATCTCGCGATCAAGAAGCTGACGGGCACCGACGATCCGCGCGCGGTAACGGTGTGGACGTTCATCCTGATGCTGCCGGTTTCCTTCCTGATCGCGCTGCCGGTGTGGGAATGGCCATCGCGGCACCTGTGGCCGATCCTGTTCGCGCTGGGGGCCTGCGCGGCGTCCGGGCAGCTGGCGCTCACCCGCGCCTTCAGCCTGGCGGATGCGGGGGCGGTGCTGCCGTTCGATTTCGTGCGCTTCGGTCTGATCACGCTGGCGGGGATCGCGCTCTTCGGGGAGCGGTATGACATCTTCACCCTGCTGGGCGGCGCGATCATCCTGCTGGCCACCATCATCCTTGCGCTCCGCGAACAGCAGATCGCGCGCGGCGACCGGGCGGACCCTCCTAAGTTTGGGGATTAAGGCCGGGTGCGCCTGCGCCTAGGCAGATGGCCGGAATTTCACAAACTTGAAATCGGCGAGGGACGAAAGATGGATATCAAGGGATTGTCGGCTGTCATCACCGGCGGCGCGTCCGGCCTTGGCGCGGCGACGGCGCGGCGGCTGGCGGCGGAGGGCGTGAAGGTCGCCCTGTTCGACCTGAACGCGGAAAAGGGCGAGGCGCTGGCGGCCGAGCTTGGCGGCGTGTTCTGTCAGGTGAACGTCACCGATGAAGCCTCGGTGGATACGGGCTTTGCCAAGGCGCGTGCCGCCAACGGGCAGGAGCGCATTCTGGTGAACTGCGCCGGCACCGGCAACGCCATCAAGACGGCGAGCCGTGCCAAGGAGTCCGGCGAGATCAAGCATTTCCCGCTGGATGCCTTCAACATGATCATCCAGATCAACCTTGTCGGCACCTTCCGCTGCATCGCCAAATCGGCTGCCGGGATGATGTCCCTGCCGCCCATCGGCGAATTTGGCGAGCGGGGCGCCATCGTGAACACCGCCTCCGTCGCGGCCGAGGACGGCCAGATCGGCCAGGCCGCCTATTCCGCTTCCAAGGGCGGTGTCGTGGGGATGACGCTGCCGATCGCGCGCGATCTCTCCAGCGAGGGCATCCGCGTGAACACCATCCTGCCGGGCATCTTCAACACCCCGCTGCTGGCGGCCGCGCCGGACAATGTGAAGGCGGCGCTCGCGGCTTCGGTTCCCTATCCGAAGCGGTTGGGCAATCCGGAGGAATATGCGGCGTTGGCGCTGGAGATGATCCGCAATTCCTATTTCAACGGCGAGGACGTGCGGCTGGACGGGGCGATCCGGATGGCGCCGCGGTAAGCGGCTGCGATTAGCGCGGCACGCGCTAACTCGCAGACTCGCTGCACGCGCGGCCGGCTGAGCGGGCGATCTCTATCGCCCGCCAGTCCGACGAGTCCGGCTTCGCCGGACTTTTTTCTTTCTTCTCGCCCCCAACCCAAACGAAGACCAACCGGACTCGGCAGCTTTCGCTGCCGGCCGGCCGGTCCCTCCAACCCCTAGGTCGAACTCTTACATCCCCACGGGCACCTTCCCGCCCACGCTCGCCTGCGCATCCGGCAGCAACACCTTGTCGATCCCCAGGATCAGCCCGTTGCTGGCCCGCACGTCGGCGGTCACCACCTTCGCGCCCGACACGGTCAGCGCGCCGCCAGCCGCATCGATGGTCACCTTGGTTCCGCCCAGCGTATCCATCACGGCATTGTCCTGCTTCGCCAGGAACTCGCTGCTGGCATAGCCGGGCACCAGATGGTTGCTCAGCAGGGTCTTCAGCTTCGCCCGGTTTTCCGGCTTCAGCAGCTCATCAACCGTGCCTGCGGGCAGCGCGGCGAAGGCCGCATCGGTGGGGGCGAACATGGTCACATACTCGCCGCCTTTCAGCTGGTCGGCCATGCCGGCCGCCTCGATCGCCCGGGTCAGCACGGTGAACTGGCCCTGCGCCTCTGCCGTCGTCACGAGATCAGACACGGGGGCTGCGGGCGCCTGTTCCACAGCCTGCGCTGTGGCCGCAGACTCGGGCATGGTAGCCGCCTCGTTCAGCGGCGTGGCCTCGTCCGGCACAGCCTGTTGCGCCATCAGCGGCGTTGCCGCGAACAGGGCGGCGGTCGTCATCAGAAACAGCTTTTTCATCGCTTGATCTCCTCCGTCTTACTGGGGGGAGAGCGATCCCGACGGCACAAAGTTCCGAATGCCGTCTGTTCACGGGACGAACCGAGCCATGCTGCCGATGAATGGACATGCTGGGCGGCCATTACCCGCCAACATGTCTCGAAAATGAACGGACCTCAGCCCAGCAACGCGTCGATAGCCTTCGCCAACTTCACGTCGCGCGCGCTCAGCCCGTCCGCATCATGGGTGGTCAGCGCGATATCCACCCGGTTCCACACGTTGAACCATTCGGGGTGATGATCCTGCGTTTCCGCCAGCAACGCTACCCGCGCCATGAACCCAAACGCCTCGGAAAAATCCGCGAACCGGAAGCTCCGCTTCAGATGCTCGCCCTCCAATGCCCACTCCGGCAACTCCGCCCCCAGCTTCGCGCGGTGCTCCGTACCCAGCTTCTCGACCTTCGCCATCCCTCACCCTATCTGTCAGCCATGTTCCGTCATGCCCCCTCTCTCGCCGACATCGAGGCGCTCGCGCAAGCCGCCGTCGAGCGACTTCCAGACCTGTTCCGCAGCCATCTCGGCAATGTCGTGCTGAAGGTGCAGGATTTCCCCGACCGCGACGTCGTCGAAGCCATGGGCCTCGACAGCGAATGGGACATATTGGGCCTCTATTGGGGCCATCATGTCGGCAACCCCGGCGCCGATTACACTGGTGCCTTGCCCCCCACCATCTTCCTCTATCGCCGCCCGCTGCTCGATGAATGGTCCCATGGCGAGGACACGCTCGCCGCCCTCGTCACCCATGTGCTGGTGCATGAAGTCGGCCACCATTTCGGCCTGTCAGACGATGACATGCACGCCATCGAAGCCTCGCTGGACGAACCCCCTCATCGCCATTAGCGTCCCGCTCACAACAGACATCGAACAACAGGGAGTTCGCGCATGAAGGGAATGATTCTGGGCCTGCTGCTGGCCTCGTCCGTGCCGGCACTGGCCGCAGACGTGACGCCGGCCGATCTGGAAAAGGCCGTCGCCCAGGATTGGTCCACCTATCTCGCGCCGCTCTACGATCATTTCCATCGCAACCCCGAACTCTCCACCGTCGAGGTGAACACGGCCGCGCGCATGGCGAAGGAACTGCGCGCGGTGAAAGGCATGGAGGTGACGGAGAAAGTCGGCGGCACCGGCGTCGTCGGCGTGCTGAAGAACGGCCCCGGCCCCGTCATCCTGCTCCGCGCCGACATGGACGGCCTGCCCGTCGAGGAAAAGTCCGGCCTGGCCAACGCATCGAAGGTCCGCCAGAAAGACCGTGACGGCGTCGTGCAGCCCGTGATGCACGCCTGCGGCCACGACACCCATATCACCGGCCTCGTCGGCACCGCCCGCCAGCTCGCCGCGCTGAAGGACAAATGGTCGGGCACCGTCATCTTCGTCGTCCAGCCCGCCGAGGAAATCGTCGGCGGCGCCAAGAAGATGATGGCCGACAACCTCTACCAGCGCTTCGGCAAGCCCGATTACGCCATCGGCTGGCATGTCACCTCGGCGCTCCCCACCGGCACCATCGGCCTGGCCGAAGGCGTCACCTATTCCGCGGCAGACACGGTGGATATCGTGGTTCCCGGCATCGGCGCCCACGGCGCCAGCCCGCAAAGCGGCAAGGACCCGGTCTTCATCGCGTCCGACATCGTGCAGTCGCTGCAAGGCTTCATCGGCCGCGAGATCGCGCCGCTGAAACCCGCCGTCATCACCGTCGGCGCCTTCCATGCCGGCTCCAAGCACAACATCATCTCCGATCGCGCCGAACTCTCCGTCACCGTCCGCGCCGACGATCTGGAAACCCGCGACAAGCTGATCGAAGGCATCAAGCGCATCGCCGTGCAAACGGGGCGCAAATGGGGCCTCCCCGAAGACAAGCTGCCCGTCGTCACCGTCCGCGAAGACGAACGCGCCATCCCCAACATCAACGATCCCGAACTCACCCAGCGCCTGCACGCCACCTACGCCAAGGCCTATGGCGACACCATCTTCACGACCGTGAAGCGGGACAGTATGGGCGCAGAAGACTTCCCCTACCTCGTCGGCCCCGGAGTGAAGGGCGCCTACTACAACGTCGGCGGCACGCCGCAGGCGGCCTTCGATGCGGCCAAGGCCGGCGGACCGGCCGTCCCCAGCCACCACTCGCCGCTGTTCAAGGTTGACGGCGAAGCAGCCGTGAAACTGGGCGCCCAGACGATGACGCTGGCCGTGCTGGACCTCGCCGCAAAACCCGGGAGCTAAGCGAGCCCGGGAGGTAAGCGAGACTGTGGAAGGGGTGTCCAGCCAGTCGCCGAGTGCTTACCAGAAGCGCTCGCAGTTGGTTGGCCCCTTCTTCGGCGGCACGCCATCGACACGGACGGTCGCGTTATAGAAGCTCCAGGCGTTGCCGGTGGGGGCGGTGCGCTGAAAGACAGTCAGTTCGAACGGCGGCCGCCCGGGAAAGGTGACGGACCAGCTGCGCTCACCTTCACCCGAACCCAACTTCTCGCAGCGGATCAGCGCCAGTGTGGCGCCGCGGGCTGCAAAGGCGGATTGCATGTCGATCGGCATCTCCGCACCCACTTCAGACCAGCTCACGCTTGCGGTTTCGGGGCGTGACTTGCCCTGGATGCCGAAGGAAAAATTGCCGATCAGCCCATTCGCGAGATTGCCGGTTTCGGTCTTGCTCTGCCAGCGCACCTTGGCCAGCCGCTGGCGCAATTCTGCGACAGCGGGGGCACTGCCCGGACCGCCCGGCGTAGCCAGAATCAGCATTTCAGCGGCCGGCTGGCTGGCAGCCACGCGGGCCCAATCCTCGTTGCACTGGGCGTCGATCCAGTCGGTCCTGGGCGGCTTGTCAGCCAGATATTCCTTGCGACAGGCAGCCTTGAAACGGGGGGCCGCATCCGCCAGCACCGGCGGCACGGTGCCGGCGGGCGCAGCCGGGCCGGCAGGTGCTGCCGATGGAGCCGGGGCTGCAGTGGCAGCCATCGCGCCGGTGGCCGGACGGGCGGCCACCTTGCGGCCGTCGGTCGCCACTTCGTCGAATCGACTTGCGGCCGCGTTCCAGCGAAGTTCGTCTCCGCAGCGGGCAGGGCCGCCGCAGGCAGCGCCGGCCCGCGCAATCTGCAGCTTGGCGGGCGGCCCGGCCAGAATGCGATAGGCCAGCACCCGGTCGGCGAAGGCCAGCCTTGCATCGCTGCCGTTGCCCACCCACAGTTCAAGCCTGCCATTGCCGTCCGGCTTGAACAGGTTCGGCTTGCCGACACAGGGCACATTGGCTTCGGAAATCAGAAAATCGGTGCGCCCATCGCCGGAAAAGTCGGCAGGAATCACGAAGCGGCCCTGGCCCGTCATATTGCCCAGCGTGCCACCGGCCTGCGCGCAGCGCGCCACCAGTTCGTTCACCCGCGCCTTGATGGGTTCAGGCACCACGGCCTGTGCGCTCGCCGGAGCTGAAAACGCCAACGCCAACACAAACGCCATCCCGTGTGACCGAACCGCCATGGCCGCCCTCCTGACCTGTTGCTCGGGCCGGACTTTGGCCGCAGGCGGCCGATGCCGCAACCCGTCAGACGGACGTGCGCACGAATTCCGCCAGCGCCTGCGGGTACAGGCTATGCTCGGCCACCAGCACGCGCGCCGCCAGCGCGTCCGCCGTGTCGCCCGGCAGAATCGGCACGCGGGCCTGCGCCAGCACCGGCCCCGCATCCAGTTCCTCGGTCACCACATGCACAGTGCAGCCGGCTTCAGTATCTCCGGCCGCGATAGCGCGCGCATGAGTATCGAGCCCCGGATAGAGCGGCAGCAGCGACGGGTGGATGTTCAGCATCCGCCCGGCCCAATGCTGCACGAAGCCGGGCGTCAGAATCCGCATGAACCCTGCAAGGGCGATCAGCTCGACCTCATGCGCGTCCAGCACCGCGGCCATGGCCGAATCGAAGGACTCGCGATCCGGAAAATCCTTGCCCGGAACGGTCGCTGTAGCGATGCCCAGAGCGCGCGCGACTTCAAGGCCCGGCGCCGCAGCCCGGTTGGAGAGCACAAGCACGATCTCAGCCGGATAATCAGGATCCCGCGCAGCTTCCGCCAGCGCCTGCATATTGGTTCCGCGCCCGGACAGCAGCACGGCGACCCGGCGCCTAGAGCGGCTTTCGATCATGTTGGTTCATTGGCACGGAGGTGATTTTGGCCTGCTGCAAGGAGCGCGGAGGGAGCGATGCCGTTGCATCGTGACCGACAAGCGACGCGGCGGCAGGGCAAAAGCGCCACGCCGCGAAGCGGTCGCCCGAAGGGCGATGACGATGGGCCAGCATGATCGAAAGCCGCTCTAGGCATCATGGGATGCGACCCACTCCTCCGCCTGTCCCCACAGGTCCACCGCTCCGCGCACGTCGCAGCCCTTGGCGCCTTCCACGATCTCGCCGACGCAGAACACCGTTTCGCCTGCATCGCCCAGCGCATCCGCCACCGCCTGCACGTCGGCCGGCGCCACGGCCAGGATCATGCCGATGCCGCAATTGAAGGTACGCGCCAGTTCGGCCGCTTCCATCCGCCCCTCGGCCTGCAGCCACCGGAACAGCGGCGGCAGCGGCCAGTTCGCGGCCTCGATCACAGCGCGGGTGCCGTCCGGCAGCACGCGCGGCACATTTTCCAGCAGACCGCCGCCGGTGATATGTGCCAGCGCATGGATGCGCCCGGCCTTCAGCAGCGGCAGCAGCGGCTTCACATAGAGGCGGGTGGGGGCCAGCAGCGCATCGATCAGCAGCGTGTCGGGATCGAAGGGCGCGGGCGCATCCAGCGCCTCGCCTTCCACCAGCCGCCGCACCAGCGAATAGCCATTGCTGTGCGCGCCGGACGAGGCAATGCCCAGCAACACGTCGCCCGCCGCAACCCGGTCCCCGGTCAGCAGTTCGTCGCGCTCCACCGCGCCCACGGCGAATCCGCCCAGATCATAGTCTCCGGCCGCATACATGCCGGGCATTTCCGCGGTTTCCCCGCCGATCAACGCGCAGCCGGCTTCGGCACAGGCGCGGGCGATTCCGGCGACGACATCCTCGGCAACGCCCGTCTCCAGCTTACCGGTGGCGAAATAGTCCAGGAAGAACAGGGGCTCGGCGCCCTGCACGATCAGGTCGTTCACGCACATGGCGACCAGATCCTGCCCGATGCTGCCATGGCGGCCGCTCTCGATGGCGAGCCTCAGCTTGGTGCCCACCCCGTCGGTGGCGGCGACCAGCAGCGGATCGGTGAATCCGGCCGCCTTCAGGTCGAAGATTCCGCCGAATCCGCCGATCTCCGCATCGGCGCCGGGGCGCCGCGTGGCGCGCACCAGCGGGGCGATCATCTTCACAAGCTGGTTGCCGGCCTCGATGGAGACTCCGGCATCGGCATAGGTCGCGGGCGGGCGGTTCGGGATGCTCATGGCCGCGCTCTAGCGCCTTGGGCCTTGGAATCCCACCCTGCATGCGCCAAAGGCAGTGGCAAGATGCAGGTATGGCGCGGGTTCGCAGTTGGAATGGCAGCAGTGGCGCTTGCAGCGGCCGCTCCTGTGCTGGCGCAGGCCGGTCTGAAGGCGGCCGACGCCAAGCCGAAAGCGAAGGAAGCCGACCCGGACGTGCCCACCGCCATCGGCGGCAGCGGCGGGCTGGTCGTCTCCGGAATCGATGTCGATGTGGGCGGCAAATCCCCCTCCGATGCGCGGCTGAACGGCTGGCGGGAGGCGCAGCGCCAGGCCTGGCCGGCGCTGTGGGCACGGATGTCCGGGCAGGCCGCCGGAACCGCGCCCCGACTGGCAGACGGCGCGCTCGATTCGATGGTCTCCGCCATCGAGGTGGAGCGCGAACAGGTTGGCCCGGATCGCTATGTGGCGCGGCTCGCCGTGGTGTTCGACCGGGCGCGCGCGTCCACCTATCTCGGCCGCTACGCGGCGCTCAGCTCCTCGCCGCCGTTCCTTGTGCTGCCCGTGCTGCAGGATGCCGCCACGCGGATGGCGCACGAACCCGCCTCGCCCTGGCTTGCTGCCTGGGCACGGCTGCGCGCGGGGGAAAGCCCCATCGATTATGTGCGCATCCAGCCGACGCCGGGTGATACCATCCTGCTGAACGCCTGGCAGGCGGAGCGGCGGCACCTGTTCCTGTGGCGGGCGCTGATCGATCGCTATCAGGTGGCCGATGTGCTGATCCCGGAACTGATCCTGGACCGCAGCTGGCAGGGCGGGCCGGTTTCCGGCCTGTTGATCGTGCGATTCGGCCCGGCCGGGCGCGAGATCGGGCGGGTGCGGCTGAACAACCGCAGCGGTGATGTGCCGGGCCTGATGGACACGGCCGTCCGCGAATCGGACAAGCTCTATGTCGCGGCGCTGCGCGCGGGCAATCTGCTGCCCGATCCAAACCTGCTGGAACTCGATGTGCCCGCCACCGCGCTGGAGGATACCGGGCCGGAAATCGGCGGCGGCTTCGAAGGCGGCGGCGGCTTCACCGTGCGCGTGGTGACGCCCGACGACGCCACGCTGCAATCGATTCAGGCGGCCGTGGCGGGAACGCCCGGCGTCGAGGGCGTGCGCTTGCAGAGCCTCGTGCTGGGGGGCGAATCGTCTCTGGAAATCGTCTCCAGCATTCCGATGGCCGAACTTCGCTATGCGCTGGATGCGCGCGGCCTGCGGCTGGATGGCGGGTCCCTGCGCCGCCGCGCGGCCGGTGAAGCCGCACTGCCCCCGCCGCAGCCCGCGGCGCAGGAAGAGCAGTTGCAGGAGACGCCGGGGCCGGAGGCGCGGGATTGAGCGGGCCGGACTCGAACGCGTCGCCAGATCGGGTTTCCGAGCATCAGATGGTGCTGCCGCTGCGCTGGCGCGCGGCGCAGGGGCAGAAGGATTTCTTCGTCTCCGAAGCCAATGCGGAAGCCGTCACCTTCCTCGACGGCTGGTCGACCTGGCCGGTGCCCGCCGCGCTGCTGATCGGCCCGGCCGGCAGCGGCAAGAGCCATCTGGCCGCCATCTTCGCCCGCCGCTCCAACGCTCGGCTGTGGGACGATGCCGACCGGGTTTCCAGCGAGGAGGCGCTGTTCCACGCCTGGAATGCCGCGATGGAGGAACGCCGCCCGCTGCTGATGACGGCGCGCTCCATGCCGGGCGACTGGAACCTCTCGCTTGCCGACCTCAAGAGTCGGTTAGCTGCCACCCCCCGCGTGCAGATTCGCAGCCCGGACGACGCGCTGCTGGAGGCGGTGTTCCTGAAGCAGTGGCGCGACCGGGGCGTGGAGGCACCGGCGGATGTCACGCGCTATGTCCTGTCCCGAATCGAGCGCAGCTTCGAAGGGCTGGCCCGTACCGTCGATGCGCTGGACAAGGCGGCCCTCTCCCAGCAGCGGCCGCTCTCCATCCCGCTGGCGCGGGAAGTGTTCATCGATCTCGATTTTGAAGGCTAATAAGCGCGTTAAGCTCGGCAGTCATGGCTTCGCAATCGCAGCAATGCTAAGGGGATGGCGATGGCCAGCGTGAATCGTCCCCTGCCGCTTCAGCCTG
Source organism: Sphingomonas sp. (assembly GCA_003248865.1). GTDB lineage: Bacteria > Pseudomonadota > Alphaproteobacteria > Sphingomonadales > Sphingomonadaceae > Sandaracinobacteroides. Next base: position 210,683 of record QFPK01000003.1, read on the forward strand.
TCGAGCCGCATCGCGTGCTCGGCTCGGGCCGTTATCTCAACCGCGAACTGTCCTGGCTCGCCTTCAACACGCGGGTGCTGGAAGAGGCGATGAACCCGGCGCACCCGCTGCTGGAGCGGCTGCGCTTCCTCTCCATCTCGGGCAACAATCTCGACGAATTCACCATGGTGCGCGTGGCCGGGCTGCGCGGGCAGGTGGATGAAGGCATCGAAACGCCCTCGCCCGACGGCCTCACGCCGGCCCAGCAGCTGGCCGAGATCGTGGAGGCCGCGCGCGCCCTCATGCACGAACAGCAGCGCGTGTTCGGCGTGCTGAGGAAGGCGCTGCGCAGCGCCGATTTCGCTATCCTGGACCATGAGGAGCTGAAGCCGGCCGAAGTGGAATGGCTGGAAGGCCATTTCCTCGACCAGATTTTCCCGGTGCTGACGCCGCAGGCGATCGATCCGGCCCACCCCTTCCCCTTCATTCCGAACAAGGGCTTCAGCCTCGTGTTCGACATGAAGCGCCACGCCGACGGCGAGCGGGTGAATTCGCTGCTGATGCTGCCGCAGATGCTGCCGCGCTTCGTGCGGCTGCCCGGCAAGTCCGCGCGCTATGTCGCGATGGAGCAGGTGCTGATCCGCTTCTTCGGGCTGATCTTCCCGGGGTTCGAGCGGCTGGGGCAGGGCAGCTTCCGCATCATCCGCGACAGCGACATCGAAATCGAGGAAGAGGCCGAGGATCTGGTCCGCTTCTTCCGCAGCGCCATCAAGCTTCGTCGCCGCGGGCAGGTGATCCGCCTGAAGGTGGAGGCGCACACCCCGCCACGCCTGCGCGACATGGTGAAGGAAGCGCTTGCCGTTCACGACCGCGACGTGATGGTGGTGGACGGCATCCTGGGCATCGCCGACCTCGACATGCTGGTGGACGAGGACCGGCCCGACCTGAAGTTCGAGCCCTACACCCCCCGCTTCCCGGAGCGCATCCGCGAACATGGCGGCGACTGCTTCGCCGCCATCCGCGACAAGGACATCATCGTCCACCACCCCTATGAGAGCTTCGACGTCGTGCTGGCCTTTCTGCGCCAGGCCTCCGCCGACCCGGATGTGGTGGCGATCAAGCAGACGCTCTACCGCACCGGCAAGAACAGCCCCATCGTTCGCGCCCTGATCGACGCGGCGGAGGCCGGCAAGGCCGTCACCGCCATCGTGGAGCTGAAGGCTCGCTTCGACGAGGAGCAGAACCTCACCTGGGCCGCCGCGCTGGAACGGGCGGGCGTGCAGGTCGTCTATGGCTTCATCGACTGGAAGACCCACGCCAAGGTCTCCATGGTGGTGCGCCGCGAGAATGCGGAGCTGAAGACCTATCTGCACCTCGGCACGGGCAATTATCACCCGATCACCGCGCGCATCTACACCGACCTCAGCTTCTTCACGGCGGATCATGGCCTCGCCCGCGATGTGGCGCAGGTGTTCAACTATATCACCGGCTATGTGGAGCCGCAGGGGCTGCGCTATCTGGCGATGAGCCCGCTGAACCTCCGCTCCACGCTGATGGCCGGCATCGATGCAGAGATCGCACATGCGAAAGCCGGGCGTCCGGCGGCCGTATGGGTGAAGATGAACAGCCTGGTCGACCCGATCATCATCGAGAAGCTGTACGAGGCCAGCAACGCCGGCGTGCAGGTGGACATGGTGATCCGCGGCATCTGCTGCCTGCGCCCGGGCGTTCCCGGCATGTCGGAACATATTCGCGTCCGCTCCGTGATCGGCCGCTTCCTGGAACACAGCCGCATTGTCGCCTTCGGCAACGGTCATCCGCTGCCCAGCCGCGAGGCGAAGGTGTGGATCACCTCGGCAGACTGGATGCCGCGCAATTTCGACCGCCGGGTGGAACTGCTGATCCCGCTCCTGAACCCCACGGTCCATGCGCAGGTGCTGGATCAGGTGATGGTCGCCAACCTGAAGGATGACGAGCAGAGCTGGGCGATGCAGGCAGACGGAACCTACAAACGCCTTCAGCCGGATGGCGGTGATCGGAACTTGCAACCGGGCCATCCCAGCTTCAACCTGCATCGCTATTTCATGACGAACCCCAGCCTCTCCGGCCGGGGGCAGGCGCTGAAGGGCGGTCATGCGCCGCGCCTTCTCATGGGCGACGGTACAGTCGGCGAAGGGCCTGGGGCGGGCCTGCCGCCGGTGCAATAGGGGGCAAGGCCTGAGACTATGAACCAGGGGACTGATCTGATCACCGCGCCGGGCACCTTCCTGGCCTGGCCCAGTACGGAGGAGGAAGGCGACGAGGCCTGGACCCCGCCCGAAGCCGATCCCACCCCCCGCCTCGGCGTGGTGCTGGTGAACTACAAGGGCTCATCCGACACGCTGGAGTGCCTGGAATCCCTGCTCCGCTCCGATATCCCGCTGCGCGTCGCCGTGGTTGACAATGCCTCGGGCGACAACAGCGAGCAGGTCATCCGCGAATGGGCCGACGGCAAGACGCTCTATGCCACCCCCGAAGGCCCGCTCGCGGCCCTCACCACCCCGCCGCTCGACAAGCCCGTCCAGATCGAGGTGATCGACGGCGACGAGGCGCTGGCCCATGCGCCGGGGGATCGCACGCTCACCCTCATCCGCTCGACCTCCAACCTCGGCTTCGCGGGCGGCAACAATCTCGGCATCCGCTATCTGCTGAAAGACCCGAACATCGAGGCGGTCTGGCTGCTGAACAACGACACCGTCGTCGAACCCGCTGCGGCCCGTGCGTTGCTCTCCACCATCCGGTCCGATCCGTCGCACGGCATGATCGGCACGGTGATCCGCTATTATCACGCGCCTGAAAAGCTCCAGGCGCTGGGCGGGATGACGTTCAACGCCCTCACCGGCGCCAACGCGGGCATCCACGGCAACAAGCCATTCAAATCTCCGTGGGATCCCCGCGCCGCCGCCCGGCAGGCCGCCTGCGTGCTGGGCGCCTCCCTCACCGTCACCCGCCGCTTCGTCGAAACCGTGGGCCTGATGTCCGAAGCCTATTTCCTCTATTTCGAGGAGATGGACTGGGCCCGCCGCAACGCGGACCGCTTCTCCATCGGCTTCGCCCGCGGCTCGGTGATCTACCACAAGCACGGCGGCTCCATCGGCTCGTCCGCCAAGAAGGGCGGCCGCTCGGCGCAGTCCGAATATTGGCTGCTGCGCGCCCGGCTGCTGTTCTACCGCAAATACCACCCCGTCCTGCTGCCGGTCATATGGCTGCAGGGCGCGGCCCAGACCGCCCGCCGCGTGCTGCGCCGCCAGCCGGAGAGCGTGAAGGCGATGACGAAGGCGTTGCTGTTCCGGCCCCTGTAGGGAGGTTTTGCCTCCGGCGGGCAGGGAAATAAATGATTTCCCTGCACCCTTTAAGTTGGTGGTGTGCGCTGCTCTGATTGTTGTGCGCGCGACGATAGTGGATTGCTTGCGGCGCTTGGGCTTGCTGGCGCCGCAGGCAGTAAACCTTGCCGTCAGCACAGCCTCGCCGAGTGACCTGCTCATGTGGGTGCAGGGGCCACGGGCTCCTGCCGGGGAAGTTTGAGGGGACAGGGCCCCTCAACCCTTCACTTCCCGCCAGAAGGCGCCTTGAACGGCAGTGCGAAGTTCGCGATCGCGTTCGCGCTGCCCCAGATCACGCTCATATGGTCCTCGCCATCGAAGACCTTTGTTTCCACCTGATAGCCCGGCCCGCCGGGCAGGGCGGCGAGGCGGGCGCCCAGCTCTTTCGCATTGTCGACCATGCGGGCGCTGTCGGTGAGGGCCTTGACTGCTTCGGGGGTGAAACCGGGCGGCACCGGCGCGGTCGGGTCGACGGTTTGTTCCTTGCTGCCCACGCCGATGAGGATTCGGGGGGCCACTTTCCCGGCCTTCACCTGTGCGGAGAAGGCGGCTTCGTCGGCCAGCACGGCCTTGTCGTCCCACCAGATGGAGGGGCTGCTGATGAGGAAGGTGGAATAGTCGCCGGGCGTGCGCAGCAGGGCGCGCAGCACGGTGAGGCCGCCCAGCGAATGGCCCAGGAACATGTCGCGCTTGGGGTTCACGGGCACGAGTTTGGCGACGGCCGGTTTGATTTCTGTCTGCAGGGCCTGGAGGAAGGCGTCGGCGCCGCCGGTTTCCGTGCCGGGCGGCAGCGGATAGGCGCCGGGCTTTCCGGGCGTGGGGGTCAGATCCTTGAAGCGCAGCGCCATGGTCTGCATCAGCCCGGCGCCCGGGTAGGAGATGCCGACGACGACTGCCTGTTCGATCCCCATGGCGGCGGCCCGGCCGCGCGCGAGATCGGCCCAGGTGCCGAACATGCCGGCGCCGTCCAGCACATAGAGGGTGGGGTAGCCGCCCGGCGGCGGCGGGGCGATGGGCAGGGCGATCTGCACCCGATAGGTCCGGCCGGTGATCTTCGAGTTTATGTCGATCTGGCGCGTGGCCGCGATCACGGCTTCGCTTGGCGTTTCGGGCGGGGTTTGAGCCTCAGCCGCAGATGCGATGCCGAGCAGGGCGGCGAGAAGTGCGGCGGTGCGAAATGCCATGATGTGCTCCCTCCGGCCCGGGCGATCCGGGCCTGGTGCGCGATCTTATGGGGCTTCTCTGTTCAGTCAATAATCGTCCTGATCGGAAACAGAAATGCGCGGCGCGGGGCCTGGGAGGTAGCAAAGCTGCTGGGTGACGGGCCGCCCCGGCTTTCGCTAATCTGCCTTCCAGAGGGACATTGGCCTGGGGAGAGGCAGCAGGATGGGAACGCTTGCGGGCGAGGTGCGCGATGTCGCGCGTCAGGTGGATTTCGAAGAGATCAGGGTGCTGGGCGATGCGGTGCGGGTGCATGCCCGTGATCGCCCGGATGCGATTGCATTCGAGTTCGAGGGGCGCATCACCAGCTTTGTCGAGCTCGATGCGCATGTGAATCAGGTGGCCAATGCGCTGCTCGCGGCGGGTCTGAAGCCGGGCGACCGGATCGCCTATCTGGGCAAGAACAGCGATCATTATTTCGAACTGTTCCTGGGCGCGTCGCGCGCGGGTGTGGTGATGGTGCCGGTGGGCTGGCGGCTGGCAGGGCCGGAAATCGCCTTCATCGTGAACAATGCCGAGGCGAAACTGCTGTTCCTGGGCGCGGAGCTGACGGAGCTGGTGCAGGCGAACGTCACCGAGCTTGGTCGCGGCCGCACCATCATCGCGATGGAGCCGGGCAGCAACTGGCCGACCTTCGAAGCCTGGCGCGATGCGCAATCGTCGAAGCATCCGGGGATCGCCGTGACACCGTCCGACGTGGCGATCCAGCTGTATACCTCCGGCACCACCGGCAATCCCAAGGGAGCGATGCTGAGCCATTCCAACCTGCTGGAAGGGCGCCGGCTGGGGCAGCTTCACCCGATGCCATGGAACGAGTGGGGGCCGGACGATGTCAGCCTTGTCGCCATGCCCGTCGCTCATATCGGCGGTACGGGCTGGGGGCTGATCGGGCTGGTGAACGGCGCCCGCGGCGTGGTCGCGCGGGAGTTCGACCCGCTGAAGGTGCTGGATTATATCGAGAGGGACCGGGTCTCGAAGATGTTCATGGTGCCGGCCGCGCTGCAGATCGTGGTGCGCCAGCCCCGCGCGCGGGAGGTGGATTACAGCCGGCTGCAATATATCCTCTACGGCGCCTCGCCGATCCCGCTGGACCTGCTGCGCGAATGCATCGAGCTGTTCGGCTGCGGCTTCTGCCAGCAATATGGGATGACGGAGACCACCGGCACCATCGTCTACCTGCCGCCGGAGGATCATGACCCGGCCGGCACCCCGCGCATGCGTGCTGCGGGGCTTCCCATGCCGGGCGTAGAGATCAAGGTGGTGGATGCCGACGGCAACGAACTGCCGCGCGGCGAGGTGGGCGAAGTCGCCACCCGCAGCTACGCCAACATGTCGGGATACTGGAAGCTGGACGAGGCTACTGCGGCCACCATCGCGGCGGATGGCTGGCTGCGCACCGGCGACGCCGGCTACATGGACGAGGACGGCTATCTCTACATCCACGACCGGGTGAAGGACATGATCATCTCCGGCGGGGAGAATGTGTATCCGGCCGAGGTGGAAAGCGCCGTCTATGGCCATCCGGCGGTCGCCGAAGTCGCCGTGATCGGCGTGCCGGACGAGACATGGGGCGAGGCGGTGAAGGCCGTGGTGGTGCCCAGGCCCGGCGCCAGCATCGATGCGGAGGAGATCATCCGTTTCGCTCGCAGCCGCATCGCCGCCTTCAAGGCGCCGAAATCGGTGGACGTGATCGCCGCACTTCCGCGCAACGCCTCCGGCAAGATCCTGAGGCGCGAACTGCGCGCGCCCTATTGGGCCGGCCGCAACAGGCAGGTGAACTGATGCTAGACGATCTCGCCCCGGCCGATGCCGCCTTCCGCGATGAGGTGCGTGCCTTCCTAAAGGAGAGGCTGACACCTGAACTGCGCGAGGCCGGCGCCCGCATGACCTCTGTGTTTATCGACAAGCAATGGTCGATCGCCTGGCAGAAGATCCTGCACGAAAAGGGATGGGTCGCCCCCGAATGGCCGGTGGACTATGGCGGCACCGGCTGGAGTGAAACCCAGCGCGCCATCTTTGCCGCCGAATGCGCGGCGGCGTCCGCCCCCTCGCTCGCGCCGCAGGGTCTGAAGATGGTCGGCCCAATGCTGATGCGCTATGGCACGCCCGAGCAGAAGGCGCATTATCTGCCCCGCCTGCTGTCGGGAGAGGATTTCTGGTGCCAGGGCTATTCCGAGCCCGGTGCCGGCTCCGACCTCGCCTCGCTGCGCATGGCCGCCGTGCCGGACGGCGAGGATTACGTGCTGAACGGCTCCAAGATCTGGACCACCCACGCGCATTTCGCCAACCGCATCTTCTGCCTGGTGCGCACCTCCACCACCGGCAAGCCGCAGCAGGGCATCACCTTCCTGCTGATCGACATGGCGACGCCGGGCATCACCGTGCGCCCCATCCTCTCGCTCTCGGGCGATCACGACCTCAACGAAGTCTTCTTCGACGATGTCCGCGTACCCCAGGCCAACCGCGTCGGCGACGAGAATGACGGCTGGACGGTCGCGAAATATCTCCTCGAATTCGAACGTGGCGGCAGCATGTCGCCTGGGCTGAAGGCCGCGCTCGCCCGCGTGCGCGAACAGGCCCGCGCCGAAGGCCGGCTGGAAGACCCGGCCTTCCGCCGCCGCTTCCTCGACGTCGAATCCACCCTCTCCGCCATCGAGGCCACCGAACGCCGCATCCTCAGTGCCCTGAACGGCGGCAAGAACCCCGGCCCGCTCTCCTCGTTGCTGAAGATCCAGGCCACCGAGGCCATGCAGAAGATCGACGAATTGGGGATCGAAGCCGCCGGCCCCTACGGCGCCGTCGAACAGACCGCCGCGCGCCAGCCCATGAGCCAGTTGCCATATGTGGGGCCCGAACATTCGCTGACCTCCATGCCGCGCTATTTCAACAACCGAGCTGCCAGCATCTACGGCGGGTCGAACGAGATTCAGCGCAACCTGATCGCGAAGGTTGTGCTGGGGTTGTAGGGAGTGGTTCCTTTTGCCTCCGGCGGGCAGGGAAATGATTTCCCTGCGCCCTCTACATTGGCGTTGCGCGCTATCGGCGATGTGGCGCGCGTGACTTGATTTGATTGCCTGCGGCGCTGGAGCTTGCTGGCGCCGCAGGCAGTAAATCTCACCGTCAGCACAGCCTCGACGAGTGGCTTACGAATGTGGGTGCAGGGAGCACGGCTCCCTGCCCGCCGGAGGCAAAAACTTCGATGGGACATCCCGCGCGTTGACGCCGCGTGCCTGATCGGCAAACAGCGGTCGCCTGTCTCCGCATAAGGAAAACCCCGTGTCCGCGCTTGCCGATCCCGCCACTGCCGCCCGCTCGATCCTGTCCGGCCTTGGCCTGACGCTGCCAGCATCGGGTCTGGAAGCGCGCACGCCGGTGGACGGTGCGCTGATTGGCCATGTCTCGTTGGCGACGGCTGCAGAGGTGGAGGATGCTATTGCCCGTTCGGCGATGGCGTTCCAGCGCTGGCGGTCTGTGCCCGGCCCGAAGCGGGGGGAGCTGGTGCGGCTGTTCGGGGAAGAGCTGCGGCGGGAGAAGGATCCGCTGGGCCTGCTTGTTACGCTGGAGGCGGGCAAGACGCTGTCTGAAGGGCTGGGTGAAGTTCAGGAGATGATCGACATCTGCGACTTTGCCGCCGGGCTGTCGCGGCAGCTTTACGGCCTGACGATGACGACGGAGCGCCCCGGCCATCGGCTGATGGAAACCTGGCATCCGCTGGGGCCGATCGCGGTGATTTCCGCATTCAATTTCCCGGTCGCCGTCTGGTGCTGGAACCTCGCGTTGGCACTGGTGTGCGGCGACACCGTGATCTGGAAGCCGTCGGAAAAGACCCCGCTCACGGCGCTGTCGGTGCATGCCGTGCTGGATCGGGCGATGGCGCGCTTTGCGGCGGAACAGCCTGAGTTCGCGGTGCCGGGCATCAGCCAGCTGCTGATCGGCGCGGCCGACGTGGGCAATGCGCTGGTGGAGGACAGGCGCATCGCGCTTGTCTCCGCGACGGGCTCCACTGCGATGGGCCGGGCCGTGGCGCCGAAGCTCGCGGCGCGGTTCGCCCGCTCCATCCTGGAGCTGGGTGGCAACAATGCGCTGATCGTCACGCCGTCGGCCGATCTGGACCTCGCGCTGAAGGCCATCGCCTTCGCTGCCATGGGCACGGCTGGGCAGCGCTGCACTTCGCTGCGGCGGCTGATCGTGCATGAGAGCCTGAAGGCGCAGGTGATCGAGCGGCTGAAGCCGATCTGGGCCAGTGCCACGGTGGGCGATCCGCGAGATTCCGGCACGCTGGTCGGCCCGCTGATCGATGCAGCGGCGGGCGAGGGCATGACGAAGGCGCTGGAGGCGGCTCGCGCCGCCGGCGGCATCGTCCATGGCGGCGAGGTGGTGGACACGCCCGGCGTCTATCGCCGCCCGGCGCTGGTGGAGATGCCGGCCCATGGCGGCCCGATGCTCTACGAAACCTTCGCGCCCGTCCTCTACGTCGTCGGCTATTCCACGCTGGAAGAGGCCATCGAGCTCAACAACAGCGTCGGCGCGGGCCTGTCCTCGGCGATCTTCACCACCGACCTGCGCGAATCCGAGCGCTTCCTGTCGGCGGCCGGCTCCGACTGCGGGATCGCCAACGTCAACATCGGCACCTCCGGCGCGGAGATCGGCGGGGCCTTCGGCGGCGAGAAGGAAACCGGCGGCGGCCGCGAGGCCGGCTCCGACAGCTGGCGCGCCTATATGCGCCGTGCCACCAATACACTCAATTATTCCAACGAGATCCCGCTGGCACAGGGTGTTCGCTTCGACGTAGGGTGAGGGGTGGGCGTCGAGGTTTTTTGCCTCCGGCGGGCAGGGAAATGATTTCCCTGCACCCTCGACATTGGCGTTGCGCGCTACTTCGATGCCGCGCGCTTGGCTTGATTTGATTGCCTGCGGCGCTGGGGCTTGCTCGCGCCGCAGGCAGTAAATCTCACCGTCAGCACAATCTCGGCGAGCGGCCTACGAATGTGGGTGCAGGGAACACGGTTCCCTGCCGGGGTGAAGGGGCAGAGCCCCTTCTTCTTTCCCCGCAACACGGTGGCGTTTTCAATCCCGGCAGTTGACGGCCCCATGCGACTGGTCGAAACGGCGGCGCAAATTCGGGGAGACGTTGATGGAGACGGACCGGACCCGCCACAGCCGCGCGCTGTGGGCGAGTTTCGTGGGCACAGGGATCGAGTTCTACGATTTCTATATCTACGCGACGGCTGCGAGCCTGGTGTTCGGGCAGATCTTCTTTCCCCCCGGCAATCCGGGCGTGCAACAGATGGCCTCGTTCGCCACGCTGGCCGTCGCCTTCTTTGCGCGCCCCGTGGGGGCGGCGGTGTTCGGCCATTATGGGGATCGGATCGGGCGCAAGGCGACACTGGTTGCCTCGCTCCTCACCATGGGCCTGTCCACCACGCTGGTCGCGTTCCTGCCCACCTATGCCATGGCCGGATGGGTGGCGCCGTTTGCCCTGTGCGTGCTGCGCTTCGGGCAGGGTTTCGGCCTTGGCGGCGAATGGGGCGGCGCGGCGCTTCTGGCGGTGGAGAATGCCCCGCCGGGCTGGCGGGCGCGCTTCGGCTGCGCGCCGCAGATGGGCGCACCTGCGGGCTTCATCGTTGCCAACGGGCTGTTCCTGTTGCTGGGCCTGTGGCTGACGCCGGAGCAGTTCTCGGCCTGGGGCTGGCGCATTCCCTTCCTGCTGTCGGCAGGGCTGGTGGCCGTGGGCCTGTGGGTGCGGCTGAAGCTGGGCGAAACGCCCGAGTTCAAGGCCGCGCTGGAAGAAGCCCCGCCGCCGAAGGTGCCGCTCGGTGAGGTGTTCGCCAACCATCGCGGCGCGCTGCTGGCGGGCACCATCGGTGCGGTCTGCTGCTTCGCGACCTATTATATCGCAACCGCCTTCCTGCTGGGCTGGGGTACCAAATCGCTGGGCTATTCGATGCAGGATTTCCTGCGCATCCAGCTGTTCGCGATCCTGTTCATGGCAGCGGGCATCTACCTTTCCGCCTGGCTCGCCGATGTGCGTTTCGATCCGCGCCGGGTGCTGGCGGGGGGCTGCGTGGGCGTGGCGGCGCTGGGCTTTGCCATGGCGCCCATGATGGGTGCCGGGCTGTTCGGCATCGCGGCCTATCTTTCGCTGCTGCTGCTGGCGATGGGTTTTGTCTATGGGCCGCTCGGCGCCTGGCTGCCCGGCCTGTTTCCGCCGCGCGTGCGCTACACCGGCGCCTCGATGACGTTCAACATCGCGGGCGTGATCGGAGGCGGCCTCACCCCGATGATTGCGCTGGCGCTGGCGCTGGAAGGCGGCCTGCAGCCCGTCGGCTGGTATTTGAGCGCGGCGGGTGTGCTCAGCCTTGTGGCGCTGGTGGCGATGCGCTCCAGCCGCCACCAAGCGCCTGGAACAGCTGCACCCGCGCCGTAAGCGCGTCCGATCGGGCTTGCACCAACCCCAGTTCGGCGGCGAGCAGCGCGCGCTGCGCATCCAGCTGTTCCAGATAGGGCGAATAGCCGGCGCGATAGCGGTTGCTGGCCATACGCAGCACTTCAGCCAGAGACGTGCGTTGGGCTGCCAGCTTTGCGATCTGCTCGTCCGTGCGCCGGACGGCGGCGAGCGAATCTTCCACCTCGCGAAAAGCGGTCAGAACCGACTTGCGGTAAAGGAAGGCGGCCTGATCGCGCCGGGCCGCTGCCTGATCTGCCTGCGCCTGCAGCCGCCCGCCCTCGAAGATGGGGGCGAGGATGCTGCCGCCCAGGCTGAAGATGCCAACCGGATCGGGGATCAGGGTGGAATCGACAAAGCCGCCGGCCGCCGTCAGCCGCACTGTCGGCATGAACGCTGCCCGTGCGGAATCCAGTGAACGATCTGCCGCCACCATGGCTTGTTCCGCCTGCAGGATATCCGGTCGCCGGCGCAGCAGGGCAGAGGGCTGCCCGGGCGCAGCCGTCGCCGGGCGCAGGTCCGCCAGCACCTGCCCGCGCGGAATCTCGCCGGGCAATTCCCCCAACAGCAGGCTCAGCCCATCCTCCTGCCGTCGGATCGCGAGTTGCGTGGCGGGGATCAGCGCCTCGGCGGCTTGCAGTTCCGCTTCAGCCTGCCGCTGTTCCAGCAGCGGAGAATAACCCGTGTCGGCGCGCCGCGTCGCCAGCCGCAGCGCCTCTCGCCGGGCCGCGGCGGTTTCCTCCAGCACGGCGAGCCGTGCATCCAGCGCCCTCAGCCCGAAGTAGCCGCCGGCAACCGCCGACACGACGGATAGCCGAACACCATCCTGCGCGGCCTGTGTGGCCAGAAGCTGGGCGCGGGCCGCCGCGCTGGCATTGGCCAGCCGCCCGAACAGATCGGCATCCCAGGCAATCTGCCCTTGCACCTGCCCGGCCGTCTGGTTGGCGCCAAGGCCGAACGGATTGACGAACCTCTGTGGCCCACCATTGCCGACAATCTCCACCTGGGGAAGTTGCAGACCGGTCGCACCCTGAAACTGTGCTCGTGCTTCCGCTACGCGGGCGGCCGCCACCGACATGTCGATGTTATGGGCCAGCGCCCGCGCGACCAACTGGTCCAGCACGGGATCGCCAAATCCGGCCCACCAGTCCGCCGCGACAGCGGCGCCGTCGGGGCTGTCCTCTCGCCAGGCCTGTGGTGCCGTAATGGATGCAGCCTGCGGCGGTTCGGGGCGTGGACCAGCGCACGCGCTCAGGAGCGCGGCCGCGCACAGCAGCCAGCTCCCTGCCGCTCTGCCTGTCATTCTCCCCGCCCCGTGTCCACGCCCAGTTCCACTGACATGCCCGGTCGCAACCGCTCGGCCCCCTGCTGCCCGGGGTCGATGGCGACACGCACGCCGATGCGCTGCGGCACCTTCACGAAATTGCCTGTGGCATTGTCCGGCTTCAGCACCGCGAATTCAGAGCCCGCCGCCGGGGAGAGTTGCGTGACCCGCCCCGTGAAGGATTGTCCGCCCAGCGCGTCCACGCTGAAGCTCGCTGCCTGCCCCGGCCGCATGCGGGCCGTCTGCGCCTCCTTGAAGTTGGCGATCACCCAGCGTTCGGCCGGCACAAGCGAGAAGAGCTGGCTTCCGTTCGTCACATATTGGCCCAGCCGCACGCCGATCTCGCCCAGCTGGCCTGCCTCGGGCGCGCGGATTTGCGTGTGGTCTAGGTCGATCTCGGCCAGCAGCAGCTGGGCGCGGGCGGCTTCCACCTGCGCTTCCAGCCCCTCGCGGCCGACGGCCACGGTGCGGATATCCTGCCGGGCGATCTCGCTGGTGGCCAGCGACTGGCGCACTTGCGCCTCCGCCTGCACCCGCGCCGCCACGGCCTGATCCCGCTCCCGCTTCGAAACCGAGCCGTCCTTCACCAGATCGTCGATCCGCGCGAGATCGGCCTGCGCCCGCAGCAGCTGCGCCCGGGCGCCTGCCAGCCCGGCGGTCTGCCCGTGCAGCCCCGCTTCCCGCGCGGCATGGGCCTGCCGGCTGTTCGCCAGCGCGGCCTCTGCGTTGGCGAGATTGGCTTTCGCCACATCCACCCGGGCGCGGTAGATGCGGTCGTCGATCTTCACCAGCAGGTCGCCCGGCTTCACCTGCGCATAATCCTGCGCCAGCACCTCCACCACATAGCCGCTTACCTGCGGCGCGATCACCGTGGTGCGGCCGCGCACATAGGCATTCTCCGTGGTTTCGACGGCGGTGGAGAAGGGCGGCAGATGCCAGGCGCGCAGGATGACCAGCACGGCGGCCAGCGCCACCACGACCACGGCCAGTGTCGCCAGCCGGCTTCGGCGTGCGGGCGACCAGTATCGCGGGGCGTCCGCCGCTGCTTCGGCTGTCGGTTCGGTATCGCTCAAAACCCTGTCTCCATCATTCGCCTGCCGCCGCGCGCTTCGCCTGAATCCGGTTTCGCACGATCAGGAAACCCACATACAATGCCGTCATCAACGCGATCATGGCCACCAGCTGGAACACGTCGTTGAATGCCAGGATCGCCGCCTCGCGCTGGACGGCGGCATAGAGCCCGGCTCCGCCCTGTTGCGCCAGCCGCGCCGCCACCTGCGGATCGGATGCCACCAGATGCTCGGACAGCGCCTGTGCATGAGCGCGGGTGCGCATCACCTGATAGCTGCCCAGCACCGCGGACCCCAGCAGGCCGCCCACATTCTGGCTGACGGCGAACAGCACGAGGAAACTGATCAGGTAGTTCTGCCCCAGCTGCAGCACCCGGGCAAAGCCGAACAGCACCGCCGGGCCGACGAACAGGCAGGCGCCGAAGCCCAGCAGCGCCTGAGAGACATAGAGCTGCTGCGGCCGGGTGAGGTTGGTGGAATAGGTATCGAACCAGGCGCCCAGCGCGATGATGAGCGCGGCCGCCATCACCTGATAGGGAATGCCGTTGGGGCGCAGCGTGAGGCAGGCCACCAGGATTCCGCACACCATCGCCGCCAGCACGATCAGGAACAGCGTGTGCATCTGATCGTTGTTGAGCCCGCCCGAGGCGAGCAGGCCGACCGCGCCATAGGTCTGTTCCGCCAGCGCGAAGCGCACCAGCAGGGCGACGGCGGCGAAGCGCAGCATGTCTGCGCTGCCGATCCATCGGGTGAGCAGCAGCGGGCGGGATCGGTGATGCTCCACCAGAAAGGCCAGCGTGAACAGGACCAGCGACCCCGCGAGCGCCCATCCGATCCAGGGCGTGTCCGTCCACCACAGGTAGCGCCCGGCCCCCAGCGAGCCGCAGAGCAGGACCATGCCGGGAAACACCAGCGCGAAGGTGAGGAAATCCAGCGGCTCGAACCCCGGGCCGCGAATGCTGGGCGGCAGCGGCACCGCCGCCAGCGCCGCGATCACCGTCAGCGTGATGCCCAGTTCGACGAGATGCAGCCCCTGCCATTCCCCGATCGTCAGCATGGTCACCGGGAACAGCCGCGCGATGGGGACCGCCAGCTGGCTGATGGAGATGGCGATCAGCAGCGCAAGCGGCCGCGCCCTGGGCGGAACCACCTGCAGCATGCAATAGACTGTGATGGTCGAGAGCGCAGTCGCCACCGCCCCGGATGCCACCCGCACCAGAAGCGCCGTGTGAAAGCCCGGCATCGTCAGCTGCACCACGGTGGCCCCGGCATAGACCAGCAGCAGCGTGTGGGTGATCAGCGGGATGCCGAAGCGGATGCGCCCGCGGATCAGCAGCAGGTTGGCGCTGGCATTCGCTGCCACGAACATCGACGACAGCCAGGTCGCGTCGGACAGGGTGACGCCCATGCTGCCGGCGATGTTCAGAAGGTTCACCGTGATCAGCGCATTGCCCAGCTGGGCCGCGATCCCCACCACCAGCGCAACGATCAGATAGGCATAGCGTCTGACCGGGTGATGGGCGGGCGAATAGGGTCCGCCTTCGAAGGTGGGCTGTTCCGTCGGCCCGAAGATGTAGGGCGGAATTTCCCCGGCCGCCGCCGACCCCCGCCAGCTTGCCGGAAGCCCCAGTCTGCCCATGGATGTGCCGTCGCTCATCCCTGACTCCAACCTTCCGTGCATC
Source organism: Sphingomonas sp. (assembly GCA_003248865.1). Taxonomy (GTDB): domain Bacteria; phylum Pseudomonadota; class Alphaproteobacteria; order Sphingomonadales; family Sphingomonadaceae; genus Sandaracinobacteroides. Next base: position 225,766 of record QFPK01000003.1, read on the forward strand.
GGGCGCCGGTGCCGCCCGGCGATGTGAAAGCTGATAACCCGGTCGTGCGCGGCACGCAGTCATACCAAGGTGTGAGCCGGGGCAGGCATTCGCACCATTGGCCGGCAACGAAGGAGCGCCTATCCTCAGCCATGTGTCCGGGCCCATGCGCCTGACGGCGACATGGATCAAGGTCGGCATGGATCAGGGGCGACACGGATCAAGATTGGGAGGAACAGGATGCGCATCACCAGAAGCGGTTCCGTCACCTGGACCGGCGGCCTGAAGGACGGCAAGGGCGCGATCAGCACGCCCAGCGGCGCGCTCAGCGGCTATCCCTACGGCTTTGCCAGCCGGTTCGAAGGGCAGGCGGGCTCCAACCCGGAGGAGTTGCTGGCGGCCGCCCATGCCGCCTGTTTCACCATGTCCCTGACGGTGGCGCTGGAACGCGCCGGGTTCCCCGCCACCAGCCTGAGCAGCGAGGCCAAGGTGCATCTGGAGTTCGCCGACGGCGCCTACAGCATCCCTTCCATCGAGCTGACGGTGGATGCCGTGGTGCCGGGCATCGGGCAGGCGCAGTTCGAGGAGATCGCTCATCTCGCCGAGCGCAACTGCCCGGTTTCCAAGCTGTTCAAGGCGGATATTACACTGACGCCCCGCCTGGCCTGACGCAGGCATCAACCTGTCCCGCGCATGGGACAGTTTGACCGCGGTTACCGCCATGTTCCTTCTTTCGGAACCGCAGGCCGATATCCACATGGTCGACAGGGCGAGCCCCTCCTGATCGGCGCCCACCGGATCGGCGAACGGCCATCCGATGGCGGCGCTTTCGGGCATGAAAGCGGAAAGCAGATGCCATGGCCTATGCAACCACCAACCCTTACACCGGCGAAACGCTGAAGACCTTCCCCGACGCGACCGACGCCGAAGTCACCACAGCCATCGAAAAGGCGCACAATGCCTTCCTGTCATGGAAGGATGCCCCCTTCGCGGAGCGCGGCCGCATCCTGCAGAAGGCGGCCGACATCCTGCGCCGCGACAGCGATGACTATGCGAAGCTGCTGACGCTGGAGATGGGCAAGCTGCTCGCCGAGGCGAAGGCGGAGGTGGAGCTGTCCGCCAAGATCTTCGAATATTATGTCCGCAATGCCGAGGAACTGCTGAAGCCGGAGCCGCTGCCAGTGCTGGACCCGGCCGAGGGCGAGGCGATCCTGATCCACGAGCCGCTGGGCGTTCTGCTCGCCATCGAGCCCTGGAACTTCCCCTATTACCAGATCGCCCGCATCATCGCGCCGCAGCTGTCGGCGGGGAACACGGTGTTGCTGAAGCATGCTTCCAACGTGCCGCAGAGTGCGGCTGCGTTCGAGAAGCTGATGGCGGAGGCCGGGCTGCCGGACGGCGCCTTCCGCAACCTTTACGCCACCCGCTCCCAGATCGAGCTGATCCTGAACGACGACCGCGTCCATGGCGTGGCGCTGACGGGTTCGGAAGGCGCGGGTTCGGTGGTGGCCGCGCAGGCGGGCAAGGCGCTGAAGAAATCCACACTGGAACTGGGCGGCGCCGACGCCTTCGTGGTGCTGGCCGATGCCGACATGGAAAAGACGGTGAACTGGGCCGTGTTCGGCCGCCACTGGAACGGTGGGCAGGTCTGCGTCTCGTCCAAGCGGATGATCATCGTGGACGAGGTGTATGACGATTTCCTCGCCCGCTATCGCAAGGGCGTCGCCGCGCTGGTCGCGGGCGACCCGTTCGATCCGAAGACGACTCTCGCCCCGCTTTCCTCGCAATCGGCGGCCGACGAGGTGAAGGACAAGATCCGCGAGGCGGTGAAGCTGGGGGCCAAGGCCGAGGAAGTCGGCCCGCCGGTTCCCAACCAGGGCGCCTTCGTGCAGCCGACGATCCTGACCGACGTCGAAGAGGACAATGAAGCGCGTTACTGGGAATTTTTCGGCCCGGTCTCCATGCTGTTCCGCGCGAAGGACGAGGAGGATGCCGTGCGCATCGCCAATGATTCGCCCTTCGGCCTCGGCGGCTCGGTGTTCACCTCGAACCCGAAGCATGGCGCCGAGGTGGCGCGGAAGATCTCGACGGGGATGGTCTATGTGAACCACCCCACCAAGGTGGAAGCGGACCTGCCGTTCGGCGGCGTTCGCCGTTCGGGCTATGGCCGCGAACTGATCGGGCTGGGCCTGAAGGAGTTCGTGAACCACAAGCTGATCGGCGTCGTCGACATCGACGCGCCCTTCTGAGGCGTGGACATCCCCGGCGCTTCGGCGCCGGGGATGTCGCTACCTGCCCCGCTACACTTTGAAAGTGCCGTATGCATGCGGAGTCGGGCGCAGTTTTCGGTGCTCTGCTTTGCGGGGTCACCACAGATTCTGCATTCTGGGCTGGGTTGTCGGCGGCATGGTCCTGAGGTGTAGATAGCGCTGACGTGGCCCCCAGGGCAGGAGGGCCGCGACGGCCAGACCTATTTGTCGGGGGACTAGGCAAGGCGAGAGATTTCAAGCCCGCTGTCGAACGGGATCTGGATGCTCTCGATGCCCGGCTGTGCCCGGATCCAGGCGCTGTAGGCCTGAGACTGTGGAACGGACCATTCCGGCTTCAGCATATTGTCTGCAATCACCAGAGCGCCGGGTGAGAGCTTGGGCAGGAAGCGCTCGGCGCTGGGGATGTAAAGATCCTTCCAGAGATCGACAAAGGCGAGTTCGAACGGCCCTTCGAGCGTCGGAATGATTTCCAGCGCGTCGCCGGTGCAGAAATCCACCACATCGTCCAGCCCGGCGGCGCGTAGCTGCTCGCGGGCATGATCGGACTTGTAGTCTGCCAGCTCGATAGTTGTGAGGCGACCACCCGTCTCGCGAAGCGCATGCGCAAACCACAGGGTTGAATAGCCGTAGCTGGTGCCCACTTCGAGCACGGACCGGATTTCGAGCCCGGTGATCAGGTCATAGAGCAGGCGGCCCGTCGAAGGGCCGATCGCCAGAAGCGTGCCGTCGCGGTGCTTCGGCCATTCGCCGGGCGGCAGCGTCTTGATGAAGGCGGCTTCCTCGGCGCGGCGGCGTTCATAGCTGTCCAGCACGGCTTCGAAGGCATTGGTCATTCAATCTTCCTCTCTCGATGCGATGCCCTCTGCGCGTGCAGTCGAGACGGAATTTTCAATAAAGGCTGCCCCGCCAGACGATCCGGCCGATGCAGTCCAGATCGGCGGCGTCGAAATGGGTGTCGGTGTAGCGGGAATTGTCGCTGATCAGGCGCAGCCGGTTGCCCGGCTCCAGCTGGACACGCTTGATCAATACCGCCTCGTCCTGCCGGAATGCATAGATATTGCCGTCGACGACCTGGCGCTGCGCGATGTTCAGCAGCAGTGTGTCGCCCGGAAGGATCGTGGGGGCCATGCTGTCTCCGGACATGTAGATGCCCTTGACCTCGCCCGGCTCCATTCCATGCTGGCCCAGCCAGAACCGGCAGAAGCCCAGCCCTGCGATGCTGCGCGGATCCTCCTGCAACTCGCCGCTGGAGGCTCTGGTCTGCGTGAGGTAGATCGGCAGGCGGGTCAGGCTGCGGATGCTCTGGTGCGGATCGGCAAATGAGTCGCTTCGTGCGGGCGACCCTTCTCCCGTCATCAGCCACAGAAGGCTGATGTTCATGCTCTCGGCAATCGTGATCAGCACACGGCGGGTCGGCTGGCCACCGGCGAGATAGCGCTGAACGCCGCTCGGCGACATGTCGATGCGCTTGGCCAGCGCGGCGATGCTGCCGGCCTGCTCGATCACGAAGCGCAGGCGTTGGGTGAAAGCCTCGTCATCGGGCTGGTCAACCGGCGGTTCGGCAAGATGCTCGGCGGACGCAATCTGCAGGCTCATGGACTTCTCCGCGAACTCTAAAGAGGTGCACTATAGAGCATAAAGTTCAACTATCAATCGAACCGGACTTTCTTTCGTTGACACTTTGACCCCCGGACGGGCTATTTCCACCAATCATATAGAATTTAAATCGCCTTTCGCCCGATGTCAACGATGGAGCATCGCAATAATGCCCGAAAATGCACGCTATAGAGACGGAGGTGACTCACTGTCACCCCGCGCTGTCTCCCGCCGCGTTTTCGTGAGCGGCGCAACATTGGTTCTGGCGGGCGGGCTGTTGTCGGCATGTGGGCCGCGAGGGGAGAAGCTGGATGCTCCGCTACGGACGACGGCGAACAAGGGCGATGACTCGACCTATATGGCCCAGGCCGGGCTCGGCGAAACGCCTTACAAGGTAGAGAATGTCACGCTGCCACAGGCGTCCGCCGCGCTGGAGGCGCTGAGTGCCGGTGGCTATGATTTCGGTCTCTCCTCCAACATTTCCATTGCCTTTCTGTCGCCGGATTCCCCCATTCGCTACGGCGGTTTCCATCCGTTCGATCCCACCGTGTTCAAGCTCTATGTGCACTCCAGCTCCGCGATCCGCTCGCCCGCCGATCTCAAGGGCAAGCGCATCGGCTATATGCGGGGTGGTCCGCTTCACATCTGGCTGCTCGAAATCCTTCGGACAGAGGGGTTGACGCTCTCCGATGTGAAGGCGATCCCGCTTTCCGCCCTGGATTCCATCGCCGCCTTCAGTCGCGGCGATCTCGACGCCGTCCTCGTCGGCTATGTCGCGCCAAGCTGGCAGGCCGAGCAGGCCGGCGGGCGCGTGCTGGTTCGCGGCAACGCCTATCCAGAATTCGCCCGCATCAACGGCTTCTCCCTCGCGGTGCACAGGGATGCGCTGGAGAAGCCGGAGAAGCTGGCACAGATCGCCGATTATCTGAAACGGCTGCGCGGCACCTGGAACTGGATCGACGCCCATGAATCCGAATGGGCAGTGGAGCAGGCCGGACTTTATGGCGTGCCGGCCGATTTCATTCCGGGCAACCGCCCCCGTCCCCGCAACACGGTGATCAGCGGCAATGATGTGGGGATCGCCAACGCGAAAGCGGTGGCGAAGGCCTTCGCCGATGCCGGCGTGATTCCCGCCGTGCCCGATGTTGCCAGCTTTTTCGATCCCCGGGTGGAGGCACTGCTTCCGCTCGATCACAACCCGCTGGCTCTTTCCTGACCGCAGCCGGACCCAGCCCATTCCCATGGAGCCTTGAATGACGATCCAGGTCAGACCCCTCTTCCCCCACCGGCGACTGTTGCCGGCAGCGCTGCTGCTGGCCGGTGCCGTTCTGCCGGCGCATGCTGCCATGGCCGCCGATGGGGAAGCCTCCGCGGCAGGTGAGGCCGCGGCCGCCGACGATTCCGGCCTCGGCGAAATCATCGTGACGGCCGAGCGCCGCGAGGCCGATGTCCAGACTGTGCCGCTCTCCATCGGTGTGCTCGATTCCGCACTGCTGGGCCGGGTCGGTTTCACCCACCTGATGGACGTGGACAAGGTCGTCGCCGGCGTCACCTTCTTCCGTGGGGCGGCCAACCAGCAGGCCTCCGTGATCATCCGCGGCGTTGGTACCACCAACCAGGGCTATACCCAGGCGGTCGGCATCTACATCGACGACGTGCCGCTTATCCGGTCGGTTGCTGCCGGCCAGTGGGACCTGCCGGATATCGAGCGCATCGAGGTTCTGCGCGGGCCGCAGGGAACGCTTTACGGGCAGAATTCAACGGCCGGTGCGATCAAGATCGTCTCCCGCGATCCGGGGCAGGATCCCGAAGGCTGGGTGTCCGTGGGGGTGGGCAATTACAAGGCCTTCGAATCCCGTGCCTATGTGTCGGCGCCGATCGCCAAGGATCTGCTGGCGGCCAGCCTCGCGGTCACCCATCGCTGGCGTGAGGGGTTCGGCGAGAACCCCGCGACGGGTGAGCGCATCAGCGGCACCGACCTGACCCAGGCGCGCATCAAGCTGAAGCTGACGCCCGCAGACGGACTGGAGGCGGTGTTCGCGGCCGACGGCCTGATCGACCGGTCGGACAACGGCACCAACGGGACACCGCTGAACCTTGCGGGGGTCCGGCCGCGTGACAAATATTATCGCGTGGATCTCACGAGCAGCCGTCTGCTTCGCGGCGGGCTTTCACTGAAGGTCTCGGCCGACCTTTCCGACGACATCACCCTGCGCTCGATCACCGGTTACCGCGGCTATGAGCATGATCCCGATCCGATGGACCTCGGCGGCCTCCCCGTCATCGGCTTTGAATGGGACCAGCGCATCCGGCAGACGGTCTTCTCGCAGGAACTGCAACTGCTCGGCGAGATCGGACGCCTCACCTACACGCTGGGCGCGCTCTACATCGGGGAGGACTGGTTCAACGACAACAAGGGCACCCAGTATCTCACGGCCTCCGGCACGGTGGCACGGCGTCAGGCACTGACGCAGTATGACACCGACGATATCGGCCTCTATGCCCAGCTCGATTATGATCTGACCGACAAGCTGAGGCTGTCTGCCGGTGCGCGCTATTACCGCACATCGCAGCGCTACACGGCCAGCGCCTACACGCTGGATGCGGACTATAATCAGGTCGCGCAGATCTTCTCGGTTTCGAACCTGAAGAAGGTGTCGGACGGCATCACGCCGCGGCTGTCGCTGAACTACCAATGGACTCCGGACATCTTCAGCTACGCCAGCTATACGCAGGGCGCGAAATTCGGCGGCTTCAACCGCAGCGCGACCAGCCTTGTGACAGCCTCCGTCGCGGCCGACCCCGAAACGGTCAGTGCCTACGAGATCGGGTTGAAGACACGCGGGCTGGACGGCCGGCTGCAGGTGAATGTCAGCGCCTTCTACAACGACTTCCGCGACTATCTGGCAGTCGTGGCCAACCCCACGATCAACGGCCAGTTCATCATCGGATCGGTGCTCGCCAATGCCGCCAAGGCCCACACCTATGGCGGCGAACTGGAAATCCGCACGCGGCCGGTTTCCGCACTGTCGCTCGATTTCTCCTTTTCCTATCTGAAGACGCGGTTCGACGAGTTCCTGAACCCATCGGGCGCCGCCGCCGGAGACTATGAAGGAAACCGGCTGCCGTTCGCACCGGAGTTCACGGCAGCGGTTCTCGCCAGCTATGCCATTCCGCTCGGCGAACGGTCGGAGCTCAATCTCAACGCCTCCTATCAATACACGTCCAACCAGTTCGTCGACCACACCTCCAACCCGCTGACGCTGATCCCCGAGCGACACCTTGTGGATGCCGGGATCGAGTATCGGGAGATCGATGGCCCCTGGTCGGCCAACATCCGGGTGCGCAACCTGTTCGACAAGGACTATGCCGTCCTGAAGACGTCGATCCCGGCCTATGGCGTCTATTCCGCCGCCTTCAACGAGCCGCGAACCATCCTGGCCACGGTGCGCTACAGCTTCGGGGGGAACGGGCGATGAGCGTGCGCCCCGACGCGCTCTGGTACACGCGCTGCGCGGTGCCCAACAGCTTCGGCCTCGCCATGAGCCATGGCTGGGTCGAGAATCGGCTGGCCGGGCTGGGCGTGCCTGTCCGCTCCATCAAGGAAGCTGATGACCCCAAGATCCGGGAATCGCATTTCGACCACAGCCAGCCCAACTCGCTGCGCTATGGCGGGGCGAGCCCGGCTTTGTGGGCGCGGTCTTCGGGCCGTGCCACGCGGGCGCTCGGCCTTCAGGTGACGCGCGAGAGCCAGTTGCTCCTGACCCGGCCCGGCAGCGGGATCGAAACCCCGAAGGACCTGAAAGGCCGGCGCTTCGGCCTGCCCCTGTGGGTGAATCAGCAGATTGACTTCCTGCGCGCGCAGGCGCTTCGCGGGCTGGAGAATGCGCTGGGCATCGCGGGGCTGGCGCTCGCCGATGTGGAGATCGTGGACTTCCCCGTGCAGTCCACCTTCGCGGGCGAGAAGGTGCATCGCATTCCCGGCACGGAGACGTTCGGGCCGCGCAAGTTGCCCGGCGCCAACGGTGAGATTCTGGCGCTGATCCGCGGCGAGGTGGATGCCATCTTCCTTCATGGGGCGACCGGCCTGCAGACCGCCAACCTTCTGGCGCTGGATACGGTGGTCGATCTCGCCTCACACCCCGATCCACTGGTGCGGGCTAACAACGGCAGCCCGATTATCCTGACGATGGATCAGGCATTGCTGGACAGCGCGCCCGATCTGCCGGTGGCGGTGATCACGGAGCTGCTGAAGGCGGAAGCGCGCGCTGCGCAGCATCCCGAGGAAGTCCGCCAGATCGCGGCGCGGGAAGTGAATGTCAGCGAATACTGGCTTTGGCGCGCCTATGGCGGAGACGCCGGGCTGGCGCTCTCCACCACGCTGGAGCCCGAGGCGATCGCGGCGTCTCAGGCCTTCGCCCACTTTCTGTTCCGACATCAATTCATCCCGGCCCCCGTGGACGTCGCGAGCTGGGTCGATCCCGGCCCGCTGGCCGCCGCGCGCGCCCGGATCGCCGAGGAGGCTCCAGCGCAATGAACGAGACCATAGACCTGCTGCACGGGCATCGGAGCGACCGCGACTTTACGGGCGCACCCATACCGGAGGACGAGCTGGCGGCCATCATCGAGGCCGGGCACCGCACACCCAGCCACCGCAACGGCCAGCAGATCACGCTGGTCGTGGTGCGCGATCCGGAGACGCGGCGGAAGATCTACGAGGTGACGGCGGGGCCGCAGCCGCAGATTCTGACTGCGCCGGTGTTCATCCTGGTCGCGGTGGACTTTCACAAGACCGCGCAGGCGGTGCGCTATGCGGGGGCCGAGCAGAAGGTCCATGAGAGCCTGGAGGGCTATACCGTCGGCGCCGTTGATGCCGGCATCACGCTGGCGACACTCAGTATCGCGGCGCGGTCCTTCGGGCTCGGCGCGGTGGCGATCGGGGCCATCCGCCATCATCCGCAGCCGATCATCGACATCCTGGGGCTGCCGCCGCTGACCTATCCGATCGTGGGCATCTGCATCGGGGCGATCGGCAAGCAGGCCAATCTGAAACCGCGGCTGCCGATCGAAACCTACCGCCATGACGAGCGCTATGACGCCGGGCGGCTGAGCGACGATGTCATCCGCGCCTTCGATGCGGAGATGCTGGCCTATTGGCAGGCGATCGGTCGCCCCGACGGGCAGACCTGGACCCAGCGAATCCACTCCTACAGCACGGCTGTCCACCCCGAAACCAAGGTGGTCGCCGAGCGGCAGGGCTTCATCAACGTCGAATGACCGGACTGGCCGGAAAGAGGTGCGCGAAAAGATGAGCAGCGAGGCAAGACAGAAGCTGGACGCCGATGTGGCGAAAGCGTTCCGCTGGCAGGGCAATGCGCCGGACAACTGGGTTCCGGCGCGTGGCGGCACCGATCAGGATGTGGTGATCGTGGGCGGCGGGCAAACCGGCGTTGCCATCGCCTATGGCCTGCGCAGGCGTGGAATCCACCGGGTGAGCGTGATCGACAAGGCTCCCGAGGGCGAAGCGGGGGTGTGGACCACCATCGCGCGGATGAACCTGCTGCGCACGCAGAAGACCATCGCCGGCCCGGAGCAGGGCAATCCCGCGATCGGCTTCCGCGCCTGGTACGAGACGCTGAACGGGCCTGAGGCGTTCGACGCGCTGCTCCGCATCCCCCGTCTGGACTGGGCTGCCTATCTGGACTGGTTCCGCAACACCGTGGGCGTGGCGGTCGCGCATGACACCGAGCTGCTGGACGTCGAGCCGGTTGCGGCCGGGCTGAAACTGCAGCTGAGGACGAAGGGCGAGACGCGGACACTGGTGACGCGCAAGCTGGTGCTGGCGACAGGCTTCGCAGGCAGCGGCGCGCCCAACATTCCTGATTTCATCGCCGCACTGCCCAAGGCGCTGTGGTCGCACACGATTGAGGCGATCGACTTCGATGCGCTTCGCGGCCGCTCGGTGGGTGTGATCGGCGCCGGGCCGTCGGCCTTCGATGCGGCCGCCGTCGCGCTCGAATCCGGCGCGGCCGATGTACATCTGTTCAGCCGGCGCGCGCAGATTTCCTATCCTGCGCCACCGCCACCCGGCAGTCCGCCCGCCGGCAAATATTATCAGGGCGCCTACGACAATTTCCACCATCTGCCGGATGCCGTGCGCTGGGCGCATCAGAAGCTGCTGGACGACAATGGTACTTCGACGCCGCTCGATTCCATCGACCGCGCCGTCCGCTTCGACAATTTCCACATCCATCTGGACGCCCGCGCCCTGAACGAACGTGTGGAGGGCGACCGGCTGCTGCTCTCGGCTGACGGGGAGACCATCGCGCTCGACCATCTGGTCGCGGCCACCGGCTATCGGGTGGACCTGTCGCTGCGGCCTGAGCTCGCACGGGTCGCGCCCGACGTCCTGCTGTGGGGCGATGCCCATCAGCCCGACGCTGGCGGGGAAAACCCTGTCGGCGCACGCTACCCCTATCTCGGCGAGGGCTTCGAGTTTCGCGAGAAGGTTCCGGGCGCAGCGCCCTGGCTCGCCGACATCCACTGCTACAATATCGCCGCCTCGCTCAGCTCAGGCAAATATCTGTCCGATGTGCCCAGCATGGGGGAACTGAGTCGGCTGACGGCCGGAATCAGCAAGGGCCTCTTCTTCGCGGACGGCGCGCAGCATGCCGCCCGCATCAACGCGACGCCGCCGGCCGCGCATGACGACAGCCCCTATCGCGCCGCCGTGCGCCGCAACGCCCAGACCGAGGAGATTCCGGCATGACCGCAGCTGCCCGTATCGAAACATCCGTTCAGCCCGACCCCGCGACCGTGCTGACCCGCGCGGCAGCACTGGTGCCGACACTTGCCGAGCGCTCGGCCCAGCATGACGTCGACCGCAGCCTGCCGCTGGAGAATCTTCGCCCTCTGTATGACGCGGGGCTGCTTTCGCTGGTGATCGCGAAGGCGCGCGGCGGCGTCGGCGGCGGGCTGGAGGCGGCCGTCGATGCGGTGTCCACCGTGGCGAGCGGCGATCCCTCCACCGCGCTCATCCTCGCGATGCACTATATCCAGCACGGCCAGCTCGCTTTCGGCGAGGACCAGTGGCCGGAGGAGCTGACCGCGCTGCTGATCCGGGAATCGCTGGCCGATGTGGCGCTGGTGAATGCGGCCTATGTGGAGCCCTTCCTCGGGTCCGCCTCGCATGGCGCCGTGCCGCAAACCAGCGCGCGGCTGGTCGATGGCCAATGGCGGCTCAACGGCCAGAAGAAATATGTGACCGGCGCCCGCGCGCTGTCGTGGATCCGGGTGATGGGGGTGACCGACGAGCCCGAGCCTCGGGTCGGCTTCTTCCTCGTGCCCGCCCGCGCCGAGGGGGTGGAGGTCGTCCCCACCTGGGATACGGTCGGCATGCGCGCGACTGACAGCAATGACGTGATCTTCCGCGACGTGGTCCTCCCGAAATCCCACTTCTTCGGGGATTCGCCCGTCACGGAGGGCCTGAAGATGAGCCCGCTGGACGGCATCTGGTATCTGTTGCTGCTGGCGTCGGTCTATCATGGCGTGGCGATTGCTGCGCGCAATTCGATCGTCAGCTTCGCCACCGGCTTCTCGCCCGGGGCGCTCGGCGCGCCGCTGGCGACGCTGCCGCGCTTCCAGGATGCGATCGGCGAGATCGAAGTGACCCTGGCGACGTCACAGCGGCTGATCCGCTCCATCGGCCGCGACTATGACGCCGGCCACGGCAGCCAGCCGCACCGGCTCGCCGATCTCGCGCGGGACGCAGGTGTCGCCAAGCTTGTGGTGATCGAGAATTCGATCCGAATCACCAGCGCCGCGCTGGAACTGGCCGGGAACCAGGGCATCTCCCGCGGCAATCCGTTCGAGCGCTATCACCGCGACGTGATTTCCGCGCGCGCTCACAATCCGCAGGCGCACCTCACCCGCACACGGCTGGGCAAGGGCGCGCTGTCGGTGGAGAGCCGCACGCCACTGTGGAACGGAACCCGTACATGAGCAGCGGCCGCCGGCGGGCCGGGCAGGGGACACTTCCCGGCGGCCGCTGGTTATCCCCGCTCCTTGCCCTGCTGCTGTGGGAAGCGGGGTCGCGCACCGGCCTGATCCCGCCCCGGGTGCTGGCGGCCCCTTCGGACGTGTTCGGGACCATGCTGGACATGACGCTGTCGGGCGAACTGCCGGCCAACCTCGCTGTTTCGTTGCAACGGGTGGGGTTGGGGCTCTCCCTTGGAATTGTCATCGGCCTCGCCACCGGCCTTGTCTCCGGCCTGTCCCGCGTGGGCGAACAGTTGGTCGATCCGCTCATGCAGATCAAACGAACGATTCCCTCGCTTGCGCTGACGCCGCTTCTCATCTTGTGGCTGGGGATCGGGGAAGCCGCCAAGGTTGCGCTGATCGCATTTGCGACCATGTTTCCCATCTACCTCAATCTCTATGGCGGCATCCGCAACATCGATGTGCGCCTGATCGACGCCGCACGCAGCTTTGGCCTGTCGAGGGCGGAAATCATCGGCAGCGTCGTGTTGCCGGGCGCCATGCCCTCGCTGCTGATCGGCCTGCGCTATGCCATGTCCGTATCGATCCTCGTGCTGGTGGTGGCCGAGCAGGTGAATGCATCGGCGGGGCTCGGCTATCTGGTGAACAACGCCCGCGATTTCATGCGAACGGACATCATCGTGATGTGCATCCTCGTCTATGCCCTGCTGGGGCTGGGCGCGGACTGGATCATCCGTCGGGTCGAGGCCCGGCTCCTGCAATGGCGACCTGACGTGACGGGCATCCCTGCGTGAGCGAGCGCAAGACAGTCCGGCTCCGTGGCCTGCGGCGCAGTTTCAATGGAACGGACATCCTGCGCGGGCTGGATCTGGACATTGCGCCGGGCGAGTTCGTCGCCCTGCTGGGGCGGTCCGGCAGCGGCAAGACGACGCTGCTGCGGACACTTGCCGGTCTTGATGCGATCGATGCAGAGGAGGCGATCATTCCCGCCTCCCGGGCAGTGGTGTTCCAGGATGCCCGGCTGCTTCCCTGGCGTCGCGCCTGGCACAATGTCGCATTTGGCCTGAGGGGCGAGGAACGGCGACAGCGCGCGGAAGCCGCACTAGTAGAAGTCGGGCTGGGTCATCGGATCGACGCCTGGCCGCTCACGCTCTCAGGCGGAGAGGGGCAACGGGTCGCCCTCGCCCGCGCTCTGGTGCGGGAGCCGAGCCTGCTGTTGCTCGACGAGCCCTTTTCGGCGCTGGATGCCCTCACACGGCGGCGGATGCATGAACTCGTTACAAGCCTGTGGCAGGCTCACAATCCTTCAGTACTTCTTGTCACCCATGATATCGACGAGGCGCTGTTGCTGGCGAGCCGGGTGTTGATTCTGGATCAGGGGCGCATCGTGGAGGAGTATGCCGCTGGCGAAATCAAAGGCGAAAGGCGGGCGCCTGCGCGGTCAGGTCTGGAACAAGAGCTGTTTTCCAGATTGTCGGAAGTGTCGGGGTAGCGGTCTGCAGCCGGTCGCTCGCCCTCAGGCCGTCCAGGCAGCGATGTCCGTCTGTTCGCCGATCAGCGCCAGCCCGTGCGCGATGGAGGTGAGTTCGCCCCCAGTGGCGATGCGCTCCTCTCCGAAGCGTGCGGCGAACAGCCGGGCCACCCGCGGCACCAGCGAGGAGCCGCCGGTCAGGAACACCCGGTCGATCCGATCCGGCGCCGTCTCCGCCATCGCAAGCGCCCGGTCGACGGCGGTTTCGATCTGCCGGATGTCGGGCTCGATCCAGCTCTCGAACTCCGCGCGGGTGACCTCCGCTTCGATCGCCAGCCCGGCCCCGCTGAAGCGGAAGCTGGCTCTCTCTTCAGTGGAGAGCGCGCGCTTCACCTGCCCCACCGCCTCATGCAGCGGAAAGCCCAGCTCCTGCTCGATCACGGCGATCATGCGGCCGATGGCGTCCGGGTCCACGGCCGCCCGGCGCAGCGTCTCCAGCTCGGCCATCGTCTTGCGGTTGTGCATCAGCGCCAGCCGCGACCAGTCGGCGAAATCGGAGAAATAGCCCGGCGGAATTTCCAGCAGCTTGCCGAACGAGCGATACTGCCCGCCCTTCCCCAGCAGCGGCATCACCAGATTGTCCACGATCCGCGCATCGAACCGGTCACCGGCGATTCCCACCCCGGCATGGCCCAATGGGGTGCAGCGGCGCGCCGCGCCGGGCGCCTCGATCCGCACCACGGAAAAATCGCTGGTGCCACCGCCGAAATCCGCCACCAGGATCGTCGCCGGATCGCTGATGCGAGAGGCATAGCTGAAGGCTGCGCCCAACGGCTCGTAGACATAATGGATATCCGACCCCAGCCCGGCGAACATCGCGTCATAGCGTTGCCGCGCCAGCGCCTCGTTCGGGCGGGAGCCCGCATACACCACCGGCCGCCCCACGATCACGCGGGCAGTCCCACCCAGCGCGGCGCCAGCACGCAGCGCCATCTTCTGCAGGAAGGTCCGCCCCAGATCCTCGAACTTGAAGCGCCGCTCGAAAATGGTCGCATGTTCGAATGTGGCGTTCGCCGCGACCGACTTGAAGGATTGCAGGAAGCGGCTGCCTTGCGGGAAGCCCAGATATTCGGCGATGGCCCAGGGCCCGGCCTCAGCTTCGATGCCGCCGCGCACGCCTTCATCTTCCCAGAAGCAGAGCGCCGAGCGGAAAGCGGCATCGGCCCCGTCCGGCGTCTCCATCTCCAGCAGGGTGGACATGCCATTGCGCGCGACAGCCGCCACCGAATTGGTGGTGCCGAAATCGAGCCCGAGGGCAAAGGAGGCGGCAAAGGGGGCAGAAACAGTCATGGGCGCCGGCTGCTACACAGTTGCCGCGCCGCACGCAAAGCCGCATTTGCACCGGGCACAACGCCCACCACTTGATCGCTGGATGGGGCATTGGCCTGCCTGAAAGGAAAGACCGGAATAGGGAGCATGGATTGACATGCCGAAGCATGGCCAATCAATTGCCTCACAGCTATTTGAGCCGATTGATGACGCTCCCGAACCCGGAAAGTACTCACTGATGCGCGCGTGCATTTTCCACCTTCTCGCATCCTTGATGCTCATGTCCGGCGCCACGCAAGCCCAGTCGACCCAAGCCTTTCAGGCGACAATCGAGCCGATCGCAGCCGATCAACGGGCAAGGATGACGGGGATTTCATGGAAAGAGGGCTGCCCCGTCTCGCCGGAGGACCTGAGGGTTATACGCATGACCTATCTTGGCTTCGACGACGAGGTTCACGTGGGCGCGCTTGTCGTTCATGCAAGGGTCGCCCAAGAGGTCGCCGACATCTTCGAGGAGCTCTTCAAGGCCGGGTTTCAGATCGAGCGCATGCAGCCCTATGAGGATTTCGCGATCGCCGAATACGCAACCCACAACGACACCGTGGGCTTCTACTGCCGCCCAGCGCAGGACGACCCCAGCGAGCTCAGCTGGCACGCCTACGGTCTCGCGGTGGACCTGAACTCGATGACCAATCCCTTCCACGATCCGAAACAGGGATGGTGGCCGAAGGGTTCGGACGGCGAGCGCAATCGCTCCGCGCCCGGCCTGATCGGTCCGAAGTCGGAGGTCATAGCGATATTCATGCGCCACGGCTGGGCCTGGGGCGGAATCAACGCCAATCCGGATTTCATGCATTTCGCCAAAATCACCGTGGGCAACGAAGCCAATCCGCTGGAGCGGCCCATCTGGGCCGACAGGCTACGCGACGCACCTCAATAGCCGACCGTCGGCCAAATCGTCTCTGCTTGCTTCCGTCCGAAATGGGGCGCTTGGGGACGGCTCTGTCGATGCCCAGTTTGTTCTGGAGTGGTGGTGAATTGGCGCACCTACGATGACGAAGATGAGAACTGGTTCATCGTAATCTAACGGCGTGCAAATGGGGCAATCACCGTATGGCTGGCATGGCCACTGCCCACGCAATGAAGGGCATTGCCTGAAACTTGCCATTCGTTCGCGACGAGCTGCCTTTAATCGTGCGCTTTCAGATGGCGATCTCGGAGCCATTGGCCCCCTGCTGGTCGAAAACGCGGTGCTTGTCACCGGGACGGACAGCGCAGTTATTCCAAGCCGGAAGGCGCAGTTGCACGCATGGAAGCAGGAATTCGCCGCGCCGCGCCGCTACGCGGCAAAGTGGCGCAAAGTCCGTGACGAATGGGTCATCGAAGCCGAAATCTATCTTACACTAGCCTGAAACGCCGACGTTCCGGACGTTTCGAGTCGATGCTAAACGTCCCGATAGCTGACACTCTGTTGCGCTGGTGAAATGGCTTCCCGCCGAAGGGGAGCCTTAGAGTTCAAATCTTGGTTAACCGATATTCGGGTCATTCCTGACATCGACCTAACCGTCCGATAGCTGACGTCGACTGTTCCCCGTCAGCACCTATGGCACAGATTTGAGGTTGTGAATTAAGGAGTGTTGGGGCTTCGTCGTAGTGACGAAGGAACGAAGATGAAGCCCCAGC
>QFPK01000019.1 GCA_003248865.1 Sphingomonas sp.
CATCAAACGCGCCCCTCACGGCCATCAACACCATGATTTATATCGGAAATATTGAGATCCTGACAGCAAAATCAGCGATTTACTTGGGGAATGTGGGGTCAGGCGGCGTCTGCCGACGGATCAGAAGCCGGCGCGGCGGGCGGCGTGGCCGGCCGATGCGCGGCGAAATTCTTCAGGTCCGCCTGGATGCGGGTGTTGATATCCTGCGTGACCAGATCATGGGCGACGCCGATGGCATTGGCGAAGCCCTTGATATTGGCTGCGCCATGGCTTTTCACCACCACGCCGTTCAGGCCCAGGAACACCGCGCCATTGTGGTTGTTCGGGTCCAGTTGGTCCCGCAGTGCCCGGAGCGCCGGGCGGGAGAAGAGATAGCCGATCTTCGTCAGCAGAGAGGCGCGATAGGCGTTCGCCAGCAGCCCGGTGACGAGCTTGGCGGTGCCCTCGGCCGTCTTCAGCGCGATGTTACCGGAAAAGCCGTCGGTCACGATCACGTCGGTGTTGCCTTGCGCGATGCCATTGCCTTCGACATTGCCCAGGAATTCCAGCGGCAGGTCCACCGCGGCCGTGCGGATCAGCGCGGCGGCGTCGCGGATCGCCTCCGTTCCCTTCATGTCTTCCTCGCCGATGTTGAGGAAGGCGACCTTGGGCTTGTCCAGCCCCAGCACGGTGCGCGCAAACGCCGCGCCCATCACCGCGAACTGCACCAGGTTTTCCGCATCGCAATCGGTGTTGGCGCCCAGATCCAGCACCACCGAATCGCTTTTCAGCGTGGGCATCAGGGCGACGAGCGCGGGGCGGTCGATCCCCTGCATGGTGCGCAGCGCCAGCTTGGCCATCGCCATCAGCGCGCCGGTGTTGCCGGCCGAAACAGCGGCCTGGGCCTGCCCCGCCTTCACCGATTCGATGGCGAGCCCCATGGAGGTGGACTTGGCGCGGCGGATGGCCTGGCTGGGCTTGTCGGTGCCCAGCACCACGCCCTCCACATGCACCACCTCCGCCTCGGCCGCGATGCGGGGGGCGGCGGCCAGCGCGGCGCGAATCGCCGGTTCCTGCCCGTAAAGGCGGAAGCGAAGCTCGGGGTAGCGCTCACGCGCCAGTTCGGCCCCGCCGATCACGACTTCGGGGCCGACGTCTCCGCCCATTGCGTCCAGCGCAATCAGCGGGTGTTTCAGATTTTTTTCAGCAGTCACGCGACGTGACTAGCCATGGCGGGGCGAGGCATCAAGCGCGGTTTCGCGAACGCCTTGCCGCCCCTCCCTTCGCGATCAGTCTTCCGACGCGATCACTTCGCGGCCGTCATAGAAGCCGCATGCCGGGCAGATGTGGTGGTTCAGCTTCAGCTCGCCGCAGTTGTTGCATTCCTGGGGCTGCACCGCGACCAGCGCGTGGTGGCTGCGCCGCATGTTGCGCCGGGAAGGCGAGGTCTTGCGCTTGGGGACGGCCATGAGGCACCTTCTTCAAATCAAAAGGGCGGGAAGCGCGACAGGCGCGCCCGAACCGCCCAGACAGTTGGGAATCGAGCGCGCGGTCTTAGCCGGAATCCGGAAAATAGCAAGTGGGAAGCGGCTGGGAGGCTGCGTGTGGGCCAAGACGAGGACGAAGACGGGGAGGAGACTGACATGATGGTGACGATGATTTCGGCCGGTGTCATCGGCCTGCTGCTGGTTGGGCTGGCGTTCCGCGTTTCGCTGCTGCGGCGGGCGGGTGGCGTGTCGTTGGGCGACGGCGGCAACCCCGGTCTGCTGGCGGCGGTGAGGGCCCATGCCAATTGCACGGAATGGGCGCCCATCGGGCTGATCCTGCTGGCACTGGCAGAACGCAGCGCCGGGCCGGTCTGGTATGTCACCGCGCCTGCCGTGCTGTTTGTGGGCGCGCGCCTGCTGCACCCGCTGGGCATGGCGAGCCCCACCCCCCATCCCGCCCGGGCGGCCGGCGCCCTGCTGACCTATGCGACCGTGGCGGTGCTGGCAGTGCTGGTGATCGTGCGGGCCCTGCCCCACTGCGCGACTTGCGGCGCCGCATGAGGAGAGGCATGGACAGCGCATGATTCCAGCCTTCTTCGGCCTCGCCGGCACCCGCATTTCCGACGACGAACGCGCCCTGTTCAAAGCCTGCGATCCGGCGGGCTATATCCTGTTCAAGCGCAATATCGACACGCCCGATCAGGTGCGCGCCCTCACCGATTCGCTGCGCGCGCTGTCCGACAATCAGGCCGTGCCGATCCTGATCGATCAGGAAGGCGGCCGGGTGGCCCGGCTGCGCCCGCCGCACTGGCCGGAATTCCCGCCGCCGGTGGTGTTCGGCGAAGCCTTCACCAAGGCACCGCTGACGGCGATGGCCGCCGCCCGCGCCAATGCACAGGCGCTGGCGGCGATGCTGGCCGAACTGGGCATCAACGTGGATTGCCTGCCGCTGCTGGATGTGAAGGCGGAAGGCATGCACGAGGTGATCGGCGACCGCAGCTATGGCACTGATCCGGCCATGGTGGCCTCGCTGGGCCGCGCCACGCTGGATGGGCTGAAGCTGGGCGGCGCGGTGGGCGTGGTGAAGCACATCCCCGGCCATGGCCGCGGCACACTCGATTCGCATCTGGCGCTGCCCACCGTGACGGCCAGCGCCGAGGAACTGGAGACAGACCTGATCCCGTTCCGGCGCCTTGCCGATGCGCCGATGGCGATGACGGCGCACATCCTCTACACCGCCTGGGACGAGACCTTCTGCGCCTCGCTCTCCCCCACCATCATCCGCGACATCATCCGGGGCAGCATCGGGTTCGATAATCTGCTGATGTCCGACGATCTGGGCATGCAGGCGCTGGGCCTGCAGCCGGGCGGCAACACGATGGGCGGCCGTGCCACCGGCGTGATCGAGGCCGGCTGCGACATCGCCCTGCACTGCTCCGGCGACTTTGCGGAGATGCGCGAAGTCGCCGACGTGCTCGGGCCGATTTCCGAACCGTCCGCCGAACGGCTGGCGCGCGCCATGGCCTGGCCATCAGCCAGCGCCGGAACGGTCACCGAACTCGCCGCCAAACGCGACGCGCTTCTGGCCGCGGCATGAGCGACCTGTTCGCGGAAGACCCACCGCGGACCGCGCTGCCGCCGGAGACGCTGATCGTCTCGTTCGAAAGCTGGGAAGGCCCGCTGGACCTTCTGCTGAACCTCGCGCGCAACCAGAAGATCGATCTGGCAAAGATCCCGATCCTGCCGCTCGTCGAGCAATATCTGGCCTATATTAATAAGGCCCGTGCGCTGAAGCTGGAGATCGCGGCCGACTATCTGGTGATGGCGGCCTGGCTCGCCTATCTGAAATCCGCCCTGCTGCTCCCGCGCGAGGAACAGCCCGATCCCGATCCCAACATCCTCGCCGAACGGCTGCGCTGGCGGCTGCAACGGCTGGAAGCCATGCGCGACGCCGCCGACCGGCTGATGCGGCGGGACCTGCTGGGCCGCGACGTGTTCGCGCGCGGCATGCCGGAAGGGCTGCGCACAGTTCGCCAGTCGCAATGGGACGCCACGCTCTACGACCTGCTGTCGGCCTATGGCGCACTGAACCAGCGGCCCCGGCCCGGCCCCTGGACCCCCCACAACCGAGGCGCCGTCTACACGCTGGAAGACGCCCTGCAACGCCTCTCCAACCTGATCGGCACCGCACTGGACTGGACGGAGCTGGCGAAATTCCTTCCCCCCACCGAGGATCGACAGCTGGCGCGCTCCACCCTCGCCTCCTCCTTCGTGGCGGCGCTGGAACTGACGCGCACGGGGCAAGCGGAACTGAGCCAGTCCGGGGCGTTTGGGCCGCTGATGCTGCGGATGAAGCAGTAGGGGCGTAAGGGTTTTTTCCTCCGGCGGGCAGGGAAATGATTTCCCTGCACCCTCAGACTTGGCGTTGTGCTCCCGCTCCACAATTTGAGCGCGTGAAGAAATTCAATTGCCTGCGGCGCAACGCAGACTCTCTCCCCCTGTCAGGGGGAGAGTTGGAGAGAAGGGTGTCTACGCCGGGCCCGACCCACCAACCTCCCCACAAACCCAACGTCACCCCAACTCGCTCTCCACCCACTCAGGCTGAGCTTGTCGAAGCCCCCGACGCGAAAGCGCAAGGGCTTAACCGGACACCCAACCCCATGGGGCTTCGACAAGCTCAGCCTGAGCGGGTGGAGGGGTAATGGGGCACCATCCAAAGCGCCGCAGGCAATCAATCTCCGCCGTCAGCGCAACCTATCCGGTCACCCTATTGGGGGTGCAGGGGCGTCACGCCCCTGCCGGGTTCCAAGGGCAGAGCCCTTGGAGTCTTGCGCGGCCACACCAGACGGCCATGGCAGGCAGAGCCCACCCACAACCCAGCGCCCCCTCAGATTTGCGGACGACGACCCGCCCAGGGTGCTTCGATTTCCAGCTCGGCGGCGATCTGCAGAAGCAGGTCTTCCCGGCCGAAAGGCGCCATCAGCATCACGCCGACGGGCAGATGGTCGTGGCTGGTGCCCAGCGGCAGGTTGATGGCGGGGCAGCCGCTGATGTTGGCCAGCGAGGCATAGGGGCAGAAGGCGGAGAATTCGGCACCGAATTCGGCCGGATTATCCTGGTCGAGATCGATGACGCCGAGATCGATGGGGGGTTTGGCGAGCGTGGGGCTGAGCAGCAGGTCGTGGCTCTCGAAGAAGCTGTCGACGGCGATCGCGGCGGATTCGAAGGTGGCGAGGGCGGTCTGCAGGTCTTCGCCGCTGCGGGTGGCGGCGATGTGGCGCCACATCGATGTGATCTTCTCAATGGACTCCGGCGTGGCTTCATGCCCGACGAGGGTGGCGTGGGCGGCCAGCGTGCGCGCGGTGCAGACGGCGATGTTGGTGACGTTCGCGGACATCAGCGCACCCCAGTCGAGGTCGGGCCGGGCTTCACGCACGCTGTGGCCCAGATGGCCGATCAGCAGCGCTGCATCATGGACTGCGCCATGCACGTCCGGATCGAAATGTTCGCCGCCATAGGGGGCCAACATCAGGCCGACGGTGAGGCGGGGCAGCTTGCGTTCGAGCACAGCAAGCCAGCCGCTTTGCGGCGCTACGGGACGCACCCGGTCTCCGGCGGCGGGGTGGGCGAACACGTCCAGGAAGGCGGCGGCGTCGCGGACGCTGCGGCTGATGGGGCCGATGCCGGACAGGCCGTTCCAGTCCTCCACCTTGCCGGGGCCGAGCGGGATGCGTCCGCGCGAGGTCTTGAGGCCAAGCAAGCCGCAGCAGCTGGCGGGCACGCGCACGGAGCCGCCGCCGTCTGACGCCTGCGCCAGCGGGATCACGCCTGCGGCGACCGCCGCGGCCGCGCCGCCGGAGGAACCACCCGTCGTCTTGGCGGTGTTCCACGGGTTGTGGGTGCTGCCGTGGGCGACCGATTCCGTGGTGACGGTGAGGCCGAGTTCCGGTGTGGTCGTCTTGCCGAAGGTGATGAGGCCGGCAGCATCGGCACGATCGACGAACAGCGAATTGGTGGTGGCGATATGGTCGAGGTAGCGGCTGCCGGAACCGGTGCGGACTCCGGCGATGTCGATACCCAGATCCTTCACCAGAAAGGGAACACCTGCCAGCGGCGAATCGGGCAATGGACGGGACAGCTGCGCCTGCGCGCGGTCCACGCAATCCTGCGCCATGAAATTCAGCAGCGGCTGGGTGGCGTTCACCCGATCAAGCGCGGCGTTGAGCAGTTCCGCCGCCGTCACATCCCCCTTCTTCACCAGCCGGGCGAGACCCACGGCATCGGTTTCGCGATAGAGGGATGCGAGTTCGGTCATTCCAGTCTCCCAAGCCTGCCGAGCGCCGCGGACAGGTCCGCGATCAGATCATCCGGGTCCTCCAGCCCGATGGACAGTCTTAGGCTGAGGCCGGACGGCTTGAAACTGTTCAGTCTGCGAATTTTCTCGGGGCTGGTGGGTATGGCGAGGCTTTCGAAACCGCCCCAGCTGAAGCCGATGGCGAACTGCTGCAGCTGATCGAAGAAGCGGGGCGCGTCGGCGCGGGACCCCGTGTTCAGCACCACGCCAAACAGGCCGGAGCTGCCGGAGAAGTCGCGCTTCCAGATCTCGTGCCCAGGGCAATCGGGGAAGGCCGGGTGCAGCACGCGTTCCACCAGCGGGTGCGCCTTCAGCCAGCGCGCGATGGTGAGCGCGGACTGCTCGTGGCGCGCCATCCGGGTTGGCATGGTGCGGAAGCCGCGCAACGCCAGCGCAGCCTCGTCGCCGGAGACGCACTGGCCGAGCTGCCAGGCGGTGTTGCGCAGGCGCGGGAAGAAAGCCTCCGTGGCCGAAACCGAGCCCATCATCAGGTCGGAATGGCCGCCGACATATTTGGTGAGCGCCTGTGCGACCATGTCGCAACCGGCCGCAATCCCCTTGAAGAAGTGGCTGGCGGCCCAGGTGTTGTCCAGCAGCGTCGGGATTCCGGCGGCCTTCGCGGCGGCCGTGATCGCAGGCACGTCCTGCACCTCGAAGGTGAGCGAGCCGGGCGATTCGATCAGCACGAGGCTGGTATTCTGGCGGAACAGGTTCGCGATCCCTGCGCCGATCAGCGGATCATAAGGCTGGGCTTCCACGCCCAGCCGCTTCAGCAGGCCCTGCCCCAGCAGGCTGGTCGGATCATAGGCGCTGTCGGGCAGCAGAATATGGTCGCCCGGCTTTGTAACAGAAAGGACGGCGCCTGCGATGGCGGCCACGCCGGAGGGATAGAGCATGGTGCCCGCCGTGCCCGGTTCCAGCCCTGTCAGCGCTTCGCGCAGCGCCCAGGTGGTGGGGGTGCCCTTGCGGCCGTAGAACAGGGTTTCGTCCTGCAGGCCGTTGGCGGCGTCCATCGACGCGATGTCGGGATAGATGATGGTGGAGGCACGCCACACGGGCGGGTTGACGATCCCGCCCGTGCCTTCGCGATTCTGCGTCCATTCAGGCCGGCGGCCGGCATGTGCCGCCCAGGTTTCCGGCTTTTCGCCCTGACTGTCTGCCGTCACGCGCCCGTGACTGTCCTTTTCTGTCACGCGCCCGTGACGACCGGCGTATCGGCCTGCGCACCCCATTCGGCCCAGCTGCCGTCATAGAGCGCCGGGCTCTTCGCGCCGAGGATCGTGGCGGCCAGCACGATGCTGGAGGCCGTGATGCCCGAGCCGCAGGTGGCGATCAGCGGCTTCGCCGGATCGACGCCGGCCGCCGTGAAGGCGGCCTTCAGCCCGTCGGCATCCTTGATGGTGCCGTCCGCGTTATAAAGCTCGGTATAGGGCAGGTTCTTCGCGCCCGGAATGTGGCCGGGGCGCACGCCGGGGCGGCTTTCCGGCTCGGCTCCGGCGAAGCGCGAAGCGGAACGGGCATCCACCAACTGGGCTGCGCCCGTCTTCAGATTGTCCTGCACGGCCGCCAGGTCGCGCACCGAGGAGGTGTCGGCCCAGACGGTGAAGTGGCGGTGGCGCACCACCGGCTTGCCGCTTTCCAGCCCGCCGCCGGCGGCCTTCCAGGCCTCCAGCCCGCCGTCCAGCACGGCCACCTGGTGGGCGCCGAACAGGTGGAACATCCACCAGGCGCGGGCCGAGGAGCGCAGCGGCGAATTGTCGTAGACGATAATGCGCGAACCGTCGCCCAGCCCCAGCGCCTGCGCGCGGGAGGCGAACTTTTCCGGCTTCGGCAGCATGAAGGGCAGGCCCGACGAGGTGTCGGCGATTTCCTCGATGTCGAAGAAGACGGCGCCGGGGATATGGGCCGCCTCGAACTCGGCGCGGGCATCGCGGCCATGATCGGGCAGGAACAGGGTGGCATCCACCACCCGCACGTCGCTCTTCTCGATTTCGGCCTTCAGCCACTCGGCGCTGACAATCGCGTCCATCAAATCCCCCGGTCACCGGCGGCCGGACGAACCCGGCCCCATGTTTATGCCTGCCGGACAACTCCGGCGTTTAAGTCTGCCGGATGCTCCGGCGTCGCCTGCGGGTCTTACCGGCCCCCGATAGCGCCGACAAGACGGCATGGCGCCCGGATGGCCGCACGCAACTTCCGGCGCGGCGGGCCGTGAACCTCCATCGACGATGGGACGCGCGATACCGGATGGAGCCGCGGAAGTGGCCGAAGCCGGAAAGGAAGACCGATGGCCGACAGACCTGTGTTGCACCCGGCGGCAAAGCAGCCGAACGCCCAAAGCCCCTGGGTCGCCCGTCAGCGCGCGGATCTGCAGCCGTTCGACGCAGCCACCCTGCCCGGCGCACCGGACACCCCGCCCCCCAGCGGGATCGAGCGGCGGCTGTCCAACCGGGCGGAGGCGTTGTGGAACCGGCTCCGGGGTGAGCGGCGGCTTCCGGCGCAATCCGGGGTGTCCGCCCTCCTCTCACCCCCGTTCGGGGCACAGGCGATGCAGGTGGCGCTGGGGCGCGACGGGTGCGTGACCGTGCAGGACGCCGGCGCTGAATTGCAGCGGATGGGCTTTGCACCCGACGAAGCCGCCGCCGGTCACAGCCCGGCAGATGCCCGGCTTGGCGTGGGGGAGCGCGCCGTGGCGCTGGCGCTGCAGGCGATCGCCGCGCAGCGGCCGCAGCATCTGGACAGCGATTTCGATCCCGACATCGGCGGGGCGCGCCCCGCCATCCTGTTCCGCGCTGTCGCCCTGCCCTTCGCGCCCGCCGAGGGCAGCGGCCTGTCGGGCCTTGCCGTGGCCCTCGTTTCGTGGCGGACCTTGCTGTCGGAACGCGAAACGGCGGACCTGCACCGCCAACTGCGGGCGGCAATTGCCTGGATGGGGAAGAACTCCCTCTGAAATCACCTGTTTCCCGCAGAATATTCGGCGGCGGCCGCAAGATTCCGACGCCCTCGCTGCTTGCGACCTTGTATGAGGGGAGGCATAGCTCCGACACGGTTGCGCGGACCCAGATTGGAGGGGTCTGCGCGCGACCGACGTGACAGAGAGACAAAGCGAATGCCCAGCACGGTGAAGACGGCACCCTCCCCGGAAAATCCGCACAAGGCGGACATTCAGAAGGTGGACCTGCAGAAATTCCCTTCCGCGCTGAGGCGCCAGTTCCGCGACCTGCTGTTCGGCAGCGCATCCCTGTCAGAGATCGAGGGGCTTTCGGAAGCCGATCTGGACCGGGCGGCGGATTTCGCCTTCCGAAGCTTTGCCGTCCGCCTGCCGGGCACCCACAATGTGCAGGTGGGCTCGGGCGAGGGCGAAGTGGGCAATCGCCACATGCCGGTCGCGCTGTCGACCGACGACATGCCCTTCCTCGTCGATTCGGCGACGGCCGTGATCGGCAGCTTCGCGCTGGAGATCCAGCGGCTGTTCCACCCCATCATGGGGGTCAGGCGCGACGGCGACGGCCGGGTGGTGGCGCTGGGCGAACCCGATGCGCCGCGCGAAAGCCTGATCGTGATGGAGGTGGAACGCGCCCCCGCCAAGCGCCGGGCAGACCTGACCCAGCAGCTGGACCTTGTGTATGGCGATGTGCGCCATGCCGTCACCGACTGGCAGCTGATGCTGCGGGAGCTGCGCAACGCCGCGCGCGAGCTGAACGACCGGCCGCCGCCGATCGCCCCCCATGTGCTGGCCGAGACCATCGCCTTCCTGGAATGGCTGGCCTCCGACAATTTCACCCTGCTGGGCTTCGCCGACGGCGACACGCGGCTGGGCCTGTTGCGCGACCGCACGCGCTGGCCCGCGCCGCAGGATGAAAATGGTTCCGCGGAGCCGCTGAGCATCCACAAGTCGCCGCTTAGGTCCACCGTGCACCGCATCGTGCCGCTGGACGTGATCACGGTGCGCCGTTTCGATTCGCAGGGCAGCGTGACGGGCGCGGTGCATTTCCTGGGCCTGTTCGCCAGCGCCGCGCTGCGCGAAAGCCCGCGCCGGGTGCCGCTGGTGCGGCGCAAGGTGGCCGAAGTGGCGGATCAGCTGGGCTATACCCCGCGCAGCCACGCCGGCCGGGCACTGACCCATGTGATCGAGACCTTCCCCCGGGAAGAGATGTTCCAGATCGACACCGACGAGCTGCTGGCAATGGCGCGCGGCCTGCTGAGCCTGCTGGACCGCCCCCGCCCGCAGCTGTTCGCCCGCCACGACGCGCGCTCGGCCAAGGCGTCATTCCTGGTCTATATCCCGCGCGAGACCTATTCCGCCGACCTGCGCGCCCGCATCGGGCGCATGCTGGAGACGGCGACCGGCGGCAAGCTGGACAAGTTCGATGCCGAGCTGCGCGCCGAGGGCCTCGCCCGGGTGCATTATGTGGTGGACGGCGTGGCCGCCGCGCCGGATGCCGTGCAACTGAACCAGCAGCTGGTGCAGCTGACGCGCGGCTGGGACGACGAGCTGGAGCTGGCGCTGGTGGATCGCGCGGGCGCCATCCGGGCGGCGCGGCTGGCGCTCTCCCACGGGCGGGCCTTCTCGCCGGGCTATCGGTCCGAATTCACGCCCGCCGAAGCCGCCGCCGACATCCTGCGGCTGACGGAACTGTCCACGCCCGCCGACCGCCATGTGGCGCTCTACCGGCGCGAGGGCGACCCCGACACCACCATCCGGCTGAAGATCTACCGGCTGGGCGAGATCATCCCGCTGTCGGAATCGGTGCCGATGCTGGAGAATTTCGGCTTCCGCGTGATCGAGGAAGTGCCCTACGACCTCGCCGGCGGCGAGCTGGGCTGGATCCATGATTTCCGGCTGGAGGCGAACGTGCCTTCGGCCGACCTGCCGTCCTTCTGCCGGGTGGTGAACCCGGCGCTGGACGCCGTGCTGACGGGCACGCAGGAAAATGACGGCTTCAACGCGTTGATCCCGGCCTGCGGGCTGACGGCGGAAGAGGCCAACTGGCTGCGCGCCTGGTTCCGTTATCTGCGGCAGACCGGCAGCGCCTATTCCATCCAGACCGTCGTCGACGTGCTGAAGCGCAACAAGCCCGCGACTCTGGCGCTGGTGGCGCTGTTCCGGGGGCTTCACGCGCCGGACGGTTCGAAGAAGGCGGCCGAAGCCGCCGGAGAGACGTTCCGCGATACGCTGGACGCCGTGCAGGCGATCGACGACGACCGCATCCTGCGCCTGTTCCACGGCCTGGTGAAGGCGATGCTGCGCACCAACGCCTTCGTGCCCGGCGGGCCGGCGGCGCTGGCGTTCAAGCTGGAATCGGCGAAGGTGCCGGGCCTGCCCAAGCCGCTGCCCTGGCGCGAGATCTGGGTGTACAGCCCGCGCGTGGAAGGCATCCACCTGCGCGGCGGCCCAATCGCGCGCGGCGGCCTGCGCTGGTCTGACCGGCGCGACGATTTCCGCACCGAGGTATTGGGCCTGGTGAAGGCGCAGATGGTGAAGAACAGCGTGATCGTGCCCACCGGCGCGAAGGGCGGATTCTTCCCCAAGCAATTGCCCGACCCCGCCGCCAACCGCGACGCCTGGGCCGCCGAGGGGCTTGAATCCTACAAGCTGTTCATCCGCACGCTGCTGTCCATCACCGACAATCTGGATGCAGAAGGCAAGGTGGTACCGCCGCATCATGTGAAGCGGCTGGACGGCGACGACCCCTATCTGGTGGTCGCCGCCGACAAGGGCACCGCCACCTTCTCCGACACCGCCAACGGCCTTGCGCTGGAGGCCGGCTTCTGGCTGGGCGACGCCTTCGCGTCGGGCGGCTCCGTCGGTTACGACCACAAGGCGATGGGCATCACAGCGCGCGGGGCCTGGGTTTCGGTGACGCGCCACTTCGCCGAAATGGGCGTGAACGTGCAGGCCGACCCGGTCACCGTGGCGGGCGTGGGCGACATGAGCGGCGACGTGTTCGGCAACGGCATGCTGCTGTCGAAATCGCTGAAGCTGGTGGCCGCGTTCGATCACCGGCACATCTTCCTGGACCCGGAGCCGGATGCCGCCAAGAGCTGGGCCGAGCGCGCGCGGCTGTTCGCGCTGCCGCGCTCCAGCTGGGCGGATTATGATGCGAAGCTGATCTCGAAAGGCGGCGGCGTGTTCCCGCGCAGCCAGAAATCCATCCCGCTGACGCCCGAAGTCCGCGCGCTGCTGAAGATCGACGCAGAGGCGCTCGCACCGTCCGAACTGATGACGGCGATCCTGAAGGCGCCGGTGGACCTGATGTGGTTCGGCGGCATCGGCACCTACATCAAGGCAAGCGCCGAATCGAACGGCGACGTGGGCGACCGCGCCAACGACGCCAGCCGGGTGAACGGGCAGGATGTGCGCGCCAGGGTGATCGGCGAGGGCGCCAATCTGGGCGTGACGCAGGCCGGGCGCATCGAATTCGCCAGCCACGGCGGGCGGCTGAACACCGACTTCATCGACAATTCGGCGGGCGTCGACACCTCCGACCATGAAGTGAACATCAAGATCGCGCTGGGCGCCGCCACCCGCGCCGGCCGGCTGTCGGAAGAGGCACGCGACACGCTGCTGGCGGAGATGACCGACGAGGTCGCCGCCCTCGTGCTCTCCAACAACTCCGCGCAGACGCTGATTCTCTCGGTGGTGGAATCCCACGCCCGCGAACGGCTGCAGGGCCATGTGCGGCTGATGGAAATGCTGGAAGCCTCCGGCCGGCTGGACCGGCAGGTGGAAGGGCTGCCGGGGCCGCGCGACATCGAGGAGCGCAAGCGGCTGAACCGGGGCCTGACCCGGCCCGAACTCGCCGTGCTGCTCTCCTACACCAAGATGGAGCTGAAGGACGCGCTGGTCGAATCCGATCTGGTGACCGACCCGCTGCTGGAAGAGGATCTGTTCCGCGCCTTCCCGCCGCTGATGCGCGGGCCTTACGAGGCCGAGATTCGCGGCCACCAGTTGCGCCGCCAGATCATCGCCACCAAGCTCGCCAACCTGCTGGTGAACCGGGGCGGGCTGACGCTGGCGCATGACCTGTCCGCCGAACTGGGTCTGCCGCTCTCCACCATCGCCGCCGCCTTCGTGTCGGCGCGGACGCTGTTCGATCTGGAAAGCCTGTGGAGCGCCATCGACTCCGCACAGGTGCCGGCTGCGCAGGCGCTGGCCTTCCATGCCGAAGCCTCCGCCGTGACCCGCGTGCTGGTGGGCGATCTGGCGGTGCGCACGGGTGCCGAAAGCCCCGAGCGCCTGTCCGCCCGGCTGGCACCCGGCCTGAAGCGGCTGCTGCCCCGGCTGGACAAGCTGCTGCGCCCGGAACCGCGCGCGCAGGTGGAAGCCATCCGCCAACGCCTCACGCTGGCCGGTGCCCCCGCCAATGTGGTGGACTGGATCGCCACGCTGGATGCGCTCTCCGGCGCGGCCGGGGTGGTGGCGCTTGCCTCTGACCTGGAGCTGGACGAAGGCAAGACCGCCGAAGCCTACACCCGGCTGGGCGAGGCGCTGGGGATCGACTGGGCCCATGGCGCCATCCGCGCGCTGCGCCCCGCCGACAGCTGGGAACGGCTGCTGGCCGCCACCGCGTCACGCGCGTTCGAGACCATGCGACTGGACCTGATCGGGCGGCTGACCCCCAAGGGCGGAGACCCGCTGGCGGAAACCAACGCCTGGCTGAAGGCCCACGCCCATCAGGCCGACGCCATCGCCCGCACCATCCAGGCCGCCCGCATCACCGGCGCGCCGACACTGGCCATGCTGGCGCATCTGGCGACCGTGGCGAGGGCCGCGCTGATCGGGTGAAGTCGGGGGGCGAGCGAAGAATCGAGGGGGCTCTGCCCCCTCAACCCCCGGCAGGCAGCTGTGCTCCCTGCACCCCTTTACTCGGCGATTAGCCTACCAATGGCCGGAAATAGTGATATTGCTATACCGTTTATTCCCCAATGAGACCTCATACTTGATCTGATCACGGACGATTCCGGCAACCGGAATAACTCGTGACAATCATGTCGATTCAGGATTACCTAGATAAGATGGTGGGGTCTCAAGAGAGACCCACAGCGAGGTCCCGGGAGTATTGTTAGTTGGGATTCTACATACGTAAGTCGATTGCGGTCGGACCGTTTCGCTACAATTTTTCCAGAGGCGGTGTCGGCATCTCTGTTGGCGTCAGAGGGTTCCGCATTGGAACTGGGCCGCGCGGACATTATGTCCACGCTGGTCGCGGCGGCTTATATTACCGAGCTTCACTTCATGGCGGGAAACGAAGCAAGTCTGCCTCACATAACGGTGATCTGCGGCTTGCGCCGCGCGAGATGGAAGAACGGAGTGAAGCAGAGCCAAGCGTGGTGATGCGGCGCATCTCGTCAATAGATGTGCTTGAAATGCATGAGGAGCGGTTCTCCGCACTACTCGGGGAACTGAACGAAAAGCAAAATGTCATGGCCTTGAAATGGCTGCTGCCGATTGCTGGATTGGTTCTGGGACATCTGGCTTCATCGTT
Source organism: Sphingomonas sp. (assembly GCA_003248865.1). Classification (GTDB taxonomy): domain Bacteria; phylum Pseudomonadota; class Alphaproteobacteria; order Sphingomonadales; family Sphingomonadaceae; genus Sandaracinobacteroides. Next base: position 14,310 of record QFPK01000019.1, read on the forward strand.
CATAGGAAACATCGCATATGTTGCAGGAGGCGGAATCGGTTTCCTGTTGGGTGTCTGGCTCGATAGTTTTCGCCGTTGCGCAGTCTTATTTTATGAATTGGAGGATGAGGCGCAACGGGCCTATATCACACTTACCGAAGCATTTGATCGATTGGCTGCATGTGCAGGAAAATGGAGAATCGATGCTGGTGGGCAAATTGTCGACATTCACACTTGGAAGAGAAATGCCGGAGCAACGCAATTGGTTGATCGACGAAGTACCAGTTTGACCTACGCTTTGCCGCGCGTGCTAAAATCGAACATTACTCCACCATCCATCAATGTCGGAAAAGAAACAATCTACCTTTTACCGGATGTGGCGTTGGTTGTCGAAAATCAAAAGGTAGGAGCCGTGGCGTACGACGCCCTCAAGCTACGATGGCAGAACAGTTATTTTATAGAGGATGGAGTTGTTCCGCACGATGCGATTGTTGCCCGGCATACGTGGAAGCATCCGAGAAAAGATGGTGGCCCCGATCTTCGGTTTTCGGATAATCGGCAGTTACCGGTCTGCCGCTATGAAGCACTACATCTGTCGAGTTCGAATGGGCTAAACGAGTTGCTCGAATTTTCGCGGACCGGCCATTCGAAGGAACTCGCTGATGCAATAGCCCGGCTCGTGCAATCCACGGGCGCCCATCCCGATGCACTGGCTCTTCCTGCCATATAGATTCCGCTGGCAGGCTTGCCCATCTTCCGCTTCTGGAATCCCGAAGATAGCCAATTGGGCGATCTGGCGCCCGCAGAAATCTAATCCTACCATGCACGCGACTTGGGATAGATCACAAAGCCAAGTCAGAGGGTGCAGGGAAATCATTTCCCTGCCCGCCGGAGGCAAAAACGCCCGCACCCTTGCCTTCCACACCACTTTCCCCTAAGGCCGCCCCTTCAAGATAGCCGGAGGGGCCATGCGCGGAATTCGCCGCGAGGTCAGCGATCGGCAGAGGAAGAGAGAAGCGCATGCCGTTTTACGAGCATGTCTACCTCGCGCGTCAGGATCTGGCGCCTGCGCAGGTGGAAGGCCTTACAGAGGCATTTTCGAAGATCATCACCGACAATGGCGGTGAAGTGAAGGGCACCGAGTTCTGGGGCCTTCGCACCATCGCCTATCGTATCGCGAAGAACCGCAAGGCGCATTATGTGCTGCTGAACATCGAGGCCCCGGCGCCCGCGATTCAGGAGCTGGAGCGTCAGGTCGCGCTGAACGAAGACGTGATCCGCTATCAGACCATCCGTGTCGACGCGCTGGAAACCGGCCCGTCCGCGATGATGAAGAAGTCCGACCGTGGTGAGCGCGGCGAGCGTGGTGACCGGGGCGACCGTGGTGATCGCGGCGGCCGTGGCGAACGCGGTGACCGTGGTGATCGCGGACCCCGCCCGGAACGCGCCCCGCGCGCTGAAGAAGGAGCCTGGTAAGCCATGGCACGCCCGTTTTTCCGTCGCCGCAAGAGCTGCCCCTTCTCGGGCAACAATGCGCCGAAGATCGATTACAAGGACATCCGCCTGCTGCAGGGCTTCGTTTCCGAACGCGGCAAGATCGTCCCTTCGCGCATCACCGCCGTTTCGGCGAAGAAGCAGCGCGAACTTTCGCAAGCCATCAAGCGCGCACGCCATCTCGGCCTGCTGCCCTACCTCGTGAAGTAAGGAGCATATTCGATGGATGTGATCCTTCTTGAGCGCGTCGAAAAGCTCGGCCGCATCGGCGATGTGGTTTCCGTGAAGCCCGGCTTCGCGCGCAACTTCCTGCTGCCGCGCGGCAAGGCCCTTCGCGCCACCGACGCCAACAAGGCGAAGTTCGAAGCGCAGCGCGCGACGATCGAAGCCGACAACGCCAAGCGCCGTGAAGCGGCCGAAGCGCAGGCCGCCACCATGACGGACGTGTCCGTGGTGCTGATCCGCCAGGCCTCCAACGCCGGCGCGCTTTACGGTTCAGTTTCCGCCCGCGACGTGGCCGACGCCGTGACCGAAGCCGGCCACAAGGTGCTGAAGAGCGCCGTGGTGCTGGAAAAGCCGATCAAGACGCTGGGCATCACCACCGTGAAGCTGGTGCTGCATCCCGAAGTGACGGTTTCCGCCAAGGTGAACGTGGCCCGTTCGCCGGAAGAAGCCGAACTGCAGGCCAAGGGCGTCGACGTGACGGCTGACCTGTTCGAGCGGGAAGAAGCCGGCTTCACCGAAGAATTCGACGCCAGCGCCGAACCGGGCACCCTGCCCACCGACGACGCGGCCGAGGAATCGACCGAAGCTTAAGGTTTAGCCCTTTCGCTGACGAAAGAGGGGCTTCCGGCACTGCCCGGGGGCCCCTTTTTCGTTGGATTGGCCGACTGTGTTGAAACGAAGGGGCTCTGCCCCTTCACCCCGGCAGGGAACCATGTTCCCTGCACCCACGTTACCGGGCGATCTGGAATCGCGCGGGAGGCTGGAAACGCCGATACGCTCCCGTTAAGGCTTGCCGCGCGGTTGTCCAATTGCCGCCACGATCTTCGCTAGCCTGCCACCTCATGATGATCATCAGGCATGCCGTCTTTCCCGACGATCTGGCTTCCGTGCTTGGCATCTGGCGTGAGTTCATCGCCAATTCCCCGGTGAGCCTCGATTATCAGGGGAATGACGCCGAATTCGCCAATCTCCCCGGCAAATATGCGGCACCCAAAGGATGTGTGTTGCTTGCGGACCGAGGCAGCGAAATCGAAGGATGCATCGCCTTGCGCGCGGTCAACACCGAGATATGCGAGATGAAGCGGCTGTATGTGCGCCCGCATGCGCGTGGCAGTCATGTGGGCCGCAGGCTGGTGGACCGATTGATCATGGAGGCTCGTGCGATTGGCTATCGCGAAATGAGGCTTGATGTGCAGGAGAAGTCCGTCTCCGCCCGGAAACTCTATGCGGACTTCAACTTTGTCCCCGCCGGGCCGATTTCCTTCAATCCGGTTCCCGGCGCATCCTTTCTCGGCCTGCTTCTGTAGTTGGCTCGAAAGCCTCGGATTTGTCCACGCAACCATTCTGCACCGGCAGATCGCACGACAACCGGGCGCCTGCCCGCACCAGCGCCGCAGGCAATCGAACAACACCACGCGCGCGAGTCCGGATCGGCGCGCGACGCCAAGTCAGAGGGTGCAGGGAAATCATTTCCCTGCCCGCCGGAGGCAAAAGACCCCCCCTCGCCCTACCCCCGCGTCGCGGCTTCGGCCACGATCAGGCGCGCCTCGGGGGCGTGGCCGATGGCGACCAGCGCGCGGGCGATGCGGCGGAGCTGGTCCGGGTGGACTTCGGCCCAGCTGCCGCGAAGGGCGTTGGTGGCGATGACGATGACTTCGCCGGAGCGGCGGGCAGCGACGGCGCGGTCCAGTGCTCGGGTCCAGTCATTGTCCAGCGGCGCGATATCGGGGCCGACCTTGCCCCGGCCCAGGCCGTCGAGCCCGGCGGCGAGGAGCTGGGCGCGGTGGTCCGGCACGGTCTTGGCCCAGTCTCCGTAGAGACCGCCGTCGACCGGCACGCGGGTGGAGGCGGCCACGACCGGCCCCCAGGCGGCGGCGCGGTCGTCGCTGTCGGCGTTGGCGAGGACGGTCCACCAGCGGTCGGCGATGGGGACGATGCCGGCGGCCAGCAGGCTGGCGACGAGGCCGGGGGCGACATCGGAGAGATCGGGCGAAACCGGCACCCGGGCGGCGGCGGGCGCGGTGGCCACCTGCCAGCCATAGGCGGCGAGCGAGCCGGAGGGGGCGAGGCCCCAGAGGGCCTTCATCGCGGCGAGCCGGTCTGAGACGGCAGCGCCGACGTTGGCGGTGCGCAGTCGCCCGCCGGGGCTGTTGCCGGCAGCGGACGGGTCCAGCGCGTCGGCTTCGGCCGCGAGCAGGCGGTTGATTTCGGCGGTGCTGATGGCGCCGGTGGCGACGGCATCGGCAGCGACACCGGCCCGGCTTTCCAGAGACTGGCTGGGCTGGCGCACATACCAGGCCTTCTGCTGCGGCGTGGCAGCGGCGATCAGATTGGCCGGGATTTCAAGGCCAGCGGCGCTGGCGAGGCCGATGCGCCACGCCGTCAGCCCGGAAGCGGCTTCGTCCCATTCCGGGTTGGCGCCGCGACGTCCGGCGCCGGTGGCCGATGCCACACGCTCGGCGAGGCCGATATCGAAGGCGGTGACTTCCTGCTTGCGGCGAAGCTGGTCGAACTGGGCGGAAGCGCCGACATCATCGCCGAGGATCGCGAGGCACATGGCATCGGCCAACGCCCAGCTGGGGCTTTCCGTGATCACGCGGGCGAGCGGCGAGAGCGGGCACATCCCCATCGGATCGCCCGAGGCGGCAGCGGCCAGCAATGCGGCATTGTAGAGCGGCGCAGTGTAGCGATCGACGGCGATGGAGGAGACGAGGCGGTGCGCGTCTGTCGCGGCGCCCATGGCGACCAAGGCGCGGGCACGGGCGGAGACCCAGTCGGCCGGGTTGATCGGGTCGGGGGCGTCGGCCGCCGTCAACAGCGCGCGTTGCAGCAGGATCTGGCCCCAGCGACTGGCGAGCGGCCTGTCGATCCGGGCCAGCAGCGCGGTGAGGAAGCGTGCATCGGAGTCGGTGAAGAGATCGGCGCGATAGCCGCCGTTGGCCCTGGTGAGTGCGCCGGCGCGCTCCGGTTGCACCGTCGGCCCCGCCAGTTCGGCGAGCGGATCGGTGGGCTCGGGTTCCGGCAGCGGGGGTGGCGGGGGCGCCACGGTGGGCAGCGGCTCGAACCCCGGCAACGGCGTGGGGGCGGACGGCGCGACGGAAACTGCGCCCTCCACCGTGCCGGGCGGCGGCGGGGTCGGCTCTGCGATGTCATCCGGCAGCAGCGATTTGGGGGCGCCCGCCGGTGCGGCCTGCGCCGCGAGCGGCGAAGCGGGCAGCAGGGCTGCGGTGGCGAGGAGAAGGACCCAGCGGCGCGGAAGGACCATGGGCGGGAACAGGGTGGCGCTCCCGCGCGGGAATGGGGCGTTTGCGCAAGCTGGCATCTGGCCCCTATAGCGGGGGCTGTGAAGCCAGTGGAAGCCCCCTCTGACATCTCCGGCACGTCCATATCCGGGACGGGCGGCCTTCATCGGGCCGTGCGCCGGGCCGAAGGGGTGCGTGCGGACTGGCGGCGGCGGCCCGTGGTGCTGGTGGGGCTGATGGGCAGCGGCAAGACCACGGTGGGCAAGCGGCTGGCGGCGAAGCTGCGCTGGCCGTTTGTGGACGCCGATGCCGAGATCGAACTGGCCGCGCAAATGCCCATATCCGAGATCTTCGCCCGGTTCGGGGAACCGCATTTCCGCGACGGGGAGCGGCGGGTGATCGGCCGGCTGATGGACAGCGGGCACCGCATCATCGCCACCGGCGGCGGTGCCTTCGTGGACGAGCAGACCCGCCAGCTGATTCTGGCCCATGGCACCGCAATCTGGCTCGATGCGTCCATCGAAACGCTCGCGGCGCGGGTTTCCAAGCGGAATCATCGCCCTTTGCTGATCGGAAAGGACCCGAAACAGGTTCTTGGCGAGTTGATGGCGGTGCGTGGTCCCTGCTACAGGCAGGCGCCAATCCATATCGTTTCGGCCGACGGACCGCATGAGGACACGGTGAATGCCATCCTCGATGCGTTGACCAAGTCCTCGGTTTGACGGCCGGAACCTGAAGGCAGACCCATGATCGAAGTGCCCGTTGCGTTGAACGACCGTAGCTACCGGATCGCCATCGGCGCGGGCGTGCTGGCAACGGCCGGCGAGCGCCTGTCGCAGCTGACGAAGAGCCGCCGCGCGGTGGTGGTGACGGACGAAACCGTCGCTTCCCTGCATCTGGATCGGCTGCGCGCCGGGCTGGCCGGATTCGAACTGGTGCCCATCATCCTGCCCCCGGGAGAGGGCACCAAGGGATTCGCCGCGCTGGAGCGGCTGGTGGACCGGCTGCTGGAACTGGAAGTGACGCGGTCCGATGCCGTGATCGCGCTGGGCGGCGGCGTGATCGGCGACCTGACCGGGTTCGCGGCTGCCATCGTGAAGCGCGGAATCGGCTTCGTGCAGGTGCCCACCACGCTGCTGGCGATGGTGGACAGCTCGGTGGGCGGCAAAACCGGCATCAACACGCGCGCGGGCAAGAATCTGGTGGGCGCCTTCCACCAGCCGCTGGCCGTCTGGGCCGATCTCGATTGCCTGCAAACCCTGCCCGACCGGGAGATGAAGGCGGGCTATGCCGAAATCGTGAAATATGGCCTGATTTCTGACCCGGCCTTCTATGAATGGTGTCTGGCGAACGCGAAGCGGCTGCTGGCCAAGGATGTCACCGTGCTGTCCCATGCCGTGGCGCAGAGCTGCCACGCCAAGGCCGCCATCGTCGCCGCCGACGAGCGCGAGACCAACGACATCCGCGCCCTGCTGAACCTGGGCCACACCTTCGGCCACGCGCTGGAGGCCGAGACGGGCTTTTCCAGCCGCCTGCTGCACGGCGAGGCCGTCGCCATCGGCATGGCGCAGGCGCTGCGTTTCTCCGCCACGCAGAAGCTGATGAAGAAGGCTGATGCGGACCGCTTCACCCGCCACCTGCAATCGTTGGGGATGATGGCCTACCCGCGCGAGGCCGGCATCGCCGCCGACGCCGCGCCGCGCCTGATCCAGCATATGCGGCAGGACAAAAAGCGCACCAGCGACGGGTTGCCCTTCATTCTGGCGCGCGGCCCCGGCGACAGCTTTCTCGCCAAGGATGTCTCCCTGAAGGCCGTGGAGACCTTCCTGGCGGCGGATCTTTCCGTGGAACCGGCAGCAAGGAAAGCGGCATGAGCTGCCCCTTCGAACTGACCGACGCCGAATGGCGCGCCCGGCTGACGCCCGAGCAATATCGCATCATGCGCCACCACGGCACCGAAGCCCCCGGCAGCTGCGGCCTGCTGCGGGAAAAGCGCCCCGGTGTGTTCCGCTGCGCCGGCTGCGGAGCCGCGCTGTTCGAAGGCGCCACCAAATTCGAAAGCGGCACCGGCTGGCCCAGCTTCGACACGCCCGTGGAAGGCGCGCTGGGCAGCACACGCGACACCAGCCACGGCATGATCCGGGTGGAGGTGCATTGCGCCACCTGCGGCAGCCATATGGGGCATGTCTTCCTCGACGGCCCCCCACCCACGGGCCTGCGCTATTGCATCAACGGCGTGGCGCTGGAGTTCGAGCCGACCGAGGGGTGAGATCGTGCCTCCGGCGTAGAGCCGGGCTGTCTGCGCCTCATTTGCAGACATCGACTTTGTGGTCGCTCTTTCGTCAGTTATATTCTGAGCATGTCCATCGGTCGCCGCCTGTCTCGGTTTGTAGACCACGATATCTCGAAAACGGGATCAATCAGACTGGGCGTAACATCTTTGTTGATCGGCGGCGCAATAGCCTGCGCACCGATTGCATTTGTAACCCGCCCCTTCGGCAGAGCCGAACTCCTGGCAATTTTCGGCGCGCTTGTGCTGAGCGGCCTTTGGACAACATTTGTTGCTTGGCGTGGCTGGCGCATGCTCAGAGCGACGGCAATCCGGATGGATCGCCAGTACGACAGAGTTGGAAAGTTTGAATTGTCGGCAGAGTATCATGCGCCGAATGGCGATGCAGAAAGGACGCAACGCAACCCGCGTTAACGACTATCCTGCCAACCGGGCGCAAACTCGCCACAGCGGAAGCCTTTCATAGGAACCCAGCGCAAATATCGAGGGTGCAGGGAAATCACTGAATGCTTGCCCCAGGCTAGACCCGGGGGCCTGCCAGAGGCAAGAATCTTGCCGTACCTATCGCAGCTGGCTGTCCTTGCTCCCGCGCCGGTTGATGGCGGACATTGCGCGGGCGCCGTCGTTTTCGGCCTGGCAGGACACGCAGGTGCGCACGCCCGGCATGGCCTGCCGGCGACGTTCGGGAATTTCGTCTCCGCAATCGGTACAGTGAGTGGTGCCTTCTCGCCCTTCTGCAGAGAATTGCGCCAGCCGGGCGCGGGCGAGCAGGACAGCGTCTGTGACGCTGTCATCGATCTGATCCTGCACGGCGCCGTCACGCGCCCATCCGCCTGCCATCGGGCCGGTCCTTTCAGCCGCGGCATATAGGGTGTCGGGGCGGCTGGACAAGCAGCCCGGGCTTTGAGAGCAAAGCGGCAGTCGTTGTGGAGAGTTGCGTGACTTTTGCCGAATCCGTCCGGATATGCCTGCGCAAATCCATCGACTTCTCCGGCCGCGCGACCAGACCCGAATATTGGTGGTTCGCGCTGTTCTACTGGATTGCCGCTTTTGCGACGTGGCTCGCGACGGTGATGCTGTTCTTCGACTTGTTGATTGAGGTCATGCTCCTGTTCCACGTCGTGATGCTGGTGCCGATGACGGCGGCCGCGTTCCGCCGTCTGCACGACACCGGGCGACGAGGACGGCTCGCGCTGCTGCCGTTCCTGGCACCGCCCATAACATTTATCGCGATATTCATCATCCTCGTCGTGCTTGCAGTGGCTGATGCCGCCTCCTCCAGCTTCAATCCAACGAACCCGGGAAAAGATCTGGTCGAGCTGTGGTTTGCAAGCGCGTTTATCGGGTCCGCCGTCACGGGCCTGCTGCTGATCTGGTGGATCACGCGCCCCTCCCAGCCGCACGACAATCGCTATGGCCCTAACCCTGTCGACGGTCCTGAAAAAATCTTCTGAGCAGGTCGGCTGACTCCGCCTCGGCGATGCCGCTGATGATTTCCGGCACATGGCAGCTGTGGGCGAAGATGCGGGGGCCATGCTCCACGCCGCCGCCCTTGGGATCGGGGGCGGAATAGACAAGACGGGCGATGCGGGCCTCTGCGATGGCCGCCGCGCACATCGGGCAGGGTTCCAGCGTGACCCACAGCGTGCAGCCGATCAGCCGCTCGCTGCCCAGCCGCGCGGCGGCATCGCGGATCGCCAGGATTTCGGCATGAGCCGTCGGGTCCGGAAGGGTGCGGGTGAGGTTATGGGCTTCGGCAAGCGTCGATCCGTCCGGCGCGGTCAGCACCGCACCGACGGGAACTTCCTCTTTCGCGGCCGCCTCCCTCGCAAGCGCGAGGGCGCGCGCCATCTGCGGGCTGGGCGGGAACGGCATGGCGCATAACTGCGCGACGACGCCCGCAATGGCAACAATGGACCGACCTGCCCCGGATCCGCCGCATATCCACCCTTGCCTTTGCGGGCCGTGGCGGCTTTTCTGCCATGGTCGGACATGAGGGGGATTGAATGGCGAACCAGGCGAAGCTTCTGTGGCAGGTGGTGCGTCCGGGGCAAAAACCGGTTTCGGAAGCGATTGCGGGCAGCGTGGGCGTCGCGGGCGACCTCGCCAATATGGTGACGGATAGTGTGCAGGCCTGGATGCTGGCGGCCCTGTTCGCGGGCGGTGCCGCGGTTGCCATGTTCCTTTGCCTGAAACAGATCAGCCCGGCTGCAGTGGCAGATGGGCCTGAACTGGACGAAAAGATCAAATGTCTGCCGTGCGATGTCGGCCATTTCATGACGCTTTCGGCCGCGGTCTTCTCCATCCTGTGGATGATCGGCGGCGGCGGTTCAGGGATTGAAGCCATCGGCCAGCGGCTGGGCGTGATCGAGCAGAAGGTGGATGTGATCGGGGAGGATGTGGGCGAGATCCGCGACGCATCGCAGATCAACATCCCCATCAAGCGGCCCAAGACGGCCGCCGACCATTTCCACAACGCCTTCCTGTTTCACCAGTTCCGCAGCGACAGCCAGACAGCCTGGACGCATGCGCAGGCGATGTATGAGGGCACCGCGCCGGTGAAGCTGGATGCCGCGCAGCTGTTCTATGATGTGGGCTCCGCCGCCGTGGGGCAGGCCGAAACGCTGACGCGGATGCAGGCCCTTTACGAGAAGAACCGCGATCCCTCGCTGCTGGTGGTGATGGCGCGTGCCGAGCCCAATCCGGAGAAGAAGCGCGAGATCGTGTCGCAGCTGAAGACCAACGCCCCCGATTATCCCTTCAGCTGGTGGGATCCGATGCGGCCGGAAACCCAGTCGACCTCAGGCTTCTCCCGGCGGGATACCGAGAAGATGGCGGCCGCGATCGACGCCCAGATCGATGGACTGCGCAAGTTCCGCGAGTTGTATGGCGCCAAGCCCGCCACGCACTGGGCGTTCCGGCCGAACTTCCTGGGCAATCTGACGGATCTGGCCGGGCAGATGGAAACCAGCCTACAGGGCACCCGCGCCACCTATGAGCAGATCCTGAGCGGGGAAGTGGCGCGGAAGGCTCGCGAAGAGGCGAAGCGGCAGTTTGAGGAGGCCCGGGCCGGGCGGTAGGAACGAAGGGGCTCTGCCCCTTCACCCCGGCAGGGAGGTGACCTCCCTGCACCCACTTGGTTGGGGGTGGTCGGTGAGGTTGGGCTGTTGGTGCGGGTTGATTGCCTGCGGTGCTTTGGGTGTTGCAGCATTGCCCCTCCCCCCGCTCAGGCTGAGCGGGGTGGAGAGCGGGTTTGAGAGCGGATGTTGCGCCGCAGGCAATCGAAGCTCGTCACACGCTCAGCTTCGGAGCGGGAGCACCACGCCAATGTCGAGGGTGCAGGGACATCATGTCCCTGCCGGGTTCCAAGGGCAGAGCCCTTGGCCGCGCGGCACGCAAAGGAGCCCGCCGGAGGTGCAAACCCCCGGCGTGGTCCTCAGCGCAACCTCAGCCGGCCGCCTTCAGGTTGCGGGAATGGCGCTTGCGCTCGTTCGGATCGAGGTAGCGCTTGCGCAGGCGGATGTTCTTGGGCGTCACTTCGACCATTTCATCGTCTTCGATGTAGGCGATGGCCTGTTCCAGCGTCATCACCTTGGGCGGCGTCAGGCGGATCGAATCATCCTTGCCGCTGGCGCGGAAGTTGGTGAGGGCCTTCGCCTTCATCGGATTGACTTCGAGATCGTCGGTCTTGGCGTTTTCGCCGATGACCATGCCTTCATACAGCGTTTCGCCCACGCCCACGAACAGGATGCCGCGCTCTTCCAGCGGCCCCAGTGCATAGGCCACGGCTTCGCCGGCCCCGTTGGAGATGAGGACGCCGTTCTTGCGGCCTTCGATCCGGCCCTTGTGGGGGCCGTATTTCTCGAACAGGCGGTTCATGATGCCCGTGCCGCGCGTGTCGGACAGGAATTCGCCATGATAACCGATGAGCCCGCGCGACGGCGCGGAGAAGGTGATGCGGGTCTTCCCGCCGCCGGACGGGCGCATGTCCGTCATCTCGGCCTTGCGGATGTTCATCTTGTCGACGACGGTGCCGGAGAATTCCTCGTCCACGTCGATGACGACGGTTTCATAGGGCTCGGTCTTGTTGCCGGCCTCGTCCTCGCCGAACAGCACGCGCGGGCGGCTGATGCCCAATTCGAAGCCTTCGCGGCGCATCGTTTCGATGAGGACGCCCAGCTGAAGTTCGCCGCGCCCGGCGACTTCGAAGCTGTCCTTGTCTGCGCTTTCCGTCACCTTGATGGCGACGTTGGATTCCGCTTCGCGCATCAGGCGGTCGCGGATCATCCGGCTCGTCACCTTGGTGCCTTCGCGGCCGGCCATGGGCGAATCATTCACCGCAAAGCGCATGGACAGCGTCGGCGGGTCGATCGGCTGCGCCTTGATCGGATCGGTGACGGAAGTGTCGGCGATGGTGTTCGACACCGTCGCGACGGCGAGACCGGCCAGGCTGATGATGTCGCCGGCGCGGGCTTCTTCCACCGGCACCCGCTCCAGCCCGCGGAACGACAGCACCTTGGAGGCGCGACCGGTTTCCAGCACCTTGCCGTCCGCATCAATGGCGTGGATCGGCTGGTTGACCTTCAGCGTGCCCGACTGGACGCGACCCGTCAGCATGCGGCCCAGGAAGTTGTCGCGGTCGAGCAGGGTGACGAGGAAGCTGAACGGCGCGTCCACGTCAAGCGCGGGGGCCGGCACATGGTCGACGATCTTCTGGAACAGCGGCTCCAGCGTACCTTCGCGCAGTGTGGGGTCCTCATTGGCATAGCCGTTGCGGCCGGACGCATAGAGCACCGGGAAGTCGAGCTGCTCGTCGGTGGCGTCCAGCGTTACGAACAGGTCGAACACCTCGTCCAGCACTTCCTGGATGCGCTCGTCCGGACGGTCGATCTTGTTGACGACGACGATGGGGCGCAGGCCCAGCGCAAGCGCCTTGCCGGTCACGAACTTCGTCTGCGGCATGGCGCCTTCCGACGAATCGACGAGCAGGATGACGCCGTCCACCATGGAGAGGATGCGTTCCACCTCGCCGCCGAAATCGGCGTGGCCGGGGGTGTCGACGATGTTGATCCGGGTGCCGTTCCATTCGACCGAGGTCGGCTTCGCGAGGATGGTGATCCCGCGTTCCTTTTCCAGATCGTTGGAATCCATCGCGCGCTCTTCGACGCGCTGGTTGTCGCGGAAGGTGCCGGACTGGCGGAAGAGCTGATCGACGAGAGTTGTCTTGCCATGATCGACGTGGGCGATGATCGCCACGTTGCGGAGTTGCATGCGATGGTTCCAGATTGCGGGAGGGGAGAAAGTTGCGGGGGCGCATACATGAAATGCTGTGCCGCAACAAGCGCGGCGATCCGAACAGACGCAAGGATGGACCGAACCGGCGAAGGGACGGGGCGCGGTTGACTTTGCGAGTGGCCGGGGCCTATCGAATTAACCGTGTCGAACGAGAGGCGAAACGGCCCTGAACTGGGCTGGATTGCTGCGGGAAACAGGCCCCGTCAAAGGCCTGAAGGGACGTTCTGGTGGACAATTCGAATGGCGTGGCGAATGGCGTGCCGCACGACGATGAGCCGCTGAGTGACGACCGGCCGGCTGATGGTCAGCCGGCGGACGGTCAGCCCGCTGCTGATCAATCCACGGCGCCCCGGTCCCGCAAGCGGGCTGGCAACGGCACCACCCCCGCCACGGTGACAGAGGATGTGCCCGCCGAGCCGCGCACCATCGGCGAGGCGCTGAAGCAGGCGCGCGAAGCCGCCGGGCTGACGCTGGCGCAGGTGGCCGAGCGCACCAAGGTCCGCCCCGGCATCCTGACCGAGATCGAGAATGACGATCACGACAACCTGCCAGCGCTGACCTACTCGCTGGGGTTCGTGAAGGCCTATGCCCGCACTGTGGGGATGGACCCGAATGCGGCCGCCGATCGCTATCGGCTGGAAAGCCAGAAGGGCGATCCGATCCCCACCATGGTGGACCTGCAGCCGCTGGAAGAAAAGCGCCTGCCCTCCCCCCTGCTGGTCGCGGGCAGCGTGGCGCTGCTGCTGTTGCTGCTGGGCGGCTTCTGGGCCTGGGGTGCCGGCTGGCTGACCCCGGCCGCGCCGCCGGTGCCGGAAACGCATGAAACGGCCGATGTGCCGGCAGAACCCGAAGCGGATGAAGCGGCGCCCGCCGATGCGGCGCCCGCCGCCAACCCGACCGATCCCGTGACGCTGACGGCGCGGGAAGAGGTGTGGCTGCGCATTTCCGACGGGCAGGAAACCTTCTTCATGGGCACCATGAGCCCGGGCCAGACCATGACCTTGCCGCAGGGCCGCGCCTGGACACTGCGCACGGGCCGGGCCGGCGTGCTGGACGTGAAGGTCGGCGCCACGGCCATTCCGCCGCTGGGCGGGCCTGCCGAGCAGGTTCGCAACCTGTCGCTGAAGCCGGAGGATCTGCTGGCGCGGCCGGCCCCGGCGGCCGGCGGACTGCCGGCGGCGGTGCCCGGAATCGCGCAAGCAGCAACGCCATCCACGGCGCCTCGGCCGGCCGCCCCGCAGCCTCCGGCGGGCTGAGTTCAGCTTGCCGCAAGGACGGCGATGGCTTCAGTCGGCTTTTCGGACGGCGGAATATCGGAGCAATCGGATGAAATCTCTTGTCGCCAGCCTTGCCGTCGTCGCGATGGCCGGGCCAGCTCTCGCCCAGCAGGCGCCTGCCAGCCAGGCTCAGGTCAGCCAGATCGACAAGCGTGTCGGCGTGCTGGAAAGCCAGATGCGCGCCGTGCAGCGCGAGGTGTTCCCGGGCGGGGACAAGCGCTTCTTCGCGCCCGAAGTGGTGGCGGATGCGCCGGCCGCCACGCCCGCGCCGGGCACCCCGGCCACATCGCCGCTGGTGGACCTGACCCAGCGTGTGACGGCGCTGGAAACCCAGCAGCGCACGCTGACGGGCCAGGTGGAAGAGCTGCAGTTCAAGCTGCGGCAGATGGAAGCCGCGATGCAGAAGCTAGAAGCGGGCACCGTCGCCCGTTTCGACGCGCTGGAAGGCAAGGGCGTGTCCCCCGCCGCCCCGGCGCCGGAAACTGTCGTCGCGCCGCCGCCGGTGAAGGCCCCGGCCGTGACTGCGCCGCCCGCGAAGGCACCGGCAACGCCTCCTGCAACCGCTCCGGCGACAGCCACGCCCCCATCCGCTGCGGCGCCCGGCGCCGATCCGCTGGTTGCGCAATATGAAGCCGGCTATGCGCTCTATGAAAAGGGCGATTTCGCGGGCGCTGAAAAGGCCCTGAAGGCCTTTGTGGAGGCGAACCCCAAACATGCCCGCGCCTCCAATGCGGCCTTCTGGGCCGGGCGGGCCCAGCTGCAGCAGGGCGATCCCGCCAATGCCGCGCGCACCTTCTATGCCGGTTATCAGAACAGCCCCAAGGGCCAGCGGGCGCACAACAGCCTGCTGTGGCTGGCGAAGGCGCTGCTGGACACCAAGGGCCCGAAATCGGTGAAGGCCGCCTGCGACACGCTGGACCAGCTGGGCAAATCCTTCCCCGACCGCATGACCGGCCAGTTCGCCGCCGATGTCGCGGCCACCCGCGCGCAGGCGAAATGCACGCCCTGATCGCCGAATGGCGGCGCTGACAGCCGACAGCTTCGCGGCCGAGGCCGCGCGGCTGGCGGGCGGCGCTCTGCAACAGCCCTTCGCCATTGCCGTGTCGGGCGGGGCGGATTCGCTGGCGCTGATGGCACTCGCTGCCGAAGGCTTCCGTCCGCAGGTGCATGTGCTGAGCGTGGACCATGGTCTGCGCGCCGATGCAGCAGGCGAATGTGCCATGGTGGCAAACCTCGCGGCAGGGCTGGGACTTCCACACCAGACCCTTTCAATCTCCATACCTCCTGGTGGCGACCTCCAGGCGCGCGCGCGCGATGGCCGCTATGCGGCGATGGCAGACTGGTGCCGTGCCAACGGCATCGGCATGCTGATGACAGCGCATCATGCCGACGATCAGGCAGAGACCCTTCTGCTCCGGCTGGCGCGCGGCAGTGGCTTGGCCGGCCTTTCCGGGGTGCGCGCGAAGGGCAAGATCGACGGAATCACCCTGTTGCGCCCGCTGCTCGCGTGGCGCCGCGCAGACCTCGCCGCCGTGGTGGCCGCGCGCGGCTGGACCGCTGCGAACGACCCCTCCAACCTAGACCCGCGCTTCGACCGCACCCGGGCACGTACCCTGCTGGCGGGAACGGCCTGGCTGGACCCTTCTCGCCTCGCTGCCGGCGCGCGACATCTCGCCGAAGCCGAAACCGCACTGGCGTGGGCTGCCGAACGCGCCTTCGCGACCCGCGCGGAATGGCATTCCCCCGCCCTGCTGCTCGATCCTGAAGGCCTTCCCATCGAGCTGCGCCGTCGCCTGCTGACAGACGGCCTCCGTGCCTTCGGCCATGAGCCTGACGGCCCGTCACTGGTTCGGCTGCTGGCCCGGCTGGAAACCGGGCATTCCGGAACACTGGGGCCCGTTCAGGCGAAAGCGACAAACGGCCGCTGGATGTTGAAACCTATTGCCGGACGGCGCAAGAACGGCCTCAGCAGAGAGGCTTCAGGGGGCAACGCTCCCTGAAGCCTCCCCTCCGTCTCAACGCTGGAACGTCAGGCTGATCAGCGCGTCGTGGGTCTTGCTGTCACTGCCGTAGCGGCCGCGATAGCCGGCCGAGAGGGCCCAGCCGCTGCCCAGTGCCACGCCGCCCGAGACGTCCAGCACGGCGGCGTCGCGGCTGGTGTCCGGCGAGCGGACGAGGTGGCTGGTGCCGGGCGTGCCCGCCAGTTGCAGCGCGGTTTCGGCATAGCCGCGGTTGCTGCGGTCATAGCGCAGGCTGGCGCTGACCCGGCCGGTGGCGCCCTGCCAGCCCGCGAAGCCGCCAAGGCCCCAGGCGGTGGCCGAGGCATTGTCCGAGCCGCCCGTAAGGTCGAGCGAGGAGGCGCCCGATTCCTGGAAGCCGTCGCGGTTGACCTTCACATGCTCCAGCGTGGCGATGGGGCCGACGGCCCATCCCGCGGACGGCGCGATGCCGTAGCGCAGTTCGGCGGCTGCGGCGAAGGTGTCGACCGTGTAGCTGGCGCGGGCCGTGCGGGAGAGACTGTTCACGCTGATGCCCCGGCTTGTGTCTGCGTCGCCGGAGCCCCAGGCGAGTGCCCCGCTCGCGGTGAAGCCGGTGAAGCCGTTGCCGAAGCGGCCATAGCCGCCGATGAACCAGGCCTTCAGGTCCGCCGAGGACTGGCGGGCGGAGACGTCCACATCGGATGTGCTGTAGCCGCCGGACAGGCCGATGAGCGAGCCGGTGGCGGCGTCCGTCATGTCCACGCCCAGCGCGAAGCCGTAGCGGGTGCTTTTCACCCGGCCCGCGTTGCCGTCGCCGCTGATGCTGCCGTCTGACAGGCCGGCGGAGAGATAGCCGCCCAGCTTCCAGCCGCTGCCTTCCGGAGCGGCGGCGGTGGCCGTGCGGTTCATCATCCCGTCGATCAGCAGCCGGCCCTGCCGCACGCCGCTGGCCAGCACCGAGGCATGGATTTCGCCCGAGCTGCTGTCGAAGGCGGTGAGCGCCTGCCCGGTGTTGGAGAGGATGATGGCGTCGACCACGGTTTCCAGGTCTCCGCTCGCCTCCTGCGAATGGGCGTCGATGGCGGTGGCGACCTGCCGCTGGTTGAAGGTCTGCGCGACGGGCGCGAAGGCGGGCACCTCGTCCGGCAGGGCCGCGACCAGCGAGACGCTGTTGGCGGCATAGGCCAGCGAGAGTTCCAGGAACGGCAGCGCGCTGGAATCGAGGCCGGCGAAGGTGCCGGTGACGCCGCCGCCGGCGCGCAGGATGGCGATGGAGAGATCGCCTTCGAACGCCGATTCCGGGCTGATCGAGGTGACGACGACGGTGCCGCCGCTGAGCGTGGCGGTGCCCGTCACGTCGATCAGGTCGCCGGTGCCGTTGGCGAGGATGTCGATCAGGGTGCGGCTGCCCGTGCTGCTGGTGAAATTGCCCAGCACGGTGGCGGTGCCGATGCTGCCCGCGCCGCCCGGCGCGAAGTCCCCGCCGACCGTCAGGTTGCGGAGCTGTCCGCTGAGCGCCAGCGAGGTGCCGGCGCTGGTGACGACGTCGATGGTCGCGGTGGTAGCGTTGTGAATCAGGCTGCCCTGCCGCAGTTCATAGCGCGTCGCGATGCTGCTGCTGCCGGTGTAGGTGATGCTGGCGTTGCCGGTCTGGGCGATGGTGTCCACATTGCGGACGTCGAGCCCGGCGATGTTGAAATTCGAGCTGCTGCCGGCCGCCATCGCCAGTTCCAGCACATCGTTTCCGGTGCCGCCGTCGACATAGTCGATGAAGTTGATGGTGCCGACGGTCGGCGCCTGCAGCACGAGCGTGTCGTCCCCCGCGCCCAGGCTGATGGCGCCCCGGAAGCCGGTTGCGCCCAGCGTGAACTGGTCGTTGCCGCCGCCGAAGTCCACGTCGCCCAGCAGGGTGCCGCCGCTTTCCAGCACCAGCCTGTCGGCGCCGTCAGCGAACAGCAGGTCGCCTGTCACGCCGCCGCCGTTGCGCACCGTGAAGGTGGTGGCGACGCTGCCCGTCACCCGCAGCACGGCGCTGTCGGCCGCCGTGGAGGCATCGGCGCCGTCCAGGATCACACTTGCGGTGCCGCCGGTGCCGTTCACCGCGAACGCATCCGAATTGGCGCCGGTGGCGATCACGTCCGCGGTGGTGGTGAAGCTGATCGCGGAGCCTTCGCCGCTGCCGGTGAGGCGCACCACGTCGGAGAAGCTGCCTGTGGTGGTGAGCGCGCCGCTGTTGGTTGCCGTGATCGTCTTGGCGGCGAGGGTGAGCGCGGTGCCCGCGCCCATGGCGATGGTGCCGCTGTTCTCCAGCGTGAGGCTGGTTTCCCCGGTGCCGGTGCCCGCACCCAGCAGGTTCGCCGAAATGCCGAGCGAGGAGGAGATGGTGGCGGCGGTGAGGTTCATGTTGCCGCTGTTGCGCACGGTGGCTGTGACCGTGTCGTCGCGGGTGGCGAACAGGGTGATGCCCATCGCCTGGTCGGTGTTGAGGGTGATGGCGCCGTTGTTGTTCACGTTGAACTGGTAATTGCCGCCTGCGGGCGCGCCGCTGGTGCTGATGCCGAGGGCGCGGCTGGATTCGCCCGATTCCGCGCTGATCGCGGCTTCGTTGTTCAGCGTCGAGCTGCCGGCGCGGGCCTGGTTGAGCATGAAGATGCCGTTGCTGTTGCTGGCGTTGTGCAGGGCGATCGCGCCCTCTGCCCCGTTGGTGACGGAGAGGTCGACCTTCTCGCCCCGGCCTTGTGCGAGGATGCCATAAGTATCGGTGCCGTCCGTTTTCAGCGAGCCGGAGTTGGTGATGCGCACGGCGGTGGCGTCCGTCGCCACATTGCCCTGTGCGAAGCCGACGATGCCGTGGGTGGCCTGGCCCAGCGCATCGATGGCGCCGCTGTTCACGATCTCGGTGTCGCCGCCCGACACATAGGAGTTGGTGACGATGCCCGCCGCCATGCCGGCGAAATCCGTATCCGAGGTCGCCGCAGCCGGGCGGACGGTGATGACGCCGCTGTTGGTCACGCGGATCTGGCCGCCGGCAGTGTCGCGGCGGGCGAGGATGCCCGCCGTCACGCCGACCCGCTCTCCGGAGCCGCCGGAACTTGCGGAAAGGGCGCCGCTGTTCCCGATGGTGACGCTGCCGCTGGTGGAGGCCGAAGTCGCCAGCAGGGCCACGGACGTCACATCGGCCGTGGTGGAGACGCTGACGGCGCCACGGTTGGTGATGCTGGCATTGCTGTCCCCGGAAAACACCACGGCCTCCACGCCGGCAATGCCGTTGTTGAGGCCGTTCGCGGCGATGGTGGCGCCGGTGTCGATGCTGGCGTCATGGCCGTTGCGGACCAGAAGGATGATGCCCTGCGCGGGTTCCACAATGCCCATATTGTCGAGCGTGTTGATCACCACATCGTCGGCGACTTCGATGCGGACGCTGCCGTCGCCACGGTCCGAGCCGATGCCGAACACGCCTGCGGGCGCGATGGGGCCGGTGAGGTCGCGCACGATGATGGTGGACACGGCGGCATGGCCCTGCGTCTGCTGCGAGGTGATCCCGCCCGACATGTCGCCGGTGCAGGTGGCCACCCCGTCGACGATGGGGCAGGCCGGGCTGCCGACGACAATCTGCTGCGCCTGCGCGGCGCCGGAGACGAGCAGCGCCAGCGCGCTGCCGCGAACCAGCATCTCGCCGCGGATGGTGCGACGGACGAACGTGCGATCGAGCATGAATTTTCCCCCTGAGTTGACCTTCTGTCATCAGGGAAGGCGGAAAATCGGGGGAAATCAGGTCAGCGGCGTCGGAGCGTCCGCTCTAGTCCTTGCGTTGGCCCAGCCGGGTGGCCGTGATCAGCACGGACAATTCATCGGTGCGCGGGTTGATGAAATCCAGCCGGATGCGTCCGTCGGGCTCGCGGCTGACGGTTACCGGCGCGGAGCTGTTGGTCAGCACCCAGCCGGCGGGCAGGACCATCGCGTTGACCGGGCGTCCGAATTTGCGATCCCAGATCAGGGTGTTGCCGACACGCCGGTAGCGTTCGGGATCGGTGTAGGTTTCGGATATGCGCAGGCGGCGGCTCTCTCCGGCGCCGGGCGGCCTGAAGCGGAACAGCACGGCTTCGGTGTCGGCGGTGGCGCCGGGCGCGTCTCCGCCCGCTGCCGTGATGGCGGCGCCTTTCAGCGTCTCGGCCGGCAGGGCCTCCCCTGTGTCGAGATTGTGGGCTGCGGGGTTCGAGACCTTGCTGCCCGCACGCACGACATTGGTATAGACGCCGACGCCGGGCCTTTCCTCGGTATAGTCATGGGTCAGGTCGAAGCTGTGGGTATCCGGGTCGTTCAGATAATAGACGATCTCGCGGGACTGGGTGGCGCGCTCCTGCAGGCGCTCTGCGAGTTCGGGCGGAACGGCTTCCGGCGCTGCCATGCGCCGCGCCTCCACCACCAGCGGAACGGCGGAAGGCCCCACATTCCAGAAGCTCAGCTTGATGCGGCCGTCCGCCTCTTGCAGCACCTGCGAGGGGTAGTTGACCGCGACGGGCTGATAGCCGGGGGGCAGCACCACTGCATTGCGCTTGATGCCGAGCGAACGGGTGAAGGTGATGCTGTCGCCGTCTGACAGATAGCTGGCCGGATCGGCATAGGTCTTGTCGATCAGGATGCGCGATTCCTCGGCATCGGGCCGGGCCAGCGTCACGCGGATATACTCGGCGTCCGCCTGTGCGGTGGGCAGGCCGTTGGCGCGCGCGACATCGCCGCCGACCACGTCGAATTTCAGCGGCTTGCCGGTCGCGCGGTCGATCACGCGCTCGTCCGTTGCGATGCTGCCCGGCCGAATCGGATTGAAATAATAGGGCAGGCCGGGCGTCGTCGCGGTCACGTCGTAGAAGATGCGAAACTTGCCCGAACCGGGGGCCAGCAGTTCGTAGCGCGTATAGGCGTCACTGTCGGTCTGCACCTTCGGCGGTTGGACGGGTGCGGGCGAAAGGGCCGCTGCCGGTGCCGCGAGGGCCAGCACTGCCACGAGCAACAAGCGCCGAAGCAGGGGTTCGCGCGTGATGCTTGTTTCGGTCATCCACATATCATCGGACGAATCGCGCAATTGTCCATGGCGGGGCGCGAATTGTTGCGCCTGTCGGGCTAGCCCCAGCTCAGCCGGTAGTGCCGGTAGAAGGGTGTGCCTTCGCCGTCCGGCGGGGCAAGCTGCTTCAGGCCGGGTTTCGCCAGCAGCGGGGTCAGCATCGCGGGGAGGATCGCCTTGTTGATGCGGTCGCCCCAGCAGAGGTGCAGGCCCTCGCCCCAGTGCGCATAGACGCCCCACGGGCGGCCGGGCTCGAAGCGGTTGGGGTGCGGCACCACGCTTTCGTCGAACATCGCAGACAGGTTGGCGGGCAGCACCATCGTGCCTGCCGCCACCTCGGTGTCGCCGATGTTCGTGGCGTGGGCGGCGCGGCGATAAAGGATGGGGTTCACCGGCGAGAAGCGCAGGGCTTCCCACAGATGGTCTGCCACCGCCGCTTCGTCTGAGGCGGCTGCCAGCGGGCGCAGCTTCGCCAGCGCGGCCGGGCGGCGCAGCAGCTCCTCCACCGCGAGGCAGCTGGCCTTGGACAGCGTGGGGATGGCGCCGATCACGATGCCGATGATGTTGACGCGGATGCCGTCTGCATCGAAGGCGGGGTTGCCGGCCTTGCCCGATGCCACGGCGCGGCCCAGCAGGGTTTCGGGGCCAGCGGTGGCGGCGCTGGCGTCTATCGCGGCATTCACCCGATCCTTCGCGGCCATGGCGGCCGCGCTGATCTTCGGATCGGCGCCGAGATCGGAGAAGAGGAAGTGGAACATCACCGTCGCGTCGGCGATCAGCTGATCCGTTTCCATCTGCACGCCGAAATAGTGCTGCACCATCAGCGCGGGGATGCGGGCGGAGAGCATCGGCGGCAGGTCCACCTGCGTGCCCGCCAGCGCGGTGGCGGCTTCGGCGCGGGCCATGGCGATCACCGGTTTCAGATCGTCCGCCTTCACGATGGAGCGCATTGCGTCTGTATCGCGGCGGTAGGCGGTGCCGTCCTGCATCCCCAGGAAGAAGTCGCGCCCCCCTGTCAGCAGGCGCATGCGCGGGCCATAGACGACTTCGAATTCGGCCTGCCGTTCGATCACGGCGTGGAAATCCGTGGCGCGCGTGAGCAGCAGCGTGCCCTCGCCCTCATAGCATTTGATGAGGTCCTGCTTCAGGTGCAGCCGGGGCTTGGCGAAGCGCAGCACGGCCATCGCGTTGCGCTGCCCGGCGGGGCTGGCGAGCACGGTGGCGATGCGGGTTTTCAGCCCGCCCTTCGCGGCGATCACGCCGGCGCCGAGGCCCGAGACGCCGTCGATGGCGGCCTGAAAACGCGAAAACCAGCTCATGTGGGGTCGACCACGCCGGTGCCGATCATGCGCAGCGCCGTCATCGAGGGTGCGAAGAAATACTCCCCGCCCCGCGTGCTGACGAACTGCGGTATGCCCGAGGCGATGAAGGGCGGCTTGGTGTCGTCAGGCGCGGCGATCACGAAGCGGGCGCCGGGCGGGTGGGTGCCGACGATGGGGCAGCTGTCGTTCCCGGCGTTGAAATCCAGCCCGTAGTTCATCCACTGCTGCTGCACGAATTCGAACTGGCGGAACAGGCTGGCACAATGTGCAAGCAGGATGATGCCATGTTCGCCGTCCGCCCGGCCCGCCTCGCCATAGGGCAGGCCCCGGCGCAGGATGCGGCGGCGGTTGTTGAGCGCGGACCCCATGCGATCCTTCACGGGCTTGTCCCACAAGGGGTCCAGCATGTCGCGGGTGTTGGCGCGCCTGATATGCGAGGTGACGGGGCATTTCGAGCCGTCCAGATCGTCCAGGAAGCCGAAATGGGTGATCGCCGCCAGCCATTCCTTGCTGCCGGGCGTGAGGCGGGCGTTGAAGGCGGCATGTTCTTCCGGCGTGGGGGCCAGCAGCAGCGGCACACCATCCGGCCAGCGCCCGGCCATCTTCGCTTTCAACAGCGCGACCGCCGTGGGCAGGTCGCCGATCTCCCATGTGGCGCCCAGATCCTTCGCGCGGGCGCCGATCCATTCGTCCCACGCGTCCAGATGCTGGTGCAGCTTGCGATAGGCGAAGAAGCTGCCGTTGCGGCTGAAATCCAGCGGCATGGCGCCGCCCGCCACTTCCTGCGCCTCGTCCGTCCAGCCCAGAATGAATTCGCCCGGCGCCAGCGGGCGCCAATTGCCCCGACCGTCCACCGCGCCCTGCCCCACGGCGCGCTGCTCTTCCTCGCGCCCCGGATACTGGCCTTCGAACACCGGGTCTCCGATGGCGTCCACGAAGCCGAAATGCTCGGTGGGCTGGGGGGTCGGCTTGCCGTCGGCGCCGGGTGCATAGATGGCGGAGAGGTCCTGCCAGCGCGGATCGTCTCCCTTGTGGCCGGCCATCAGGGTAAGACCGTTGGCGGCGGCGGCCTGCAGCACGAAATCGGTCAGTTCGGCCAGCGCGGGCAGCGCGTTGCCGTCTGCGTCGGCGCGCGCGTTCAGCATGATCAGGATATGCGCCTTGGGCTGGCCGGGCTTCCACACCTCGTCCCAATATTCGGCGCCGTTATCCAGAATGTCGTCGCCCAGAATGGGTGCGCGCACCGCCATGCCGTCGATGAATTCGTCGGGCATGCCGCGCAGCGTGCGGGTGGGCACGTCCAGCGCGTAAAGGCCCCAGAAGGTGAAGGCGATGTTCAGCGTGCAATCCGGGCGCGCCACCGGGCTGGCCCCGGTGGAAATGCCCTTGCTGCTGGGCCAGCGCCGGGCGGTGGTGATCTTCGGGCGCAGCGCCTCCACGAAGGCGCGGCCGCCCTTGGCGCTTTCCACATGGAACAGAATGTAGCGCGCCTTGGGGAAGCCGAGCTTGCCATAGGCGGAGAGGATGCCGCCCTGCAGATCGCCCAGTTCCAGTTCGACGGGCAGGGGCGCGGCGGTGGGGGTAGCCATATTCACAGCGCCATCGCCTTTCCTTGGGAATCCACCAGCTTGTCGGTGACCAGTTCCGGCGTTTCCAGCTGCACCCCGTCGGATCGGATCACGCCGGGTGCCTGCGTGGGGCTGTCCAGATCAGCCGGGCGGACGCCGGACACCCACTGGCCGAAGCTGGCGTGCAGCGCGTCCGCGTCCATGCCCTGCACGGCTTCCGCGAAGAAGGCGAAGCGCTGCTGCACATGCAGCGCCTTCAGCACACTGGGCAGATCGCTGTCGGGTGCGGGCGGAAAAGCGGCCTTGCCCTTCGACCACAGCAGCCACAACACATAGCCGACGCCAAGGCCGAGGCCGAGCAGCGCAGTCGCCAGCGCCCACCAGCCCCAGCCGAGCACAAGCGCCAGCACCCCCAGCGCGGCGGCGGGCAGCAGCGTGCGCCAGAGCAGCCCGTTCAACGACAGCCCCTTCAGCGGCGGGCGGCCGGGCCAGTAATCGTTGAAGCTCATGGTGGTTTCCACCTGACAGCGCGCGACATAGTCGGCGAACTGGGCGGCGGAGTTCACCTCTTCGAAGCCGTGGCAATGGGTGAAGATGGCGCGCATCTCCGCTTCCGTGCGGGTCCACAGCGCTTCGGCCCAGCTTCTGAGGCCCTTGTCAGGCTCGTCTGTCCGAAGATCGAAATCGGCGGCCAGCACCAGCCAGGGGCGCGACAGCGTGTCGAACGGCTGGTGCACCAGCGGGTCGCGCTTCTTCACGATGTTCCACAGCGGGTCGACCGGATCGCGCCCGTTGAACATCGGCTGGTCGATCACGAACATGCGCAGGAAATGCGTGCGCCGGCACTGGGCGAAGGGGCTGATCAGGCCGGTGTCGATGGAAACCGGGCTCTGCATCGCGGTGGGGAGGTTGGCCAGTTCCTCGCGCAGCAAATTGCCGTGGGTCGTCACCACGCCGCCGTCCGTCACCGGCTCGCCGGTTTTTACCGGGGCGAGGAGGGTTAGGAAATAGTGGCCGCCGTCGATGTTGGGCATCAGGCTTTCCCCCAGCGCGCCAGCACCAGCGGCTGGCGGTTGAGATCGGCGCGCGCGGTGTCGTTGGAGGCGACGGGGGCGAAGCCGGGTGAACCGAGGTCATTCTGGATGGTTCTGAGTTCCTTCGCCCAGGCTGCCTTGAAGGCGGTCGGTCCGGCGGCATGGGCCTGTTCCAGCCGCAGCACGGCGCGGCGCACGCGCAAGGCCGCCTTGATGTCGCGCTGCGCCGCACCGGGCGTGGCGTTGTAATAATGATCGGTGTCGATCTGGTTGGCGCGGATATAGGCCTTGAACGGGCTGATCGGGATCGACTTCGGATATTTGGTGGCGGCGTACCAGAACAGGTCGAGGCCGGACGGCAGGCCGTCGGCGAAGGCATCGATATACTGATCCCAGGTGCCGTTGAAGTTGGACACGAAGATCGTGTAATCGTTCAGCAATTGTTCCTTGGGCTGGCTGAGATCCGGCCACTGGTCCTGCTTCACGATCACCCAGCGGGCGAAATGGATGATGGAAAGCCCCAAGAGGCCCATCAGCCTGTCCGGCAGCGCGCGGGCCGCATAGAAGAGGAAATGGTTCGTCCGGCTGCCGAGACCCGGCCGCATGGGCGTCACCACATTCATCGCATAGGCCTTGCCGCCGACGTTCGACACTTCGCAGTTCCCCCGATCTGACCCCGGCCGATTTATTGACGGATATTAAGGGTGTTGCAAGTCAGGCCGGACCTTTCCCGGCCTTTACATTTCCCCAGCCGTCCCGGACCGATGGGCGATGGTGCTGTTGATCTGGCCGAGTCTGGGGGCCCTGCTGGGGCTGGTGATGGGGTCGTTCCTGGCGACGCTGGTGCTGCGCTGGCCGCAGGCGCAAGCGCTGACGGGCCGGTCCCGCTGCGATGCGTGCGGGGCGGCGGTGCGCTGGTTCGATCTGGTGCCGGTGCTGAGCTTCCTGTGGCTGAAGGGCCGCTGCCGCGCCTGCGGCGCGCCGATCGACCGGCTGCACCCCGCCATCGAGATCGGCTGTGCGCTGATCGGTGCACTGGCCTTTGTGGCGGTGCCCGGCCCCGAAGGATTGTGGGGGGCGGTGCTGGGCTGGCTGCTGCTGACGCTGCTGGCACTGGACCTTCAGCATTACTGGCTGCCCGACCGGCTGACGCTGCCGCTGCTGGCGCTGGGGCTGGCCGGCGGCATCGGCGCCCTGCCCGACCGGCTGCTGGGTGCGGGACTGGGCGGCGGCGCTTTGCTGCTGCTGGCGCTGGCGTACCGGCATTTTCGCGGGCGCGACGGTCTGGGGCTGGGGGACGTGAAGCTGATGGCGGCGCTGGGCGCATGGTTAAGCTTCATTTGGATCGGGCCGTTGCTGTTGCTGGCGTCTGTGGCGGGGCTGCTGTTCGCAGGCGTGTCCCGCTGGCGCGGGGACCCGTCGGGCAAGGTGCCGTTCGGCGCCTGTCTGGCCTTGGCGGGGTTTCCGATCTGGCTGGCGGCGAATGCCGCTGTCTGAGCGGGCGGCAAATGCTGTGGTTTGAATCGGTTAGATATGCGGTAAGCGGAACCTGTGGTGGGGGACAAGCGCTTGAAACGAATCGGTAACAGCCTTACGCCATTGGCTCCGGCGACCCGAAAATCGAGCCTTGAGGCCAGTTTGACTCTGTCTGTTTGTCTGTATTCCGGCCTTTTGAGCGCCATCGTCCGGGCCGGTTCCCGAGCTTCGCTGTGACTCTGTCCGGTTCAAATTCGGCCCGCTTCAATCCGGGCCATCTGTTGCTGGGCCTGCTGCTGCTGGCCGTGCTGGCGCTGGGCTGGCGCGCTGTGACCGTGGCGACCCAGCCCCTGCCGAGCGCGCCGCCGTTTCAGGCGCCCTGGCTGGCGGATCGTGCTCTGCTGTCGCGATTCGATCCCTTCTTCCCGGCCCGCGCCAATGGCGGCGAAGGCCTGCCGGTGACGGCGCTGCCCTTCACCCTGCACGGCGTGCGCGCCGATTCGGCGACCGGGCGCGGCAGCGCGATCATCGCCGCCGGAGACGGCACCCAGAATGTCTATGCCGTAGGCGAAACCATCGCCGATGGGGTGACGCTGGCGGCGATCGCATCGGATCATGTGGTGCTGGATCGCAGCGGTGCCCGCGAGGCGCTGTGGATCGATTCGGGCGGCGATGCGCCGGTGCAGCGCTTCGAGCCCGGCCCGCCTCCCCAGCCGGGAATGCCGCCACAACAGGGCGCGCCCGGCTCCGCCGGACAGGGCCTGACACCTGAAAATGCCCCGCCCTCCGTGCTGCCCGACGATGAGGCGGACGAGCCTGTCTCGAACCGGCCGGCTGTCCACACCCGTGAAGCCCCGCAGCAGACGGCGGAGCAGTCGCAATGAGGCGGCCCACTCGTCTTTGGCGCGCGGCTGTCGCCGGGCTGGCGCTGGCGACGGCCATACCGTCGCTCGCGCAGACCACGGTGAACCTGCGCGAAGCCGATATCCGCGCCTTCATCGACGATGTGGCCCGGGTGACGGGCGCCACTTTCGTGATCGACCCGCGCGTGCAGGGCAAGGTTTCGGTCGTCTCTGAAAAGCCGCTGGGGCGCAGCCAGTATTTCGAGCTGTTCCTGGCGACGCTGAGGGCCAACGGCTATGTCGCGGTGCCGGCCGGCACCGGGCAGTACCGCATCCAGCCCGCCGAGGCCGGAGCCGGGGCGGCCGGGGCGCGCTTTTCCACCGCGGTGATTCCGCTGACCAACATCGACGCCCAGCAGGCGGTCGATTCGCTGCGCCCCGTGCTCAGCCGCAACGGCGCGGCATCGGCCAACCGCGCGGGCAATGCGGTGATCGTGACCGACTTTGCCGATAATATCAGCCGCGCGCGGCAGGTGCTGCGCGATGTGGACCGGGATCGTTCCACCACGCAGGTGGTGCAGCTGCGCAACGCGGGTGCGCGCGATCTGGCGACCTCCCTGCAGCAGCTGGTGCGCCAGCCGGGCGGCACCGACGGCACAGGGGCCATGGCGGTGTCGGTGGTGCCGATCGACGCCTCCAACGCGATTGCGATCCGGGGCGAGCAGAACCAGGTGACGCGGGTGGCGAAGATCGCCCGCGATCTGGACCAGAAGGCGGCGGGCGGTTCCGAATCGCGCGTGATCTTCCTGCAGCATGCCGATGCCAGCGCGGTGATGCCGGTGTTGCAGCAGCTGATGGGGCAGACGCCGACCCCGGTGCAGACCAGCACCGGAATCCAGGGGCTGGCGGGCACGCCGTTCGGCAACCGCCAGCAGCAGGCGCAACAGCAGCAGGCCGCCGCGCCCGTCGCGGCGACGCCGGCCAATGTGGGCGCGGCCGCAGGCAACAGCCGGCGCCGCGCGATCATCACCCGCTATGAGGGCGCCAATGCGCTGATCATCGCCGCCCCGCCCGAGATCCAGCGCGAGCTGGGCGAAGTGATCCGCCAGCTGGATACCCGCCGCGCGCAGGTGCAGGTGGAAGCGATCATCGTGGAAATCTCCGACACGGCGGCGCGGCAGCTGGGCGTGCAGTTCATGCTGGCCGGGAAAGACGGCACGGTGCCGCTGATTTCCTCCAACTTCTCCAACGCGGCGCCGAACCTGTTGGCGGTGGCGGGCGCGGTGGCGGCGGAAAAGGGCGTGATCACCGGAACCGCGGCGGACCAGTTCAAGGAAGCCGCCGTCACCTCGCTGCTGGGCACCACCGGCCTGACCTCCGGCGTGGCCAGCCTGGCGGGCAACACCATCTTCGGCTTCGTGATCAACGCCGTAAAGAGCGACGTGAATTCCAACGTGCTGTCCACGCCCTCCATCCTGACGCTGGACAACCAGCCCGCGCGGATTCTGGTGGGGCAGGAAATTCCCGTGACCACGGGCGAGGCACTGGGCAACAATCTGGACAACAGTTTCCGCACCGTGTCGCGGCAGGATGTGGGCATCCAGCTGGCGGTGAAGCCGCAGATCAACGCGGGCGGCACGGTGACGCTGACGATCAACCAGATCGTCTCCTCCATCGCGGCGACGGTGGCCGACACCGATTTCATCCTGAACAAGCGCGAGCTGGAAACCGCGGTGACGGTGGGCGACGGGCAGATTCTGGCGCTGGGCGGCCTGCTGGACGACAATGAGCGCAAGTCGCTGCAGAAGATTCCGCTGCTGGGCGACATTCCCGGGCTGGGTGTGTTCTTCCGCTCCACCGGCAAGAGCCGGGTGAAGACCAACCTGATGATCTTCATCCGCCCCACCATCATCCGCTCTCAGGCGGACGGCGACGCGGTGACGGCGAACCGGTGGGACAGCATTCGGGAATCGCAGGAAGCGATGCTGGGCTTCAGCTCTCTGGACGCGATGGCCTGGGATTATCTGCGGGTGGCGCCGCCCTACAAGCCGGCGCCCTTCCCGCCGCCGCAGGTTCAGCCCGCAGCGGTTCAGCCGGGCCAGGCCCAGCCCGCGCCAGCCCAGCCCCAGACGAAGAAGCGCTGACCATGGCCAGCGCGCCCCCGGCCGGTTCCGGCCCGCGAATGGGGCCAGCGCCGCTGTTGCTGCCCTATGCTTTCGCCCGCGCGCAGGGCGTGCTGATCACGCCGGGCAGCGGGCGGCTGGCGGTTCGGCGCGGGGCCAAGCCGGCTGCCATTCTGGAAGCCCGCCGGGTGGCCGGGCAGGCCATCCAGATCGACACGCTGGCCGACGAGGCGTTCGACCGGCTGCTGTCTGAAACCTATGCGACCGACGGGCTGTCTGCTGCGGCGGATGCGGCGGCGGCCTCAAACCTTGCCACATTGGCGCGGGACACTGCCGACCTGCTGGACAATGACGACGCCGCGCCGGTGATCCGGCTGATCAACGCGCTGGTGGCGCAGGCGGTGCAGCAGGGGGCGTCCGACATCCATCTGGAGCCACAGGAGGACGGCATGGCCGTCCGCCTGCGCCGCGACGGTGTGATGGAGGAAGTGCTTCGGCTGCCGACGCAGGTCTCCCCCATGCTGGTCAGCCGGGTGAAGGTGATGGCACGGCTGGACATCGCCGAGAAGCGGCTGCCGCAGGACGGGCGCATTTCGCTGACGCTGGGCAACCGGGCGCTGGATGTGCGGGTGTCCAGCCTGCCCGCGCGCGGCGGCGAGCGGGTGGTGATGCGGATTCTGGACCAATCCTCGGTCGGGCTGGAGCTGACCGATCTGGGGCTGGACGCGACCACGCTGGGCGCGCTGACCGAGGCGCTGGGGGCGCCGAACGGAATCGTGCTGGTAACGGGGCCGACAGGTGCCGGGAAGACCACCACGCTCTATGCCGCGCTGAAGCTGCTGAATGACGGCAAACGCAACATCCTGACCGTCGAAGACCCGGTGGAATATGCCGTGCCCGGCGTGGGGCAGACGCAGGTGGACACCCGCGTGGGCCTGACCTTCGCGCAGGGGCTGCGGGCGATCCTGCGGCAGGACCCGGACGTGGTGATGGTGGGCGAAATCCGCGACCGCGAGACCGCCGAGATCGCGGTGCAGGCTGCGCTGACGGGCCACCTCGTGCTCTCCACCGTGCACGCCAATTCAGCGGCCGGGGCCATCACCCGGCTGCGCGATTTCGGCGTGGAGACCTTCCTGATCGCGGCCACGCTGCGCGCCGTGGTGGCGCAGCGCCTCGCGCGGCAGGTGTGCCCGGTGTGCGCGGGCGAGGAGCCGCTGGCGGCACCGCTCGCCAGCCGGCTGGGGCTGCCAGCGGGCATTCCGGTCGCCAAGGCGAACGGCTGCCCCAGCTGCCGGCAGACCGGCTATCTGAAGCGCCGCGGCCTGTTCGAGCTGATCACGGCCGACGGCCCGGTGCGCAACCTGATCAACGAAGGCGCGGGCGAAGGGCGGCTGGAGGCGGCGGGCCTGCACCGCAGCCTGAAGGAATCCGCGCGCGAGGCCGTGCGGGCGCGGCGGACCACGCCGACGGAGGTGCTGCCGCTGTTCCAGGGCGAGCCCGCGCGTGACCTGAGCCATGCCGGGGTGGCGGGCGGCATCAACCCGGCCATCATCCCCTCCGGCACGCCATGAATGCGCCGCCTCGGCCCGTGAAGGCGGAGGAGCTGCCGTTCTGGAAGCGGCCGATCCATATCGGCGGCAGGAAGGCGGACCCCACGGCCCCGAAGCTGGGCGCACAGGCGCGTGCCACTTTGATCCGGCAGATGGCGACGCTGGCGGCGGTGATGCCCATTTCGGATGCCGTCGCCACGCTGGCGCGGCAGCCGGGCAAGGAGAATGAGCGGCTGGTGCTGCAGCGGACCAACCGGGCGCTGCAGGCGGGCAGTTCGCTTGCCAGTGCGCTTCCGGCCTCTGCGTTCCCGCCCGAGGTGAAGTCGACGGTGGCTGCCGGCGAGGCTTCCGGCCGACTGCCGCTGCTACTGAACCGGCTGGCCGACACGCTGGAGGCGCAGGTGGCGCTGCGCTCGCGGCTGATCGCCTCGCTCGCCTATCCGGCGCTGCTGATGCTGGTGGCGCTGGGCGTCATCATCGCCATGCTGCTGTTCGTGGTGCCCGCCATTGCCGAGCAACTGACGGGGTCGGGCCAGCCGCTGCCGCTGCTGACGCGGGTGATCCTGGCCATTTCCGGCTTCGTGCAGAGCTGGTGGTGGCTGATGCTGGCGATCCCGCTGTTGGCTGCCACCGCCCTGTGGCAGTGGCGCAAGCAGCCCGGCAACGGGCTGAAAATGGACCGCTGGCTGCTGGGACTGCCCGGCATTGGCGGCTGGCTGTCCGCCCTTGAGGCGGTGCGCTGGTCGCGGCTGCTCGCCACCATGCTGGGCGCCGGGCTGCCGCTGGCCGAGGCGCTGCAGATCACCGCCCCCACGCTGGGCAACGCCGCCTGGCGCGAGGCGACCACGAAGATGGTGGCGCAGGTGCGCGCCGGCTCGTCGCTGTCCGCCACGCTGCCGCTGCTGCCCAACCCGCCGGGGCTGCTGGTTTCCCTTGTGCAGTCGGGCGAAAGCTCGGGCCGGCTGGCGCCGCTGCTCGATTCGGCGGCCACCAGCCTCGACCGGCAGCTTTCGGATCGCAGCCGGACCCTTCTGGCGCTGGCGGAGCCCGCCATCATCGTGATACTGGGCGGCATGGTCGGGGTGATCATCCTCGCCGTTCTGCTGCCCATCCTTGAACTCAACACCCTTGCCGGTGCATCCATCGGAGCCCCCTGACATGTCTGCCGCCGTCGTGCCTGCCTCTGCCATCCACCAGTCCCGCCACTCGGAACAGGGATTCACGCTGGTCGAACTGCTGGTCGTGCTGGCGATCATCGGCCTGTTGACCACGGTT
Source organism: Sphingomonas sp. (assembly GCA_003248865.1). Taxonomy (GTDB): domain Bacteria; phylum Pseudomonadota; class Alphaproteobacteria; order Sphingomonadales; family Sphingomonadaceae; genus Sandaracinobacteroides. The sequence goes on from QFPK01000019.1 coordinate 46,343, forward strand.
GTGGTGATCAACGTGCTGCCGATGCAGGGCCGGGCGCAGGTGCAGAAGGCGCAGGCCGACATTGCCCTCATCGAGCAAGGGCTGGAATTCTGGCGCATCGACACCGGCCGCTATCCCACGCCCGAAGAGGGGCTGGCCGTGCTGGCCGCGCCATCGCCCATGGGTGCCAAGCTGAAGAACCTGCCGAACGACCCGTGGGGCAAGCCCTATGGCTATGCCGTGCCGGGTGCCAACGGGCAGGCCTATGTCGTCTATTCGCTGGGCGCCGACGGCGCGGAAGGCGGCGACGGTGAGAATGCGGACCTCCGCTCAGACACGAAGTAACGCCGCTGTGCGGGGTGGACCGGCGGAGGCCGGGTTCACGCCGTCGGCGGAGGCCGGCTTCACGCTGGTGGAGATGCTGGTGGCCATGCTGATCCTCAGCCTTGTGGGGCTGACGCTGGCGCGGTTCCAGACCTTCCAGATGCACAGCACCGCAAATCTTGCGATGAGTGCGGCCGGCAAGCTGGCGGCCGACAATCTGGCCATCGACCTGCTTGTGGCGCCCGGCGCGCCCACATCCCCCCAATCCGGCGCGGTGGAGGTGGGCGGGCGCCCCTGGTACTGGCAGGTGACGCCCGCGCCGCCGCCCGACCCGGCGCTGATGCCCGATCTGGTGCGGCTGGACATCGTGGTGAGCGCGGAGGAAGGCGGCCAGCCTGTCGCCACCCGCAGCTTGCTGCGCCCGCGCGGGCTTCCCACGGTTGCGAACCAGCGATGAGGCGCGCCCGCACCCCCAATGGCTTCACACACCCGGCGGAGGCCGGGTTTACACTCGTCGAGATGCTGGTCTCGCTGCTGATCTTCAGCATCATCGCCACCATCGCCACCGCGATGACGGCGGGCGCCACCCGCAGTTTCGCTGCCTCCAGCACCGCCCTCTCCGCGATCTCCGATCTGGACCGTACCCGCTCTGTGCTGGCGGCGGATCTGGGGCAGGCCGCGCGCCGCCCCAGCCTTGCCGCAGACGGCAGCCCCATGCCCGCCTTCACGCTGACGCCTGACGGCTTTGTGCTGGTGCGCTATCGCGCGGGGGATGTGCTGCCCGGGATTGAGAAGATCTCCTGGGGGCTGGTGGACGGCCGGCTGCTGCGCCAGCCCTTCCCCGCCATCGATGGCGCGCCGCCCGGCGATGCGCTGGTGATGCTGGAAGGGGTTTCCGCCGTGCGGATCCGGGTGGCCGATCGCGGCGGCTGGCGCGATGACTGGGCACCCACCTCGCCCGAGGATTTGCCGAAAGCTGTGGAGCTGACGCTGGTGCGCGCGGGCGGTGTGCCCGTCACCCTGAAATTCCTGGTGGCGGCCTGATGCGCGGCCCCGAATCCGAACGCGGTGCGGAATCTGAACGGGGCGCGGCGCTGCTGGCAGTGCTGGCGATGGTGGTGCTGCTGGCCAGTTTCGCGACGCTCGGCCTCTCTCGCCTGAAGGCCGCCGGAGAGCGGATCAGCGAGGCCCAGACCCTGTCCGAGGCGCAGCTGCTGGCGGGCACCGGCACCACGGCGGCCGTCTCCGTGATCTCGCAGATGAAGGCGCGCGCTCGGCAGAGCCCGGCGCTGCTGACGGAGCCGTTCCGGCTGGAGCTGCAGGGCGGCACGGTGGAGGCCCGCTTCACCGACGGCGGCAATTGTTTCAACCTGAACAGCCTGGGTCGCGCCCAGGCGCGCGCCAATATGAGCGAGACGCCCGCCGCGTCCCGCCCGCAGGATTTCGCCCGGCTGCTGGTCGCCACCGGCATTCCGCTGATGGAGGCGAATACACTGGCGCAGGCCACCGCCGCCCGGCTGGCGCAGACCGGCCAGCTGTGGGCGGACCCCAGCGAATGGGCCGCCATCCCGGGCGTGACGCCGCGGCATTGGGCGCTGGCCGGGCCCCTGCTCTGCGCGTTGCCCACCCGCGAAAACAGCACGGTGAACATCAACAGCCTCACCGCCGCGCAGGCCCCGCTGCTGGCCGGGCTGGGGCTTGGCGCGGACGAGGCGCGGCGCGCCATCGGCGCCCGCCCCTCAGCTGGCTGGAACTCCGCGTCCGATTTCATGACCTCGTCCGGCAGCAATGCCGATCAGACCGGCGAGGCGGCCGAACGCATGGGAACCAGCACGCGCTGGATGCGCCTGAGCATCGTCGCCACCACGCCGCGCGCCCGTGTTGCACGGGAGCTGTTGATCGACACCCTTGAACAACCGGCGGCAGTGGTGTCATCCCGGTGGCGGGCCGTAGAAGAGGCGTCATGATCCTGTTGCTGGAAACCGAAGACGGTGTGCGCCCGCTGGGCGCGGGAGCCGAAGATGCGACCGACGAGGCGGGCGGGCCGCTGGTGGCCGTGCTGCCCGGCGACGACATCGCCCTGCACCGGCTGCTGTTGGCCGAAACCGATGCCCGCGCCCGCCACGACGAGGCGCTGATGCGGGTGACGGACCTGGCCGCCCAGCCCGTCGATGAGCTGCATGTCGCCGTGGGCCCGGCGGATGAGGCCGGCAACAGCTGGGTCGCCCTGATCGACCGGCAGCGCATGGCCGACCATCTGGCGCATCTGAAGGCCGCCGGCACCGATCCCGCCCATGTCGTGCCCGCCGCGTTGCTGTTGTCCGAGCCGGAGTCCGGCCCCAGCATGGCCCGCTTCGGCGACCGCGTGCTGCTGCGCACCGACGAGCTGGCGGGTCTGGTGGAGCCGTCGCTTGCCTCGGCGCTGAGCGGACGAAGCCTGTTGGGGCGGCTGGTGCAGCTGTCGGAGTTCGCGCCTGCTGCTACACCCGATCCGCTGCCGCTGGATCTGCTGCAAGGCGAATTCGGCCCCCGGCAGAGCTGGTGGAAAAGCCGCAAGTTCCTGATTCGCGCGGGTATCCTGGCCGCCCTCGCCCTCCTTCTGGCCCTCGCCCCGCTGCTGATCGACCGCGCCCGCAGCGCCGCCCAGATCGCAGCCTATGACAGGTCCGTGGTCGAACTGGCCGCTCAGACACTTGGGCAGCGCCCCGTCGATGCCGAAGCGGGTGCCAAAGCGCTTGCCGACGCCCGGCGGGCCGCCGAGGGCGGAGCACTGGGCGCCCGGCTGAGCTTTGCCGCGCGCACCATCGAATCCGTGCCCGGCGCCCGCTTCGACAGCGTGAAGCTGCAGCCGGACGGCTCGCTCGCCGTCGCGCTGGGAGGCCCAGCCGACGCCATCAACATCGTCGGCCCCCGCATGGCCACCGGCCCCTTTGCCAGCAAGCTGGACGGCACCGTGCTGACAATGGGAGACCGGATCGCGGGCCGCGCCTCCAACGACAAGCCCCTCTCCATCGCCATGCTGCGATTCGTGGGCGCCCGTCAGGATGCCGCCTTGGCCGCCTCTGCCAAGGCACGGGCCGCGCCGATGAAACCCGCGGACGTCAGCACCGCGCTGGTCGCGGCCGGGCTCGCCGATCCGTCGGCGGCCGCCGCCGGACGAATCTCCATCCCCGCCGCCCGCGCGACCGCGCTGCTGCCGCTGATCGCCGACCTGGAGCTGAAAGGCGCTCGCTTTGCCGAAGCCGAAATCCGCCGCAACGCCGACGAGACGCTGGCGGCCAGCCTTTCGGTGAAGCCATGATCCTTCTCGCCGCCGCCGCAACGTTGATGGGGCTCACCGAGCTGCCCCCACAAGCGCCCGCGCCCGGCCGTTGCCGGGTGTTCCTGTGGGCCAAAACGGAAACCCCCTTCCGCATCGCCATGCTGGATGAAAGCAGCCAGACCCTGCGCCTGCGCAAGGGCAAGCAAATGTTCGACATCGCCCAGTTCGCGCCCGGCGAATATGGCGGCCACGGCTATCGCGTCGCCGTCCATCTGGAGTTCGCCAGCGGCGGCCAGATCCAGAACGGACAGCTGATTTCCTCCGGATCACTGCGGATCGAGCAGGTGAACGCGCAGGGCCTCCCCGCCGGAGAGTCGATCTCCGTGCCCGTGGGCGGGATGCGCGGCTGCGGATAGGCTAAGGCGGCGAGGCTTTTTTGCCTCCAGCGGGCAGGGAAATGATTTCCCTGCACCCTCGATATTCACGTGGTGTGCTGTCCGGGAATGTCGCGGGGGTGACGACGGTTTATTGCCTGCGGCGCTGGGGTTTGCTGGCGCCGCAGGCAATAAACCTGCCTGTCAGCGCGACGTATCCGAGCGACCAGTAATGTGGGTTCAGTGAAGTCACTTCCCTGCCCCGGGGTCCCCGTGAACTTGTTCATGGGGTGGGGACAGGGGAGTTTAAGGGGGCAGAGCCCCCTCAACAGCAACGCCTCAACGCACCGAACACTGACGTTCGCGCGCCACGCCCTTCAGGAAGCCGCGCCGGGCCATGCCGGCGGCCACCATCATGCGGAACTTGCGGTCGGCTTCTGCCGCGCCGGTGGCTTCACGGACGATGCCGCGGAAGGGGATCAGCGAGTTGACGATGGATTTGGCACCTGCTTCGGCCAGACGTTCGGGCAGGGCATCGCCCTTTTCGTCGACCGCATCCACATCGGGGCCGAGCACATTGTCCAGTTCGATGACGGCGCGGCGGAAATCCCGGCAGTTCTTGATCCCGGCGAGCGAATAGGGCGCGCGCTGCGCGTCTTTCAGCACCTCCGGCGGGTTTTCCCGCATGATGCCCACATCCTTCATGGGCTGGCGCGCGATATTCTCCGCTTTGTCTCCGATGCGTTCACCGTCGGATTGCTGCGACTGCGCCTGGGCCAGCGCAGGCGCGGTGGCCAGCGTTGCGAGCATCAGGATCAGGGTACGCATGGTCAATCCTCCTTGAAGCAGATCAGACTGAAGAACCTCGGATCGGGACCCTCAGATGTCGAGATTCGCGACGGACAACGCATTCTGCTGGATGAACTCGCGCCGGGGTTCCACGATATCGCCCATCAGCTTGGTGAAGGTTTCGTCCGCTTCGTAAGCGTCGCCGATCTCCACCTTCAGCAAGGTGCGGGCGGCCGGATCCAGCGTGGTTTCCCACAGTTGTTCGGCGTTCATTTCGCCCAGCCCCTTGTAGCGCTGCACGGCAAGGCCCTTGCGACCGGCTTCCATCACCGTGTCCAGCAGCTCGGACGGGCGCCGCACCTGCGCCGTGCCGATCTGCGCGGGCGTCGCCCAGCGCGCGGCCTGTTCGGCGGCGAGACTATGCAGCTTGCGGGCTTCGGCGCTGCCGACGAAGGCGCGGTCGATCACGAAGGCATCCGTCACGCCGCGGTCCAGATGGCGGACGACGAAGCCGCCTTCGGCAGCGGGTTCGGCAGACCAACCAGCCGACCCGGCGTTCAGCCAGGCGGCGAGGCGTTCGGCGGTTCCGGCTGCTTCCCCGGCTTCCGGGTTCAGTGCACCGGCCAGCGCGAGCGCTTCGACCAAAGCCGGCGGATAGCGGCGGGGCACATAGGCCATCAGCCGCTTCATGCGCCGGGCATGCTCCACCAGGGCAGAGATATCCGCGCCGGAAACCGTTTCGCCGCCAACTTGCATCACAAGACCGGAAACGCCGTTGGAGACCAGATGTTCCTCCAGCGCGGCCTCGTCCTTCAGATAGACTTCGGACCGGCCGCGCGTGACTTTGAACAGCGGCGGCTGGGCGATGTAGAGGTGGCCCGCCCGGATCAGCTCAGGCATCTGCCGGTAGAAGAAGGTCAGCAGCAGGGTGCGGATATGGGCGCCATCGACGTCGGCGTCGGTCATGATGACGATCTTGTGGTAGCGCAGCTTTTCCAGGCTGAACTCCTCGCGGCCGATGCCGGTGCCCAGCGCCTGGATCAGCGTGCCGATTTCCTTGGACCCCAGCATGCGGTCGAACCGGGCGCGTTCCACGTTCAGAATCTTGCCGCGCAGGGGGAGGATCGCCTGATAGCTGCGGTCCCGGCCTTGCTTGGCGGAGCCGCCGGCGGAATCGCCTTCCACCAGGAACAGTTCGGACTTGGCCGGATCTTTTTCCTGGCAGTCCGCCAGCTTCCCCGGCAGCGAGGCGATGGAAAGGGCTGACTTGCGGCTGGCCTCCCGCGCCTTGCGGGCGGCTTCTCGGGCGATGGCCGCCTCGATGATCTTCTGGATGATGCTGCGCGCCGGGCCGGGGTTTTCCTCCAGCCATTCCGCCAGCTTGTCGGCCAGCAGCGATTCCAGCGGCTGCCGCACTTCGGAGGAGACCAGCTTGTCCTTGGTCTGGCTGGAGAATTTCGGATCAGGAAGCTTCACGCTGACCACGGCCGTCAGCCCTTCGCGCATGTCGTCGCCGTTCAGGCCGACCTTTTCCTTCTTCAGCAGGCCGGACTTCTCGGCATAATTGTTCAGCGTGCGCGTCAGCGCGGAGCGGAACGCCGCCATATGGGTGCCGCCATCCCGCTGCGGGATGTTGTTAGTGAAGGCCAGCACCTGCTCGTAATAGCTGTCGTTCCACTGCAGCGCGACTTCGATGCCGATGTCGTCGCGCTGGCCGCGGATGGCGACGGGCTCGGTCATCAGCGGGGTCTTGGTGCGGTCCAGCCAGCGCACCATTTCCGTGAGACCGCCTTCGTAGAACAGCTCCACTTCCTTGTGGTCGGCGTGGCGGGCATCCACAAGGAACAGCCGCACGCCGGAGTTCAGGAACGCCAGCTCGCGGTAGCGGTGCTCCAGCTTGTCGAAATCGAACTCGATCCCGGTGCGAAAGGTCTCGATGGAGGGCAGGAACGTCACCTGCGTGCCGCGCTTGTCGCCTTGCGGGCCTACGACCGCCAGCGGCGCTTCCGGCACGCCCTGACGGAAGCGCATGAAATGCTCATGGCCGTCGCGCCAGATGCGCAGCTCGGTCCAGTCGGACAGGGCATTCACCACCGAGACGCCGACGCCGTGCAGGCCGCCGGAGACCTTGTAGCTGTTGCCTTCCTGGTTGTTGAACTTGCCGCCCGCGTGCAGCTGGGTCATCACCAGCTCGGCGGCGGACACGCCTTCCACGGGGTGGATGCCGGTGGGGATGCCCCGGCCATTGTCCTCCACCGTGACGCTGCCGTCGGCGTTCAGCTGAATGAGGATGCGGTCGCAATAGCCGGCCAGCGCCTCGTCGATGGCGTTGTCGGAGACTTCGAACACCATATGATGCAGGCCCGAGCCGTCATCGGTGTCGCCGATGTACATGCCGGGGCGTTTGCGGACAGCCTCAAGCCCTTTCAGAACCTGAATGGAATCAGCACCATAGTCGCCGGTGGGGGTGGCGTTCGGAATGTCGTCGTCGCTCATGCAAAGTCTATAGGGAATGCGGCTGCGCGATGCCAGCAAAACAGATGTCAGTTCGGTGAATCAGTCCGGTAAGATCGCCCCTTCGGAGACGCTGTAGCGCGCGGCCTCCAGCCCCTCGAACAGCAGCGGGTCGGTGCCCGTGAGCCAGGCCTGCCCGCCGAGCCCCGCCAGCCGGGCGAACAGCGCCCGCCGCCGGTCCGGATCGAGGTGCGCCACCGCTTCGTCCAGCAGCAGCAGCGGCAGGCGGCCTGTGCGGTCCGCCACGAGGCCCGCATGGGCCAGCAGGATGGAGATCAGCAGCGCCTTCTGCTCGCCGGTGGAGGCGAGTGCGGCTGGCATCGCCTTGTCGGCATGGGTGACGGCGAGGTCCTGCCGGTGCGGCCCCTGCGTGGCGCGGCCCGCCGCCCGGTCCGCTGCCCGGGCGTGGCGCAGCCGGTCGGCAAGACCGGCCTGATCAGGCTCTGACAGGGCCAGCGACGGTTTGGGGAATGGGCCGTCCGCGACCGACTGCAAGGCCGCGCCGAGCGCTGCGACGGTGCCCGCGCGTGCTTCAGCGAGTGCTGTGCCATGTTCGGCCATCTGCACTTCCAGCGCCGTCAGCCAGGCCGGGTCGGCCGGCTCGTCGGCCGTCAGCAGCCGTGTTCGGGCGCGCATTGCTGCCTCGTACCGGGTGGCGTGGCCGGCATGGCCGGGGGCCAGCGCCAGCACCAGCCGGTCCAGGAAGCGGCGGCGGGCCGACGCGGTGTCGGCGAACAGGCGGTCCATCGCGGGCGTCAGCCACAGTTGCGACGACCAGTCGGAGAGCGCGGACAGGGCAGCAGCGGCGCCGTTGATCTTCAGCAGTCGCCGTTCGGGGGCGTCAGCGCGGGTGACGGTGGCGATCACGATTGCCGGGAGGCCGGGATCGGGCAGCAGGTCCGCCTGCACGGTGAAGCCCCCTGCCCCGCCCGGCTCCGCCGTCTGCGACGCCATCTGGGAGAGCGGGCTGCCGCGCAGGCCGCGCCCCACGGCGAGCAGCGAAACCGCCTCCAGCACATTGGTTTTTCCGGCGCCGTTCGCCCCCGTCAGCAGCACGAAGGGGGCCGCGCCCGGCGCCAGCCGCGTGGCGCGGTGATTGCGAAAGCTGCGCAGATCCAGCGACAGAAGATGAACGGGGGACGGCACCGGCTCCGTCTAGCGGCGCGGGCCGAGAGCGGCTAGAGGCAGGGCAATAGTACATCGGCTAGGGATATCGGGGCGGCATGAACACCGTGGCGGAACTCATCGGATTTGTCGTCTACCTGCTCCAGATCTTCATCTGGGTCATCATCGCGCAGGCGATCCTCAGCTGGCTGGTGGCCTTCAACGTGGTCAACCTGAACAACCGCTTCGTCTATGGCGTGCTGACCGGGCTGGAACGGTTCCTGAACCCCATCCTGCGGCCGATCCGCAACCTGTTGCCGGACATGGGCGGAATCGACCTGTCGCCGCTGGTGCTGGTGCTGGGCATCATCCTGACGCAGCGGCTGCTGCAGGGCCTGGCCATGGACTTGCTGGTTTGAACCTGTCGCAGATCATTGACGGGAAGGCCCATGCGCTTCGCCTGCGCGCGGACATCGCGCAGGAGGTGATCGCACGCGTCGCCGCCGGCGCCCGCGCGCCTGCGCTGGCCGTGGTGCTGGTGGGGGAAGACCCGGCCAGCAAGGTCTATGTAAAGAACAAGATCGCCGCCTGCCATGAGGCCGGCATCACCTCCATCGAGCATCGGCGCGACACGACATTGTCCGAAGCCGATCTGCTGGCGCTGGTGGAGGCGCTGAACCGCGATGCCGGCGTGGACGGGATTCTGGTGCAGTTGCCGCTGCCCGCGCATATCGACAGCCAGCGGGTGATTTCCGCGATCTCGCCCGACAAGGATGTGGATGGCTTCCATCCTGTGAACGCCGGACGGCTGGCGACGGGCCTGAACGGCTTCGTGCCCTGCACACCGCTGGGGTGCCTGCGGCTGCTGGAATCCACGCTGGGCGACATTTCGGGCGCCGAGGCCATCGTGATCGGCCGCTCCAACATCGTGGGGCGCCCGATGGCATCGCTGCTGATCGGGGCCTCGGCCACCGTCACTGTCGCGCACAGCCGCAGCCGCGACCTGCCTGAACTGACCCGCCGCGCCGATATCGTGGTGGCGGCCGTGGGCCGCCCCGAAATGGTGCGCGGCGGCTGGCTGAAGCCCGGCTGCACCGTGATCGACGTGGGCATCAACCGGGTGGCGAAGGAATCGGGCACCGGCACACGGCTGGTAGGCGACGTGGCTTTCGCGGAAGCCGCCGATGTCGCTGCGCACATCACGCCCGTGCCCGGCGGCGTGGGGCCGATGACCATCGCCTGCCTGCTGGAAAACACGCTGAAGGCGGCGTCTCGCCAATGATCTTCCCGCTGGACCTGTTCATTTCCGCGCTCGTGACGCTGCTGGTGGTGATCGACCCGCCCGGGGCGGCGCCGATCTTCGCCAGCCTCACCACCCGCTCCACCCCGCAGGCGCGGCAGACCATGGCCTGGCGCTCGGTGGGGATCGCGTCGGCCATCCTATTCGGCTTCGCCATCATCGGCGAGCCCTTCCTGCGCGCGCTGGGGATCAGCCTGGACGCGTTCCGGGTGGCGGGCGGCATCATGCTGTTCCTGATCGCGCTGGACATGGTGTTCGAAACCCGGGTGAAGCGCCGCGAGGAACGGGCGAAGGCAGTGAACGACGAGGAAACCGAGGACGTCGCCGTGTTCCCGATGGCGATGCCGATGATCGCCGGGCCCGGCTCCATCGCGGCGGTGATGCTGCTGTCCCAGAAGGCGCATGGGCCGCTGGAGACGTTCGCGGTGTTCCTGGCGCTGGCGATCGTGCTGGCGCTGACACTGATGGCCCTGCTGGCGGCCGGCCCGATCATGCGGCGCGTTGGCGCCAAGCTGGAGGGCATGATCACCCGGTTGCTGGGCGTGATCCTGGCGGCGCTGGCGGCCCAGATCGTGATCGACGGGCTGAAGGGCGCGTTCGGGTAACACGCCTTCACGGTGGCTTCGGCGAATTTTGGGCATGGTCTCGGAAAGGTTAAAAGCACACGACTGTCAGGATTTTTGACAGTTTTTGACAGTGCCATTGACAGTTTTCTCCAGCTTCGACCTCAGCATTGCAACCTGCAGGAATTTGGCATAATTCCTGCAGATAGATTTGGTGCGCCCAAAATGGGCCGCACTTGGGTCTGGAGAATGTGATGCGTGTTCTTTCTGCAATGACTATGGCCTGCCTGCTGGCAATGCCCGCTTCTGCTGCATTTGCCGTGACGGTCACATATGAAAATCCCGGTGTGCAAAATGCGGCATCGACCCTGTTCGATTTTCTCGGGGTCGAGACTTTCGAGAATGCACCGACCGGTTCGGGCCTCACCTATGACACAACATTTGGTGGCAGCCAGATTGCTGGAGTCTACACCAATCTGCGTGTCGATAATCAAAACCAGTTTGGTTCGGCTGGCGGCGTGGGCCATCATGCGGTTGCGGCTGCAAACGACGCCGGTTATGAACTCGTGCTATCGACATCACGCCCGGAAGGTGTGAATTACTTCGGCTACTGGCTATCGGCGCTGGATTCCGGCAATGTTCTGGAATTCTACAAGGCGGACAGCCTGATCTATACCTTCAATCCTGCCAAGGTGATCGCCGCAATCGGCGGTTGCACCCCACAACCGCAGCCTTACTGCGGCAATCCCAATGATCCTGCTCCGCGTCGCAACCCGACCGAACAATATGCTTTCGTGAACATCTATTTTGACGGAGAAACGTTCGACAAGATCCGATTTTACGAGCTGCCCGGTGTCAACGGGAACTACGAGTCCGACAATCACACCGTCGGTTATTTTCTCGAAAAGGGCGGCAATGCGGTCCCCGAACCTGCCACCTGGGCTATGATGATCATGGGCTTCGGGTTGGTGGGCATCGCAGCCCGTCGCAGCAGCGGCATGAGCCGCGTGGGGGGCTGAGCGTCCCCATTCCAGAGGACTGGCGCGCTGGGAATCTTGGTATCCAGCGCGCTTCCCCTACAATACGGATGAACGCACTGCGCAACATGGGCAATGAGTGACGCATTCATCCGCCAGAAACATCAACTCAAGACATCTGGTTAACATACCGAAAGCCTAACAGGCACGAATCCGTCGGGATTTCTGACAGATTTTACAGTAATGTCAGTTTCTGGCCGCCATTCCCCCTCTGCAAGGGCTACGTGGCCCGCTTGGCATGTTTCCTGCAATCATATTGTCATGCGGCGCAATCGGCCGCTCATCGCGCGGCGAAATAATGCCGCACTTGGGGTTGGAGGATCAACAAATGCGAGTTCTTCTTGGAATGGCTGCTGCCAGCCTTCTGGCTGCGCCGGCTTCTGCCGGATGGTTCGTGAACTATGAAGCAGCCGGTGTGCAGAACACCACTGCAGGCTTCAGCACCGTGGGTGTCGAGACCTTCACAGGCCAGCCCACAGGCTCCGCTGCAAACTTCGTCACCGATTTCGGCACCAGCGGCGCCATCGTTGCCACCTACACCGGCGGACGGATCGACACGGCGAACCAGTATGGCTCGGCCGGCGGCACCGGCAACCATATCGTGACCTTTTCGAATCTCGATCCGATCACGATCGATTTCACCACGACACTGCCAGAAGGCCTGACCTATTTCGGTTACTGGCTGTCCGCGCTGAACCCGGGCAATCAGCTGCAATTCTATAATGGGGCGACGCTGCTTGCCACCATCAATCCAGGCGATGTTTCCGGCCACACGGGTTCGTGCCCGAACAGCTATTGCGGCAACCCGAACCCGCCGTTCCTGGGGCAGAACGGCGGCGAGCCCTATGCCTTCCTGAACATCTATTTCACGGGCGGCGACAACTACAACAAGATCGTCATCACGCAGACGGCCGGTGGCGGCTACGAATCCGACAACCACACCGTCGGCTTCTACACCTCCGTGGGCGGCATCCCTGAGCCCGCCACCTGGGCCATGATGATCATGGGCTTCGGGCTGGTCGGCGTGGCCGCGCGCCGCCGGAGCAGCATGGCAACCCGCACGCTCGCCTGAGTTGACAGGTTCCTAAGGCGGGAGGCGCCGGAAACTTCGGTTCCGGCGCCTTTCCCTTTTGTGCCGTCAACCGGCGTGGCCGCAGGCGACCATTCCTCATTCCCCGCTCAGCCTGAGTGGGATGGGGAGTGGGTCGGGGCGACGGAGAGCGGAACCGTTCGCCCGAATCCGGGCAGGCCATGGTCGTTCGAAACATACATGAGCACCCATCGATTCCCTGCCCGTGCGGCAAGCAAAACTATCTCCGCCCTCACCGTAGCGCTTAGGTTTCCACACCCGAACCGGTGGCGGAATCGCGCATGCCCGCCGCCTGCCCCTTGCACTTTTGTTGAAGCATGGTGACATTCAGGCCGTAGCTCATGAGTCTTTCGCTCATGACAGGTCAGGAAGGTCTGATGCCCTCATTCTCCAGAGACCTTGAATCCACGCTCCACAACGCGCTCGCCGAAGCCAGCCGCCGGCGCCATGAATATGCAACGCTCGAACATCTGTTGCTGGCGCTGATCGGGGACAATCATGCCTCGGTCGTGATGAAGGCCTGCGGGGTCGATCTCGACGAACTCTCCGCGCAGGTCACCCGCTATCTCGATACCGAACTGGGCAGCCTGAAGGCCGACAGCTCGGTCGATCCCTCGCCCACCGCCGGCTTCCAGCGGGTGGTGCAGCGCGCGATCCTGCATGTGCAATCCTCCGGCCGGGAAGAAGTGACTGGCGCCAATGTGCTGGTCGCGCTGTTCTCGGAACGGGAAAGCCATGCCGTCTATTTCCTGCAGCAGCAGGACATGACGCGGCTGGACGCGGTTTCCTACATCAGCCACGGCATCGCCAAGACGGCGGGCATGTCCGAGCCCAAGGCGCCCAAGGGCGCCGAGGAGCAGCCGGAGGCCAAGGACGACAAGCGCGAAGGCCGGCAGAAGGCACCGGAATCGGCGCTGAAGCAGTTCACCGTGAACCTCAACGACAAGGCCAAAACCGGCAAGATCGACGTGCTGATCGGCCGCGAGGCCGAGGTGGACCGCACCATCCAGATCCTCTGCCGCCGGTCCAAGAACAACCCGCTGTATGTGGGCGATCCGGGCGTCGGGAAAACGGCGATTGCCGAAGGCCTGGCGCTGAAGATCATCCAGGGCGAGGTGCCCGACGTGCTGAAGCCGGCCACCATCTACGCGCTCGACATGGGCGCGCTGCTGGCGGGCACCCGCTATCGCGGGGACTTCGAGGAGCGGCTGAAGAATGTGGTGTCGGAGCTTGAGAAGCTGCCGCACGCCGTGCTGTTCATCGACGAGATCCACACGGTGATCGGCGCCGGTGCCACATCGGGCGGGGCGATGGACGCCTCCAACCTGCTGAAGCCGGCGCTGTCCTCGGGTGCGATCCGCTGCATCGGCTCCACCACCTACAAGGAGTTCCGCAATCACTTCGAGAAGGACCGCGCCCTGCTGCGCCGGTTCCAGAAGATCGACGTGAACGAACCCACGGTGGAGGACACGATCAAGATCCTCACCGGGCTGAAGCCTGCGTTCGAGAAGCACCACAGGGTGCGCTACACCCCCGACGCCATCAAGTCGGCGGTGGAGCTGTCCGCGCGCTACATCAACGACCGCAAGCTGCCGGATAAGGCCATCGACGTGATCGACGAGAGTGGATCGGCGCAGATGCTGGTGCCGGAAGCCAAGCGCAAGCGGGTGATCGGCGTGAAAGAGATTGAGGCCGTGATCGCCACCATGGCGCGCATCCCGCCGAAATCCGTTTCCACCGACGACAAGAAGGTGCTGCAGAATCTGGACGCCGAGTTGAAGCGCGTGGTGTTCGGGCAGGATAAGGCCATCGAGCTGCTGGCGTCCGCCATCAAGCTGAGCCGGGCGGGCCTGCGCGAGCCGAACAAGCCCATCGGCAACTATCTCTTCTCCGGCCCGACCGGGGTTGGGAAAACCGAGGTGGCGCGCCAGCTCGCCAACATCCTGGGCATTCCGCTGACGCGGTTCGACATGTCGGAATATATGGAGCGCCATTCGGTCAGCCGGCTGATCGGCGCGCCTCCGGGCTATGTCGGCTTCGATCAGGGCGGGCTGCTGACGGATGCGGTGGATCAGAACCCGCACAGCGTGCTGCTGCTGGACGAGATCGAGAAGGCGCATCCGGATCTCTACAACATCCTGTTGCAGGTGATGGACAATGGAAAGCTGACCGATCACCACGGCAAGACGGTGGATTTCCGCAACACCATCCTGATCATGACGACCAATGCCGGCGCCGCCGACATGCAGCGCGAAGGGCTGGGCTTCGGCGCGGGCCAGCGCGTGGGCGAGGATGAGGAAGCCATCAAGCGGATGTTCACGCCGGAGTTCCGCAACCGGCTGGATGCCATCGTGCCGTTCGATTATCTGCCGCCCAGCATCGTGGCGCGGGTGATCGACAAGTTCATCATCCAGCTGGAGCTGCAGCTCGCCGAGCGCGACGTGCATATCGCGCTGGAGGATGACGCCCGCGAATGGCTGATCGCGCGCGGCTATGACAAGCTCTATGGCGCGCGGCCCCTGGGCCGGCTGATCCAGGAGTCGATCAAGCGTCCGCTGGCTGATGAACTTCTGTTCGGCAAGCTGGTGAACGGCGGCGAGGTGCGGGTGCATGTGAAGGACGACAAGCCCGCCTTCGAGATCATCTCCGCCGCGCCCAAGCCCAAGCGCAGCCGGAAGAAGGCAACGGCCCTGCCCGCGCCCTCGGACGAACAGGGCTGACACGCATCAGGGCGCCGATCCTGCTGGCGGCAATCGCCGCAGTCGGCGCCCTGAACCTGTGGACGATGTGGCTGTTCCTTGTCGACAAGGCTCGCGCCGCCAAACGTCCGACCAATCAGCCAGGACAATCCTGGGTGAAATCCGCGTCGCGCATTCCCGAGCGCGAACTATTGTTGCTGGCCGCACTCGGCGGCACGCCGGGCGCCTATGCCGCGCGGCATCTGTTCCGCCACAAGACGCGCAAGCAGCCCTTTTCCGACCGGCTGCGGATGATCGCCTTCGCTCAGGTCATGGCGCTGGCGGCACTGGCCGGCTGGTTCGTCACCGTCTGACCTTTCAACGCCGGAACCTTTGCCGCCGGGCGGCGTTCCCGCAGCATCTCGCAAGGCTGGAGGGAGAGGCAAGATGGCGACCGAACGCGAATTGAGAGAGAAGCTGTGGAAGGCGCTGAAGAGCGACCGCACAATGATGCTGGGGCTGGACGGCCATGAAGATGGCCACGCCCGGCCGATGACGGCGCAGGTGGAAGAGGAAGGTGGGCCGATCTGGTTCTTCACCTCTGCCGACAACGGGCTGGTGGAGGGCCTTTCGCGGGGCAACCACGCCGTCGGCACCTTCGCGGCCAAGGGCCATGACCTGTTCGCCACCCTGCACGGCCCGCTGACTCTGGATGGGGACCGCGCCACCATCGACCGGCTGTGGAACCCCTTCATCGCGGCCTGGTACCAAGGCGGCAAGGATGACCCCACGTTGCGCCTGCTGCGGCTGGACGCGACCGAAGCGCAGGTCTGGCTGAACGAGAACAATCTGTTCGCCGGGCTGAAGATGCTGCTGGGGATCAACCCGCAGAAGGATTATGCCGACAAGACGGCAACGGTCGCGCTGTAGCGCCACGACAGCACATGGCCCCAAGGTTGCGCGAATCTGCGAACCCCGCTATGGGCCCGCGCTTCGCTGGTACGGCACACCCTGGAGGTGCCGGGCGATCTGAAAATTGGAGAATGACATGTCTGATGTGCTGACGCTCGCCGCGGAAGCACGCGACCGGGCTGGCAAGGGAGCCTCCCGGGCGATGCGGCGAGAAGGCCGGGTTCCGGCCGTGATCTACGGCAACAAGGAAACCGCCGTTTCCATCCACGTCGAGGAAAAGCGGCTGGCGAAGCTGCTGTCGACCGGCCACTTCATGAACTCGGTGGTTGAGATCGAGATCGACGGCAAGTCCTACCACACGCTGCCGCGCGACGTGCAGTTCCACCCGGTGAACGATCGCCCGATCCACGTGGACTTCCTGCGCGTGACCGACGAGACGCTGATCGCGGTGAACGTGCCCGTGCGCTTCGAGAATGAAGCCGCCTCGCCGGGCCTGAAGCGCGGTGGTGTGCTGAACGTGGTGCGCCACGAAGTCGAGTTGCGCTGCCCCGCCGGCTCCGTGCCGCACGACGTGGTGGTGGACGTGTCCGGCTTCGATGTGGGCGATTCGATCCACATCTCGGCCGTGAAGCTGCCGTCCGGCGTGAAGACCGTGATCGAACGCGACTTCACCATCGCCACCATCGTGGCGCCGTCCGGGCTGAAGAGCCAGGAAGGTGAAGCCGAAGGCGAAGCGGCAGCCTGATGTTGCTGTTTGCCGGGCTGGGCAATCCCGGCCCGGCTTACGCCCTCAACCGCCACAATGTGGGGTTCATGGCCGTGGACATCATCCATGATGTCCACGGCTTTTCCCCATGGAAGAGCCGCTTTCAGGGCCTGACCGCCGAAGGGCGGCTGGGCGGAGAGAAGGTCGTGCTGCTGAAGCCGATGACCTTCATGAACGAAAGCGGCCGCTCCGTGGGCGAGGCGTTGCGCTTCTTCAAGCTGGAGCCCGCGGCGCTGACCGTGTTCCACGACGAGCTGGACCTGGACCCGTTCCGGGTGAAGGTGAAGAGCGGCGGCGGGGCGGCGGGGCAGAACGGCATCCGATCCATCATCGCCCATGCGGGCGCGGAGTTCCGCCGCGTGCGGATCGGCATCGGCCATCCGGGCCACAAGGACAGGGTGACGGCGCATGTGCTGGGCAATTTCGCGAAAGCCGATGAGGAAAGACTGGCCGACATGCTGAGTGACATCGCCGATCTCGCCCCCCTGCTGGCAGACGGGGACGAGCCCCGCTTCATGAGCGACCTGGCGCTGCGCCAGCAATGACCGACACTTTGCGTCTGGCGACCGAGGCCGATGTGCGGGCGCTGTCTGCCCTCATCGCCCGCTCCGCGCGGGAGCTTCAGGCCGAATTCTATTCCGACGCGCTGCTGGACGTGGCGGTTGGCACCGCCTTCGGGCTGGATCCGATGCTGCTGGCCGACGGCACCTATTATCTGATCGAGCGCGACGGCGTGCCGGTCGCCTGCGGGGGCTGGAGCTTCCGCGCCAAGACCTATGGCGGCGCCGGGCATCTGGCCGACGCCACTGCCCGCATGGAGCCGGGCCGCGACGCCGCGCGCATTCGCGCCTTCTTCGTGCACCCGGATTATGCCCGGCAGGGGCTGGGCAGCCGCATGCTGGCCGCCTGCGAGCAGGCCGCGCGCGACGCGGGCTTCACCCATGCCGAAATGGTGGCGACACTGGCGGGCGAAAAGCTCTACAGCCGCCACGGCTGGGTGGGGGACCGCCCCTATAACGAGATTCTGCCCGGCGGCGTGGAGCTGCCGGTGATCCGCATGACGAAACGGCTGGACAGCCTTGATGGTATCGAGCGGCCCTCCGGCCGCGGCTCAGGAGAGATTTGATGGGTTTCCGCTGCGGCATCGTGGGCCTTCCGAACGTGGGCAAGTCCACCCTGTTCAACGCCCTCACCGAAACGGCCGCCGCGCAGGCCGCCAACTATCCCTTCTGCACCATCGAGCCGAATGTTGGGAATGTGGGCGTGCCCGATCCGCGGCTGGACGTGCTGGCGAAGATCGCGCACTCCCAGAAGATCATCGAGACCCAGCTGGGCTTCGTGGACATCGCGGGGCTGGTGCGCGGCGCATCCAAGGGCGAAGGCCTGGGCAACCAGTTCCTCGCCAACATCCGCGAGGTGGATGCCATCGTTCATGTGCTGCGCTGCTTCGAGGATGACGACATCACCCATGTGGAAGGCCGGATCGATCCGGTGGCGGATGCGGAAACGGTGGAAACCGAGCTGATGCTGGCCGATCTGGAAAGCCTGGAACGGCGGGTGCCGAACCTGATGAAGAAGGGCCAGGGCGGCGACAAGGACGCGAAATCGGCGGCGGCCGCGCTGCAGAAGGCGCTGGACCTGCTGCGCGAGGGCAAGCCCGCCCGCCTCGCCGAACCCGCCGACGCCGACGAGAAGCGCCATCTGGCGCAGGCGCAGCTGCTGACGGGCAAGCCCGTGCTTTATGTGTGCAATGTGGATGAAGGCTCGGCCGCGACCGGCAACGAATTTTCCGACCGCGTGGCAGAGATGGCGAAGGCGCAAGGGGCGGGCGCTGTGGTGATCTCAGCCGCGATCGAAGCCGAGATCGTGACGATGGAACCGGCCGACCGCCCGGAATATCTGGAAGCGCTGGGCCTGGCCGAAACCGGCCTCGCCCGCATCATCCGCGCCGGGTACGATCTGCTGCACCTCCTCACCTTCTTCACCATCGGGCCGAAGGAAGCCCGCGCCTGGACGGTGGAAAAGGGCGCCACCGCCCCCAACGCGGCCGGCGTGATCCACACCGATTTCGAAAAGGGCTTCATCCGCGCGGAGACCATCGCCTACGCCGATTTCGTGCAGTTCAACGGCGAAGCCGGTGCGCGCGAGGCGGGCAAGCTGCGGGCGGAAGGCAAGACTTATGTGGTTCATGACGGGGATGTGATGCACTTTCTGCACAGTGCGTAGGCGGCTGTGGCCATGGCAAGGCCATGGCCCACAGACTCGCCGCAGCACCGGCCGGCGGGTTCCGGCAGGCCCGCGCTGGGCGGGCTTTGCCCGCCTTAGCGGGGCTGCCGGAAGCCCGTCCGACGACTCCCCCTGCCCCCTTGCCCTCCCGGCAAACCCGCGCGAGAGTCGCCGCGCATGAGTTCCATCACCCGCGCCATGGCCCTGAAGAGCGAGCTGGAAGCCTCGCTGTTGCGCCTGTCCATCTGGGCCACGCTGCTGATCGCGGGGCTGGGCGTGCTGTTCGGCCTGCTCTCCGGCTCGCTCGCGATCCTGTTCGACGGCCTGTTCTCGCTGGTGGATGCCGCCATCACCTGGCTGATGCTGGTGGTCGCGCGGCTGGTGGCGCAGGAAGCCGACGCCAAGTTCCAATATGGCTATTGGCATCTGGAGCCGCTTGTGGTGGCGCTGAAGGCCGCCGTGCTGATGACGCTGGTGGTGTTCGGCTTCCTGGGCGCGCTGCAGAGCCTGCAGGCGGGCGGCCACACCCCCGATCTGGGGCCCGCGCTGTTCTATGCCGTGGTGGTGGTGTTCATCTGCGCCGGCACCTGGTTCTGGATGTGGCGTCAGAACAAGCGGCTGGATTCCGCGCTGATCGCAGTCGACATGAAGGCCTGGGCTGCCTCCGGTGCGATCACCTCCGCCCTGTTGCTCGCCTTTGCCGCTGCGGCCGCGATGAAGGGCACGCAGTTCGAACATCTGCGCCCGCTGGTCGATCCCGCGATCCTCGCCATCCTGTCGCTCGCCATCCTGCCGGTGCCGTGGAAGGATGCGAAGCTCGCCTTCCGCGACATCTTCGGCATCGTGCCCAAGGCGCTGGACAGCCATGTGCAGGAGGTGATGGACGATTTCATCCGGCGGCACGGCTTCAGCAGCTATGAATCCTATGTCACCCGCACCGGCCGGGCGAAATTCATCGAAATTTCCGTGCTGGCCCCCTGCGGCATGCCGCCCCGGACCATCGAATATTTCGACGGCCTTCGCAGCGAGATCGGCAACGCCATCGGCGAATCCGGTCCCGACCGCTGGCTGACCGTGGTGTTCACCACGGACCCGGCTGAACTATAGCGCTAGCCTTTCCGCAACTATAGCGTCAGGCGCTCCGCGCCGGGCATGTCCAGCGGCTGGTGGGTGGCGGCCATCACCAGCCCGCCGGACGCACGGTGCGCGGCGATGGCCGCCAGCAACCGCGCCTCAGAGGCCGAATCCAGCGCATTGGCGGGTTCGTCCAGCAGCCACAGCTTCGCGCCGGACGCGATGGTGCGCGCAATCGCCACCCGCTGCCGCTGGCCGGAGGATAGCTGCCCGCAGCGGAAATCCAGCAGCGCCGTCACCGCCATCGCATCCGCAGCTGCGGTGACCACATCCGGCGCGGCCTCGTCCAGATCCGCCCAGAAGGCCAGTTCGCTTGCCACCTTGCGATCCGGCTTGAGTGCCTGTTCGCCGGACAGCAGCGCCGTGGGGAAAGGGTTGGACAGCGTGCCCGCATCCGGCGCCAGCAGCCCGGCGACAAGACGCAGCAGGGAGGATTTGCCCACACCGTTCGGCCCCGTCACCAGCAGGGCACCGCCGGGGTTCAGCCGGAACGACAGCGCCTCGAACAGCAGCCGCCCACCCCGGATCAGCGACATGTCGCGCGCTTCAAGCCATTCCGCACTTGCCATCAGCGCGGCCCTTCCCTATGGCCCGTCCCTCGTCGGGGCGTAGCGCAGCCTGGTAGCGCATCAGACTGGGGGTCTGAGGGTCGCAGGTTCGAATCCTGTCGCTCCGACCATTTTCTTCCTGCAAAAACAGCCGATTGCATGGGTAGCGAAAGCTGCCTGTGCTCGGCTATTTTTGTGCGGTTAGTAGGTCGTAAGCACCAGTCGGGAAGGCAGCCTGTTTCGCGCATGTCGTGCGGCTACCGAATCGCCCCGATCATGGCAACGCTTCACACCTGATGGCGCGGGGTCGTTGCACGGGGTCAAAAACATGTAGGTGGGGCAGCAAGCAATCCTAGCGATAAACTAGGCTCAGGACTCATTGCGGCAGCCAGAAGATGACGATTGCGGCGATGCAGATGGCGGACATGAAGGTATGGGCGCATCGATCGTAGCGGGTGTGGA
>QFPK01000039.1 GCA_003248865.1 Sphingomonas sp.
AACACCGCAAGCTCGCCGCCTAACATCAACCCCCAGACGAGGTCCGCACTCCGCTAACTTACGCCGCGAGTTGTGCCAAATGTTCTGACGACGGACACCTCGACAGCAGTTTCCGCAACATCGTCGAAGAGCGTTTCGATGCCGGCATCAGGCTGGGGGAAAGCGTCGAGAAGGATATGATCGCGGTGCGCATTGGCCCGGACTGGCGCCTGGTGGCCGTCGCCGCGCCCGGCTATTTCGCAGCAAGGGGCAAGCCCGTCCAACCGCAGGATCTGGTAGGGCATAGCTGCATCAACATGCGGCACGAAACGATGGGAGGGCTCTACGTCTGGGAGTTTGAAAAGGATGGAAAAGCGCTGCGCGTCCGTGTCGACGGCCAGCTCACCTTCAACAATTCTTACGCCATGATCGACGCCGCCGTCAGTGGTTTCGGCATCGCCTATGTCCCCGAAGACATTGTTGAGTCTCGGCTCAGGTCGGGCCAGCTGGAACTGGCGCTGGACGACTGGTCTCCGCTGTTTGACGGCTATTTTCTCTACTACCCCAGCCGGCGCCAGAATCTTCCGGCATTCCAGATCATCGTGGACGCGCTGCGCTATCGTGGCAACTAACGATCGGCTAGCTGTCGTTGTGGCGAAGCAGAATGGCGGTATCATCACGGCATGAATGCAACCCTTCCGGCCAGTATTGGCCTCGGTGGAGATGGCGACGAGATTCTTGCCATACATGACGTTGAACGCGCCTTCGGTGTGGAGCTAGACAAGGATAATGCACCTAATTGGCACACCGCAGGGGACGTATTTTCTTCGCTGCGCAAGGCACTTCCCGGCGGCACCAGTGATGATAGCGAGCTTTGGGCGCGCTTTATTAAAGTTTTGACACAGCAGACCGGTGTGGACCCTAAGACCATTGAGAGGGAGAGCCCCTGCTCGCGCAATCTCGACCTTGGGCGTATCTCGCGAATGCCTCTGCTGTGATCTGGACTGTGCTAGGCGTAGGCATATTCGTCCTCGCGGTGTGGGTCCTTCTCTAAATTTCGAATGGCGACTTACAGGTCGGGACCGGTCATCGGTGGCATGGGACGACATGCGCTGACAAAGAGGACGCTCGCATTCAGTCAAGGCCATACTGAACCTGCCGCCTATTCAGTTTGTCTCAAGCATCGTGAATATCCAGTTATAAACGACCTCCATTGAACAACAGCTAACGATCTAAGGAACTCAACGAATACCGCACCATGAATTATTATCTCGTGAAATAAAACATAATAATTGAATTGATCTATGTTATTCAATAAAAAATGAGCAAATGAATTAGATATTTTATTAAATAGTTAAATATAAATATATTTTTGTAAAGAAAACTATATAAAAATTTCACTATTGTATATTTATTCGAAAATAATTCATCTGGACATTTTTTAGTTGGGAGAGGATATTTCGATAATCTGAGCCGAGAGAGAGCGTTAAGTTCGTCAAGACAATGGTTACGACAATGGCTTTGCGACCGGGAATTTGAAGCTGCCGTCCAGCACGGCTTTTCCGGGCCGGTAAAGCCGGACCATGTAGTTCCAGCCCGGCATGATCGGCAGCAGGTTTCCGGCATCATCGTCATTGCCGCCGAAGCGGATCCGGATCTTGCCGTCGGGCGACTTCTTCGCCGTCAGATTGTTGAAGGTGTAGTGGTCGAGATCATTCTTCTGATAATAGCCCTCGGCATTGTAGAGGCTGACGGACCAGAAGCCGTCCGCCGGCACCTCTCCCACCTCAAGCTCATGCACCGTGACGCCGTCATTCCGTTCCGGCACGACATTCAGATACAGCGCCTCGCTGGGCGGATTGGCGCCCCAGCCCATGGCGGCCCCGATGAGGAATCGGACAGGGTCCACCTCGCCGCGCTTGCCGTACATGTTGCTGGTGTCGCCCAGTGTTTCCGCCAGCGACAGCAAGGCCTTGCGAACCTTGTTCTGGCTTTCCATGTCCCAGTTCGGGATTTCGAACGTGCCGGGCGCCGTCAGTTCCAGGCCGATTGAATCCTGCACGGCATGTGCGGCTGCGACGTCGGCCGCATCGGCCGGGTTCACCAGCGTGCGGATCGCCGCGATCACATAGCGGGTGCCGACTTTCTCGCGCGTCAGTTCATAGCGGCCGGGTTCATAGAAGACGCCATAGGTATATTGGTCTTCGTCGATCAGCTGCAGCGAAACGAAGCGGTCGCCGGCGTCGGGCAGGATGACGGCGGCGGGGCCCGCATCCAGATCGATCACCACGGCCGAATAAAGCGTATCCCGGTTGAGCCGGATCACATTCTGCTGGTCGAGCGGGGTCACTTCGCGGGTGTGATCCCATTTGCCGAAGCCGCCGATCTTCACGACGTTGGCGAAGTAGAGGTCGGATTCTGCGCGCGAGAAATTCTCTGCCGTAACGGGCACGGTCGTCGTCATCATTGGTCTCCTTGGGAACTGCTGTGGATGTCGGGTCAGGCTGCGCGGGTGATCGCCGGCGCGACCCAGTCCCCCGACACAACCTCGGGGCGCGGCAGGTAGAGCCGCATCACCACCGAGAAGGGGCCTGCGGGCGCCGGCAGCCAGTTGGGTTCCCGTGCAGGTTCGGGCGGCTTGTTCTGAAGCTGCAGGGTGATGCCGCCGTCGGGGTCGCGGACCAGCTCGTCGAGCATGGTCGAGTTGATCAGATAACGGTCGATCGGGTTGCGAACCAGAAAGCGGGTCACCGCATCATACATGGTCACCGACCAGAAGGCATCGACCGGCGGCAGCTTCCCGGGCTCAAAGCGCAGGCGATAATCGTGGCAGGCGCCGTCGTAGGGTTTGCCGTCCACATCCACAATGTAGGAGGGATAGACGGTTTCCCCGGGGCTGTTGCCATAGATGCCGCCCATGGCGCCCGCGGCCCGTTGCAGATAATGCCCCGCCATTTCCTTGGGCGAGCCGAACAGGCCCACAGAAGTCGTGACGCGCGACAGATATTCGGCGATTTCCGCCAGACCCTGACGGCCGCCTTCGACAACCGCTGCCGCCACAGCCGGATCGAGCGAGGCTGGCGGCCATGCGGCGGTTTCGCCGAGCCCGATTTCCGTCAGCCGTCCGCGGATGCCGGATTCCGTCGCCAGCGGCGGGCAGAAGGGCAGCAGGAAGTTGGCATAATCCCAGAAGCGCTCTTCGAAGGACTCCTCGGAGATGACGGGCCAGTCGATGCCGGCCGCCGGTTCCGCCGCCGGCTGGCCTGGGCAGGCCGACAGCGGCCTGGCCGCATATTCGGACTGGATTGCCGCGACCTTGTCGATATCGGCCGGATCGAACAGCTGGGTGCGGACCTGGCAATAGGCCAATTCCGTCTCCAGCCTGATCACGCGATTGAAGCCGCGCGGAGCTGTGCCCTTCCAGCCCGGGCCGGCAATCAGGAAATCACCGCCGCCGTTGCCGTCGATCCGGGTTCCCAGATAGTCGACATTGTTGGTGTAGAGATCGACGAGCTGGAACGAATAGTAGCGGCCGGGCTCGACGGCCGGCAGCGAGACCAGAATGGGTTCCGCGCGCAGGTCCAGCACAAGGAAGGAATAGGGTGTATCCGAATTGGGGGTGATCACCCCGGTGTCGTCCGGCGTGAACACACGGGCGACATTGTTCACCTGGTTGATCGGCCCCTTGTATTGCGAGCCTTTGGCATCGATGCCGAACTGATAGATACTGAGGTAGTTCTTCACGATCGGGTAAAGATAGACATAGGCTTCTTTCCCAATTGCCTTGGCTTCTTCTGTGTTCATCACGGCCTCCTGAAGGGTGGGCGCGGATGGCGCCCCACGTTTGAGTCAAGGATTAGGGCCGGGGGAGGCGCGGACAATGCTGCTACCACCGCGTGCCGGCAGGTAGTTCTACGGGGTTGCGGCTGCCACCAGATCGAAAGGCGGGATCTCGGCCAACGCCGAACGCAGCAGCAGGTCGAAAGGCAGCTGAACGAACAGCAGCAGGGCCAGCGGCGCGCCGGCGGAGAGCAGCATCACCAGAATGCCGTTCAGCCGGATCGGCAGCAGCCCCATGCCGGCGACGGTGGCATGGACGGTCCCAAAATCCGCCATGGCGGACGGCGCCGGGCTCAGCAGCTGCGCGTCGGGCGCAGCTGGCTGCTGGATCCAGCCCTTGTGGAAGGCTTGCGCCATCTGCTGGCCGAGAACACCATAGGCGAGGACGGCATCGCGCTTGGCGCGCAGCAGCAGCGGCGTCAGCAGCAGCAGCGGTGCCAGCAGCAGTAGCGGGTAGACCAGCACATAGCCCACCAGCGGATAGAGATTGTCCGACATGGTCTCGCCCAGATGGCGGATGCGGTTGGCGGCGCTTCCGGCCAGCATGAGGGCGCCGGCAACCAGAAGCACAGACAGCCGCTGCTGCACGAAGCCCAGATAGCCGAGGCCCCCGGCACCATCCGGATGCGCAGCGTTCAGGCGGAGATTCAGCCGGGCGAGGCTGCCAAGCAATACGGTCCACAGCAGCAGCCGCCACAGCCACATCAGGATCAGGAAACGGAACAGCGGCATGAAGAGGAAGGCGTACCAGCCTCCCGCCGCATTCAGCCGCCCATTCGCGCCGAAGCCCCAACCCGTCAGCCCCAGCAGTGGGCCGGGCAGGATCGGCTGCCACAGGCAGCTGCCCACCGCCAAGAGCACCAGCACGATGTTGATGGCGCGATTGCCGCGCAGCGCACGCAGCCGCGCGCTCCAGTCGCGGTGACGCTGCAGCATCCGGGGCGACAGCAGACCGGCGCGCATGGGCTGCTCCATGGCCCGATCGATGAGCATGTCGAACTGTGGGGCGGCGGCGATCAGCAGCGGCATCACCAGCAGCACCCGTGCCAGAACGGCAAAATCCTGTGTGAGGGGCACCTCGATTCCGGCCCGCCAGTCAGACAGGGCGAACAGCGGGGCCCCGAATATGGGCAGCATCAAGGCTGCCAATATGCTTGCGCGGTGCCGCGACAGGCCGAAAGCCGGCTGCAGAAGCGACGACCTGCTGCTGTCCTCGTCAGTCATGCGGCGCCCCTTTTCTGCCGGCTGGTCAGCATCGGCATGCCGCATCCGGGGCGACCGGACAGCGGCAATTGGGCGGCCGGGCGCCGCGTATATCTACCTGCCGCGCGGCGGTAGTTGCGGCATGGCGGCAGGGTGGATGCAGGCATAGCGAGAACCTCGGCTGGGCTGGGGCGCCACGGAGCGCCCGCCCGCAACAGGAGGATGATCGATGCCAACAACCGATATGCGGCTTGCCCGGGCGCTTCTGGCGGGCGCGCTTTTCGCAACCACCTTCATGCCGGCCCATGCGCAGACCGCGCCTGAAGCGGCAGTCGTTTCGGCCAGCGGGCCGGTGCAGCCGCCCGAGATTCTGGAACCCGACGCAGCGCAGGCGCTCGACCGGATGGGCGCCTATCTGCGCAACCTCAACCGCTTTGAAGTCACCTCGAACGGCAGCATCGACATGCTGTTCAGCGGCAGCCGGAAACTGCAGTTCGGCATGCGCACCACCTATCAGGTTCAGGCGCCGCGCTGGATGCGGATCGACATCGAGACGGACCGGCAGAACCGCCGCATCTATTATGACGGCGAGACGATCACCTTCGCGGGCCTGTCGACGAAGAAATATCTGAGCATCCCGCAGAGCGGCAGCATCGCCTCCGTTCTGACGGAGGCATCGGACCGGTTCGGAATCGAGTTTCCCCTGCAGGACCTGTTCCGCTGGGGCGATCCGTCGTCCAATGTCCAGACTCCGAAATCCGGTTTCCTTGTCGGCGATTCCCGTGTGAACGGCGTGCCGGCCGACCATTATGCCTTCCGGCAGGGCGGGGCCGATTTCCAGCTGTGGATCGGCAAGGACAAGCCGTTGCCGCTGAAGCTGGTCATTACCAGCACCGAAAACCCCGCGCAGCCGCAGGTCGCCACGACCTTTGAATGGAATCTCGAGCCGAAATTCGGCGCGCGGGACTTCACCTTCGTGCCCGAGGCCGGCTGGCAGAAAATCGACCTGAACGCCCTGAAGGCGAGCGCCAACTGAAACCCCGGACCTGCTGAAAGGATCCCGACATGAAAAGGCTCACCCTTGCCATCGGCGCCGCCGCCATGGCGATTGGCACATTCTCCCCCGTTGCCGCCCAGCCTGCTGCGCGAGGCTCTTCGAAGCCCATGGCTGCAAAGGCGCAGGCCCGCCCGCCCGCGTCCGTCACGCGGCCCAAGGCCACGGGTGCCCGCCCGGCCCCGCAACATGGGCAGGGGCAGAACCGGCCCGGCCGCGGCGGCAACAACATCACGGCGGGCAACACCGTGGTCGTGGCCCCCGGCCGCCCCGCGAACGGCTATTACGACAATGGCAGCTACCACCCGCCGCGCGACTGGGACGATGACGACGACGACTTTCTGGAATTCGTGGGCAAGACTGCGGCCATCACCGCCGGCGCCAGCGCCGTGACCGCCGTGATCGGCTCTGTGGTGAACAGCAAACCCAAGGATCCGGCCTGTCAGGAAACGGTTTCCAACGGGCAGACTTATGTGAACTGCAACGGCACCTGGTATCAGGCCGTGCTGCCCGCCGGCGCCACGGCCCAGCCGCAGCCGGCGCAGTATCAGGTGGTCGCGCCGCCGGCCGGGGCTCCGCAATGACGCCGCCGCGGATCGGGGCCGCGATGCGCGGGGCGGCGCTGACACTGGTGCTGGCGGCCGTGCCAGCTGCCGCCACGGAAAGCGGCATGGGGCGCTATATGCCGGGACTGTTCGCAACGCCGGGGGCGGGAATCGTGCCCCCCGCAGCCGGTTTCTATTGGCAGAGCAGCAGCTTCTGGTATGGCGGCTCGGCTGGCCGGGATTTCGAGATCCCCAACGGCAACAGCATCCGGCTGGGGATGTCGGCAGACTTTCTCAGCAGCAGTTTTACCGGGGTATGGGTGCCTTCGAATTCGGCGGACGGCCTGTCGTTCGCCGTCGCGGGGTCGCTGCCGGTCCAGTTCATGAAAGTCGATGCGCTCGACGTGCGGAGCGACGATGTGTTCGGCATCGGCGATATCATGGTCTCGCCGATGGTCGGCTATATGAGCGGGAAGAGCTTCTTCAATTTCGGCCTTCGGGTGTTCGCCCCCACAGGCGCCTATGACCGCAACCGCATGGCCAACATCGGCATGAACTACTGGACGTTCTCGCCCACGCTTGGCTTCACCTGGATGGATATGGCGATGGGCCGTGACTTTTCGGTTCTGGCCGGTTTCGACATCAACACCCGGAACGGGGCGACCGACTATCGCTCGGGCAACATGTTCCACGCCGACGCCATTTTCACCCAGAGCTTCCCGAACCGGTTTGGGGTCGGGCTGTTCGGCTCGGTCCTCTACCAGACCTCGGACGACGACGGGCCGCTCGCGGACCGGCTGGACGGGTTTCGCGGGCGTTCGTTCGCCGTCGGTCCGGTGCTGCGCTATACCGGCGGCACAGAGGCGGCGCCCCTTGTAGTCGCCCTGAGCTGGGCCCCGGAGTTCGGCACGCGCAACCGCCTGAGCGGCGACGGCGTTTTCCTGAACATCAGCGGCAGCTTCTAGACCCGCGAAAACTCAGCTGCGCAGGCTGACGAGCCCCAGTTCCTCGGCCCGGCGCACCAGTTCGATGCCGTTGCGCACCGCCAGAATCTGCATCAGAATCTGGCGGTGCGCCTCGACCGTGCGAACGGACAGGTCCAGACGATAGGCGATCTCCTTGGAGCGCAGGCCCTGCGCCAGCAGGTTCAGCACCTCCCGCTGGCGCTCCGTCAACTTCGGGATATCGGTTCGGCCCAGCACGTGCCGCAGCAGCGAGGGGCTGACGAACAGGCCGCCTCGCCGCACCTCCGCCATGGCGCGCAGCAGTTCCTCTGCGGCGGCACTCTTCAGCACATAGCCGCTTGCGCCGGCCTTCAGCGCGGAATCCACCACGCCCGGCTCGGAGTGCATGGTCAGGAAAATCACGGGTGCCTGCACCCCGCCGGCGCGGAGCGCCTTCAGCGCCGCGATCCCGTCCATATCCGGCATGCCGATATCCGTCAGGATCAGGTCTGCGGGCGTTTCGGCCGCCGTGCGCAGAAGATCGCCGGCGCTTCCGACGATATCGACGACGTCATAGTCCGTTTTCAGAATCCTCGCGATCGCTTCAGCCACCATCTTGTGGTCGTCGGCCAGAATCACGCGCGCGCGCGGCGACGGTCGGCTGCTGTCGGGTTCCTCCATGCCGCCGCTCTAGCGCAGGCCGGTGGCCGGTGCCAATCGCCCGTGGCGTGATCGGCTCAGTGCCGTTCGCGAAGCTCGTGAAGATCGCGCGCCAGGAAGAAATTGAGGAAAGTGCGGATGGCGGCAATGGCCCCCAAGCGTGCAATGCCCTCCCAGCTGGGTGCGGCTGCCGATTCGACGATGTCTGCCCCCAGCTGGACGGTGAGAGCCGCCACCAGCCAGCGCGCGTAATCCAGCCAGATGCGCTGCACCAAATCGGGGTCAGGCGCCCCGCCCGTCAACTGCCTGCGGAGCAGCCCCGCCACATCCCGAAGCAGCAGCAGGGTCGCCAGCAGAACGAATGACAGTGCAATCGCCTGCAGAAGCAGGATGGTTTTTTCGCTCACCCAGAACAAGGTCGTTTCCATCGTGGATCAGCCCCCGAAGCCCATGCCTGCACCAAAGGCGATGTTGGCGATGGCGCAGAGGCCGATTGCCAGCAGCGCGATCGCGGTCAGCACCGTCAGCGACACCGGATAGGGGCTTCTGCCCTCGATCAGACCCTCATCAGCCATCTGTGCCCGTTCCTGCCGCAGGAATTTCATGAAGCTCAGGTGATACGCGATCCCCAGCGCCAGCATGACCGTGCCGAGGCCGACCAGCGATCCCCCGAACAGCTTGGGCGCGCCGACACCGATGGGCGTCATCTTCATGGCCTCAAGCGCGGAGAAGGCCTGGTAGATGGTGAAGCCGAAGCTGATCAGGGACAGCGATGTCCGGATGGTCGCCATCAGGGTGCGGTCCGCGCCCATGCGGGTGCGCTGGAACGCCATGCCGGTGCGGCGAGAGGCCAGAACAGTGCCGACGTCCGGTTTGGGCTGGTCCGTCATGCGTCGCCCTTGTCGACGCTGTTGCCGGCGCTGTTGCGGGCCATCAGGGCGGCCGTGATACGGCGGGCAGGTCCCCGAACGATCAGATAGGGCAGAAAGCCCAGCGTAAAGGCGATCGCCAGCGATTCCCCAGGATAGCGGAAGCCGCCGAATGTCTTCAGCTGATAGAGAAGATCCAGCAGCAGGCCCAGCAGCAGGACGCGCCCCGTTGCCCTGGCGCCCTCCTTCAACGCCGTCCGGCGCTTGTTCGGCGAGGTGCGCAGGATGAAGCCCAGATAGGGATCGCGGCCTGTCCGCGCATCCTGCATTCCATCCCGGACCGCCAGCAGCGTCGATACGATGGGCTGCATCACGAAGCGCAACGCGAACGGACCCTCCGGCCGGGACACCAGATCCTGCCAGAAACGGCTGAACTCCTGCACCACGATGTCCATCGGTCTCTCCTGCGGCTTGCAGGAGGCAGATGACCGCCGGGGGTGTCAGCCGGAAGCGTAGTTACGGAGGGGCGGCGTAGGTGAAACTACGGAGAGTTGGGGACCAGCGGCACCCAGGCCATCAGTTGAGTCCCTTCTTCCGATCCCTGGATGCTGAGCCCGCCACCCAGGGCCGAGGCGCGGGACCGCATGGAGGCGAGCCCCACACCGGCCCGTGCCTCGAACCATGATTGCGGCCGTCCGCGGGCGTCCCGGCCGTCGTCCCGCACCGTCAGCGTGACACGGCCGCCTGTCGTTTCCAGTGACAGCCATGCCCTTTGTGCTCCGGCGTGGCGATGGACATTGGCCAGCGCCTCCTGCCCGATGCGCAGCAGGGCATGACGCGCCGGCTGGGGCAGATCGTCGGCGGCGGGGTCCAGCGCCGTTTCCACCGACAGTCCGGTGCGGTCGGCAAACGTGGCCGCGAAGTCAGCGAGAGTCTGGCTAAGGGGCCTGTTATCGGCATCCTGAGGCATCAGGCCATAGCTGTAGGAGCGCAGTTCGTTCACGGCCTGCTCGATCGAATTGCCCAGACGGGATGCCGCCTGGGTACCGTCCTTTTCCAGAGCCTTCGCCTCCAGCAGAGCGCCGGTCAGGTGCTGGAGCGTGGAATCATGCAGTTCCCGTGCGATTCGGCGACGTTCCTCATCCTGCGTGCCCTGCAACTGATGCGACAGGTTCAGCAGCTCCTGATGGGCTTCGTCCACCGCCCCCTCGATGGATCGCACTTCGCGATGGAACAGGCGGAACGCCACCCAGCCCGCCAAAGCCAGCAGACCGGCCGCCAGCCCCAGACGAAGCGCCAGATCCTGCAGCGGTGCGTTCACCTCGGCATCGTCCAGCGATGCCACCGATGTCCAATGGGTGTAGGGGGAGCGGAAGTAGGACATGACCACGTCGCGCCCGCCGTCCACGGCATCGATGCGGCCTGAATCGCTGGTATCGGAAAAACCGTCGTGGAGAACGGCGACCAGCTCCGCCGGCAAGGACGGACCCGCCTTCGCCGAGTTTTCCGAGACTTTCATCAACCCCTGCTTCAGCCAATCCGCAATCCACAATGTGGTGCCGGGATCCACGCGATGGGACCGCAGGATATGTTCAAACCGCGCGTCGCCCATCACGCTCGCCAGATAATAGGACGGGCCGTCGCCTGTTCGCGGGACCGCGATGTTGACCGTGACGGCCGTCGCCTGAAGCTGTGGGCCGTAGAAGCGCGGGGTCACCACAAAGCGCTTTGTGTGCAGTTGCTTGAAGAACAGCGGGTTCGGCTTGTAGTCCTTCACCGGGCGCAGGCGGCCGGTAAAGGGGAAGCGGGAATGCGCCAGCAGCCATTCCTCGTTGAACAACACCAGCCAGGTGTCGTCGGGAATGGAAACGGCCTGCATCTGTGCGTGAAACGCCTTTAGATCGTTTCGCTGCAGCATCGGCGAAGACGACAGGCCAACAAGCAATGCACGTTGGGTCTCGACCTCGCGATCGAGGGATTGCGACAGCTGATAAGCCGCTTCATCCAGCTTGCGCAGCTTCTCCTGTCGAAGCTGCCAGGCGCCCAGCAGCGACAACAGCGACGTCATCAGGAACGCGATGGCGATCAGCCCCAGCAACGGCATCACCCAGGGGCGGCTGGTTGCCGCAGACGCTGATAACCCGGCGTCGCCCTTGGGCGCTGGTTGCAGATTCACAGATAATGGCCCGTCTGAAACGGCGGGCATGTCGCTTCGCTCAGGCGCATCCCACCCCCAATTGGTCCTGCAGCGCCCCCCGGGTCTGCATGGTGAAACTACGCGACATCAACGGGTAGTTCCAGACTTATCGCCTGCCACCTGATCGGACACGCATTTCCTTTCAATGGCCGAATGATGCGGCAGACAGCAAGGAACAATCATGCCAAGCAGGATGTGGGGCGCGATCATGGCGCCGTTTGTCGCCGCAGTCGCCACGCCTGCGACTGCCCAGTCGGCAGATCTGGCCAAGGAACTCGCTAACCCCATCGGTTCGCTGATCAGCGTTCCGCTTCAGCTCAACTATGATGCCCGGATCGGCCCGGACCGGGACGGCGAACGGCTGATCCTGAATATCCAGCCCGTGGTGCCGATACAGGTGCGGGACGACCTCACGCTGATTTCGCGCACGATCCTGCCGGTGGTGGCTGCCTGGGATCCCGCACCGGGTGTGGACAGTCGCTTCGGCCTCAGCGACACGCTGCAGAGCTTTTTCCTCAGCCCAGCCGGCGGCTCGCTGATCTGGGGGGCAGGACCTGCGCTGATGATCCCCACGGGCACGGATCGCATGCTGTCCGGCCGGAAATGGCTGGCGGGGCCGACCGCCGTCGCCCTGCGGCAAAGCGGCGGATGGACCTATGGCGTCCTGGCAAATCATCTTTGGTCATTTGCGGGTAGCAGTACCGCGCGCGACCGCAGCGAGAGTTTCGCGCAGCCGTTCCTGAGTTATGCGACCGCGGGCGGCACCACCTATGCCTTGTCTGCCGACTTTACCCATGACTGGAAGCTGGACAGTACCACGATGCCGATCAATGCCAATGTCTCGCAGCTGCTGGCATTCGGCAAACAACCCGTGAGCCTTGGCGCGGGCCTGCGCTGGCATGCCGTGACGACCGATTCAGCCCCCCATGGCCTGGGGTTCAGGATCAGCCTAACCTTTTTGTTTCCGGCCGGATGATCGCGGCGGGAAGTCGATGGCGCGAGCGATATGTTTGCCGCTGATTAGCGCTAACGGCACAGATTCAGGCTTCGCCGCGAGGCCTGCGAAGATCTTGTCGAACACGGCAAGCCGCCTCCAGTGGATGAACGGGTTGTAGACCGTCTGGGGACCCATAATCAGAACGTGTATCACGCCATCGCATCCTGTTTCTGATCATGAAAAATCACGCCGCTGATAATCCGACGATCATCAACCCATGACACCCCATGCGACAGCGGAAAATACTGCTCGATCCGACGCGTTTGCACCTCCGACAGCTAGATCAGATCACTCATGGCAACCCCTCCTCACGTCGCCATTGAAGCAACCAATCGCGTGCTCCGTTAGAGATTTGATGGGTCCTGAGCCTAGGAATGCCTGCGCGCACTTCGCTGAATGGACGACAGTTAGCTCTGCCAGCTTGCCATAAGCTGCTTTCCAGAGCGTCCGACAGTATCCGACTGCATTCCGTGACGTGAACGAAAGGCAGCCCGTCGCGTGATAGAGCAACATAGCAGACGTTCCGGACTGCCCGACAAAACCTCCGTTCGCAGGTTTTTGCGCGCTATTGCCGCAGAAGCTGCGATCAACGTCTCTGGGGCCTTTTTTGGTCGCCGTCACTACGCTAAATCACTCCTGAGCCCACATTCCCCAAGTAAATCGCTGATTTTGCTGTCAGGATCTCAATATTTCCGATATAAATCATGGTGTTGATGGCCGTGAGGGGCGCGTTTGATGGA
>QFPK01000061.1 GCA_003248865.1 Sphingomonas sp.
GGCGACAGCCTCCCGGCCTGGGCCGTCGTCATCCATGCTGAGGTTGATGCGGTCATAGACCGCCAGCCGGTCGAACTCGCCCTCAATCCAGCTGTGTTTTCCTCCCTTGCCGGCGCCCATGGGGACCGACAGTGCCGGGAATCCGTAGGTGTGCCAGGCCAGCGCGTCCAGCTCGCCCTCGGCGATTGTCACCTCGCGGGCAGTGGGGCTGATCGCCTGCCAGCCGAACAGCGACGGTTCGCAATCCGCCTCCTGCCGGAACTCCTTCGGCGGGCGCCGGTACTTCACACCCACCAGCTCCCCGTCCCGCAGGTAGGGGAAGACGATCCATCCGTCCTTGCTGGCGACGCGGTACGCGTCCAGGGTCGCGGGCGCGATCCTTCGCTCGTCCGTCAGCCAGGCACGC
The DNA here is from genome assembly GCA_003248865.1 of Sphingomonas sp. Classification (GTDB taxonomy): domain Bacteria; phylum Pseudomonadota; class Alphaproteobacteria; order Sphingomonadales; family Sphingomonadaceae; genus Sandaracinobacteroides. Next base: position 407 of record QFPK01000061.1, read on the forward strand.
AGCGGGTCGGGCAATGATCGCATGCCGTCCTTGGCCGGCCGCTTGTAGCGCTTCGGGGCTTCCTGCAGCTGCTTGTGGTCGCGGATGCCCAGGAACTCCATGGCCTGCTCGCAGGCTTCGCGCAGGGAGCAATGGCGCGCGGCCATCCACAGCCCAACGAGGTCGCCGGCCTCCCCAGTGGCGAAGTCTGACCACACGCCGGCTTTGTCGCCGACCATCACCACGCCCAGGCTGTCGCCGGCATCGCCATCCACAGAGCCGACCTTCCACTCGCGGCCGACGCGCTTGCCGTGCGGCAGCAGGAGCCGCACAACGCCGTCGATCTGCTGTGCCAGCTGCTGGGCCAGTTGGGTTGCGCGCATCAGACCGCCCCCCTGATCCATTCGGGCACGTCGTCGTCAGCCGCCGATGAGCCACTGCGGCCCTGCCATTCGTCCTCCCAGCGGCGCCCGTTGATGTACGAAGCCGGGTGCGGGATGTAGCGCCCGCCGTCCTTGCGCCACTGCGGGTCGTTGGCCGCACGGTCCGCTACCTCGGCGATGATCTTCTCCGCAATCGCCTCGCAGCCCTTGGAGCGCCATGCGCGCGCCGCTTCTGCCCGCTTTTCTCGCTTCGGGTAGACCCGGGTGTAAAACCGCACGAACGCCGGACTTTCCTCCGGCTCGCCCCTCGCCCTCTTCGATGCCGGGGCCGTCTTCCCGCCCAGCAAATCCGAACCGCCCTCCGGCGAAGACTGATCGCCATCGCCCCCCTCGGGGGGTTGGGGGGTTGTTCCAATCAGTTCTTGCTTAAGATCATTACTTGTTAGTGTCGGATTTGCCGTATCGGGCTGAGCCGTATCGGGCTGAGCCGGATGTGGTGGATCCACGTCCGGATTAGACGGACGTGGTGGGACCGGAATTTCGCTGACGGTGTAGTCCACTTCCGAGAGGCGTCCGCCACCACCTCGCTGCCGCTGGCGGCTCATATAGCCCGCCTGCTCCAGTTCGGCCAGGAGCGCGTAGAGGCCGTCGCGGCCGGTGCGGATGCGCGCACCGTCGGTCTGCTTGCGCAGGCTCTCGACGTTAACTTGCCAGTTGTCCGGCTTGCCCAGCAGGTACACCAGCAGACCGCGCGCCGCCCAGGACAGGCGGCCATCCTCGCTAATCGCCTTGGACAGCACGTAGTAATTCGATTCGGGGCGCGGGGCACGAATGATGCTCATCGGCCTCCCCCATCGGCATCGGTGAGAGTTGCCGCAGCAGGAATTAGCAGCTCGTACCGGTTCGCAAGCATTCCGCCGTTCTCCACCTGGCGATGGATACGCAACAGATTGGCTTCCGTCAGCGCGTTGAGTGCACGGATCACGCCGCTCTTGCTCATCCCACAATACTCGGCCAAGAGCTTGTGAGAGGGATCGCAGCACCGCGTGCCGCCGCTTACGCGCGCGGCGAGCATCACTAGAAGTAGCTTTTGGTGAGCGGGCAATTTCTTCTTGGTCGCCCAGGCCATGAGTTCAACATTCACAGGCGCACCGCCTTGCTCTGCTGAAAAGCTCCAAGCATCTGCTGTGCAAACCACTCCAGATGGCGTTTGGTCACCCAGTTCTTCTGGGCTAGATGCGCGATCCATTCCAACGCATCGTCTGCGTTGCGGCAGTAGAAGTCGTACTTGAAGCCAGGCATTTCACGATCAAAGAGCACCACCCCGATGCGGCCATCGGCCAGTCTCTCCTCCACCTTCACCAGCGGCATTTCGAGATCGAGCCGAAGCTCCTCGACGATCTGGTCGGCATAGCTGCCGATATCGACTAGTTCGGGCTCGGTTGTTCCGGAGATCCGGTTTTCCCGGGGTTGAATG
>QFPK01000020.1 GCA_003248865.1 Sphingomonas sp.
CATCAAACGCGCCCCTCACGGCCATCAACACCATGATTTATATCGGAAATATTGAGATCCTGACAGCAAAATCAGCGATTTACTTGGGGAATGTGGGGTAAGCATCCTCAGGGCGGCCTTCAGGCCACTTAATGTCCCCCCAAGTGATTTCGTGGAATTCGCCGCAGTGAGGGCATGGCAATTCCCACACGCGCTGATCGCCTTCCTCATACGCGCGGGCGATTCTGCTGGTGCGCTCATCGACTGGAGTGGACGCCATGATAATTTTGCGACGGCTGCCGTAGGTCATCGTGCGCCTGATAGCGAGTGCAACAGGGTCGCCTTCATCGCCTGCCGACACATCGAGGCCGTCCACCTCATCGATCCACAGCACCCGCGCAGTTCTGGCGCGCAGGTTCTTAGGACTCCCGCCCGAAACCAAAGCCAGCGAGCCGCCCGGATAATGCCGCGACAGCATGGTGTCGCGCCCGCTGGAGTCCTCGGTGAGCGCGGTGCGTAGCTTTGGACTGGCCGCGAAGGTGGGTTCGATAATGCTCGTCATCAGCATTTTCGCATCCCCTTCGCTCGGCATCACCACGAGCTGCGGGCTAGGATCATTCAAGGCATAGTGGCCGATGCCGGCGACCATGAGCTGGGTCGCGCCCACCCGCGCGGATTTCAGCAGCGAGACCCGCTCGACAACGGGATTGCCCATGCTGCGGGCGACTTCAACTTGCCAGGCCATCAGCCGCATCCGTCCGGATTCCGCGGCCACGGTTGAAGGCAAGCGCACATTCGCTTCAACCCATGTCGGGAAGTCGATTTGCTCGTGCGGACGCAGCGCGTGAAACACATCCGCCCGCAGGCCGGTGAACGGGGAGTCAGGTTGCATCGCCTAGTTCCATAAGGGCCGCGCGCAATTCGGACTCCAGCTCCACGGCGGCTTCGCGTGATAAGGCTGCCTGACTGGCGACCCGCGCAGGAATGGTCAGAAGAACGGCACGTAGGTCAGCCGCGAGGGTTGTCCACTCGCGGCGTACATCCGCGACGGGGACCATCTCACCGCGGGTGATTGCATTGTGGAGCGCGGCCTTGTCAGCCTGTTCCTTGGTCAGCCTTAGCTTTTCCGCGGCGACCTTATCACCGCCCCTGCGGGTCCCGAGGTCGCGCAGATAGATGACATACTTCTGAACTGTTTCCTGCACAGGCCATCGGCCCCGGCCGGCGTCCACCAGGACGCCTTTGGAGCGCAGGCCGGTCAACGTCCTCTCTGACACCCCAAGGAATGCCGCCATCGCCACTGTTGGGGCGGAATCAGGCCATTGCGGCGATCCAGCGGCAGTGGGTTCGGTCGGCTCGTCGCCGAACAAGGCATCGTATTCATCAGTCATGGCAGCGGAACCAGTCTAAATTTTTCTGCGTGGAGTGAAACGTCGGGGTTCTGCGCCCCCCGCGTTGCAATGCATAGGGAGGGACCCGAGACAGCATGGGACTGCATGGGACGCCTATGGCCCGTGCCCTCGGGCTTCCACTGTTAGCCAGCGCTGGCAGAAGGTGTGAAAGGTAGGAGCCTTTCACAGACCTTTTCACAGGGCATTTCACAGATAAGCGATTGTTTTTATTTATACTGTGAAAGGGTGAAAGGTTTTCTATAGGAGATAGACTCTTTGAAAGGGTGAGGGGTGCCCATAACACTGCATGTGCATGCACCCATGGACGTGGCGCATATGCGCGCCCCTGATGACGCTCTATAGAAAAATGGCTTTCACACTTACTCACTTTCACAAACCCTTTGAATTCAATGAGTTGTGTGTGATTTCAGTTGTGAAAGGATTCGACCTTTCACACTCCGTGGCGCGCTTCACATAGGAGGCCTGCTGTCCGATACCATTTGCAAAGCGTGGCCGGCCGCCGTCTTTCACCCAGCCCGCGAGCGCCATCGCGCGGCCAAGGGCAAGCGAGTCCTGATATTTCGGCATGCCCGCATTCCCGATACCTCGCCAGACTTCCGGCAGGCAGGTGATTTCGCGCGGTTTGCCTTCGGTTTCATCATCAATGTCGCCCGTGCGGATAGGCGCAGCGAGCCATGCAGCCACTACTCCCGCCAACGCATCGTCGCTGGTCTCAACCCTGCGCGACTCTTGCAGCCGTTCGGCTTCTCGGGCGGCATCGTCGTTGTCCAGATACAGCGGGAGGGTGCCTTCCGGCTGCGCCTTCCGCATCGCCCGATAAATGCTCATGGCTTCAGCCCAGAGCTGATCGACTTCGCGATGCAACCGGTCAGTGTCGATTTTCGCAACCGTGCATTCGATCGGGAAGAAGCGCCGGCCGCCCGTGTCGTCCTTCAGATATTCCCGGTCGTTCGTCGATCCGATCAGGATGCATTGGCGGGGGAATTTCTGCGCCCGCGCCTCATAGGCGAGGCGCACCTTGTCCTCGGTTCGGCTCACGAATGCCTTGATCGACCGAACGTCCGAGCGGTTGAAGGCCGACAACTCAGGGATCTCCATGATCCACGCGCCCTGCATCTTTTCGACCATTTCCTTGCCGTCGTGGAAGTCGCCTTCCAGTTCGGCGGACCAGTTTTTCCCGAGAATCTGGATGAAGGTTGATTTTCTCTTGCCCTGCAGACCTTCCAGGATGACCGCGAAATCCCACTTGTGGCCGGGTTCGAATATCCGGGTAACGGCGGCCGTCATCATCAGGCGCGCGACATCACGGGTATAGGCGTTGTCAGGTGCCCCCATATACTTGATGAACAACTGTTCGACGCGCAGCACGCCGTCCCACTTCAGACCGCTGAGATATTCGCGGACGGGGTGGAAGCAGTTACTGTAGGCAGCCAGCGTGACAGCCGCCTTCAAGTCGCGGTCGGTGATCTTCAGCCCATAGCCGCCCTGTGTTTTCGGGGCTTCCAGAATGGAGCGGACGGCCGCATCGCGGGCAGATGACCATAGCTCACCATTGCGGCGGTCCCGCACGTCCCACACAGGGCCGACGAGCTGGCGTGTCGGCTTGGCGGCCTTGCGGCGCGCACGCGCCTTATGGCCGGGGGGCGTGCGCTGTACGGTTTCCATGGTGAACTGGTTCAGTTGCGGCAACCCGATCAGTCGGGAATCATTCAGCACGATCATCTCGGTGTTGTGGAGGGTGCCCTTGATTGCCCCCTCTTCATTGATATCCAGCAGCGACACCCAATCCAGCGTCGAACCGGGTTCGACGGCTTTGATCACCTCCGTCGTACTGCTGAAATCGTCATCGTTGTCATCGTCGCCGAACAGGCTGTCGTATTCGTCGGAGTCTTCGTCGAACTGATCGACGAGCGCAGCCGCCCGAGCTTCCTGCGCCCACTGACGGACGGTCGCCATCGTGACAGGCTGTCGCCGGTTGCGGCCGAATCCACGATATTTCTGGCGCATGGCCTTCACGTCGCCGTCGAACTTGTCGGAACGCTCGCTATGAGTCAGCCAGATGCCGAACCCGTCATCGCTGCCCCCGAACTGGTGGTGCAGGGCTTGCCCGAGCGTCACCCAATCGAAATAATCGTCGAGCCGCTCGATGGGGATCAACGCCAATTCCGTTTCGAGCTGGCCGGGTGCGAAGGTCAGAGGCGGGCGTTTTTCGGCGTTGTGTGCGGGCGCCGCTTCGGCTGGAATCAACCCGTCCAGCTCGTCACACAGATCGATAGGCCGCCCGTCCACCAGTTCCGCTCGATGGTCGGGCGCATCGCCAACGCCGCCAAAATAATAGGCTTGAGAAGGCGTCCAGGACTCGCCCGACAGCACATCACCAACAGCGGCGGCAAGGCGGTCAACCAGCGCATCGCGTTCGCCCACCGGCAGTTCACGACTGCACGGCGCGAGGATGCGCCAACGGGGCCGGTCAGCCCGATGGGAGGGGGAGGTGTACACAAGGGCCGCGACATTCGCCTGCCGCAGCGCCGCCAGCACCTCATCCACGCTAACTGTTTCGTCATCGTGCTCAACTTCCACACCACTGATAGCCAGCATGTTGCCGTCGTGCCGGAGGCAGCCCTTATCGGTGGCATCGTCTCCGAAGGTCGCCAGCTTCAGCAGGGGCAGCGCCTGCTTTGTGGCGGCACGCCGTTTCAGGATGCTGTCGCCCATCTGGCGCAATGTTGCCGGGCGCGGTTTCTGTGTTCGGGCGAACCGATCAGGGAAAACCGTGACCATCACCGGAAGGTCCAAAGGACTTGGCCGCAGCGGCACAACATTGGCGGGCAGATCATCCCCGAACAGCGCGTCATACGTGTCACGGGGCCTTGGCATTCCAGTCGAACTGTGATAGGCGACCGCTGCTGCCTTGGTGGACAGCTTCGCACTGGCGGCGTCTCGGTTTTCGGCTGGGGCGCCGCCTTCGCATTCAGGGGCGCGGGATTCGATGGAATTCATGCAGGCCGTCCTTCAGGCAGTCACTTCGCGCGGCGACCATAGCATGGGCCGGATGGCTATTGGAGTCCTAAGTTATTGAAAAAACTATTCAACTTTTTGTTGAATCTTTCAGGGCAGATTTCGGGCTGTTGTAATTCTGTTGTAACGAGAAAACGCCACAGATTTAATTTCCATTCTGATTCAATATTATATAGCATTCGTTCGAATGTGGGTCGGACCACGTTCGGGGAATTTGCCCATATGGTCGCACGGGCCGCGACGGTTGCGTATCTGGGGCTGGAAGCCCGCGCGGTGGACGTGCAGGTGCAGGTGGCGGCGGGCCTCGTCGGCTTCCTGGTGGTGGGCCTGCCGGACAAGGCCGTGAAGGAAAGCCGCGATCGCGTCTCCGCCGCCTTCGCCGCGCTGGGCCTTGCGATGCCCGCCAAGAAGATCACCGTGAACCTCGCGCCGGCCGATCTCGAAAAGGCGGGCTCGCACTATGATCTCCCCATCGCGCTCGGCCTGCTTGCGGCGATGGGGGTGATCGATGCAGAGGCACTGGCGCATTATGTAGTAGTGGGCGAACTCTCCCTCGACGGCCGCATCTCGCCCTCCCCCGGTGTGCTGCTGGCGGCGATGCACGCCGCCGCCCACGGGCTCGGCCTGATCTGCCCGGCCGCGCAGGGGCCAGAGGCCGCCTGGCTCGCCGGCACGGCAGACGGCATGGAGGTGGTCGCCGCGCCCGATCTGCACGCTCTTGTCGCGCATCTGAAGGGGCATACCCTGATCCCCCCGCCCGATCCGGCGAAGCTGGAGGCACGCGCCTTCACCGGCCCCGACCTCGGCGATGTAAAGGGGCAGGAAACCCCCAAGCGCGCGCTGGAAATTGCGGCCGCCGGCGGCCACAATCTCGCGATGTGCGGCCCGCCCGGCGCGGGCAAATCGATGATGGCGGCCGCCCTCCCCGGCATCCTCCCCGAACTCACCACGGCGGAAGCGCTGGAAGTGGCAATGATCGCCTCCATGGCCGGCGCGCTGGAGGGCGGCCGCATCGCCCGCGCCCGACCGTTCCGCGCGCCGCACCATAGCGCTTCCATGCCCGCGCTGGTGGGCGGCGGCACCAAAGCCCGACCGGGCGAAGTCAGCCTCGCCCATCTGGGCGTGCTGTTCCTGGATGAACTGCCCGAATTCCAGCGCGGCGTGCTGGATGCCCTGCGCCAGCCGCTGGAACGTGGCGAAGTCGAAGTCGCCCGCGCGGCCATGCATGTCACCTATCCGGCCCGCGTGCAGCTGATCGCCGCCATGAACCCCTGCCGCTGCGGCCATCTGGCGGATGCGAGCCTCGCCTGCGCCCGCGCGCCGCGCTGCGCGGCGGATTACCAGTCGAAAATCTCCGGCCCGCTGCTCGACCGCATCGACCTGTTCGTGGACATCGAGGCGGTGAAGGCATCGGACCTCGCCCTGCCCCCACCGGCCGAGCGCAGCGCCGACGTCGCCGCCCGGGTCACCGCCGCCCGCACCCTGCAATCCACCCGCTACGTCGGCACGCCAACCCGAACCAACGCGGAGGCCGAGGGCAAGCAGCTGGAATCGCCTGACCTGCTATCCGAAGACGCCCGCAAACTCCTCACCCGCGCCGCCGAGACCATGAAACTGACGGCCCGCGGCTGGACCCGCGTACTCCGCGTCGCCCGCACCATCGCCGACCTCGACGGATCGGCGATGGTGATGCGCGATCATGTCGCAGAGGCGCTCAGCTATCGCAGGCGCCCGCCGCAGGCCTGAGGCTGGCGCAGCCCCCGGCGCTGGGGTAGAAAGATGATCCGCAAACCAACGGCCGGGGGCCTGCCATGTCACTGATGTTCCAACCGCTTCGCAAATTCGCTACCTTCTCCGGCCGGGCCCGGCGCAAGGAATATTGGCTGTGGCAGCTGTTCGTCGCCATCCTCTACACCGTCCTCTCCATCTGGCTGTTCAGCACGCTCGGCCCGCTGCCCGAAGCCTCCACCGCCGATGAACTGATGGCCCAGATGAACGGCGCACCGGCCGTCACCTGGCCCATGCTCGCCATAGCCCTCGCCTCGCTGCTGCTGTTCCTCCCCTCCCTCGCCGTCACGGTACGCCGCATCCACGACAGCGGTAATTCAGGCTGGTGGATTCTGCTGGGCCTCACCGCCATCGGCAGCATCGTCATCCTCGTCTTTGCCCTGATCGACGGTACGCCCGGCCCCAACCGCCACGGCCCCGATCCCAAGGGCCGGCCCGCGCCCGGTTACTGAGGGTCTTTCAGGGGTTTTGCCTCCGGCGGGCAGGGAAATGATTTCCCTGCACCCTCGACATTGGCGTGGCGCTCCCCCTCCCAGCTCACGCGCGTGAAGAGATTCGATTGCCTGCGGCGCAACATCAGCCCTCTCCCCCTGTCAGGGGGAGAGCTGGAGAGGGGGTGTCCAAGCCGGGCCTGACCCACAACCTTCCCACAAACCCCAACGTCATCCCAACCCGCTCAGGCTGAGCTTGTCGAAGCCCCCGACGCGAAGGCGCAATGGCCGAGCCCGGGCATCACACCAAATGGGGCTTCGACAAGCTCAGCCTGAGCGGTGGGAGGGGCAATGGCGCACCACCCAAAGCGCCGCAGGCAATCAAACCTCAGCCTTCAGCACAACCTCACCGATCACCCTATTAATGTGGGTGCAGGGAGCACAGCTCCCTGCCGGGTTCCAAGGGCAGAGCCCTTGGAGTCCTCCATCGCCCAAAAAGCAAAGCGCCCCGGCCGTTTCCGACCGGGGCGCTCCGCTCTCTCCCCAACTCGTACGCCCCAGCCCCGGGGGCGGTCAGTTGCGCGTCATCACCACGGGCAGCCCCCGGAAGCCGTGCACGAACGAGGAATAAACCCGCGTCGGCTCGCCCACGATCTCCACCTTCATCTGCCGCTTCTGCATTTCCTCCAGCAGGAGGCCGATCTGCAGTTCGGCCAGACGGGCACCGACGCAGCGGTGGATACCGAAGCCGAAGGCCAGGTGCCGCCGGGCGTTCTCGCGGGTGGGATCGAACACATTCGCATTGGGGAACAGCGCCTCGTCGCGATTGGCGGAGAGATACCACATCACCACCTTCTCGCCCGCGCGGATCAGCTGCCCGCCCACTTCGAAATCCTCGGTCGCGGTGCGGCGCATATGGGCAAGCGGCGTCTGCCAGCGGATCAGTTCGGAGACCCCGTTCTGGATCAGGGACGGGTCCGCCATCATCTTCTGCCAATTGTCGCGATAGAGGTTCTGCACCATCGCCGCGCCAGACATGGTGTTGCGCGTGGTGTCGTTGCCGCCCACGATCAGCAGCACCAGATTGCCCAGATATTCCTGCGGCGTCATGTTCTTGGTCGCGTCGGAATGGATCATCATGGAAATCAGGTCCGGGCGCGGCTCCTTGTTGGCGCGGTCGTTCCAGAGATTGGTGAAGTAGGCCACCATCTCGAACAGGATTTCCCAGCGCTTGTTGTTCTTCTCCTCATCCTCGATGGCCTCGAAATCGGTCGCCACGTCAGACCATTTCGTCAGCAGCCGCCGGTCGGCCCAGGGGAAGTCGAACAGGATCGCCAGCATGCCGGTGGTCAGCTCGATGGAGACCTTGTCCACCCAGTCGAACTCCTCGCCCACCGGCAGGCTGTCCAGCAACTCGGCGGTGCGGCGGCGGATGTCGCCGGATTGCCGCACCATTTCGGCTGGCGTGAAGGCGGGTGCCACGGTGCGGCGCTGGCCGGTGTGCTCGGGCCGGTCCATGGCGATGAACATCGGCATCTTGGGCTCATTCTCGCGGCCTTCCGGCGCGTCGGCGATGGTGATGCCGCCCTTTTCCCAGCTGGAGGAAAAGATGTCCGGCCGCCCCTCCACTTCCATGATGTGCTGGTGGGACACGATGTTCCAATAGGGGCCATACATGCTTTCCGGGCACCAGTGCACGGGCCCGGCGCGCCGCATTTCGGCAAAATAGGGCAGTATGTGGCTGTAATCCGTCCACAGATGCGGATTGCCGATATCCAGTACTTCCAGCGGCAGAGCCGCCGGGCGCGCAAGCGTGGCCATTGTTCCTCACTCCCTCTTTATTGGGGGCGAGGTTAACTCAACGACAATCGGAGTCAAGAGATTGCGGAGTGATACTCCGCAAAATGCGTCAGGCAGCGCTTTCCGTGGGCTCGCGCTTCTTTTCCCACTCCGCGACCACCGCTGTGGCCACGGCATTCCCCACCACGTTGGAGGCGGACCGCCCCATATCCAGGAAGTGATCGACCGCCAGAATCAGGATCAGCCCGGCCTCCGGAATGTTGAACTGCCCCAGCGTCGCCGCGATCACCACAAGGCTGGCACGCGGCACGCCGGCCATCCCCTTCGACGTCACCATCAGGATCAGCAGCATCGCCACCTCCTGCGCGATGGTCAGGTCGATACCATAGGCCTGCGCGATGAAGATCGTCGCGAACGAACAATACATCATCGAGCCGTCGAGGTTGAAGCTGTAGCCCAGCGGCAGCACGAAGCTGGCGATCTTGGGCGGCACCCCGAAGCGCTCCAGCGCTTCCAGCGTGCGCGGATAGGCGGCCTCCGAACTCGCAGTGGTGAAGGCCAGCACGATGGGGTCGCGGATCTCCAGCGCCAGCCGCCCGGCGTTCTTCATGCCGATCACCAGCCCGCCCGCAAACAGGATCGTCAGCATCAGCAGCGCCAGCGCCACATAGAAACCGCCCATGAAGGCGCCATAGGTGATCAGCACGCCCAGCCCGCGCTCGGCGATGGTGGCCGTCACGGCGGCGAACACCGCGAGCGGCGCGAAGCGCATCACGAAGCCCGTCACGATCAGCATCAGGTGCATGATGGCGTCGGCAGCCTTCAGGATCGGCGCACCCTTCTCCCCCATCTTCGCCAGCGCCACGCCCGCGAACAGGGAGAAGATCACGATCTGCAGGATCTCGTTCGTCGCCAGCGCCTCGAAGATGGACTTGGGCACCAGATGCGTCACGAACTTCTTCAGATCGAACCCGACGGTCGCCACCCCGCTGCTGGCATCCACCGGCGGCAGCGGCAGTTCCAGCCCCACGCCGGGCTGCAGCAGGTTCACCGCGAAGATGCCGATGGTGATGGAAATGAACGAAGCGCCGATGAACCAGCCCAGCGCCCGCCCGCCGATCCGCCCCAGCGCCTTTGCGTCACCCCCCATATGGCCGATGCCGGAGACCAGCGCGGCAAACACCAGCGGCGCGATGATCATCTTGATCAGCCGCAGGAACAGATCGGTCACGATGCCCAGATAATAGACCAGTTCCTTCACCGTTTCCGGCGAAGCGGCACTGTTCGCCGCAAATCCCACGACAAGCCCCAGCACCAGTGCGCCGAGGATCCACCAGGTCAACGTCTTTCCCATGGCCCCTTCGGTGCCAGCTTGGCAGCGGCAGGGCAAGCAGTCTTCCCAGTTGCGCACCCGCAATCCAGCCGCCATCCCGCGCCGGTGGCCGGGAGGAGATGGCGATGACGGTTTATCAGGCAGTGCTGTGGGATTTCGGCGGGGTCATCACCAGCTCGCCGTTCGAAGCCTTCAACCGCTACGAAGCGAAGCGGGGGTTGCCCGCCAACTTCATCCGCAGCGTGAACGCGCGGAACCCCGACAGCAACGCCTGGGCGAAACTGGAACGCAACGAGATCGGCGGCGCCGAGTTCGACACCGCCTTCCGCGCCGAAGCCCAGGCGCTGGGCCACGACGTGCCTGGCGCCGACGTGCTGGCCCTGCTCTCGGGCGAGATCCGCCCCCGCATGGTCGCCACGCTCGACACACTGAAGGCCGCCGGCTTCGCCATCGGCTGCATCACCAACAACGCCCAGGTCGGCCACGGCGCGGGGATGACGGACGATGCCGCCAAGGCGGCCGCCGTCAGCGCCGTGCTGGCCCGCTTCGACCATGTGATCGAAAGCTCCAAGGCCGGCGTCCGCAAGCCCGACCCCCGCATCTACCAGATGATGTGCGAAGCCCTCTCGCTGGATCCGTCCCGCTGCATTTACCTCGACGACCTCGGCATCAACTGCAAACCCGCCGCCGCGCTGGGCATGGCGGCGATCAAGGTGAATTCCGAAGCGCAGGCGCTGGCGGAGCTGGGCGGGCTGCTGGGGATGGAATTCTAACAAAGTTCGAAGGGGCTCTGCCCCTTCACCCCGGCAGGGAGCCGTGCTCCCTGTACCCACATTAGAAGGCTGATCGTTTAGGTTGCGCTGACGGCTGAGGTTTACTGCCTGCGGCGCCAGCAAGCCCAAGCGCCGCAGGCAATCAAACCGTGTCACGCACACAACTGGTGAGTAGCGCGCGACACCCACGTCGAGGGTGCAACGAAATCATTTCCCTGTCCGCCGGCGACCTCCAATCTTGACCAATCGCCTCATTCGTCTATAGTATACGATATTGCCATCAAGGGAGATAAGATGCTGACGCTTGGGCGCCGGGAACTTCTGGCAGGTGCTGCCGCCATCGCTACCCCTCTGCCAGCCTTCGCCGCGCGCGATACGGCTGGTGCCGCGCAGGCAAAGCCGCTGCCGCTTGTGTCGGTGCGGCTGAAGCCATCCGATTACGCGCTCGCCGTGAAAGCGAACCGCGCCTATCTGCACCGGCTGCAGCCGGACCGGCTGCTGCACAACTTCCGCAAATATGCGGGTCTGGAGCCGAAGGCGCCGATCTATGGCGGTTGGGAATCCGACACCATCGCAGGCCACACGCTGGGCCATTATCTGACCGCGCTGGTGCTGATGCAGCAGCAGACGGGTGATGCGGACATGCGCCGCCGGGCGGACTATATCGTCTCCCAGCTGGCAGAGGCGCAGACGAAACGCGGCACCGGCTATGTCGGCGCGCTTGGCCGCAAGCGGAAGGACGGCAGCGTGGTGGATGGGGAGGAGATCTTCCCCGAGATCATGGCGGGCGACATCCGCTCCACCGGCTTTGATCTGAACGGCAGCTGGGCCCCGCTCTACACCATGCACAAGCTGTTCGCGGGCCTGCTGGATGTGCACGCCGCCTGGGGCAACGCGCAGGCTCTGACCGTGGTGGAGGGCCTGGGCGGCTACTTCGAGAAGGTGTTCGCACCGCTGACACCCGATCAGGTGCAAGAGGTGCTGGCCTGCGAATATGGCGGTCTCGCCGAAAGCTATGCCGAGCTGGCCGCGCGAACCGGCGACAAGCGCTGGCTGAAGATGGCGGAGCTGCTGTATGACAGGAAGGTGCTTGACCCGATCTTCGCCGGTGAGGATCGGCTGGCCAACTTCCACGCCAACACCCAAATTCCGAAGCTGATCGCGCAGGCGCGTATTCATGAGGTTGCCCTGCGCGCAAACGAGAAAGGCGCCCCGGATCGGGCGAAGGCAGCCCGCTTCTTCTGGGATCGGGTGACAGGTCATCACAGCTATGTGATCGGCGGCAACGCGGACCGGGAATATTTCTTCGAGCCCGACCAGGTCGCCAAGCATATTACCGAGCAGACCTGCGAGCATTGCAACAGCTACAACATGATGAAGCTGACGCGGCACCTGTGGGCCTGGCAGCCCGACGGCGCGCTGTTCGATTATTATGAGCGCGCCCATCTGAACCATACGCTTGCGGCGCAGGATCCCGAAACCGGCGGCTTCTCTTACATGACCCCGCTGATGTCCGGCATTCCGCGCCGCTATTCCAGCACGCGCGACGATCAGTTCTGGTGCTGCGTCGGCTCCGGCATGGAGGCGCATGCCAAGCATGGCGACAGCATCTTCTGGGAAGGCACGCCTGACGGAGAAACGGAGGGCACGCTGTTCGTGAACCTCTATATCCCGGCTGATGCGCAATGGGTCACGCGCCGCGCGCAGCTGTCGCTGGACACCGCCTATCCTTATGCCGGCGACGCCACTCTGACGTTCTCGCAACTGAAGCCCGGCCGCTTTCCCGTCGCGTTGCGCGTGCCCGGCTGGGCGGCGGGCAAAGCGGACGTGCGCGTGAACGGAGAGCCGGTTCAGGCCGAACACGGCCGCGGCTATGCCATGGTGACACGCAAGTGGAAGGCGGGGGACAGCGTCTCGATCCATTTGCCGATGGAGCTGCGGCTGGAAGCGACGCAAGGCGATGACGGCACCGTCGCCGTACTGCGCGGCCCACTGGTCCTGGCCGCCGATCTGGGCCCGGCCGACAAGCCCTTCACGGCGGCGGCACCGGCGCTGGTCGGCGCAGATCTTCTGGGGGGCTTCAGCGCTACCGATCCGGCCTCGGCCCGCTATGCCGCGCGCGGCGTGGTGCGGCCCGGCGACCTTGGCTTCGCCCCCTTCCATCGTCAGCACCAGCGGTTGAGCGCCGTCTATTTCCGCCGTTTCACCGACGGCGAATGGGCGGCTGAAGAGGCTGCCTTCCTGGCCGAACAGGCGCGGCTGAAGGACCTCGCCGCCCGCTCCGTCGATGTCATGCATCTGGGCGAGATGCAGCCTGAGCGCGACCATGATCTGACAGCCGAGATTTCCTATCCCGTTGTCTATCGCGGCCGCAAAGGCCGAGATGCGCGCTCCGGCGGCTTCCTCGAATTCACCATGAAGGTGAAGCCCGGCCCACTGGTGCTGCAGGCGAGCTACTGGGGCGACGAACGCCCGAACAACTTCGACATCCTGATTGACGGACAGAAGCTCATTACCCAGAAGCTCGCGCATGACAGGCCGGGCGAATTCATCGACATCGACACGCCCGTCCCGGAAGCGCTCACACGCGGCAAGAGCAGCGTGCGGGTGAAATTCGTTCCGCACGACCGCAACCGTGTCGGACCGGTGTTCGGCGTTCGCCTGTTCACGGCCAGACCGCAATGAGTGACGTGCAAATGCCCGACGTTCACATGACGCTGGACGATCTGCGCACGCTGGCCCGCGCCAAGCTGCGCCTTGTGGGCCTTGCGCCCGACCATGCCGATGCAGTGGCCGAAACCATGGTGTCCGGCGAGCGCGACGGCTGCGCCAGCCATGGCATCTACCGCCTGCTGGTCGCCGCCAGCAGCGTGCGCACGGGCGTGGCCCTGCCCGATGCCGTGCCTGTCGTCACCGAACCTGCGCCCGCGCTGGTGAAGGTGGACGGCAAGGGCGGCTTTGCCCAGCTGCCGTTCGAACGCGGCCTGCCGCTGCTGGCGGAGAAGGCGCGCAGGCACGGCATCGCCGCGCTCGCCATCACCAACGCCGTGCATTTCGCAGCGCTCTGGCCCGAGGTGGAAGCCGTGACCGAGCAGGGACTGGTTGCGCTGGCGGTGACGCCGAACCACGCCTGGGTGGCGCCGGCCGGGGGTACGAAACCGGTGTTCGGCACCAACCCCATCGCCTTCGGCTGGCCGCGCCCCGGCCGCGACCCGTTCGTGTTCGATTTCGCCACCACCGAAGTCGCCCGGGGCGAGATCGAACTGCACCGCCGCGCCGGCAAGCCGGTGCCGGACAGCTGGGGTTATGACGCAGACGGTAACCCCACCACCGATGCGAAGTCCGTGCTGGACGGCGCCATGCGCACCTTTGGCGGCCACAAGGGTTCCGCGCTCGCCGCGATGGTGGAGCTGCTGGCGGGCCCGCTGATCGGGGACATGACCAGCGCCGAATCCATTGCGGCAGACGGCGGCCGCATGGGCTCCCCCATCGGCGGCGAACTGATCATCGCGCTCGATCCGGAGGGCTTCCTCGGCGCGGACCTCGATGGCCGCTTCGCGGCGGCCGAGGCGATGTTTTCGGCGATCGAGGCGCAGGGCGCCCGCCTGCCCTCCGCCCGCCGCTACGCCGCGCGGGCGAAAACCCTTGTGGAGGGCGTCACCATCCCGGGACAACTCTACGCGGATATTATGGCGATTACGTAGGCGGCTGACCCCTCCTCTGCTCCTTCCTGCAACTCGGTCCGCCCCATGCCGATTTCCCTTTGGCCCCACCCCATTCTCGCCTAGCCTCTCCGCCATCGCCCGCCCCCTAAGGCACCGGGCGCGGAGCATCGATGGCACCCACCAGCAAGGAACTCTTCGGCCACCCGCGCGGCCTCACCGTGCTCGCCACCACAGAGATGTGGGAGCGCTTTTCCTTCTACGGAATGCAGGCGCTGCTGATGCTCTACATGACGAAATATCTGCTGCTGCCAGATCATGCGCGCGGCGTGTTCGGGCTGGCAACGTTCCGGCAGGGGCTGTCGGCCATCGTCGGCCCGATGACCGATCTGGGCTTCGCGGCGCAGACCTTCGGCATCTACTCCGGCCTCATCTACGGCACCCCGCTCATCGGCGCCTGGCTGGGGGACCGGGTGCTGGGGAAGACGCGCACCATCATCCTGGGCTGCCTGCTGATGTCCGCCGGCCACCTCGCCATGGCGTTCGAGCAGCTGTTCGTCCTCGCCCTGCTGCTGATCGTGCTCGGCTCGGGCGGGGTGCTGGGCAACATGGTGGCGCAGGTCGGCCTTCTGTATGCGCCGGACGACCAGCGCCGCACCCGCGCCTTCGGCATCTACCTCATCACCCTCAACATCGGTGCGCTGGCCTCCCCCCTCATTATCGGCACGCTGGGGGAAAAGGTCGGCTGGCACTGGGGCTTCGGCGCGGCCGGCATCGGCATGCTGATCGGGCTATGCACCTATCTCGCCGGGCGCCGCCACCTCCCGCCGGACAGGATCGTGAAACGCGGCGAGAAAGTCCGCCTCACCCCGCACGAGCGCCGGCAGGTGGGCGCCATCCTGCTGCTGCTCCTCCCCTATATTCTCTATTCCGCCGCCGCGCAGGCCTATGGCCTGATGATCGTGTGGGGCGACACGGCGGTGAACCGCAACATCCTCGGCTGGGAAGTCCCTGTCACCTGGATCCTCGTCGCGGACGGCATCTTCACCATCCTGGGCGTGCTGCTCGCCAACCGCATCTGGGTGGCGCTGGGCAAGCGCAACCGCGAGCCGTCCGATTTCACCAAGGTCACCATCGGCTACCTCGGCGTCGGCGCGGCCTATCTCTACATCGCCCTCGTCGCGACGCTGCCCGTGGTGCCCGTGCTGATGTGGATCCTCTTCTTCCTGATGATGGACTTCAGCTTCGGCTGGTCGGAACCGCCCACCCAGTCGCTCATCTCCCGGGATTCCCCCCCGTCCGTGAACGCGATGATGATGGCGACGATGAAGGCCAGCACCATGCCCGCCTATTTCTTCATCGGCTGGCTCGGCCGCTTCTACGAGCCGCTGGGCCCGGCCGCCTTCTGGGCCCTCACAGCCGCCCTGCCCCTTGCAGCAGCCACCGCCATCGTCCTGGGCAAGGGCTGGTTCAAACGCCTCATGGAACCGGAGGCACCTTTACAATAGCTGTGGCCCTCATCCGCACCGCATGATAGGGTCAAGACGTTGGACAATGGGGGCATTGGACCATGTCGCTTCCCGAATTCTATTCCCACCGCTTCCGCCAGGAGATGCTGTGCCACCCGGTTTGGCTGCCGGGTCAGGGCGTCGTGCCTGGGGACATCGGAATCATGCGCGACGGCATCTTCCACCGTGAGGGCAGCTACACCGACTATGGTGCCGCCACTGCGATCGTCGAGGAAGAGGAGATCCCGGTCTCCGCCCGAAGCAAATTCTCCGTCGGCATCAGCCTGTCGCTCTCGCTCGGGGCGGAAGCAACGGTAGACCCCAACGCCAAGGTTGGCGGCAAGCTCAACTTCAAGCGCGGCGGCGGCGTGCTGCTGCACGTTTCCGATCAGCGCCGGCGTTACATCCGCAACCTGCGGGAGGTGATGGAGACGCTACCCTGGGGCAGTCAGAGCTTCGGCAGGGACACGGTGTTCGTCTCCGAAGTGCGGCTGGCCAAGGCAATCGCGCTGGTGCTGTCGGAATCCGGCGACACCGGAGTCGAGCTCACCGGCAAGGCCAAGGCACTGCAGCAGCTCGACATCGCCGACGCCTCGGTCGCCTTCGGCGCGACATCGGCCGCGTCCTACACCACCGCCATCCGCGATCCGGCGGGCGTCGCCTTCTATCCCTATGGCCTGCTGCTCTACCGCGCGCGCACCGGCTGGTGGCAGGACGGCAAGGTGGTTCCGCTGGAGTCGGACAGCGCGGCAAAGTCCGCGCCAGACCCGTTCGCGGAAGTCTCGCCCTATGACGAGGACCTCTGAATCCCAACCTCCTGAACCCCGCCTGGACTATGCCGGGCCGGAGGCCGAGAGGCTGCTCGCCGGCTATGACCGCGCCAGCGGAGACTGGGCCTTCCCCCGCACGGGGCCCTTCTGGGAAGCGGTGGCGCTGGCGCACGCGGCCGGGCTGCGCGGGGCAGGCCGGCGCATCGCCATCCTCGATTCCGCCTTCGACCTCACGATCCCCGCTCTCGCAGCCAACGCCACCCTCTGCCTGCCCAACCGCCCCGGCGCTGACCTGTCGCATGGCACGGTGGTCGCCCTGCTGGTCAACAGCATCGCGCCCGATGCGGCGCTCGACCTCTACGCCATCGGCGGGCCCGATGGCCCGGACCGCCACGCCATGCGTGCCGCGCTGCGCAAGGTCGCCGACAGCGAAGCCGGCCTGCTCTGCATCAGCCTCGGCGTGGCAGTGCCGCTCGCAGGCCTTACGCTCGAACTGAAGCCCCTGTTCCCGCTGGTGGCGATGCGCCCTAGGCAATGCCCGCTGCCGTCCGGCTGCCTGTGCGAGGCAGTTGAGGCCGCGGCCCCCGGCCGCACGATTTTCGCTGCTGTCGGCAATGACGACGGCAGCCTGTTCTGCCCGGCGATGGCGCGGTCCGCCGCCGCCATCGGATTCCAGCTGGAACGGCGGATGCTCGACGCCGCGCATGGCGAAAGCGCCTGGGCGACACCGCCCGCCGGCTACAAACAGTCCGACGCCGCCGACTATACGCTGATCCAGCCCGACGGTGTGCTCGGCAGTAGTTTCGCCACTCCGCTCGTCGCCGGCGCGGCCGCGCTGCAGCCGGACCCGGACGTCATCGCCACCATGCAGCAGGCCTGCCTGCTGGGCGCGCTGGCCGACATGCAGCTGGCGGACTATCGCACCGCGGCGCCGCGAGACCCCGCTCTGCTCTCGGCCGCGCTCGGCTATTATCGAGAGGCGCTGGCGGCCTTCCCGCATCGGGCCGCGCTGGCCGGGCGCACACACTGGTGCATCGGCTGCGCGCTTTATGGCGGCACGCTGTTCGTCAACGCCGGCCTCGCGCATCTGGAAGCTGCGAACCTCACGAACGCCGAGGCGCTACTGCGCATCGCCCGCGCCATTGCCCCGCTCAGCGCCGACGCGGCCGCCAATCTCGCGACCACACTGCTCATGCGCGCGACCGACGCGGCCGATGCAACCGCCCGTGCGCCGGATGCCAAGGATCTGGTGCAGGAGGCGATCGCCCTGTTCGACATCGCGATCGCACTTCGCCCGCACTATCGCGGCTATGACAGCGCCCGGACGCAGGCAGTCTCGCAGCTTCCAGCCTGAAGATGGTTCCAACCGGACGGCTGCGCTAGAGAGTCGACCGCAGAAATCTGTCATCCTTGGGGGAAGGGCAGTCCCCTTTCCATGGCGAAGCCCGTTCAGGCGAAGGGCCGCTCCAGCGAGACCTGCGGTTCGGTGAACCATTTCGCGCCCGTCGCCGTCACATGGAAATGGTCTTCCAGCCTGATCCCGAAGCGGTCGGGCACCACGATCATCGGTTCGTTGGAAAAGCACATGCCCTCGGCCAGCGGCGTGCTGTCGCCACGCACCAGATAGGCGGGTTCGTGGATGGCAAGGCCGATGCCATGGCCGGTGCGGTGCGGCAGGCCCGGCAGGCGATAGTCCGGCCCCAGCCCGGCGCGCTCCAGAACCACCCGCGCTGCCGCATCCACGCTCTCGCACGGCGCGCCCGGCACCACCGCGTCGAAGGCGGCGGCCTGCGCCTCCTTCTCCAGCGCCCACAGCCCGGCGATCTCGTCGCCGACGTTGCCGAAGGCGTAGCTGCGCGTGATGTCGGAATGATAGCCCTCCACCGTGGTGCCAGTGTCGATCAGCACCAGCTCGCCTTCGGCCAGTTGCTGGTCGCCCGGCAGGCCATGGGGGAAAGCGGTCGCGCGGCCGAACTGCACCGCACAGAAGGTGGATCCCATGCCCGCGAGCGCGCGGTGGGCGGAATCGATGAAGCGCTTCACCTCGCTGGCGCGGATGCCCGGCGCCAGAATGCGCGCGGCGCGGCGGTGCACTTCCAGCGTAATGTCCTTCGCCTGCTGCATCAGCGCCAGCTCGGCGGGGGATTTGCGCATGCGCAGGCCGTCGATGATGGGCGCCCCGTCCACGATGGCCAGCTTCTCGCCCAGCCGCCGGGCGGCGCCGAAGTTCAGCAGCGGGTCCAGCGCCAGCGTCGCCCCGGCGGGCAGAGAGGCGACCACGAGGTCGGTCGGGCTCTCATCCTCTTCCCACAGCCGGATGTCGGCCGCGATGGCCAGTTCCGCCTGCAGCGAGCCCAGCTCGAACGTCGGGCAGATCATGATGGGCTCGCCCCGGGCGGGCAGCAGCAGCGCCACCAGCCGCTCGGTCGCGCCCCAGCTGACGCCGGTGAAATAGCGCAGGCTGGGCCCGGCGTTCACCAGAAGCGCATCCGCCCCCAACGCGGCCAGCCCCTCGCGCGCTTTCGCCAGCCGCTGTTGACGTTCCGCCGCCGTGATGGCGGGCGCACGGTCCGCCCAGGGAGTCAGGGTCGCCAGTTCGGCATCTGCGGTTGAGCCACCAATCATGGGCGTCCTCCAAAGCGGGCAAGATCAAAGGGTTTCAGCGGCACGGCAGGCGTGGTTTCCGCCACCAGAGCGGCCACCAGTTCGGACGTGATCGCCGCCAGCGTCAAGCCCAGATGCTGGTGCCCGAAGGCATAGAGCAGGTTCGGCACCCGCGCCGAGCGGCCGATGGCCGGCAGATAATCCGGCAGCGTCGGGCGGGCACCCATCCAGCGTGTGAACGGCCCGCGCACGGGCAGGCCGAGTGCGGCCACATGGCTCTCCAGCCGTTCCCATTTGCGGACATCCGGCGGGGCATCGACGGCGCCGAACTCCACGAAGCTCGCCGCCTGCACCTGCTGCGCATAGCGGGTCACGATCATGGACCTGTCCTCGAAAACCAGCGGCGGCATGTCCTGAGGCCAGTCCGAGGCATCGGCCCTGATATGATAACCGCGCTCCGCGATCAGCGGCGCCTTCAGGCCGGCGGGCGCCACCAGCGACGCACTGCGGGCGCCCGCGCACACCAGCACGAGGTCAGCCGGATGCCCGGCCACGACCGCCCGACCGCCCCGCACCGCCACGGCCGCGCGTTCGCGCACGATCTGTCCGCCCGCCGCCAGCAGGGCTGCTTCCAGCGCATCCGCCAGCTGCCCCAGATCGGCGATCTGCGCCGTACCGCTGAATCGGACCGCGCCTGCAATCTGCGCACTCGTCACGCCACGAATTGCCGACAGATCGTCCGCCGAAGCCGCATGCACACTGGCCGTGCCGGTGTCGGCGGCGGCCCATGCCGCCCGGCCCTTTGCTGCGCTGGCTTCGCTTTCCCACGCCACCAGATGGCCGTCCCGCTTCAGCAGCTCACGTCGGCCCACGGCATCCGCCAGCCGCTCCCACGCGGGCAACGCCTGCGCCAGCAGCGGGCGCAGCGCATCGCAGCCGTCCTGAAACGAATCCCGGCTGGAGGCATTCACGAAGCGCAGCGCGAACGGCAGCCAGTGCGGCGCCAGATGCAGCGGCAGGTCCATCGCCCCGCCGCCGGCGAATCGCCGCTTCCAGGCCGACATCAGCGTGTCCACGGATGCGAGGGGTGCCACCTGCTCGGTCGCGATATGGCCGGCATTGCCCCAGCTCGCCGCGGTCCGCGCCGCGTCCGGCTCCAGCAGCTTCACCTCATGCCCGGCGCGCGCGAGGCCCAGGGCGGATGACAGCCCCACCACACCACCGCCGATCACCAGAATTTTGCTCATGAAAAATGCCCGCTTGCCATGGCCGATTCATTATCGTATACGATATTCGAAGTCAAACGACGAACAGTCATATGGGGAATAGCGACATGGCAATCGGTTGGAAGGGTGTTTTCCCGGCAGTCACCACGCAGGTCCGTGCAGACCTGTCGATCGACGTGGCGGATACGCAGCGCGTGGTCGATGATCTGATCCGCGACGGCGTCACCGGCGTGATCGCACTGGGCACCGTGGGCGAGAACAACTCGCTGGATTTCGACGAGAAGGTCACCGTTCTGACCGCCATCGTGGAAGCGGTGAAGGGTCGCGTGCCCGTCATCACCGGCGTCTCCGAATATGATACCCGCCGCGCTGCCCGCTATGCGCAAGCCGCCGAAAAGGCCGGCGCCGACGGGCTGATGCTGCTGCCCCCCATGGTCTATGTGCCCAAGGCGCATGAACTGGCCGCCCACTTCAAGGGCGTGGCGGAAAAGACCGGCCTGCCGATCATGCTCTACAACAACCCGCCCGCCTATCGCACGACGATCAGCAACGACGTGCTGGAAGCGGTGAAGGATGTGAAGAACATCGTGGCGATCAAGGAATCGGCGCCCGATACCCGCCGCTTCACCGACATCAAGAATGCCTTCGGCAACCGCTTCACCCTGTTCGCGGGTCTGGACGATGTGGCACTGGAAGGCCTGTATCTGGGCGCCCAGGGCTGGGTGTCCGGCCTCACCAACGCCTTCCCCAAGGAATCGGTGGAACTGGTGCGCGCCTTCGATCGTGGCGATCATGCCAAGGCGATGGAAATCTATCGCTGGTTCATGCCGCTGCTGCACCTGGATGCCGAACATGATCTGGTTCAGTCCATCAAGCTCGCCGAGCAGGTGATGGGCCGTGGCTCAGAGCGCGTGCTGCCGCCCCGCTATGTGCTGGAAGGCGCCCGCCGCGCCGAAGTGATCGCGATGGTGGAAAAGGCCGCCGCGACCCGCCCCGAACTTGGTTCCGCCAAGGCAGCTTAAGGCGACGTTAACCTTATGCGTCACACCTTCTTCTGCATTGATGGACATACCGCCGGTAACCCCGTCCGCCTTGTGGCGGGCGGGGCCCCGCTGCTGAAAGGCAGCACCATGTCCGAACGTCGGCAGGACTTCATGTCCCGCTTCGACTGGATCCGCACCGGCCTCTGCTTCGAGCCGCGCGGGCATGACATGATGTCGGGCGGCTTCCTCTATCCGCCGACCCGGCCCGACACCGACACCGGCATCCTCTTCATCGAAACCTCGGGCTGCCTGCCCATGTGCGGCCACGGCACCATCGGCATGGTGACCTTCGCGCTGGAAAACGGGCTGGTCACCCCCGCCGTGCCCGGCAGGCTGAAGATCGAGGTGCCCGCCGGCCTCATCGACATCGCCTATGAAACGGCGGGCGATAAAGTCACCTCGGTGAAGATCACCAACGTGCCGGCCTATGTCGCGGCGACGGGGATCGAGGTGGAGCTGGACGGCCTCGGCCCGCTGAAGGTCGATGTCTCCTACGGCGGCAATTACTACGCCATCGTGGAACCGCAGGGCGCCTACACGGGCCTCGACGATCTGGGCGCCGCCCGTATCATCGAACTCAGCCGCAAGCTGCGGCAGGCGATCCGCGAAAAGTATGAACCCGTGCATCCGCTGGATTCGACCATCCGGGGCGTCAGCCACATCCTCTGGGCGGACAAGCCGAAGGGCGAAGGCGCGGACGGCCGCAACGCCGTCTTCTACGGCGAAGGCGCGATCGACCGCAGCCCCTGCGGCACCGGCACCTCGGCGCGGCTGGCGCATCTGCACTCGAAGGGGAAGCTGAAGGTCGGCGACCGCTTCGTGCATGAAAGTTATATCGGCAGCCGCTTCATCGGCCGGGTCGAGGCCGAAACGAAGCTGGGCGATCACACCGCCATCATCCCCTCCATCCAGGGCTCCGCAGTCCAGACGGGGATCAACACGATCTGGATTGACCGCGCCGACCCGTTCTGGGAGGGTTTCCAGGTCAAATGAGGAACCCGGTTTGAGCCTTGTCGTCCGCACCCTTTCGGACCGTGTGTTCGAGATCGTGCGCGAGCAGATCGTGACGGGCCGGCTGGCGGACAACGCCCCCATTCGGCAGGACGCACTGGCGGCCGAACTGGGGATCAGCAAGATCCCGCTGCGCGAAGCGCTGGCCCGGCTGGAGCAGGACGGGCTGATCGTCAGCCATGCCAACCGGGGCTATTTCGTGCAGCCCCTTTCCGCCAGCCAGCTGGACGAGATCTTCGAACTGCGGCTCTCCATCGAGCCGGCCGCCGCCGCCCATGCCGCGCAGACGGCGGGCGAAATCGAGCGCGCCGCCGTGATCGAGGCCTTTGAGCGGCTGGACAGCGCGGCGGGGGTGAACCTTGCGCAGGTGGCGGTGCGCAACCGGGAGTATCATGTTGCGCTGGCGCACAGCGCCGACCGGCCGCTGACCACCCAGCTGGTCGAGCGGCTGTCGATCATGGCGGAGCGCTATGTGGTGGCGCATCTGGAACCGGCGGGCCGCGAAACCCGCGCCCATCAGGAACATCGCGAGTTGCTGGACGCGTTTCTGGCGCGCGACGGCGCCGGGCTGAAGGCGCTGCTGGAGCATCATATCCGCTCCACGCTGGACGATCTGAAAAACGAACTGAATGTCATCGAGGGAGAGGGGATGAATGTCTGCCAGGCGTAAGTCATTGAGCGAAGTGACACAGCACAGCCATGGCCATGCGCTTGCGAAGACCCTGTCCTGGCCGCACCTGATCGCGCTGGGGGTCGGCGCCATCGTGGGCACCGGCATCTATACGCTGACTGGCGTGGGCGCCGAACGCGCCGGGCCGGCCGTGATCCTGGCCTTCGCCATCGCGGGCGCGGTGTGCGCCTGCGCGGCGCTGGCCTATACCGAGCTTGCCACCATGATTCCGGCGGCGGGCAGCGCCTATACCTTCAGCTATGCCGCCATCGGCGAAGCGGCCGCCTGGGTGGTGGGGTGGAGCCTGATCCTGGAATATTCGCTGGCCTGTTCCACCGTGGCGGTGGGCTGGTCTGGCTATCTGGTGGGCTGGATTCAATCCGCCGGGGTGGAACTGCCGCATGCCCTGCTGGTGGGGCCGCACGCGGGGGGCATTATCAACCTGCCCGCCGTGCTGGTCGCGCTGGCGGTGATGGGCATGCTGATCGCGGGCACGCGGGAAAGCGCCACGCTGAACATCATCCTCGTCATCATCAAGCTGCTGGCGCTGGGCGCCTTCGTGCTGTTCGCCATGCCGGCGTTCGACAGCGGCAATCTGCAGCCCTTCATGCCCTATGGCTTCACATCCGAAGTGGGGCCTGACGGCGTGAAGCGCGGCGTGATGGCGGCGGCTGCCATCGTGTTCTTCGCCTTTTACGGCTTCGATGCCGTCGCCACCTCGGCGGAGGAAGCCAAGAATCCGAAGCGCGACCTGACCATCGGCATCATCGGATCGATGGCGGTGTGCACGCTGATCTACATGCTGGTCGCGGTGGCCGCCGTGGGCGCCCTGCCCTACACCCAGCTCGCCAATTCGCCGGAGCCGCTGGCGCTGGTGCTGCGCACGCTGAACCAGCCGGTCGCCGCGCATCTGGTGGCGCTGGCCGCCATCATCGCGCTGCCTTCCGTGATCCTGGTGATGATGTACGGGCAGAGCCGCATCTTCTTCGTGATGGCGCGCGACGGGCTGCTGCCGCGCCGCCTTGCCAAGGTGAGCCCGCGCACCGGCGCGCCGACGCTGATCACGCTGATCACCGGTATCGCCATCGCGGCCATCGCGGGCGTGTTCCGGCTGGACGAGATCGCCGAGCTGGCGAACGCGGGCACGCTGCTCGCCTTCATCTCTGTGGGGGCCTGCCTGATGATCCTGCGCCGCACCGCGCCCAACGCCGAGCGGCTGTTCCGCAGCCCGGCCCCGTTCGTGGTGGGCACGCTGGCGATCCTGGGCTGCCTGTATCTGCTGTTCAGCCTGCCGACGACGACGCTGGTCCGCTTCGGCATCTGGAACCTGATCGGGCTCGCCATCTATTTCGCCTATAGCCGGCGGCACAGCCTGATGGCGAAGGCGTAAGGGGTTTTTGGGAGGGGGCGCGGCCCTCTCCACCCTGAAATACCATATTGGTTGCTCCACGTGGAACATTGACCTACAGTTTGAAATCAACAGCTTGGGTGTAGGAGCTGTAGGATTTGTAGGGAATGTTCCACGGCTGATGGTCAGCTTGGCGCGACGTATCGAATTATTCAGCCAGAGAGCGAAACTCTGAAGAAGGCACTTTTTCGCTGAATGCATGCTCATGAATGGCCCCAGGCGCGGAGTCACGATCCTGGTTGGACACGGTCGTCAAGGCACCTGCCAGCGCATGATACCATCACCGGTCAGAGGTTCAGGGTTTTTCAAGAAACGATTTTCGACAAAACGTCTTGAACAGCGGTCCGCCGCGATCACGAACTCTCGTGCCTGCCGGACCAACGCGTCGTTGACAGCCTTCGCTAGAACGTCTGGTTTCTGAGTTGAAAAAGCCTCTGCCACTTTCGGGTCATGCACAAGAATCGCAATACGGTTTGGTGAGTAGGGAAACATGAGGAAACCCTGAGACTGTGCAATTCCCTGAGACATCATCAGCGGGAGATCGCACGTCAGAAGTCTGTGCTTTGAGTCAACGTTGATGCGAAAGACTCGCATATCGGCCATGATCCGAACAAGGTCTTTCGATGAGATCAACTCCAAGAGAAGATCATTGATCCCATCGGCGATCATCCTCTGTTGTTCAGGTTTGTGAGCATCAAAGTCACGAACACCGATCATTCGGTTGGCAAGCTCGTCTCTCATGAAAGCGATTCGGCTAGGGCTGCGGTACTGGAGCGACAGGACGAATTGAACCAAACCGACCTTGTCGATGGTCGAACCGGATTGGCAAGCGTCGAGCTTTTGCAGAGCCTCCGCCGCTCGGTGGTCAATTGGTCCAAAAAACCGCATCTCAAGACGCTGTCGCTCCGCCTCTGTGGCTCCCGTTGAGTAAGCGTAAAGATCTCGAGCTTTTCCAATTGACTTTGGAACAACAGCTTTCTCGTGCAACGGCGCAAGGCATCTAGGACGCACGTATCGCACCATTGACCCCTCGCTCGCCCAACGAGCCGTGTAGAATTGCGGCAAGAAGTGGTGATCGCGGGGAATACTCACGACTGAAGCATCGCCTCAGACCTGTCGTCTTTCAATATCAAACGAAGTGCCGGAAGCATGATATACCGCAGCCGAATCAAAATTCTCACATTGTTCTCCTTTCCTCTAAGCGCTCTGAAAAATAATACTTCGGGGTGCAGGGGCCTGAGGCCCCTGCTGGGGTGAAGGGGTGAAACCCCTTCGTTGTTCTGGCCGGATAGGCCGCGGCGGTCGGGCCGTTGAGGATCGGCTGTAATTCTGGCAAAATGACTTCGGCCTTGCAGTTTCCGGGGGGGAAAACGCTGTGTCGATACATTCAGGATTCTGGGCAGGATTTCTGCCGCGTGCTGCTCTGCTGCTGGGGGTGGGGCTGGTGTCTGTCGCCTCCACGCCGGAGGTGCTGCCGTCCGCCGCCATGGACCCGACGCTGGCGGCCGGTTCCTTGTGCGGGCAGAAGCGGGCGGGGATGAACCCGGCGCGGGCGCTGCTGGCGGCGGCGGCCGTGGCGGCGCCGGCGAGCAGCGCGTTGGCGATGCCGCTCTATCCTGACCTCTCGACGTCGCCTTTTCCGCTGACCACCGCCAGCGCAGAGGCGCGGCAATGGTTCTCTCAGGGGTTGATGCTGTCCTATGGCTTCAACCATGCGGGCGCGGTGGCCTCGTTCCGCAAGGCGCAGCAGCTGGACCCGGATTGTGCCCTGTGCTGGTGGGGCGAGGCGGCGGCGCTGGGGCCGAACATCAATGCGCCAATGGACGATCGCGACCGGGAGGCGGCTCTGGCGGCGCTGGACCGGGCCGTGGCGCTGAAGGCGAAGGCCTCGCCGGTGGAGCGGGCGCTGATCGAGGCGCTGGCGACGCGCTATTCGCGGGACGAGAAGGCGGACCGGGCCGCGCTGGACGGCGCCTATG
This sequence comes from Sphingomonas sp., assembly GCA_003248865.1. Taxonomy (GTDB): domain Bacteria; phylum Pseudomonadota; class Alphaproteobacteria; order Sphingomonadales; family Sphingomonadaceae; genus Sandaracinobacteroides. Next base: position 26,416 of record QFPK01000020.1, read on the forward strand.
CCGACGCCATGCTGGCGGTTGCGGCGCGCTTTCCCAATGACGATGACGTGGCGGTGCTGGCGGCTGAGGCGGTGATGGACACCAGCCCCTGGAATTACTGGGAAGCCGACCGCAAGACCCCCATCGGCCGCAGCGGCGAGGCGGTGCGGCTGCTGGAGGGCGTGCAGGCGCGCAACCCCGGCCATGTGCAGGGCGCGCATCTGTATATCCACATGCTGGAGGCCAGCGACCCTAAGCGGGCGGAAGCGGCGGCCGACCGGCTGGCTGCCTCCAACGTGCCCAGCGCGGCGCATCTGGTGCATATGCCCGCCCATGCCTGGGTCGGGCTGGGGCGTTACCGGGATTCCATCCGCAGCAATCTGGCGGCGGCGCGGGCGGATGAGGCGTTCATCAACGCGACCGGCGACCGTGGGTTGGTGCGCTATGGCTATTATCCGCACAACATCCATTTCATCGTAACCTCGGCGCAGATGGCAGGCGACATGGGAACGGCCATACGCGAGGCCGAGCGGCTTCGGGCTGTGATGGATGTGGATACGTCGGCCAGCATCGGATGGGTTCAGGCGATCGATGCGGCGCCCTTCCTGGCGATGGCGCAATTCGCGACGCCGGACGAGATTCTGGCAATGCCGGCGCCGGATGCGCGGCTGCCCTATGCCAATGCGATGCGGCGCTATGCCCGGGCCGTCGCCTATGCCGGGAAGCGCGACTGGAAGGGCTATGAGGCGGAAATGGCGGCGCTGGAGGCGCTGAAATCAGATCCGGGCGTGAAGGGGCTGGTGGATCAGGCGATCCCGGTGCCCGAGCTGATCGCGGTGGCGGAGGATGTGGCGCGCGGGCGGCGATCCATGGCGGAGGGCAGGTTCAAGGAGGCGGCCACGCATTTCCGTGCGGCGGCGGAGACCGAGGTGAAGATCAGCTATATGGAGCCGCCCTTCTGGTACTACCCGGTGCGGCAGTCGCTGGGGGCGGCACTGTATCTGGCGGGGGACGCGGAGGGCGCGAGCGAGGCGTTCCGCGCGGCGCTGGTGCAGACTCCCGGCAACGGCTGGGCGCTTTACGGGCTGGCGAAGAGCGAGGCGGCAGCCGGGCACAAGGCGGAATCGGCGGCGGCGCTGGCGGCGTTCGACAAGGCCTGGGCCGGCGACAAGGGCTGGCTGAAGATGGAGCGGCTGTAAAAGGGCGGCGGCGGCCGGATCAGGCCGCCGCCGAGCCTTTACTCAGTAATGCACCGACCGGGCGTCGATCAGGGCCGATTTCGGCGGCGCGAACTTGGTGAGATCGATGCCGTCGACGGCGGCCTTATATTCCTCGGCGCTGGGGGTGCGGCCCAGAATGGCCGAGAGCACCACGACCGGGGTTGAGGCCAGCAGGGATTCGCCCTTCTTCTCGCCCGAATCCTCGACGACGCGGCCCTGAAACAGCCGGGTCGAGGTGGCGAGCACGGTGTCGCCCTTTTCGGCCTTTTCCTGGTTGCCCATGCAGAGGTTGCAGCCCGGGCGTTCGAGATAGAGGATATTCTCATACTCGGTGCGCGCGGCGCTCTTGGGGCTGAAGTCGTCGAACTCGAAGCCGGAGTAGCGTTGCAGGATTTCCCAGTCGCCCTCGGCCTTCAGCTCGTCGATGATGTTGTAGGTGGGGGCGGCGACCACGAGCGGGGCCTTGAACTCGACCTTGCCTTCGGCCTTTTCGATGTTCTTCAGCATCTGCGCCACGATTTTCATGTCACCCTTGTGCACCATGCACGAGCCCACGAAGCCGAGATCCACCTTCTTGGTGCCGCCATAATAGGACACCGGGCGGATGGTATCGTGGGTGTAGCGCTTGGACACGTCGATGTTGTTCACATCGGGGTCGGCGATCATCGGCTCGTCGATCTCGTCGAGGTCGACCACGACTTCGGCGAAATATTTCGCATTGTCGTCGGGCGCCAGCGCCGGCTTTTCGCCCGAGCGGATCTCGGCGATGCGGGCATCGGCCTTGGCGATCAGGCCGCCCAGCGTGCCGGCGGCATTTTCCATGCCCTTGTCGATCATGATCTGGATGCGCGACTTGGCGATTTCCAGCGATTCGATGAGCGTTTCATCCTGCGAGATGCAGATGGACGCCTTGGCCTTCATCTCGGCCGTCCAGTCGGTGAAGGTGAAGGCCTGATCGGCGAGCAGGGTGCCGATATGCACTTCGATGATGCGGCCCTGGAACACATTGTCGCCGTGCTGCTTCAGCATCTGCGCCTGCGTGGCGTGGACGACATCGCGGAAGTCCATATAGGGCTTCATCGCGCCCTTGAAGGTGACCTTGACCGATTGCGGGATCGGCATGGTCGCCTCTCCGGTGGCGAGCGCCAGCGCCACGGTGCCGGAATCGGCCCCGAACGCCACGCCCTTCGACATGCGGGTGTGGCTGTCGCCGCCGATGATGATGGCCCAGTCGTCCACGGTGATGTCGTTCAGCACCTTGTGGATCACGTCTGTCATGGAATGATAGACGCCCTTCGGGTCACGCGCGGTGATCAGGCCGAAGTTGTTCATGAAGGACATCAGCTTGGGGATGTTGGCCTGTGCCTTCTTGTCCCACACGGAGGCCGTGTGGCAGCCCGACTGATAGGCGCCATCCACCAGCGGGGAGATGACGGTGGCCGCCATCGCTTCCAGTTCCTGCGCGGTCATCAGGCCAGTGGTGTCCTGCGAGCCGACGATATTCACCTTCACGCGCACGTCTGAGCCAGCGTGCAGCACCTTGCCCGGCGTCACGCCGACGGCGTTGCGGTTGAAGATCTTCTCCACCGCAGTCAGGCCCTGGCCTTCGACGGTGATTTCCTTGTTGGGCGCGAACACCGGGGTGGCTTCGATGCCCAGCGTCTGGGCAGCGAAGGTCTGCAGCTTCTTGCCGAAGACGATGGCGTAGGAGCTGCCCGCCTTCATGAATTCCATCTTCTGCGGCGTGAAGGCGGCGGCCACGTCGACCAGCTCGTTGCCCGCCTCGTCCGTCAGCTTGCGGCCCTTCACGTCGATCTTCAGCACGGTGCCGGTCTCGACCGAATATTTCTGTTCGAGGATGGGGCTGCCATCATTGTTGAGGATCGGCTTGCCGTCCTCGCCCGCCATCCGCGCCCAGTTCTTCAGGTTGATGCCGATGCCGCCGGTGACGTCCACGGTTGTCGCGAAGATCGGCGAGATGCCGTTGGTGCCGGCCACGATCGGGGCGAAATTGACGAAGGGCACATAGGGGCTGGCCTGCTTGCCAGTCCACAGCGCCACATTGTTCACGCCGGACATCCGCGACGAGCCCACGCCCATCGTGCCCTTTTCGGCAATCATCATCACCCGCTTGTCGGGGTGCTGCCGTTGCAGCGCGAGGATTTCCTGCTGCGCGGCAGGCGAGATCATGCACTGGCCGTGCAGTTCGCGATCCGAGCGGGAGTGCGCCTGATTGCCGGGCGACAGCAGGTCTGTGGAGATGTCGCCTTCGGCGGCGATGAAGGTGACGACCTTGATCTCGTCCTCGACAGCCGGAAGCTTGGTGAAGAATTCGGCCTTGGCGTAGCTTTCCAGCACGCCCTTGGCGACCGCGTTACCCGCCTGGAAGGCGTCGCGCAGGCGGAACATGTCGGCGTCGTAGAGGAACACCTGGGTCTTCAGCACCTCGCCCGCCTTGGCGGCGAGGCCGGCATCGCTGCCGAGCGCGATATCCAACAGCACCTCGATCGAGGGGCCGCCCTTCATGTGCGACAGCAGTTCCAGCCCGAAATCCGGGGTGATTTCGGGCACGACCACATCGCCCAGAATGATCCGCTTCAGGAAAGCGGCCTTCACGCCTGCGGCGCTCGTGGTGCCGGGCAGGGTGTTGTAGATGAAGAACTTCAGGGCGTCGGCGCGGTGTTCGCTGCCGGCATCCTCGATCAGAGCGGTGATTTCGCCCAGAAGCACGCCGTCGTCGATGGGCTTGGGGGCAAGACCCTGGGTTTTGCGGCTTTCGATTTCGGCGAGATAATCAAGGTAGGCGGTCATCGCGATCTCAACATCCTGAGGTGAAGATGCCGGCGCGCAGCGCCTGGGACCGGCGCCGCCGACGGGCATGGGTCTGATCATTTCCGCCTACGCCAGCAGGGGCGGACTGACAAGGTGCGCCGACGCCAGCAAAAGGTCGCGCATCGGGGAGAACGGGGGATTGCAGGAACCGCGACGCGCGGGCTTCCTTTACATTCCTCAACCCCTTACCACCGAGGCCGGGTCAACAAATAGGCAAAGGGGCGATCTTCGTGAAACATCTGGCTGGTCTGTGCGCGTTGTTGCTCGTTTCTGCGGGTCCCGCGTGTGGACAGGCAGCGCAGCCCGCGCCTGATGCCGTGGCCCAGGCGGACAAGCTGTTCGGGACAATGGCAGCCGATCGGCCGGGCGCCGTCGTGCTGGTGACGCGCAAGGGGCAGACCGTCTACAGCCGCGCCTTCGGGGCGGCCGATCTGGAGCAGGGGGTGGCGATCAAGGCCGACACCCGCTTCCATGTCGCCAGCGTCTCCAAGCAGTTCACCGCGCTTGCGATCGCGCTGCTGGCGCAGGACGGGAAGGTCCGGCTGGATGAGGACATCCACGCCTATCTGCCTGAGCTGCCCGATTTCGGGGCACGCATCACGGTGGCGGACCTGCTGCATCACACGAGCGGGCTGCGCGACCAGTGGGAGTTGCTGGTGCTCTCTGGCCACAATGCGCAGGATCTGCTGACGCAGGGTGGAATTCTGGCGCTGGTGCAGAAGCAGGGCGAGCTGAACTTCGCGCCGCAGACGGAATATCGCTACAGCAACACGGGTTATACGCTGGCGGCCGAAATCGTGGCCCGGGTGTCGGGCATGCCGTTCCGCCGCTTCGTGCAGGAGCGCATCTTCACGCCGCTGGGGATGACGAACAGCCTGATCTACGACAATGCCGCCGAAATCGTGCCCGGGCGGGCGAATTCCTATGCGGTGAGCCCGAGCGGAACCGTGCTCCACCGGCGCCTGAACTACAGCAATTTCGGCGCCACCAGCATGATCACCACGGCAGCCGATCTGGACAAATGGGCGCAGGAACTGCGCGCGCCGAAGTTGTTCGATCCAGCCTTCATCCAATACCTTCATGCGCCGCTGCGGCTGAAGGATGGCACGCTCTCCAACTATGGGCTGGGGCTTTACAAGGACCCCGTGCGCGGCCGGCAGGCGATCATGCATGGCGGCGCCGATGCCGGCTTCCGCACGCTGTTCGCGACCTATCCGGCGGAAGACGCCAGCATCATCATCCTGACCAACGGCAGCGCGGACATGACCCCGCTGCACGAAGGGCTGGTCGACATCTTCCTGAATGACGGCGCCGCGCCGCCGCCGGCCGTGCAGCCGAAGCCCGCCGAGATGGCGCGGCTGGTGGGTTACTATTCGAGCGGATGGGGACCGGGCCTTGAGCTGAAGCTGCAGGACGGGAAGCTGGTGCGGTCCGGCGGATCGGCCGCGCCGGCGAGCTTCCGCAAGGACGGGCTGATCGAGTTCACCGGGCCGGTCACGCGATTCCGGGTCGCGAAATCGGCGGGTGGTCAGGTGACGGCGCTGGGTGCGGAACGGTTTGATTTCCCGATGGGGCGTATACTCTTCTCGCGCGGTGCTGCCGGGAAGCCGAACGGGTTCAAACTGACGAGCGGCCGGGCGCGGAACCTGCGGTTCGAGCGGGTCGACTGACGGCGGGGTCGCGCGCACTCTGCCTTCCACCCGCTCAGGCTGAGCTTGTCGAAGCCCCCGACGTGAAAGCGCGACGGCTGAGCTTGGTGGTCATTGCGCATGGGGCTTCGACAAGCTCAGCCTGAGCGGGTGGTAGGGCAATGGTGGTTAAGGCCGAAAGGAAGGCCTATTTCCAAACACTGCAATTGGCTGCTTTCAGGCCGCGTGGACCAAGCGCGCGGAATTTCTTGCTAAGCCGCGCGGACCAGCGCGCGGCGGCGGCGGTCGAAGCTGGAGGGGATGTTCATCGCCTCGCGGTATTTGGTGACGGTGCGGCGGGCGAGATCGTAGCCGTCTTTCTTCAGCGCCTCGACCAGCTTGTCGTCTGACAGCGGCTTCAGCGGTTCTTCCGCATCGATCAGGGCCTTCAGGCGCTGGCGCACGGCTTCGGCGGAGGCATCGCCGCCGCCGTCGCTGCTCTGGATCGCGGTGGTGAAGAAATATTTCAGCTCGAACACGCCCCGGTCGCAGGCCAGATATTTGTTGCTGGTGACGCGGCTGACGGTGGATTCGTGCATCTCAATGGCGTCCGCGATCTGCCGCAGCGTGAGCGGCTTCAGATGGGCGACGCCCTTTTCGAAGAAGGCCTGCTGTTCCTCCACCAGCGCGATGGCGACCTTCATGATGGTGCCGGCGCGCTGGTCCAGCGCCTTCATCAGCCACTGCGCCTGGCTGACGCAGCTGTCGAGGAACTGGCGTTCGGGTTTTCCGCGCGCAGGCGTCTTGCCCACGCTGTGGGCTGCGATGCGGGCCTGATACTGGCGGTTGACGATGAGGCGCGGGAGGGTGCCGCTGTTCAGCTCCACCGTGAAGCCGCCCCGGGGGGAGCGGCGGACGAAGATGTCGGGCACGACGGGCACGGTGCGGCCGCCGCCCCAGGCAAGGCCGGGCTTCGGATTGTAGCCGCGCAGCTCGCGCAGCATGTCGGCCAGATCCTCCGCATCGACATCGCACAGGCGGCGCAGCTGGGCGAGATCGCCGCGCGCGACCAGTTCCAGATTGTCGATGAGGGCGGCCATGCAAGGGTCGTAGCGGTCGGCTTCCTTGGCCTGCAGCGCGATGCATTCGGCGAGGTTGCGTGCGCCGACGCCGGTGGGTTCGAATTGCTGCACGATGGCGAGCGCCCGATCCACCTGCGCTTCCGGCACGCCCAGACGTTCCGCGACGAGCAGGCAGGGTTCGGTGAGATAGCCGGCCTCGTCGATCAGCGAGATCAGGTGAAGGACGATGGGCAGCAGCGCGGGCGCGATGCCCATCGCCTGCCGTTCCAGATGTTCGGCCAGCGTGACATCGTCTGCCGCGACGGAATCGAAGCTGAATTCCTCGCCGGGTTCGGCCGGGCGGCCGCTGTCTGCGACGCTGTCGTGGTGGAAGCGTTCCTCGACATAGTCGACGTCGAGATCGTTGCCGGCATGGGCATGATCCTCGGCGGCGAGCTGGGTGTCCATGTCGGCCGGGTCATGGTCTGCCGGGGGTGCGGGGGCATCCTCCAGGCTGTCGGCGGGGCCGCCGCCGTCGCCGTCATCCGCCATTTCGAGCAGCGGGTTGCGCTCCAGCTCGGCCGCGATTTCGGCCTGCAGTTCCAGATTGGAGAGGGTGAGCAGCTTGATCGCCGCCTGGAGCTGGGGCGAGATGACCAGCGTCTGGCTGGTCCTGAGATCAAGGCGGGGCCCCAGCGCCATATGGCTAGAGCGCGAAATCCTCGCCGAGATAGACCCGGCGGACGGTTTCGTCCTTCACCAGCGCGTCCGGCGTGCCTTCGAACAGCACGCGGCCATCGTAGATGATGCAGGCGCGATCGACGATTTCCAGCGTTTCGCGGACATTGTGATCGGTGATGAGCACGCCGATGTCGCGATCCTTCAGATGGCTGACGAGCGTGCGGATGTCGGCGATGGAGATAGGATCGATGCCGGCAAAGGGTTCGTCGAGCAGCATGATCGACGGGCTGGCGGCCAGCGCACGGGCGATTTCGCAGCGGCGGCGTTCCCCGCCGGACAGCGCCATGGCGGGCGCCGAACGCAGGCGGGCGATGTTGAATTCGCCCAGCAGCTGTTCCAGCCGGGCCGCGCGGGCCCGCGGATCCGGTTCCGACACCTCGAGCACGGCGGAGATATTTTCTTCGACCGACAGGCCGCGGAAGATGGAGGTTTCCTGCGGCAGATAGCCGAGACCGAGGGCGGCGCGGCGATACATCGGCAGGCGGGTGATATCGACACCGTCCAGCAGGATGCGGCCCTGATCCGGCGCGGCGAGGCCCATGATGGAGTAGAAGCAGGTGGTTTTCCCGGCGCCGTTGGGGCCGAGCAGACCGACGACTTCGCCCCGGTTCACGCTGAGCGAGACATCGCGCAGCACGACGCGCTTGTCGTAGGACTTGCCGATGGAGACGACGGCGAGGCCCGCTTCGCCCGGCAATTCTGCCGGACGCGAAACGGTTTCAGCGTCTGCCGTGAGCGTTGCCAAAGATCGACCCTTCCTGCCTGCGACAAATCTGCCTGCACCGGACCGGACAGTTGGCCCGGAACTTGCTGGTGGTGACAGATACCCGATTATTGTGACGCGGTTCAAGGCGGGGCGTGATTAACGCGTTCGTTTTGGCGGATTTGTATGATGGAGCCGGCTGTTGCCAGCGCAGCTGGCCAACAGACTCGGCGAAATCACGGCCGGCGGGGCGGAGACCTTCGGGCCGACGAACCCGTCCGACGGCACGCGGCTTTGCCGCGCCTTCTTCTTTCAGGCGGAGTGCGGCGGCCGGACTCGGCGGCTTGGCCGCCGGCCGGGCGGTGCGCGGTGGATTGGCGCTGAGGCTGGGGTTGGCGGTTGGGCGCGGCCGGTGGCTGAGCCGCCGAGTCCGCTTGAAGAGGGAGAAAGAACAGAAAAGAAAAAGGGCGGGCCAAGCCCGCCCCCGTCGGACTGGCCGGGGCCTGAGGGCCCCGACTCAGCCGGCCGAGCCACACGCGAGTCTGCGGGCCTTCCCACGATTGCCTTGCAATCGCGGTCCAGGCCGCAGCCGCTTAGTAGCTGTAATACATATCAAATTCCACCGGGCTCGGGCTCATTTCCCAACGCGCCACATCTTCCATCTTCAGCTCGATATAGCTGTCGATCTGGTCGTCAGTGAACACGCCGCCCTTGGTGAAGACAGCCCGGCCCTTGTCGAGCGCGGCAAGCGCTTCACGCAGCGAACCGCACACAGTCGGAACCTTCTTCAGTTCCTTCGGCGGAAGGTCATAAAGGTTCTTGTCCATCGCGGCGCCCGGGTGGATCTTGTTCTCGATCCCGTCGAGGCCGGCCATCAGCAGCGCCGAATAGCAGAGGTAGGGGTTCGCCATGGCATCCGGGAAGCGGACTTCCACGCGACGCGACTTGGCGCCGGAGCCATAGGGGATCCGGCACGAGGCCGAACGGTTGCGGCTGGAGTAAGCCAGCAGCACCGGCGCTTCATAACCCGGCACCAGCCGCTTGTAGCTGTTGGTGGTGGGGTTGGTGAAGGCGTTGCAGGCCTTGGCGTGCTTGATGATGCCGCCGATGAAGTACAGCGCCATTTCAGACAGGCCGGCATAGCCCTCGCCCGCGAACAGGGGCTTGCCCTTGTTCCAGATGCTGAGGTGAGTGTGCATGCCCGAGCCATTATCTTCCTTGATGGGCTTGGGCATGAAGGTCGCCGTCTTGCCATAGGCCTGGGCGACCATGTGCACGACATACTTGTAGATCTGCATGCGGTCGGCGGTCTGCACCAGCGTGCCGAATTCCAGACCCAGTTCGTGCTGGGCGGCGGCGACTTCATGGTGGTGCTTGTCGCACGGCAGGCCCATGTCCAGCATGGTCTGCACCATTTCGGCGCGGATGTCGGTGGCCGAGTCCACCGGAGCCACGGGGAAATAGCCGCCCTTGGCGCGCGGACGGTGGCCGAGGTTGCCCTCTTCATAGGTGCGGCCGGTGTTGGTCGGCAGTTCGATGTCGTCGAAGCTGACGAAGCTGCCGTTGTAGGACTGGCCGAACTTCACATCGTCGAACATGAAGAATTCGGCTTCCGGGCCGATGAACGCGGTGTCGCCGATGCCGGTGCCCTTCAGATAGGCTTCGGCGCGCTTCGCGGTGGAACGCGGATCGCGGGCGTAGAGTTCGCCGGTGGAGGGCTCGACAACGTCGCAGAACAGCACGCCCATCGGCGTGGCGCTGAACGGATCGATGTAGAAGGCGTCCAGATCGGGCTTCAGGATCATGTCGGATTCGTTGATCGCCTTCCAGCCGGCGATCGACGAGCCGTCGAACATGAAGCCTTCTTCCAGATTGTCTTCATCGATGACGCGCTTCGCCATCGTGAGGTGCTGCCACTTGCCCTTGGGATCGGTGAAGCGAAGATCGATCCACTCGATCTCCTTCTCCTTGATCTGCTTCATGATATCGCTCGGCTTGGTTCCCATGTGCGTCCTCACTGGTGGTAATTGGGCTGGTTTGAATTGCGCGGATCAATTGAATTCAAATGGCGTCGAGATCCGTCTCTCCGGTGCGGATGCGGATCGCCTTGTCGATGGTGGAGACGAAGATCTTGCCGTCGCCGATGCGGCCCGTGCGCGCGGCCGTCGCGATGGCTTCCACCACCCGATCCACCTGCGCCTCGTCCACCACGACCTCCAGCCGGACCTTGGGCAGGAAATCGACGATATACTCAGCGCCGCGATACAGTTCCGTATGGCCCTTCTGGCGGCCGAAACCCTTGGCTTCCGTCACCGTAATGCCGGAGACGCCGATGTCGTGCAGCGCCTCCTTCACCTCATCGAGCTTGAACGGCTTGATGATCGCTTCAACCTTCTTCATGATTCTGAATAGCTCCCTCGATGTCAGGGTGCGGGCCCCGCTTCATCGTTAATTTGCAAGCCGCGTGCCAAGTGACGCCACGCACGGGATGGCGGCAACCGTGAGGCCGCGGCTGCCCAATTTGGCGGCAGAATGCTGAAATTTGGGGCAATGCGGTTGCGGCGGATGATGCGGTTGGGGGCAGGATCGGGGCTGACAGCGCATGGGGCTTCGACAAGCTCAGCCTGAGCGGGAGGGAGAGCCTAGATTGCGCCACAGGCAATTGAAGCTCTTTCCGCGCGCAGGTTTAAGGTGGTGCGCGATGCCAATGTCGAGGGTGCAGGGAAATCATTTCCCTGCCCGCCGGAGGCAAGAAAAGCCAGCCCGCTAAGCGCTACCGCGCGTCGATCTCCGCCGGGGGGATTTCGCCGAGTGAGGTATCCGGGGCTTCCGGAGTCCAGCCCTGGCCCGGGCGGAAGATGGTGTCGCGGCCAGCCATCACGTCGCCGGAGGCGACCTGCAGGGCGAGGCGTTCGCTGTCTCGGCGGATATATTCCTTCTGGATGGCGTTGATGGTTTCCTCGGGCGTGCCCAGTTCGCGGAGCGCCAGGCGGCCCAGTTCGATGGCGCTGTAGAAGAGTTCGCGCACGGCAAGGTCGATGTCTCCGGCGACGAGGCGCATATAGTGCAGCCTGTCGTGGGCGCGGACGAGGACGCGCAGGTGCGGGAAGGCCTTTTTCACCGCATCCAGCCGGTGCGGTTCCCAGGCGCCGCCGGTGGTGACGATCAGCAGCGAGGCATCCTGGGCGCCGGCGGCGCGCAGCACGTCCGGCCGGAAGCCGTCTCCGTAATAGACCTTCCAGCCATATTCGCGGGACTGGGCGATCTGGTCGGGCTTGGTGTCGATCAGCACCACGTCCAGCCCGCGCGCGTGCAGCATCTGGGTGACGATCTGGCCGAAGCGGCCATAGCCCATCACGATCACGCCGCCGGGTCGCGCGGCTTCGGGCGTTTCCAGGCCGTCTGTCTCCGCCTCGTCCTCGCCGCGTTCCATGATCCAGTGCCAGAGACCCAGCGCGGGCACGGTGAGCGCCATGGAGAGGGTGACGACGGCGGTGAACAGCGAGGCGGCTTCGGGCGCGATCAGCAGCCCTGCCGTGGCCGACGCCAGCACGATGAAGGCGAATTCCCCGCCCTGCGAGAGGTGGACGCCGATCAGCGAGGCTTCGCGCCAGTGGGAGCCGAACAGGCGGGCCAGCACGGCGATCACCGCGAACTTGATCGCCATCAGCGCGACGGCGAAGAACAGGATGCGCAGCGGCTGGGAGAAGACGACCGAGAGATCCAGCGTCATCCCCACCGCGATGAAGAACAGGCCGAGGAGGAGGCCGCGGAAGGGCTCGATGTCGGCCTCCACCTCGTGCCGCCAGGGGCTGTCCGCCAGCATCACGCCGGCGATGAAGGCGCCCATCGCCATGGAAAGGCCGAGCGAGGCCATCAGGAAGGAGGCGCCCAGCACGGCGAGCAGGGCCCCCACCACGAACACCTCGCGCGTGCCCGTCATCGCGATCAGGCGGAACATGGGGTTCATCAGATAACGGCCCGCCAGCACGAGGCCGCCGATGGCGATGAGCGAGAGGCCCAGCATGTCCCAGCCGGACACCGCATCGGCATCATGCACGCGGGACAGCGCGCTGGTGACGAGCAGCAGGGGCACGATGGCGAGATCCTGCAGCAGGTGGATGGAGATGACCCGTTCGCCCATGGGCGTGTTGATCTTCTGCTGATCCTGCAGGATCTGCACGTCGAGCGCGGTGGAGGAGAGCGCCAGCGCGAGACCCACGACGATGGCGGCCTGCCAGGTGAAGCTGGTGCCCAGCAGCAACGCCCCCGCCAGCGCGAGGCCGCAGACGACCACCTGCAATGTGCCGAGGCCGAAGATATCGCGGCGCAGCGCCCAGAGCCGGGCCGGATTGAGTTCGAGGCCCACCACGAACAGCAGCATGACGACGCCATATTCGGCAAACGCCAGCACCCGTTCGGGTTCCGCGATCAGGCCCAGCGCGGACGGGCCGATCAGCATGCCGCCGGCCAGATAGCCGAGCACGGCGCCCAGCTTCAGCCGGGTGAAGAAGGGCACGGCAACGGCGGCCACCGCCAGATAGATGACCGCTTCGCGCAGGATGGTGGTGTCGACTGCTCCGGCCATCGCGTCAGCCGGCCGGGGCCGGTTGCAAGGCGTCGGCTGCGGCCGCCGCTGACGCTTCGAACGCGAGCAGGATGGAAGGGTGCCGGGCCGGGTGGGCGCGGGCGGGCAGCAACAGCGCCAGTTCCGGGAAGCGGGCGGCCAGCGTGGCTGGCAGGGTTTCGGATCGGGGGCCGTCGGCTTTCAGCCAGCCCCTCAGCAGATCGCGGGCTTCGGCCAGCGACTGCGCGGTTTCCCCAAGGATGTGGCGGCCCAGGATGGAGGCGGAGGCCTGCCCCAGCGCGCAGGCGCGGACTTCCTGCCCGAAGCGGACGACATGCCCGGCGGAATCGAGCGCCAGATCGACCGTGACGCGGCTGCCGCAGATGGGCGAGGTGCGCTGCGCGCTGCTCTGAGGCGCAGCGAGCCGGGTGGCATGAGGGATGGAGGCCGCGAGACGAAGGATTTCCGAATTATAGAGGGGGGCGTCCATCCCCCGGTTATAGGTAGCGGTTCAGGGGGCGGTAAAGGCCGGGCGATAGCGGGGAAGCAGAAAAGCTTCAAAAAGGGATGTATCCAGCGCGATTTCATACACCCCTTCAGACCATGGGCCGGCTTCATAGGGGGGAACCTGCACGACGAACTGGTTGATCCGCCCTTCGCCCACCGGCACAATCGGGTAGGCGGAAGGATCCGGGCATTCTGTATAGCCCTGCAGCTTCTGGCCCTGCCGCCGGTCGGCGCGTTCGGCGTCCAGCGCCTTGCAGAAGGCGGGCTTCAGCAGCGCCATCACCGCCTTTTCGTCGCTGAACAGTTCGCCGAAGCTGATGCGGCGGCCGGCGCCGCGATCCCAGATAATGCCACGCAGCCAGACATTGCCATGGGCGCCGCCCGTGAAGCTGTATTGCCGGGTGGAGAAGGACAGCAGCTGGTCGGTTTCCGCCTGCAGCTTCCAGCGGGCCAGCCACTCCGTCTGATAGGGACGGCCGCCGGATTTCGCCTGCTGGAAGGCCTCGTCGGCTTCGCGGATGGTCTTCTGCCGGTCTGCCAGCGCCTCGGTCCGCATCTGGGTGACGAGCGCGGGTTCCAGCGCGGCTTCGGGGGCGAGCGACCAGCGGAAACGCAGCGCGGGGGATTCATAACGCAGCAGCAGGTCCGTCGCGGGCAGTTCGGGTTCGGCCTGCAGCGGGGCACTGGCGCGCGGCGCGGAATTGAGCGGCGCGGAACTGGTCTGCGCCAGCGCCGGGGTGGAAAGCAGGAGGGCGGCCACGAACAGGGTGCGCATCGGCAAGTCCTTCCTCAGCGTTTCTTCACGAATTCGGCGCGGAGCACGAGGCCCTTGATGCCGTCGAAGCGGCAGTCGATTTCCTGATCGTCGCCGGTGAGGCGGATGGAGCGGATGACGGTGCCGACCTTCAGCGTCTGCCCGGCGCCCTTCACCTTCAGATCCTTTACCAGCACGACGGAATCGCCGTCTGCCAGCAGGTTGCCGACGGCATCGCGCACCTCAAGGGCGGCGGCTGCCTTGGCCGCGACTTCCGAGGCCGGGAGCCATTCGCCGGTCGCTTCGTCGTAGACATAATCCTCGTCTGACATGTCAGGTCAGCCTCCAAACGACATCGCCGTTGCGATCTACAGACAATGCGATACCTTCTTTCGCCATATTGTCCCGGATCGCGTCAGCTACTGCCCAATTTTTCTCCGACCTTGCCTTAGCGTAAAGATCAACCTGAGCCTCATGCGCTTCAGAAAGAAGATCAATAGAATGTCCGCTTTTTTTCAGATCTAGATCGAGTCCTATGATCTTACCAAGACCATGAAGGATATATCTCGAAACATCATTTTCGTCAGCACACTCTCCATAATTCAGATTTTCAATTCCTTTCATAATAGAAAGTCTTGGAACGATGGAGTGCACGTTAGACAAATACAGAGGAATATTTAAATCATTAAGAAGTGGATTTAAAAGATCGCCGAAATCGAGATTTCCCAGTTCCGGCTCGCTAACTTTTCGCGCTTCGAAATGCCATTTATCCAAAATTCGTTCGCTTTGACGAAGTAGTGCATCATCCCACCGTAGCGGCTGGCGGTAATGCGCCGACAGCAGCGATAGGCGCAGTACTTGCCCTGACCAGCCCGCCTCCAGCAGTTCGCCGGGGGTGATGATGTTGCCCAGCGACTTGGACATCTTGGTTTCGCCCATCGTCAGGAAGCCGTTGTGCATCCAGATGCGCGCCAGTTCGGTGCCGCCATGGGCGCAGCAGCTCTGGGCGCGCTCATTTTCATGATGGGGGAATTGCAGGTCGAGCCCGCCGCCGTGGATGTCGATGGTGTCGCTATCCAGCACGGCGCGGATCATCGCCGAGCATTCGATGTGCCAGCCGGGACGGCCGCGACCCCACGGGCTGTCCCATCCGGGTTGATCGGCGGTGCTGGGTTTCCAAAGCACGAAGTCGCCCGGAGCGCGCTTGTAGGGGGCCACTTCCACCCGGGCGCCCGCGATCATCTCGTCCATCGGGCGCCTGGAGAGCTCGCCATAGCCGGGGAATTTCGCGATTTCGAACAGCACATGGCCGTCCGCTTCATAGGCGTGGCCGCGCGCGATCAGCGCCGCGATCATGGCGATCATGCCATGGTCGCCGGCGATATGCTCGGTGGCGCGGGGGTTGAAATCGGGCTTCAGGCAGCCGAGCGCTGCCATGTCGGCAAAATAATGTGCTTCGAATTCGGCCGCGACGGCCTGCGGGGTGCGATTTTCCGCCACCGCCTTCGCCATGATCTTGTCGTCGATATCGGTGATGTTGCGGGCATAGCGGACGTTATCCGGCCCGTGCAGATGGCGCAGCAGGCGGTAGAGCGTGTCGAACACCACGGCGGGGCGGGCGTTGCCGATATGGGCGCGGCCATAGACGGTGGGGCCGCAGACATAGAGGGTGAGCGGCTTGCCCGGCTCAGGGGTGCGGACCGCCTGCTTGCTGCGGCTGAGCGTGTCATACAGCTGCAACGCCATCAGATGTCGACCTGTTCGCCCGACTTCGCGCCTTCATCCAGCAGTTCGTCCAGCGCCCGCCGGTCGTCGGGGGTGTAGCCGCGATCGCCCGGGTTGGCGGGCGCGCCATATTGCGGGCCGACCTGCGGATGACCCGGCGGCAGCACGCCCGGCGGCGGCACCATGCCGGGCGGCAGCGCCAGCGCGTTGGCATCCGGCTTGGCTTCCTGGAATTCATTCACCCAGCCCACCATGGCATGGGCGCTGAGGCTGAGCAGCGGGGCGGTCTTGCTGTCTGCCAGCCATTCGGGAGGCTGCTGATCGGGATCGAACAGGCCGGTCGCGAACTGGGTGAGCAGGAAGATGACGGAGCTGAGGATCAGCCCTTTCAGCGCGCCGAAGCCGAGACCGAGCACGCGATCCATCGGCCCCAGCGCGCTGCGCTTGGCAAAGCCGCCTGCCGCGCCCGCGATGATGCGCGCGATGATGACCGTGCCGAAGAACAGCAGCAGGAAGGCGACGATCGCGCCCGAGGCTTCGCCGCCGACGCGGGGAGCCAACCACATCGTGACCTGTTCGTGGAACAGGCGGACGATGACGATGCCCAGAATCCAGCCCGCCAGGCTGAGCGCCTCCTGCGTGAAGCCGCGCAGCAGGCCGGCGATCGCCAGCAGCCCGACCAGCGAGACCACGACCCAGTCGAAACCGGTGAACCCATCGATGATATCCATAAGCCCGCGACTAAGCCCCGGACTTGATGCGGTCAACGAGGGCTGCGACGGATGCCACGGGCACCGCCTTCAGGCTGCCCACGCCGGACACGCCGGGGGGCACCAGCGCGCGGGTGAAACCCAGCTTTTCCGCCTCTTTCAGACGCAGCGCGGGGTGAGCGGTGGGCCGCACTTCGCCGGACAGCGCGATTTCGCCGAAGGCCAGCGCATCGCCCGGCACCGGAAGATCGAGCAGGGCCGACACCAGCGCCGCCGCGACCGCCAGATCGGCCGCCGGATCGACCACGCGCAGTCCGCCCGCAACGTTCAGATAGACTTCCGCACCGCCGAAGCCCAACCCGGCGCGCGCCTCCAGAACGGCGAGGATCATGGCGAGGCGCGAACTGTCCCACCCGACCACCGCGCGGCGCGGGGTGGCGCCGCTGGGCAGGCGGACGGTGAGGGCCTGCAACTCCACCAGCACCGGGCGCGTGCCTTCCAGCGCGGGGAACACCACGGCGCCCGCCACAGCCTTGTCGCGCTGGGTGAGGAACAGGCTGGAGGGGTTCAGCACTTCGGCGAGGCCGTCGGATTCCATCGCGAACACGCCGATCTCGTCGGTGCCGCCGAAGCGGTTCTTCACCGCGCGCAGCACCCGATACTGGTGCCGCCCCTCGCCTTCGAAATAGAGCACGGCGTCCACCATATGCTCCAGCACGCGGGGGCCCGCGATCTGGCCGTCTTTCGTGACATGGCCGACGAGAATGAGGGCCGTGCCCGACGTCTTCGCCCAGCTGATAAGTTCTAGGGAGGCGGCGCGCACCTGGCTGACGGTGCCCGGCGCCCCTTCCAGCTGATCGGAATGCATGGTCTGGATGCTGTCTATCACGAGCAGGGTGGGCGGCACGCCCGCGCCCATCGTGGTGAGGATATCCCGCACAGAGGTCGCTGCCGCCAGTTGCACCGGCGCATCGGCGAGCCCCAGCCGCCGGGCGCGCAGCCGCACCTGATCGGCCGCCTCCTCGCCCGAGACATAGGCCACGCGATGCCCGGCCCGCGCCATGCGCCCGGCCGCCTGCAGCAGCAGGGTGGACTTGCCGATGCCCGGATCGCCGCCGATCAGCACGGCAGAGCCCGGCACCAGACCGCCGCCCAGCGCCCGGTCCAGCTCCGCAAAGCCGGTGGGAAGGCGCTTCGGCAGCTCGATCTCGGCATCGAGCGGCTGCATCTGCAACACCCGGCCGCCCGCCTTCAGGCTGTGCTTCTGCGCGAAGGGGGTGACTGCCGCCGACGCCTCCTGCTGGAGCGTGTTCCACTCCCCGCAATCCGGGCACTGACCCATCCATTTGGACGCGACACTGCCGCAGGACTGGCAGACATAACGGAGCTGTGGTTTCGCCATGACGGGGATGTAGGGGGTTTGTGGGGCCGGGGGAATGGGCGGAGAGGTGGAGGAAGAAGGCCAAGGGCTCTGCCCTTGGAACCCGGCAGGGAGTCGTGCTCCCTGCACCCCCTTTACTTGGGGTTGAGCGGTTGGGTGCGCTGGTGGTTGGAGTTGATTGCCTGCGGCGCTGGGGTGGTGCGCCAATTGTTTCTCTTCCACCGCTCAGGCTCAGCTTGTCGAAGCCCCATGCGCGATGACCACCGAGCTCAGTCATTCCGCTTTCGCGTCGGGGGCTTCGACAAGCTCAGCCTGAGCGGGGGTCAGGGTGATGTTGGGTTTGGTGAGACGGGTGGTGCGTCAGGCCCGGCGGTATCCCCTCCCTCTCCAACTCTCCCCCTGACAAGGGGAGAGAGTCTGGGTTGCGCCGCAGGCAATCAGGCTCGATCACGTCCATGGCGTTGAACTGATGCGCAACGCCAACTTGGAGGGTGCAGGGAAATCATTTCCCTGCCCGCCGGAGGCAAAAAAGCCCACTCTACACCGCCCCGAACGCCAGCAGCGCCGCATGCAGGGCGAGGCCGATGCTGCCGCCGATGAGCGTGCCGTTCAGGCGGATATACTGCAGGTCGCGCAGCACGGCGTTTTCGAGGCGGTCGGTGATGGTGGCGGCGTCCCAGCCCTTCACGGTTTCGCTGACCAGTTTCACGATGGACGAGCCATGGTCTGCGACGGTGCCGACGACGGCGCGGCGGGCGAGCTGGTTGACGGCGCCAGACAGTGCCGCGTCTTCGCGGAGCGAGCGGGCCATGGCTTCGCCGATCTCGGAGAGGCCTTCCCCTTGCGCCATGTTGAGGAGGCCCTCTTTCGCGCGGGCCCACAGGCCTTCCAGCCAGTCCGCGACGGCGGGGTTGGAGAGCATTTCGCGCTTGACGCGCTCCACCTTGGCCATGGTTTCGGGCATGTGCTGCAGATCGAAGGCGAGGTTGGCAAGCGCGGTGTCGGCGCGTTCGCGCAAGGGGTGGTTCGGATCGGCGGCGAGGTCTGCCACCAGTCCGCGCAGGCCGTTCACCAGTTCGTTGGCGATGCGTTCATCGACGTTGACGAGGCGCAGCACCCAGCTGGTGCGTTCCTCCACCATGGCGCGGATCAGACCCTCCTGGCTGTCGATGGCGTTGTCGGCCCAGAGGATCAGCTGGTCGATGACGGGGCGGTGGCGGCCGTCCGCGATCATCGCTTCCAGCATGCGGCCCAACAGCGGGGAGATTTCCAGATCCTTCAGGCGCTGGCTGGCGCCTTCCTGCACCCGCTTCATCACCGCGGCGGCGGCGGGCGTGTCTGCCAGCTGGCCGATCAGGCGGGACACGCCGCGACGGACCCGCCCGCCCGAGGCCGGGCGTTCCAGCACGCCGGCCAGCGCATTGGCGGCATCGAAGCCGTCCAGCCGCCGCGCGACGTTGACCGGCGTGAGGAAATTGTCCTTCAGGAAGGTCGCCAGCGCGTCGCCGATGCGGTCCTTCGATTTCGGGATGATGGCGGTGTGCGGGATGGGCACGCCCATGGGGTGACGGAACAGCGCGGTGACGGCGAACCAGTCCGCCAGCCCGCCCACCAGCGCGGCTTCGGCGAAGGCCTGCAGCCAGACGAACTGGGGATGCACATGCGCCATCGCCCAGGTGGAGGCCACCAGCAACACCGCCATCAGCACCAGCAGACCCGTGGCCACCCGCCTGAGACGGATGGCCTGTTCGGATCGCGTGGTTACGGCCGTGTCTGTGTCGTCATTCGGCAGCTTGAGGCCCCGCAGCAGGTGGAACTGTGCCGGAACTATCCGATTCGCCGCCGTTGGTGAACAGCCGCTTCAGCCATGGGCCGGTCTTTTGCTCCACATCGTCGGCCAGCGTGAAGGCGGCGGGCACGATCAGAAGGGTGAGCACGGTGGAGAGCACGAGCCCGCCGATCACTGCGATGGCCATGGGGGCGCGGAAACTGCCGTCTCCGTGCAGCCCGGTGGCGACCGGCAGCATCCCCGCCGTCATCGCGACGGTCGTCATGATAATGGGCTGGGCGCGCTTGTGGCCGGCATCCAGGATGGCGGTTTCGCGGTCCACGCCGTGGCGCATCTCCTCGATGGCGAAATCGACCAGCAGGATCGAGTTCTTCGCCACAATGCCGATCAGCATGAGGAGGCCGATATAGACCGGCATGCTGACGGCATGGCCCGTCAGGATCAGCGCGATCACGGCCCCCAGCGGTGCCAGCAGAAGCGAGCCCATATTCACGAACGGCGGCAGCACCCGCTTGTAGAGCAGCACCAACACCGCGAACACCAGCAGGATGCCCGAGACGATGGCAACCAGGAAGCCGGTGACCATCTCCTCCATCACCTCGGCCTGGCCCTGCTTCACTTCCTGCACACCGGCAGGAAGCGCCTTCATCGCGGGCAGGCTGCGGACCATCTTCATGCCGTCGCCGAACTCCACGCCGTTCAGGTCCGCCTCGATGGCGATGCGCCGGCTCTGATTGTAGCGGCGAATCTTGGTGGGGCCGGCACCGAGCGTGATATCGGCCACCACCTTCAGCGGCACGGACCCGCCCGACGCAGTGGGGACCGGCAGATTACCCAGCATGTCCACATCGGTGCGCGCGTTTTCGGTGAGGCTCACCCGGATCGGAACCTGGCGGTCCGACAGGGAGAAACGCGCCATATTCTGTTCGAGGTCACCAAGCGTGGCGATACGGATCGTCTGAGACAGGGTGTTTGCGGTGACACCCAATTGAGCAGCGATATCGAACTTCGGGCGGATCAGGATTTCGGGCCGTTCGATGTCACCGTTGATGCGGGCATCGCGCAGCACCTTCAGGCCCTGCATCTCTTTTTCGAGCTTGCGGGCCGTCCGGTCGAGCAGCACAGGATCATCGCCGGCGAGCATGATCACGATGTCGCGTCCGTTGAAGCCGCCGTTCATAGACGCGAAGTTGATGCGGGCGTCCGCAATCCCCATCAGCTGCGGGGCCACGCGGCGCTCGAATTCTTTCGTGGTGACGTCGCGGTCCTTGGCATCCACCAGGTTGATGAAGATGTTGGCGCGGCGGATATCCCCATCGTTTCCGATGGATTCGAAGGCCTGCTTCACTTCCGGCTGCTTCTTCAGGATCGCGTTCACCTCATCCACGACATGGGTCGTGTCGGCCAGAGTCACGCCGGGTGCCAGTTCGATCTGCACCTGCGACGAGCCGAAATCGCCATCAGGCTGGAACGCCTGCGGCATCTGCCCAAACAGGAAGATCGTCAGGAAGAAGGACAGCACGCCAAGCCCGACCACGGACAGCGGGCGGCGATGCGCTTCGATCTGGCCATAGAAGCGCTTGAAGATATTGCCGTGGCGCTTCTGGGGATCGCGATGGATGGTCCAGGCCAGCACGCGCATGTAGCGCCGCATCATCGGCCCGTCCTCATGCTCCTGATGGCCGTGCGGTTTCAGGAAGTAGGCTGCGATCAACGGCGTGATCAAGCGCGCGACAAGCAGCGACATGAACACCGCGATGGAGACGGTGAGGCCGAACTGTTTGAAATACTGCCCCGGGATCCCCGGCATGAAGGCAACCGGCAGGAACACCGCGATGATGGAGAAGGTGGTGGCGACAACCGCCAGCCCGATCTCGTCGGCTGCATCGATGGCGGCCTGATAGGGCGATTTCCCCATGCGCATATGGCGCACGATATTCTCGATCTCCACGATGGCGTCATCGACGAGGATGCCCGCCACCAGACTGAGCGCGAGCAGACTGATGGTGTTCAGCGTGAACCCCATCATGTCCATGAACCAGAAGGTGGGGATTGCGCTGAGCGGGATCGCCAGCGCGGAGATGATGGTGGCGCGCCAGTCGCGCAGGAACAGGAACACCACGATGACAGCGAGAAGGGCCCCTTCCCACATCGCCTGCATGGCGCTGTCATATTCCATCTTGGTGTATTTGACGTTGGTGAACAGCTCGTCGAACTCGACACCCGGGAACTGGGTCTTCAGCTCGTCCAGCTTCTTGTACATCCGCTCATAGACTTCGACGTCGGACGCGCCCTTGGCCTTGAAGATGCCGAAGCTGGTGACCTGCCGGCCGTTCAGCCGGGCGATGTTGCGCTGTTCCGAGGCACCGTCGCGTACCTCGGCGATATCGCCCAGCCGGACATCGCGGCCATTACCGATGGCGATGCGGGTTTCGGATAGTTGTTCGGCACTGCGGGCGCCGCCCAGCACGCGGACGGCCTGTTCCGAGCCGGAGATTTCCGTGCGGCCGCCCGGCGCATCCAGATTCAGCTGCCGAAGCTGGTTGTTCA
Organism: Sphingomonas sp.; assembly: GCA_003248865.1. Lineage (GTDB taxonomy): Bacteria > Pseudomonadota > Alphaproteobacteria > Sphingomonadales > Sphingomonadaceae > Sandaracinobacteroides. The sequence goes on from QFPK01000020.1 coordinate 48,563, forward strand.
CCTGCGCGGCGGTGATACCATAGGATTGCAACCGCGCGGGATCCAGATTTACCCGGATCTCGCGGCTGACGCCACCGCCGCGGCTGACCTGCGCAACGCCGGGAATCGAGGTAAGCGCCTTCGCCACATTATTGTCGACGAACCAGCTGAGCTGTTCCAGCGTCATCGAGGTGGAGCTGACGGCGATATAGGCGAGCGCCCCGCCCTCGATATCCATCCGGCTGACCTGCGGCTCCATGATGCCGTCAGGCAAGTCGGCGCGAACCTTGGTGACGGCGTCGCGCACATCGTTCACGGCGCGGTCCACTGGCGTGCCCAGGTGGAATTCGACGCCGGTGTACGAGCTGCCTTCCTGCACCACCGAGGTGATGTTCTTCACATTGCCGATGCCGGCCACCGCGCCTTCGATGCGCTGGGTCACCTGCGTCTCGATCTCGGTCGGCGCGCCACCGGGCTGGCTGATGTTGATGTTGACGAAGGGCACCGAGATGTCGGGCATCTGGGTGATCTTCATCTGATAGAAGCTGAGCAGGCCGACGGCCGTCAGCAGGATGAAGAGCATGAGCGGCGGAATCGGGTTCCGGATCGCCCAACTGGACATGTTCCGCATGGCGGGCGCTCCTCAGCCGGCGGTTGCAGGCTGGGCGGCAGGCGGCGCCAGCTTTGGCGTGACCTTTTCACCCGGGTTCAGGAAGGCCCCGGCCGACTGAACCACCCGTTCACGGCCCGTGAGGCCCGAGACGACGGCGATACCCTGCGGCGTGACGGCCCCGGTTGAGACGGCGACACGGCGCACCACATTCTGGGCATCGACGACCAACACGTAGGTGCCCTCACGGTCTGACAGCACCGCAGACTGCGGCAGCAGCGGACGCTGCGCCCGGGCACCGTCGATCACCACGCTGGCGAAGCCGCCCGAGCGCAGTTCGGCCACATTGGGCAGCACGATGCGGGCAATACCCTGACGGGTCTGCGGATCGATCACCGGTTCCAGCAGCCACACGCGCCCCGCATAGCGGTTGGACGAACCGACGGGAATGATGGTGGCCTCCTGCCCGACGGCGAGGCCTGGCATATCCTGCTCTGCCACCTGGGCGCGCAATTCCATCTGACCGCCGGCTGCGATGCGATAAAGGCCGCCAGAACCAGAGGAGACGATCTGCCCGGGCTCCACGTTGCGCTGGAGCACGAGCCCGGCTTCGGGGGCGCGGATGTCGAGGCGGTTCAGACGCTCCTGCATTTCGCGCACCTGCGCCTGCGCCACGCCGACGCGGGCGTTGGCCGAATCGCGGGTTGCCGTGCGGCGATCGATATCAGCCTTGGAGATGAAACCACGGCCCACGAGGGCGTTGGCCCGATCCAGTTCCGCCTGTGCCAGCCGGGCATCGGCCCGCTCTTGCTCAACCGTCGCCTGCAGTTGCTGCACCTGTGCGCGTTGCACCGAGGATTCGATTTCGGCGAGCACCTGGCCCTTGTTCACATACTGCCCGGCCTCGACCCGGATGGCCGAGATCATGCCGCCTTCACCGGCCACGCCCACAGGCATGTCGCGCCGTGCGCTGATGCTGCCGGTGGCGGCCACGCGAGATGCCACGTCCGTGGTGCCCGGCACCAGAACGGTGACGGAGGGCGGCGCCGAAGGCGGGGCCGACGGCTTGGGCGCGTTGGCCTTCCACACCAGGAAGGCAATGAAGGCTATGACGGCGAGTACGGACGCAAGCACGATCAGACGCGTCTTCAGCCGCTTTGCGCGGGCGTCTTCATGAGCTTCGGAAGAGTCGTACTCCAACCGGGCCCGAACTTCGGGATCCTGAGGGGACAGATGCATGTTCATGCCGTTACCAAACCTTTTGATGAACAGGAGGCACCCGCTGAACACGGCATCCTCCCGGCTAAATCCCGTTGCTCCCCTCAAAGACAGCGGGACAAGGCTGCTTCCCCTACCGGTTTCCCGGCCGCGGCTGCAAGCCCGGCCCTCATACACAAAGCTGATGGCAAGATAAAGACAGCTTTCACATGCCGTTGGGGACATAGTGATTTTTCAGTGGCACGCATTGCATTGTTGCAACGCCTGCGCGAGCATGGCGGCCCGCCCCGACTGCGGGACGGTCTGGTAACTGCATGGGGAGATTGCCATGGACTATTCGATTCTGGGCTGGGTCGTGATTGGCCTGATCGCCGGCGCGCTGGCGAAGTGGATTTCGCCGGGCAAGGATCCGGGCGGCCTGATCGTCACCATCCTGATCGGCGTGGCCGGCGGCCTGCTGGGCGGTTTCCTGGCCAATTTCATCGGGCTGGGCACCGGCGGGCACATCTGGAACCTGGTGCTGGCGACCGTGGGTGCCGTGCTGCTGCTGTGGATCTATCGGGTGATCAAGAACCGCTCGGCCTGATCGCGGCGCAAACGTCTTCAGCCTGTGGCAAGGTGGGCCGCCGACAATGCGGTCCACCAAGGCCGCCGTTTCCGGGCGTGCCGATATAAGCGAGCAATGAGGAGCACAGGATGAAAACCCGCCATCTCGCCGCCATCGTGGCGGCCGCCACGGCTGCAACCACAGCTGCGACCGGGGCCGCGGCCCAACAGGCGCCCGCACCGGCCACGCTGAACCTCAGCGCGACATCGGAAGTGCAGGCCACGCCCGACATCGCCAGCATCGGCGCCGGCGTGGTGACACAGGCGGCCGAGGCACAGGCGGCCCTGTCCGCCAACAGCGAGAAGATGACGCGCGTGGTTGCCGCACTGAAGAAGGCCGGGATCGCCGACCGCGATATCCAGACCACGGGGCTGAACCTGCAACCGCAGTTCCGTTTCGAGCAGAATCAGCCGCCCATCCTCACCGGCTTCCAGGCCTCCAACCGGGTGCAGGTGACGCTGCGCGACGTGAAGGGCGCCGGCAAGGTGATCGACACGCTGGTGAAGGAAGGCGCCAACCAGATCGACGGCCCGGATTTCCGCGTCTCCGCGCCCGAGCCACTGCTGGACAAGGCCCGTGCCGAGGCCGTGGCCAAGGCCCGTGCCCGCGCTGAGCTCTATGCCCAGGCCGCCGGCCTGCGCGTGGTGCGCATCACCGCCATCAGCGAAGGCTTCGAGCAGCGCCAGCCGGTGCCGATGGCGCGCATGGTGGCCGCCGAAGCGGCTGCCTCGCCCGTGGCGCCCGGCGAAGTGGGGCTGGCCGCCACCGTGAGCATGGCATTCGAACTGGCGCCGCGCTGAGCCCCGTGACGGCGCGGCTGAAACTGAAAGCCCAGATCCTGTCCGGGGACGAAATCGCATTCGGCCCCGGAAAGGCCGACCTGCTGGGCGCCATCGCCACGCACGGCTCCATCTCGGGCGCCGCGCGGGCGATGGGGCTATCCTATCGCCGCGCCTGGCTGATGGTGGACACCATGAACCGGTTGTTCGCCCAACCCCTGGTGGCAACCAGCCGGGGCGGCCCCGGCGGCGCAACGCTGACGCCGGAGGGGCACGACACGCTGGCCGCCTATCAGGCGCTCACGGCCGCGCTGGCGCAGACTGCCGAAGGGCCCGGCGCGGCGCTGCTGTCCCGGCTCAGGGCTTCGGGCTGACCAGCAGCTTTACCGAAGAGCCCGGATTTCCGCTGAGCTGGATCAGATAATCACCGGCGGACAGCGGGAACTCCACGGCCTTCTTCAGCGTGGTGCAGGGGGCCATATGGCCGTGCGCCACGGATTTCACGGCCTTGCCGTCGGCCCCGATCACATCGAGCCATGCCGGATTGGAGATGGCGACCCGCCAGTTTCCAGCAGTGGGAATCCGCACTTTCAGCAGCCCGGCGTGGGCGTTTGCGGGCGTCCGGGCCTGTTCAGGCGCCAGCACGGGCGTGATGGCCGGCAACAGCGTCACCTCTGCTGCCTTGTTGGGCTCGATACGGGTCGCGGCCTTGCCGCTGGCGCCCGCTGTGACGGCGGCGGCCGGCTGCCCCCAGGCAGCGAAGGCGGGCGGCAGGTTCGCGTCCGATATCGTCTTGCAGGCGTCCGTTTCGGCCTGTGCAGGCAGCTGCCATACCAGCGTCGTCGCCAGCACCATGCTGGAAATCCATAACCTTTGCCGTCCCATTGCCATCTCCTTTGACCCCGATATATCCGGCCATATACAACCAACCCAAACGGGGGATAGCCTTTGATCTCGCCCAACGCCGCCCGTGCTGCAATCCTCCTTCTCTGGCCTTCGGCCGTGTGGGCACAGCAATCCGCTTCCAGCTTCGATCTGGGTACCATCACCGTCACGGGCACCCGCCCGGACGGACTCTCCATCGGTTCGGGCGCGCTGACATCCGAGGCGATCCTGGCGTTCGAGCGACCCACGCTGGACGATGCGGCCAGCCTGATCCCGGGGGTGACGGCGGGCAACAGCGGCGGCTCCCGCAACGAGCGGCTGCTATTCGTGCGTGGCTTCGATCGATTCCAGGTGCCGCTGTCTGTCGATGGCATCCGCATCTATCTGCCGGCGGACAACCGGCTGGACTTCGGCCGCTTCCTTACGGGCGACATCGCCGAAATCCAGGTCGCGAAGGGCTATGTCCCGGTGGTGGACGGCCCCGGCGCGATGGGCGGCGCCGTCAACCTCGTTACCCGCACGCCTGGCAAGGAGATCGAGGCCGAGGCCCGCGCCACTCTCAGCTTCGACCGCAAGTTCGACAAAAGCGGTTATTCGCTGTTCGGTTATGCGGGCACACGGCAGGACCGCTGGTATGCGCAGGTTTCGGGCACGCGAACCGAGCGCGACTTCTTCACACTCTCCCACCGCTTCACGCCCACGGCCAATCAGGCAGCCGGGCGACGCGATCTGTCCGACACGCAGGACTGGCGGGTGAATGCCCGCATCGGCTTCACGCCGTCCGAAGGGCAGGAAGTGGCGCTGAGCTACACGAAGCAGGAAGGCGCCAAGAACGCCCCCATCGAAACCACCGTGCCGCTGCCCGTGCAACGCTACTGGTCATGGCCGGAGTGGAATATCGAGACGATCGCGCTGCATCTGAAGACCCCGCTGGGCGACAAGGCGCGGCTGACAGGCAAGGCCTATCGCAGCCGCTTCGACAATCTGCTGCGTTCGTTCGACAGCCGCAGCCAGAGCAGCCAGACCCTGGGGCGCTCCTTCAACAGCTGGTATGATGACGAGGCGCTGGGCGGCTCGCTGAAACTGGACGTGGATCTGACGGCCTCGCAGGGGCTGACCATTGCCGCCCATGTTCGGCAGGACGAGCATGTGGAATGGCAGCAGAGCTTCCCGTCCGGCTTCACCGAACCGAAGCAAACATCCCGTGAGACAACCTGGAGCCTGGCCGCCGAGCATCGCATTGCGCTGGCGCCCACCCTCGCCTTTCGCTGGGGTGCCAGCCTGGACTGGCGCGACCTGCATCAGGCGCAGGACTATGGCACACCGCCGGGTGGCGGCGCGTCGCGCGTGTTCGACTATGAACGGCAGAATGGCGACGCCTGGAATGCGCAGGGGCAAATCGAGTGGACCCCCGACGATGCCAGGCGCCTTGCGCTCAGCGTTTCGTCCCGCGCCCGATTCCCGTCGCTGTTCGAGCGCTTCTCGTCCCGCTTCGGCGGCGCGACCTCCAATCCGGGGCTGAAGGCGGAACGGGCGACACAGGCAGAGTTGTCAGGCAGCCTCGCACAGGGCCCGTTCACGCTGGAAGCCGCCGCCTATGTTGCCCGCGTCAGCGATGCGATCTTCGCAGTGCCAGCGCTTTATTATCCTTGCACCGGCTCCACCACGCCGCCACCCGCCCCCGTGCCCGGCTGTGAAGCGCAGGCTGTTTCCCAAAGCCGGAATGTGGGCAGCGGCACCTATTGGGGCGCAGACGGTGCAATCACCGCCGCGATCACCGCAACGCTGAAGGCTGGCGCCAGCCTGAGCTTCGTGGAACGCGACATCGAAGACCCCAACGTCCCGGCCTTCCGCCCCACCGGTGTGCCCAGCTTCTCCGGCTTCCTCTGGGCAGACTGGCAGCCGATTCCGCAACTCTCCGTGTTACCAAGCGTGGATTTCGCCACCGACCGCTGGCTGGTGAACACGGCCGGCACCAACTGGCGCCGCGATGGTGGGCATGCGCTGGCCAACCTGCGTATCGCCTGGCGCCCCCGCGACGGGCTGGAACTGGCGGCCGGCGCGCGTAACCTGTTCGACACGAACTATGAACTGGCCGAGGGTTTTCCCGAGCAGGGGCGGAACTTCACACTGTCGCTGCTGATGCGGTACTGACGGGCTGTTGTTGCCTCCGGCGGGCAGGGACATGATGTCCCTGCACCCTCGACATTGGCGTTGTGCACTAACCACCAATTCGGGTGCGTGAAGAAATTCGATTGCCTGCGGCGCAACGCAGCCCCCGGGGTCAAGCCCGGGGTGACCAGAAGAGAGTATGGGTGCACCCACCCGAAGCGCCGCAGGCAATCAAACCTCAACCGTCAGCACAACCTCGACGATCACCCCAAACTCAGTGGGTGCAGGGAAGTCACTTCCCTGCCGGGGTGAAGGGGCAGAGCCCTTCTTCCCCTTGTCAGGCCATCGCGAGCACCAGATTGCGCACCTGCGGATAGACCTGGCTTTCCCATTTGGAGCCCGAGAAGATGCCGTAATGGCCGACGCCGGGTTGCAGATGGTGGCGTTTCAGGTGCGGGCGCAGGCTGGTGCAGAGCATATGGGCCGCCGCCGTCTGGCCGACGGAGCAGATATCGTCACGCTCGCCTTCCACCGTGAGGAGGGCGGTGCGCTGGATGGCGGACGGGTCGACGAGGCGGCCGCGGTGGGTGAGTTCGCCCTTGGCCAGCAGCGCGCGCTGGAACACGAACTCCACCGTTTCCAGATAATATTCCGCCGACATGTCGAGCACCGCGAAATATTCGTCGTAGAAGTCCTTGATCTTGCAGGCGGGTTCGTCCTCACCGTCTGCCAGATGCTGGTAGAGCTTGCGGTACTGGGCGAAGTGGCGATCAAGGTTCATCGCCATGAAGGCGGTGAGCTGGAGGAAGCCCGGATAGACCCGGCGGCCGCGCCCGGCGTAGCGCATCGGCACGCGGGAAATCAGCTTTTCCTCGAACCATTCGATGGGGTTGTCGGTGGCCAGCTGGTTGACGACGGTGGGGGCGATGCGGGTGTCCACGGGGCCGCCCATCAGCGTCATGGTGCGGGGCTGGGCCGGATCCTTATCCTGCGCCATCACGGCGACGGCGGCGAAGGCGGGCACGCAGGGCTGGCAAACGGAGAGCAGGTTGCTGCGCGGACCCAGGAACTGCAGGAAGCGGATCACATAATCCACATAATCCTCGAACCCGAAGCGGCCGGCGGACATCGGCACGTCGCGGGCGTTCTTCCAGTCGGTGATGTAGACGTCATGATCGATCAGCAGCGTCTGCACGGTGGAACGCAGCAGGGTGGCGAAATGGCCCGACAGTGGGGCGACCACCAGCATCTTCGGCTGGGGTGCCTCCACGCCTTCCTTCACGAAGTGCAGCAGGTTGCCGAAGGGCAGATCCAGCACAACCTCTTCCCGGACAGTGGCGAGCGCGTTGCCCGCTTTCACCGGGCGGATGTTGTAGGGCGGTCGATCATGCGTGACCTTCGCGCCCTGATAGACATCGGCCACCGCGAACAGGCGGCGGGCATAATCCTCATGGGGGGCGTCGCCCAGGAAGGATGAACCCAGCATCGCGTCCCGCCAGGCCAGCATCGAGCTGGCCGCAAAGCGCGACGGGGCCATCATATCCGTCCATGCCTGGAATGCGCTGTACAGCAAAAGTCCCCTTTCAGGTGGGTTCCAAGCGATTCGGCTTCTCTCGCCGGGGAATATGTGCATAAATTGCTGCGTTGCACCATGCGCAATTATGCAATCGGTGTGGGCAACAGGGGTGGATATGTCCAAGGCGGAACTGACGATCTCCAGCAAGACCTATTCAGCCTGGTCGCTGAGGGGTTTCCTGCTGTGCCGGCTGGCGGGCCTTGATGTGGAACTGGTGGCGGTGCCCAACGATGCCAGCAACCGCGCCGAGCTGCTGCTGCTGTCCCCCTCGGTGCTGGTGCCGCGCCTGACCATCGGCAAGCTGAGCGTGTGGGACACGCTGGCGATCGCGGAAACGCTGAACGAGATGTTCCCCGACGCGCAGATGTTCCCGAAGGAGGCTGCGGCGCGGGCGTTGTGCCGGTCCATCTCCGGCGAGATCCATTCGGGTTTTTCCAACCTGCGCTCTGCCCTGCCGATGAACCTGAAGGTGCGGCACGAAAGCTTCCCGATCTTTTCCGGCGCCAAGCCCGACATCGAGCGGATCGAGGCGATCTGGGCGGAGTGCCTGGAGCGGTTCAAGGGCCCGTTCCTGTTTGGCAAAAAGCCGACCGTGGCGGATGCGATGTACGCCCCCGTGACCCAGCGCTTCCTCACCTATGCCGTGCCGATGCCGGCGGAAATTGTGGCCTATTGCGAAGCGGTGACCGCCTGGGCGCCGATGGTGGAATGGATCGCGGAAGCCAAAGCCGAGCCGGAAGAGATCGAAGAACTGGATGTGGAGTTCTGATCCGGAATTTCCGATTTCGGTTATGGCGGTGTTTGTCCCCAAATGCACTGATAGACAGAAAATCTGAATTGCGCCGCAGGCAATTGGATATCTTCACGCACGCTTAGGCCGGAGGAGAAGGCGCGACGAGAATTTCGTGGGTGCAGGGACATCATGTCCCTGCCCGCCGGAGGCAAAAAAACATTGTGCCCTAACCCAGCAACTCCGCCACCAGCCGCAGCACCAGAACCCCCGCCCGGCCCAGCCGGCTTTCATGGAACCGGTTGCTGGTCATGGACGCGTCCAGGTTCAGTTCCAGGCAGCGAGCCCCGGCGTGACGGGCGAGATCGACGAAACCGGCTGCCGGATAGACGTTGCCCGAGGTTCCGATGGAGATGAACAGGTCGCAGCCCATGAGGGCGTCTTCGATGGTCTCCATATGATAGGGCATTTCGCCGAACCAGACGATGTCGGGCCGCATATGGCCGCTCAGCGTGCAGGCCGGGCAGGCCGGGCTGTCGAGCAGCGGGCCCTCCCATGGATGGCGGCGGTCGCAGGCGGTGCACCAGGCGGATTTCAGCTCGCCATGCATGTGCAGCATGCGGGTCGATCCGGCGCGGTCGTGCAGATCGTCCACATTTTGGGTCACCAGCAGCAGCTCGCCCGGCCATTCCGCATCCAGCCGCGCAAGGGCGAGGTGCGCGGCGTTGGGCTGCACCGTGGCAAGCGCGGCACGGCGGGCATCATAGAAGCGCTGCACCAGCACGGGGTCGCGCCGGAACGCCTGCGGGGTCGCCACATCCTCGACCCGATGACCCTCCCACAGGCCGTCCGGCCCGCGGAAGGTTGGCACCCCGGATTCGGCCGAGATCCCGGCGCCGGTCAGGATGACGATGCTGCGAAATTCAGCCATCAACACGCCGCCGAGAGAGAATATGCACAAACAAACGTCAGCACGGTGGGTTCAGCTTTTGTCACGGCTGGTCTCGGCACGAACGCTCTCGATCAGAACATCGTAAATCCTGTTCATGAAATTCTTGGCGTCAATCGGGCGGCTAAAATAGATGTCGATCGCAAAGCTGTCGTCCAGCGCCAGTCGAATATCCTCCACAGCGCCTTCCGACATATTCCAGTCCCGCCATTCTTTCAGAAGAGATCGCCGGTATTCCAAAGGACCACTTTTCGTGGTGGCAACGATGGCTTTCTCCAATGAGCCATAGATGACATCATAATCCTGGTTGAAGTGGCATGCCATGAGGTTCGACAGCTTAGGCCATCGCTGCTCTGCATTCTTGCGTCGTTCCTGCCTATTGCGGGCCATCGGCGTGTCAGTTCACTGGCTTGAAGCCCGCGCCGCTCACGGCCGGCGCTGCCGCAAACGGCTTGATCCCCAGCGCCGCATAGGCCTGTTCGGGGAAATAGACGGTGCCGTCCTTCACCACCATGGAGATCGCCTTGATCGCCTTGATGTCCGCGACCGGATCGCCGGGCAGCAGCATGAAATCCGCCATCTTGCCGGGCTTCACATCGCCGTAATCGGCTCCGCGCTTCAGATGGACGGAGGAGTCCAGCGTGGCGCGCTTCAGCACCTGCGCGTTGGAGAGGAAGCTGGTGTAGAGTTCCAGCTCGCGATGATACCAGAAGCTGCCGCCCATGTCGGTGCCGGGCACGATCAGCACGCCACCGTCGTTCAGCTTCTTCATCACGGCCAGCGTGGTGTCGAAGGCGGCGGAATAGGCGCGGTCATCTTCCGGCGTGGCGATATCCAGCATCGGCTGCTTCAGGTCGCGCTGAATGCCGATGGGCATGTGCGGAGCCCAGTCGACGGCGCCCGGCGGCAGCTGGCCTTTCCGCCCGCGCGTCGCGGTTTCCATGATGATGAGGGTGGGATCATGCGCGATGTGCTTCGAGATCATCAGGTTGATGGTCTTCTGCGCGGCCGGGCTGTTGATGTCATAGTCCGCGAAGCGCTTCAGCGCGGTGATGCGCAGGAGCGTCCGGGTGTCGTCGCCGGGTTGCAGCACCCAGTTCAGCATCAGCTGGTTGGAGTGGGTGATCTCGTCATACCCGGCTTCGATCATGGCATCGGTGGTGGTGAAGGCGGGCACATGCCCGGCCACTTGCAGGCCCAGCGCATGGGCTTCCTTCACCATGGCGGGCACCCAGTCCGGGTTGATGCTGGTGTAGATCTTGATCTGGTGGAACACGCCTGCCTTGGCGGCGTTGCGCACGGCCTGAACCGCGTCTGCCTCGTTGTCGACCACCACGGTCGCCTGTGCGTTTGTCTTGCTCTTGCCCTCGATGAAGGCGGAGCGGACGACGCGGGGGCCGGCGAGTTCGCCCGATTCGATGCGCCCGACCAGCTTGTCGAGCACGGGATCGTCATTGCCCATGTCGCGCACGGTGGTGATGCCCGCCACCAGATTCATCAGCGCGTCGGACTGGCCGAGGTGGGCGTGCATTTCGTTGAAGCCTGCCAGGATGGTGCCGCCGGCGCCGTTCACCACTGTCTCGCCGGGCCTGGTGACGGCGGGCCCCTCGATCGCCGCGATGCGGTTGCCCTTCACCAGCACGGAGGCCGGCGCGGAGAGCGCCAGTTTCGCCGGATCGAAGATGCGCACATTGGTGATGCGCAAATTGCCGGCGGGCTTCTTCGCCAGTTCGCGCACCGTGTCTGTCAGGCGCTTCGTGTCCCATTCGGCGACCATCGCGCGTAGCCGCGCCTCCTCGCCTTCCAGCCCCTGCCGCACCAGAATGAATTCCGGAGTCGCGAAGGCCACCAGCCGCTTGTTCGAATCGAGGAAGATGGTCTGCCGGTCTAGATCGATGCCGGACAGCGTATAGGCCGTGGTGGAAACTGTCCCCATCTGAACCGGCGCCAGCGCCTCCAGCTTCAGCTCCCCGCCCGGCAGCGCGGGCAGCTTGCCGCCGGCCTTGTCCAGCGCGCGGGCGTAAAGCCCCAGCGCGAAGGGGCTGGCCCCTTGCGCGACATAGAGGGAGGGAACGGTCACATCGGCCGAACCGGGGCCGGTGGCGTCCGTCCAGCTGGCCCGCTTGCCGTCCGTCGTGAAGCTTTCGTCGATCTTGCTGCCGAAGGTGGTGCTGCCCGTCACTGTCCAGCGGGTCGGCAGCCCGGCCGAATCCACCGTCACGCTTTCGTTGACGGTGGGGCCGCGGCCGTTGTTCTTGTAATCATAGACGATGCTGGTGGTGCCATTCGCCTCGTCAGCGACCAGCGTGCCCACGGTGCGCCCGCTGAACAGGACCGAATAGCGCTCCTCCGCGGCAAGCAGCGGAGAGGCGATGGCGAGGGCGGCGACGAAGCCGAGGATATGTTTCATGGCTTGTCTTTCAGCACGGCGCGGAATCACGGGCAAGCCTTGCTTCGCACCACATCTGCTTGCCAAGACGAAGCCGTTGCCGCACCTGTGACCCTTCAAGGAGAGGACAGATGATCAGGATCGGCGTGCTGGGTGCCGGCGGGCGCATGGGCCAGGCCATCATTTCGGAAGTGCAGGCAACGCCGGACAGCTGGCTTGCCGGCGGCGTGGAGCGGCCGGGCCATCCCATGTGCGGCAGCGTGATCGGCGACGGGCTGGTGGTGTGCGCCAATGCCGCCCCGGTGGCGCACAAGGCCGATGTGCTGATCGACTTCACCACGCCCGAAGCGCTGGACGAACATCTGCGCGCCGCCGAAGACGGCAAGGCAGCCATCGTGATCGGCACCACCGGGCTGGAAGCGCGCCACCATGCCGCCATCGATGCCGCCGCGCGCAGCATCCCGGTGCTGCAGACCGCCAACACCTCGCTGGGCGTCACGCTGCTGGCCGCGCTGGTGGAGCAGGCGACGCGGGCGCTGGATTCCGGCTGGGATGTCGAGATCAGCGAGCTGCATCACCGCCACAAGGTGGATGCGCCGTCGGGCACCGCGCTGTTCCTGGGCGAAGCCGCCGCGCGCGGCCGAGGCGCCCCGCTGGAGACGCTGCGCCTGCCCCCCTATGAAACGAACCCCGGCGCGCGGCGGCCCGGCGGAATCGGCTTCGCCTCGCTGAGGGGCGGCACGGCGGCCGGGGACCATCGCGTGCTGCTGGCAGGCGACGGGGAGCGGATCGAACTGACCCACATCGCCGAAGGCCGGGACATTTTCGCGAAAGGCGCCGTGAAGGCCGCGCGCTGGCTCGCGGGGCGCAAGCCCGGCCGTTACCGTATGGCGGATATCTTCGGGCTGGGCTGAAGAAGCCTCGCCTGCGCAGCGGTCCTAGATCAGACTTTTGCGCCACTTCCTGCGGGCCTTGGGTGGGCATTCCGGCGCTGCCACCTTGTCGATCGCAGCGCCGGACCGCAGGGCCGACGTGGAGGTCAGCTGCGTGCCGGTGCTTGCAGCCGCCGACAGGCGCAGAACGCCGATCAGCGCGAAGCCCAGGATGAAGCCGACAACCACAGCGCGCAGCACCTGCGAGCCTCCTCCCCCAAGCGGCTGCATCATGACAGGCGTGAAGCCTGGGCAGCCGAGAAACAGGTCCGACCCTGTGCGGGCCGCTCTAGCGGACTGCTGAGAACCGGCATTGCACAAATCCGACAAAAGCTTGTCGGACTTGAATTTCCCCCTGTGTTGAGGCATGGCGCGCGGCGAAATCCATCCGGATGCGTGCCCGGAAAGCCGCACCCCAGCAAAAGGTCTGCCAATCCGCCCATGGCAAAAGAAGAGCTTCTCGAAATGCGGGGCACCGTTGTCGAACTGCTCCCCAACGCGATGTTCCGGGTGCGGCTTGAGAACGACCATGAAATCCTCGGCCATACAGCCGGCAAGATGCGCAAGAACCGGATCCGGGTGCTGACCGGGGACGAAGTGCTCGTCGAGCTGACCCCCTATGATCTGACCAAGGGCCGCATCACCTACCGGTTCAAGTAAAGCGGCAGCGGCATGCCGAACAGTCCGTTCCGCGCACAGGCCCGCTGGCAGGCGGGCTGGTGTCGGGCGCTTGGCTCCCCCTTCACGGCCGCACTCTGCGACCTCATCGCCGACAGGCTGTCTGCTTCTTCCCCGCTGGGGCGCCGGCTGGACCAGTGGCCGGGCAACATCCACGACGACGCGCTGACCCTGCGCGTGACAGGCGCGTTGCACGGCCGCGTGCGCAGCGGCAAGGCGCCTGCGCTAGCTGCGCTCTATCCGCCGCACCCGATGCCCGATGCAGACCGCCTCTGGGCCGGCCTGGAGCCGGAGCTGAACCTCAGCCTGATCGGGCCCTGGCTGGACCTTCCGCCGCAGACCAACGAAGTTGCCCGCTCGTCCACGCTGATGCCGGGCTTCATGACGATCGCGGCCGAAACCGGGCTGCCGCTGGCGCTGTTCGAGCTGGGCTGCAGCGGCGGCCTCAACCTGCTTCCGGATCGCTATGCCTATCGGCTGGGGACACTTTCGGCCGGCGATCCCGACAGCCTGTTGCAGCTGACGCCGGACTGGATGGGGCCGAACCCGCCAAATGCGGATGTCGTCATCTTCTCCCGGCTGGGGGTGGACCTCAGCCCCCCCAACCTCGCCGACCCCGCCGAACGGGCGCGGATGCTGGCCTATGTCTGGGCAGACCAGACGGACCGGCTGGAGCGGATGGCGCTCGCCATGGCGATCGCCGCCGAAGACATGCCCGAAATCGTGACCGGTGATGCCGCGGATTTCGTCGAAGCCCATGTGAAGCCCTGCGACGGCGTCGTCACCACGGTGTTCCACTCGATTGCGATGCAATATTTCCCTGAGTCCGCAAAGGCCCGGATCCAGCGGCATTTGGCGCGCATGGGTGCGCAGGCGACGGCGGCTGCCCCGCTTGCCTGGCTCCGGCTCGAGCAGGAAAATCCCGGCGCCGGAGAGCCACCCACGCTGCGGCTGACATTGTGGCCCGGCGGCGAAGACCGGCTGCTGGCACGCGCGCACCCCCATGGCCAGATCGTGTCGTGGATCTGATGCAACGCCCCCGCTTCATCCTCGCATCCGCGTCACCCCGGCGGCAGGAGCTTCTGGCCCGGATCGGGCTGCTGCCCGACGCCGTGGATCCCGCCGACATCGACGAAACGCCGCGGAAAGGCGAGCGCCCCGAACCGCATGTGGCGCGACTCGCGGCGGAAAAGGCCGCCGTCGTGGCCGCCCGCCATTCGGGCGCCGTGGTGCTCGCAGCAGACACGCTGGTCGCGGCGGGCCTGCGCATCCTGCCCAAAGCTGAAGACGAAACGACTGCGCGCCAATGCCTCACCCTGCTCTCCGGCCGCCGCCACCGGGTGCTGACCGCAGTGACGCTGATCGACGCAGCAGGCGTGGCCCGACACCGGCTCAACCGCTCGACCGTCCGCGTCGCCCGGCTGAGCGATGCCGATGTCGAGGCCTATATCCGGAGCGGCGAGTGGCTGGGCAAGGCCGGCGGCTATGCCATCCAGGGCCGGTTTGAGGCCCATGTGCAATGGATGGAGGGCAGCTTCTCGGGCATCATGGGCCTTCCGCTCGCGGATGCGCGTGCCATGCTGGCGACGGCAGGCCTCCATGGCTGATTTCCACATCCAGCACCGGCTCGGGGAAAGCCGGGCGGCCGTGATCGAGAATTTCCGGCTGGTGGAAATGCACATCGCGCGCGACGGCGACGGGCTGTCGGCAGGCGCCCGCCTGCCGGGACGGCTCGCAACCAAATTGGGCACACGCGGGATTGCGCAGGCCGCCGGAGAGGAACTGCTGGTCGAGCCCTGGCCTGCGGGCGCCACCGAAGGCGCGACCGTCACGCTGGAAGTTACACGGGCCGCATGGCGCGAGCGCGGGCGGGATCGGCTGGCGAAGGCCCGCCCGTCCAACCTCGATCCCTGGCCGGCCCCAACGCTCGAATCGCAGCTGCATGCGCGCGGCCATGTTCTGAAGCCAGGCTGGCCCGCCGATGTGGCCGGCCAGTGGGAGGACGCGTTCGAGGCCGCGCAGCTGGGCCGGCTGCCGTTCGAATCGGGAAGCCTCGTGCTGGTGCCGACGCCTGCGTTCCTCGCCGTCGATGTGGACGGCCATGGACTGGCGCTGGCCACGCCCGCACTGAAGGCGCTGGCCCGCGCCATCCGTCTGTGGGGGCTGGGCGGCAGCATCGTCGTCGACCTCCCCACGGCCGACAGGGACCAGCGCACCCAAGCCGCCGAAGCCTTCGACCGCGCCATGGGCAAGCTGCCGTTCGAACGCACCGCCATCAACGGCTTCGGGCTGGTGCAGATCGTGCGCCCGCGCCCAGGCCCTTCCATCCTGGAACGAGCACAGCTTGATCGTGCGGGCACCGAGGCCGTGCAGTTGCTGGAAACAGCACTCGCCGATCCCGGCACGGCCCCGATGCGCCTGTCAGCACCCCCGCCCGCTATACGTTGGCTGGAAGCCCGCCCGCACCTGCTGGAAGAGCTGGCCCGCCGGACCCACCGCGACGTATCGCTGACCAGTGGAACAGCCAATGTCCAAGCCTGATCCCCGCTGCCCGGTCTGCCGCAAGCCGGCCGATCCCCGCCATGCGCCCTTCTGCTCCGAGGGCTGCCGCAACCGCGACCTGATCGCCTGGCTGGACGAACGCTATGTCGTCCCCGGCCGCCCGATCGGAGAAGATGAAGACCCCGGTTGACCGCCACCCAAAGTTCCGCCTATAGCGCGCCTCCCGTGCCTAGGTAGCTCAGTTGGTAGAGCATGCGATTGAAAATCGCAGTGTCGGCGGTTCGATCCCGTCCCTGGGCACCATTTGTTCCTCCGAGGACGTCCGGCGACGTCCGAAAACCGGCTGAATTCAGTTACTTCCTGTGCTATGGTGGTCCGGTCAAATCCGGGCCAATCCGGCACCAATCGGGAACAAAGCTGGTATCCTTGATGGTATCGGACGCCCCTGATGGACAGGGACGATACCATCATGGGAAGACTGTTCGCCACGACCGTCGCCAACGCCAGGCCGAAGGACCGGGACTACAAGCTGTCCGACGGCAATGGCCTCTACCTTCTGGTCAAGACCAGCGGCCGCAGGCTTTGGCGACTCAACTACCGTCATCTGGACAGGCAACGGACCCTCTCCTTCGGCGGATGGCCGGAGGTCAGTCTTTCCGACGCGCGCGGGCGGTGTGGCGAGGCGCGGCGCATGATTGCGGCCGGGCTCGATCCATCTCACGAGGCCAAACTCGCGGCTGCCCAGGAGAAGCTGTCCGAGGACACGAATTTCAGGCTGGTCGCCGAAGAATGGGTCGCCAAGAATGCGCGCGAGGGCATGGCCGAGATCACGCTGAGCAAGGTCCGCTGGCTGCTGGCCATGGCCTATCCGAAGCTCGCCAACCGGCCGGTTGCCAAGATCAGCGCTCAGGAAGTGCTGGCAGTGCTGCGCTCCGTCGAGGCATCAGGCCGCTATGAGAGCGCCCGCCGCATGCGCAGCGTTCTGAGCCGCGTCTTTCGCTATGCGATTGCCACCGCGCGCGCCGAGACCGATCCGGCGCGCGACCTGCGCGGCGCGCTGACCGTTCCCAAAGTGAAGCATCTCGCGGCGATCACGACGCAGAAGGGCGCCGCCGGCCTGATGCGGGCGATCGATGGCTACAGCGGCCATGCCATCACCCGCTACGCGCTGATTCTCTCGGCCCATTTGTTTGTGCGGCCCGGCGAGTTGCGCCACGCCGAATGGGACGAGTTCGACTTCGAGCGGAGGGTCTGGGCAATCCCGGCAGACAAGATGAAGATGCGCCGGGCCCACCGCGTCCCGCTGTCGAACCAGGCGTTCGATCTGTTCGAGGAGCTTCAGGAACTGACCGGCAGCGGTCGTTATTGCTTTCCCTCGTTCCGATCGCCGCGACGGCCGATGTCTGAGAATACGGTCAATGCAGCGCTTCGGGTGCTCGGCTTCAGACAGGGGGAGATGACCGCCCATGGCTTCCGCGCCATGGCCGCAACGCTCCTGAACGAATCGGGTCTCTTCAACCCGGATGCGATCGAGCGCCAGCTTGCGCACATGGAGGCCAATGGCGTGCGCCGGGCTTACACCCGCGGGGAGTATTGGGACGAGCGGGTGCGCATGATGCAGCACTGGTCCGACCAACTCGATCAGCTTCGGGACGGGGCCACAGTGCTGAAGCCACTCTTTAGAGCAAGGCACCCCTAGAAAGCCTGTTCGGCCATCCCCGGCCGGCGCCATCCGTAGGGACATCAGGCTCCGGGCGCGCCCCGAGGGCGACGCAAACGGTTCGGTGGCAAGCCCGTGCGGCCAGCAGACGGGCTTGCAATTCTGACCCTGCCATTTAGTCTGTCCCTGTGGTGCCAAGGGCGCCACCGAGGCGTGAGAACCTCGCTTGGGAGAAACGACGCCATGGCATCCGGCCGGGTGGCCGACGCGTATGTCCAAGCCGCTTGCGGCCAAAGGCGTCGGCGCATGTCTCAAGCATGTTCTCAACACTCTCTAGCTGAGGTCCCCTCGTCTGGGGGCAACGCTGGCGACAACTACTTCATCATGGTTCGCCTGTTCTGGCAACGTCCTTGTGGTCGGTGTGGTCGGTGTCGATCAACCCGGGGTGCAACAGTCTCTCCGGGGTCATGCGACGGCTGTGGTGAGGCAGCCTTGTCACGGTCGCATGCCGCAAGGGGGTGGATTCGTATCGAAGGGTGGCGCTTCAACAACCGTAGCTCGGGGTCATCGCTGCCCCAAAGTTGAAAGCGAAGTCGCCGGTCCCTCCGCCTCCCGGGAGGATCGTACCGTCCATCGGACGGATGGGGTGAATAGGTGGGGTCAGACGTGCGCGGCCTGCATCATCTGGCGATGCGGCTCGACCGTCTCTGTCTTGAACTGGAAGTGGGTGCCGTCGCGCCACATGCCGAACAGGATGATGGCCAGCTTGCGCGCGACCGCGATCCGCGCCTTGTTGAAGCCGATCTTCTTGGCAAGCCGCAGACCCCAGTCCTTCAAGGATGAGAACGTCTTGGTCGCCGACAGCATCACGGTGGCGGCGGTGACGAGGTGGGTGCGCGTCAGCCGGTTGCCCATCTTGCTGATCCGCCCATGCACCAAGCTCTCGCCCGACTGGTAGACGCGCGGGGTCAGCCCGAGATAGGCGGCGACGTCGTCGGCGCGGCGGAAGCGGCTCGGCTCCTCGATCGCGGTGAAGAACGACAGGGCGGTGATGGCGCCGATGCCGGGCACCGCCATGAAGCGCCGGCAGATCGGGTTGGCGGCGGCCAGCGCCTCCAGCTCGGCCTCGATCCGGTCGGCATCGGCTTGGAGCCGCTCGCACAGGTCGAGCACCGGCACGATGCGCGGGCGCATGTTGATGCCGTCGCGGTCCTGGATCTGCAGCAGCTGCTCGACGACGCGGGTGCGGTAGGTGGCGGCCGACTTGGCACCGGCCTCGACCTGGCCTCCATAGACGCGCAGCAGCCCGCGGATCATGTTCTCGTTGGCGACGCGCTGCTGCACCAGGCGATGACGCATGATGAGCTGGGCGCGCACCTCGTAGCAAGCCGCAGTCTTGACGTAGACCTCGGTCAGATAGTCGCGCCCGGTGCGGGTGATCTCGGCGATGCCGCGCGCGTCGTTGGTGTCGGTCTTGTTGCGCTTCAAGGACAGCACGCGGTGCACCTGAAGCGCATCCATTACCGCCACCTGATAGCCGAGCCGGCGCAGGCCGCCCGACAGGTGCACCGACATGGCGCCCGTCTCCATGCCGACCGCCGCCACGTTGGAGGTGAAGTTCTTCGCCAGATAGCGTCCGATCTCGGTCGGGTGCGTCTTCATGGCGCACTGGTGGACGACCTTCCCGTCGCCATCGAGCACGCACACCGCGGTCGACTTCATACCCACATCGAGGCCGACCCAGACACGGCCCCGCGCCGGGTCCGCCTCCGCCGCCGCCCGCACCGCCAGGATCTCGGGGTTGCTGATCTTCTTGGTCATCGTGGCTCTCCTCTCACGACGCCATCGTGCACCCCCCGGACAGAGAAGACCTCAGCTAAACCACAACCGG
>QFPK01000062.1 GCA_003248865.1 Sphingomonas sp.
CTGGACGATGACCTCCCAGGCCTTCGGCTCGTTCTTGGCGAAGTAGTGCTGGGCGTACTCGATGAACAGCGCGTCGATGTTGATGACGTGGCGCTGGATTAGCAGGTAGTCCGGCCGCTGCCCCAGCTCGACCAGGGCGCGCGCGATGATGTTGACGAAGCGCCAGGCGAATTCTCGGAAGGCGGCGCTGTTGCCTTCGCCCGAGAGCTGTCCGGCGATGCGCGTGGCCACCTCGGAGATCCGCCCGAACCGGCCCACAGCGTTATAGCGCGCCGAGATGTCCGGCCAGCCCAGATGGAAGACGTAGAACTCGCCTTCGCGCCCGGCGCGCTTGGCCTCGACGTACATGCGCTTCAACAGGTCCGCATCGCCCTTGGGGTCGAAGACGATCACCACCTCGTGCTCGCCGCGGACCTTGCGGCGGATGTCCTGGGTGATGAACAGCTCGGCCAGCCGCGTCTTGCCCACGCGCGTGGTGCCGAGCACCAGGGTGTGGCCGACGCGCTCGCCCAGCGGCAGCGTGACATCGACCTCGGCCGGTTCGATGCCATGCAGGCGCGGCAGTCCGCCGACGGGCGGCAGCGGCCGCGCCGGGTTGAACGGGCTGTCCCAGGCCAGCGCGCGCGCCAGCTTCGAGACGGGAAACGGCGCGAACTCAAGCCGCTCCTCCAGCCGCCGGGCGGCCCGGTAGATCGCCGTCGGCTCGACGTAGCGGCGGAACTCCGGCCGGTAGGTCTGCATCAGCCGGTGCGTGTGTCGCTGCTCCCAGCGAAAGCCCCGGCCGACGAACAGCCGTTGCTGACTCACTGGCACGTCGCGGCTGGTCATCACGTAGCGCGGCAGGCGGCGGATGTTGCGGCGATAGCGCAGGATCGCCCAGGCATCGCGCAGGCGCATCGCGCCAAAGGTCAGGAAGGCCAGCGCCGAGCCCAGGCCGAGCAGCGGGTTCAGCGCGAGCGACCACGGTGCCACCAGGCACAGGATCGCGGCGCCGGAGCAGACCGCCGCGGTATAAAGCTCCACCGCTGGCCGCAGCAGAACCTCGACCGCATGCGGTTGGGCCATCTGCGCACCTACTGCTCGACGCCGGTGGACGTGATGAGCGCCGGGTAGTGGCGCAGGTCCAGGCGCTGGGCCAGGTCGTCACCGGAGGCCGGCGACAGGGTCAGGCCGGGAGCCAGCCTGCGGAGCGCCGTCAGCGCGGCCATCGACTCCACGTTGACCACCAGGCCCACGGCCTGCAGCTCTCGCAGCGCCGCCTGCCGCTGCCGCAGCCAGGCACGCGAACGCTCGTCGTCGCCGATCAGGAACAGCGCCGTCAGCCCTGGCGCCCGGATGACGCGGCGCTGCACCTCGCCCGGCGACAGTTGCGTCGAGCGCACCGGCAGCATGGCGGCTTCGGCGTCGGCCGCGTTGCCCGTGCGAGGGGCTGACATTGGGGCCGGCGGTGCGGCCTGATCCGGCTGGGGATTCAGCGGCCGGTAGTACGGCAGCGCGGAGGTGCCGCCGCGGTCTTCGACGACGATCAGCGGCGCGGAGGCGGTCTGGGCGAAGACGGTGGTCGTGGACAGCAGCCCGATGGCGGCGATGAGGACGATGTGGTTCATGGCGTGGTGGCCTGAAGGGTTGGAACGGGAACGCCGGGGTCGAGCACGCGGGTCAGGTGCCGATGCACACTGCGCCGGTAGCGCGCCGCGGGCGCCCCGCCGGCGGGCCGGTGGTAGCGGCCGATGGCAAGCAACCAGTCCTCGCCCGGCGTGTGCTGTTCGCGCAGGATTTCCGCAGCGATGGCGAGGTTGCGGTACGGGTCCAGCAGCTCGCAGGGCTGGGTGTAGCGATGCGTGTGGTAGCCGAGATTGACCTGGCCGAGGCCGGCGTCGATGCGATTGGCCGGCGTGCCGGCGAGTGCCCGGCGCAGCCCCGCGCAGGCCTCGGCGCGGGTGGCGTAGCGCTGTGGCGTGCCGGCGACGTTGAGCGTCCACGGCCAGGGGATCAGGCGCCCGCGCAGCATGGCGCCACTCTCCTGCAAGGCCACCGCGTACAGCACCGCCGCCGGCACGTCTGCACGATGCGCCGCCAGTTGATAGGCCGGCGGCGGCACTTCCCGCGCCAGGGCG
>QFPK01000040.1 GCA_003248865.1 Sphingomonas sp.
TCATGGTTCCAACCCTCAAAACGAAGCCGGCACGGATCCACCCCATATGGATCGCGAACCGCCAAAATCCGTATAAGGGAAATTCATAAAATGAAAAAGGCGGAATATTATTAATGATCTTTCATTGTTTTCAGGTGGTGAGTATTGCAAAAGGTGGCGTCCAATAGATCCGATTGCCCAATCTTAATATTGATTCTCATCTGCACTTAATGGTGCGAACTCTCTAGCTTTTTGGGTGACTAGCAATGCTGCACCAAAGCATGGCTGCAGAATCAAGTCTGCTGGCAAAAACTGCCTTCCATGCCATGGCGCCACGCAGGCATTGACAACAGTTGTCCGTCTGGCAAATCTCCACGTATGGGGCTTGCGATCTCCCCATGAGGCTTCGTGCTGAAGTATCGTCTCCTGACCTGACTTGGGGACGCGCATGCCTGCACCGAATGCCATATCTGCGGACAAGCTGAAGCGCCTGATCGGCCTGCCATCAGGGCCGCTGATACTTGATGTGCGCGCGCAACACGACGGACAGCTTCTGCCAGCCTCGGTCGCATGGCCCGAAGGACATGGTCCAAGTCCGCACCTTCCGGAGGGGCGTGGCGTCGTGGTCGCCTGCGGGGATGGGCGGGCGCTGAGCCAGAGTATCGCTGCCCTGTTGCGACAGCGGAGTGTGGCGGCCGAAGTGCTGGAGGGTGGTGTCTCGGCCTGGGCGGCTGAAGGGCTACCGCTGATCCCGTCCAGCCTCTTGCCGCCACGCGATGCCTTGGGCCGTACGCTCTGGGTCACACGCGCCCGGCCCAAGGTGGACCGTATCGCGTGCCCCTGGCTGATCCGCCGCTTCGTCGATCCGCTGGCGGCCTTCCTGTTTGTGCCTCCCTCCGATGTTCCGGCTGTCGCCGTGCGGCTGTCAGCGGAACCGTTCGATATCGAAGGTGTGCGCTGGAGTCATTCGGGTGACAGGTGCAGCTTCGACGCGCTGGTGGACGGCCTTGGCCTAGGCGCCTTCGAAGCGCTTGGCCGGCTGGCGGTGGTGGTGCGCGGGGCCGACACCGGGCACCCCGAACTGGTGTCCGAAGCTGCGGGACTTCTCGCCGCCTCGCTCGGCCTTTCGCGCATGTTCGACGACGACAATGCGCAGCTCGAAGCGGGCATGCTGCTGTATGACGCCCTCTATCGCTGGAGCCGCGACGCGACCGGCGAGACCCACAATTGGGACTCGCACCAGCCGGCAAGCGCACGCGGGCGTGGAAAGGCACGACCATGAACCGCTCCGCCGAAGTGTCCGGCTCTGCGATTGACTTCCGTCCGCCCAAGCTGAGCTATCCCGCGCTGTTCTGGCGCTTCCAGAAGTTCGGCGCGATGGCGTTCGGCGGCCCGGTGGCGCAAATCGCCATGATCCGGCGCGAGTTGGTGGACGAGGAGAAGTGGATCTCCAGCGGCCATTTCAACAGGCTGATTGCGGTGATGCAGGTGCTGCCCGGTCCGGAGGCGCATGAGCTGTGCGTGCATCTGGGCATTCGGGCAAAAGGTCGTCTCGGCGGCCTGCTGGCGGGGCTGGGCTTCATGCTGCCCGGCCTGTTGCTGATGCTCGCGCTCGCCTGGGCCTACACGCGCTTTCCCATCGATGGGACGGTGCTGGGCGCCTTGTTCCTTGGGGTGCAGGCAGCGGTCATTGCGCTTATCGTTCGCGCCGTGCACCGGATCGGCGAGCATGTGCTGGCAGACCGCTGGCTGTGGCTGACGGTGGTGCTGGCGGCTGCCGCATCGCTGGCGGGAGCCAGCTTCTGGATCGTGCTGTCGGCTGCCGGGATTGCCTATGCCTTCGCCGCCTCTGGCAGGCTGTGGTGGGCGGCGCTGGTGCTGGCACTTGCGGCTGTGGTGGCGACCGCCCTCCATCTGGGGCCGGCAGGCGCCATTCAGGCAAAAGTCGCCGCCGCATCCCCGACGCCGCTGGCGCTGTTCTGGTCCGGCCTGAAAGGGGGTCTTCTCACCTTTGGCGGGGCCTACACCGCCATCCCGTTCATCCGCAACGACACGGTGGGACGTGGCTGGATGACCGACGCCCAGTTTCTCGATGGCCTTGGCCTCTCCGGTATCCTGCCTGCCCCGCTCGTCATCTTCGCCACGTTCGTCGGCTTCATCAGCGGCGGATTGTGGGGCGCGCTTGCCGTCACGGCGGGCATGTTCCTGCCGGCGTTCGCCTTCTCACTGTTGTTCTATGAACGGCTGGAGGCCGTTGTGGACGACAGCCGGTTGCAGCATGTCCTGGCAGGCGTCGCGGCCGGCGTGGTCGGGCTGATCGTGGTCACTCTCATCAGCCTTGCACGTTCGGCGGCCGAGGCGAGCAACAACATCTGGATCAGCCTGGGCATCGCCGCGGCATCGCTGCTTCTGCTCTACCACTGGAAGCACAGGCTCGTGCCGCTCGCGGTGGTCGGGCTGGGGGCGTCGGCAGGATTGCTTCTGCTCCGCTAGGGGGGGCGCCTAACCGGGCCAGCAGGGATGAATTTCGTCAATCACATAGGCGTGCGAGGCGCGCCCGTCGCCATGGCCTTCCCGCAGGTGTGGATGATCTGCTGGAAGGTCATCCTGATGATGCTCGACGATGTCCGGATCGGTGGCCGGCCAGAGCATCAGCGCGACGATTGTTCCCAGAAGCGCCAACGCGGCAGCGCCGCCGAGCGCGACACCTATTCCGAACTTCGCGCCCGATTGCCCCGCCAGCGGATAGGCCGCCCTTCAAGTCAACCGCGCATTCTCCTCTTCGAGAGTCCGCAGATGTCATGTCCGGGATACCCTATCGTCAGGATGCGGTCAGGTTCGCCATGTAGCCAGCATGGGGTGACGGAAGCGATACTGTCGACAAGACCAATGATAAGCATGCTTTGGCCCCAGGCTGAGGCTTGCAAGTGAATGATAGTCGGATCGGAAGAAGCACCGGAATATTGGTTCAGAGCCATGCGCCGGCCAGCTTGGGCGTATGTTCCCTCAAACCTTAAACGAGACCGAGGCGATGTCGGAGGCGGAGCAGTATGATGAGCGGAAGCCTAAAACTCGAACGTTATGGCGGTCTGAGCATCGCGCTGCATTGGCTAATGTTGCTGCTGATTGCGGCCGTTTACGCCTGCATCGAGCTACGCGGATTCTATCCCAAGGGGAGCGACATCCGAGAAGGAATGAAGGCGTGGCATTTCATGTTGGGCCTGGCAGTCCTGGCCTTGGTCATCATCCGTGTGATCGCGCGTGTCGCTGGCACGACACCTCGGATCACGCCCGAACCAAAAGCATGGCAGAACTTCCTGGCGCGCTCCGTGCATCTGGCATTGTATCTTTTCATGATTTGCATGCCGGTAGCCGGCTGGCTGGTTTTGAGCGCATCGGGAAAGCCAATCCTATTCTTCGGTCTCGCCCTTCCTCCGCTTATAGGAGAAAACAGAGATGTCGCTGGCCAGATCAAGGAATTGCACGAAGCGGTGGGGAGCTTTGGCTATTATCTCATCGGCATTCATGCCTTCGCTGCACTCGTCCATCACTATGTCATGAAGGACGATACGTTGCGCAGGATGCTGCCGTGGCGCACCTAGACACTAAGCCAAGTCACATCGGGACGAAGCCATGAGCAGACTACGAACTCATCCCGAGCGCCACGCTGTGGGCCGCATAGGCTGGTTGCGGGCTGCCGTGCTGGGCGCCAATGACGGGATCGTGTCGACGGGGAGCCTGATTGCCGGTGTCGCTGCCTCCGGCGCAGGCAAGGCCGACATTCTGATTGCAGGCGTCGCGGCGCTGGTTGCCGGCGCAATGTCCATGGCAGCGGGTGAGTATGTTTCTGTCAGCTCGCAAGCGGACACTGAGGAAGCCGACCTTGCAAAAGAGAAGCGCGAACTCTCGGATCAGCCTGTTTCCGAACGTCAGGAATTGGCGAATATCTATGTCGCACGAGGACTCGATGTTGATCTTGCCATGAAGGTTGCGGATCAACTCATGGCCAAGGACGCATTGGGAGCGCATGCTCGCGACGAACTTGGTATTTCGGAAGTCTCGACCGCGCGCCCTCTACAAGCGGCGCTCACCTCGGCGGTGACCTTCAGCGCCGGAGCTGCGGCGCCCTTGGCCGTCATCGCGTTAGCCCCGCAACAGTCACTGATCCCGCTGGTGATTGTCACATCGCTGGTTTGTCTGGCTGTGCTTGGCGTGCTCGGTGCCCAAGCGGGCGGAGCTGCGCCTGTCCGCTCTGTTATCCGGGTCACTTTCTGGGGGGCGCTGGCGATGGCTCTGACGGCGGGTATCGGACATCTGTTCGGGACATCTCTTTGAATTTGGCATCGCATTGAGAGGTCTCTTTCGATTCGGATCTCCAACGTCAGATTGACGTCAACTTTGAAATGACATGGCGACGAGAGTCCTTCGTCCAAACTTGCTGGCAGCGTTGAATGCTGATCATCTTCTCCCGAGGGTCAGCCGGTATCCATGCGATTTCCGTCATGGTGATCGAACAACGCAGGTCGAAACACTACAGAGTCTGAACTGTAGATTGGAGAGTTCTCCCTCATGAGGGTGCTTATCGTCGAGGACAATGACCGACTGGCAAAGCTGATGGCCGAGGGGCTTCAGCGCCGTGGCTTCTCTTGCGACGTCGCCGGCAATCTCACCGATGCGGACAGCGCTATGGATGGAGCCGCCTACGACGCGATCATCCTCGATCTTGGCCTGCCGGACGGTGATGGCATCGACTGGCTTGGTGCAAGACGCCGCGCACAACATGTCGCACCGGCGCTCATCGTGACGGCGCGCGGCGCGCTGGAGGACAGGGTCGCGGGACTCGATGGCGGCGCGGACGATTATGTCGTGAAGCCGATCGAGATCGAGGAACTCGCGGCACGGGTCCGAGCACTGCTGCGCCGTCCCGGTCCACGAGCGCAGACTGTGATAGAAATAGGGGCGCTAAGTTTCGACACGGCGGCCAGAGCGGCGCGTTACGAAAACAATGCGATCGACTTGTCCCGCCGTGAAGCCGATCTTCTGGAACTGCTGATGCGGCGCGCGGGCACGGTTGTCCGACGCGGCGCCATCGAGGACGCGCTCTACAGCTTCAACGAGCCAGTCACGCCTAATGCCGTGGAAGCCGCAATGTCGCGATTGCGACGGAAACTCGACGAAGCTGGGGCGGGCGGCAAGCTGAATACGATACGGGGCATAGGCTACATGCTGCGAGAAACGGCATGACGCATCGGCGATCCGTTTCCCGGCGTCTCGCGAGAGGGCTCGGTCTGGTCGGATTGATCGGCTCGATCCTTTTGCTTGCTGCCGTTGTCTTCTTCTACCGCCTTTCATTTGTCGATCTCAACGCAAAGCAGGCCACGGCACGCGCGATCAATGAAATGCTTGAACATGTCGGTCTGCCGGTCCTTGTCCTGATGGTGCCAATGGCGTTTGTCGGTCTCAGGGTCATCCGGCAGGCCTTCATGCCGCTGGAAGAGGCCGCCGTGGAGATCGAGGCGGCGCGCGGGCATGAGCGCGGATACCGGATCGACACGTCGCGGATGCCTGCCGAAGCCTTGCCGTTCACGGATGCCGTCAACGATCTGCTTGCGCGGCTGGACGACGCGGCGGCACGACAGGAAGCGTTCGCCGCCGATGTGGCGCACGAATTGCGCGCCCCGCTCGCGGTGCTATCGCTCGAACTCGACCGGCTCGACCATACCGAGGCAAGTCGCCTGAAAACCGATGTGGCGGCAATGCGACGGCTGATCGATCAATTGATGCTGCTCGCCCAGATCGACGCGGCGACGGCGGCGCAACTGGCACCCGAGGCCGTGCCGTTGACCGATGTAGCGACCGATGTCGTTAGCTTATTGGCGCCGGGCGTGATCGCGGCCGGCAAGACGATCGCCCTGGAAGCCGGGGCGGAATCGCCTATCGTGCGTGGCCGGCGCGAAGCGATAGCGGCGGCGCTCCGCAATCTGGTGGAGAATGCGGTGCGCGCAACGCCTGCTGGTGGCGCCGTGCAGGTGTTCGTCGGCCCTGGGTGTGCCATCCGGGTCAAGGATCAGGGGCCGGGCCTGTCTTCTGATCGGCTGCATGATCTGATCCGGCGCCACAGCCGCGCTGACCATGCCAGCAAGGACGGCGCGGGCCTCGGGCTCGCGATCGTCGAGCGGATCATGGCCGCGCATGGCGGCTCGCTCACCACCGATCCGGGCGCACGCGAACTGACATTGCGGTTTCCGGAGAGTAGCTGAATCTCCTTGCCGTCAGGGAGCCGTCAGTTTGCGCCTCTAGGCGAAGGGCATGAACAGCCGAGCCTATCTTTCCTTTGGCGCCATAGCAGCGGTCGGCATCGTATCCGGCGTGTGGTGGATCGCTGGAGACTTGAACTCGCCGACGGCCCCTGCGGCGCGGCCGGGGACGGTCCAAGAAAATGCAGGAGCCGTCCCCGGCGATCTTAGAGTGAATGTCAAACAGGCGGCACAACTGGACATCCGGCTGGCTCCTGCGGTCGCTGTTGAAGACGCGCCGCTGGCGATCGTGCCGGCGGTGATCCAGCCTCCCGCGAATGCGCGTGTCGCGGTGGCGGCGACCTTCCCCGGCGTGGTGATGCGCACGCTGGTCGTCGAGGGCGACACTGTGCGGCAGGGACAGCCGCTAGCGGTTATTTCCAGCCGCGAGGTGTTGATGATGGGGGCTGATCTGACGCGCGCGAATGCACGTCTCGGAATCGCCAGGTCGAACGCCGCCCGCCTGTCACAACTCAGCCGCGAGGGTATCGTTGCCGGCGCTCGCGCCGACGAGGCCAGCGCAATGGCCGTGGAAGTCAACGCCGACGTTTCCGAGAAAGTGCGGATCCTGCGCATGGTCAACGGTCATAGCGCGAGCGGCACCTATACGCTGACGGCTCCCATCGCAGGCCGTATCACGACCGCCAGCATCCAAACAGGAGGTTCGGTGGACGGAACGACCGCGCCTTATGTGATCGACGCGGTGAACCGCTACGAAGTGCTCGGCCAGTTGCCCGAACGACTGGTGGGGCTGATCCGCCCCGGAATGACCGTGCGGATCGACCCAGACATAAGGGGGCGCGTGACGGCGGTAGGATCGACGATCGATCCGGCAACCCGATCAGCCAGTGTGAAGGCCGAAATCGCCGCTGGTTCAGGCATCATGGCCGGGCGGGCGATCAGTCTGTCGATTGCTGGCCCGGCGCCTGCCGGCGCGGTTGGCGTGCCGGCTACCGCAATCGCCACGGTGGACAACAGGACCGTCGTCTTCGTCGCCACCACGGGTGGCTTCGCAATGCGCGACGTAGAGATCGGCGGGACGGGCGGCGGCCAGGCCGTATTGCTGTCCGGCGTGAGGCCCGGCGAGCAGGTCGTCATCGCCGGCACGAGCGCGCTCAAAGCGCTCGCCCTGTCGCGGTAATCGGCCAATGCTTCGCTCGCTGGTCGCGACTGCCCTGTCCTATCGTCTGCTCGTTCTTGCTCTGGCCCTGACAGTTGCGGGTCTCGGTGCCTGGGCATTCGTGAACCTGCCGGTCGATGCCTATCCGAACATCGCCCAGACGCAGGTCAAAATGATCCTGAAGGCACCCGGCATGACGCCCGAGGAGGTGGAGAGCCGCGTCATCACGCCGATCGAGATGGAGATGCTCGGCATCCCCAACCAGGCGATCCTACGCTCGACCGCCAAATATGCCATTGCCGACATCACTATCGACTTCACCGATGGGACCGACATCTACTGGGCACGCCAGCAGGTCGCCGAGCGCCTCTCCGGCGTGCTGGCCGACCTGCCGGCTTCGGTCAGCGGCGGCCTCGCGCCGATTTCGACGCCGTTGTCCGACGTCTATATGTTCACGATCGAAGGGCCACTCAATCTCCAGCAGAAGCGCGAGTTGCTCGACTGGACGATCCGGCCCGCGCTCAGGACCGTGCCCGGCGTCGCCGACGTCAATGCGCTGGGCGGTTATGTGCGGACATTCGAGGTCAGGCCCGATCCGGTGGCGCTCGCCAGCGCGAAGCTCTCGATCGCCGACGTGCGCGGCGCGATCGAGAGCGGCAACCGCAATGACGGCGCGGGCCGGCTCACGGCCGGCGAGGAATCGCTGATCGTGCGCGCTGTCGGCGCGATCCGCACGGTCGATGATCTCCAGTCGCTGGTCATCGCCAGTCGAGACGGCCGCATCATCCGTCTGGGCGATGTCGCGGCAGTCGGAACCGGCAGTCTCACTCGCTACGGCGCCGTCACCAAGAACGGCAAGGCCGAGGCGGTCGAAGGACTGGTCATTGCTCTGCGCGGCGCCGATGCCCGCCAGGTCGTCGACGGGGTGCGTGCCCGGCTGGAGGAAGTCGAAAAGACCCTGCCGGCCGGCACCCATATCGATGTCTTCTACGACCGATCCGACCTCATCGGCCGCGCCGTCGGCACGGTCGAGGAAGCACTGCTCGAAGCCACGATCCTCGTCGTCGTCCTGCTCATCCTGTTCCTGGGCGACTGGCGAGCCGCCGCGATCGTCGCCGCGACCCTGCCGATGGCGGCGCTCATCACCTTCCTGTTCATGCGCGGCATGGGCCTGTCCGCCAATCTGATGAGTCTGGGCGGCCTGGCCATCGCGATCGGGATGCTGGTCGATGGCGCGGTGGTGGTGGTCGAGAATATCGTCGAGCGGCTTGGGCGCGCGCATGAGGAAGGCCATCCGCGCCTCAATCAGATTTTCCAGGCGTCAAGCGAGGTCATCGTGCCGGTCTCGGCTGGCATCGTCATCATCGCACTCGTCTTCCTGCCGCTGCTCGCTCTCCAGGGTCTCGAAGGCAAGCTGTTCGCGCCGGTCGCACTCACCATCGTCTTCGCGCTCGCTGGATCGCTGCTGCTGGCGCTGACGCTGGTTCCCGTCCTGTCGTCGTTCGGACTCAAGAGCGGTCATCATGGCGAGCCGTGGATCATGCGCCAGCTCTCGCCGCGCTATCATGCGCTGCTGGAAACTGCGTTCGCCCACAAGCGGGTGGTCTATGGCCTGGCGGCGGCGGGCCTGGTGATCGCCGGCATGGCCTATGGCGCGGTCGGCAAGACCTTCATGCCGACGATGGACGAGGGCTCGGTGATCGTCCAGCTCACCAAGTTGCCGTCGATCAGCCTCGATCAGTCGGTGACGGGCGACATGGCGGTGCAGCGCGCGCTGCGCGCCGTGCCCGAGGTGCAGGATGTGATCGCCCGCGTCGGCTCCGACGAGATCGGTCTCGATCCGATGGGGCCGAACGAGACCGACAGCTTCGTGCGCTTGAAACCGCAGTCCGAGTGGCGCGGCGATAAGGACTTCGTGGTCGGCGAAATGCGCAAGGCGATCGAGGGACTGCCCGGCATCCAGCCGAGCTTCACCCAGCCGATCGAGATGCGCGTGTCCGAGATGTTGACCGGCGCGCGCGGCGATCTTGCCGTCAAGATATTCGGCCCGGACCTGGCGACGCTCGGTGATCTTGCCGGGCAGGTCCAACACGCGCTCTCGGGCATAAGCGGCGCCTCGGAAGTCCTGACCGTCGCCAATGACAGTGTTGATTATCTTCAACTCGACATCGA
This sequence comes from Sphingomonas sp., assembly GCA_003248865.1. Taxonomy (GTDB): domain Bacteria; phylum Pseudomonadota; class Alphaproteobacteria; order Sphingomonadales; family Sphingomonadaceae; genus Sandaracinobacteroides. The sequence continues at coordinate 9,568 of QFPK01000040.1, forward strand.
TCGCGCGGCCGCCGGACGCTTCGGGATGCCGGTCGACCAGATGCAGGATGCGCTTCGCGCTCAGGTCGAGGGGGTTCGGGCCGGCATCGTCGCCGAGGGACAGAAGCGCGTGCCGATCGTCATCCGTGGAGACGAGAGCCTGCGCTCCGATCCCGCCCGTTTTGCCGACCTGCAATTGCGCACGCCGGATGGAGGGTTGGCGCGCATCAGCGACATGGCTCGGGTTGAGACGACACAGGGTCCGGTCAAGCTCGATCATGAGAACGGCTCCCGCTTCGCGCTGGTGCAGGCGTTCGTGTCTGGCCGCGATCTGGTGGGTTATGTCGATGAGGCCAAGGCGGCGGTCGCCGTAAAGGTGAAGCTGCCGGCCGGATACCGCATTGTCTGGGGCGGCCAGTTCGAGAACCAGCAACGCGCCTCAGCCCGGTTAATGCTGGTCATCCCGGTGGCACTGCTGCTGATTTTCTTCGTGCTCCTGGCGACGCTCCGGTCGCTGCGCGCCGCGATCCTCATCCTGCTCAACATCCCGTTCGCGATGGTGGGGGGTGTCGTTTCGCTCTGGGCGTCGGGCGAATATCTCTCGGTGCCCGCGTCGGTCGGGTTCATCGCTTTGCTCGGCATCGCCGTCCTCAACGGCCTCGTGCTGGTGGCCTATTTCCGCCAACTGCTGGCCGAGGGCTACGGCATGGCCGAGGCCGTTCGGCAAGGTGCGGAGCGCAGGCTGCGCCCGGTGCTGATGACAGCGAGCATCACTGCCTTCGGCCTGGTGCCGCTCCTGTTCGCCAGTGGGCCGGGATCGGAAATCCAGCGTCCGCTTGCCATCGTCGTCATCGGCGGCCTCATCACCTCCACGCTACTGACGCTCGTGCTGTTGCCCATCCTGTTCGAGCGTTTTGGCGAGAGCGCCGGGGAAACCGAAAATGCCTGACCTGCTTCTGACCTTCCATTGCGCGATCCGGGATACGGAGACGATCGTGGAAGCAATCCGCACCGTCGCGCGCGCGCCGATCCACGTCCGGGAAGATGCGGTGCGCGGCCGGGATTTCAGCGACGCGCGAACCGCCGAGCAGGTGACGGGCAATCTCCGGCGAAATGCGGTCGAGTTGATCGTCGCGGACACTATCCAGGACGATGTGATCCGCGCGGTGACGAACTCACGCCACGAGCGCCCGGTGCGTTGGCGCGCCGTATCGGTCGTCAGTTGCGGGAGGATCGCATGAGACTGACCGCACTGGCTCTGGCCATGCTGCTGATGCTTGCGCCGGGCATGCTGCATGCCCGACGGGCCGACCTACCGCCGGTCGAGAAAGTGAATGAAGCACTCGACAACCATCCGACCGTCATGGCCGCCGCCGCACGGGTCGAGGCGGCGCGCGCACGGGGGGACATGCTGCGTAAAGGCGCCCATGAGACGACGGTCGCGGGCGGCTATGTTCGCCGCAGCGTCGACCGCGACGGCGGCTATGATGAGTTTGACGCGACCCTGTCCCGTCCGTTCCGTCTTCCCGGCAAGGCTGCGCTTGACCGCGAATCGGGTTCGGTGGGTATCGAGGTCGCGGAAAACCAGATGGAGGATGCCCGCCATCAGGCGGCGTTGATCCTGTCGGCACTCTGGCATGATTGGTTGACCGCTGGCAGCCACTATCGCAACGACCTCGACACGGTGCACTCGCTGGAAGCAGCTCTTACCGCCTTGCGTCGTCGCGTCCAGCTACGTGACGCCTCGGCGCTCGATCTCGACCAGGCGTCTGCTGCGCTGGCGCAGGTTCAAGCTCAGGCTGCTGCATCGCTCTCTACGCGCGAGCAGGCGCGCGTGATTCTGGTCGCGACGTTTCCGGAGATACCGCTTCCTCCTGAGCCGGACGAACTCGCCTTGCCCGAACTGCCGACACAGAATCTCGAAACCATGCGGGCGCTGGTTGTCGAGCGCAGTCACGAGATTCGCGCCGCTGATCGCGAGGCGCAGCGATTGGCCGTCGTTGCGCGGCGGGTTCGGGCAGATCGGATAGCCGATCCCTCCTTTGGAGTCCGCTTGTTCAGCGAGCGTAGCGGCATGGAGCGAGGAGCAGGTGTGGTAGCATCCATCCCGTTAGGGGGCGGCTATCGCCGGGCGGCCACCGATGAGGCTTCGGCCGAGGCGAATGCCGCCCGTCTCGAACTTGCGAATATCCAGCGATCGGTCGCGGCTATCGCCGACGCGGACCTGTCCAATGCACGCACCCGACTGGAGGCATGGCGAAGCGGGCAGGCATCGGCGCAAAGCGCCGCCGCCGCCGCCGGGAGGATGGAACGCGGCTATCAGCTAGGCTCAGGACTCATTGCGGCAGCCAGAAGATGACGATTGCGGCGATGCAGATGGCGGACATGAAGGTATGGGCGCATCGATCGTAGCGGGTGTGGA
>QFPK01000063.1 GCA_003248865.1 Sphingomonas sp.
GGGCGTGGACGGGCTGGTGGTGGAAGGCAGCGAAGGCGGCGGCTTCAAGAACGGCCGCGACGTCTCTTCCTTCGTGCTGCTTCCGCTGGTGCGCAGCGTGACCGACAAGCCCATCGTCGCCGCCGGCGGCATGCTGTGCGGCCGAACCATGGCCGCCGCCTTCGCACTGGGCGCAGACGCCATCCAGCTGGGCACCCGTATGGTGAGCGCCGCCGAAAGCCCCGTCCACGCCAACTGGAAAAACGCCATCGTCGCGGCGAAAGAGACCGATACCGTGTTCCTGAACCGCCACGGCCCGGGCCCGGCACTCCGCGCGCTGCGCACCGAAAAGACCAGCCGGCTGGAACTGGAACCCCCCGCCAACATCATGGCCGAGTTCGGACACGCGCTGGACCTCTACTTCGGCGGGGACATGGAAGCCTCCATCGCGTTGTCCGGACAGGTCGCCGGGCGGATCGACGCGGTGCGGCCGGTGAAGGAGATTCTGGACGGGATCATGGCGGAGTACGCCGGGGTGGCGGCGGGGTTGGCGCGATAGCGGGGCTGGTTTTTTGCCTCCGGCGGGCAGGCGATGCTGGACTGGTCGGGACGAGGGCGTTCTTCCAGTTCGACCTTCGATGTGCCGAGGAAGAAGAACCCGGCGAGACGGCCGCCGGGATGGCCCAGCGCGTCTGCGATTCCGGGCAGAAAAGCCGGGGCGGCGGTCAACCAATTGCCGACATAGCCCAGCGCGTGGGTGGCGATGAGCAGGTTCTGGGCGGCTGCGCCGGCCGACAGCTGCTGTTCCCACAGGGGAATCTTGCCCTCCCTGGGGGTGGAGACCAGCGCGACCAGAACCGGGGCCTGGGTGGCAAAGGCCGCCATCGCTTCCAGTTCCAGCCGCCCCGCTACAGGTTTGTCGGCGCGATAGAGGTGCTGCAGCAGCTCCGCGAAGGCCGTGCGGTCGCGGATGACCACGAAGGCCCAGGGGGCGAGCTTGCCATGATCGGGAACGCGGGCAGCCGCCTGCAGGATGGTAGCGAGTTCGTCTTCAGAAGGTCCGGGGCCCACCAGATCGCGTGCCTTGGCGGAGCGACGGGTGAGCAGCAGCGAGAGGGTGCTTGAGAGGTCGTTGAAGCCCGTCATCAGAGCGGCTTGAAGCTGGCGACCGAGCGGCGCTTGCCGCCGAGGCCCATCGGGGCGGTCACGTCGGTGTCGCTGGTCTGCGCCACCAGGAAGGGCAGGCCGTTCGCGCCCGGCCGGTACAGGCTGGTCACGTTGAACCTGTTGATGCTGGCGACGATCTTCACCTTGAATGGCGCGGCGGCGAATACCCGCACTTCGCTGAGGTTCGCGCCGTCCAATGTGGCTTCGGCCGACAAATGGCTGCTGATGTCGCCGCCGGGCGTGATCACGCTGCCCTTGGGCAGGCTCTTCCAGACAAAGATGGTCTTGCCGTCGGCCTCGCGGCGGCTGGTGGGCGGAAGGCTCAGCAGTTTGTGCAGATTGTGGAACCCGGGCGGGTTGCTGTTGCCCTTGGCATGGGCCTCCACTTCCTGAGGGGTCGGCTTGCGGCCATCGACGCTGACCACCGTCCAGCTGCCGGTCTCGGCAGACTTGGGGGCGAAGCGGTCCACCACCAGCGCCGGTTCCTTCTTCGGATCGGCCCGCACTTCGGCCCGGGTGGTGCGTTCGAATCCGACCACCGGGGCTTTCGCGGATTGCGCCAGCAGCTGTTGCAGTTGCGGGTCTACGGCAGCCGCCAGCGGAGAGGCGGCGGCAACGGCAACGATCAGGGGCAGAAGGGGGCGCATGACAGCCTTTCGGGCAGGGGGTTCGCGGGTGTGATGGCCGGACATCGCTGTCCGGCCGATGAACCCCTCAGCTGTCGAGGAAGCTCCGCATCTTGCGGGAGCGGCTGGGGTGCTTCAGCTTCCTCAGCGCCTTCGCCTCGATCTGCCGGATGCGTTCCCGCGTGACCGAGAATTGCTGGCCCACTTCCTCCAGCGTGTGATCGGTGTTCATGCCGATGCCGAAGCGCATGCGCAGCACGCGTTCCTCACGCGGGGTGAGGCTGGCAAGCACGCGGGTGACGGTTTCCTTCAGGTTGGAATGGATCGCCGCATCCACAGGGATGATGGCGTTCTTGTCCTCGATGAAGTCGCCCAGATGGCTGTCTTCCTCGTCCCCGATCGGGGTTTCGAGGCTGATCGGTTCCTTGGCGATCTTCAGCACCTTGCGAACCTTGTCCAGCGGCATGGAGAGCCGTTCGGCCAGTTCCTCCGGCGTCGCTTCGCGGCCGGTTTCGTGCAGATACTGGCGGCTGGCGCGCACCAGCTTGTTGATCGTTTCGATCATGTGCACCGGGATGCGGATGGTGCGGGCCTGATCCGCGATGGAGCGCGTGATCGCCTGCCGGATCCACCATGTGGCATAGGTGCTGAACTTGTAGCCGCGGCGGTATTCGAACTTGTCCACCGCCTTCATCAGGCCGATGTTGCCTTCCTGGATCAGGTCCAGGAACTGCAGGCCGCGGTTGGT
>QFPK01000064.1 GCA_003248865.1 Sphingomonas sp.
CTGTATGGCAGGATAAGCCTTGCGGCGGCTAATGTTAACCGATACGCTCAATCCTATCGGATCGCGCTTCACGGTTGGGAGATACCTACCCCACATGGAAAAGACGCTGGGCTTCAAGATCGAGGCAACCAAGCTCGCAAAGATTGACGCGCTTGCGCAGACGAGGGGAGGGCGCGGCCCCTTCATGCGTCAACTGGTTGACGCCGTGCTCCGGCAGTCCGGGGCGGCCAGCGAGGCCGCACCTCTTGTTGACCGCGAGGCCGCTGGCGAGCATCGCCTTTATCTTCGGCCGACCGAAACCGAACTGGCCGTGATCCGCCATCGCGCAAAAGAGCGCCGCATGACCCCGGCGACCTGGGCCATGGCTCTTGTGCGGCGACACATCGGCATTGCCGCGCCTGTCGATCGCGAATTGCGCGAAGAGCTGTTGAATTGCCGTCAGGCGTTGCAGCGCATTGGGCGCAACGTGAATCAGATCGCCCGAGCCGCTAACAAGATGGCGCTGGCGGACAATGCAGCGGAGATCGCCGGCGAGCTGCAAAAGGTCAACGACCTGCGCGCGGCGATCGGCGCGGCCGTCGAAGGTATCGGCGCCGCTACGAAAGCTGACCTGTCCTATTGGGAGGTTTCCAGTGAGCGACTTTGATAGCAGCTTTGAGGCGGGACAGCTTGCCGCGCTGTTCAAACCAAAGCTGACCAGCGACCCGAACAGGCGCGGGGCCGATATGTTGCTGCGCTCGCTGAGTTCGAGGCGGGCAGGCCAGGGCGGGAGCACGCGGGCGCGGCTTGCTCGCGTTGTCAGCCGTGCCCCGGAGGTCATGGTCAAGGTTACGGGCAGGCCGAAGGGCAAGAACCACGCGGCTGCGCATTTCGACTATATCGGCCGGAAAGGCGATGTGCCGCTTGAAACGCGTGATGGCGACATACTGACTGACAAGGAAGCTCGGGCGGAGCTGGCGCGCGATTGGGGCGATCCTGTCTATTGGCGTGACAATTCTACCGTAGCCGCCGTGAGCATGGTTTTTTCGATGCCGGCAGGGACAGACCCCGACAAGGTTCTTTCAGCGGTGCGCGAGGTCGCGCGCAGCGAGATCGGGCATGAGTGGGATTACGTCCTGGCGCTGCATACGGACACACCGCGGCCCCACGTGCATGTGACGGTTGCCGCGCGCGGCGACACAGGGCAACGCTTCAACCCGCGACCTCAAACGCTGCATCATTACCGGGAGCGCTTTGCAGAGGAATTGCGGGCGAGGGGGGTTACTGCCGAGGCAACGCCTCGCGCAGCGCGTGGTGTCGGCCGAGCCGGTCAGAGCATGGCCCTGAATCGGATGAGGCAGCGCTACATGGCCGGCACCGCACCTGCGCCGTTTGCCAATCAGAAGATCACTGCGGCCGCGCGAGACCAGCTGGCGGGGCGGTCAACCGCTCCGGATTTCGTGGTGCGCGGGCGGCAGGCATGGAATGAGACGCAACACCGCTATCTAGCTGCCGCCAAGCGGCTTGAGACAAGCAGCGATCCAGCTGACCGCCAGCTTGCCGACCAGGTGCGGCAATTTGTGGGGGCAGGGCGAACGCCTACAATTCATGAGCGATCGGTAGCCGCGATGGAGCGGAAGCGGCAGAGCGAACGATCTAGGAACCGCGATCGTTCGCGGGAAGGGCCAGGACGATAGTTATTGGCCGTGCTTGGTCCAACCAACGCTGTTTGCACGTTCCAAAGCGACCAATGCGTCTGATACCGCCTTCTGTGCGACTAGAAGATAACCTTCGGCAATGCTGGGCCATGTTAGCTCATCGAACGGATTTGTGACGTTGCCGTTGAAATAGTCGAGAGCTTCATGAGCGCGTGCAGCCGCCTCGATTACCTTGCCGGTATGTTTCTTTGCCCTGTCAGATTTCTTCATCGTGCCTCATGAGGGGGCGTTTGCGGGAGGGGGCGGAATCCTACGCTAAGGATTTGGGCCAGCGATATTCCCCGGTTAGATTGATGTGTTCCCATCCCAACGGCGAGACG
>QFPK01000065.1 GCA_003248865.1 Sphingomonas sp.
CCAGAACAGTCCGGCCATCAACCCCACGGGTGAACTGGTCCTCGAATGCGACAAGGACAAGGGCGAGGTCTACCTCCGACCCGTGGGCAAGTCCAGCAAGCCCATCAACCTGTTCGTCTCCAGCGCCCAGGCGACCTACACCCTGCTGCTACATCGTTCGGACACCCCCGCAGACACCATCGTCATCCGGGATCCCAGTGCCAGGCTGCTGAAGCTGGACAACGCGAACCCAAGTCCCTCGGGTATGTCATTGGGCACTTCGGCCAACCACATCCGAGCCATGAAGGCCTTGCTAGTGGCGATGGCTTCTGACCGAGTGCCTCCCGAGGTGCGCGTTGAGGAGGTCAACCGCCTCGTCCCCCTGTGGCTCGAAGCGAGATTTTCCCTGATGCGTCGCTATGAAGGGCGAGGCCTGGTCGGCGAGAAATACCTGCTGCAAAACATCAGCCCGACCTTGATGGTGCTGGCCGAGCAGGAATTTGACCGCGAAGGTGCCCAGGTCATGGGCGTGTCCATCGAGAACTACAACCTGCAACCCGGAGAGACCACGAATGTGTTCGTGATCCGGCAGGAGGCCACGCGATGAACACGCCTTTCGACCAAGCAGCCAATGGGAGCGTCACCGGCTTGCTCGACCGCATCAAGGGGGCCGTGGGCAGTGCCCTTCAAAGGCTGTCTCCACGGCAACGCCAGTACGTCACCCTGGCCGCCATCCTGGTATGTGGTGTCGGCCTGCTGTGGCTGATCTTCGCCCTCACCGACACGCGCTCGCCCACCGCAGACGCCAAGAACAACGGCAGCGCGCAGCCTGCCACGGTCACAAACATCGGGGTGATGCCGCCGGGACAGCAGGTCAACCCGGTAGACCAATGGGTGGGCACCGCAGGGCGCAAGTTGGCGCAGTACGAGAACGAGCGCGATGAGCAGACCCGGCTCAACAAGGACCGACAAGCTTTCGAGGCCCGTACCATGCAACGCTTTGCCGAACTGGAGCAAAAACTCACCTCGGCCAGCCAGGCTGCCAGCATGTCCTTGGCACCCAACGCTGCGGCAGCGTCAAACACGCCCGCGCCCCCAACGATGCCACCGGCATCCAGCCTGCCCCTTCCACCACCTCCGGCGTCCACCGCTCTGCCCCATGCAAATCCTCATGGGCAGAGCATCAACATTCCCCCACCGCTGCCGCCCGGCACATCGCCCGCAGGTGCCATGCCCCTCGGTGATCCGGGCATGGCACCGCAGGACATGCCTTTCAATGCCCCGGTGTTGACGCGCGTTTCTCTGGTGGACCGGGAATCGGCCAAGGCCGCTGCAACAGGCGCCACGGCAAGCACCACAAACAATGCCACGCCTGGATCACCGTCAACAGCCGACACCCGCACCGTTTCGACCTTCCTGCCCGTCAGCTTCACGCGCGGCACCTTACTTGGTGGCCTGGATGCCCCCACGGGCGGGCAGGCCCAGTCCAACCCGCATCCGGTCCTGATCCGGCTCTCGGACAACTCGGTCCTGCCCAACCGCTTTCGGGGGGAATACCGGGACTGCTTCGTGATCGCGGCAGGCTACGGCGACATCAGCTCGGAGCGAGCCTACCTGCGCACCGAGAACCTGTCCTGCGTCCGCCCGGACGGCGCCACGCTGGAAGTCAAGATCCAGGGCAGCGTCTATGGCGAAGACGGCAAGGTGGGCATGCGCGGGCGACTGGTCACCAAACAAGGCCAGATGCTGGCCAACGCCCTTCTGGCAGGCGTGGTCAGTGGCATCGGCCAGGGCCTGTCAACTTCATCGACCACCTACAGCACCTCTGCTCTGGGCACGATCGCCAGCAGCGGTGGCAACAGCAGTGACGCCTACCGCGCAGGCATCGGCACCGGTGTCGGCAAGGCCCTGGACCGCCTGGCTCAGTACTACATCAAGCTCGCCGAGAACACGTTTCCGGTGATCGAAATCGATGCCAGCCGCGAGATCGATGTGGTGATCACCAAGGGCGTGCGTATCGACGCGCCCATG
>QFPK01000066.1 GCA_003248865.1 Sphingomonas sp.
GTGTCGCAGCAACGTGAGAAGTTCCTAAGAGCGCCAAATAGAAAGTTCCTATGGAGACCGAGAGGTGAGCCAATGAAGATTGGCACAGACACAGGAGCTTTTGAGGTTGAGCGGAAAAGAACGGGATCGGCTCAAAGTGCTGCATCAAGTCCAACAAGGCCAACTGCTGCAACGAGAGGCGGCGCTGCAACTGGGATTGAGCGAGCGGGGCTTTCGCAAGCTGCTGAGCCGGTTCCGGCAACACGGCGACGCCGGGGTGGCCCACCAGTTGCGCGGCAAAAAGTCCAACCGCCGCCTGAAGGAGAAAACAGCTCGGCGGACTCAACAACTGATTGGCAAACATTACGCCGATTTTGGACCGACGCTGGCGAGCGAGTATTTGTCCGAACACCACGGCATCGATCTCAGCCCTGAAACGGTGAGGCGGCTGATGATCCAGGCTGGGTTGTGGCAAGCCAAGCGCAAGAAAGTCCGGAAGATTCATTGCTGGCGGGCTCGGCGCAACTGCGTGGGTGAGCTGGTGCAATGGGACACCAGCAAGCATGCGTGGTTGGAAGATCGCGGCCCGCAACAGATGTATTTGATCGCGCTGATTGACGATGCCAGCAGTCAACTCTACGCCCGGTTTGTGAAGGCCGACAGCACGCGCTGTCACATGGAAGTGCTGTGGGGTTATCTGGAGCGCTACGGGCGTCCGGTGTCGGTCTACACCGATCGCGCGGGCTTGTTCGAGCCGGCGCATGCACCGGGCTGGAAACAGGAGCCAGACGAGCCGGGCGAGAAGAACGAAACGCAGTTAGGACGGGCGTTTCGCGAGTTGGGTATTGAATGGATCGCGGCCTATTCTCCGCAGGCCAAAGGGCGGGTGGAGCGATGTTTCGGCACGTTGCAGGACCGGCTGATTAAGGGTCTGCGTGTGGCCGGGGTGAGCAGCCTGGAGCAAGCCAACCAGTATCTGGAACAGGTCTTCCTTCCCCAATGGAGTCGGCGGTTTGAATGCAAACCGGCTCATGATGTGGATGCTCACCGGGAGCTCACAGAGCATTTGGAGTTGGCGAGCGTGCTGAGCCACGTTGAACAGCGCCAGGTGAGCAACGACTACACGGTGCAATGGAGGTCGGAGAAGTGGCAGATCCCGGCCGGGTCGGTGCATGCGGGGCTGAAGCGGCGGAAGGTCTGGGTGGAACAGCGACTCAACGGGGATATGGCGGTGCGGCTGGAGGGCCGGACGGTGTTGTTGGAGAAGTGTGAGGCGAAGCCGGTCGAGCCAGTATCGAAGGCGGATGGTCCGGTTCGGCGCCACATTCCCAAGCCGGGTTCGAGCCGCTGGATGGACCACTTTCGGGTGGAAGGGAACGAGGCGTGGAAGGCGTACCGGGAGCAAACGGGCGAGTCCTCAGCGCCGCTCCGGTCGCCCTCCGGGCTCCCTCCGCGGCGCTGAGGACCGAGATGGAATAGGACCTTTCTACTTGGCTGGTTTTAGGAACTTTCTATTTTGCGTTGACACATCTACGGTGTGAACACCACGTGGGGTCCCAACGCGACGCCGAATACGTCGTTCGGTTCGCCAACCAACGCCGAGATCCCACGCCAGTTCCAACTGGGTTTGCGGTACTCCTTCTGACCAAAGGGGCGTGTCACCGAACAGAGGCCGCGAGATTCGCCGCTCATCGCTGTGTTCCATGCGAGTGCCACTGAGGTGGCACTCGCATCACCAGCGCGAGAACCAGGATCGCTCGCCTTGGTGACTGTTCCAACTCTTGCCTGCGGCGTTTTGTGAGGCCGGGAGACCTCACTGGTAGCGCAACGCCGCGACCGGATCGATGCGGGTCGCGCGGTGCGAAGGCAAGAAGGCGGCCAGCAAAGCGACTGCGGTGACACCCACACCCGCCAGCATCAGAGTCAGCGGGTCGTGGGGTTGGATTCCAAAGAGCCGCGACTCGATCATCCGGGCGAGCGCCCAGGTGGCGGGGAGCCCGATCAACACGCCCGCC
>QFPK01000021.1 GCA_003248865.1 Sphingomonas sp.
ACGCTGCGCACCAGCGGAAGCAGCACGAAGGAAGAGACGTCGCGGCCGTTCTTGAAGCCGCCGCCTTCGCTGCCTTCCACCACCAGCCCGTCCACGCCCTCCCGGCTCGTTGCCTCTCACGCACTGGGCTGTATCGGCGATTGGCTGACTGCTGCATCGGCCTTCCTGTCAGGAACCCCGGACGCACCGAACCATCCCGGCAGCGGCCTCGCTGGATTCTTCTCGGAACCCATTGCGGAAACGCTCCCGTCCACAACCACCCGGGATTATGACAAGCTGGCCTTCATGCAGAACATTAGCTTATCGAATTCGGGTTACTGGAATGGTTCGTTTTGCCGATGGGATGAGCATACGATAACTCCCAAAGGAGCCACGTTCAACCGTGACGTCCATCCCCGATTTTATGGGCGGCAACATGCGGCTCTCAGCCTGACGCCATGTTTGGCCATTGTCCAAGCTAACCACTAACCGCTTCTCATGATCCAGATGAGTCGATTTTATCTGAGCATGAATCTCTTCAACTGCTGCGTCGGAAGTTGCGCGCTTTCCGAACTCAGATTCACTCTTTTTTGCTGCCTCAGCCATGGCCTCCGCTTCCCGCTTCTGCTTCGCACCAATCGCTGCCGCCTCGCGAGATTCACTCACGCGCCGCGCTTCGGCCGACAGCGACTTCACCGTTGAATCATAACAGGCTAACCGCTTTGCGTCCTCGATTTGGGCCAAACAACCAATCAGCTCTCCGGAAACCTTGTCTGGCGCCTGCGCTGCCACAGAGCCGGCCACCCACAGTCCGACTCCGAGGGCTGAAACCATTATCCGCATCGACAGTTATCCTTCCGCATGGCACCCGGGTATCAAGGCCACGCACAATAGGCCTCCCCCCATAACCGACAAGAGCATCCGTCCGATGAACAGCCTCACAGACACCCTCGCCCAGGCCGAACTGCTGGAGGCGCTGAGCCCTGCGCTGCGCGCGGCCGGCCAGCTGATCGAGGAGCTGAAGGCGCGGGGCCTCGTCCAGCGCGACAAGGCAGACAAGTCGCCGGTGACGGAGGCCGACGAAGCAGCGGAAGCGCTGCTCACCGCTGCAATCCGCGCGCTGGAACCGGACGCGGTGATCGTGGGCGAGGAAGCCGTTGCCGGCGGCACCATTCCCGATATCGCACCACGCTTCTGGCTGATCGATCCGCTGGACGGCACCCGGGATTTCATCGGTGGCGGGCCGGATTATTCCGTGAACGTGGGGCTGGTGGAAGATGGAGCGCCCGTTCTGGGGCTCGTGCTCCATCCGCCCAGCGGCACGCTGTGGACGGGCGCACGCGGCCTCGGCGCATGGAAGGAAGGCCCCACGGAAGCCCGCCACGCCATCCGCACCCGGCCGCTGCCGGCGGCCGCCCCGCGCATCGTCACCAGCCGCTCCCATCTGGACGAGCAGACACGCGCCTGGGCGGCCGCCTGCCCGGGCGCAGACACCCACCCGTCGGGCTCCAGCCTGAAATTCTGCCTGCTGGCCGAGGGCGCGGCAGACGCCTATCCGCGTTTCGGCCCCACCTGCGAATGGGACACCGCCGCGGCAGATGCGATCCTCAGGGCTGCGGGCGGCACCACGCTCGGCCCGGACGGCGCGGCGCTGGCCTATGGCAAGGCGCGCTATCTGAACGGCGCCTTCCTCGCACTGGGCGACCCCTCCGCGCCAACGCATCTGCCCGCTTTTCCAGGCTGAACGCCTTGAAATCGCAACAAGGTTAATTTCTCCGCCGCTGTCGGCTGGTTTGACAGTTGGCTTGCCGAAATCGGGCTGTTCCGATGAGGAATGCAGTTGGCACGCGAATTGCTGAAACCCCTTCGATATCGTGCATCTGCACGAATTCGAAAGGGTTGGACTTCATGATCAAGGCATTTGTGGCCGGCGCCGGCCTGGCGCTGCTGGCCGTTCCCGCGTCGGCGGCCGTCAATCTGGTGTCGAACGGCAGCTTCGAATCCGGTCTCGACGACTGGACCATCGGCGGCTTCGACGACGCCAGCAAGACCGGTGGCGGCAATGCGCCCGTCGCGATCTTTTATGGTTCGGCTTCGGCCTATCCCACCGGTGCCTTCGGCGAAGCCGTGCCGGCCGCCAACGCCGTCAGCGCCAGCCCGGATGCGGCCGGCGACCGCGGCGCCTATTTCGTGACCGACTGGGCCTCCAACCAGTCGCTCACGCAATCCGTCTATCTCACGGCGGGCAATTACGAGATCGGCTTCTCGGTCTATGCCCCGCAGAACGGCTACAACAACGCGGGCGACGCCTCCTTCTCGGGCAGCATCGCCGGCGTCACGCTGGTGAACCGCCTGGTCTCGTCCGGGCCGGCCACCACTTGGGAAGCCTTCTCGGGCAACGCCACCGTCGTCTCCTCGGGCTGGTATGATGTCAGCTTCCTGTTCAACACCGGCCAATATCCGTCGAAGGATGTCGTGATCGATCAGGTCTACATCATCGCATCCAGCGACGGCGGTACCATCATTCCGGGCGTGCCGGAACCCACGACCTGGGCGATGCTGATCGCCGGCTTCGGACTGGTGGGCGCAGCCGCCCGCCGCCGTCGGCCGATCACCGCCTGAACCGAGGCCCAGCAGCGGGAGCGGCCGGACACACATCGGTGTGCCCGGCCGTTTCTCCTTTGGGCGGCCTCTCCTCTCGGCGGCCACGCACCTTTACTTGCCCTGTTCATGTATAGTCGGCCCGTTTGGCGCAAATTGCCGGTTAACTATTTTTCTGGCATAGTTCCGCCCTCGCTGGAGGGTGGCTTGTGCTGGACCCGGGGCAACAGCAGGCGGCGCATTACAGTGCTTTCATCAGCTACAGTCGGCACGACAGCCGGCTGGCGCGCTGGTTGCAGTCGGCGCTCGAATCCTATCGCATGCCCCGGCGGCTGGTCGGCACCCCCACGCCCAGAGGGCCGGTCGCGGACCGCTTCCAGCCGGTGTTCCTCGATCTCTCCGAACTCACCGTCGCCCCCGATCTTCTGGATGAACTGAGCGCGGCGCTTGGCGCCAGCCAGTATCTGATCGTTCTTTGCACGCCGCGCGCGGCGGCGTCCGAATGGGTGAACCGCGAAATCCGGCTGATGCAGCAGCAGAACCGGGGCGATCATATCCTTGCCGCCCTGTTCGAGGGCGACGAGCATGAGTCCTTCCCCCCCGCCCTGCTCAATGCCGAAGGCAGCCGGCAACCGCTCGCGGCGGATTTCCGCGCGCAAGGCGACGGCCGCCGCCTCGCGCTCCTGAAGCTGGTGGCGGCCATGTCCGGCGTGGGGCTTGGCGAACTGGTCCACCGCGAAGAAGGCCGCCGCATTCGCCGCCTGTCGGTGCTGGCGGCGGCATCCCTGGCCGGCATGCTCGCCTTCGGCGGCATCAGCTTCTACGCCCTCAACGCCCGCGCCCAGGCCGAAGCCGAACGGCGGAAGTCCGAGGCGATGGTGAACAGCCTGGTCACCGACCTGCGCGGCGCGGTAAAGCCTGTGGGGAACCTGTCCATGCTGGAACGGGTGAACGACGCGGCGGTCTCCTATTTCCGCGGCCAGTCGCTGCAGAACATGCCCGACGCCGCTCTTGCCACACGCGCCCGGCTGCTAACGGCCATGGGGGAGGACGAGGCGACACGCGGCAACATGGCCACCGCGCGCAGCCATTTTCAGGAAGCCGCCCGCACAACAGCCGCGCGTCTCGCGGTCGCCCCCCACGATCCGCAGCGCATCTACGATCATGCCCAGGTCGAGTATTGGCTGGGCCATTATGCCTGGAGCGCGGGCAACCCGGCCGACGCGCGCCGGGCATGGAGCGAATATGAGCGGCTGGCGCGCGAACTGGTCGAACGCCAGCCCGAAGATCCGCGCTGGCATCTGGAGGCCGGCTATGCCCAAAGCAACATCGGCGTGCTCGACCTGCGCCAAAATCTCGACGTCACCCGCGCCGAGGCCCGCTTCGGCGCCGCGCTCCGGCAGTATCAGGCCGCGCTGAAGCTCGATCCGACCAATCTGACGGCCCGCAGCGATGTCTCCGACGGGCTGGCCTGGCTGTCAGACAGCCAGCGGGTCGCGGGCAAGCTGGCAGCCGCAAGACAGACGCGCGAACAACAGGCAAAGCTGCTGCGCGCCACCCTCGCGCACGCACCCGAAGACACGGAGTTGCGCAAGATGCTGGTCGTGAACGAGATCGCGTTCGGCCGCATCGCGGCAGCGGCAGGCCAGCGCAGCGAAGCACTGCAACGCTTCCGCACGGCCCGCACCATGGCCGCCACGCTGGCCGAGGCAGACAGGGACAGCGCCGTCCTGAAGGCCACCTCGCGCATGGCGACCATCTGGGAGGCCCATGCCCAGCTGGCCGCTGCCGCGCGCCACAGCCGTCAGGCGCCGCCGACAGTCCCGCCCTGCCTTCGCACCAGCCCCGAAGATGCCGGCGCCGAAGCCGAGGACTGGTGCCGGCTGCTGCACGCCCGCCACGCCCTGCTGGCCGGCGACAGGGCTCAGGCCCGGCACATGATCGAAGACGTCGCGGCCGGCCGCCTGAAGCCCGGCGCCCCACGGCTCTCGGCCCGCTTCGGGCTCGATTACGCCCAAGAGATTCAGGACCTCGAGCAACTGATGGCAACCGGAAAGACAGGAGAGGGAGATGGCAAAGGAGAAGGCATCCAAAAAGGCGAAGGCTGAGCATTCAACCAAGGGCCTGAAAGCCATGGCCAAGAAAGGCGCCCTGTGGCGCGGATCAACCTGGCATCGCCCGGACTGGTTGAAGCGCACCCTGCTGATCAGCAGTTCCTACATCATCCCGCTGCCCCGATGGTCCCTGCTGCCGATCGACGAACATCCCGACATCGATGCGTTCACGTGGCTCGGCACCGTGATCCTGGCAATCGACGATTTCGATGCGAAGCGACTGCCCCGGAAGATCAACTTCTTTGCCATCGGCAACAAGCCGGCGGTCGCGGTGGCCGAACCGATGCCATCGCCGCCAGCCATGAAGACCCGCTGGGACATGAACCTGAAACCGATCTACAGCCAGAGCGGCGGGAAGCAGCGCGTCACCGTGCGCTTCCAGCTGGACGACCCGCAAATTCGTTTCCTCTGGAGCTTCGGCTTCCCGCTCACGGTGAAGACACCGGAGGGCCAGATTCTCATCGCCAACCCGCGTTACGATGACGAGGCAGGCCGCTGGATCAGCGCCGATTTCCTCTATGAACCCGGCAATCCCGATTTCGAGCAGGTGGCCGAGTTCAATATCGCGCTGCTGGTCGATGAGATGCCGGACCTCGGCTATTGCGTGCCCCTCATCGTCGATCCGCGTTGGGGCAACGGCAACTGAACCCGCAGGCTAAACTCAGCCCAGCAGCGCTTCCTCCGGAATTGCATACAGCAGCTCCGCCCCGCGCGTGATCGGCCCCAGCAGCGCAGGCGCGGCGGGCAGCAGTTGCTCCGCGAAGAAGCGGGCGGTGGTGATCTTGGCCTTCAGGAAGGCCGGATCGCCCTCGCCTGCCTCCAGCCGGCGCACGGCCTCGGCCGCCTGCCGCGCCAGCAGCGTGGCGCCGATGGTCAGCCCGAACATGCGCAGATAGGGCGTCGCGCCCGCCGCCGTATCGGCCAGCTTCTCGCCCTCGTTTCCGCTCATCCACACGGATGCCGTCTGCAAGGCTTCGATGGCGTCTTCCAGATAGGGCGTCAGCTGCCCCAGCTCGCCCGTCTTCGGCAGGCCCGCCACAAAGCTCCGCTCGCGCTGGAGCAGGCTGCGCCAGTGCCGGCCGCCGTCCATCGGCAGCTTGCGGCCCACCAGGTCCAGCGCCTGGATGCCGTTGGTGCCCTCATAGATCGGGGCGATCCGGGAATCGCGGTAATGCTGGGCCGCGCCCGTCTCCTCGATGAAGCCCATGCCGCCAAACACCTGCAGCGCCAGGCTCGACATCTCCACCCCGATGTCGGTGGAAAAGGCCTTGGTCACGGGGGTCAGCAAGTCCGCCAGCCCCTGCGCCTCGGCCTTCTTCTGGGCGTCGCCCTCGGCATGCGCCCGGTCCACCGCAGCCGCGTTCAGGTAGGCGATCGCCCGCGCCGCCTGCGTGTAAGCCCTCACCGTCAGCAGCATCCGCCGCACATCGGCATGCTCGATGATGCGCACGGGCTCCCGCCCCGGCCCGCCGAACTTCGCGGATTGTACCCGCTCCCCGGCGAACGCCAGCGCATGCTGATAGGCGCGCTCGGCAATGGCGACGCCTTCCAGCCCCACGTTGATCCGCGCATGGTTCATCATCGTGAACATCGCGCGCATGCCGGCATTCTCGGCACCCACCAGATAACCGACGCACTCGTCATTGTCGCCGAATGCCATGGTGCAGGTGGGGCTGCCATGGATGCCCAGCTTGTGCTCAGTGGAAACCACCCGCGCATCGTTGCGCGCGCCCAGCGATCCATCGGCATTCACCAGATACTTCGGCACGATGAACAGAGAAATGCCCTTGGTCCCGGCAGACGCGCCCGGCGTACGGGCCAGCACCAGATGGATGATGTTCTCCGTCAGGTCATGCTCGCCCCAGGTGATGAAGATCTTCTGTCCCTTCACCCGCCAGCTGCCGTCGGCGGCCGGCGTCGCGGTGGCGCGCAGCGCCCCCACGTCGGATCCGGCCTGCGGCTCCGTCAGGTTCATCGTGCCCGTCCAGCGCCCCTCGATCAGCGGCTGCAGATACAGCTTCTGCTGCTCTGGGCTGGCATGGGCCTGCAACGCTTCGATCGCGCCCAGCGTCAGCATCGGGCACAGCGAAAAGGCCATGTTGGCGCTGGTGATCTGCTCCTGCACGGCAGAGGCCAGCACGAAGGGCAGCCCCTGCCCGCCATGGTCCGGCTTGGCGCCCAGCCCGATCCAGCCGCCCTCGGCATAGGCATTATAGGCGTCCTTGAACCCCGGCGGCGTGGTCACCACCCCATCCACCGCCTTCGATCCGATCTGATCGCCCGCCACGTTCAGCGGCGCGAACAGGTCGGCCGCCAGCTTCCCGGCCTCCGTCAGCACGGCCTCCACCAGATCCGGCGTGGCGGCATCGAAACCCGGCAGACCCTGCAGCTCGTCGATGCGGGCGATGGTTTCCAGCACGAAGCGCTGCTCGGCGATGGGGGGCGTATAGGTCATGAATGGGCACCTGTGTTTCGGGACGGCCCCCGGCTATAGCGTCCATGATGACGGATTCCACTGCCGAGATGACATATCTGCACCCCGCCGATACCAAAGGCGTGGAACAGGCCGTCGCGCTTCTCGCCTCGGGCGGCATCGCCGCACTCCCCACGGAAACCGTCTACGGCCTCGCCGCAGACGCCGCGAACGGCGAAGCCGTCGCCCGTGTCTATGCCGCCAAAGGCCGCCCCGGCTTCAACCCGCTGATCGTGCATGTCGCCGACCGCGCCATGGCAGAGCGCTATGCCCGCTTCGATCCGCTCTCCGAACGGCTCGCAGACGCACTCTGGCCCGGCCCCCTCACCCTCGTGCTGCCGCTCGCCACAGACGCCCCCATCTCCTCGCTCGTCACCGCCGGCCTCAACACCATCGCCATCCGCATCCCCGCGCACCCCGTGACGCAGGCCGTGATCCGGGGGCTGGGCCGCGGCATCGCCGCGCCCTCCGCCAACGCGTCGGGCCGCCTCTCGCCCACCCGCGCCGCCCATGTGCTGGACAGCCTGAACGGCCGCATCCCGCTGATTCTGGACGCCGGCCCCACCACGGCCGGTCTCGAAAGCAGCATCGTCGCAATCGCCAACGGGCAGCCACGGCTGCTGAGGCAAGGCGCCATCGCCCGCGAATCGCTCGAAGCCATCCTCGGCAGCCCGCTGGCCGTGGCGGCAGATGCCGAGCCCATCGCAGCCCCGGGCATGCTGCTCAGCCACTATGCCCCCCGCCTGCCGATCCGCCTGAACGCCGATACCGCCGGCCCGCACGAATTCCACATCGGCTTCGGCCCCATCCCCGGCCGCGAAACCCTCTCCGCCAGCGGAGACCTCACCCAGGCCGCCGCCCGCCTGTTCGACCTGCTGCACCGCGCCGACGCCAGCACCGCCACGGCAATCGCCGTCGCCCCCATCCCCGCAACCGGCCTCGGCGCCGCGATCAACGACCGGCTGAAGCGGGCTGCGGCGAGGGGATAAAGGGCAGAGCCCTTGGCCCTCTTCGTGCGCATACCCCGCAACCCGCGCTAAAGCAGCTCAGTCCCCACAGCCCACCAGCCCTGCGGCGCCACCACCTCCGGCACCGGGCCGTCGAACAGCGCAAAGCAGGTCGCGCCGGAACCCGACATGCGAGCGAGCGATGCGCCCGGCAGCCCATGGAGCCAGTCCAGCACATCGGCGATCACCGGCTGCAGCCGGATCGCCGGGGCTTCGAGATCGTTGCGCGCGGCTCGCCAGTCCGCGCCCAGCGCGCCGCGATCCTCTCCGTCCCAGCCCTTAAACACCGGCCCCGTCGGCACGGCGACTCCCGGGTTCACCAGCAGCACGCCCATCCCCGTCAGCGGCCCGGCATCGGTCAGCGCTTCCCCCACGCCGGTGCCGATGGCGGCCCGGCTGCGCACGCAGGCGGGCACGTCCGCGCCCAGCCGCGCACCGATCCGCTCCAGATCGGCTTCGCCCAGCGGCTCGCCTGCCAGCCGGTTCAGCAGCCGCAGCGCGGCGCCCGCGTCCGCGCTGCCGCCGCCAAGCCCTGCGGCGACGGGAATTCGCTTGTCCAGCGTCAGGGCATAGCGCCCGCCCCCTGCCTCCGCCTGAAACGCATGTGCCGCGCGCAGCACCAGATTGTCGGCCAGCGGCCCTGCGTGCCCGGCGGTCGGGCCGGTCAGGCTCAGGCTCCAGTCGTCGGCCTCTGCGGCTTCCAGCCGGTCCCCGAAGCGAGTGAAGGCGAACAGCGTTTCCAGCTCATGATAGCCGTCTGTCCGGCGCGCACGCACATGCAGCGCCAGGTTGATCTTGGCAGGCGCGGGCTCGATCCCGCCGGAAAGCGGCGTCATTTGCTGGCGAGTGCGACATCAAGCCCGAAATCGAGCTTCTTCGCCAGCAGCGCCGACAACTTCGCCTCCGGCGACAACGCCGTCGCACTGGCCCAGGCATGGCGCGCCTCGATCTTGCGGCCCGCCTTCCAAAGCGCATCGCCGAGATGATCGGCGATGGTCGGGTCGCCCGGCTCGGCGGCGCGTGCCTGTTCCAGCAGGCGCACGGCCTCGGCATAATTGCCGGCGGAATATTCCGCCCAGCCCATGCTGTCGACGATGGCGCCATTGTCCGGCGCGACCTTGTAGGCCCGCGCGATCAGCTCGCGCGCCTCGGGCACGGATTTGCCCCGATCCAGCAGCGAATAGCCCAGATAGTTCAGGAACAGCGCATTGTCGGGCTGCACCTCCACGGCCTGGCGCAGGTCCGGCTCGGCCGAGGCCCAGTTGCCCGCCAGCTCATAGGCAGAGCCGCGCAGGAACCACAGCTGGGCATGCACCGGCCCCGGCGTTTCCGGCAGCATCGCCAGCGCCTTGCCGTAAGCAACCGCTGCCTCGGCGTTCAGGCCGGAGCGCCGCTCGATATCCGCCACGCGGGACCAGTCCTCAGGCCCGGCATCCGGACGCGCGGCCAGCCGGTTGGCGATCAGCAGCGCGTCGGCGTACTTTTCCTGGCTCGTCAGGATGGCGGCGCGGCGCACATCCGCCAGCAGCCCCCAGGGCTGGGCAGCGGGCGCGGGAGCCAGTGCAGCCAGCGCCAGCCCGGGCTGCCCGGCGCGGGCCAGAGTGTCGGATGTCACGAACCAGCCGTCGGGCAGCTTCGGATCCACCAGATTGGCCAGCCGGGCAAAGCTGATCGCGGGCGCGATGGCCCGCTCACGCGCCAGATCGGTCGCCACGCGCAGCAGCATCAGCGCCAGACCCTCTTCGGGGCGGGTCGGCAGCCCGCCCAGCTTGCGGCCTTCGATCTTCGGGTCGGCCGCCAGCCGGGCCCGGGCCTCGACCAGAACGGGATCGCGATCCGGCCCGCTGCCAAGGATGGTGATGGCGCGCGCCCGATAGGCCGGGTCGGACTTCGCGGCTTCCAGCGCGGCGGCCGCTGCCGCGATGCGCAGCCGGGCCACGTTCGCGCCTTCGGCATTCACGATTCCGGCATAGGCGTCCGCCGCCTCGGGCCAGCGCTTCGCCAGCGCCAGCAGATGCGCGCGATGCTCGGCGATATAGGAGGCGGAAATGCCCCGTTCCGATTGCCCGTCCAGCAGCGCGATGGCGCCGTTCAGGTCGCCCTTGCCCGCCATACCATAAGCCGCAAGCAAAGTGCCCAGCAGCTGGTTCTGGGTGACGTTGCGCCCCGGCGCGGAATAGGCCTGCCGCGCGGCCTCATATCCACGCCAGTCCCGCACGCTGGCCGCGCCGGCGGCGCGGGTCAGCGCCACAAGGCTGTCGGCAACCGCCTGCCTCGGCTCGGATTCAGGGGGAAGTTCGATGCTGTTGGCCAGCCGCACCGCCGTCTTCATGTCGCCGGACACGATGGCGACATCCATCGCGCGGCGCTTCAGCGTGTCATCAGGGCTGGCGGCAAGCGCCTGCTGGAAGCGCTGGGCGGCAACGGGCAGATCATCGTCCGCCACGGCCAGCCGGCCCTGCACATAGGCCTGGGCGGCTTCATCGCTGTTGGGCATCGCAGGCGCAGCCGCGCGGGCCAGTGCGGGGGTGGATATGCCCGCCGCGATCAGCGGCAGAGCAGACAAAACCAAGCGAGGGGTCAGGAACGTCAACGGCTTCTCCTCCCTGACAGTATAGGAGGCCGCATGGCGCGCGTCGATGGCCCGGGGCCATCGACGCGCCGCCTTTGCGATCAGCCGATCAGCTTGGCGCGCAGCTTGCCGTATTCGTCGGCCGAAATGCTGCCGGCAGCCTTCAACTCATCCAGCTTCTTCAGCTCGTCGGCAGGCGAAAAGCCCACGAACTCGCGCAGGTCGCTCTGGGCCTGCTTCATCTGTGCCACCTGGCGCTCGCCCATGCCGCGGCCTTGCGTCAGGATATAGGCGAACACACCCAGATAGGGCAGCACGACAAGGAAGATGATCCACAGAACCTTGCCGAAACCGCCGATGTCGTGGCGGCGGAACAGGTCGCCGATCACCGAGAACAGCAGCCACAGCCACAGAACGAAGATGAACACCACGAAGGCGAACATCGCGAAGTTGAAAATGCTGGAAAACACGTTGGCAAGCATGGAATTTCCCCTGGGCGGAATCGATTGAACCCCGCGCCCCTTGGCTCAGGACATGGCGAAAGTCACGCGGCTTTATGGCACCCGGCATGACAGCCGACGTCAGGCGTCGATGTCCTCCGCCTCCACGGTCGCGGCATGGGCCTGGATGAAGTTGAAGCGATGTTCGGGCACGCGCCCCATCAGCCGGTCCACAAGGTCGCGCACCTGATGCCGGTCCTGATGGCTTTCCGGCAGCGTCACGCGGATCAGCGTGCGCTGCGCCGGGTCCATCGTGGTCTCGCGCAGCTGGCCCGGGGCCATCTCGCCAAGGCCCTTGAAGCGGCCCACTTCCACCCTCCGCCCCTTGAACTTCGTGGCGATCAAATGCTCGCGCTCGGCGTCGTCGCGGGCATAGACGCTCTCCGCCCCGGCCGAGATCCGGTACAGCGGCGGCTGCGCCAGATAGAGCCGGCCTGCAGCCACAAGTCCCGGCATTTCCTGGAAAAAATAGGTCATCAGCAGGGTGGCGATATGGGCGCCGTCGACATCGGCGTCGGTCATGATGATCACGCGGTCATAGCGCAGCTGATCGTCGCGATAGCGGTCCTTGGTGCCGCAACCCAGCGCCAGCGCCAGATCGGCGACTTCCTGATTGGCGCCGATCTTGGCGGCGGCGGCAGAGGCCACGTTCAGGATCTTGCCGCGGATCGGCAGGATGGCCTGCGTCGCCCGCGCGCGCGCCTGCTTGGCCGATCCGCCTGCGGAATCGCCTTCCACGATGAACAGCTCGGTGCCCTCACGGCTGTTCGAGGAACAGTCCGTCAGCTTGCCCGGCAGGCGCAACTTGCGCGCATTTGTCGCGGTCTTGCGCTTCTCCTCGCGCTCGGCCCGACGCGCCAGCCGTTCGTCCATGCGATCGATGGCAAACTGCAGCAACGCGCGCCCGCGCTCCTGGTCCTCGGCCAGCCAATGGTCGAAATGGTCCTTCACCGCCGTCTCGACCAGCTTCTGCGCCTCGGGTGAGGCGAGCCGGTCCTTGGTCTGTGACTGGAACTGCGGCTGCGGGATGAACAGCGACAGCAGGATGCGGGTGCCCACCAGCGCATCGTCCGCCGTCAATTCGCCCGCCTTGCGGTTGTTGATCAGCGCCGCGAAGCCCTTCAGCCCCTTGATGATCGCCGTGCGGAACCCGGCCTCGTGGGTACCGCCCTGCGGCGTGGGGATGGTGTTGCAATACCAGCTGTGGGCGCCGTCGGCTGCCACGGTCCAGTGGATTGCCCACTCCACCCGGCCCTGATTCTGGCCGAACTCGTGCGTGCCGGTGAAGGGCTGGTTGGTAACGGTCGCCTCGCCCGCCACATCCTCGGCCAGATGGTCCGCCAGACCGCCGGGGAAGATGAAGGTCTGCGTCTCCGGCACCTTCTCGCTCGCCAGCTCGGGCGCGCAGCGCCAGCGGATCTCCACGCCGCCGAACAGATAGGCCTTGGACCGCGCCAGCCGGTACAGCCGGTCGGCGGAAAAGCGCACGCCCGCGCCGAAGATCTGCGGGTCGGGCCGGAAGGCCACGGTGGTGCCGCGCCGGTTGGGCTTCGGCCCCATATTCTCCACCGGCCCCAGCGCCGCCCCCCGGGAATAGCGCTGCCGCCACAGGGTGCGGTTGCGCGCCACCTCCACCGTCAGCTCTTCCGCCAGCGCATTCACCACCGAAATGCCCACGCCGTGCAGGCCGCCCGATGTCGAATAGGCACCGGCCGTGAACTTGCCGCCGGAATGCAGCATGGTCAAAATCACTTCCAGCGCGGACTTGTCCGGGAAGCGGGGGTGCGGATCGATCGGGATGCCCCGGCCATTGTCGCCGATGGTCAGCGTGCCGTCGGCGGCCAGCTCCACCTCGATGCGGCTGGCATGGCCGGCAACCGCCTCGTCCATGGCATTGTCCAGGATTTCGGCGGCCAGATGGTGCAGCGCATTGATATCGGTGCCGCCAATGTACATGCCCGGCCGGCGCCGAACCGGCTCCAGCCCTTCGAGGACTTCGATTGCAGAGGCATCATAGCCCCCGGCTCCGCTGGAAGCGCCAGGCGTCCCGCCGGCGAAGAGATCGGTCATCTCGATGTCATAGCGGCTGGCCCACGCCAAGGAAACGGGCCTTAAAGGAAGCGGGCCAATATTGCATGACAAGACTGTTGCAGAGCAGCCACATGGCGTGACCTTATCGCCTGCCCACCATTGAAATCATGCTTCCGAACTTGTGCGTCGCACAATATCTGTTCAATCTGAACGCGCCAAACAGATGGGATATTACTCCCACGCAATAATAAGGCGGCGATGCCTGAAGCGAGTGCATCGACAATCAGACCCGCGCCTCGACGCGCGGGCTACCAGGAGCGGAAAATGAAAGCAGTTTCGTCCATCAGCAGCCGGGCTGTCCTGGCCGGCACCCTGATGATTGCGTGCCTCTCTGTTCCCACCGCCGCCGCTGCGCAGGAGGAGGAGAAGGCCCTCAGTGTCAGCGGCAATGTCGCCTTCGTCACCGACTACCGCTTCCGCGGTATCAGCTATTCAAACCTGGATCCGGCGCTGCAGGGGGGCATCAACCTCAACAGTTCGGTCGGTCTGTTCGTCAGCGCCTGGGGCTCTTCCATCGCAAACTACAATGGCTCCACGGTGGAAATGGACTGGACCGCGGGCTGGAGCGGCAACATCGCCGGCACCACTACCACGGCTGGCCTGATCTATTACAGCTATCCGGGCGGCTCCAACACCGATGTCGTCGAACTGTACGGCTCGGTCGGCGTTCCGCTGGGCCCGGTCACGGCCACCTTCGGCCTGAACTGGGCGCCGGACCAGAAGAACCTGTCCAGCTCCAGCCGCTATGCCTATGGCCAATTGTCTGCCGGCATTCCGGGCACCCCCATCAGCGTGACGGGCACCCTCGGCAACGAGCGCGGAAGCCTCGTCTACGACGAATCCGGCGCCAAGGGCTCGAAATGGGATTGGCAGATCGGGGCCAGCGTGACGTGGGAAGCGCTCTCCTTCGGCGTGACCTATGTCGGCAACGATCTCTCCACCCGTCGCGTCGAAGGCTATCGCCTGAACCGTGGCGCGCAGGATACGGTGGTGTTCTCGGTGACCGCCTCCTTCTGATCCAACAAATCTGAAACAAAAGGGGGGCTGAGCCTGCTGGCTCCGCCCCCTTTTTCATGCCGGATATCCAGCGGATGGCGCCAGCCGCGGCCGGCGCCGATCACGGCCTTACTCGGCGGCAGCCTTCTTCTTCGGCGCAGCCTTCTTCGGCGCAGGCGCTTCCGCCTCACCCTCGGCCTTGGGTTCAGCCGCCTTCTTGGCGGCGGCCTTCTTCGCAGGCTTCGGAGCCTCTTCCGCCGCAGCCTCAGCCGCCGGTTCCGCCTTCACGACCTTCTTGGCCGCCGGCTTCTTCGCAGGCTTGTGGTCATGCCCATGGTCATGGTCGTGATCATGGTTGCAGTTCGGCCCATGCACATGGCCCGGCGCGCCGTGCGGAACGCCGGCGCCCAGCGGGGTCTCATCCTCGCTCTCGATGGCGGCTTCCAGCTCTTCACGGCTGACGACGCGATCGGTGATCGTGGCCTTGCCCAGCAGGAAGTCCACCACCTTCTCCTCGAACAGCGGCGCGCGCAGCTGGGCGGCGGCAACGGCGTTCTCGGCGAAATATTTCTGAACTTCGCGCTCCTGCCCCTGATAACGGGCGGCTTCCTGCGCCACGAGCCGGTTCATCTCGGCCTGCGTCACCTGCACGCCGTTCTTCTGCCCGATGTCAGACAGCAGCAGGCCCAGACGCACGCGACGCTCGGCGATCCGGCCATAGTCACCGCGCTCGGCTTCCATCTGCGCCTTGTCCTCGTCGGTCGCCTCGGCTTCCACCTGGCGCCAGATCTGCTGGAACTCGGCATCCACCATGGTCGGCGGCACTTCGAAGTCATGCGAAGCGGCCAGATGGTCCAGCAGCTTGCGCTTCAGATAGGTGCGGGTCAGGCCGTTCAGCTCGGCTTCCACCTGATCCTTCAGGATCGCCTTCAGCTGGTCCAGCGATTCCAGGCCCAGGTTGGTCGCCATGGAATCGTCGACGGCCGGGGTGCTGGCGGTCTTCACCGCCGTCACGGTCACGGCGAACTCGGCATCCTTGCCCGCCAGATTCTCGGCCGGATAATCCGCCGGGAAGGTCACCTTCACCGTCGTCTTGTCGCCGGTCTTCACGCCCTTCAGGCCGTCCTCGAAGCCGGGGATCAGCCGGCCGGAGCCCAGCTCGATCTCCATGCCCTCGCCGGTGCCGCCTTCGAATGCCACACCATCGGCAGTGCCGACATAGTCCATCACCACCAGGTCGCCGTCCGCGGCCTTGTGCTTGGCCGGCGCATCCTCGAAGCTCTTCTGCTGCGCGGCCAGCCGCTCCAGCGCGCTGTCGATGTCGGCGTCGCTCGCCTCAACCGTCAGCCGCTCCAGCGCGATGCCTTCCAGATCGGACTCAGGCACCTCGGGCAGCACTTCCAGGCTCACGGAGATCTTCAGGTCTTCGCCTTCGCCCAGTCCGCCGTCGATGTCGATCTGCGGCTGGGTCGCCGGGCGCAGGCCCTTGTCGGCCAGCAGCTGGTTCACGGCATCGTTGATCGATTCCTGCAGCGCTTCGCGGCGCAGCGCGTCGCCATGCATCTTGCGGATCAGGTTGCCGGGCACCTTGCCGGGGCGGAAGCCGGGCATCTTCACCTGAGGGGCCACCTGCGCGATCGCGGCGTCCACCTTGGCGGCAATCGCGGCAGCCGCGATCTCAAGGCTGTAGCCGCGCTTCAGGCCTTCGTTCAGCGTCTCGGTCACACTCATGAAAAACCAGTCCTTCTCAGGGGATACGCTCGAGCGGCTGTGCAGCGTCTGGTGCGGGTGGAGGGACTCGAACCCCCACGTCTTTCAACACTGGAACCTAAATCCAGCGCGTCTACCAGTTCCGCCACACCCGCCTCGACAGCCCGGCAAGGCCGTCACTCGATGCCAGAAATCGAAGCGCGGGCTTATAACAGGGCAACGCGCGTGCGCAAGCGTCACAAACCCATGGGCGGTTCGAATCCTTGCAATCGGCCAGAAAGGTCAGTATTATTGCCCTATCTTGGGAGAGAGACATGTCTGATATTCTGACCGCTGCGGGCACAGTTCCGCAGGCTGCTTCGCTGCCTGTATCACTCGACGATCGCTATGCGCTGGATGCGAAGCGCATCTTCCTGTCGGGCACGCAGGCGCTGGTGCGGCTGGTGCTGGTGCAGCAGGCGCGCGATGCCGCCGCCGGGCTGAACACGGGCGGCTTCATCTCGGGCTATCGCGGCTCGCCGCTCGGCGCCTTCGATCAGGAACTCTGGCGCGCGAAGAAGCGGCTGGCGCAGGCCAATGTGCAGTTTGTGCCCGGCATCAACGAGGAGCTGGGCGCAACCGCGGTCTGGGGCTCCCAGATGACGGATCTGAACCCGCGCGCCACCGTCGATGGCGTGTTCGGCCTCTGGTACGGCAAGGGCCCGGGGCTCGACCGGGCGATGGACGTGCTGAAGCATGCCAACGCCGCAGGCACCTCGAAGAACGGCGGCGTGCTGGCCATCGTGGGCGACGACCATGGCGCCAAATCCTCCACCCTCCCCCACCAGTCGGATCATAATTTCTCCGCCGCCTTCGTGCCTTTCCTGGCGCCCTCGTCAGTGCACGAATTCGTGGAATTTGGCCTGCTGGGCCTCGCAATGAGCCGCTTCGCCGGCACCTGGGTCGGCTTCAAGGCGACGGCCGACACGGTCGAGACCTCCGCCACCGTCGACACCGCGAACGAGCAGCGCCGGATCATCCTGCCCCCATTCGATTTCCCGGAAGGCGGCCTCCACATCCGCCCGAACGACATCTGGCGCGACGAGGACACCCGGCTTCAACGCTACAAGGGCTTCGCCGCCATGGCCTTCGCCAAGGCCAACGGCATCGACCGGCTGGTGTGGGACACGCCGCGCCCCCGCTTCGGCATCCTCTCCACCGGCAAGGCCTTCGCCGACACGCTGGAAGCGCTGGAAGAACTGGGCATCGACGAGAAGGTCGCGGCCGACATCGGCCTTCGGCTCTACAAGGTCGGCATGCCCTGGCCGCTGGAGCCCGACGGCGTGCGCGCCTTCGCCGAGGGGCTCGAAGAAGTCCTCGTCATCGAGGAGAAGCGTGAGTTCATCGAGCATCAGCTCAAATGGCAACTCTACAACTGGAAGCCCGGCGTGCGCCCGCAGGTCGTCGGCAAGCAGGACGAAGCCGGCGACTGGCTGCTCAGCCCCGACAACGAGCTGACGCCCGGCATGATCGCCAAGGTGATCGCACGCCGCCTCAGCCACTTCCACAAGACCGACCGCATCGAGAATGCGCTGGCCTATTTCGAGAAGCGCGAGGCCCTGCTGGCGAAGTTCAGCACCCCCACCAAGCGCTCGCCCTATTTCTGCTCCGGCTGCCCGCACAACACCTCCACCAAGGTGCCCGAAGGCAGCCGCGCGCTGGCCGGCATCGGCTGCCACATCATGGCCTTGTGGATGGACCGCGCACAGACCTTCACCCAGATGGGCGGCGAAGGCGTGACCTGGGTGGGCGAGGCCCCCTTCGTGTCCGACAACCACATCTTCGCCAATCTGGGCGACGGCACCTATGAACATTCCGGCCTGCTGGCGATCCGCCAGGCGATCTCGTCGGGCGTGAACATCACTTACAAGATCCTCTTCAACGACGCCGTCGCCATGACAGGCGGCCAGCCGGTCGAAGGCCAGCTCACGGTCAGCAAGGTCGCGCGCCAGATGCTCGCCGAAGGCGCGAAGAAGGTATGGGTGCTGACGGAAGATCTCGGCCGCTATGCGGCGGGCTATCTGCCCGAAGGCGTGGAGCTGCACGACCGCGCCCAGCTCGATCCCATCTCGCAGGCGGCTGCGGCCACGCCCGGCTGCACCGTCATCATCTACGACCAGACCTGCGCCGCCGAAAAGCGCCGTCGCCGCAAGCGCGGCCTGATGCCCGATCCGGACAAGCGCGTCATCATCAACCCCGCCGTCTGCGAAGGCTGCGGCGATTGCTCGGTGCAGTCCAACTGCGTCTCGGTCGAGCCGCTGGAAACGGATTTCGGCCGCAAGCGCCGCATCAACCAGTCGAGCTGCAACAAGGATTACAGCTGCGTGAAGGGCTTCTGCCCCAGCTTCGTCACGGTGGAGGGCGTTGAAGTCCGCAAGCCCGCGAAGCAGGCGCTGGATCTCTCCGGCCTGCCGGAACCCGTCGTCCCCGCCCTCACCCAGGCCACCAACATCCTCGTCACCGGC
Source organism: Sphingomonas sp. (assembly GCA_003248865.1). Taxonomy (GTDB): domain Bacteria; phylum Pseudomonadota; class Alphaproteobacteria; order Sphingomonadales; family Sphingomonadaceae; genus Sandaracinobacteroides. The sequence continues at coordinate 18,548 of QFPK01000021.1, forward strand.
ATCGGCGGCACCGGCGTGCTCACCGTCTCCGCCCTGCTCGGCATGGCGGGGCATCTGGCGGGCGTCGCCTCCACCACGGCCGACATGGCCGGCCTCGCCCAGAAGGGCGGCGCGGTGTGGAGCCATGTTCGCCTCGCGCCGGGCAACGAGCAACTGCTCGGCCCGCGCATCATGACGGGCGCCGCCGATCTGGTGATCGCCTGCGATGCCGTCGTCGCTACCGACAAGGCCGCGCAGAATCTGATGTCGCCCGCGCGCACCCATGTGGTCGCCAATGCGAACATCGCCCCCACGGCAGATTTCGTGCGCAACCGGGACCTGAACTTCCGCGAGGCGCAGGTGCGCAAGGCGGTGGAACAGGCCACCAAGGCGCATGACTTCGTCTCGGCCGAGCGCATCGCCACCCAGCTGATGGGCGACGCCATCGCCGCCAACATCCTGCTGATGGGCTTCGCCTGGCAGAAGGGGCTGATCCCGCTGCCGCTCTCGGCGCTGGAAGGCGCCATCGACCTCAACGGCGTGGCGGTGAAGTTCAACAAGGAGGCCTTCAACCTCGGCCGGCTGCTCGCACACGATCCGGCCCGGATCGAGGCGATGCTGTCGCCCGCCCAGCAGCTGCCCGCCTCCCTTGATGCGCGCATCGCCAGCCGCGCCGCCGACCTGACGGCCTGGGGCGATGCCGCCTATGCCGCCCGCTATCAGGCCGTGGTCGAACAGGCGCGCAAGGCCGAAACCGCGCTTCGCCCCGGCTCCGAGGCGCTCACCGAATCCGTCGCGCGCAGCCTGCACAAGCTGATGGCCTACAAGGACGAATATGAAGTCGCCCGCCTGATGACGGACGGCCGCTTCGACACGCTGATGGGCGAAACCTTCAGCAAGGCCCGGACCCGCCGCTACCATCTCTCCCCGCCGATCTTCGCGAAGACCGATCCGGCGACGGGCCGCCCGAAGAAATACGCCATGCCGGGCTGGGTGGTGGAACCGCTGTTCAAGCTGCTTGCGGCCTCAAAGGGCCTGCGCGGCACCGCGCTGGACCCGTTCGGCCGCACCCCGGAACGCCGCCGCGAACAGGCCGCGATCCCGGCCTATGAGGCAGAGGTGACACGCCTGCTGTCCGGCCTCACCAGCGACAATCTCGCGCTGGCGGCCGAAATCGCCGCCCTGCCGCTGGACGTGCGCGGCTTCGGCCCGGTGAAGGAAGCGGCCGAAAAGGCAGTGGAAACCAAGCGGCACGCCCTGTGGGCGAAATGGCCCGGCGAAGCGGCGCGCGCCGTGGCCTGACAGGCATCTGCGGATCGGCTATCGGGGCGGGCCATGAACCCGCCCCCACCCCCATCCGGCCAGCCCTTCACCGGCTGCCAGAAGTTCCCCAACAAGGCCCTCACCCTCTACCAGAAGAAGGCTTTCCTGGACGCCGCCACCTGCGCCGAACTGGTCGCGCGGATCGATTCGAACCGCCGTCCCTCCACCATCTCGGACGCGAATGGAGACCCGTTCAACCGCACCTCGGAAACCTGCGACCTGTTCGGCGGCGATCCGCTGGTGGACCGGGTGAACAGCCTGCTCGACCAGACTTCGGGCCAGCCCGCCGATCATGGCGAGGTGCTGCAGGGCCAGCGCTATGCCGTGGGGCAGGAATTCAAGCTCCACACCGACTATTTCGAACAGAGCGGCCCCGACTGGGAGGTGAACACCCGCATCGGCGGCCAGCGCACCTGGACGCTGATGATCTATCTGAACGAACCTGAGGAAGGCGGTGCCACCCGCTTCAAGCAGATCGGCAAGATCTTCCAGCCGGAAACCGGAAAAATGCTGGCCTGGTGCAATCTGGATGGTCAGGGGCGGCCCAACTATGCCACGCTGCATTCCGGGATGAAGGTCTACAGGGGCACCAAATATGTCATCACCAAATGGTATCGGGAACGCCCGATGAGGGCGGCATGATCCTTCTCACCATCGTCATCGTCCTGGTGCTGTTCATCCTGTTTGCGGTGCTGGGCGGCGGCGTCCGCAAGACCTCCAAGGCAGAGCGCGAGGAGCGCCGCCGCCGCGAGGAGGATGAGGAAGCCGAAAAGGCAAAGGGTGGCTGGCTGTTCCGCCACAAGCGCCGCGACGATGACCGCTCCGACGACCATGACGATGATTTCAAGGGCGGCGGCGGCAAGTTCGGCGGCGGTGGCGCCAGCGGCAAATGGTGAGGCTGGTGCAATCGAGAGGCGGCTGAACGCCTCCGCGCGGATTAATCCGGACTGCGGAGGAGAGGTTCATGAATTTCGACCTGTCGGATGACGCCAAGACCTTGAAGGAGGCAGCGCGGAAGTTCCTCGATGCCCGCGCAGGCCCCGCCGCCGCGCGGCGCGTGCTGAACTCAGGGGACACCCACGACGCCCAGCTATGGACAGAGGTCGTGGAGCAGGGCTGGCCCGCCGCCCGCGTGCCGGAAGCCCATGGCGGCCTCGGCCTCGGCGCCGATGAAGCCTGTGTCCTCGCCGAGGAGATCGGCCGCAGCCTCGCCCCGGTGCCGCTGATGTCCACGCTGGCCACCATAGAGGCCCTGCTGATCGCGGGCAGCGCCGCTCAGCAAGCCGAATGGCTGCCGAAGCTGGCGTCCGGCGAAGCCATCGGCGCCATCGCCTGGGCCGAAGGCAGCAACTCGCCGCTGCAGACACCCGGCACGAAGCTGGAAGGCGGCAAGCTCAGCGGTCAAAAGTCCCCCGTGATCGACGGGCTGGTGGCAACAGTCGCCATCGTCACCGTCGCCACGCCCGACGGCCCCGCCATGGCCATCGCCTCGCTCGACGGCGTCACGCGGGAGAAGCAGGATACGCTGGACCTCGTCCGCCCGTCCGCCCGCCTCTCGTTCAGCGGCACCCCGGCGGAAGCACTGGGCACCGCGGCAGACTGGGTGAAACTCACCGAGCGCCTCGCCGTGCTTTCCGCCTGGGAAGCGCTGGGCACGGCTGACGCCGCCCGAGAGATGACGCTCGCCTATGCCAAGGATCGCGTCGCCTTCGGCCAGCGCATCGGCCGCTATCAGGGCGTGAAGCACAAGCTCGCGGACATGTTCATCAAGGCCGAACTGGCCCGCGCGCATGCGCTCCACGGCTGCTGGGCGTGGGAAGCGGACGCCCCGGAACTGGCGCAGGCGGCGTCGGCCGCGCGCGTCGCCAGCCTCGATGCACTGCGCTTCACCACCGAGGAATCGGTCCAGCTCCACGGCGGCATCGGCTTCACCTGGGAGCATGACTGCCAGTTCTACTACCGCCGCAACCGCCTGCTGGCCGCCAGCATCGGCAGCCGCCCGCACTGGGCCGACCGTCTCGTCCGGGCGCTGGAACAGCGCAACCGCGCGGCCGCCTGAGGGGAACGAACATGGATTTCAACGACGCACCGCAAGAGGCCGAATTCCGCGCCAAGGTGAAGGCCTGGCTGGCCGAAGCCGCCGCCGAATATGCCCAGCCGCCCGAAACCCCTTGGGGGCTGGAAGAGTTCGTCACCCGCTCCCGCGCCTGGCAGCTGAAGAAGTTCGAGGCGGGCTATGTGGGCATCACCTGGCCCAAAGCGATCGGCGGGCAGGGGCTGACCCCCATGCACCAGATCATCTTCAACCAGGAAGAAAGCCGCACCTTCGTGCCGTCGGGCCTCTATTCCATCGGGCTCGGCATGTGCATCCCAACCGTGTTCACCCACGGCTCGCCAGAGATCGCCGCGCGCTATGTGCCCAAGGCGCTGCGCGGCGAGGAAGTCTGGTGCCAGCTCTTCTCCGAACCGGTCGCCGGCTCCGATCTCGCCTCCATCCGCACCAAGGCGGTGAAGGAAGGCGACGAATGGGTCATCAACGGCCAGAAGGTGTGGACCAGCTTCGCCCACAAATCCGATTTCGGAATCGTCGTCACCCGCACCGATTTCGACGCCCCCAAGCACAAGGGCCTCACCATGTTCATCGTGGACATGAAGGCCCCCGGCGTAGAGGTGCGCCCCATCCGGCAGATGTCGGGCGGCAGCGATTTCAACGAAGTCTTCTTCACCGACGTCCGCGTGAAAGACACGCACCGGCTGGGCGAGGTGGGTGACGGCTGGAAGGTCTCCCTCACCACCCTCATGCACGAACGGCTCGCGGTGGGCGGCAAGCCCCGCAACGCGCCCGGCTACCAGACGCTCATGAAGGTCGCCTCCGAAATCGAGACGGACACCGGCCCCGCCATCCAGCGCGCCGATGTCAGGAACCGCATCGCAGACACCTACATCGCCGACGAAGGCATCCGCCTCACCCAGATGCGCGCTCTCTCCGCCCTGTCGCGCGGGCAGATTCCGGGGCCGGAACAATCCATCTCCAAGGTCGTCGTGGCGAAGACGCTGCAGGATGTCTCCGCCTTCGCGCTCGACCTCGCCGAAGCCGCCGGCTTCGCCGTCGAACCCGGCTCCGACCTCGAAAAGCTGCAGGGCAGCTACATGTGGTCGGCGGGACTGCGCATCGCGGGCGGCACAGACGAGATTCTGCGCAACATCATCGCCGAACGCGTCCTCGGCCTCCCCGGGGATCTGCGCCCCGACAAGGACATACCGTTCAGCCAACTGAAGCCGCTGTAGGCGAGGGGAAGCAAACTACTTCTTTGCATCGGCCGGGCAGGGAAAGATTGCCCGGAATCCGCGCGTTTGCGTTGTGCACCATTCCCGGATTGTGCGTGGGCTTGCTGGTGCCGTAGGCCATCAACCCTGCCGTCGGCACGAGCTTGATGCATGGTCCGGGTAAAGTGGGTGCAGGGAGCAAGGCTCCCTGCCGGAGCAAACTGACCAAGCCCCTGTACCCCCCATCCACTCAGAACTTCGCACGTGCTCCCAGAAAGAAGTAACGCCCCATTCCGCTCACTGGGTAAGCCGAGCTCGAAATATACGGCTGCTTGTCAGTCAAGTTGCTGACACCTCCATAAAATTCGTAGCTCTCCGCAAGTTTAAAGCTGAACGAAGCGTCATGAATCCAGTAAGGCCTTGCCCATCCGGCTTCACCAAACTCCAGATCAATTCGTTCTACCTGCACAACGGAGGCGATTGCCTGCTTGCCTACATACTGTGTCCGCCACGTCAGAGAGATGTCCCCGTAGGACCAGACAGCTGAGCCGATCCCGGACCATTCCGGCGCAGACATTTCCCCTAGTCCCGGGTTGACGAGCGACCTGTCAACCGGGTCGAAGTATCGGTTGAGCTTCTCGACCCAGTTGACGGCACCGCGAAGATTAAAATTATGCTCTCCAAGATTGAACTGGTAGCTCGCTGACATATCGATACCCGATGTCTCGATACGGCCGAAATTCAGCTGAGTCTGCCTAAGGAAGCTAAGCCCGCCGTCTCCACGTCTATCAAAGAGTGAGCAGAACTGGTTGGGGTAAGTTTCGATATCATAACAGGTGTCGACAATATCTTGTGCCGTCACAGCTGCAATCGCATCATCGATACGGATCGAATAATAGTCCGCCGACAACGTCAGGCCCGGCACGAAGCGCGGCTGTATGATCGCGCCCACAGTCCAGGTCTTTGCTCTCTCTTGCTCCAGATCAGGATTTCCGCCGGAAGTTCCCGAAAAGCGAGCCGTCAGCGGATCTTCATATGTTGCCGGATTCACACCCAGAGCGCTGAGCGCCGCTGCGCAATTGGCTTGCCTCCTCTGGGCATTGCCGGCCCCGCCTGCCAAAAGTGCTTCAATAGTGGACGCATTGCAGGGATCCGACGGACGGAACGTTGTTCCCTGCTGCGGGTTGTAGAGTTCGGAAATGTTCGGGGCACGAATTGCTCGCGAATAGGATGCGCGCACCCTTATGTCACGGACGGGAGCCCATGTACCTGCGATGTTCCAAGTAAAGGCGCCGCCGATCGTTGAGTAATCCGCATAACGCGCCGCACCTTCAAGCGACAACTCATAGAAGAATGGACGATCCGCAAGGATCGGAACGCGGAGTTCGCCGAACACCTCCTTCACGTCGAAACTGCCGCCGGCATCATAGGTCCGGGTTGAGGCATCGAAGATCAGTTGCTGGTTACCCGAAATGTCGCCGATGAACGTCCCTTCCGGTCCGGCGGGAGAGCCGGCTGGCAGCAGCCCCTTTTCCAGGTCGGAGAAGGTCGAGCGGCTCCTCTCCTTGCGATACTCGGCCCCTGCGGCAAAGGCGAGAGCGCCCCCAGGCAGCGTGAAGAACGCGCTTGTATCACCCGAGAAGGCCAGGGTCGCGACGGTCTGCTCCATCCGATAGCGATCCGTTGTCGGGGTCGTGATGAAATCCACAGCCTCCTGACTGAGGGAGCCTGCGCCAGCCATGATGTTGGCAGGCCGACACTGACCATCTCCTGGTGTAAAAGTGAAGTAGCCGGGCTCGATCACCGGAAATATCTCGGATCCTGGGTGCATCGACGAAGGATCGACATCCGATCGGCACACGATGCGACCATCCGGTAAGCGGACGGCATCGAGCGCTGCAAAAAGGCGATCGTACAGGACCGAATTGGAGAAGGTGACAGTGTTATCGGTACGGCCGTAGTTAAATGAGAAATCATAGCGCAGGTTGCTTGCGATCTCACCCGTCGCGCCGGCTACGATGCGATATGTGTCCCGGTCGGCAGTGGTGATGCCTGGTCCCAGATCGGTAAAATCGCGACTGATGCGCAGCCCGCCTGCCTCGTCCGCATCCGCCTGCAGCACTGAGGGAATCCAGGGATTGTCCGGGGCGATCCAGAGACTGTCGTAGAATGTATTATAGCTGCTCCGTCTTGTTGCTTCGGAGCGCGCGTACTTCGCATCAAAAAAGACCTCGAACGCCGGCGAGACTTCATATTGCCCCTTCAGATTGGCAAATATCCGCTTCGAACCAGGAAGCAGTGACGAAGGACTCGTCCGCTCCACCGCGCCATCTCCACCATACTGATTCTGCGCCGTGGAAATGATGCCATCATCGAAGATACGGACGCCGCCATCAGGTGTCGTGACATAGCAGCCACCTCCGCCGAATCCTGTCCAGCCGATGTAACTCTCGTTACAATCGCTCACACCATTGCCGTTGATATCCGCCGAGAAGAAGTCGAAATCGTTCCTGAAAACTAGGCCTTGATTAGAGGAAATGGCAAAGGTCGGATAACGGCCAATGGCAAACAATGGCGCGGAACCGGCACGATCAATTAGTGCTTGTTCAGCTGCCGTTAGGCCTCCTGGAAACAATCCTGCTGCTTGGGCCGCCGTGGGGATCAGTGGACCAAAGGAAATGCGCGAGGCGCGTGGCCCCGGGCCGCCTATCCGATAGTAATTGGCGAAATTCGGCATTGTCGCCGCGTCGATATCGCCTTTCTGAAAGCGCCGATCCGGGTGGCCGTAGGTGGTGCTGTCATTTCCACGGCCATTATCAGCCGTGAACCAGCGGTCTGAAAACAGGACCTCATTGTCCCTGGTGTAGCCCGCCGATGCCGTGATGTTACCGCGACCACCATCAAAATTCTTGCCCCAGGTTCCGGAGACACTAATGCTGCCGCCATCTCCGCGCGACGAGATTCCAGTCTGCGCATCCAGCGCGATCCCTTCGAAATCCTTCTTCAGAATGTAGTTCACAACACCGGTCACGGCATCGGCGCCATAAACGGCGGAAGCCCCGCCCGTCATCACCTCCACACGCTCGATCAGCGCGGTGGGAATCGTCGCGACATCGACCGTCTGGGAACCCGCAACACCCGAAACATGGCGCCGGCCGTCAACCAGGACCAGCGTGCGCTGCGAACCCAGTTGCCGAAGGTTCAGGGTTGCCTGTCCGATTCCGCCTGCGCCGCGCTCTATCGAATCCGCTACGGTTCCAGATGAGATCAGGGCGGGAATCTGCCTCAAAGCCGTTGTGGCGTCGGTGGAGCCGGTCGACTGGATATCCGCGGCACCCACGGTGGTGACGGGAACCGGCGCGATGGCATTGGCATCGCGCGCCAGGCGCGAACCTGTCACGATGATAGTCTCAGTTTGTTCCAATGCAGATTCACTGGACTGCTGCGCTTGCGCAGGAACCAGCAAGGCTATCTGCGAGACTGAGATCAGAACGGATGCACGACGAGCAAGACTCATAGATGGCCCCCTAATGTCTATGGAGTGCTCGCTTGATTTATGTTGTTGGTTGTCCCCAATGGACCATGTTGCCTTACCTAAAGGCAACCCAGCGCTGCGACGCAGTATAACCTTCTCGAAACAATTCGAAAGATTATGGCTTTCTTGTCACACTTTGGGCGACATCGCCCGGAACGGGGTAGTTTGGATCTGGAATTCCATCCAGCGCATCTTTCAGCGCAGCCGCCCAGCTGGCACCAAGATCATGATAATAGGGATCATTTTCCTCGATGCGGGTCAGCGCGGCGGTGGAATGCCCCGGCCGCACCACCAGCATGTCGATCGGAAGCCCCACCCCCAGGTTGGACCGCATGGTGGAGTTCATGCTGACCAGCCCGATCTTGATCGCCTTGCGCAGGGGGGTGCGGTAATCCAGCATCCGGTCCAGCACCGGCTTGCCGTATTTCAGCTCGCCCACCTGGAAATAGGGCGTGTCCAGCCCGCATTCGATGAAATTGCCCTCGCCATAGATCAGGAACAATCGCGGCGCCCGCCCGTCGATGGAGCCGCCCACCAGCAGCGTCACGCCGATGTCGACGCCTTCCTGCTGCTGCACGACGGCCTCGATATCCTTCTTGGCGCCCACCATCGCCTCGCCCACGATCTGGGCGACGCGGAACATGGTGGGGGCGGTTTCCAGAAACTCGGGCTCGTCATTGCCCGGCATCTTCACGCCTTCGTGCAGCCGGTTCACCAGCGCCTGCGTGGTGCTCAGCGAACCCGCCGAGGCGATGGCGATGATGCGCTTGCCGTCTTCCCCGAACACGCGAAGCTTGCGGTAGGTGGAGATGTTGTCGATGCCGGCGTTGGTGCGGGTATCGGCCATCATCACCAGCCCTTCCTTCACCAGCAGGCCGACACAATAAGTCATTGCAAACCAGACCCCTTTGTCGCGCGGTGGCCCTTAAGCTTGCGTCTGACCGAAAGCCGACTGGCTTTCCGAAGACTGGCTCTGCCGCTGCGATCCCGCTTGCCGCCCATGCACGCCCACCGCAAGCGATTCGATTCCGCCGCCCCGGCGGGAGCCGCGAACGGGCGCCGCTTCATGGGCATCCAGCCCCACCGCCACCCGGACATGGCCCGGCGTGCCCGATACGCAATGGGTCGGATCGAAGCTCACCCAGCCGAGCCCGGCCACATGGCCCTCCGCCCAGGCGTGGGCGGCTTCCTGTTCGGGGTGGTCGGCGGCGGCATAATGGCCGGAGACATAGCGCGCCGGAATCCCCAGATGCCGGGCGGCGGCGATGAACAGGTGCGACAGATCCTGGCACACCCCCCGCCCCAGCTGCAGCACGGCATCGGCGTCGGTCTGCGGCGCTGTCACTCCGGTTTCGAAGGCGATGCGTTCATGCACGCCCAGCATCAGCGCGTGCAGCGTCGCCAGCGGCTCCTCGCGGCGGAAGGTTTCGGCGAAATGCGCGATGGCCGGCGTGATCGCAGTGAGCTCGGTAGCGCGGCGATAGAGCAGCGGCGGCAGCGGCTCGTCGATTTCCTGCAGCACCCCGGCCTGATCGGAGGTGATGATGGTGCCCGTCACATGCAGCGTCAGGCTCTCCACCGGGCGGTCGGCATAGAAATAATGCACGATGTTGCCATAGGCGTCGGTGCCGGGAACAAGGCTGCCGTCCACATCGACGTCGATGCGCCAGTTCACCACCTGCTGGCATTCGCTGTTGCGCGGAGTCAGCTTCAACAGCTGCACCACGCCAGCCGCCGGCTCGGAGTAGTTGTAGCGCGTGATATGGTCGATCACGATCTGCATCAGAACAGATACTGTTCTGCGATGGCGTCCCCCAGCCGGTTGTTCTCGCCGATGAACTGCTCCAGGAACTCGTGCAGGCCGGACTGGAACAACCGCTCGATATCGGTGCCCGACAGTGCGCGCAGCGACGCCGACGCGATGCGGTTCGCCGGCCCCCGCCGCCCGCGCGAGGCGGCCAGCTGGTCGAGCAGCCACACCGCATCTTCCAGACAGGCGATGAGGGATCGCGGCATGGCGCGGTTGAAGATCAGCAGGTCCGCCACCAGCCAGGGCTTCACGCTTTCGCGATAGACCCAACGATAGGCCGTGAGCGCGGAAACCGTGCGCAGCAACGTGGTCCACTGGAAATAATCCAGGCTGCCGCCCACCGGCTCCTCGCGCGGCAGCAGCAGATGATATTTCACGTCCAGCAGCCGCGCGGTGTTGTCGGCGCGTTCCACCGTGGTGCCCAGCCGCAGGAACCAGTAGGTCGCCTCGCGCAGCTGGGTGCGGTGCGCGGCGCCGTCGCACATCAGCAGCGAATTCTTGATGCTGTCCACCAGCCGCACCAACGTGGAACTGTCCGGCACGCCGCTGCCGAAGCGCTGGATCTCGTGCCAGGCGTCGTTCACCGCCTCCCAGGTTTCCAGCGTCAAAGAGGTGCGCACCGCCCGCCCGTTGTTGCGCGCGGCTTCCAGGCAGCGGCGAATGGAACTGGCGTTTTCCGGATCGAGCGTCAGGAAATGGCCGACATTGGCCTCGTCGACCGGCAGGCCCTTGGCCGTGAAGGCGTCCTCGACGCCGGCCGACTTGACCGCGCTTTCCCACGCCGGGCCTGCGCCGCCGTGAGAGGCCGGCAGCGAGGCCAGCCGCACGGTCGCGTCGATCAGGCGACAGAGGAAATCGGCGCGCTCCAGATAGCGGCCCATCCAGTAGAGGTTGGAGGCGGAACGGGAGAGCATCAGACGTCTCCCTCCGGAATATCCACCACCCAGGTGTCCTTGGTGCCGCCGCCCTGGCTGGAATTCACGACCAGCGATCCTTCCTTCAGCGCCACGCGCGTCAGCCCGCCGGGCACGATCTGGCTGCCGTTCGCGCCCGTCAGCACGAAGGGCCGCAAGTCCACATGGCGCGGCGCCACGCCCGACGCCGTCAGCGTGGGGCAGGTGGAGAGCGCCAGGGTGGGCTGGGCGATATAATGTTGCGGATTGGCCTTCACGCGGGCGGCGAACTCCTCGCGCTGGGCGGCGGTGGCGTGGGGGCCTACCAGCATGCCATATCCGCCGGAGCCGTCGGTTTCCTTCACCACCAGCTCGGCGATGTTATCCAGCACATATTTCAGCGAGTCCGGCTCGCGGCAGCGCCAGGTCGGCACATTGTGCAGAAGCGGCTCCCGGCCGGTGAAGAACTTCACGATTTCCGGCATATAGCTGTAGATCGCCTTGTCGTCGGAAATGCCGGTGCCCAGCGCATTGGCCAGCGTGAGGTTGCCGGCATGCACCGACTTCACCAGCCCGGGCACGCCCAGCACGCTGTCGGGGCGGAACTGCAGCGGATCGATATAATCATCGTCCACCCGCCGATACAGCACGTCCACCCGCTTCGGCCCCTCGGTGGTGCGCATGTAGAGCACGTCCGAATGCACGAACAGGTCGGAGCCTTCCACCAGCTCCACCCCCAGCTTGTCGGCCAGGAAGCTGTGTTCATAATAAGCGCTGTTGTGGATGCCCGGCGTCAGCAGCGCGAGGCTGGGTTCGCCGCTGCAATTGACGGGCGCCACCGACGTGAGGGTTTCCAGCAGCGTTTCCGGATAGGTTTCCACCGGCCTGAGCCCGCCCGACATGGAGACGGAATGGATGAGCTCCGGCACCAGCCGCAGCATCACTTCCCGGTTTTCCAGCATGTAGGAGACGCCGGACGGCGTCCGGGCGTTATCCTCCAGCACGAAGAACTCGTCCGGCCCGGTGCGAACCAGATCGATACCGGCGATCTGCACCCACACATCCTTCGCCGGGCGGCGGCCCACCTGCGGCAGGCAATATTGCGGGTTCAAGAGCACCAGCTCTTCCGGCACGATCCCGGCCTTCAGGCATTCGCGCGGGCCATAGACATCGGCCAGAAACATGTTCAGCGCCTGCACGCGCTGCTTCAGCCCCTCTTCCAGACGGCCCCATTCCCCGCCCGAGATCACCCGCGGCACGATGTCGAACGGGATCAGCCGTTCGGAGGCGTCCGGGTCGCCATAGACGGCGAAAGTGATCCCGATGCGGCGGAAGAACAGCTCGGCCTGGCGGCGGCGTGTCTCCAGAAGTTCGGGCGGGGAGGCTCTCAGCCAGCGGTCGACATCGGCATAGGCCTGCCGCACCTCCGGGCTCTGGCTGCCATCCCCGAACAAAGGCCCGGCGCCGTCCCCAGTGGGATAGGGGCCAAAACCATAGGTCTCATCAAAAGCGCGTGACGTCACATATTCCCCTTGCAACGCGCACATCTTGTGCGCCGCACAAGGGCCTTGCAACCCGAAAAATGCGCCTGCGCGTCAGTTGTCGGCGGCGCGTGACGGAACGTCGCGCCCCCGGGGCGCCTGCGGCCTTGGGGCTTCGCGGACCTGCGGGCGCGACTGTGGGGCAGCCTGCGGACGGGCTTGCGGTTGCGGCCGCGCCGGCGGTTGTTGCTGTGGCCGGGGGGCGATTGCGGCGCCGCTGCCGCGCGGCGCGCGGCCTACCTGGTTCTCACGCGGCGCACGGCCTGCCTCGCTTCCGCGCGGCGGGCGCCCCGCCTGCATGTTGCCCGGGTTGCCGCCAGCGCCCTGTACGCCCGTGACGCTGCGCGGATGGCGATGGTTGAGCGGCTGGCCCTGCACCAGATCCGGGTCCGAGCGCGGATGCGCGCCGGGCGGCACCCGGACCGGCGGGCGCGGGTTGCCGCCATCCACATGCTCTCCCGGCTTCGGCGGCCTCGGCCTGTCGGGGCGCGAATAGCTGGGCCGCCCGGGGCGGGAATATTGATACATGCCCGGCCGGTAGAGCCAGGCGCCCGGCGCCGTCACCCACCAGTCATTGCCCCAGCCATAGCCCCAGCGGTTCCAGCCGGCGGGCGGCAGCGGAGACCAGCTGGAGTAGCCGCTGCCGCTCTGCCAATCAACCCAGCCCGGCCCGAACTGCGTATCCGGCACCCAAAACCAGCCCAGCCGGCTGTCGCGCCCCCAGCGACCGTAATGATAGGTGGCCCAGCCCCAGGGCTCGTCCGACACCCACATCCGGCCATAGCGCCGGTCCTGCCGCCAATGGCCCTGCCGATAGGGCTGCCAGCCCGCGCCGACCGAGGGAATGAACACCCGGCCATAGCGATCATGCTGCCCCCATGTCCCATAGCCGGACAATGGCGCAAAGAAGACGTTGACGGAGGCCGCATTCCGGCCCCACCAGTCGACCGGCGGCTGCCCCTGATAATAGGCGCCGTCGTCCAGCGGGGCTTCCGACCAGCCGGTGGTTGTGCAGGCGGCAAGTGAAAGCCCCAATCCGGTCGCGAGAAGCAGAGATTTCATGGAGGCAATATTGCGCAATTCGGTTGAACAATCGCTGACTCAAGGGTCGGCATCCTTGCGCGCCCGTTTCGCGCTGGCAACCGCCCCGGCATTGCTGGCTTCGGCGCTGCTGACCGCTGCGCTGATGACTGCCCCGGCCGCTGCACAGGCGCCCGCCACCTCTTCCAGTTCTAGCGCCGACACCCGGCTGAAGGCGCTGTACGACGCAGAATATCAGTGGCGGCTGAAGGAGTTCGAACGCGGCCAAAGGCGCGGCACACAAGGGGGCAAGCTGCCGCGCGTCGATGCCAAGTCACAGGCAGCCCGACTCGCCTATTGGGACAATGTGTTGAAGCAGCTGGACGCCATTCCGTTCGATCAGCTTTCGCACGCCGAGCAGATCAACGCCCAGGTGTTCCGCACCATGATCGAGAACCAGTCGAACGAGGTGCGGTGGAAGCTCTATGAGATTCCCTTCAACACCGACACCTTCTTCTGGACGCTGGCGCCCTATGCTGGCACGCGCTTCTCCTCCGAAGAGCAGTATCAGAATTATATCGGCCGCATCCGCGACATCCCGCGCTATTTCGACGAGCAGACGGTGAACATGAAGTCGGGCCTTGCGCGCGGCTTTTCCAACCCGAAGGAGACGCTGATCGGCCGCGATGCGACCATCGTGCCCTACACCGCCGCTGGGGAGGCGAACGCGCTCTACGCGCCCTTCCTGACCATGCCTGACAGCATCCCGGCCGAGACGCAGGCGAAGCTGAAGGCCGATGCGCTGGCGGCCATCAACCAGTCTGCGGTGCCGGCCTACAACAAGCTGCTGAAGTTCATCCGCGAGGATTATATGGTGCGTGCGCGACCCACCATCGGGGCATCCGACATGCCGAACGGTCGGGCCTTCTATGCCTCCCAGATCAAGGAATATACCACCACCGACCTGACGGCGAAGCAGATCCACGAGATCGGGCTGAAGGAAGTGGCGCGCATCAAGGCCGACATGGAGGCCACCATGAAGGCCTCCGGCTTCAAGGGCACGCTGCCGGAATTCTTCACCTTCATGCGCACCGATCCGCAATTCTACGCCAAGACGCCGAAGGAGCTGCTGGCGGCGGCCTCCTACTCGGTGATGAAGGCGAACGGGCGGCTGAACGAGACCATCGGCAAGCTGCCGCGCTATCGCCACGGCATCGTGCCGGTGCCCGCCGACATCGCCCCCATCTACACCAGCGGGCGCGGCGGGCTGGATAACTGCCTGTTCAACACCTACCGGCTGGACCAGCGCCCGCTCTACACCCTGCCCGCCCTTGCCGTGCATGAATGCACGCCGGGCCACAGCTTCCAGGCGGCGCTGGCGCGCGAGGGCGAGGCCCGGCCGGACTTCCGCAAGGACCTCTATTTCTCCGGCTATGGCGAGGGCTGGGGCCTCTATACCGAATGGCTGGGCCAGCAGATGGGCATCTATGAAACGCCCTATGAGGAGTTCGGCCGCCAGACCTACGAGATGTGGCGCGCGGTACGGCTGGTGATCGACACCGGCATGCATGAATATGGCTGGAGCCGCGACAAGGCGCTGACCTATTTCAAGGAGCATGTGGCGCTCTCCGACCTGGAGATCACCAACGAGGTGGACCGCTACATCAGCTGGCCGGGGCAGGCGCTGGCCTACAAGCTGGGCGAGATCACCATCCGCAACCTGAGGAAGGAAGCCGAGGCCGAGCTGGGGCCGAAGTTCGACCAGCGGCCGTTCCACGACGTGATCCTGGGGCTGGGCGCGGTGCCGCTGCCGGTGCTGGAAAGCGAAGTGCGGGCCTGGATCGCAGCCGAAAAGGCGAAGCCCGCTGCAACGCCTGCGCCCCAGCAGGGCTGAATCAAAAAGGGCGGGGTTCGATGAACCCCGCCCTTCGTCTTTTCAGGAACTGATCAGGCCGCTTCGGCCAGCAGGCCCGCTTCCAGACGGCCCAGATGGTAATCGAGGTCGCCGAACTGGGTTTCGATGATCGTCAGCCGCTTGAAGTAATGGCCGGCCGCCAGCTCGGTGGTGATGCCGATGCCGCCGTGGGTCTGCACGGCCCATTGCCCCAGCGCGCGGGCGCCCTTGTTGATCTTGGCCTTGGCCTGGCTCACCCATTTGGCCCGGTTCGGATCGTCGAGCCTGAGCGTGCCCATCAGCGTCATGGACTGGGCCTGCTCGGCCTCCATGAACATGTCGACCAGCCGGTGCTGGATCAGCTGGAAGTCGCCGATGGCCTTGCCGAACTGCTTGCGCTGCTTGGCATAGTCCAGCGTCAGCTCGTGCAGCTTCTTCATGGCGCCGGTCGCCTCCGCGCATTGCGCGACGGTGGCATTGTCCACCAGCTTCTCGATCAGCGGCAGCGCGCCGCCTTCGGCGCCCAGCAGCGCATCGGCGCCAACAGCGGCATTCTCGAAATACAGCTCGCTCGCCAGCGTGCCGTCGACGCAAGGGTAATCGCGGCGCACCACGCCCTTGGTTCCGGCCGGAATCAGGAACAGCGAGACGCCGCCCGCCTCGCGCTGGCTACCGCCGGTGCGGGCGCTGACCAGCAGATGCGTCGCAAACGGCGCCGCCACCACGACGGCCTTGTGCCCGTTCAGCACCCAGCCCGCGCCGTCTTTCTTGGCGGTCGTCTTCAGGTCGGCGAGATTGTAGCGGCCCTGCGGCTCGTAGAAGCCGGCGCCGATGATCACCTCGCCGCCGATGATGCCCGGCACCAGCGTCTCAGCCAGGGCGCCGCCGGTTTCCACCAGCGCGCCCGCGCCCAGCACCACGGTCGGCACATAGGGCTCAACCGACAAGGCCCGGCCGAATTCCTCCATCAGAACCATGGTGTCGACGGCGCCGCCGCCGAAGCCGCCATAGGCTTCCGGCAGTGCCGCGCCCAGCAGGCCCAGCTCGGTCGCCAGCGCCTGCCACACCCCCGGATCGCGCCCGCCCTCGCGCTTCAGCATGGCGGTGCGCTTGTCGAAATCATAATTGTCAGACAGGTAGCGATGCAGCGTGTCGCGCAGCATTCCCTGCGTTTCGGTGAAGTTGAAGTCCAAGATATCCTCCCGGAAAAGCTGTGACGTGAAGCGGCCGGGCCCTTAAAGGCCCAGCACCATCTTCGCGATGATGTTGCGCTGGATCTCGTTCGATCCGCCGTAGATGCTGGTCTTGCGCATGTTGAAATAGGTCGGCGCGGCGCGGTGCGCGAACTCCGGCCCGATCGGATATTCGTTCGATCCTTCCGGGAATTCGCGGAAGTAGGGCGCAGCGTAATTGCCGGCCGCTTCCAGCACCAGTTCGGTGATGCGCTGCTGGATTTCGGTGCCCTTCACCTTCAAAAGCGAGGATTCCGGCCCCGGCCCCTTGCCGGCGGCTTCGCCGGCCAGCGTGCGAAGCTCGGTGAACTCCAGCGCGGTCAGGTCGGTTTCCAGCTCTGCCACCTTGCGGCGGAAGAAGGGGTTCGCCAGCAGCGACTGGCCGGTGCCGTCCTGCTCGGTCTTCGCCAGTGCCTTCAGCTTCTCGATCCCGCGCTTGGAGCGGGCGACGCCCGCGATCCCCGTGCGTTCATGGGCAAGCAGGAACTTGGCGCAGGTCCAGCCCTTGTTCTCTTCATAGACGCGGTTCTCGACAGGCACCTTCACATTGTCGAGCCAGACCTCGTTCACTTCATGCTCGCCGCCCAGCGTGATGATCGGCTTCACGGTGATGCCCGGCGTCTTCATGTCGATCAGCAGGAAGGAAATGCCCTCCTGCTGCTTCGCAGTCGGGTCGGTGCGCACCAGGAAGAAACCCCAGTCGGCGTGCTGCGCCAGCGTGGTCCAGGTCTTCTGGCCGTTGACGATATAGTATTCCTTGCCGTCCTCGGTGATGCGCTCCGCCTTGGTGCGCAGCGAGGCGAGGTCGGAGCCGGAGCCGGGCTCGGAATAGCCCTGGCACCACCACACATTGCCCGACAGGATGCCGGGCAGGTGCTGCGCCTTCTGCTCGGGCGTGCCGAAGGTGTAGATCACCGGGCCCACCATGTTCACACCGAACGGCAGCGGCGGGATGGTTTCGGCCTTGGCGCTCTCTTCCGAGAAGATGTAGCGCTGCGTCGCCGTCCAGCCGGGGCCGCCATATTGCGTCGGCCAGGCAGGCGCGGACCAGCCCTTCGTCGCCAGGATCTTGTGCCAGGCCAGGAATTCGTCCCGGCCCAGTTCCTCGCCCTCGTCCTGCTTGCCGCGCAGTTCGGGGGGATAATTCTGTGCAATGAAAGCCCGCACCTCTTCGCGGAACGCGATTTCCTCCGGGCTGAACGCAAGATCCATCAGCATACTCCCTTCAATTCCCGAAGGCGCTAGCATTGGCAGTGCCGCAATCCAAGCTGCCAGAAAGGCGCAATTCACCCCCAAATATGCGGGGCTGAAACATGCAAGGCTACTGGCGCCGGGGGCCGCATGCGCTAATAGGGGGTTCAAATGTGGCGCCTCCACCAATTCCCCCTCTGTCCGTTCAGCCGTGCCGTGCGCTTTGCCATGGCCGAAAAGGCTGTCACGGCCGAACTGGTGCTGGCCTATCCGTGGGAACGCAGCGAAAGCCTCTCCAGCCTGAACCCCGCCATCCAGACCCCGGTGCTGGAAAACGGCCAGCTGGTGCTGTGCGACAGCAATGCCATCATCGAATATTTCGACGAGACGGTGGAGCGCCCGCCGCTGCTGGGTGCCAGCGCCACGGAACGCGCCGAGGCGCGGCGGCTGGCGGGCTGGTTCGCCCAGCGCTTCTATGCCGAAGTGACGGCGCCGCTGCTGGCCGAGCGCATGTACAAGCGGCTCGTCACCCGCGAGATGCCGGACGGCATCGGCATCCGCAACGCCAACCGCGCGGCGGAACTGCATCTGCAATATGTGGACGATCTGCTGGACGAGAACCGCTGGCTGGCCGGGCCGACCTTCGGTATCGCGGATATCCACGCCGCGGCGCAGATTTCCGTCGCAGATTATCTGGGCGGGATCGACTGGCGCGGCCATGGGCAGGCCAAGGTGTGGTATTCGGCGCTGAAATCCCGCCCGTCGTTCCGCGCCCTGCTGGCAGACCGGATGGAGGGCATCCGCCCGCCGCCGGACTATGACAAGCTCGATTTCTAGTGCGCTCGAAGCCGAGGCGCGCGCGCTCGGCTTCGTCGCCTTCGGCATCACGCCTGCCACGTCCACGCCCGAGGCTGGAGCGCGGCTGCGGCAGTGGCTGGCGGAAGGCCGCCACGGCGACATGCTGTGGATGGAGGCCCGTGCCGACGAGCGCGCGGCGCCTGAGGGCCTGTGGCCCGACGTCCGGTCGGTGATCGCGCTGGGCCTGCCCTATACCCCTGCGCTCGATCCGGCCCGTAATCTGCACCATCCCGAGCTTGCCACCATCTCGGTCTATGCGCTGGGCCGCGATTATCATGATGTGGTGAAATCCAAGCTGAAGGCGTTGGCCCGGCATCTGGCGGCGATCAGCGGAGAGCAGGTGAAGGTGTTCGTGGACACCGCGCCGGTGATGGAAAAGCCGCTGAGCGAAGCCGCCGGGCTGGGCTGGCAGGGCAAGCATTCGAACCTGGTCAGCCGCAAGGCCGGTAGCTGGCTGTTCCTGGGCGCCATCTACACCAGCGCCGACCTGCCCGCCTTCCGCGAGGCGGGCACCAGCGCGAGTTGCGGCAGCTGCACCGCCTGCATCACGGCCTGCCCCACCGACGCCATTGTCGCGCCCTATCAGGTGGATGCGCGGCGCTGCATTTCCTACCTCACCATCGAGCACAAGGGCGCCATCCCCGCCGAATTCCGTGAGCGGCTTGGCAACCGCATCTATGGCTGCGACGACTGCCTGAACGCCTGCCCTTGGAACAGCCATGCGCAATTCCCGGCGGATCCGGCCTTCCTGCCGCGTGGCGAACTGACGGCGCCTTATCTCGCAGACCTGCTGACGCTGGACGATGCGGCGTTCCGCGCCATCTTCTCGGGTTCGCCGATCAAGCGCATCGGCCGCGACCGCTTCGTGCGGAACTGCCTCTATGCGGCTGGCAACAGCGGGCTGGCCGCGCTGCTGCCGCCCGTCAGTCTGCTGCTCGACGATCCGGACCCGGCCGTGGCGGATGCGGCGCGCTGGGCGCTCGACAGGCTAACGGCTGACGTCTGACGCCACCGCCGGGTTCAGCCGTTCCAGATTCGGCCCCTTCGCATTTCCCAGCGACTGCAGCATCAGCACCACCGCGATCTGCCGAACCGGGTCGACATAAGCCAGCGTGCTGGCCGCGCCGCCCCAGCCCCAGCTGCCGACGCTATTCTTCTTCTGATCGCGCGCGCTGGTTTCGGTGAGCACGGCGCGGCCCCCGGCGCCAAATCCGTCTGTACCGCTGAAGAAGGTGCCCGGCTCCATCAGGTTGGACATCGCCAGCCGCGCGACCCCGCGCGGCAGCAGCACCTTCCCTTCGAACAGGCCCTCGTTCAGCATCAGCTGCAGGAAGCGCGCGAAATCGCTGGCTGAGGAGACCAGCCCCGCGCCGCCGGCCAGCATCACCGGCGGCGTCGACCAGCTGGTGCTGGCAGGGCCGTCGATCAGCTCCGGTTTTTCCAGCGGCTTCCAGCTGCGGTCGCGCCAGGCATAGAGCCCCGCCAGCCGCTTCTGCTGCGCAGGGCTGACCCAGAAGGCGGTGTCGTGCATGCCCAGCGGCTGGAACAGCTGTTCGGCGAATATCCGGTCCAGCGTCTTGCCGGTCAGCCGCTCCAGCAGGGCGCCCGCCACATCGAGGCCGATGGAATAGAACCAGCTGGTGCCGGGATCGGAGCGCAGCGGCAGCGTCGCCAGCCGCTTCATATAGGTGGCGAGGTCGGGTGCCAGCGCCTCCCCGGGTGTCACCAGCGCGCCGCCCGACATGGCCTGAAGGCCCTGCCGCCGATATTCCTTCTCCAGCGGGCCGTCCCCGGCAATCGAATAGCTGAAGCCCGCCGTGTGGGTGAGCAGGTGGCGAACGAGGATCGGCCCCTTCGCCGGGCGGCTTTCCAGCCCTTTCGCGGGGTCGACCAGCACCGTCATCTCGCGGAATTCCGGCATGATGTCGGCGATCGGCGTGTCGATGGAGAGCTTGCCCGCCGCGACCTGCTGCATCACCGCGATTCCGGTGACCTGCTTGGTCATGGAGAAGATGCGCCACAGCGACTGGGTGGCGGACACCGGCGCCCCGCCGCCGAATTCGGTGGTGCCCGATGTCATCCACACGGGCGCGAAACGGCCGGGCTTCATCACCCCCACCACTGCGCCGGGCACCAGACCTTCGGCCACATAGGCGTCGATCAGCGCCTGAAGCGCCGGATAGGGGGCGCCCTTCCCCAGCACCGGCCCGGCGGCCGAGGCCGCCACTGCGGCCCCGAACGCGCCCAGCAGGCCACGCCGGTCCAGCCTCACTGCGTTTCCGAAATTTCCATGCCCCATGTTGCCAGCTTCCCCTCAAGCTCCTCGAACAGCGGCTGCACCGTCGTCAGGCGCGGTTTTTCCGCCGTCAGGATCGCCTCGAACAGCTTGCGCTTCCATGCCGACGCGTCAAGTGACGCTTCCGGGACAGCGCTGGAGACGATATCCACCAGCCGCTCCGCCGCGTGCAGCCGCCCCCACAGATAGTCATTCTCGCGATAGGCCCGGCTGAAGAACGCCGCGAAGGCGTTCAGCTGCCAACCCTTCAGGCAGGCCCGCGCGCCACCGCTGCGCAGCGAGGTGGCGTCGTCCGGCGAGATGCGGTCCACCTTCAGTTCCTCGAAGCTGTCGGCGGTTTCCTCCTGCGCCAGCGGCAGGATGGCGATGTCGTAGAAGGGGAAGCCCAGCCAGGCCCTGACCAGCCGGCGGCGGCTTTCCTTGTCGAACCCCGGATCGGTCACTGCGCTCACCAGCACCCGGTCGGCGTCGGCGTCCAGCGTGCGCAGGTCCAGCGTGTCGGCCAGCACGTCGATAGCGTTGGCTGCCGCCTTCGCCTGCGCCTCTGCGCCATGCGCCCCGATCACGGCGTGGGCCGCCGCCGCCAGTGCCGGGACGTCAGGCGGATCGGCGGGCGCGCGCCGCGCCACGAACGGCGCCGTCACCACATAGAGCGCGGCCTTCAGCGCCTCGGCGCTGGCCCGCTCGGCCGGATTGTTGCTGGCGGCGATCTCGTCAGAGAGGCGGCGCACGAAGAAGCGCAGCCGCCGCACGCGGAAGCCGATGTCCAGCTGCCGCAGCAGCCGCACATAGCCGCTGTCCTCCGCCCCGCGCCCCACCGCCTGATCGTGGTGGAAGGCGCCGCGCGCGGCGGCAGCCGTTTCCAGCGCCACGCGCAGCCGTGCCGCGTCTGCGGGCCCCAGCTCGGCGGCGTGCGCCAGCAGGCTGGAGGCCTCGTCCAGCACGGTGCGCACCTTCAGCTGGGCATAGGCGGCAAAGGCGAAACCGGCTTCCCGCGCCGCCAGCGAATTGATGCGGGATCGCGCCCGCGCCAGCCGAACGGGGGTGATCCGCATCATGAAGAAGCGCGGCCCCACGGCGCGCACGATGGCCTCGTTCACCGCCGGAGTCATCGCGTCGGTCACGGCGCGCAGGCGGCGGATGCGGGCGGAGACCGCATTGATCTGTTCCAGACTGTCGCGGATCGGCTGCTCGCGCGGGATGTCGGCCAGCGCGCGCAGGATGGTGGTGAAGAAGCCGGGATCGCGCCGCGCCAGCGCGTCGGTCGCCCCGCCCAGCCCCGGCTTCGGATCGATATAGACGAATCGCCTGTCCACCTCGCGGTGGGCGGGCCGCATGCGCAGCGCCGCGATGGCCGGGCCGAAGGGCGCATTGTTCAGCACGCTGCCGTCGATCAGCGCAATCTCCTCCACCGGCCGATCGCTCCACAGCTGGCTTTCGAGGAAGCTCGCCCGCTCCGGCCAGGCCTCGCCGCGCGCCGCCATGCGCCGGTCCACCTCGTCCACCCTGGCCGGCGGGAAGGCGCCGGGGAAACTGGCGGTCGCCCGCGCGGCCAGCAGCAGTTCGGCCCGCGGCGCCACCGGCCCGCGCACGGCCATCCGATAGTCCCGAACCGCGCCATGATGGCGAGTGACGGCGGGGGAGGAGAAGCTGAACAGCCGCCGGTGCTCCTGTTCCGTCACCGTGTGCGGGGAGTGGATCGCCAGTTCCGCCTGCACCCCCCAATAGTCCGTCACCGTCACATAGAGGTCGAGCGGCAGGGTCGGCGGCACCAGCGGGCGGGTCGCGGGGCCGGCCGCCATCTGGTCCATCGCCCGGTCCAGCATCTCCGTCATCACATCGCCGGAAAAGGGCGGCTTGAACCAGCGGCTGCGCACGAAGCGCGCCAGCTTCAGCGTGACTTCGGCGCGCACCTCCGGCACGTCGACCGAGGCGAGGCTGGCCGACATCCGCCCGGCGTACCAGGCGACCGGTTCCTTGTAGAAGGCCGCCAGCCGCTCCCGCACGCCGGAGCCCCAGCGCGCATCCGGATCCAGCAGATGATCGACATCGGCTTCCTTCAGCCACATGTCGGTCAGGGGCTCCAGCGTCTGGCCCAACGCGATGGCGTTCGCCAGCATCACGGCGTTGATGCCGCCGGCCGATGCGCCGGTCAGGATGTCCACGATCACCGCCAGATCGGCGTGCGGCTTCAGCGCCTCCAGCAGCGCCTGCCACACAGGCTCACTGTCGAGCCCCGGCATGTCGGGGGGCATCGCCTCGCCCTGCTTGCGCGCTTCGCTGGCGCGCAGCAGCTTCCACAATTCCTTGGTGACGCCGTGCATATAGACGGCAAGGCTCACCCCGCCGTAACAGACGATCGCGAGCCGCAGTTCCTTCTCGCGGATCAAGGTTTTTTGCCCGTCAGAAGTCGGCCAGGACCTGATCGGGCGGCCGGTGCCCGTCGGCGAACACGCGGATGTTGGTGATCACCTTGTCCCCCATGGCCTGCCGCCCTTCGAAGGTGGCGGAACCCAGATGCGGCAGCAGCACCACATTGGGCAGTTCGGTCAGCTGAGGATGGATCGCGGGCTCGCCCTCATAGACATCCAGCCCCGCGCCGGCGATCCGCCCGGCGGCCAGCGCGGCCGCCAGCGCGGCTTCGTCCACCAGCGCCCCGCGCGCGGCGTTGATCAGATAGGCATGGGGCTGCATCAGCTTCAGCCGGTCGGCGTTCATCAGGTGCCGCGTCTCCGCCGTTTCCGGGCAGTTGAGGCTCACGATGTCCACCCGTTCCAGCATGGCTTCCACGCTGGGCCACCAGGTTGCCTCCAGCGGCCCTTCCACCGCCTTCGGCAGCCGGTGCCGGTTGTGATAATGGATGGAGAGCCCGAAGGCCTTCGCCCGTGCCGCCACCGCCTGCCCGATGCGGCCCATGCCCACGATGCCCAGCCGCTTGCCGGTGATGCGATGGCCCAGCAGCCCGGTGGGCGTCCAGCCGGTCCATTGCCCGGCGCGCACCAGTTTCTCGCCTTCCGAAAGGCGGCGCGGCACCGAGAGGATCAGCGACATCACCAGATCGGCGGTGTCGTCCGTCAGCACGCCGGGGGTGTTGGTGACGGCGATGCCCTTCGCACGCGCGGCGGCGAGGTCGATATGATCGACGCCGGTACCGAAATTGGCGATCAGCTTCAGGTCCGGCCCGGCCGTCTCGATCAGCGCGGCGTCGATCTCGTCCGTCACGGTGGGCACGAACACGTCGGTCGCGGCCATACGGGCCGTCAGTTCCGCCCGGCTGAGTGCCGTGTCCTCGAAGTTCAGCTCCACGTCGAACAGCTCTGCCATCCGCGTCTCGACCGCCTGCGGCAGCCGCCGCGAAACCGTCACCCGAAGCCTGCGATCATATTTCTGGAAGCGGGAGGTCATGCCGTCAGCAATGGCCCGCGCAGCGGAGTCTTGCAAGGCTGGCCGGCAGTTGGCAGGGGGTTTCGATGCGCGCGCTTCTTCCCGCCCTGCTTCTTCTGGCCAGCCCCGCCACCGCGCAGGAGGCGCAGCCGGCGCCTGCTGCGGCGGCCACTCCCAGCAACAAGGATGCGCTGAAATACCGCTCCGGCCTGCCCGTGCCGCGCTTCGCCTCGCTGCGCGCGGGGCGCGCCTATATGCGCGCCGGGCCCGGCAAGGAATATCCCGTGACATGGGTGTTCGTGCGCCCGGGCACGCCGCTGGAAGTGCTGAGCGAATGGAATGTCTGGCGCAAGGTGAAGGACGCCGACGGCACCGAGGGCTGGATGGACCGCGCCATGCTCTCCACCGACCGCAGCATCCAGATCACGAAGCAGACGCGCGAACTGCGCGCCCGGCCTGACCTGTCCGCACCCATCGTGCTGCGCGCCGAACCCGGCGTTGTGATGCGGGTGACGATGTGCGCGGACCGCTGGTGCCGGGTGGAGGGTCAGGGCCGGTCCGGCTATCTGCTGCGCGAACATGGTTTTGGCGTCTATCCGAACGAACCCATCGGCTGACGGCGCGCGAGGGGGTCGATGACAGCTCTGCTCGCGCTGGCCTGGCTGCTGCCGCCCATCACCCTTGCGCTTGTGCTGATGCTGCTGGGCATCATCTTCGCCCAGCGCCGCCGCATCGCCCAGCTGCTGGCCGAATCCAGCCATGATCCGCTGACCGGCCTGCCCAACCGGCGCGGGCTGGCGCTGGCCTGGGCCGCGCTGCCGGAACCCCGCGCGCTGATCCTGATCGACCTTGTGGGGTTCAAGGCGGTGAACGACAGCCACGGCCATATCGTGGGCGACCGGCTGCTGAAGCAGGTGGCCGAACGCCTTGCCGCCGCCGTGCCCGCGCCCGGCCTGCTCGCCCGCTGGGGCGGCGACGAATTCGCCGCCGCCGTGCCCGCAGACGATGCGGAGCGGATCCGCGCCGCCATCACCGAGGCAGGCACCCAGCCCTATATGCTGATCACCGGCGTGCATCCGGTGCTGGCGACCATCGGCACCCGGACCGGGCTGGGCACCGGCAAGCCGGAACTGGACGACGCCATCGCCGTCGCCGCCAACCGGCTGCACGATGCCAAGGCCGCAGTTTAAGGAAGTACGAGGCTTTTTGCCTCCGATGGTGCCAAGGAGATGATTTTCCGGCGCCCTCTGACCTGGCGTTGCGAACTCCCCGGAAAGTCGCGCGTATTCTTAAGGTCCTACAGGTGGCGCAGGGAGAACATATCAATGAGGGGACCATGCGCTTCCCTTCAGCCCTTTGGTGTCACCTATCCGGAAACGCGCAGGTCAGCTCCCATGACGCGCCCGGTCTGTCCAGTTCCACGGTTCCACAGTGGCGCAGCACGTCGCGGCCGATCAGTATCCAGGGTTCGCGGCTCTTGGTCTTGTCCTTCTCGGCCGTCACCACGATGGCGTCGGGATCATCCTTGCTCTCCCCGGTGATTCCGGCGGCGGCGCGGGCGTCCAGTTCCTCTGCCCGGGCTCGACTGATCCGCACCACCGGATCGAACAGCGGCAACCCCAGCAGCGCGGCTCCGGTTTCGGGTTTCAGTAACTCGACCGGCACGGCAAAGGCGGGCACCGGGCTCCACAGCCCCACCCGCCTGGTCCGGCGCACCAGCCCCTCGCTTTCCAGCAGGGCGGCGGCGCGGGCGTTCATCACGGTGCGCTCGCTGGTGAAATCCAGGATCAGCCGCAGCGTCTCGCCGCCCAGCTTCGTCTTGACTTCTGCATCGCCCTTGCCCGCCCGCACAAGCCGATAGTGCTGCCCGCCCGTGGGCCCGCGCAGGTTGCGGATGCGGACCCGCTCCGCATCGAACGCCAGCGCGGAGACGATGGCCTGCTGCGGCGGCGCCACGATGTCCTTATCGATCCAGATGGTGGGCAGCTTCTGCATGCCGGTGCCGCCCACGTTTCCGGAGACGAAATTGCCGCGAATCATCGCTTCGCCGCCCGGGATCTGCGGGTTCTTCACCTTGAACTTGCCGATCAGCGGGAAGGGTTTCAGCCCCAGCTGCTGCGCGGGCGCGAGGTTCAGCAGCAGCGCCTTGTCGAACCCCAGGCTGACGCGGGCGTCCACCGGCCCACGTTTCAGCTGCACGGTCGTCAGCGGGATGGGATCGGCCGTCAGCTCCACCAGCGGCACAGGCTTCGCCGCCAGCGGCGCGGCGAGACAGAGAGCGAGGAACGCGGCACGCATGGCCAGGCTATGCCCCGGCCATGCGTGCCGCGCCAGCGTCAGAAGACGCTTTCGACGTTTGTTTCGCCCAGCGGATCAGGCCCGAAGCGATTGGGGCCAGCTGTGCCCCGGCTGACCAGCCACACCAGAATGACAATCCCGCCGATCAGCGGAATGAAGATCAGGAGATACCACCATCCGCTGCGATCCTTGTCGTGCAACCGCCGAATCGTGGCCGCAAGGGAGGGCAGGATCAGGGCAAGCGTGAGAATGACGGACAGCCAGGGGACTGATCCGGGTTGGGACGGATCATGGCCCAACAGCAGCGCGTCGATCACGCCGGTGACCATGGAGGCCAGAATGAAGAACAGATAGAACCACCAGAATTCAGACCGTGAAGCCCGTCCTGAGAAGGTCGCATATTTGCTGAGACAGGTTTTGACAGCGTCGGTGAACCCCATGCGCACGCCCCTTCACATTGCGTTTTTCCCATGAAAAACGGCGGCCAAGGTGCGCGATGCACCCGGCCGCCGTCAATGGGGTCACGGCCCGACAGCGGGCCGGCAAACTCAGTTCTTGGGGGCGATCGCCAGCAGTTCCACGTCGAACACCAGCACGGCGTTCGGCGGAATCACGCCGCCGGCACCCTGCGCGCCATAGCCAAGCTCGGGCGGGATGGTGAAGCGGGCCTTGCCGCCCGGCCGCATCAGTTGCAGGCCTTCGGTCCAGCCGGGGATCACGTCCGCCACGCCGAACACGGCAGGCTGGCCGCGCTGATAGCTGGAATCGAACACCGTGCCGTCGGCCAGTCGGCCTTCATAATGCACGGCGACCGTGTCGTTGATGGTGGGCGTGGGGCCTTCGCCCGCCGCCAGCATTTCTACCTGCAGGCCGCTTGCCGTGGTCGTCACGCCGGGCTTCTCCGCATTGGTTTTCAGAAAAGTGCCGGCCTCCCGGGCCGGGGCGCGCTGGGCCGAGGTACCGGCCAGAGCCAGCGCCACGGCACCCGTCGCCAGCACCACGCCGGCCACGATCCATTTCCCGAGGCGGTAGCCCCCGGTCTTCGCGTCAGCCATGGTGGCGGTGCTCAGCGCTGGCCGTCGCGCTCGGCGCGCTTGCGGTCCAGCTTGCGGGCGCGGCGGATGGCGGCAGCCTTTTCACGGGCGCGCTTTTCCGACGGCTTTTCATAATGCCGACGCAGCTTCATCTCGCGATACACGCCTTCACGCTGCAGCTTCTTCTTGAGCGCGCGCAGCGCCTGATCGACATTGTTGTCGCGAACGATGATCTGCATAAAAGGATCAGCACCTTCCCGAAATTTAAGTGGCCCGGTCCCGGAAAGGACCAAACAAGCCTGAATATTTTCAACCAGTTGAAACCGGTGCATCGATCTGCGGCAACCCGAAAAGAATCGGTGTCGCCGCCGGCGGGCCCGGCGTCGCTGGCGCGCCCATAGCAAAGTGGCCTGCCAGCGGCAAGCGGAACGCGCGACGCCGACAGAACGCGCGGCAAGCCGCCGCCTTCCCTGCACGGCCGAAACGCCCTAAACAAGGCCATGGCAACCGATCTCTCCCCCGCCGACATGACGCTGGATGAACTGAAGCCCGTGCTCATCGAGGCGATGCTGCCGCATGTGCCGTTTGACGGCTGGAGTCGTGCCGCGCTGGAGGCCGCCGCCCAAAGCATCGGCATCCTGCCAGCCACCGCCCGCCTCGCCTTTCCCGGTGGCGGGGGGGAAATGCTGGATGCGCAGACGGCGCTGGCCGATGCGAAGATGCGCGCCGTGCTGGATACGCCGGACTATCGTGCCCTGAAGGTGCGGGAGAAAGTGACGCTCGCCATCCGCACCCGGCTGGAACAGGCTGCCCCCCACAAGGAAGCGATCCGCCGCGCCGTCAACCTGCTGGCCCAGCCGCAGCATGCCCGGCTCGCCGCCCGGCTGTCGTGGCGCACCGCCGACAGCATCTGGCGCCTCGCCGGAGATACGGCGACCGACTTCAACCATTACAGCAAGCGGGCACTGGCCGCCGCTGTCTATGGTGCCACCCTGTTGTTCTGGTTGAACGACGACAGCGAGAACACTGCCGACAGCTGGGCCTTCCTGGACCGGCGTATCGGCAATGTGATGGAGATCGAGAAGCTGAAGGGCCGGTTCAAACCGCCTGCGGAACGCCCCAGCCTCACCCGCTTCCTGGGCCGGTTGCGCTACCCCGTCGAGGGCTGACCACACGCAGATCGCAACAACCGCCTCTAACGGCTTCCCTTTGCGGCGTTATATTGATAGTCGCTCGCAAGTGACCAGCCAGACCCTTGACGCGCTTGCCACAGGCCTGACCGCCAGTGTTGCCGGCATCGCCCCTTCAGCCGGGCCCCTCACTCACCGCCTGATCGAACTTGGATTCGATGAAGGCGCCCTAGTGGAAGTGATCCATCAAGCTCCGCTCGGAGATCCGATCGCTGTCCGGGTCGACGGATCTGTCGTCGCTCTGCGCCGCGCACTCGCCAACCATGTCCTGCTCGCAGATCCGGCATGACGGTCGAGACCAGCTTCCAGCCCGCCGCCCCTGCAGATCGCGCCCGCCGCCTGCCGCTGGTCGCCGTGATCGGCCACCCCAACGCCGGCAAGACCAGCCTGTTCAACGCGCTTTCGGGCGCGCGGCAGAAGGTCGGCAACTATCCTGGCGTCACAGTGGAGCGGAAATCCGCCGATCTCAGCCTGCCGTCGGGTACCCGAGTGGAGTTGCTGGACCTTCCGGGTTGCTACAGCCTCGTGCCGCATTCGCTGGATGAAACCGTCACGCGGGACACGCTGCTGGGCCTGCAACCCGGCGAATCCCGGCCAGATGTGGTGCTCCTCGTCACCGATGCCACCAACCTTGCCGCCCACCTGCGCTTCGCGCTGGATGCGAAGCGGCTGGGCATTCCGATGGTGATGGCGCTGAACCGGATGGACATGGCCGCGCGAGACGGTCTCAGCCTGGACAGCGCGCTATTGTCCGAGAAGCTTGGCATCCCGGTGATTGGAACGGTCGCGGTGCGCAAGCGCGGCCTCTCTGAATTGCTCGCAGCGGTCGAGCGCACCCTGCCCGCTGCGGGCGCCGCGCCACGCAGCCATCCCGACTTCGTGCCCGCCGATCCGCGCATGCTGGGCCGCGAGGCCCGCGCCATCGCGAAATCGGTCACGCTGACGGAAGGCCAGTCCCGCGCCACCAGCCGCAAGCTGGATGCCGTGCTGCTCCACCCCGTCGCCGGGCCGATCATCCTCGCCCTGCTGCTGTTCCTGATGTTCCAGGCGGTCTTCTCCTGGGCGGAAGCGCCCATGGGCTGGATCGAGGGCGGCATCGCCTGGGCGCAGGGCATCGTCTCGTCGGTGTTGCCCGACAGCGTGTTCCGCTCCTTCCTGAACGACGGCCTGCTGGCCGGTGTCGGCTCGGTCATCGTCTTCCTGCCGCAGATCATCATCCTGTTCGCCTTCATTCTGGTGCTGGAAGGCTCCGGTTACATGGTGCGCGCGGCCTTCCTGATGGACCGGCTGATGGCGTCCGTCGGCCTTAACGGCGCGGCCTTCATCCCGCTGCTGTCCTCCTTCGCCTGCGCAATTCCCGGGATCATGGCGACGCGCTCCATCCCCGACGCGCGCGACCGGCTGACCACCATCCTGATCGCGCCGCTGATGACCTGCTCGGCCCGGCTGCCGGTCTATGCCGTGATCATCGCCGCTTTCATTCCTGCGCAGTCCGTATTGGGGCCCATCGGCCTGCAGGGCATGGTGTTGTTCATCCTGTACCTCACGGGCATTCTGGGCGCGATGGCCGCCGCCTTCGTGCTGAAGCGCACCGTCACCAAGGGCCCGCCGCCCAGCTTCATGATGGAAATGCCCAGCTATCAATTGCCCGTGCTGCGGGACGTTCTGGTCGGCCTGTGGCTGCGCGCGGGCGCCTTCCTGAAGCGCGCCGGCACCATCATCATGGGCGTCACCATCGCGCTCTGGGCGCTCGCCAGCTTCCCCGCCGTGCCCGAGGGCAGCCCGAAAAGCCAGGTGGAATATTCCATCGCCGGCCGCATCGGCAACGCCATCGAACCGCTGGTGCGCCCGATCGGCTTCAACCATGAAATCGCCATGTCGCTGCTGCCCGCGATGGCCGCACGCGAAGTCGCCGTCGCCGCGCTCGCCACCATCTACGCACTGGACGCCGACGACGAGGACACCTCCGGCCTGATCGAGCGACTGCAGAACAGCTGGCCGCTGCCCACTGCACTCGCCTTCCTCGCCTGGTTCGTGTTCGCACCGCAATGCCTCTCCACGCTCGCCGTGGTGCGGCGGGAAACGGCCGGCTGGAAATGGCCGCTGTTCATGTTCGGCTATCTGACGGCGCTGGCCTATATCGCGGCCGGGATCACCTATCATGTCGCGATGGCGATGGGGCTGGGATAAGGCGTTTGCCTCCGACGGGCAGGGAAATGATTTCCCTGCACCCTCTACATTTGCGTTGTGCGCGATCCTGATGTCGCTCGCGTGACTTCGTTTGATTGCCTGCGGCGCTTGAGCTTGTTAGCGCCGCAGGCAGTAAGCCCATCCATCAGCACAACTTGACCGTGTGACCTGCTAATGTGGGTGCAGGGAGATCATCTCCCTGCCGGGTTCCAAGGGCAGAGCCCTTGGCCTTCCCCCTCAGTCCAACAACCCCAGCAGCAGTATGCCCACGAAGAATCCGGTCAGCGTCACCAGCGCCAGCGTCGACAGCACCACTGTGCGCCAGGTGGCGGAGAACCAGCTGAGCGCATAGCCTTCCTTCAGCTGGGCGAACATGTGCGCGACAGGCACAACGGCCAGCAGGAAAATATAGAATCCCGGCTGCAGGTTGGTGAATGTCGCCAACAGCATTGCTGCCAGTGCCAGCATCGACATGAAGCTGATCGAATAGAGCAGGAAGACCACATGATCGTAGGTTTTCACGCCGCGCTTCCAGGCGAACAGCAGCATCATCCACGGCAGGGACAGCGGCACCAGCAGGAAGGACAGTTTATAGCCCTTCTGCTTCATCTTGTAGAAGACGAACTCCGGATCCCCCATTGCCCGGCGCACCTTGGCTTCCATCTGCTTGTCGTCGAAGTTCATCTTCATCTCACCGTTCCGGGATGCCTTGGTAAGGGCACCGACCAAGCTGGTAGCGGTGGCCACAGATTCGCCGCTTTCCAGCCGTGTCGCGGCGGTTTCCACGACCAGCCGCCTGGCCTCCAGCTGCGTCACATCCTGCGCCAGCCGCGTATTTCCAGGGTCGGCCTTCAGCGCCGCGTGCGCAGCCGACAGCTTGGCGTCGACCGCGGCCATCTCGCCCTTTACGGCCGCAATCGCAGCTGCCCGCTCTTCTCCCGTCAGCTGGATGTCGCCCGCGTTGTTCAGTGCCGGCGTGGGCATGAAACCGAACACCAGGAAGGTGGTGAAAATGGTGAGCAGGAACAGCGCGACCGGCGCGATGTAGCGCGCGCGGTGCCCCATCACATAATCCCGTGTCAGCTTGCCGGGGCGGAAGATCAGCAGCGGCAGCGTGTTCCACAGCTTGCTGTCGAAATGCAGAATGCCGTGCATGAACTCCTCCACGGCGTGGAGGACGGAACGGTGCAGATGCGCCTTCTGCCCGCAGTTGCTGCAATAGGCGCCGTTCAGCGTAGCGTCGCAGTTCAGGCAGGTGCCGCCGTGCACCTCGTCCCCGGCGTGGGGCCGATCGATCTCGTGCGCGGCTATTCCTGCTGTCACCAGTGCCCCTGCGTCTTCCAGCCCGCTGACCATCTGCCCCGAAACCTCGCTTGCCGAACCGTGCGATGCTGGCCTATCGCATGAGCCAATTCAAATTGGGAGACAGGCCAGATGGCTGGCAGCGTGAACAAGGTGATCATCGTCGGCAACCTCGGCGCAGACCCGGAAGTGAAGAGCTTCCCCAGCGGCGGGCGAATCGCCAACCTCAGGATCGCCACTTCGGAATCCTGGACCGACCGCGCCACCAACGAGCGCAAGGAGCGCACAGAGTGGCATTCTGTCGTGCTGGACAATGACAATCTGATCCGCGTGGCCGAGCAATATCTGCGCAAGGGTTCCAAGGTGTATGTGGAAGGCCAGCTGCGCACCCGCAAATGGCAGGATCGCGACGGCAATGACCGCTACACCACCGAAGTCTATGTCGGCCGCTTCCGGGGTGAACTGACCCTGCTGGACGGCCGGCGCGAGGGCGGCTCCTCCGGCGGATCGGGCGGCTATGGCGGAGACGATTACGGCAGCCCTGCCCCGTCCCGCAGCCCGGCGGGCGGCTTCAGCAGCAAGCCGGCCAGCTCGTTCGACGACATGGACGATGACGTTCCGTTCTGAACGGCATCCAGCTTCGAATATGGATCCGGAATTTCAAGGCCCTCGAAAATCGAGGGCCTTTTCTTTTGCGGTCGACGGGGCCGCGATCGGCGATTCCCAGAAAAACGAACATCGCCGGAAATGATGTGACCGGTTCTGCCGGCCCACCCCGCTTTATCGTGTTGAAGGGGCCGGGCGGGCTCCGGGCAGAGGGGCGAGGTGAGATCATGAGCAAGGGGATCATGGACAGGAAGCTGCTGGTGGGGGGCAGTCTGGCGGCGGTCGCGCTGGCGGTCATGCTGACGACGGGCGAGACCGGCACCGACGGCGCGCAACCAGCGGTATCGACGGCCTCGGCGGTGGAGCCTGCGATGGCAGCCCAGCCGGCATTGATGCCGGCGGAGCAGCGCGGCATCCAGACCGGCAGCGAACAGCAGCCCATGGTGCACACCGTCAGTTCACCGCGCGGCGCGGCGCAGCAGGGCGACGTTTATCGCGCCCTTCAGGGCCTGACGCAGATCCGGCAGCAGCAATGCCAGAGCGGCAACCAGCTGGCATGTCAGGTTCTGCCGCAGATGCCGGGCTATCAGCAGCAACTCGCGCAGCTGGAACAGGCATGCCAGTCGGGCAATCAGGGCGCGTGCGGGCAGTATCAGAACCTGTCCCAGCGCATCTTCACCGCCTATTCGGAAAGCGCCGCCGTGATGCAGCAGGGCGCGGCGGCGATGGCGCAGATGGATGCCTGGCGGGCGCAGATGAATTCGAACGCGGCCGCCAGCATGGCGAACCTGCAAGCGCGCGGCGCGGCGGGCCAGGCCGCGCACGAAGCACGGCAGGAATCCCATGCCGCCATGAACCGGAGCTGGGAGGCAGGCCAGGCCAGCATCGATCGCAGCCATGGCCGTTTCGTCGACGGCATCTACGAAGGGACGACGATGAACGGCGGCGGCGTGCAGGCCCGCGTGCCCTATGGCACGACGGGCTACACCGACGGCAACGGCAATGTCGTGGCAGTCCCGAACGGGCAGCGCGGGCCGGACGGCTGGCAGGCCATGCAGCCCACATACGCCGCGCCGCGCTGAACCTGCCTCCGCCCTGCCGGGCGGCGCTCAGCCGCTCCGCACCTCGCGGAACGGCATGGTGCGGTCGATTTCCGGTTCCTTGGGCAGGCCCAGAACGCGCTCGCCGATGATGTTGCGCTGGATCTGGTCCGTGCCGCCGCCGATCGAGGTGAAATAGGCGTTCAGGCTGAGGAAGTTGGCGTCTTCCGCGCGGGGATGCTCCGGGCCTTCCAGCAGGCTTTCGGCACCCAGCATCAGGCTGCGCAGCCGGGCCTCCTGATGGAGGATACGGCTCATCGCCAGCTTGCCGAGCGACATGATGGGGGACGAGGTGCCGCGTGACAATTCCGCCTTGGCGCGGGCGTTGTTCAGCCGGTTCAGGATCTTCCAGGCCGTGACCTGCGCGATATCCTGCCGGATCAGCGGGTCGTCCAGCACGCCGGCCTCGCGCGCCAGTTCCACCAGTGCGCTGTCGCCCTTGGGCCCACCCTTGCCGCTGCGGGGGCCGCGCGCGGCATCGCCCATCACCGAGCGTTCATAGGCGAGCGCCGTCTGCAACACCTTCCAGCCGCCGTTCAGCGGCCCCAGCAGGTTGGCGGCGGGTACCAGCGCATCGGTGATGAACACCTCGTTGAAATGCGCCTCGTCGGTGATCTGCCGGAGCGGCCGCACCTCGATCCCCGGCTGCTTCATCGGCAGGAAGAAGAAGCTGATGCCCAGATGCTTGGGCGCATCCCAATCGGTGCGGGCGATCAGCATGCCGTAATCCGCGATCGCCGCGCCGGAGGTCCACACCTTCTGCCCGTTCACGCGATACTGGTCGCCTTCAAGATCGGCCCGGGTGCGCACGGCGGCAAGGTCAGACCCGGCGCCCGGTTCGGAATAGAGCAGGCACATGCCCACCGCGCCGGTCAGCAGCTTCGGCACGATCTCGTCACGGAATTCCGGCGTGGCATAGGCGAGCGCCGTGTTCGCCCACAGATTGTGCCGGTCCTGCCCGGCGCCCGGTGCGCTGACGGCGGCGAACTCGCGCTCGATCAGCCGGCCCTGCGCCGGAGTCATCGCCCGTCCGCCCAGCTCCTTCGGCCAGCTCGGCACGGCATAGCCTGCCGCAAGCACCTTCTCCAGGAAGGGTTGATAGGGGCTGCGGCCGAAGCTCTCGGCCTGCACCTTCTCACGCGGGTTCCAGTTGGCGGCGAG
Organism: Sphingomonas sp.; assembly: GCA_003248865.1. Taxonomy (GTDB): domain Bacteria; phylum Pseudomonadota; class Alphaproteobacteria; order Sphingomonadales; family Sphingomonadaceae; genus Sandaracinobacteroides. Next base: position 53,652 of record QFPK01000021.1, read on the forward strand.
CCAGCCGCGAACCTCGTCCACCAGTTGTTCGTCGGTCATCTGCTCAGCCCCCCAGTTGCTGCACGAAACGCTCCCGCATGGCCGCAGGCGATCCCAGCAGCTGGGCGTCGGCGCGGGCGCGGCGCAGATAGAGGTGCGCGGGATGCACCCAGGTGAAGGCGATGCCGCCATGCATCTGCACGCTGTCGGCCGTGGTGCGGGTGTAGGCGTCGGCGCAGGCAAAGGCCGCCAGGCTGATCGATTGCGGCGCATCCGCCGCACCGTCGGCCAGCGCCGACGCGGCGTGGCGCGCCGCCGAAATGGCGGACTCGCTTTCCAGCAGCAAGTCGGCCGCCATATGCTTGATCGCCTGGAAGCTGCCGATGGCGCGGCCGAACTGGTGCCGCTCCCGCGCGTAATCGGTGGTGAATTCGAACACCCGCCGGGTGCCGCCCGCCTGCTCCCCCGCAAGCGCGACACGGCCCATGTCCAGCGCAGCCTCCACCAGCGCCCAACGGTCACCCTCGCCTGACAGGCGCACGGCCGACACGCTTTCGAATTCGATGTCGGAGAGGTCCAGCGTGCGATCGAACGCCGGCAGCGTCGACACCGACACTCCGGCCGCCTCGCGCTCCACTTCGAACAGCGCGATGCCGTCTGGCGCGCGTGCCACCACCAGCAGCAGATTGGCGGCAGCGGCGTGCAGCACGAAGGCCGCCTTGCCCTCCAGCTTCCAGCCATTGCCCGCCGCAACAGCCGTCACGCCCACGCTCTCGGCCGTCCATTTTGCGGCTGGGCCCGTCAGCGCCACCGCCGCGATGGTCGATCCATCCGCCAGCCCCGGCAGCAGCCGCGCCGAAACCGCTTCGTCGCTCAGCCCCTGCACCAGCGCGGTCGCGATCACGGTGGAGAGGATCGGCGTCGGCGCCAGAACCGCCCCCAACTCCTCCATCGCCCGTTCCAGCACGGCCGGGCCCGCGCCCAGCCCGCCATGCGCGGGATCGACCAGCAGCCCCGGCACCCCCATCTCGGACAGGCGCGCCCACAGGTCAGCATCATGATGCCCCGGCGTTTCCATCAGGCGGCGCACATCGCCTTCCGTGCAGCGATCCGCCAGCAGCCGCTTCAGCGACGCCAGAAAGGCCTCCAGTTCCTCGGCAGTCAGGCTGCTCGTCATCCAGTTCCTCCGCTTCTTCCCTCCCCGCCTTCAACCACGCGCCGCCCGCCCGGCAAATTCACAGTCTTGGCAGGGGGGGCGCCGCCGCCCTATGCGGGCCCGGCAGCAGACGAAGGAAAACCCATGAAGATCGGCAGGCTGAATCACGTCGGAGTCGCCACCCCCTCCATCGAGGACAGCATCAAGCTCTACCGCGACTTCCTGGGCGCCCCGAAAATCCACGAGCCCTTCGACCTGCCCGAACAAGGTGTGCGCGTCTGCTTCGTGGACGTGCCCAACAGCCAGATCGAACTGATCGAGCCGCTCGGCGCCGACAGCCCCGTCCACGGCTTCCTCGCCAAAAGCCCCAAGGGCGGACAGCATCATGTCTGTTTCGAAGTGCCCGACATCCTCGCCGCCCGCGACGAACTGCTGGCCAAAGGCGCCACCGTGCTGCGCGGCGGCGAACCCCGCATCGGCGCCCACGGCGTGCCGGTGATCTTCGTGCACCCCAAGGATATGGGCGGCGTGCTGATCGAGCTGATGGCGGAGCCGGATCACCACTGAGGGACGGCGCGAGCGAGGCCAGGGGCTCTGCCCGCCCCATCACCGTCAGGCGATGGGCATGCAAGGACTCCAAGGGCTCTGCCCTTGGAACCCGGCAGGGAGCCGTGCTCCCTGCACCCCCGATATTAGCATGGTCGAACAGGTTGCGTTCACGAGCGGATTAATGCCTGCGGCGCAAGCAAGCGCTAGCGCCGCAGGCAATCAAACTCTGTCTCTCGCGCCGCAGTCCAAACGGTGCGCGACGCCAATTTGGAGGGTGCAGGGAAATCATTTCCCTGCCCGCCGGAGGCACAAAACCCCATCCGAAAGTTCGAACCATCTTGCGCCGGACCTGCTCCGGTGCAATCGTTGGGCATGCAAAAGAAACTCGCCACCTCCCTGCTGATCGCCGCCGTTCTTTCTGCGCCTGCGCTGGCTCAGGGAAAATCCTCCGACGCTCCCAAGGCCGATGCCGCCAAGGACAAGGCGTCCGAAATTCCGCCGCCCACCGTGTCTGTCACGAAGCACACAGGCACCTTCGGGGGGCAGAAGATCAGCTACACCGCGACGGCGGGCGAGACCTATCTGACGGACGAGAAGGGGAAGCCCACGGCGACCATCTTCTCCACCGCCTATGTGAAGGACGGGAAGGATCCGAACCGCCCCGTCACATTCCTCTACAACGGCGGGCCGGGCTCGGGCTCGCTGTGGCTGCATATGGGCGCCTTCGGACCGAAGCGGGTGGCGATCCCGAACGACGGCCGGGATGACGGCGCGCCGCCCTATCCGATCATCAACAACCCGTCCTCGCTGCTGGACGTGACCGACATCGTGTTCATCGATCCAGTCGGCACCGGCTTCTCGCGCGCTGGGGGATACCGATCCGAAGGAATTCTGGGGCGTCACCAAGGATGCGAAATCCATCGCCCAGTTCATCCGAAAATGGCTGGATACCAACGGCCGCTGGAACGCGCCGAAGTACATCGGCGGCGAAAGCTATGGCACCACCCGCTCCGCCGCGCTGGTGAACGAACTGGAGGGCAGCTACAATGATGTCGCGCTGAACGGCATCATCCTGATTTCCACCGTGCTGGATTTCGGCGTTGGTTCCGAAGCGCAGGGCAATGAACTGGTGTTCGTGACCAACCTGCCCTCGATGGCGGCCACCGCGCTCTATCATGGCAAGGTCAGCAATCCGCCGGCCAGCGTGGAAGCCTTTGTGGAGGAAGCGCGGCAATGGGCGATCGGCCCCTATCTCACCGCGCTCGCCAAGGGCCAGAAACTGCCCGCCGCCGAGCGCGCGCAGATCCGCACCCAGCTGGCGCGCTACACCGGCCTTTCCGAAGCCTATCTGGAACAGGCCGACCTGCGCGTGACTCCGGGCCGTTTCTATAAGGAACTGCTGCGCGACCAGGGCGTGACCGTCGGCCGGCTGGATGCCCGCTACAAGGGCAAGGATTATGACAATGCCGGCGAGGAGCCGGACAATGATCCCAGCTTCTACGGCATCGACGGCAGCTACACCGCCGCCATGAATGCCTATGCCCGCGACGAGCTGAAATTCTCCCCGCCGCGCGACTATGTCACCATCGGCGGCGTGCGCGACTGGGACTGGCGCATCGGCGGCCGCGACGCCAACGCCTATCTGAACGTCACCCCCTATATCGGCCGGGCGCTGCGCGAGAACAGCGGCCTGCGCGTGTTCGTGGGGCAGGGCTGGTACGACTTCGCCACCCCCTTCTTCGCCGCCGAATACAGCCTGAGCCGCACCGGCATCCCGCAGGACCGCATCCAGTATCATTACTATGACGCGGGCCACATGATGTACGTGCGCGAGGCCGATCTGGTGAAGCTGTCCAACGATGTGCGCGGGTTCATCAAGAGCCAGACGACGGGGCGCTGAGCGGCTGGCGCTGATGGACGGGTTTATTGCCTGCGGCGCCGGCAAGCCCAAGCGCCGCAGGCAATCAAACCATGTCGGGCGCGCGGTTTGAGAGTAGTGCGCAACGCCAATGTCGAGGGTGCAGGGAAATCATTTCCCTGCCCGCCGGAGGCAAAAAACCTCCCACCCAGCTACCGCAACAACGCGCCCTCCACCTGCGCCCACAGCCGGGCAAAGGCGCGCGCGGCCGGGCTGTTGGGCTGGAAGGTGGCGACCGGGGCGCGGTGGACGGCCATTTGTTCGACGGCGGTCGAGTAGGGGATGCTGGGCCAGTCCGGGTGGGTGGCGACGGTTTCGCGGTGCAGTTTGCGACGGGCGTCCACCATGCTCCACACCGGCAGTATGGCGGGGCGGGTGGTGCCGCCGCGCTCCAGTTCCTGGCGCAGTTGGGTGGCGGCGCGTTCGCTGAGCGGCGAGGGGATGATGGGCAGCACGATGAGATCTGCGGCGCGGAAGATGCGGTCTGCGAGTTCGGAGAGGCCGGGGGGGCAATCGATCAGGATGCGGTCATAGCTTTCGGTGAAGGTTTTCAGCTGCTTCTTCAGCTGCTTCGCCTTGTCTGACTGGGCGAGATCGCCTTCGAGGCGGCGCAGCGAGCGGTCCGCCGGCAGGATGTCGAGGTTGGGGAAGTCGGTGTGGAGGACGAGATCCGGCAGGGCGTCTTCACCGCCCAGTGCGGCACGCGCCTTCTGGCCGGGTTTGGGTTCGCGCTGGAGCAGCCATGTGGCGGCGCCCTGGGAATCGAGATCCCACAGCAGGGTGCGGCGGCCACCCGTGGCGGCGGCGGCATGGGCGAGGTTGACGGCGGTGGCGGATTTGCCGACCCCGCCCTTGATCGAGAAGACAGCGATGGATTTCACGGCCGCGATTATGCGGGCGCATCATGACAGCCGCAAGCGCGGCGGAAGCGCCTCAGGCCGCGAGAGCGGCGGCTAGGCGGTCGCGCAGGACCAGCAGTTCCGTGATGAGGGCCGGCGAGGCGGCGGGCGCGGGCGCCGGTGCGGCGACTGCCACGACGGGGGCCGTTTCGACGATCACGGCCGGGCGGGCGCGGCCCTTGGGCTCGACGGACTCGCCGTTGGCGATGGCGACCAGATTGTTGGCGCCATTGTCGGTGATGAGCTTGCGCACGCCCTTCACGGTGTAGCCGTCCTTGTGGAGCAGCTTGTGGAGCGCGGCGGCGAAGGCGACGTCACCGGGGCGGTAGTAGCGGCGGTTGCCGCCGCGTTGCAGCGGCTTCAGTTCGGGGAAGCGGGTTTCCCAGAAGCGCAGCACATGCTGCGGCACATCGAGAAGTTCGGAGACTTCGCGAATGGTGCGAAAGGCCGCCGGATCCTTGCCCGCGGCATCAGCTTCCGGGGGAAGCGCCATCAGTCGTTGATCTTCTGCCGCAGCAGCTGGCTGGGCCGGAAGGTGAGCACGGTGCGCGGCTGGATCGGCACTTCCACGCCGGTCTTGGGGTTTCGGCCCACGCGCAGGCCCTTCTTGCGCAGCATGAAGCTGCCGAAGGAAGAGAGCTTCACATTGCCGCCATCCAGCAGCGCTTCGGTGATGGCATCCAGCACCTGTTCGACCAGATCCGCCGATTCCGCGCGGGAGAGGCCGATCGTCCGGTGCAGTTCATCCGCCAGATCCGCTCGTGTGAGCGTCGGCACCGATTTCTGGGTTTGAACCATTCAGCCCCCCGACACCTGCAAACCGGCCAGCCGAAACCCGGCTGACCGGCAATCCATTAACCGTGAGTCAATTCCGGGCCAGATGCGTGCGACTCGGGACAGACCATGATGAACGAGAAGGCTAATCAAAAGCGTGGCTTGGCGAAAGCCCTTACGAAGGCGTGAAATGCTTAATCCGAAAGGATTTTACGTTTGTCTGCCCTGTGCGGCCGATGGGCTGATCCCGGGGCCTCGCGGAATCCGCCCGCTCAGGCGCGCAGCAGCACGGCGCCCCAGGTGAAGCCGCCGCCCATTGCTTCCAGCAGGCAGAGATCGCCGGGCTTGATGCGGCCGCTGCGAACGGCGGCATCCAGCGCCAGCGGCACCGAGGCGGCAGACGTGTTGGCATGGCCGGAGACCGTCATGATCACCCGCTCCATCGGCAGGCCGAGCTTGCGCGCGGTCGCTTCCAGGATGCGCGCATTAGCCTGATGCGGCACGATCCAGTCGACATCCTGCGCCGAAAGCCCTGCATCCTCAAGCACTTCGAACGTGACCGCAGCGAGGTTGGCGACGGCATGGCGGAACACTTCCCGCCCCTTCATGCGCAGCTTGCCGACGGTGCCGGTGCTGCCGGGGCCGCCATCGACATAGAGCAGTTCGTTGTGACGACCATCGGCGTGGAGGCGTGCGGCGAGGATGCCACGCGTGTCGGTTTCCTGCGCTTCCAACACCACTGCGCCTGCGCCATCACCGAACAGCACGGCGGTGGTGCGATCCTCCCAGTCAAGGATGCGGCTGAACAGTTCGGCGCCGATCACCAGCGCGCGCTTGTGGGCGCCCGTCTTCAGCATCGCGTCTGCAACCGTCAGCGCATAGACGAAGCCCGAGCAGACGGCGGCGACATCGAAGGCCGCGCCCTGGCCGATGCCCAGTCGCGCCTGCACCGTGGTGGCGGTGGCGGGGAAGGTCTGGTCCGGCGTCGCGGTGGCGACGATCACCAGATCGATATCGGCCGCGCCGACGCCCGCAGCCTGCATCGCGGCTTCGGCGGCCGCGACGGCGAGATCCGATGTCTTCACCCCCGGCGCGGCGACATGGCGTTCACGGATGCCGGTGCGCTCCACGATCCAGTCGTCGGAGGTGTCCAGCCGCTCGGCCAGATCGGCGTTGGTGACGATTTCGGGCGGCAGCGCGCTGCCGGTGCCGGTGATGACGGAACGGCGGCTCATCGTGTCAGCATACATTCCCCAAGTGGCATGCCGTCTGACGTGAGTTTCGCCTGAATCCGACCGCAGGACAATCATTTTCCGTCCCGAGCGGCGTCGTCGGGCG
>QFPK01000067.1 GCA_003248865.1 Sphingomonas sp.
GCGGGCTGGCGAAGCTGAAGCGCGGGACCGCCGAGCGCACCGCCTATCTGCACGCGATCGACAGCGATCCGGCGGTGATCGCGGCGCAGCGGGTGGTGGTGGAGGAATAGGCGTGCGGATCGGGATTTTCTTGATGAGCCTGGCCTTGTGCGCGGCCTTGTTCTGGGGCGGGGTGGCGCTGGCCGCGCTGCTGATGGACGGGATGGTTGCGCATCCGCTGGTGGCGAAGGCGATGGCGGGATTGCCGGTGCTGATGCTGCCGCTGATGGCGGTGACGATCGTGCATTGGCGCCGCGATGCGGCGGACGCCGGCTGAACGGAAGGCGGCGGGCTGGCGAAGCGCCAATGTGGGACGGCGGAACGCACCGCCTATCTGCATGTGATCAACAACGATCCGGCGGTGATGGCGGCGCATCGGATGATGGAGGAATGAAGGCGCGCGGTGTGTTGCTCACTATATTATGCGGTGGGCAATATAGAACGTACAGTTTTCAATGATGACAATATTTTTTTCTTAATGTTTCATACATGGATTGGCTATAGCCGCCTCTGCGGGGTAAAGATCTGTGGGGGTTTTGGTGATCGGCAATATTGTCGTTCGCGTGCGCAGCGTGTGCGGGGGATGTCTCCACGATTTTCGGCATTCATGGCCGGTCATTCTGCTCGCGATGCTGATGACGATCCTGCTGGCGGCTGCCGCGACGGTGCAGTCCTTCCATGTCGACATCGTGGATCTGGCGCCGCTCTATGTTGCAATCATCATATTCTTGGCCAGCGGACTTTATATTCTTCGCCGCACGCCATCCGGGAATGCCGCCATGGCAGTGCGGGAAGGGAGCGGTCAGCGGCTGGGCCATATATTGGTGCTTACCGGGCTGTTCTACTTCATGGCAGCGACAGCTGCGCTGGGCTGTGCGGCGCTGGCGCGAACGGCATTGCCCTATGCGGATACGATGCTGGCCGCGGCGGACCGTGCGCTATATTTCGACTGGCTGGCGATGATGGCGTGGTTTCAGGCCAGTCCGCGGATCGCGACCTTGTTGATCCACGCCTATGCCGCGATCAACTGGCAACCGCAGTTGGCGATATTGCTGCTTTGCGGGCTGGGGCATCCGGCGCTGGCCTATCGGTTCATGACCGCCTGGGGCATGTGTTTGTTGCTGACGATAGTGATGTTCCCCTTCTTTCCGGCGGTGGCTGCATTCCATCATTATAATGTCGATCCGGCGCAGATGCCGGGCGCGACCGCCTGGGCTTCCTGGCATTTGGAGGCGTTGATGGAGGAACTGCGGTCCGGGGCCAAGGCCACGCTGGACAGCGATGCGCTGACGGGGATCATCACCATGCCGAGTTTTCATGCGGCATCGGCGATCCTTCTGATATTTGCCTTCTGGCCCTTCCCCTGGCTGCGCTGGCCGTTTCTGCTGCTGAACATGGTGATGTTCGCATCGGCCGTGCCGGTCGGCGGCCATTATCTGGTGGATACGCTGGGCGGTCTGATGCTGGCCCTCATCGCCATTGGGACGGCGATTGCCGTGCATGGCCGGGGCGAGGATATCCGTCTGGACTGGAAAACGATCGGGCATCAGGTCCGGCGACGGGAAGCGGGGCTGGCATCTGCCTGACGATGGCGGGCCGGCCTGTCGAGGATGAACGATCAGATGATTTTACCTGACGGGAAAAGCCTCTAAGAGACTGGTCAGATGAAGAAACTGATCCTGCTCGCCGCCGCTTCGGCCCTTGCAACCCCAGTGCTGGCGGCACCCGCCGCGCCCGATGCGGCGCGGTTGAAGGCGACGGTCGAGAGGCTGGTCAGTTTCGGCACGCGCCATACGCTGTCGAGCGCGACCGATCCCAGGCGCGGGATCGGTGCGGCGCGGGCCTGGGGCAAGGCCGAGTTCGAGAAGATCGGCAAGGGCTGTGGCGGGCCCGCGCGCGCCCGACGGCGTCGAGGTGGTCGATGTGCTGGCGATCCAGAAGGGAACGGGTGATCCCAACGAGGTGGTGATCGTCGCCGGGCATATCGACAGCCGCGTGACCGATGTGATGAACATCAGCAGCGATGCGCCGGGCGCCAATGACAATGCGTCGGGCACGGCGCTGGTGATCGAGGCGGCGCGGGTGCTGGCC
>QFPK01000068.1 GCA_003248865.1 Sphingomonas sp.
GCCTTGGCGTCCACCTCGATCGCATGGGCCAGCAGGCCGATCGCGGGGGCAACATGCTGTTCCGTCACGTTCCAGGCGCCGCCGACCAGTTCCGTCGGGGTGAAATGGCGGGCATCAAGCCGCCGGAAATAGGCCATGGGGTCCTCTTCATTGCCGTCTGGGCGGGTCTGAGTTCCCCTATCAGCAGGAACCGGCCGCCCGCAAGCTGACGGCGAAGATGACAGTCCGGCGTCGGTCGGATGACGATTGCCGCCTTCAAAATTTAACCCCACTGCCGCGCGAACGACACGAGCGTGACTCATGCGCCTGCTAGGAAGGAGGCAGGGGAATGAGGGATGGCGAAGCCTTTGCGTGCCATATTGGTCGCGAGCCTGGCGGTCTTGGCTGCCACGGGATCGCAGGGCGAAAGCCGGCAGAGCGACGCTGCCGGGCTAGCGATGACCGCGCCGCAGCCGGATAGGCCGCTGTCGGTGATGACCTATAATGTCATGGGCCTGCCCTGGCCGGTCGCGTTTGGCCGGGACGAAGCGCTGGGCCGTATCGCCGATCGGCTGGCGGCGCTGCGCCGGGTCGGGCGCCAGCCGCATATCGTCCTGCTGCAGGAAGCCTTTTCGCCGCAGGCCGCGCAACTGGCGCGCCGCGCCGGCTATGCCCATGTCGCGATCGGACCGGACAGCGGATTGCGCACCGCGATCGCGGCGGGGACGGAGGACCGCAACTTTCTGCAGGCGGCGCGCTGGGACCGGGGCGAGACGGCACCCAAGCAGTTGAACAGCGGTCTGCTGATCCTGTCCGATTATCCGATCGCCGGCATCGACCGCATGGCCTTTCCCGATTTCGCCTGCGCCGGCTTCGATTGCCTGGCGAACAAGGGCGTGCTGATCGCCCATCTGGCGGTGCCGGGCTTCGACCGGCCGGTCAGCATCGTCAACACCCATCTCAACGCGCGCAAGGCGGCGGGCGTGGCGATCGCCCGGTCGCAGCGGGCATTCGACCGGCAGGCCGGGTTGCTGACCGACTTCGTGCGTGCCCATGTGCCGGCCGGACAGCCGATCATCCTGGGCGGTGACCTCAATATCGGTGGTGATCGCAACCGCATCCACGCCTTCTTCGCCCGCTGGGCGCGGGCGGGCATGGGCTTTGTCGCGGCGCATCTGGGCGGCGCGCGGCGGGCTTTGGCGGACAGCCTGCCATCCGATGCCGGCACGCATCGCGATCTGGAACAGGCGAGCGCGCGCGGCAAGGACTGGCTGTTCGCGCGCGACGATCGTGGCCGGCCGATGCGGGCCGTCCACACGGCCGTGCCCTTTGGTACGGAGACGGAGGGTGCGCCGCTGTCCGACCATTTCGGCTATATGATCGCCTATGAACCGGAACGTCGCGCCGGGGCCGCTATCCAATTGGCGCAGGTGGCGTCATGACGATGATCCGCTGGATGGTGGTGCCGCTGGCAGCCCTGGCGTTCGCGGTCCCGGCATTGGCGCAGACGATTAACTCCGACCATGGCGGCTTTGTGCTGAAACGGCCCTTGCGGTTTTCCCTGCTGCCCGCGCCGCTGGACGGCGCAGCGAAGCCAGCGCGCATCTATGCGGTCGAACTGGCGCCATCGCCGGCCGAGCCGGCGGCGATCGGCATCGCGGTCCAGCGCAAGCGCAACCGGATGGTGGCGCTGCCCGCGCGGCGGATCGGCGCGGTGCCGCTGCCCGCCGACCTGTCCGGCGATGCCCAGCCGCGCAGCAGTCTGATGCTGGTCGACGCCCATGGCAGCCTGTCACTGGCGGACGGCTTGCAGGCCGAACTGGGCTGGCAGGGGGCCAAGCTCAACAATCGCGGGGCCAATGTGACGGCGCTCTATGGCAGCGACGCAATCAAGAGCCGCGACCTGTTCTTGCCGACGGGGCGGCTGGCCTAT
>QFPK01000069.1 GCA_003248865.1 Sphingomonas sp.
CCGAGATGGTGGCGCTGATCCGTGAGGCGCAGGTGTTCCGGCCTGCGCTGCGCGCGGCCTTCGTCATCAACCGGCGCGTGAGCACCACCGTGATCGGACGCGAGGCCCGCGGCGCGCTGGCCGAGCAGCCGCTTCCTGCGCTGCGCGCGGAAGTGCATCAGCGCATCGTGTTTGCCGACAGCGTGGCCGCCGGCCGGCTTGCACGCGAGACGGCGCCAGACAGCGCCGCCGCGCGCGAAATCACCGCGCTGGTCGATGAACTGCTGCGGTGGCCGTCATGAGCACTCCTGCCAGCAAGCGCACGGGCAAGCGCATCGGCATCGGCGCTCGCCCGCCCGCGAATCCGCACGCCGAGGCGTGGATTCGCCAGGGCAGTGCCGATGACCTCCAGAAAGGCGACCTCTACACGGCCCGCCTGACCCTCGACATCACGCCCGCCATGCGGGCGCGCATCAAGGTATCGGCCTTCACGCAAGGCGTGACGGTGGCCGATCTGTTGCGCGCGCTGCTGGAGCGGGAATTCCCGGAGAAGTCCTCATGAACACACCCGCCTCGACGGCTTCGGCACCGCCGTCCATCCCGCCTGTCGGCGTGGCCGACGGCGTACCGCTGACGCGCGTTGCGCTCGCATACATCGACCAACGCTTCGACCTCTACCTGCGCTTCGGTGATCCTGCCCGCATCATCCGGTTCGACCGCTGGCGCCGCTGCGCGGTGTTCACGCCGAATGCGGTTCTCTGCCGCATCCGCTGGCAGGCCAACGACTACGGCACGATCCGCTGGCAGCTCATGGTGATGCAGGCGTGCATGCCGATGGATGGCGCGCAGCGCATCTCCGGCGTGCAACCTGGCGCGCGCCTCTTGCTGCACGCCGAGGGTGAGCAATCGGTGCGTGCCGTGCTGGCGCGCATCGACGCCATCGAGGCGCTGGGCATCACGCCTGTCGGCGTCTCGCCCGCGTACTGGCGCACGCTCGCCAACCGGCTCGCAGCGCACTTGCCGCTGCCCGAATACACCGCCGAGCGGCACGCCGCCTGGCTGGCCGGGAGGGCGCTGCCATGACCGCAGTTTCCACTTCCGGCACCGCGCCGCACCCTCGCTTGCGCGTGCGCGCTCGCCTCGTGCTGGCGGGCCTGTCCGCCTGCGGCCTCGCTGCGCTGGCCTGGGCGTCCTTCGTGCATCCGCTGCCACGCCTGACCTACAACCCGTCCGACAGCGTGGAGGTCGGCTGGTATCGCATCGATCCGCTCGACCATCGCACCAGCTCGCCACCACGTCCGTTGTCGGTAGGCAGCATCGTGCTGGTGCCGCTGCCTGCCGAGGCTGCCGCGCTCGCTGCGCAGCGCGGCTACCTGCCGACGCGCATTCCTCTGCTCAAGCGCGTGGGCGCGGTGGCGCCGCAAGAGGTGTGCATCGCTGACGGCAAAGTCCGCATCGACGGCGTGCCTTCAGCCGCCGTGCTGTCTGCCGATCGCTGGGGCCGGCCGCTGCCATCCCGGCAGCAATGCCACCGCTTGCGGCATGGCGAGCTGTTCCTCCTCAGTGTGACCAATCCGGCGTCGTTCGATAGCCGGTATTTCGGGCCGGTCAGCGCAGCTTCCGTGATCGGCGTTGCGCGCCCCGTCTGGCTGGAGTCGCGCCCATGATGGCCACCGATTCGCTGCGCATCATCGTGCTATCGGGCGTGTCGTTCTGCTGGCCGTTGTCATGTCGTCGCGCGTGCAGTGCGAGCGCATCCGCGCTGCACTTCGCGCTGCCTCCGGCGCAGCCGTCCCACGTGCAGGCGTCTTGCCTCGAACACGGCTGGCCTGCGGCCATTGCCGTGTTCGCCGGTGCGCTGGCTGCTGGTGCAGCCTTGCCACCGGGCCGCAGTTGCCGGGATCGAGAACCTGGGGGACAGGGG
>QFPK01000070.1 GCA_003248865.1 Sphingomonas sp.
GGGTGGTGCCGTGGCAGCCAGTGCCGTCAGCCGTGTGGCCATGGCCGCATTGCCTGAGCCGGTGATTCAGACCAGTTCGGACACCATGGCTCCTCTCGTTCCTGAAACAGGGCGTTCTTACAACCCTGTGGTGACCTTGAATGGCTGGACTTTGCCTTGGCGGATGAACCAAGGCGTCAAGGAGTTCCATTTGGTTGCCGAGCCAGTGGTGAGAGAGATGGCGCCAGGCTTCAAGGCGCACCTGTGGGGGTACAACGGGCAAAGCCCGGGGCCCACCATTGAGGTGGTTGAAGGCGACCGTGTTCGGCTTTATGTCACCAATCGGTTGCCTGAGCACACGAGCATCCATTGGCATGGACAGCGGCTGCCCAACGGCATGGACGGTGTGGCCGGTTTGAATCAGCCCGCCATTCCTGTGGGGAAGACCTACGTTTACGAGTTCGTGGCACGTCGTCCAGGAACGTTCATGTATCACCCCCATGCCGACGAAATGACACAGATGGCCATGGGCATGATGGGGTTTTGGGTCACGCACCCGAAGAACAAGCACCCGTTGATCGATGAGGTCAACAGAGACTTCTGCTTCTTGCTCAATGCTTTTGACATCGATCCGGGCAGTTACACCCCCAAGACGATGACCATGCTTGACTTCAATCTGTGGGCGTGGAACAGCCGCATCTTTCCCGGGGTCGACTCGCTCAACGTTCGACTCAACGACAAAGTGCGCATCCGGGTTGGCAATCTCACGATGACGAACCACCCCATCCATTTGCATGGACATGAATTCTTGGTGACAGGCACCGATGGTGGCCCGACGCCGAAGAGCACTCGCTGGTACGAAGTGACCACCGACGTTGCCGTTGGGCAAATGCGGCAGATCGAGTTTTTGGCCGATGAGGAGGGGGACTGGGCTTTTCACTGCCACAAGAGCCATCACACCATGAACGCCATGGGGCATGACGTTCCAAATCTGATTGGTGTGGATCACCGTGGCGTTGCCAAAAAGATCAAGGGCCTTTTGCCTGAGTACATGGTCATGGGCGAGCGTGGGATGGCCGACATGACCGAGATGGAAATGCCGATACCTGACAACACGGTACCCATGATGACTGGCGAAGGGCCTTTTGGCTCGGTCGAGATGGGCGGCATGTTCAGTGTGCTCAAGGTTCGCAAGAACCAAAAGCATGGCGATTACAAGGACCCTGGTTGGTTCAAGCATCCTGCAGGCACCGTGGCACATGAATATACCGGCCCCTTGAGTGAGCCTGCCAGATTCAAGTCTGAAGGTGGGCAATCTATGCCCCGGGCCAAGAAGCCTGACAAGGCTGTCGAGGTGCGAGCCCGCAAGCCGACGTCTCACAGCGATCACTGATTCTCAACCTCTTGATACGGATTTTTCATGATGAACAAACGTCGATTCGCCACCCACTTCATTGCTGCAACTTGCTTGACGCTGTCCGCTTCCGCATTTGCTGGGGGAGACCATGCGCATGACCATGGTGCAGGAACCCAGGCCGCTGAAGAAACCGCCATCGGCAAGCCTGGTCGGGCATCGAGAGTCACCAGAACGATCAAGGTTTCGATGAGCGACAAGATGCGATTTGAACCTGCATCGATTCAAGTCAAGCAGGGCGAAACAGTGCGCTTCGTCGTCAGAAACGCAGGCCAGATCAAGCACGAGATGAACCTGGGGACCGAAAAGGAACTTTTGGAGCATTTGGAGGTGATGAAGAAGTTCCCGAACATGGAGCACGACGAGCCCAACAAGGTGACCATTGCGCCTGGGCAGCAAGGTGAAATCGTCTGGCAGTTCACTAAAGCCGGGACAGTGAATTTCGCGTGCTTGGTTCCTGGTCACTACGAGGCGGGCATGAAGG
>QFPK01000071.1 GCA_003248865.1 Sphingomonas sp.
CACCACTCCCATCGATTTTGCTTCCCCCTCCCCATCCCGCGCTTCGCCAGCGGGTCAGAGCCGCAGGCCGCAGGCAGCGGCTTCGCCTAAAGGAGTGAGAAATGACCATCCAGACCATCCAACTGAACAAGCTGGCACTTTCCGACCTCAACGTGCGGAAGGTGAAGCCCAAGGAAATCGAAGCCCTCGCAGCCGACATTCAGGCGCGGGGCGTGCTGCAAAACCTGATCGGCTATGACGAAGACGGCAAGATCAAGATTTGCGCCGGAGGGCGGCGCTACCGGGCCTTGAAGCTGTTGCAGAAGGCAAAGACTATCCCCGGCACTTTCGAGGTTCCCGTTGAAATCCGCAGTAAGGACGAGGCGCTGGAAATCTCGCTTGCCGAGAACGCGCAGCGTGAGGATATGCACCCCGCCGATGCCATCGCCGCCTATCGGGCGATCATCGACAGCGGCAAGGACGTTGACGATGTTGCAGCATCGTTCGGTGTCTCCCCCGCCTATGTCCGCCGCGTGTTGAAGCTGGCGGCGCTGCACCCGACCATTCTCAAAGCCTTCCAGAAAGACGAAATCGGCATGGGCGCGGCGCAGGCTTTCGCGCTGACAGACGATCAAGACCGCCAGCTTGAGGTTTTCAAGCGCACCGGCGACAACGCCCACCAAATTCGGGCCATGCTCACCCAGGAGAAGGTTGCCGATACCGACAAGCATTTCCGCATTGTGGGCGAGGAAGCCTATTGCGCCGCAGGCGGCACCTTCACCACCGATCTTTTCGGAGAACGTCGCTATTGCGATGACGCGGGCCTTGTCATGGACCTTGTGCAAGATCGGCTCGACGCCATCGCCAAGGCCGCGCGCGAAGATGGCTGGCGCGATGCCGAGGGGCAGCTTTACCGGCCCGATTCCTACTGGATGCGCGGCCATCTGGAACCCGCTGGCGAGCGCCATCCGACCGAGGAAGAAACCGCGCAGCTGGTCGAGATCGAGGCGGCAATCGCCAAGCGGGAAAGCGAGGTGGACGAGGACGAGCACGACTATGACGACGAGTTGCGCGCCCTGACCCGCAAGCAGGACGCTATCGTATCGGCTTGCCGCGTCTTCACCGCCGAGCAGAAGGCCGAGCACTCCCTTATCGTCTTCATCGGCCATGACGGTATTGAACAGGTCGCGTTCACCCGCAGCGCCAAGGGCACCGCCGCCGATGGCCCCAAGCCTCCCCGCCCCGACTACTCGCAGAAAGTCATGGATCAGCTGGGCGGCATCCGCACGATGGCGGTTCGGGAAGCCCTTGCCAGCGACCCGGAACTGGCGCTGGACGTGCTCTTGACCGGCCTCTTGGGGCAAGTTCGCGGTAACGCTTATTCGTGGCAACAAGCCGCCGAAATCACCGCCGAGAAGAACCGCTTCCATGTTGACGATGCCGTCATGGGCCATTCCACGATTGCCGGCATTGACGAGATCGCGAGGGCCGATCTTGACCGCTTGGCCGAAACACCCACGCTGGACGACATGCGCCAGATGGACAGCGAAGCGAAATTACGGCTGCTGGCCTACTGCGTGGCCTCGCAGATCACGAGCCTTTCGTTCCATAGTGACCGGGACCGCCAGCTGGCACAGATCGTCGGGGCCGCGCAGATCGACATGGCCGACAAGTGGGAACCCAATCAGGTATTCTATGACCAGCTTAGCAAAGCCACGCTCTTGAAGCTGCTGGCCGAAGGTTGCGGCAATGACGCCGCAGAGAATTGCCAGACCATGAAGCGTTCTGACCTTGCCGTGACGGTCAACGAGCGCCTTGCGGGGCGGCGCATCCTGCCCCCCGCCCTTCGACCCTCTGCCTTGCCCGATGCCGCCGACAGCGAA
>QFPK01000072.1 GCA_003248865.1 Sphingomonas sp.
GATGCCGTCCTCGCCGCGTCCGCTATCGACGGTCCACTGCACGGCGGATTTCAGCAGATTCCATTCCGACGTGCTGACCGGCTTGCGGGTGGAGGCGTTGGCCATCTCGGCGACGATGGCGACCGCCATGGCGATCGCCGATTGCTTGTCCTCGCCGTCGAGCGCGAGCCCCATGTCGAAAGGATTGAGGACCAGGCGCTCCTCGCCGATGTCGATGTAACGGCCCGAGCAGAGCGTGCAGAGCTTGCGGTAGGAACCGCCGATATCGATGATGCGGATAAGCGCGCCTTGCGCAAAATATTGCTGGCACAAATTGTTGAGCAGGAAACTCTTGCCTGCGCCGCTTTCGGCCGAGACGATGAAATTGTAATTGTTGATGCGCGGGTCGAAGAGATCGAGGGTGATGAGCTGACCCTTGCGCCCGACATAGAGGAGGGCCGGGCGGCCGCCGCCGCGAAAGTCGGTCTGGACCGGCGCCATCAGCGTCGCGGCCTTGACCGGCATGCGGAAATCGCGTTCGAGCAGCTTCAAGGTGCGCTTTTCGGGATAAAGACCGAAGGGCAGGCTGGCTGCGAGCAGCACGGGCAGCAGATAGCTCTCCTCCTGCACCATGAAGGGCAGGGGTTCGGATTCCCACAGACGCTTGGCCCGTGCGGCCATCTCGCGCGCCTGGGCGTTGTCGCGGCCGAACACCCACATGGTCGGGATCACTGAGACGAACCGGCTGTTCGACGCTTCGTCCAAAATCCAGCCGATCTCCTCGATCTGCTTGCCGACCTCGACCGCGAAGCTGCCCGCTGCCTTCTGCGCGGAGAGGATCTGCGCGCGCTTGTGGATCTCGAACTGCGAATGATCGAACAGGACCGAGAGGCAGTAGAGGAACGGCCCGCCGATCTGGTCGCTGTCCTCGGCGCTCCCGCGCATGCCCCCAAGCAACCGGTTCGCCCGCTCGGCGGTGATGCGCCGGGCAGGGGCCTTGGGCGTGAGGCAGCGAGCGACCTGGTTGCCGAGATAGACCTCGGATCCCTCGAAACAAAGATCAGGGCCGGCCTCGATGATCTGCCGCGCGACCGAGGGCGCCGGCATTCCGCCCACGCTTTCGCTCAGGAACACGCCGGGGGCGGGCGCGAAGACACCGTTGAAGATCCGGCGGTAGAAGCTGACAAGTTCATCGGGCGGCAGCCGCCGGATGCCCATCTTCGCCAGCTGCTCCTCGACCTGACGGCGCAGATCCGCGCCGAGCTTGACCCGCGTCTTGATAGAGAGGAACAACCGAAAATCGCGCACCGGGATGGCGTGCAGCGCGTCCAGTCCCCTCGTACCGTTGCGCAGATAGTCCGCCGTTCGCCGCGCCGATGCCTGGACCAACGGGTCGGGACGCACCTTGAGATCGAGATAGGCGTCGAGCGCCGGGTCGATCAGCGGATCGGCAAAGGTGATAAGCTGGAGAACAGTGCCTTCGGGAAAATGGATGTTCAGAAGACCGAGCAGCGCTTGCTGCACATGGGCGAACATATAGGCCGAAGGGACAAGCTCCCAGGCCTGGCCCCAGCCGTCGTCGATGCACAGGAAGGCGTCTTCCTCCTCGACCCAGGCGACCATCGGCAGGAAGTCCGAATAGGCATCGCGGGTCACGGCGGCGCGCAGGCGCTGATAGCTGAGGCTGCCGCGTCCACTCATGGCCGGTTCTCCGGGTCGAGGGTGAGCGGCATCTCCGGGGCCGGAACCTCGACGCTTCCCGCCGCCGGCTCGCGCACCGTCCGCAGCACCGGCGGGGCCGGCGTGCGGCCTCCCGGTTCCACCAGATAGTCGCCGACCACCCAGGCCGGCCGATCG
>QFPK01000041.1 GCA_003248865.1 Sphingomonas sp.
CTGGGGCTTCATCTTCGTTCCTTCGTCACTACGACGAAGCCCCAACACTCCTTAATTCACAACCTCAAATCTGTGCCATAGGTGCTGACGGGGAACAGCCGCGATGTGGCCCGTCGCCGCGACGGCCAGATCATCTGGGGGTTCGAGCTGGTGGGCGACGTGCTGGTGCTGCGCGACCGGTTCGAGGAAGTCGGCAAGACCTTTGCCGAGCAGGACGCCTTCTTTGACCGGCTGTTCATGGAGCGGCGCGTGCTGCTCGCGGGCCTCGACCAGACCGGCATGGGCGAAAAG
Source organism: Sphingomonas sp. (assembly GCA_003248865.1). GTDB lineage: Bacteria > Pseudomonadota > Alphaproteobacteria > Sphingomonadales > Sphingomonadaceae > Sandaracinobacteroides. The sequence goes on from QFPK01000041.1 coordinate 292, forward strand.
GTGGTGGAGGACGCGAAGGCGCTTCACGGCGACTATCGGGTTCAGGGCTTCCAGCTGACCGGGCCGACGCGACTGGATCTGGGCCTTTCGCTCGCCCAGCGCTTCGAACGCATGCGGATCCGCCTGCCGTTCGATCGCCGGATTCGCGCCGACATGATGGCCATCAAGAAGAAGGCCGTCGGCGATTCCATCCGCCTGGTGAACGACGATACCGTGCACGCCGACATGTTCTGGGCGGGCGGCATCGCAAGCCGACTGGCGGACTTCCCGCCGATGGAATTCGGATACCGCGCGGTCGGCACGGGGCACGGCATGGCCGCCTCCGGCCGGCGCGATTTCAACAAGCCAGATCACAGCAGCGACCGGCGCAACAGCGGCGGCCGTGGCTGGCTGCGCCGCCACTGAGGGACACCATGGCCACCATCATCGATCGCGCGAAAAACTGGTTCGAGAACTTCTGGAGCAAGCCGGACCCGGGCCTCCTGAAGAAGGAAATCTCGGCGGCCGACGGCGCGTTCGGCCGCTCGATCGATTCCTCTTACCCCAGCGTCGGCCTTTCGCCCGAAGGGCTGGCGCAGATCCTGCGATCCTCCTCAACCGGCAACGCCGAGCGGCTGCTCGACCTGGCCGAGGATATGGAGGAGCGGGATCCGCACTATCTTTCGATTATGGGCACGCGGAAGCGGCAGGTTAGCCAGCTGCCCATCACGATCGAGGCCGCGAGCGACGACAGCCAGGACCAGCGCGTGGGCGACTTCATCCGCGAGTGGACCACGCGCGATGTGATCGAGACCGAGTTGTTCGACGTGCTGGATGGCACCGGCAAGGGCTATTCGGGATCGGAGCTGGTGTGGAACCAGGACGCGAAGCTCTGGTTTCCTGAAGCCATCAAGTGGCGCAATCCGCGCTGGTTCACCTTCGATCAGCAGACCGGCGAAATCCCGATGCTGCTGGGCGGCTATGAGGGCGCTGGGGAGCGGGATCTGCGCGGTGTCCCGCTGCCGCCGGCCAAGTTCCTGTTTCACCTGCACCCGGCGAAGTCGGGGCTGCCGATCCGGGGCGGCCTCGGCCGGGCGCTGGCCTGGACTTACCTGTTCAAGAACTATGTCATCAAGGATTGGGTGAGCTTCGTCGAGCTGTATGGCCGTCCGCTCCGGATCGGGAAGTACCCGGCAGGCTCGACAGAAAAGCAGATCGACACGCTGATGGATGCGGTGCTGGGCATCGGCCACGACTTCGCGGCCGTGATCCCGCAGTCCATGCTGATCGAGATCATCGAATCCAAGGGCGCGACCGGCGCGGCTGTCTATCGGGAGCTGGCCGAATATCTGGACCAGCAGATGTCGAAGGCCGTGCTGGGCCAGACCGCAACGACCGACAGCGTGACGGGTGGGCTGGGCTCCGGAAAGGAGCATGGGGAGGTTCGCGCCGATATCGAACGGGCGGACGCCAAACTGGCGGCGGCTTCCCTGCGGCGCGATGTGATCGCGCCGATGGTCCGGCTCAACTTCGGCGAAGGCGTGGCCGTGCCGAAAGTCCGCATCGGCCGCGAGGAGGATTGGGATCCGGACAAGATGATGCCGGCCATCAAGACGTTCGTGGAGATGGGCGGCAGGGTGGAGGAATCGGTGGTGCGGGACAGGCTGGGCTTGCCCGATCCGCCGGAAGATCCCGACGTGAAACTGCTGGGGAAGCCGGCGGCTGAGCCCGACCCCGAAAAAACGCCCGCCAGCGCACGAAAGGGCGGTTCAGGGCCGGAGAAGCCTGAAACGGCCGCGACCCAGTTCTTATGGGGTTCTTATCGCCCTTATTCGCATGGTTCGGGCGGAGGGGCTCTGGCCGATGTGGTGGCGGCTGCCGTTGCCGAGCGGGTGGCCGAAAGGCTTGGGTCCGACCCCGAGGCGGAGATTGCCTCTTACCTGACGGACGACTGGAATGAAATCCTCTCGCCCATGGTCGATCCGCTCGTCGCCGCGATGCAGCGCGCAACCAGCTACGAGGAGGCGATCGGCGCGCTGACGGCGAGCCTGGACGCGATGGATACGGGGCCGCTGCAGGATGCGGTGGCACGCGGCAGCCTGGTCGCGCGCGGAAAAGCGCTCGAGGAGGGCGGGCAGTGATCCGGATGGGCAAGAGCCTGATCGGCCACACCTGGGCGATCGCGGCGGCGGCTGTGCAGCAAGCCGCTGCGATATCCTCGGCGTGGTCGCCCGCATCGATCGGCCCTCTACAGCGGCAGATCGTCCGGGGCGATCTGCTGCCCTACCAGCAGCAGTTTCTTCGCAGGTGGCGGCGCCGGCAGTCGCCGTGGTTCCATCGACCGCTGAGGGGCACCCGCAAATCCAGCCTCCGCGCCCGGCGGCGCAAGCGGCGGATGCGGCGCGCCAGGTCTCGGCGATGACGCACCGCTGGCGGTGGCGGGCGAAGCTGCCCGATCGGCACGGCCAGGGCTGCCGGGTGCTGGCGCGCGGCAAGATGAATTCGATCCTGGTGGAGTTCGCCGACGGGCACCGGGTGGTCACCAGTCGGCATGCAATCCGGCGTTTGCCGCGAATTCCGGACGCGGCGTGAGGAGGGTGTGATGTTTGGACGTTTCCGCAAGACCGTATTGGCCCCACCGCCGTCGAGCGCGCCGCTGCCGCCGCTGCTGGTGCCGGAGGGATCGCCGCCGAAGGGGGTAGTGTCGGGCGTGACGCCGCCACCGCCGCTGGTGGTGAGAATCGAAATCGATTGGGCGGAGCCGACCGACGCGATGATTGATGGCGCCGTGGCGGCGATGGTGACGCACGAAGGCTTCCTGTCGGAGCTGTTCGATCAGAGCGAGCTGCGCGACATCGCCCGCGTCGTGCTGGCCGGCGCGGTGGAGGCGGCCCGTGGCTGAGCGCTTCACCACCTATGTGGGCACCTATCGCTTCGAGGGCCAGGAGTGGTCGATCCGGCTGCAGGCGCGGACCTATGCCGAAGCCCAGGAGCGGATGCGCGCAATGGGGCTCGGCCGGATCGATGGCGAGCTGGTGGCGGAAGCCCCGCTGATCGACTGGCGCATGCTGATCTTCCTGACCGTGACGTCGGTGCTGTTCGCGCTCGTCATGATGGCGGTGTCGTGATGAAGGGGCAGGCCAATGGCTGACAACAGCGCCATCGAATGGACCGATGCCACCGTCAATTTCTGGTGGGGATGCACCAAGGTCGGCCCCGGCTGCGATCATTGCTATGCTGAGGCCTGGTCGAAACGCACGGGTGAAAGCATCTGGGGCCTGGGAGCCCCGCGACGGAAGATCAAGAGCGCTGTCAGCACGCTTGCGCGCCTGAAGGCTGAAACGCGGGTCTTCCTCCAATCCATGTCGGACCTGTTCGACATCGAGGTGCCCATCGAATGGTTCGCAGAGGCATGGGCCGCAATTGCATCCCGGCCGGATCTGCGCGTCCAGATCGTCACCAAGCGCATCAGCGTCGTCGAGAAGCGCGTGTCAGTGATCGGCGGGACGTGGCCCGCCAATGCCGGTTTGATCATCAGTGTCATCAATCAGGCAGAGGCGGATCGGGACATTCCGCGCCTGATCGCGTTGAAAGCGAAGCTGTGCATCACGTGGATCGGGTTGAGCATGGAGCCGCTGCTGGGCGGCGTTGTGCTGCGGCCCGAGTGGCTGGAACACTTGAACTGGGTGATCGTCGGGGGCGAATCCGGCCCCGACGCGCGGCCGATGCACCCGGAGTGGGTTCGCAGCCTGCGCGATCAGTGCGCCGAAGCGGCGGTGCCATTCTTCTTCAAGCAGTGGGGCAATTGCCTGCCCGGCAGCATGGACGGCGAGGATGAGCGCGGAGGGCCGGCCTGGCAGCTGGATCCAGAGGTATTCGGGGACGACTACTATCCAGATGGCTTTGGCCGGGGCCGCGAGATTTCGGCCCATGGGCAGGCCTTCATTCGCTTCGGCCGAAAGCCATCCTGCGCCCTGATAGACGGGAGCCAGCATCGCGAATGGCCCCGATCGCAACCGACCTGAAGGAGAGAGTGATGGACAATGACAGTTTCGAACAGGAGCTGCTGGCTCTGATCGATGAAGCGTTCGATGCCGGCGTCGACACCGATGTCGTCATATCCGCCCTCGAGCTGCGCCTGATGGCGCTGAAGGAAGTGCAATGACCGAATTCCACCCCGCCCCGGCCGCGTTCACGGCCGAGCAGCTGCAGGCCGATCAGATCCTGCGCTACTTCCACTATTCTCACCTGCCGGCCTCGCTGCAGGGGGTTTCAAAGCCCTTCTGCGATCTGGCGCGGACGATGGTGGAGACGCTGCCCCGCAACGCTGAGCGTTCGGCCGCGCTACGCAAGCTGCTCGAGGCCAAGGACTGCGCTGTGCGGGCGAACGTGGCGTGAGGTGCCACCCCTTCGCCGCAATAGCGCTTGGAGCGATCGGCCTTTCGGGCGCCCGCCTGGTCCGCGTTGATGAAGGTGACGCGGATGAGCAGTTGCCCCCTGAAGCGCCGGTTCCGGCAGCCGATCCGGAGCCGGTGCGGGAAAGCCGCCAGATGCGCCGAGCCCGGGAACGGGAGGCGGCCAAATGCCCAAGACGCTGGGATCTGCCACCCAATAGTGGCGGGCACCGCAGCTTCCGGAGGCGTGCGTGAAGGCCCGTCTGAAAGGTCACCGGCGGGGCCAACTGCAGCTTCTGCTCGATGCCGGAGCGCGGACTCTGGAAACGGCCGTCTCTGTGAGTTTCGGAGGAGGCTTCCGGCCGGTGACGCTCAGCGCCATGATTGGCGAGGGCCTGGTGAAGAACGCCTATCTTCCGTTCAAGGGTGATGCCCGCCGTCGCACAAGCCACTATTGGCTGACCCCCGCTGGTGAAGAGGCGTTGGCGGGGTGAGGCCCTGCAAGATGCGCCTGCTGAGCTGGGCCGGGGAGCTTCCCCGCGTGGGGGATCGCCTGCAGAGCCAGGGCGGCACGCGCTATGACGTCATCGCGATCCGGGAAACCCGGCCGGGGTCGAAGAGCCGCGCAGTCGTGGATCTGCTGAAGTTCGATCCCGGCGAAGCGCCGGCGATGGAGCCCGGCCAGCGCCTTTACCCGTTTCAATGGTGTGCCCGGTGAGGTCGATCGCAGCTGGCGTCCAGCGGCGGAGCCCGTCGGACCTTGCGATGTTGGTTTTCATCGCCGAAGCCTCCGGCCCCACATGGTAGGAGCAACTGAGTGAGCACGTTTATTCCTGTTGGTAGCAACCGAGTTGTAGCAGTCGGCCACATCGTCTCGATCCGGAAGACCTTGAACGGATCTGCGGAGATCAAACTGCCGAGCGGAGAGGTCGTCCACGCTGCCGCCGGTCACTATGCTGAAGCAATTTTCAACTGGGCCCTGGGAGCGTCTGAGATCTTGTTCGGCTGGGACGATGATGCTCCACAGATTGGAACGATGGAACTGGATGACTGACAATCCCACCACCCCGGCCTGGCTGACCCGCGACACGCCGATCCGCGATCTGCCGCTGAGCACGCGGGTTCGGCGGGCGCTGGTGGCGCACCTTATGGAGTGCCACGGCCTGGGCTGGGATGCGCCGCTGTCGGCGCTGGAGCTGCTGGACGCGCGCGAGCTGCGGGAGCGCGTGATCAACTTCGGGGCGGTTTCCCATGCCGAGCTGGCCGCGTTCCTGCGCGGCCCCGGCGCCGGCCTGGTGCAGGTGGAGGGACTCGATGGCTGACGAGCCCATCAATATCCGGCAGTCGCTGAACATGCCGCCTGAGGAGATGCTGCGGTATCTCGGGTCCAAGGATTATCGGCTGACGGTGGACTGGGCCGAGGCCTGGCACGACGATCATGTGCGCGCCTTCACCGTCGCCAAGGTGGCGCAATATGATCTGCTGGAGATGCAGCGGGGCTCGATCGACGACGCCTGGCGCACCGGCAAGCCGATCGACCAGTGGAAGGCCGAGCTGATCCCCCAGCTGCAGAAGCGCGGGTGGTGGGGCCTGGTGAAGGACAAGGGGGTGACCGGCACGGATGATGCCGTGTTCATCGGGCCGCGCCGCCTGGAGAACATCTTCATCACCAACTTCCGGATGGCCAGCGCCGCCGCCAGCTGGAAGCGCATTCAGGCAGCGAAATCCATTCTGCCATATCTCCGCTATCGGACGATGGGTGACGAGGATGTGCGGTATAGCCACCAGCTGCTCAACAACATCGTGCTGCCGGTCGATCACCCGTTCTGGCTGGTCTATTTCCCGCCCAACGATTGGGGCTGCCGGTGCGATTTCGACCAGCTGAACGACCGGCGGCTGCAGCAGCTCGGCTTGAAGGTGACCCCCGATTCCGAATTGCCGCAGCTGGCCCCGCGGCTGTTCTGGCGGCCGGGCGCGTCGACGCCGGAAGTTGTGCCGCCGCTGGTCGGCCCCGGCTTCGGCTATAACCCCGGCGTCTCATACATGCAGGCATTCCAGCCCCCGCGCCTGGATCAGCCGCTGCAGCGGCCGACGCTGGCGATGCGCGCGCCCGAGGCGCCGGACGCGCCGCTGCCGCCGCTGCCTGCCCCCCGGCCGCTGCCGGCGTCGATCGAGCTGGGGCCAGAGGTTTCCGACAACGAACTGATCCAGCGGTTCATGCGCGCATTCGAGCCTGAAGCCGATCGCATTGGCGATGCGGTGATGTTCACGGACAAGATCGGCAGCCCGCTGGTGGTTACGCCCTCGTTCTTCTTCCGACCCGATGGCAGCCCCAAGCTGCAGGATGACCGACGCCGGTGGGTGATGCTGCTGGCCGAGGCGGTGAAAGAGCCCGACGAGATCTGGTGGGTGTGGGAATGGGTGGCCACCAACCAGGAGAAGACGAAGGGCAGGTGGCGACTGACCCGCCGCTACATTGCACGCTTCCAGGTGGAAGGATCGGATGTGCCTGCACTGATCTCAATGCAGGTGGGCCGGGACGGATGGGAGGGCGTCACCGCGTTTCCGACGAAGGGGAACTATCTGCAGCGCCCGCAGGTGCGCGGCGGGGTGCTGGCCTGGCGGCGCGTGGCTGAGGGTTCCGAGGAGGCCGAATGAAAAGGGGCGGCCAGTTTCCCGGTCGCCCCTAACGCTCTTAGCTGACCTTCAATCCGCCCACCGCCAGGTCGGTTCAGCTCTGGACGCCTCCAGTGCGGTTCAGCCAATATAGTCGATAAGGGCGGCTAGATCAATTCGGGCGCAGCGGTGCGCCGGCGCACCGGAGATCGGGGGGGCGGCCCGGCTATCTCACTTGGGATGCCCAAGGCCCCCGTCTCCTACATTGCCGCCGCAGCCGCCGTCGAGGTGGTTTCGGACGGCGTGCCGAAAAAGCGCATCCAGCTGCTGCCGCTGGGCGAGGTCAAGCTGCGCGACAAGCGCGGCACATTTCATATGTCGGCTGAGCAGGCGCGGGCTGTGGTGGAGGCCTCCCGTGCTTACGCCGGCAAGGCGGACATGGTGATCGATTACGACCACCAGACGTTTTACGGCGCTCGCGACGGCGTGGGTGGGCGGGCAGAAGCTGCCGGATGGATCAGCCCGGCCTCTCTTGACGTCGAGGCCGACGGCATTTGGGGCGACGTCAGCTGGACGCCCGCCGCCGAGGCACGCCTCGCCGCCCGCGAGTATCGCTACCTCTCCCCCCTATTCATCGCGGACGGCGCCACGAGAGCGATCCGGTTTATCCGCAATGTAGCCCTCACCAATACCCCGGCGATCAACGAACTAGCCGCCGTGGCCGCTTCTCAACAAACCCTGGAGACCGAAATGGACCTCTCGAAAATCGCCGCTGCGGCGGGCCTTACGGCCGCTGCAACGGAGGGCGAGATCGTCACGAAAGTGACTGCTCTCGCCGTCTCGGCCGCCGCCCTGGTGGCCGCCAGTCAGAAACTCGGCCTGAATGCGGATGCCACTGCTGACGATCTGGTCGTGGCGGCTGCCGCCAAGCCGGACGCCGAAAAGTTCGTGCCCGCCACAGAAGTGAGCAGCCTGAAGGGCGAGGTCGAGCAGCTGAAGAAGGAGGCGCTGGAGACCAAGGTCGCCGCCTCCGTCGCCGATGCCCTGAAGCTCCGCAAGATCTCGCCCGCCCAGAAGGACTGGGCGACGAACAGCGCGACCAAGGATTTCGCCGGGTGGGAGGAATTCCTGAAAGGCGCGCCCGTGCTGGTCGCGGCCGGCGAGCAGTTCGGTCACCTGGCGGACCCGCCCAATCCTGAACATCACGGACTGACGAGCCAAGAGCTCGCGGTCGCGGCGTCCATGAAGCTGACGCCGGAAGAGTTCGCCGCCGCCAAGCCGAAGGAGGCCTGACCCATGGTTGCCATGACGAAGGACCGCGTCACCCGCGTCCAGCCCGCAGTCGACCGGGAAGACCCCGTCGCTGCGAACCAGACCATCTTCGCCGGAGCCATGGTGTTCCTGAATGCGGCGGGCTTCGCCGTGAAGGGATCGACCGCGCTCGGCCTGAAGCCTCGCGGCATTGCCGTGAAACAGGCGGTGAATGGCGCTGTTGCCGGCGATGAGCGTGTGCGCTCGCAGCCGGGCGAGGTGCGAGTGGCAAACTCTTCCGCCGCCGATGCCATCACCCGTGCCGACATCGGTGCCAGCGCCTTCTGTGTCGACGATCAGACCGTCGCCAAGACCAATGGTGGCAACACCCGATCGGTGGCCGGGGAAATCGTAAACGTCGACGACGTCGGCGTCTGGATCAAATTCGGGCTCTGAGGAAACAGCCATGATCAACACCGCAAAGCTGCTGGCCGCGACCACCGGCTTCAAGGCCACCTTCCAGAAGTCTCTGGCGGCCACCGAAACCATGTGGAACGGCATCGCCATGGAGGTCTCCTCGACGACGTTCGAGGAGGAGTATGGCTGGCTGAAGGAAACCGCCGGCGTCCGGGAATGGATTGGCGACCGGCAGATCCTGCAACTGGAAGCCGAGGGCTACAAGATCCGCAACCGGGATTTTGAAAAGACGATCGGCGTCGACCGCAACATCATCAAGGATGATCGCCTGGGCCTGATGCAGCCCCGGCTGATCACGATGGGCGAGGACGCCGGCCGCTTCCCCGATGAGCTCGTGTTCGAGACGCTGAACGGCGGCTTCGAGAACAAGTGTTTCGACGGCCAGTTCTTCTTCGACACCGACCATCCGGTGCAGGTGGATGAGCTGAACACCTCTTCTGTCAGCAACTATGGCGGCGGGGTCGCCAGCTCCGCCTGGTTCCTGGTGGACACCAGCCGGGTGCTGAAGCCGATCATCCTTCAGAAGCGGCAGGACTTCGAGTTCACCGCGCTGGACGATCCGACGGACGTGAACGTCTTCATGAAGCGCAACTTCATGTACGGGATCGATGGCCGGTTCGGTGGCGGCTACGGCTTCTGGCAGACGATCTATGCGTCGCATCTGCCGCTGAACCCCGCCAACTTCGAAGCGGCGCTGACGGCGATGACCACGATGCGGGGCGACTATGGCCGCCGGCTGAACCTGAAGCCGACCGCCATGTGGTACCCGCCCGAGCTGGAATCCGCCGCGCGCGACGTGATCAAGGTGGCGCGGCACGCGGGCACCAACAACAAGTGGCTCGACCGCGTCGAGCTGAAGCAGTGCGGGTGGCTGAACTGATGGCCGCCCGCGCCACCAGGGCGCCGAGGACGGGGCGGGCGGCAACGCCCGCCCCTCTTTCCGGCCAAACCGATAACTCCGCCGAAGCCGATAAGACCCCGGCCGCGCCTCCTGTGGATCAGTCCACGGTCGCGGCCGGGCCTGAGGCCGGCCCGCCGCCACCAGCAGCGGCAAGGAAGCGGCTGCAGCGGCGCGGGCGGCTGATGGCCGGGCTTGGCGCCTGCTGGAAGGTGCTGAGCACCAACAGGATCGAGCTGGCCCGGCTCGACTTCGCAGCGCCGGTGATGACGTTTGCCG
>QFPK01000073.1 GCA_003248865.1 Sphingomonas sp.
CCATTTTCGCGGGCGGACTGTAGTCCTCAGGATTTTCCCCGGCATCGCCCTGAAGGGCGCTCGGATCATCTGCCAGCCGGCTGTTCTTTTATCTCGGCCGTCCTATTTGGGTCCGAGATTTTGCAAGTTTTCGCCATCGCCATTCCTCCTTTGTAGCAAGTAATCGCCCTCTATTCGATGTCAGCCGGCACCTATCTGCGAAGTGGTCGAGGTCTGATACGCCGCGCAGTCCTCCGTGCTCGTCGATGGCGTGATCGATCCGCATTACAGCGGTGTGCGAACCATCGCGGCACATGTCGCTATCGGATGTACGGGGCACCAACACAGGCAATCGCGCGTGATCCGACGAAGCCGGCCACAGGCGAGATATCGTGCTTCCCGTTGTCCAGGTCTGTATCATTCCTCTGCCGCTTGCGCGGACCTCCGTAAGCTGATCGGCCGTCAGTGGGCCGATAAGAGAAAGCGGTTGTTCATGACTGCGCGATGCTCAGACGCTGCACCTTGGCCGCATTCCAGGCGGCGACATCGTGCGCTGACGCGTCCGGATCGCCGGTGTAGAAAGTGCCATCCCGCCACATCGCGTGCATGATGAAGGCGAGCTTGCGGGCAACCGCGACCCGCGCCTTGGCGTGGCACTTCGTCTTCGCCAGCTTCAGCCCCCAGGTCTTGACCGTATCGCGCCCTTTGAAGCGGGTGAGCATGGCCGACGCTGCCTCGTAGAGCGCGCGACGGACATCAGGATCGCCTGCCTTGCTGATGCGTCCCTGCACGTCGATCGACGTTCCCGACTGCCATCGCTTTGCAGTCAGACCGAAGTAGGCAGCGACGTTGCGCGAGCGGCGAAAGCGGGCGGGATCGTCGATCGCGCTGCTGAAACTGAGCGCCGTGACCGGGCCGACACCAGGGATCTCCATGAAGCGGCGACAGAGTTCGTCGCGCATGGCTATCTGCACCACCAGCTTGTTGAGTATGAGGTACTCCGCCCACAACGCAGCACGGGCGCGGAGCATGCATTCCATCACGCCAGCTGCCATCGGATCGCCGGCGATCGCTTCCCGGACGGCCTTCTCCATGCTGCCACGGCCGACCTTGCCAAGCTTGATGCCGAACACCTTCAGCGAGTGCCGGACTGCATTTTCCAGATCGAGAAACTTGCGCTTGAGGTTCCGTCGCTGGACCAGCAGCAGGCGTATCCGGTAGCAGTTTTCCGACTTGATGTGCGCCTGGCGGAACCAGCCGGTGCGCATGATGTGTGCGATGCCCAGTGCGTCGGCGGCGTCCGTCTTGTTGCGCTGGGCCGACAGCGCTGCACGCACATGGCGGGTTTCCAGACAGACTGCCGGAATGCCGATCGCGAGCAGGCCGGCATGCAGCCAGGGCGACAGCGAGCCAGCCTCATGGCCAACGCGACGCAGGCGGCCAGCATATCGGCGAAGCGCTTCGCCGATCGCCGCTGGATCGGTTTCCACTGCGGTTTGCAGCACAACCGTCCCGTCATCGCCCACGACACAGATGGCTGTTTCTTCGACCGACACGTCCAGGCCTGCAAAATATTCCATCACACGACTCCTGCGCTTCCGTTTGACCGGAGCAGGAGTGTCGCTGCTGATCGGAGCCAGGCAATCCACCGATGGTGAGCCGTCAGAATGCTCACCAAATACAGCGGCAACCCTTCTCCCTTTTCGTGCGTTACGCATACTACGACCGAAACCAGGAGGTGATCGAATGCGAAAACGAGAGAAAGTAGCCGACCTCATTGCCGGTCAGAATGGACGCCAGCGCCGCAAACAGCTCTTTCGCTCGCTCGAGGATACCGCAGCTCGCGCCGTT
>QFPK01000042.1 GCA_003248865.1 Sphingomonas sp.
AGGCAATCAAATCAAGTCACGCGCGAGACATCAGAGCAGCACGCGACGCCAACTTAGAGGGTGCAGGGAAATCATTTCCCTGCCCGCCGGAGGCAAAAACCCCAACCCTCAGCGCCCCAGATCGTACCGATCCGCGTCCATCACCTTGGCCCAGGCCTGCACGAAGCTGTCCACGAAGCGCCCTTCGGCGTCGTCGGCAGCGTAGGTTTCGGCGACGGCGCGCAGCTGGGCGTTGGATGCAAAGACCAGGTCCACGCGCGTGGCCGTCCAGCCGGACTGGCCCGTCTTGCGATCCTTCGCGACATAGGCGCCGTCATCTGTCTGGGCCCAGCTGTGGGTGAAGCTGGAGCGCAGCAGATTCTTGAAGAAATCGTTCGAGAGGGTGCCGACCCGGTCGGTGAACTGGCCGTGCTTTGCGATGCCGTGGCCGGCGCCCAGCACGCGCAGGCCGCCGACAAGCGCCGTCATTTCCGGGGCGGTCAGGTTCAGCAGCTGGGCCTTGTCCACCAGCAGCTCCTCGGCGGAGCGGCTGGTGGGGGCGAAGGCATAGTTGCGAAAGCCGTCGAACCGGGGTTCCAGCACCGCGAAGCTGTGGGCATCGGTCTGTTCGTCGCTGGCGTCGGTGCGGCCGGGGTGGAACGGCACGGAGACAGTGTGGCCGCCGCGCTTCGCGGCGTCTTCGATGGCCGCGGCCCCGCCCAGCACGATTAGGTCAGCCAGAGAGACCTTTCGGCCGCCCGGCGCCTTGGCGTTGAAGGCCGACTGGATGGCTTCCAGCTTGCTCAGCGTGGCGGCCAGCTCGGCCGGCTCGTTCACGGCCCAGTCCTTCTGTGGCGACAGGCGGACGCGGGCGCCATTGGCGCCGCCGCGCTTGTCGGACCCGCGGAAGGTCGAGGCCGAGGCCCAGGCTGCCTTCACCAGCTGCCCGGTGGTGAGGCCGGCGGCGAGAATCTCCGCCTTCAGTGCACCGATGTCGCCCGCGTTGACGAGCGGGTGGTCAACAGGCGGCACCGGGTCCTGCCAGATGCGCGGCTCGTCCGGCACTTCGGCACCCAGATAACGGGAGAAGGGCCCCATGTCGCGGTGGGTCAGCTTGTACCAGGCTTCCGCGAACGCCTTTGCGAAGGCGGCCGGGTCTTCATAGAAGCGGCGCGAGATCGGTGCATAGATCGGGTCCAGCTTCAGCGAGAGGTCGGTGGTAAGCATGGTGGGCTTGCGGAACTTGCCCGGCACGAACGGGTCGGGAATGTCGGCGGCGGCATTCACCGCTTCCCACTGGTGGGCTCCGCCGGGGCTCTTTGTCAGCGCCCACTCATTCTCGAACAGGTTCTGGAAGAAATAGTTGGACCATTTGGTGGGCGTCTGCGTCCACACCACTTCCAGGCCGGAGGTGATGGCATCCGTTCCCACGCCGCTGTTGAAGCTGCTGGCCCAGCCGATCCCCAGCGCCTCGATGGGCGCGGCTTCCGGGTCGGCGCCGACATGGCTCGGGTCTCCGGCGCCATGGGTCTTGCCGAAGGTGTGGCCGCCCGCGATCAGGGCAACCGTCTCCTCGTCGTTCATCGCCATGCGGGCGAAGGTCTCGCGGATGTCGTGCGCGGCCGCCAGCGGGTCCGGGTTCCCGTCCGGTCCTTCGGGGTTCACATAGATCAGGCCCATCTGCACGGCGGCCAGCGGGTCTTCCAGATCGCGCTCGCCGGAATAACGCCCGCCCGGCTTTTCGCTGGTCGCCAGCCATTCGCCTTCGGGGCCCCAATAAACGTCATTCTCGGGCTCCCACACGTCGGAACGCCCGCCGCCGAAGCCCACCGTTTGCAGCCCCATCGATTCCAGCGCGCAATTGCCGGCCAGGATCAGCAGGTCCGCCCAGGACAGGGCGCTGCCGTATTTTTCCTTCACCGGCCACAGCAGCAGCCGCGCCTTGTCCAGGTTCACATTGTCAGGCCAGGCGTTCAGCGGCGCGAAGCGCTGGGTGCCGGCGCCCGCGCCGCCGCGTCCGTCGGAAATGCGATAGGTGCCGGCGCTGTGCCAGGCCATGCGGATGAACAGGGGGCCGTAATGCCCCCAGTCCGCCGGCCACCAGTCCTGCGAATCGGTCATCAGCGCGAAGATGTCCGCCTTCACCGCCTTCAGGTCGAGCTTGGCGAATTCGGCGGCATAATCGAAATCCGGCCCCATCGGATCGATCAGCGGCGAATTCATGTTCAGGATCGAAAGATCCAGACGGTCGGGCCACCACATGCCGTTCGTCATGCTGCGCACAATCGCGGTGCGGCTGGCCTTGCTTCCCATCGGGCATTTGCTCTCGGCGTTCATTGCGCTCTCCCTCTCGGCTCCGGAACTGTAGGCACCGAAAGTTGCACCTTCACGAAAGACTGTCCAATCAGCAAAGCCCATCACTCTGATCGAAAGTGCCGCACAAAAGCCGGCTTTCAATCGAAGCGATGCATCACACCCTGTTGCGATGCCGCGCCGGAGAACAGCGCCCGTGCCACGGCGACCAGCACATCCCCCTGCCAGGCCTCCGCATCGAACACGCTGGCGAGCTTGCCCGCCCGCACCGGCCGCGCGACCAGCCGCATCGGCAGGTCCGCCCGCGCCGGCCGCAGATAGCGCACATCGAAATCGACCGCGCGATGGCCGGGCGCCAGCCGGGCGCAGGCCGATTCGAGCGCGGCAGCAACGAAACCGCCATGATAGGCGGGCAATGCCCGTGCCCCGACCAGCGCCAGGTCGGAGTCGATGCGCCAGCCGTCGCCGTCAGCCTGCATCGCCAGCAGATCGTCGAACCTCGCCGCGCCGGAAACCGGCAGCGCCACAGGGCTCGCCTGCCGCTCGGCGACCCGCCCGCCCGGCAGCGCGCCGATCAGAAAGCGCCCGCTGCCCGTCGCCACCACCACGCCATCCGCCAGCAACTCGCCCTGCACATGGCAATGCGCGCCTTCTCCGACCGCCCGCAAGGTAGCGAAGCCGATGTCGGCCGCCACCGGAAGCTCGCCATGCCAGTCGAGGCGCAGATCCAGCGTCATCATCGCCATCGGAGCAGGCAGGGTTGCGAACACCCCGGCCGCCAGCGCCTGATCGGCCAGAATCAGCGCCGCGCCACGGCTGAACCTGCCGTCCGCCTCGCAGGCAGCAGGCAGCTGCCCGTCCATCCGGCAGCCGGGGCGTCCGCCCGGCCCGCCGCCCCGCACGCCCAATGTCGCGCACGCCGGAACCGAACGCACCATGTCACTCACATGGTCCACCTCTGCGCCGCGCGCTGCCTGAAGCCCTGACGTCATCTGATCCCCTTCAACGCCACAAGTTGCAGCGCGGGGGTTGCGACGTCACCCCGCGAAGCTGCTAAGGACGTCGCCGTGACTGCCGCCCCCGACCCCCTTTCCATCCGCCGTCTCTATGGCCGTGCGCAGGGCCACCCCCTGCGCGCCAATGCCCAGCGGCTGGTCGACGAACTGCTGCCCCGGTTGGCTGTGCCGAAAGAAGGCGCTCTGTCAGCCGCCACCTTGTTCGGAGATGAGCGCCCGCTGGCGTTCGAGGTGGGCTTCGGCAAGGGCGAGCATCTGGCCTTTCAGGCAGCGCTCCGCCCGGAGTGGGGTTTCATCGGCGCAGAGCCCTATCTGAACGGCGTGGCCGGGCTGCTGGCCGAAGTGGACGAGCGCGACCTCTCCAACGTGCGCGTGCATCGCGGCGACGCCATCGACGTGCTGGAACGCCTGCCGGACGCCAGCCTGAGCGCGCTGTACCTGCTCCACCCGGATCCATGGCCCAAAGCCCGCCACGCCAAGCGGCGCTTCGTGAACGCGGGCCCGCTGAAGCTCGTGGCCGCAAAGCTCAAGCCCGGCGGGGAGTTCAGGATCGCGACAGACCATGTCGGCTATATGCGGCATGCGCTGGCCGTGATGCAGAACCAGCCGGACTTCGAATGGACGGCGGAAACGCCGGACGACTGGGAGCGGATTCCGCCCGACTGGCCGGATACCCGCTTCGCGGAAAAGGCCCGCGCGCTGGGCCATAGCGTGTGGCGCTTGATTTATCGCCGCGCCTGACCAACTGGAACAACCATGGTGCAGACACTGGACTTCGAAAAGCCCGTCGCCGCGCTGGATGCGCAGATCGCCGACCTGTCGGCAGACCCCGCCCGTGCTGGCGAGCTGGAACGCACGGAAGCCAAGCGCGGACGGCTGCTGGCAGACATCTACAAGTCGCTGACGCCCTGGCAGAAGACGCTGGTCGCCCGCCACCCGGATCGCCCCCGCTTCCTGGGAATCGTGGACCAGCTGTTCGAGGACTGGCAGCCGCTCGCCGGAGACCGCAAGTTCGCCGACGATGTCGCGATCCTGGGCGGCCCCGCCCGCTTCCGGGGCCGGTCCGTAATGCTGATCGGCCATGAAAAGGGCCACGACACCCAGAGCCGCGTGCAGCGCAACTTCGGCATGGCCAAGCCCGAAGGCTATCGCAAGGCGGCCCGGCTGATGGAAATGGCGGACCGCTTCGGCCTTCCCATCGTGACGCTGGTGGATACGCCCGGCGCCTATCCCGGGATCGACGCGGAAGAACGCGGGCAGGCCGAAGCCATCGCCCGGGCCACCGAATCCTGCCTGAAGGCGGAAGTCCCCATGGTCTCCGTGATCATCGGCGAAGGCGGCTCGGGCGGCGCGGTGGCGCTGGCGGCTGCCAACAAGGTGCTGATGTTCGAACATTCCGTCTATGCCGTGATCTCGCCGGAAGGCTGCGCCTCCATCCTGTGGCGCGATGCCGCCAAGGCCGCCGAGGCAGCGGTGGCGATGCGAATCTCGGCGCAGGACCTTGCCCAGCTGGGCGTGATCGACGCCATCGTGCCGGAGCCCGTCGGCGGCGCCCACCGCGCTCCGGCAGACGCCATCGCCCGGCTGGGGGATTCCATCGATGCCGCGCTCGACGGGCTGGAAGCCCTGTCGCGCGCAGAGCTGAAGGCGGACCGGCGGGCCAAGTTCCTGGCCTTCGCCCGGGCGGCCTGACAAGGCGCGGGAGGGCCTTATGCTGCGCAGCATTTCCAACGCCGCCCGTATCGCGCTGGCCGCTTCGCTGCTGGCCGTCGCGGCAACGCCCACCGCAGCACCCGCGCAGACAAAGGCGCTGACAGGCCTCTCCCAGAAAGACCGGCAGACCGGCGCTCAGGCCTATAAGCAGATCGTCGCGGAGTTCGGCGGCACGGTGGAAGGCCCGCTGTCGGATTATGTGCGCGGCGTCGGCACCCGGATCGGCATGGCCTCCGTGCCCGGCTCCACCCCCGGGGACTGGAAGGTCACGGTGCTGAACTCGCCCGTGCCCAACGCCATGGCCACGCCCGGCGGCTATATCTACATCACCCGCGGCCTGCTCAGCATGATCAACAACGAGGCGGAACTGGCCTCCGTGCTGGGGCATGAAGCCGGCCACGTCGCCGCGCGCCACAGCGACAAGCGGCAGGGCCGCGCCACCGTCGGCGCGCTCGGCTCCATCGCGGCCGCGATCCTGCTGGGCGGGCAGGCCGCCGAAGCCGTCAACTATGGCGCGGGCGCCTGGGTCGCCGGCTTCTCCCGCAGTCAGGAAAGCCAGGCGGACACGCTGGGCATGCGTTACGCCATCCTCACCGGCTATGATCCGCGCGCGGCCGCCAGCATGCTGGAAGCACTGGACCGGGTCGCCGCAGTCGAAGGCCGGGAGTCGCTCGAACGCAATGGCGTCGCCTCCGTCTTTTCCACCCACCCCGTCACGGCCGATCGGGTGCAGCGCGTGGCCCGTCAGGCAGCCGATACCGGCGTCGGCGGCGCACTCAACCGAGACGCCTATCTGGCCGCAATCGACGGCATGAACTTCGGCGACGCGCCGGATCAGGGGATTATCTCGGGCAACAGCTTCCGCCACGCGTCGCTCTGCCTCGCCTTCGATGCGCCGCAGGGCTTCCAGCTGCAGAACAGCCCGCAGGCCGTCGCAGGCCGGGCGCCGGACGGATCGCAGTTCCTGTTCGCAGGCGTAAAGGTGCAGCCGGGCCAGTCCCTGCAGGATGTGACCCGACAGGTCTGGCAGCAGGTGGCGGGCCAGGTGCCGCAGGCGAGCTACAACGAACGCCGCGTCAACAGCTTCGATGCCGGCCTGTCGGAAGCGCGCCTCTCCAGCCGGCAAGGCCAGATGGACGTGGGCGTCAGCGTGTTCCGCGTCTCCCCGCAGGAAGTCTATGTGATCCGCACCATCGCCCCCGCCGGGCGCGGCGCGCAGTTCAACGGCCTGATCTCCTCCTTCCGCCGCCTGACCCCGCAGGAAGCGGCAGCCGCCTCGCGCGGGCGCAAGATCGACGTCGTCACCGTGAAATCCGGCGACAGCGTCGAAAGCCTCGCCCAGCGCATGTCGCCGCCCTACAACCGGGTGCAGAGCTTCCTGGCGCTGAACGGAATCTCCAACCGGCCCCTGCAACCCGGCGAACGGCTGAAGATCATTGTCGGCTGACACCCCGGCCTCGACCGGCTTCGCCGATTGCCCCGGCGGCCGCCCGCCCCGCGCGCTCCCGCTGCTCACGGTCGCCTGCGCCGTGCTGCTGAACGCTGACAATCATGTGCTCGTCACAGACCGCCCCGCCGGCAAGGATATGGCCGGGCTGTGGGAATTCCCCGGCGGCAAGCTCGAACCGCTGGAAAGCCCCGAAGCCGCCCTCGTGCGCGAACTGCATGAGGAACTGGGGATCGAAACCAGCACCGCCTGCCTGTCCCCCTGCGGCTTCTCCTCCTGGAGCTACGAGAAGGTGAATCTGGTGCTGCTGGCATTCGCAATCCGCCGCTGGCACGGCACCCCCACCCCGCGCGAAGGGCAACGCATGCAATGGGTGCCGGTGAACGGCCTGTTCCGGTTGGAGATGCCCCCCGCCGATCGGCCGCTTCTGGGCCAGATCGCCGCTGTGTTGTGAGGTAAAACGAAGGGGCTCTGCCCCTTCACCCCGGCAGGGAGCCGTGCTCCCTGCACCCACATTTGAAGGCTGATCGTTTAGGTTGCGCTGACTGAGTTTACTGCCTGCGGCGCGGGTAAGCTCCAGCGCCGTAGGCAATCAAGCAGGGTACACGCACGACATCAGAGTAGTGCGCAACGCCAACTTAGAGGGTGCAGGGAAATCATTTCCCTGCCCGCCGGAGGCAAAAAAAACCCCAAACCCTAGTGGTGATCCCCTCCGCCATCGCCTTCCAGCACGAAGCGACGGTCGCAATAGGGGCAGTCGGTGAAGTTGCGCTCGTCGATCTGCAGCCAGACGCGCGGGTGGCCCAGCGCCCCTTCGTCTCCGTCACAGGCCACGCGGCGGCTGTGGACGATACGGGTTTCGGGCGGAGGCGGGGCAGTGACCATGGGCCTGTCTGTAACGGCTTCGCGGGCGCTGGAAAAGAGGGGTGGGGCAAAAGGGTGCGGTGCAGCAGCGTGGCACCCAGGCCACACCCAGCGGCAGTCACCGCATTGCAACAGGCCTGACACTGCACTGCAACATGGCGGGCTCAGGGGCGCTCCGTCTCTTTTCGTTTCACTCCCGCTCCGGAGCATCCCCTTATGAAGCCGTCTTTCCTGCTTGCAGCCTCCACATTCGCCCTTTTGCCGCTGGCGCCGGCTGCCGCGCAGGATGCGCCTTCCGCCGATCTGGGCGATGAAATCATCGTCACCGCGCAAAAGCGGGACCAGAAGCTGGTGGACGTGCCGCTCACGGTGACGGCCTGGTCCGGCGAGCAGATGCAGCGGCTGGGCGTCAGCCAGTTCAACGAACTGTCCGCCTTCGTGCCGGGCCTCAACATCCAGGAACAATCGGCCAACAACCCCGGCTTCGTGATCCGCGGCATCACGTCGGACAGCGGATCGGCGCAGGAGGCCGCCCGCGTGACGATCTACTACAACGGCGTGGACGTCAGCCGGTCGCGCGGTTCCTATTTCGACCTGTTCGACATCCAGCGCGTGGAAGTCGTGAAGGGCCCGCAGGCCACGCTGTTCGGCACCGCGTCCGTCGTCGGCGCCATCAGCGTGATCTCGAACCCCGTGTCGGACCATTTCGAGGCGGAAGCCCGCGCGGCCTTCGGCAATTTCAACCAGCGCCAGCTGTCGGGCATGCTGAACATCGCCAACGACGTGGTCGGCGCGCGCATCGCCTTCGCCTGGAAGAAGCGCGACGGCGTGGTGCAGAACATCGCCGGCACCACGCCCAACGGCACCACCGAGCAGGACGATCTGAACGGGCAGGACCAGCGCGGTGTGCGCGTGTCGCTGAAGTTCGATCCGGAAGGCCCGATCCGCGCCGACCTCGTCTACACCTACGATGGCCAGCGCAACCCGGGCACCGCCTTCAAGTCCGGCGCGCTGCCGCCCTACGGCGGCACCACCTCGCCCTACACCTTCGCCGAACTCGGCGGCTCGCCGGTGGCGGCGTCCGTGTTCGAGCATGACAAGCTGGGCCTGTGGCGCGACGTGCACGATGTGAACCTGACGGCGCGCTACCAGCCCGACGGCAGCGCCTGGTCGACGGTCCACATCTTCGGCTTCCGCAAGTTCGACAGCTATGAAGTGTTCGACGCCGACGGCTCCGCCGCCTGGTTCCTGGAATTCGCCGAAGATTCCAAGGGCGAGCAACTGAGCCACGAAAGCCGCGTGAACTACGACGGCGGCCGCCTGCGCGCCTTCGCCGGCTTCAACTGGTTCTGGGAAAAGGGCACCCAGACCGTGCCATTCAGCACGGAGGAAGGCACCTACATCCAGTGCGCCCTGCGCCTGATCCCGGGGCTGGGCTGCGTGAACAGCGCCGGCCTCGTCACGGCATCACAGGCGACCTCGCTGCTGACGGGCGGACTGCTGAAGCAGATCCCCTACAGCTCCGTCTATGGCAATGGCGGCGAGTTCGAGACCATCTCGCTGTTCGCCGACGTCAGCTATGATGTCACCGACTGGCTGGAGCTGTCAGTCGGCGCGCGTTACCTGTGGGAAGATCGCACCTCCACCTACTTCTCGATCCAGCCGAACGCGGTGCTCGCCGGCTCTCCGCTGCTGCCCTTCGCCAGCACCAACGGCGAAGTCTTCCGCGCCAGCGGCAGCAACAACGCCTTCCTGCCCCGCTTCAACGCGCTGGTCCGCTTCGCGGACGGCTTCAACGGCTATGCCACCGTCTCCAAGGGCCGCCGCAGCCCGGTCATCCAGCTGAACGCGCGCGCCACCAGCAGCGGCCCCGTCGCCGTCCGGCAGGACATCCCGGCCGAAACGGTCTGGAACTACGAGGCCGGCGTGAAAGCCAGCCAGGGCCTATTCAGCGGCAGCCTGGGCGTGTTCTACCAGACGTATGACAACTTCCAGGTCTCCGTGATCGAAAACGGCCAGTCCGTCACCCGCAACGCCGGCTCGGCCAAGAATGTCGGCGTCGAAGGCGAAGCCAATGTCCGCCCGATGCAGGGCCTGCTGATCTTCGGCAACTTCGGCTGGATCAACAGCAAGATCGAAGACAACGCCTCCAACGGCGTGTTCGCAGGCAACCGCTTCCGCCTGCAGCCGGAATGGCAGGCCGCCGCCGGCATCGACGCCCGCATGCCGCTCGGCAACGATATCGAAGCCTTCCTCACCCCCACCATCACCTACCGCTCCAAGATCTACTTCGAAGTGCCCAACAGCGAGCTGATCTCGGAACGGCCGGTGACACTAGTGAACCTCCGCGCCGGCTTCACC
Organism: Sphingomonas sp.; assembly: GCA_003248865.1. Lineage (GTDB taxonomy): Bacteria > Pseudomonadota > Alphaproteobacteria > Sphingomonadales > Sphingomonadaceae > Sandaracinobacteroides. The sequence continues at coordinate 9,694 of QFPK01000042.1, forward strand.
GGCAAGGAGGGCCGCTGGCAGGTGGCCGGCTTCGTCTCCAACCTGCTCGACAAGGACTATATCATCGACGCCGGCAACACCGGCGGCGCCTTCGGCATCCCCACCTTCATCCGCGGCAACCCGCGGCTGGGCGGCGTGGAATTCTCCACCCGCTTCTAATCACATCCGCCGGGGGCTGGCGCTCGCAGTGGGCCATGCCTCCGGCGGGCCGGGCTCTTGAGCAGCCCCCACCGGGTGGTCCGGGTAGATAGTTAGTGCATTGTCGTCTCCGCCGCCATTGCCGGGCGCAGGTGGAGCGAAGCGGAACCGGAGGCC
>QFPK01000043.1 GCA_003248865.1 Sphingomonas sp.
TGTCGTCATAGAGGCTCGCCCGGCCTGAACTGGCGCGGGCGCCGTGGTTTTTCCTGAACATCGCGGTTCTCCGCGACGGGCGCCGGAGACCTCTTCTCCAACCCTCAACCCGTCACGGGAAACCCCGTCCGCACTCTCACTCTATGGGGGCGTTGCGGGAATCTCCCCGCAGAAGGGGTCGGGCGAGACCCAAGGCTCGACCGCAGGGGAAGGCTTTCCCCCTTGTCCCGGCTTTCCGTCCTGGATGTGTTTCCTTGAAAACTGTCAGAAAACTGCGTATGTTCCTGACAGGAGAAAGACGATGACACGGCTGACCGAACAGATTCTGTCGCATATGACGGGCTTGCCCGAGGGCGCTTCTGTGTCCGCTAAAGGGCTGCTCCATCTCGGTAATCGCGCCGCGTTGGACCAGGCCTTGTCGCGTCTGGCCGAGCGCGAACAACTCATCCGGGCTGGGCGCGGTGTCTATCTCCGCCCTGTCGCCAGTCGGTTCGGGACGCGCGCGCCGTCGGTCGAACAGGCTGTGGAGGCCCTGGCCAGCCAGCGTGGCGAGATCATCGTCTCGAACGGTGCGGCGGCCGCAAACGCCCTTGGCCTGACAACGCAGGTGCCGGTTCGTTCGGTCTATCTGACCTCCGGGCGCAGCCGGAAGATGAATCTCGGCAAGCAGGTCGTGGAATTGCGCCATGCCCCGCGCTGGCAATTGGCTCTGGCCAACCGGCCGGCGGGAGAGGCCGTCCGGGCCTTGGCCTGGCTCGGCCCGGAGAAAGCCGAAACTGCGCTCAGGACATTGAAGCAAAAGCTGCCGCCCAGCGCCTTTGGCGAGTTGGTGGCGGCCGCGCCGCAGCTTCCGACATGGTTGGCGCAGAGTGTCGGGAAGGTGGCCTATGGCTGAAACCTTCCTGCTCCTCTCGGCTCAGGATCGCCGCGACGCCCTTGGCGTCGCGGCGGATCGTTCGGGGCGGCCCGCGCATCTGCTTGAAAAGGACGTCTGGGTGGTGTGGGCGTTGAGCACGCTCTACACGGCGCCGCTTGGTGAACATCTGGTGTTCAAGGGCGGCACATCGCTGTCGAAAGCTTATCAGGTCATCCATCGGTTTTCGGAGGATGTGGATCTGACCTACGACATTCGGGCCATCGCGCCCGACCTGGTCGGGGACAATGGCGAGGGCCTGCCGAAAACGCGAAGCGAGGAAAAGCGCTGGTCTAGCGAGGTTCGGCGCCGGCTACCTGAATGGGTTGGCGCTGTCGTGCAGCCGGTGATCGCCGACGCCCTGGCAACGGAAGGTTTGGCTGCGGCGATCCGCGTCGAAGGTGATCGGCTCTTTATCGACTACGAACCGACCGCCGTCGGATCGGGCTATGTCGCCCCCAGCGTCATGCTGGAGTTCGGCGCGCGATCGACGGGTGAGCCGGCCAGTTTGCGCGATGTTGTCTGCGATGCCTCCGGCCTGATCGATGGCCTGATATTCCCGACAGCGCGTCCGCGCGTCATGCACGCCGAGCGGACGTTCTGGGAGAAGGCGACCGCCATCCATGTCTTCTGCCACCAGGACCGGCTGCGTGGGGACCGCTTTGCCCGGCACTGGCATGATGTCGCCCGGCTCGATGAAGCCGGTCTTGCGGACGCTGCCTTCGCTGACCGCGAACTGGCGAACGCGGTCGCTCGCCACAAGTCGATGTTCTTTGCGGAGAAAGCGGCTGATCGCTCGCCGATCGATTACGGGGCAGCCGTCGATGGCGGCCTGCAACTCGTTCCGGCGGGCGATGGCGCGAAGGCGCTGGAGGATGACTATGCCCGGATGGTCGAGGATGGGTTGCTCTTCGACGACGCGGAGCCGTTCGAGGTTTTGATCGAGCGATGCGCGGACATCGCCGAACGTGCAAATCGCTCGGCGACATAAGGAATGCAGGGAGGGTATGGGACTGTCTCACGACGCCAAGTTGAGCGCAGCCCCGCCGACGGCCGCCAATAGTACGACCACCCATGGCGGAGCTTTCCAGGCCATCAGTGCCACACAGCAAATCAAGGCCAGTGCGAAGTCCGGCATGCCGCCGATCGCGCTTGTGAAGACCGGCGTATAGAGGGCCGCTCCGAGAATGCCGACGACCGCAGCATTGGCGCCCTGCATGGCCGACTGCGCCCATATCGTGCGGCGCAACTGATCCCAGAAGGGCAGCGCGCCAATCAGGATGAGGAAGCCCGGCAGGAAAAGCGCGACGAGAGCAATTGCTGCACCGGCCACGCCGTTCGGCTGCGGTCCCATAACCGCCCCGAGCCAGGCGGCGAAGGTGAAGAGCGGTCCCGGCACGGCCTGCGCCGCACCGTAGCCGGCGAGGAAGGTGTCGTCGGACACCCATCCCGGGGTGACGGTTTCGGCCTGCAAGAGCGGCAGCACCACATGCCCGCCGCCAAAGACCAGCGAGCCGGCGCGGTAGAAGCTGTCTGCCAGCGCCCATCCCTGCGCTTGCCCGGCCAGGATCGGCAGGCCAATCATCAAAGCGGCGAACAGCGCAAAGGCTAGCAGGCCGGCTTTGCGTGAAATCGGAACCGGCAGATGGTCGCCGACCGTGACCTGTCCCTTGCTGAGGGCCAGCCCAGCGATTGCGCCGAGGAGAATGGCGGCTATCATTCCGATGGCGCCCGGCGCCCACGCGAGCAGAAGCACGGCCGCGACCGCGATCGTGGCGCGCTCCTTATCGGGGCAGAGGTTTTTGGCCATGCCCCACACCGCCTGCGCCACGATGGCGACAGCGACGATCTTGAGGCCGTGCAGAACGCCGAGAGCAAGCGGGCTTTCAAGTCGCGTGGCCGTCAGGGCGAGCACAAGAAGGATCAGAGCCGATGGTAGGGTGAAGGCAAGGAAAGCGGCAAACGCGCCGCCCCAACCCGCCCGTGTCAGGCCAAGCGCAAAGCCGACCTGGCTGGAGGCGGGACCCGGCAGGAACTGACATAGCGCCACCAGATCGGCATAGGCGCTTTCGCTCAGCCATTTTCGCCGGGTCACCAGCTCGTCCCGAAAATAGCCCAGATGCGCGATCGGGCCACCGAAGGAGGTGAGCCCCAGCTTCAGGAAGACGCGGAATACCTCGGAGACGCTTGCCTGTGACTGTTTGGGGCTGTGATCCATTCAGGCGACCTCATTGGTTGGTCATTCTCGCGAGCGATGATGCACGATCGCCGCGGTTGGGAATACTCAGGTCGCCGCCGTTAGATTGACCCGCCGCATCAGGGCCTCGCCGCTCTCCTTGCGCTCGGAATAGCGGTCGGTCAGGTAGGGTGAAACATCGCGCGTCAGTAGCGTGAACTTCACCAATTCCTCCATCACGTCGACCACCCGATCATAATAGGATGACGGTTTCATCCGGCCTGCCTCGTCGAACTCCTGAAAGGCTTTGGCGACGGAGGACTGGTTGGGGATCGTCACCATGCGCATCCAGCGGCCAAGCACGCGCATCTGGTTGACGGCATTGAAGCTCTGCGAGCCGCCGGACACCTGCATGACGGCGAGCGTGCGGCCCTGCGTCGGTCGCACCGCGCCGACCGAAAGCGGAATCCAGTCGATCTGCGCCTTCATCACCCCGCTCATCGCGCCGTGCCGTTCCGGGCTGGTCCAGACCTGGCCTTCGGACCAGAGCGAGAGCTCGCGCAGTTCCTGCACTTTCGGATGGCTGACGTCGGCGCCGTCCGGCAGCGGCAGGCCATGCGGATCGAAGATGTGCGTTTCCGCGCCGAAGTGATTGAGCAGGCGCTCGGCTTCCTGTGTGAGGAAGCGGCTGTAGGAGCGCTCGCGCAGCGAACCGTAGAGCAAGAGGATACGCGGCGGATGGGTCGAAGGTGTTGCCTGAAGCTGGTCGCTCGTCGGCACGTCCAGACATGCGTCATCGATGTTGGGAAGATCGCGGAGCATCAGCGTTTCGCCTCGGCAACGGCCCGGGGCTTTTCGCCGCGCTCGTACCAGCCCTTCGAGCGGTTCACGATCCAGACGACGGAGAGCATCACCGGCACCTCGATCAGCACCCCGACCACGGTGGCAAGCGCCGCACCCGACTGGAAGCCGAACAGGCTAATGGCTGCGGCGACGGCCAGTTCGAAGAAGTTCGATGCCCCGATCAATGCCGACGGACCCGCGACGCAATGCTGTTCGCCGGTCAGGCGGTTGAGGAGATAAGCGAGCCCGGAGTTGAAATAGACCTGGATCAGGATCGGCACCGCAAGCAGCGCGATGACGAGCGGCTGGGCGAGGATCTGCTCACCCTGGAAGCCGAAGAGCAGGACAAGCGTGGCGAGCAGCGCTAGCAGCGACAGCGGCTGAAGGCGGTCGAGGAAGCGCTTCAGCGCCGGCTCGCTCCCATTGGCGAGTATCCGGCGGCGCAGGAGTTGCGCGGCGATCACCGGCACGACAATGTAGAGCGCGACGGACAGGACCAGCGTGTCCCAGGGCACGGTGATGGCCGAAAGGCCGAGCAGCAGGCCGACGACAGGCGCGAAGGCGAACACCATGATGGTGTCGTTGAGCGCAACCTGCGACAGCGTGAAATGCGGCTCGCCCTTGGTGAGGTTCGACCAGACGAAGACCATGGCCGTACAAGGGGCCGCAGCGAGGATGATGAGGCCGGCGATATAGGAGTCGATCTGATCGGCCGGCAGATAGGGCCGAAACAGCCAGCCGATGAACAGCCAGCCGAGCGCCGCCATCGAGAAGGGCTTGACCGCCCAGTTGACGAAGAGCGTGACGCCGATGCCACGCCAATGCTCCTTGACTTGGCCGAGGGCGGCGAAGTCGATCTTGACCAGCATCGGCACGATCATGAGCCAGATCAGGGCTGCGACCGGCAGATTGACCCTGGCGATCTCGGCCGCGCCGATGGCGTGGAAGACGCCGGGTATGAGGTGGCCCAGCGCAATGCCTGCAACGATGCACAGGGCGACCCAGAGGGTGAGATAGCGTTCAAAGGTGGACATGGATTTTCCTCAGGCCGTCGCGACGCGGCGGCCGTGTTCGTCGACCACACGCTCGCCGTCTTCCTTGATGAAGGCGCCGTGCTGCGGGGGCAGCAGGTCCAGCACGTCCTCGGATGGCCGGCACAGCCTCACCCCTTCCGGCGTGACCACGATGGGACGATTGATGAGGATGGGATGCGCCATCATGGCGTCGAGAAGCTGACTGTCGGTCAGAGCCGCGTCGGCAAGGCCAAGCTCGGCATAGGGGGTGCCCTTCTCGCGCAGCAGGGCTCGGACAGGGATACCCATGCGCGCAATGAGCTGCTCGAGCATCGTGCGGCTTGGCGGCGTCTTGAGATATTCGATGACATGCGGCTCGACGCCGGCATTGCGGATCAGGCCCAGCGTGTTGCGCGAGGTGCCGCAATCGGGGTTGTGATAGATGATGACGTCCATGACCGGCCTCATGCCACGTCAGGGCGCGGCGAGGCGGCGCCTTCGCTGCGGCCGATCTCGCGCAGCTTGGTGCCAAGCGCAGCCTTGTCCAGGCTTGCCACCGGCAGAGCCGTAAAAACGGAAATCCGGTTCCGCATATAACGGAAGGCGGCGACGAACGCCTTTTCCTTTTCGATATCCGGTCCCTCGACGGCAGCGGGGTCTTCGATGCCCCAATGCGCCGTCATCGGCTGTCCCGGCCAGACCGGGCAGGATTCGCCGGCGGCGTTGTCGCAGACGGTGAACACGAAATCCATGACGGGTGCGCCGGGCTGAGCGAACTCCCCCCAGCTCTTCGAGCGGAAGCTGTCGACCGGGTAGTCGAAGCTCCCGAGCACCTTCAAGGCGAACGGGTTGACTGCGCCCTTGGGCGTGCTTCCTGCCGAGAAGGCGCGGAAGCGGCCGGCGCCGTCCTTGGTCAGGATGCTCTCGGCGAGGATCGAGCGGGCGGAATTTCCCGTGCAGAGGAACAGGACATTGTATACGCGGTCAGTCATGGGCGGCCTCCTGGGCGGCGAAGGTTTGCGGTGGGCAGCAGGGGGAAAGGTCGGCGATCAGCGGTGCGCAGATTTCAGGGCGGCCCCCGCAGCAGTCCTTCACGAGGAAGCTGGTGAGCGCATGCACGGCCTCGAGCCTCGCGCGGTAAATGATCGAGCGGCTCTGCCGCTCCGCATCGATCAGGCCGGCGCGCGTCAGCGTCGCCAGATGCGTGGACATGGTGTTGTGGGGGACATCCAACCGGCGAGCGATGTCGCCCGCGGGCAATCCGTCCGGTTCGTGCTCCATCAAAAGACGGAACACGTCGAGACGGGTCGATTGCGCAAGCGCGGCGAACGCAAGGATGGCGGCATCTGATTCCATATGTCGAGACTAATCGACATATTGGCCGTAGTCTAGCCCGGTGCGACCCAAAGGGTGCGCCTTGGCGCACAACCGCGTTCCCAAAATGAGAATATGTCGCGGATGCAAGGTGCGCTTTGGGTAGGCGGTAGGAGACGGAATAAGCGCCCGGTGAGCCATGCCTGAACCGGGCTGCAAGTTGGACCAGCGTCACCGGCACTCGTTCATTGGGAGGCTCGGAGGTGACAGTTGGTCTTCACGATGATAGGGTCACGGCGTGAAATCGGCGGAATGCACGGATCGAGTCGGATTGTTTCCTACGTTCCTCGCTTGACGATAGATCCCGAAAGTACGGTTTTTCGGGGTACTCCGGAAAAATCCAATAATTTCAAAAGCCAGCGGTTTTGCCGGGATGGCTGACGGTATATCGCTGCGAAAAATATTTTTAATGAAGATATTTCAAGGTGTTATGTTGCCAATCAATAATCGAGTGGGAGTGAGTTCTGCCGATACCATGATCGGAATTCCGGCTGGATCATCATGTCGCGTACTCGGATGATTCCGTGTGTGTGCATGAACGGACGAAGTTACAGAAACATATCTCACTTACGAGCGTCCCAAGAGGCAGGCGCAAGGGCTGTTTTGGGGCAGTTCAAACCACCACAAGCGTGAAACGGAATGCTTGGAATTAGAGGCGGATTACGCCATTCCGACGCGCAGCTGCCGTTCGATCGGTCTCTTTTCCGCTTTATCGCAGTTTCTGGACGCAGCACCGGCACGTGACACCGCCTGTTTCGGCAGCACCAGCAGGCTCAATGCATAGCCAATGATGGCGCTCCCGCCATAGCCGACAATCGGCGTGGGATAGTTTCCAAGGGCGGCCGCCAGGATCGCGGCGGACCAGGCCGCACCGAAGGCGGCGTAGGCCGAGCGGTTTGCAGGATCACGGTTCCACCCGACGATGGCCGGAACAAGCAGCAGCGCCGATCCGGCCACCACTGCCATTCCGGCTGCGGTGTGAACGTCGAAAGACGAATAGAGGATCTGATCGACATAGGGTGCGGCCGGTAGATCGTCGGCACGAACCAGCGTTGCGGCGAATCCGGCAATGCCCGTGGCGGCGGTTGCAAGGATATGCCTGTCGGGGCGCATGATCGCGAGGGTAGCCAGACCCAGCGCCAGCATGCCGGCCATTGCCCGGTCGGGTTGAAGCGCCATTGCAACGACGGCCGCCAGGATGCCTACAGTCGCAAGGGCGTTGCGGGTTCGCGAAAAGCAGACAAGCATCATTGGCAACAGGATCAGGCTCGGCTGGACGGACAATCCGCCGAGATTGACCCAGCGCGCCGCGCCATCGGCCCTCTCACCCAGCAGCGCAGTCGCCAGCAGTGCACCCGCCATCACCGCGATCGCCCCGCCGGCCCCGCCGGCAGATTGCCGCCCCCTGGCCTCGAAACGGCAGGGCAGGGCCAGCATTACAAGCCCGATGACCAGTGCAACGGCGTTGATCCAGAGATAGCGGGCCGGCGCACCAGCGCTCATCATATAGGCCAACCCCAGCGCAACCGCACAGATCGCGCATATGATGCCGAGAGCGCGAGGGTTGCGCATCATGGCGTTGGTGAAATGCACGGCAATCGAACCTCTAGAACGAAAAGCGCCACCGCCGGTCAATGAGGCTGAAAAACGAAGCAGATGCGATGCAACAGCGCGCGGCATGAGGCCGAACAGGCTGCCGAGTGCGAATAGAAGCGCCTTGCTGTCATCCGCTATACCCGCCGTTTCGCAGCGGACGGCCAATCCCCATGACTGCAGCGACGACGGTAGCATCGCCTGCAAGGCACGACAGGCAAGGCTGGCAATAGTGCGCCGCAGCCCGGAGCTCATATGGTCGCCTCCCGAAACGGCTTTTCCAGCACCGTCTGGCCGGGCGGATTGGCGCGGGCGAACTGCACGCCACTGGCGGTCAGCCGATAGGCATGGCGCGGCGGGCGCCCGCCTTCCACGGGCTGTTGCCATTCGGCCTCGAGATAGCCTTGTGCTTCCAGGCGAATGAGGAGCGGATAGAGTGTGCCGGATTTGACACTTGCCAGCCGCGCCAGTTCGTAGCCGTGGGACCACCCCCCACGGGCGTCGAGCAGGACAGAGAGGATGGTTCTGGGGTGGGACGAGAGGGCTCGTTGACGAGTCATATGTAATAACTCTATCTAGATAGAGTTATTGTCAAACGCTAAATAGCCGACGCGCGGCCCGCATCTTCCCGTCTGCCCGGCCTTCAAAAACGCCTACTCGCGATTGCCAGAGGCTGGATATGGAGAATGAATCTTGATCATGAAGTGAAACAATGAGTAAATAATGAATTCAATTCAGAACTTGAATTGTATTGTCAGCTCAATAAAGTCGATATCTTCGGACGTGCCGGTCATCCGAATAAAGTCGCCTGCGAAAAAATGCGTGTAGCTCGCGGTTAAGATCAGGTTTTCGGAGAGAGCGTATTCAGAGGTGAGCGAGGCGGCCGAGCCTACGAAGCGCTCGTCACTTCCTGATGGCAGGCGAATCAACTGGCCTGAAGGAGCATAGACGCCATCATTCGTGTCGAGGCGCCAGAAGACATTCACGTCTGCGGTCAGCGACCAATCCTTCAAGGGGCTGACAGTCAGGAAGGGGTGAATGTTGAAGAAATTGCGCGGGCCGAGCACTGCCGCCTCGGAGAAGTAATTCCCGCGTGGGAACAGAGGGTTGAAGGTGCCGAGGTTGGCGTCGGTCGGATCGCTGTCGCCGCTCGCGATGTTCGCACTTAACGCGATGCGCGGGCGCCACGGCCTGTCCTGGAATGTAAAGCCGGTCTCGCTGGCGATTGTCCAGGCCGAGATGGTCCCGTCGCCGAAGCTGCCGAATTGATAGATCGCCTCCCAGTTCCAGTCCCATCCACGCTTGGCACCGTGAAATCGCGCGCCAATCGAGTGGCGTCTCTCTCGCGCTGTTCCTTGCGCGAAAGTACCCGCATTATCCCGATAGCCCAGATAGTAGAGATCGACTGCACCAGCTGCCAGCCAGTCCTTGCCCCCGACGGCATAGATCCCCCACAGAGCTTGGTCTTTGTTGGCTTCATCGTCGAACACGCCCGGAAGAGGGCGGCGCGGTTGGGTGATAAGCATGTCAACACGCCACTCCGGAAGTTCGACAATTGCGCGCACCGCATCGAAGGTGCGGCGCACGTTCGGGCCTTCGCGTGCGTCTACCAGTCGGCCTGAACCGAACAACAGCTCCTGTCGGCCGCCTCGCAGGGTCAGAGCCGCGTCCTGCCCGAGCGGGATGTTCAGATCGATGAAGGCGTTCTGCAGCGCGAGTTTGTTTTCGTCGACTGGACTCGGCCCACCCGCGCGGCCAGTCTCGATCGCGCTCGAAAGCTGCGCAAAGACGCGCATGTGCGGCCCCAGAATGAGGTCGCCATGCAATGTGTAGCGCTGAAGCCAGACGCCGGCCTGGTCCTGCGTGTCCGTCGTCAGAACATTTGGCACAACTCGCGGCGTAAGTTAGCGGAGTGCGGACCTCGTCTGGGGGTTGATGTTAGGCGGCGAGCTTGCGGTGT
>QFPK01000074.1 GCA_003248865.1 Sphingomonas sp.
AGCAGGTTGAAGGCAGCCGAGATCAGGACAGCCATGGGCGAAGGCGTCAGAAGTCCGACGGCCATCGCCAGCGCCAGCAGCGCGGTAAAGGCAACGCCGCTCCAGCTGATCAGCCTCATCCCGCGCTGGCGGAGGACATCGAGTTCGGCAATACGCATCGGATCTCCGGAAACAACCGCCGAAGCCGCGAATCGCTTCACGCGCGACATCGGTCGTGGACTGCCCGCGATGATTGGTCCGGTTGCATAGTTAGCTGATCTGGATTTCTGATGCCAGCCTGGGCGGGAGGCGGAGCGTAGCGGAGCCGAGCGGCCAGGCTGGCATCTTAATCGTTTCCGGAGCTGGAGGGCGGTAGCCAAGGCTGCTGTGCGGGCGCAGTCGGTTGTAATGATCGCGCCACCAGCCGGTGACACAGCGGACTTCCTCAAGGCTGTAGAAGATCTCGCCATTGAGCAGTTCGTCACGCAGACGGGCGTTGAAGCTCTCGATATAGCCATTCTCCCAGGGGCTTCCCGGCTCGATGTAGAGTGTGGTGACGCCGAGCCTGCCCAACCATTCGCGCACCGCATGGGCAACGAACTCGGGACCATTATCGGACCGGATATGTTCAGGCGGCCCATGCTCGATGAACAGGTCGGCCAACACGTCGATCACGTCGTTGGACCGGAACCGTCGCAGCGGCACCATCGCCAGACATTCGCGGCTGAACTCGTCGATGATATTGAGCATCCGGAACTTGCGTCCGTTGCGCGTCTTATCCTCGACGAAGTCGTAAGACCACACATGCCCGCGATGCTGTGGCCGCAACCTTATGCACGACCCATCGCCCAGCCAGAGCCGACGTCGTTTCGGTTGCCTCTTCGGCACTTTAAGACCCTCCCGCCGCCAGATGCGTTCCACTACCGACAAGCTGACCTGCCAGCCTGCATGGCCGAGCAAGGCATGGATACGGCGATAGCCGTACCGGCCATAATCCCTAGCCAGCGCGATGATGTCGGCCGTCAGATCCCGTTCGTCGGCATCGTCCTTGGGACGATGTCGCTGCGTTGAACGATGCTGAACCAGAACACGGCAGGTCCGCCGCTCCGATACCGGAAGAACCCGGCGGACCTGCTCGATCGCTTCACGGCGACGGGAGGGACTCAAAAAGTCAGCTTCGACGCCTCTTGCAGGATCGCCTTGTCCAGCGCCAAATCCGCGACCAGCTTCTTCAGCTGCGCATTTTCTCGCTCCAGATCTTTCAGCCGACGCACCTGGTCGACCTTCAGGCCGCCATATTCCTTACGCCACCTATACAGCGTCTGTTCGGCAATCCCGATCTGCCGACAAGCCTCGACGGCGGTCCCGCCTCGACCGACAATCACATCCACCTCACGCAGCTTCGCGATGATCTGCTCCGGCGTAAATCGCTGACGTCCCATACTATTCTCCAATTCTCATGCCCCGCAGGGCTCTCTCCAGAATTGGACCAAGTTTCTCAAGGCAGACCACCAGCACATGGGAAATCGGTGCCAGCCCCTCTGGCAGCGCATCCCCCAACCTTTGCCACAACGCGACCAGCGCCAAGAGATGCCGCTTGGCGCGGCTGTCTGGCAGGTGATCGACGTTCGGCACCTTCAGATCCGGCGTGGCCAGCACAAGATCCGTCAGCGCGGCGGTCACCGCCGAGATCGTCTCGACAGGCGCATTGGCAAGACTTTCGGCCCAGACCGGGTCAGGCGCCTCGGCAATGGCACGCCCC
>QFPK01000075.1 GCA_003248865.1 Sphingomonas sp.
ACAATCAGGCCGCGCGCGCTGCCCCCTTCCCCCTCTCCTTTCCGGTCGCGCCTTTTTGGGTCGTGACCATGGGGTGCTGCGCGGCTAAGGACACGGGCTACGCCATTTTCCAGGAGACTCGTCATGAACAATTCCGAACTCGCAGAAGCGCTGGCGGCGGCGCTCGGCCTCACGAAAGCCGATGCACGCCAGGCCGTCGACAGCGTCTTCGATCTGATCACCGATGCCGCCGCGAAGGGCGAGGAGATTTCGCTGAACGGCTTCGGCAAGTTCAAGATCAAGGATTCCCCGGCGCGCGAGGGCCGCAATCCGGCGACCGGCGAGACCATCGCGATCAAGGCATCGAAGAAGCTGAGCTTCGCCCCGGCCAAGGCGGTGAAGGATCGCCTCAACGGCTGATGGGTTCGCTGCCCCGTATCTCGTGACGCGGGGCAGCCTCCTCTCGTAGGCATCTCGTCAGGCCGCGCGCAGCCGGGTGGCGAGCACATCGGCCCAGTCATTATGACCGGCGGGCGGCCAGATGCTGCGGATCTCGAGGTCCCGCCTGGCATAAGCTTCCAAAGCGCGCTGGTGCGCGGACCACCCGGGCCCATCCCTGTCGAACAGGAGTACGAGCCGTTCGAGACTGTCGGGCAGGAGGATATGCGCGGCGCGCTCAGCGCCCAGCGTGGCCCAGACCGGAAGCCGGTGCAGCCGCATGGCAGCAAGCGCGGTCTCGATCCCTTCGGCGAGACCCAGAATCTCGTTTGCGGGCGCCAGCTGGACCGCGCCGCGACCGGGTCTTCCCAGCATCATGCGAGGATCGGTCAGGTCGTTCGCGAGAGTGGATGACACTGGATCGAGGAAGGACCGGTGGACAGCGACGATCCGGTGCCTCTCGCGCACCGCGGCGATCAGCGCCGGGCGGAACACCACGTCGCGGCCATGTCCGAGCGGCGTGCGCGCGTTAAAGCGCAGGTCTTGCCACGGCGGCTGGAGCAGGCGCCCGGACAGGTAGGTGTCGGCGGGGGTACCGATGGGCGGAACAGATGCCTCCCATACGCGCAAGGCTGGACCCGGTCGCGGTGCGGCCTGGATCGAGCGCGGTAACGGAACGTCGGGAGCCGGGCGGGGAAGAGGCAGATGCAGCCGACGGATCGCGTGGAGGACAGCCATTGTGTCACAGCCTGCAAAGCATTTGAACAGCAGGGCGCGACGCCCAACGCGGATGGAGAGGCTCGGATGATGGTCGTCGTGAGCGGGACACAGGCAGAGTCCCTGTCCATTCGTCCATCTGCCGCCGAGCCGTCGGCACAGCCGTTCACCCTCGATCTCGAGGTCAGGTGCTGGGGCCATGATGCTCGTTTCCCACCTGGCCGGCGAATATCTCGCGCGGCATGACCTCGACACCATGAACATCAGGAACGCATGGATCGTGCCCCGGTAATCCCGCCGGAGTTTCCCGGGAACGGGTAAGCAGATGAACTGAGCTGGGGGATATGCGGATATCGGCAACGGGCGACATCCAGTGGAAGCTTCGCATGGCGATACCTCGTTTCGTTCGCCGTTCGCCCTCCCCCTCCCTTTCGTCGCATCCCGCTCGCGCCCGACTCGAATTGACGTCGGCGTAAAAAGCGAGTCGTCGCCCGTACGAACCGGGTTAATAGATTTTAACCGTCTACCGTTGCCTTAAGGCTACATATCGTTGATTCCCTTGACCAATCGCCTGTTTGACCTGTCA
>QFPK01000044.1 GCA_003248865.1 Sphingomonas sp.
CAACACCGCAAGCTCGCCGCCTAACATCAACCCCCAGACGAGGTCCGCACTCCGCTAACTTACGCCGCGAGTTGTGCCAAATGTTCTGACGACGGACATTCAGCCACCACATCATCGGCAGCGGCAGGCTCAGCAATCAGGTTCGTGAAGCGCGCAACCGTCTTGCCGGGCGCGTCACGCGTTGCGCGGCCGATGATCTGGATGATCTCCGTCAGGCTGGACCGATAGCCGACCGTCAGCGCATGCTCGCACCAGATCCAATCGAAGCCCTCCTTCGCCATGCCAAGCGCAATAATGATGTCGACATGATCCCGGTTCGTCCGCGCCTCCGGGCTTTTCAGGGCAGATGCTACGCGATCGCGTTTGGCCGGGTCGTCATCTACCAGGTCGGCCACCTTGATCGTCGCGCCTGCTGCCGTCTCGATCAGGTGGAAGCCGGTGGCAGGGTCGGTGCCCCTCCAGGCGCCGAGATGATCCATGATCTCCTCGACTTCGCGATGCTTGTCCTTGGTGCTCTCCCGCGAATTCACGCTGGGGATGTGCACGATCGTCTTCACCACCGGATCAAGCAGATCGTTGATCTTGTCGATGTAACGCCCGGTGTAGAAGCTATAGGCGATGTCCAGCGTCTTCAGCCACTGATAGCCGTTCAGCTGCTCATAATAGGTGTAGGTAACGGTGGTGAACTTCGCCTCGTCCTCCGGCATCAGCACGGCCACGGAATCGCCGCGGAAATAGCTTCCGGTCATCGCCACCAGGTGCACCTTGTCGCGCCCGATCAGCTGGCCCAGCTGAGCGCCGAGCCGGTTATCGGGATTGGCCGACACATGGTGAAACTCGTCCACAGCGATCAGCCGGCCATCGAACGCCTCAATGCCCAGCTCGTCTATGGCGAAGCGGAAAGTGGCGTGCGTGCACACCAACACCTTGTCGTCGCTGGCCAGAAATTCGCCGACCGCCTTCACCTTGGATTTGGCAACCTTCACATCGTCTGCACCGGGCGTGTTACACAGGTTCCAGTGCGGCTTCACGGCCCAGTCCGCCCAGAAGCCGTACTTGCTCAGTGGCTCGTCGGCAAAGCTGCCGCCGATCGAGCGTTCCGGCACCACGATGATCGCCTGTTGCACGCCCTGGTTCGCCAGCTTGTCCAGCGCCACGAACATCAGCGCGCGGGATTTGCCGGACGCCGGCGGCGATTTGATCAGCAGATACTGCTCGCCACGATGCGCATAGGCGCGCGCCTGCATTGGCCGCATGCCAAGCTCATTGGCACTGGACGACGCGCCCGTTTGCGCAGTGACAAGTCGGACGGCGGGTATGGTGTTGGAGGTCATTCCTTGAACAACTCGCTATGGGTTCCGGCACGGACGAAGTTGACCGTGCCGCTTTTGCCGACCGTATCATCGATTTCGTAAATCAGCAGGAAGTCGCCGCCGATATGGCATTCCCGAAATCCGGCCCAATCGCCTTTCAACTGATGATCCTTCCATTCCGGCCCCAGCGGCTCGTCATTGGCGATCAGCATCAGGATTACAGACTTCAGCAGCCGCATATCGTAGCGGCCGGATCGATCCAGACGCTCCCAATCCTTGGTGAAGGATTTCATGTAGTTGCAGGCGCGCGGATGCCGCGCGCGCTTATTCCCCGCGCTCAAGGCTGGCGAACATCTCTTCGGCGTTCCGGAAACGGGGCAGGGCACGCCCGGCCCGCATGTCTTCCATCATCTGACGGGACTCTTCCATCGCCGCCTGCGTCTCGGCGTTCGGCACCTTCAGCTCCAGGGGGAAGGCCTGTTCGGCGACGATGCGATGGAACAGCATGCGCACGGCATCCGATGCGCTCAGGCCCATCGCCGACAGCGCCTCGGTCGCCTTTGCCTTCAGATCATCATCGATGCGCACATGCAGCATGGACGTCGCCATCATGGAATCTCCTGTATCTCAATTGCGATACATAGTGCATCGACGGCCCGGTATCAAGCGGCATGCTGCTTCAGGCGGCCTTGTTCGCCTTCTTCGGCGCCTTGCCCTTCGGCGCGGCGTTGGCCGACATCTTCGTGTAGAGCTCGAACAGCTTTTCCAGCCGCTCGGTATCGTTGCGGAACCGGCGGCCGATATAGATGCGCTCCAGCACCTCGTCATTCTCGTCATGCGCGCGACGCAGATCGTCCGGCATACCGTCCGGATCATAGAGATCGGCGATGGTCGCGGGGAAATGCGCCTCGCGCGTTAGCAGGATGTTCTCGGCGGTGCGGGTGAGATCAGCTTTGTCCTGCTCGGTGAGTTTCGGGACGGGGAAGGTGTTCCAGCCAAGGGTGTTGGAGTAGCGATAACGCGTCTCCAGCTTGCCGCAGACGGTGGCGATCCATACAAGATGTAGTCGAGAGGCGAGCAGCGCCATGTTCCAGAGCGGTGCGTCGTACAGCGCGAGGGCCAGGTTCGAGATGCGCACGTTTGGTGGCAGCAATCCACAAGGCAGATAGCTTCGCCGTTCGGACGAAACGCTGGGCACGACTATCGTGTCACGTGTGCCCGTGATGGTACGCTCGAACTTGTACGGCGTATCCAGCCCGGCCCGCCCGCGCTCGCTGCCGTTTAGACGATACTCGTAGACCCGCGCGAGCCGTTCCGCGATCGGCGGGATCGATCGAGCAAGATCGGCCATCTCGTCGTCAATCCACAAGCAGTATCGGAGAAGACCATTGATAAATTCTTTCGATCCGAGAATCGGTTCGATCAATGAGCGCGCCTCAGGATAGGCGATCAGAAGGTTCTCAGCCTCGTCCGGTTCCAGCAACAGATTGCCTTGGTCCCGAGGAATGTTGCCACCAAACATGATGGCTATCCCGGCTATTGGTTCGCTCGCCTTTCGCACGATGACATCATCGCCCGCAGTGAGATATGCGTTGATGTGCGGTACAATCATGCGCGTTGCATTTGAAATGATAAACCGATCGCCAGGTCGATCGCTAGTGACACCAACGATTACGCAAGTGACTTGCGCATTCTTTGCCGCGTTGTTTCCCCACAAGAAGCTTTCGTGGGCGAAACTGATGACCTGTCCCCGCGTGAATATCGGCGGCCAAATAAGAGGGACCTGCACCCCCTGACATACGGAATTGGTTGAGACGAAGGCGAAGCTGCCACCCGACTGGATATACACCGAAGCCTTCCAAAACCATCCTGCGATGTAGTCAATCGACTTTATGTCCTGCTTGGGCGGAAGCAGCGCCTTCAATTCCCTCTTTTGCTCGGCGGTCTGAACCTTGTCGCCGATGTAAGGCGGATTCCCGCAGATATATGTCTCTGCAGCACCGCGCGCGCCCAGCCCGTTCTCATCCAACACCAGCCGCCCCGTCAGACCGCCCACATCATGCTCGACCAGCGTCGCCCCCTCCGGCGGACACACCTCCAGCCAATCCAGCCGCAGCGCGTTGCCCACCGTAATCTGCCCGGTCTTGTGCAGCGGCAGCACCATCGCGCGCGCTTCCTGCTGGCTCAGATACAGGCAGTCCGCCTGAAACTCGGCGATCAGCAAAGCCAGCCGAGCGATCTCGGCCGCGAAGCCCTTAATCTCGATTCCGAAGAAGTTGGAAAGCGGGATGACGCTGCGACGCTCGTCCAGCTTTAGATTGGCTTCGCCCCCCAGCTGTTCCACGATCTGCGCTTCGATGGCCCGCATTTCCTTGTAGGCGATCACCAGGAAATTTCCTGATCCGCAGGCCGGATCAAACACGCGGATGTGCGCCAATCGCTTGCGCAGGTTACGCAGCTTCTGCTTGCTGTCGCCCGCCGCCTCCAATGCGTCACGCAGATCATCCAGGAACAGCGGGTTCAGCACCTTTAGGATGTTCGGCACGCTGGTATAGTGCATGCCCAGCTCGCCGCGCTCGCCCTCGTCTGCCACGGCCTGAATCATCGAACCGAAGATATCCGGGTTGATCTCCTTCCAGTTCAGCTCGCCGGCGCGCAGCAGGAAGGCGCGCGCGGTACGGCTGAACCGCGGGCAATCAACCACACCGGTGAACAGCCCGCCGTTCACATAGGGAAAGACATCGGCATAGGGCCGGATGCCGGCCGCCCTGCGGTAACGATCATCCAGATTGCCCTCATGCGTAACCGGCGTGTCCATCGCCCGGAACAGATCGGCCATCACCTCATGCGTGTTGCCCCACTCGCCATGGGCATGGCCGGCCTGGCTTATCTGGGTGATGGTGGCGCTGAACTGCCCTTCGCGGAAAATGCCGGTGTCTTCGGCAAAGAAGCAGAAGATCAGCCGCGCCATGAACTGGTTCAGCTCGTGCCGCCGCTCCTCGGTCGCCCAGTCGGGATTGTCCTTCAGCAGCTCGACATACAGCTTGTTCAGCCGGCCCGTGGCCTTGATATCGACCGGGTTGTTCTTGATTTCCCTGACGGTGGAGATGCCCGCCAGCGGCAGGAAGGTCGCGAAAAAGCGCGGCAGATCGGCATAAGCGCAGGCGACAACATCGCCGCCGACAAGATCCTCGGCCTCCACCGTTTCGCCGTCGGTCGCCAGGATGAACTTCGCTTTCGCGCTAGCCGTCTTGGGGCTGGCCCGCAGCCGCGCCAGCATCGCGCCAACTTCACCGGGCTGGGCAACTCCAATGTGGATGTTGTTCCGCTGCAGAACGCCACCAACATCGGACTGGTTGGTGTCGCCCTTGTGCAGGCGGTCTACGGTCGCCTTTTTCGCGCCATAGGCGGTGATGAACTGGAACGAGAATTCGCGTGCGTCGAACGGCGCAGCAACAAGTTCGGAAACGGCTTCTTCAATCTCGACAGCGTTCATGGGCAGCAGATAGCCATCTGACGCGCCCGTCCGCAACGGCCATCCGGGCCAAGAGGGGAGGGGGAGGGCAGCAGTCGAGCATTCCAGCTCGGCGAAAGGCTGCCGGATGAACAACGAGCGGATCAAGATAACCCCGGAGATTAAGGACCGGATGCAGCAAATGGCGGCGGATCTCGCCGTGCAGGCAGGTGAGCTGCGATACGTGAATTACATCATCCTCGATCCAACCCGCGCTGATCCGTACAATCTGTACGATTTCATGCCGATCTACATCGGGCAAACGGGGGACATCGCCATGCGCGTGAAGGCGCATTTCAATGCCGCCATCGCGGCCAAGCGGACCTCCGGGATACTTCGAAAGCTTGAGCAATTGCTGCGTGATGACCATTTGCCCATCTTCCAGATTGTGGAATGCCACAGAACTCGCGCTGCTTGCGTTAAGGCAGAAACTGTCTGGGCGCAGCGGCTTCTGCATGCCGGGGCTGCGCTGGAAAACGGTTGGCCTGACCAATCCGTGTTTATCAATGATCGCAACCTGCTCCGCTTCCAGCGGCAACGCCTGCTGCAGTTGACTGTTGGGGAGGCATTGGACGCGAACGTTTCATTCGAGGTTGCCTGCCGAAAACGATGCTCCAGCAAGGTCTATAGCCCAAGCGATCTGGACGCAGCCTACTCAGCGAAAACGACGCTCCATCAACTTCGGAAAGTCTTCAGATTCTGTCACGGCTGCGGATCACTGAACCAGTTTGCGGCTATCGAAGGACTTGACCTTTCAAGGCGATAGCAATGGCGCGGCGTGATAATCTGGAGCTACGACATACACGATCGATGGCGACCTCCGTTGGCCAGAACTGGGCCTTCAGATTGGGCTTGAAAATCCACCGCCCGATGTCGGCCTCACGCCTGTCAATCAGTACAAGCAGCGCGATGGAAACCGAAAGCAGGAGCCAGCCATCAAGCCCGATCAATTTCGATGTCCAGTGCTGGGCCAGCAGATATGCCACAACGACACAGAAAAGCAGAATTGCAGCGGTCTTCATATAACCGAGGGCCACTATAGATCTGCGAAGTTGTGCTTCACGATCCTCCCGCGCAGAACGAAGGTCTCTACGACGTTGCGCATCCTGCCTGGAAAGCTCCCTATTCCGCTCCACCAGTTGACTGCGATCTGGGTATAGTCCGCCAAGAAAATCAATAATCTTCCGATCACTCGCACTGAATGGTTCACGATCATTCATTGGCAGCTTTCCTTTCGAGCAGATTACCGGCTTTCTCTGCTGAAACTTCACCATATCCTAGCAGATGATCGTATATCAGCGCCGCCAGTTCAATCTCGTCGTCTAGGGTCGGAGATTCCTGATGCTTCGGCAAAATCTCTTTCGCCAGCCGTATTGCTCGTCGGAACATCTCCACTTGGCTCGCTCGGAATGGAATCCCCGCACCGAGGAGAATCCAGTCGGAGTTTACACGATACCGTTCGCACAACGCGGCGATGGCCGTCGCCGGAGGATCGCGGTCACCCTGTTCATACGCGACAAGGGCAGATTGGGAGATTCCAACTGATCGAGAAAACACGATTTGTGTTTCACCTCTTAGGCGCCTGACCTCTCCAAATCTTTGACCGATAGAGACCATTCCAACAATCCTGTTGCAAAATATCACAAACGTGATAATTTCAATACTAACACGATAACTGTGTCAGATGGAAGCATTGTGTGAGGATGTGAGGCATATGAAAATGCTGACGGTCAAACAGCTTTCTCAGTCCACTGGCTGGCCAGAAGGGCGGATCAGGAAGCTGGCCAAAACAAGAAGGCTGGCGCATGTTCGGCTCGGTGGGATGACCCTTCTACCAGCGAACGCAATCGACATCTTTCTACAGCAAAACATGGTTGAGCCTGATTGCGACGGGAGCGGTTTCTCGCCGCGCCCTGCCGCTTGATCGGCTGGGGGTTCGCCATGTCGCGCCTCTTAACGATTGAAGCTGCAGCGGAAATTCTGGGAATTCGACCAGGCTCCTTGAAAAGCGCGGCCGCCCAGCATGGCTTGCTCATTCGAATGGGCCGGTCGGTCCGCATTGATCATGAATCGTTGCAGGAGCTAATTTCGAAATGCCGAGAACCGCAAAAGGACCCCGCCTGTACTGGCGGGCAGACAAAGCTGTCTGGCTCATCCGAGACACAGGGCGCGCAGACTGTTCAACGGGCACGAGCGACCGCCGAATTGCTGAAGGCAAGCTTGCGGCGTACATCGCCTCCAAGGATACA
Source organism: Sphingomonas sp. (assembly GCA_003248865.1). Taxonomy (GTDB): domain Bacteria; phylum Pseudomonadota; class Alphaproteobacteria; order Sphingomonadales; family Sphingomonadaceae; genus Sandaracinobacteroides. The sequence continues at coordinate 7,077 of QFPK01000044.1, forward strand.
GTAACAAGCACTCGCAGCGCTGAACATATGCCTGTTGCTGAAGTGCTGGACATTTACGCTCGCGAACACGCCGTCACCGTTGCTGCGCCGGGCCGCATTGGGTCCGCTATCGGGCCGCTTCTTGATTTCTGGGGTACCCTGAATGTCGCCGACGTGAAAGGCGAAACCTGCCGCCGATACTGCAAGAGCCGAATTCGCCGCTTCAAGGATAAGGCCCGTCCGGATCAGCCGATTTCCAACGGCACGCTGCGGCGCGAACTAAACGTGTTGCAGGCCGCCATTAACTACTGCGACCGCGAAGGCTATCTGTTGACTGCCTCCACTGTCACGTTACCCAAAAAGCCTTCCGCGAAAGATCGCTGGTTGACGCGCGACGAGGCTGCAACGCTGCTGCGCGAGGCTCGTAATGGTAGGGCAGGGGGCCATCTGCCACGTTTCATCCTGTTGGCTATCTACACTGGCACCCGGAAGGACGCGATTCTACGGCTGGGCTTCAACCCCAGCATTGATGCGGGGTGGATCGATGTTAGTCGGGGCGTGATGTATCGGAAGGGCGCCGCCGAACGGGACACCAAAAAGCGCCGCAAGCCCGTACGTCTAATCCCACGGCTGCTGGCTCATTGTCGCCGCTGGAAGGCGACGGGCGTGAACTGGGCGATCGAAATCGATGGGCAGCGCGTCGGTGACATCAAACATGCGTTCGAGGGCGCCAGCGACCGCGCCGGGATGCCAGATGTGACGCCGCACACCCTCAAGCACACCGCAATAACTTGGGCAATTCAACGAGGGCTCACGGTGGAGGACGCCGCAGACTATTTCGATACGTCGCCCGAAACCATCCGCAGGGTCTATTATCACCACAGTCCGCACTATCAGGACCGCGCCGTCGAGGTGCTTTCTCGGAAACTGTGACTCGTCCCAAATTGAACCCTTTTTAAACCACTCCAACCGTGAATAAATGAGGAATATAAAGTGAATAGAACGCGAACATTGCCTGCCGCAGAGCCCTCCGAAGGCAAAGGCCACACGTTCGAATCGTGTCGGGTGCGCCACTTTTCAATAACTTAGCGGAACGGTTCGGGCGCGGTGATCGCGCGTAAGTGAAACGTAAGTGCGGCGAGAGGATCGCTGCGCGACCATTCCAAGTCGCCATTTTCCTCGCAATGGGAAGCAGTGCAGGCGCGAATCGTGACAGCTGCAGGCGTGCGCTTTGGAATCACCCGAAGACACCGATTTGCAAGGGCCGGAGTGTGCGGTTGCAGTGTCCCGAATGATGGACGTTCAAATCGGGTCAAATTTGCAGTATAACTGTCGAGTATGGTCAGCTCATCAAGCCTTGCTGAATTGGTTCCGGCTTCGTCTTTGATCGGTGACGCGGCCGACATTGAAGCATTCCATAGAGATACTGCTAACTTGCTTTGGCGTTCAGCCATTTTGAAACTGGGCGCAGCTGGATTTGCTGTGGTTGGAATTTCGCAGAGCTTCAGATTGCTAGTTATGGGTCTGGAAGTCAGTGCGCAGGCTTGGGCGCTCTCTGCGTTCGTGATCATGCTGGCAGCGCGTATTGCTTGGCATTACCATCCGGGCATGAGGCCTCCTCAGGGAGATGCCAGATGGCAGAAGTACCAAAACTTGCTGGAAGCAGGCCAGTTAACCGCTTGGATCGCGGGCAAAGATGAGTGGCGGATCGACGATCTTAGGCACAGCGAGCCGTCTCGCTTTGGCAACGGTCCGGGAATTCTACGGATTTCACCTGACCGCCTAAGGCGCTGGTTCGGAGTTTGGGGATGGGATGTGCCCACGGCCCCTTCTCTCTTTGTATATCGGCATGAAGCGTATCCGGCTGAGGCAGAAAGCGGTCTGCCCGCTTTACCAGTCTCCACGGAGGTCGGGCTTCCGATCATCCCGCCTGCTGTCAAATTGGAATTGCCGGAAACCATGCCGCTGCGCCAAGTAGCGCTTCAGCCGATAGCTCTGCCAGTAGCGTTATCTCAAACTGCCAAATCGACTGCGATAAACCGTGGTAAGCGAACTTTGCTGGAGCTGCATCAGATTGGCCAGCTGAATGAACGCCTTCTGCTAAATGAGGCCAGCCGGTTGGCATTGGCCAATGAAGCATGGGTGTCCGTCGTCAGAACATTTGGCACAACTCGCGGCGTAAGTTAGCGGAGTGCGGACCTCGTCTGGGGGTTGATGTTAGGCGGCGAGCTTGCGGTGT
>QFPK01000076.1 GCA_003248865.1 Sphingomonas sp.
AACACCGCAAGCTCGCCGCCTAACATCAACCCCCAGACGAGGTCCGCACTCCGCTAACTTACGCCGCGAGTTGTGCCAAATGTTCTGACGACGGACACGAAACACCGGATCTGTGTCGCGGCGCTTCTCCACCCGCCGGATCGCGGACTGGATCGTGGTATGGTCGCGCCCGCCCAGCGCCCGCCCGATCTGGGGCAGGCTCATGGGTAGGCTGTGCCGGGCCAGCCACGCTACCGAATGCCGGGGCCAGGCGATGCTGGCCGTCCGCCGCGCCGACACGATCTCGGTCGGCCGCACATGGTTGGCGCTGGCCACCAGCTGCACGATGCGGCTCACCGTAAGCCGGTCCAGCAGACTGCACCCGCTGCCGCGCCCGTCATAGAAGCGCGGGTCAGGTCCGCGCTCAATCATCGTCGTCATGATAGTTCCCCTTCACGAGGGTCCATGGGGTCAAGGTCCGGATCGAAATGATCGTCCGGCCCCAGCCCGCGAGAGGCGGCAGGGCCGCCCCAGCTGCATTCGCTGCACAGGTCGGGCCCGACCCAGTGGCAGCCGCCCGCGCAGGCGTGATCATCGGTGCATCCGCACACCCGGCACGCGCGCTCGAGACACGCCGCCGCGCCGGCCTTGCCGGGCGTTGTGCTCGGCGATTCCGGCCGCGACGACGGCCTGAAACAGGTCGAAATCCACCGCAGTGGAGCCATAATTCTCCGGCTTCGCGTCCGGCTTGTTGCCTGTATAGGCGCCCGAGAAGGCCGGGTGCTTCGCAATGGCGTCGCAGAAGTCGCGGAAGGCGCGCTCGATCGGCTTGGATTGGCCGCGATATGGCGTCGCCCACATATTCTGGATCTTGAGCTGGGTCAGCAGGCCCAGCGGTTCGTCATCGCGAACCTTGAAGCGATATCGGGTCTTGGAGCCGCCGGTGATCCACTTGCTCGCAAACGCGCGGCCGTTGTCCAGCAGCACCTTCTCGGGGATTCCCCATTTCTGGAACAGGTCACCGAAGGCCAGGCGCGTGAGCACGGCGTTCTCGCTGTCGCCAAAGCGCCAGGCCAGCACCTTCCGACTGTAGATGTCCGCGATCGCGACCATCATTGGCCGCGCGATCCGCTCCCGATACCCGTCCGAGGCCGGGAATTTCACGAAGACGTCCCACTTGTGGCCGTCGATGTTCACGATCTCCAGCGCCTGCAGCGCAGCCACGCTGCGCCTCTGCGCGGGCAGCATCCTCCGGACAGCTTCAGTTCCGTTCCGGCGGGCAACAACGACCGCCGGTGGAACTTCCCGCTCCATTTTACGCTGGAATGTTTTCAGGTGGGGAATCGCGATGCCGCGATCGTCGGCAACGCTCTTTGCGCGCCGATAGCAGCTGGAAAGCGTGGGCTTTTCGGGTCGCAGCCAGTCACTCTTGAAGATCGTCCAGATGTCCTCGTCGATCGTGCAGTCGACGCCGCCGCCCTGTTGCCGGGGCGCCAGAGCAGGCAGCCAGTCGGTGCGCACGGCGCCCGCCACCAGCCCCAGCCAGTTCCAGATCGTGGCCCCGCTGATTCCGGCGCCGATCGCAACTGTTGCGACGGCCGCAGAACGGTTAAGTCCGGTCCGTTCCGCCGCCTCGACCTGCTCGAGCAGGCGAATCCGCCGCTCTGCCTCAGCCTTCACCTTGGAAGAGCGCGTCGCATACCAGTCCCTGTTCACCACAAGATGCCGCGTTGCCGACAACGGTTTCCGGCGCCAGTCCGCGCCGCACCAGCTCCAGCCGAGCCGCCGTCGGCAGCACGGAGGCGTGATATTCCACCCCGCCGCCCCGGCCGGCCCGCTGCCGCGCCAGCGGGTTGCCCAGGGCGCAGTTGCGCAGCGCCCAACCTTCCGCCTCGGCCCGCTCATTCACCTTGCGCTTTGCAGCCGAGAGGCCCGGAAGCCCGAGAGACGCGATTTCCTGCGCCGAAAACCATTCCTTGCGACTGATCGGCGCCGTCATCACCGCGCACCCCGCTCGATTGGTGCCGTGATCGGCCGGATTTCCTTGATCTGGGCGTCGATTTCGGCCCGCTTCGCCATCAGATGGCCCAGTCGCGCCGCATGCACT
>QFPK01000077.1 GCA_003248865.1 Sphingomonas sp.
ACTGCCGCTGGCGCGACGTATTGCGCTGGCCGCCCAGGGTTTTGCCGCCCCTCGCCCCGGAGCGCCCGGCATCAGCCATTTGCGCCGCACGGTCGAGCGGGTACAACTGCATCAGATCGACAGCGTCAATGTCCTCGCGCGGGCACATTATCTTCCGGCATTTTCGCGGCTGGGCGCCTATGACCGCAGCGATCTTGATAGACTGGCCTGGGGACCAAGGCGCCAGCGCCGGCTATTTGAATATTGGGCGCACGAGGCTTCGCTGCTACCGTTCGACCTGCAGCCCCTGTTGCGCTGGCGGATGGAAAGTGCGGATCGCGGCGAGACCGGATGGACCGGCATGCGCCCCTTCGCCACCGAACGCCGCGCCGAAGCGATGGCGCTGCTGGCGTGTATCCGATCGGAAGGCCCGATGGCGACATCGGACTTCGAAGCCCACAAGGGGCAGTCGGGCTGGTGGGAATGGAGCGATACCAAGCGCGCATTGGAATGGCTCTTCTGGGCCGGGCACATCACGACGGTAACACGGCGCGGCAGTTTCGAGCGGGTATATGATGTGCCCAACCATGTCCTGCCGCCTGACATATTGGCTATCCCGACCCCCGCGGCGCCGGACGCGCATCGGGCCTTGATCGAACGGGCTGCGCGATCCCATGGCATCGCGACTGAAAGGCAGCTTCGCGACTATTTTCGCCAGCCCCCTGCACAGGCGCGCACCGCGATAGAGGAACTGGCGCAGGAAGGCATATTGATCCCGGTCGCAGTGGAAGGATGGCGACATGCCTGGCTCCACCGCGAGGCAAGGCAGCCCCGTCGCATCGATGCGCGGGCGCTGCTGGCGCCGTTCGACCCGCTCATCTGGGAACGCGACCGGACCGAGCATTTGTTCGGCTTGCGCTATCGCATCGAGATATATGTCCATGCCGAAAAGCGGACATATGGCTATTATGTATTGCCGTTCCTCCTGGGCGACCGCCTGGTTGCCCGCGTCGATCTGAAGGCGGATCGGGCGGCCTCGGTACTGCTCGCGCGTTCGGTGCATCTGGAGCCCGACGCCCCTCCGGACGCCCATGACGCCCTGCTCGGAGAGCTCAACATCATGGCGACCTGGCTGGGTCTTGCCTCGGTCCGCGTGGGTCAGCCGTAGCGCATTGTCAGCCCGCTGCCGCCACGCCCGGGGCACAGGCTCGCCCACGGTCTGCGCGCGTCCGCCGCAGTAGCCCATCAGGGGCCGACATCATCGCCGCCGGCCCGAAGGCGGGAGCCCTGCCGCTGGCCAAAGCCAAGCGCCCCTGCCACTCGATCATTCCAGCCATAAGGGTCTGCCCGGATCACGGGCGCCCCTTCATCGTCGAACAATATCGTCGAATAGAACAGGCGAACCGGGATTTCCCGCGGCAGGTCGACAAAGCCTTCCTTGCCCTTCGCCCGCGCCTTGTTCCATTGATCCAGAATGCGTTCGTCCCGGGCGATCTTCTCGGCAAAACCCACCGCATCCTCGACCCGGACACAGCCATGGCTGCGCTGGCGCTGAACCTCGGCGAACAACTGCTTGGCTGGCGTATCATGAAGATAGATTTCATGGTCGTTCTTCATGTCGAACTTGACCAGCCCCAGCGAGTTTTCCGGGCCGGGCTGCTGGACGATCCAGCCATCCTTCCAGACCATGTTGTTGCGCTTCATGTAGC
>QFPK01000022.1 GCA_003248865.1 Sphingomonas sp.
ATGATCTCCTCGGGCTTGTGCTTCTTCGCTGGCATTCGTCGTCCCTTCCTCGATCCAGACTGTCATAGTCGATGGACCACTCAGAAGGGGGCAGCTCACGGCCGGGTCCTTGCCGCCCAGCAGCCCCGCCAGCGTCTGCTTGCGCCGGTTGAAATAGCCCGCCTTCTTCTTCACCTTCGCGAACAGCAGATGCGGGTGGATGAAGCTCCAGTCGCTCAGCACGATCACATGTTCGCGATCATACTGCACCGGGTCCGTGCCGGCGGGATCGATCAGCAGCGGGCCGTAGAGCCCCTGCTGTTCCTGCAGGCCGGAGTGGGAGTGATACCAGTAGGTGCCCGCCTGCCGGATCGGGAATTCATAGGTGAAGGTTTCTCCGGGCGCGATTCCCGGGAAAGAGACGCCCGGCACGCCATCCATATGGAAGGGCAGGATCAGCCCGTGCCAGTGAATGGAGCTGTCCTCCGCCAGCCGGTTTTCCACATGGAGGCGGACAGTCTGCCCTTCCTTCAGGCGGATCAGCGGCGCGGGCAGAACCCCGTTCACGGTGACGGCATGGCCGGTGCGGCCGCCGGTGGTGAAGGGGCTGTGGCCGATGGTCAGGCGGATATCCTCGCCGGACAGCGTGGCGCCGCTCGTTCCTGCGGTGCCGCTTTGCGCCCAGCCGGGGAACAGGGGGGCGAGCGCGCTGGCCGTCAGCGCCAGGGCGCCGCCGCGCAGCAGGTTTCTGCGCGCAAGGCGATCTGAAAGGGGGCTGTGGCCGGTCATGATCTCGTCAAGGGAATGCCACCGGCAGCCGGTCGGCGATACCCCCGACGTTGTCGCACGGATGTCAGACGCTGACGCCTTATTCGGCGAAGGCGCGTTCGATCACATAGGTGCCCGGCACGTTGCGCGAGCCTTCCACGAAGCCCAGCCCTTCGAAACGCTCTTTCAGTTCCTTGATCATAGCCATGCTGCCGCACATCATGATGCGGTCATGCTCGGGGTCGAAGTGGGCTTCGTTGTGCGGCAGGTCGCGGAACAGCCGGCCATTGTCGATCAGCGCGCCGATGCGACCGTTGGTGGCAAAGGGCTCCCGCGTGGTGGTGGGCAGGTAATGGAACTGCAGCAGCGCCTCATCATGCACCAGCGGGTCGCCGGCAAGCTGGCTTTCCAGCTCCTCGCGGAAGGCGAGGTCGCTGACGGTGCGGACGCAGTGCACCAGCAGGATCTGGCTGTAGGCCTGATAGATTTCCGGGTCGCGCGCCAGGCTGAGGAACGGCGCGAGGCCGGTGCCGGTGGAGAGCATGAACAGCCGCTTGCCCGGCAGCAGCGCATCGGCCACCAGCGTGCCGGTGGGCTTGCGGCCCAGCACGATATGATCGCCGGGCTGGATTTTCTGCAGGCGCGAGGTCAGCTTGCCGTCGGCCACCTTGATCGACAGGAATTCCAGCTCGTCGGCATAGGAAGGGCTGGCGATGGAATAGGCGCGCAGCAGCGGACGGCCATCAACCTCCAGCCCAAGCATCACGAACTCGCCCGAGCGGAAGCGCAATGACGGCGGCCGGCTGATCGTGAAACTGAACAGATGCTCGTTCCAGTGGCGGACGGAACGCACCTCCTCCAGCGTCCATGCGGCGGACGGGGCAAGGGCGGTGGCTTCGGCTGCACGGTCACTCATTGACAGGTCTTTCATCGGTCAGTCGGCTCCGTGCCGGTCCACACAGTCCTGGACCCACACGATCTTGGGTATCGATCAGCTATTGCGAGGCGTTCGCAAAAACGCAAGTCTTTTGCGGCATTTTGCACGGGCCCTATGCGATGGATCGCCCGCCAGTGGAAGAGCCGGCGTGAATGCGGCTGCTATGCAGGGTGAAAGCAGAACTGTGGGCCGCAGGTGGGGAGGGCGGGGTTTTTTGCCTCCGGCGGGCAGGGAAATGATTTCCCTGCACCCTCGACGTTGGCGTTGCGCGCTACTCCGAATCCGCGCGCGTGGCTTGGTTTGATTGCCTGCGGCGCTGGAGCTTGCTCGCGCCGCAGGCAATCAACTCAGGCGTCAGCGCAACCTAAACGATCAGCCTTCTAATGTGGGTGCAGGGAGATCATCTCCCTGCCGGGTTCCAAGGGCAGAGCCCTTGGATTCCTTCTTCACCCATGGCCTGACGGCTATGGGGTAGGCGGAGCCCTTGGCCTTGCTCCTTACGGCCGCGCGGCTTCGAACAGGAACCACACGCGCTTTTCGGCCTGGTCGGTCCATTCGTCGATCAGTGCCGAGGTGGCGTTGTCCTTGGCGTCGTCCGCCAGCTGCTTGGCGGCGCGCAGGTCTTCGACCAGCCGCAGATTGTCCTCGCGCAGTTCCAGCAGCATGTCGCGTGCGGCGACGAACTCGGAGTCATTGTCCTTCAGCGTCTGGTGGCGGGTGACGTCGCCGATCGAGCGCAGCGTGGTGGCGCCGATCTTGCGCACCCGTTCGGCGATCTCGTCCACGGCGTTGAAGATGTCGGTCGCCTGATCGTCGAGCAGCAGGTGATAATCCCGGAAATGCGGGCCGGAGACATGCCAGTGGAAGTTCTTCGTCTTCAGATAGAGGGCGAGGAAGTTCGCGAGCGTGACGTTCAGCTGCTTGGCCAGCGGCGTGACGGCGTTGGCGGGGATGTCGGTGGGGGTGCGCAGGTTCCGGTTTTCGGTCGCGGTGCTCATCGTTGGTCCTTTCAGGTCCCTTGATTCCGGGGCCATCCTACGCCCCATTCGCTGAACACACACTTATACATTCGGTTGCCTGAGGGTCTGGCGGATGCGGTGAACCGTGTGCCCCGTCAGGCCGGCGATCTGTCAGGCCAACGCGAAGGTGCAGTCGCAGCGCAGTCCCGTGGGGGCGAATTCCACTTGCGTGCGGTTGCGCCTGTCGTGGCCGAGGCTGCGCCGGATCAGCCCGAGCCCGAAGCCGGCGCGTTTCGGCGCTGAGACGGGAGGGCCGTCGCGTTCCTGCCAGTGCAGTTCCCCAAGCGAGGCATCGTCTGAAATCCGCCAGCGGATGTCGACCGAGCCGCCCGGAACGGACAGCGCGCCATATTTCAGCGCGTTCGTCGCCAGCTCGTGCAGCACCAGCCCCAGGCTCAGCGCGGTTCGCGAATCCAGCCGCACCGGTGGCCCTTCCACATGCAGGCGCCCGGCATCGCCCGACACGAGGTCGAGCGTCTGCCGCACCAGCCGGCCGAGGTCGAGTTCGGTGGGTGATCCGTCGACCAGCGCCGTCTGGCTGGCGGCAAGCGCGGCGAGCCGTTCCGACACCCGGCGGGAGCCTGCGTCCAGCGAGGCGGCATCGCCCAGCGTCTGGGCCACGATGGCCTGCGCCAGAGCCAGCACATTCTTCACCCTGTGCGCGCTTTCCTGCGCCATGGTTTCCAGCTGGCGTTCCCATTGCTTGCGCTCGGTGATGTCCTGCGAGGCGCCCAGCACCCGGGTCAGGCCGCGCTTCACATCCCGGACGACGGTGCCCTGCCGGGAGAGCCAGCGCTCCTCGCCGTCCAGCACCACGCGATACTCCACTGCCTCCAGCGCGCTTTCCAGTTCGTTCAGCCGGCTTGTTCCCACCAGCGCCAGATCGTCGGGGTGGATTCGGGGCAGAATCTGGCTGACATGGGTCAGCTCGTCGGCATTGGCAAAACCGTAGAGGCGGCTGAATTCCGGCGAGGCGCGGATCTCGCCGGTTTCCACCAGCCATTCGAAGGTGCCGAAGCCGCCGGCCGCCTGCGCCAGCCGAAGATGTTCCGCCTGACGCTCGACAACCTCCTGCGCCTCGACCTGGGATGTCAGATCATGGCCCTGGACCAGAATGGCCGCCACCCGGCCGTCATGATCCACCACCGGCTGATAGATGAAATTGAGGATCCGCCGCTGGCCCATCAGCACGGCGGGCACCTGTTCCCCGATGAAGGGTTCGCCGGTTTCGCGCACCCGGTCCAGCAGCTCCACAAAGCCCTGTTCCACCACTTCGGGCAGGGCATCCCGCACCGCGAGGCCCAGCACGTCGCGCCCGCCGACCAGCGCGCGATAGGCGGCGTTGGCGATCTGGAATACATGATCGGGCCCATGCAGCACGGCGACGAACGAGGGCGCCTGTTCGAACAGGCTGCGCAGCATGTTCGATTCGGCCACCATCGCCAGATTGACCTGCTGCACCTTGCGCGCCCGGCGCAGCACGCGTGCGCTTTCCCTGAGGCCGAAGGCGCTTTCCTCGCGCAGGGCCTGCAGTTCTGTGACGTCCGTGGTGTGCTGCAGGATGAAACGCAGCTCTCCGCCGGAACTGAACAGCGGGGTGTGCGTCGCGCTCCAGTAGCGCATCCGGGGCGGTTCGCCGGGGCGGGAAATGTCGTAGGGAATCAGCGCCAGCTCATCGGCGCGGCCCGTCGCCATCACCCGGTCGAACGACGCCTTCAGCAGCTTGTGGCCGTCGCTTGCCGGATCGGAAGGGAAGGCTTCGAACAGAAAGCGGCCGACCAGATCTGAACGGTCCGATCGCCCCACGGTCGCCAGATAGCTGTCGTTGCACCCGATGATCCGCAGATCCCTGTCGAACACCACATAGGCATTGGGGGAAGCGGAAAAGAGCGCGCCCAGATCAAGGTCGCTGCTGTCGGTATCGCGAAACAGTTTGGAACGCCCTCTCCTGGCAGCGGCTCTGCCATTTCTCCGAACGGAAAGCTATCGGCTGACCGGACCAGAGGCAAGGCGCGTGGCAGGGGGCCGGGGCAAGGGGGCCGGGGGCTGGGCACGGAATCGGAACGGCCGGGCCCGCGAAGCTAAAAAAGGCCGGAGCACAGCTCCGGCCAGTCGGGTCACGCGGTTTCGCAGCGGCGTGCGCCGCTGCATGTCAGAGTGGCAGAAGCCGTTTCCAGAAACTCTTCGTCGGCGCGTCGTCTGCGGAATTCGTATTGCCGTCCAGCTGATCGAGCGCCGCCAGCACCCGGCGCAGCAGGTCGGCATCGGCGGCACCCACCCCGGGCGTTTCGGAGGCCATGCCTTCCTGATCGGCCTGCAGGCGATCGGTCAGATCCTGCGCCCATTCGGTGAGGAAGCGGTGCTTCTGCCCTGTTGTCAGTTCCGTATCCGCGAGGATCGTTTGCGGATCGGCATAATAAGCGGCGGGATCGGCCAGCGCGGTCTCGAAATCCGCGAGGCCTTCCGACATCGGTTCGGCAATCATCAATCGTCTCCCGCTTGCGGCGGATGCCGCAGATGCCTCACGGATCAAAACGGGCGACGGTGGGGATTGTTCCCCTCAGGCTGGAGCGAGGGTGGGCTGGCGCGACAGCAGGGCCTGCCCCACGGTCGCGATCACGGTTTCCGGCTGGAACGGCTTGGTGACGAGATAGGTAGGCTCCTGCCGCTCCCCCGTCAGCAGGCGTTCCGGATAGGCGGTGATGAAGATCACGGGCACGGGCACATCCAACCGTTGCAGGATGTCGCCCACGGCATCGATACCGGACGATCCGTCGGCGAGCTGGATATCGGCCAGCACCAGATCGGGCCGGGTGCGTTCAGCTTCCGCCACCGCTTCCTCGCGCGTGATGGCGGAGGCGGCCACATCATGCCCCATGTCCGTCACGATGCGCTCCAGATGCATGGCGATGATCGGCTCGTCCTCGATGATGAGCACGCGCGACCGGATCGCGGACTGGATGCGCGCGCGCACATCCTCGATGCGCTGGCTGACTTCCGTTGGAGAGATTCCCAGAATCTCGGCGGTCTCGTCGATGCTGAAATCCTCTACCGCGGTCAGCAGAAGCGCCTCGCGGCCAGAGAGCGGCAGGTCGCCGAGACCATCGGTCTGCTCCGGCCGGGACTGCAGGCCGGGGGCCCAGAAGGCGTGGAACAGGCGGAACAGGGTGAGGCGCGGCGTGTCCGCAGCGGCCTCCAGCGGGGTCGGATCCTGCAGCAGCGCTTCCAGCGCGGCGCGGACATAGGCGTCTCCGGTCGCCTGCGACCCCGTGACCGCGCGGGCATAGCGCCTGAGATGCGGCAGATGGGGGGCAAAGGCGGTTCGGGCGGAGGCGGTCGGCATGAAGGCAGTCTCCCGGCTGGATTCAGCTGAAGGAAACTGGTGGGGTGTGGATTTGTTCCATCACGCTGGAAAAAAATCGCATCCGCATGGAACAATTGCGTGTTCGGCCGATTGTTGTGCGAATTGACGCAAATCCCGGCAGGTGAGGAATGATGGACGATATCCGGCAACATCCCGACCAGAGCGAGGACGCTCCGCCCGTGCCGCGTGCCCGGCGGGGCGCGCGACGGGATGATCCGGTGACACTGGGCCTGAAGCAGCTGTGGGCGGATCTGGAGAAGGAGGAGGTGCCGGACGAATTCCTGGACCTGCTGGACCAGATCGACCGTCAGGCAGGGCTGGGGGATGCAGAATGACCGTTGCGTCCGTGCCCGTGACGGGCGGACGGGCGGCGCCGGCAAGGCAGGCCGGCCATTCGGCGCGACACGAGGCTGCCGGATTCCGCAAGGAGTTGCTGGCGGTGATTCCGTCTCTGCGCGCCTTTGCGCGCGGGCTTTGCGGCAATCGCGATCTGGCCGATGATCTGGCGCAGGAAGCGCTGGCCAAGGCCTGGGCGGCGCAGGCGAGCTTCACGCCGGGCACCAATTTCCGGGCCTGGATTTTCCGCATCCTGCGCAACCATTTCTACACCACGGCGACCGTCGCGCGCCGCTTCACCAGCTATGATCCGGAGCTTGCCGAACGCACGTTGATCTCGGTGCCGAACCAGGGCGGCGGCCTGCTGCTGGAGGATCTGCAGCGCGGCCTGCTGACACTTCCGGCGGAACAGCGCGAGGCGCTGCTGCTGCTGGAATCCGGCCTGCAGTGGAACGAGATCGCCGACATCATGGGCGTGCCGCTGGGCACGGTGAAAAGCCGCATCACACGCGGCCGCACGGCCCTTCGCCGCTATATCGAAGGGCCGGACGACGGCGACGGGAGCGAGCGCCCCGGATGATGCCAACCCGGCGGGAACGTCCCGCTCCCGAAACAGCGCCGCATCGCCGGCTGATCACCTATCTCACACGTCGCCGGCCAATCCGGCAGACGCTGACCATCGTGCTGGTCGCGGCGCTGGCCCCGCTGGCAATTCTGGCGGCGGCGCGCGGCATCTACGGCATTCGCGCCGATCAGGTCGCGGCTGCGAACGCCGTCGCCCGTGCCGCGCAGCATGCGCAGGGCGCAGGCGGGCTGCCCATCCGCGACGTGCAGGCCGCGCTGGACCTGCTGGCGCTGAACCCCGAAAGGCTCGGGCCGGGGTGCGACGGCTTGCTGTCCAGTGCCGCCGGACTGCTGGCGACGCCGGCGCGGCTGGCGCGGATCGGGCCGGACGGGCTGGTCGCCTGCGCGAGCGATTCCGCCCTGAACGGCAAGCCGCTGCCGCAGGGGCCTCTGGCGGACGGCTATCCGCTGTTGCTTCGTTCCCACGCGGATGAGCGGCTCGCGGCGCTGGTCGATCCGGACAATCTCACCTCGGGGCTCGCGCTGGCACAGCCGGATGCGGGGGGGCTGGCGCTGCTGGTGGATGGCAACGGGCGGCTGGTGGCGGGCCCCGCGCCGGGTCATTGGGTGTCCGTGCCGACAGAGACGCTGGACGGCTCTGTGGTGGCATTCCGCGATGCCACCGGCCGCAACTGGCTGCTGGCGACGGCGCCGCTGACATTGAGGGGGTCGCCCGACGCAAGGTTGAACCTGCTGTTCGCCCACCGCCGCGCGGGCCTCTCCGGGCACGACTGGTGGTATTATGCCAGCTCGTTCGCGCTGCCGTTGTTGGCGCTGGTGCTGGCCTCGCTGGCGATCTGGGCGGGGGCGAGCCATTCGATCCTGCGCTGGGTGGAGGAGCTACGCCGGGTGACGGGCGATATCGGCGAAGGCAATTACCGCGTGCCCGCCGAGCGGTTCGACGATGCACCCCTCGAGGTGCGGGATCTGGCGGCCGACGTGCAACGCATGGCGCGAACCATCGCCGAGCGGGACCGCAACCTGACGGACTCGCTGGACCAGCAGAAGTCGCTCGCGCTGGAACTGCATCATCGGGTCGGTAACAATCTGCAGTTGATCTCGAGCTATATCGGCCTGCAGGCCGATGGCCAGCGCGTGGACGAACATGCGGTCCAAGGCCCGCTGGAGCTGGTGCGGCTGCGGGTGAGCACGCTGTCGCTGGTGCATGGGCTGTTGTATCGCGATGCTGGGCGGGCGGATGTCACGGCTGCGATGCTGTTGTCGGAACTGGCGTTGCTCGTCCGCCGGGAGTGGGGCGGGGAGGCCGTGCCCACCGCTGCCGATGATCTGGCAGTCGGCATCGACGGCGCTGTGGCCATCGCGCTGGCCGTGATCGAAGCAGAATCTTGGGTGCGGGCACCGGAACAGGCGGGCCTTGCGCTGACCCTCGTGTCGCTGAAGGCATCAGGCGATCGGGTGCTTCTGGGCCTGGCGCTGACGGGAGAGGAGCCGGTGCGGCTTCGTATCGATCAGCCGCCGCGGCTGATGCATGCCTTCGCGCGCCAGCTGGGCGGCACGCTGGATGCGGGGTGGAGCGTGGAATCAGGCGGCCGCCTGAACATCGATTTCCCGTCGATCAATCTCAATCGCGGATTTCAGCCAAGTGTCGGGAACAAAAGCCGCGCCTGACCGTTGAACAATCAATCGCTTCGAAGGGGCGATGGTTGGAAATGGAAAGGAGCCGCCATGCTTGGCTGGGCACTTGGTTTTCTGGCGCTGGCACTTCTGGCCGCGCTGTTCGGTTTCGGTGGGATTGCCTCGGCTTCAGCCGGGATTGCGAAGATCCTGTTCCTGATCTTCATCGTGCTGTTCGTGGGCAGCCTGATCATGTCGTTCATCCGCCGAACCACAAGTTGACGAAACAGGCGCCGATCAGCCTGATAAAGGAGTTCGGCCCTGCGAAGGAGCGGCTGCCCCCGGCCGCTCCTTCTGCTTGTCGGGACCACAGCGGACCGGTAATTTCGCAGATGCACAAAACAGGCGGATGACAAGGGCGAAATCTGCGGTAGCAATAGCGCATGTCGCTCGCTGATCGCCTCCTGCCGCTGGCTGAGCTGTTCCGCCCCGGCGGCCGCCGTGCCGATTTCGCCTCTGTCTGGAGCGACGCGGCCCCGATCCGATCCGAACTGTTCAGCGACGAGCGGCTGGAAGCGCACGGCCGCTCTCTTGCCGTGGCGCAGCAGGTGCTGCGCGGCAGCATCCGATCCCGCCAGCTGCTGGTGCGGCTGCAGGAAAACGCCGCTGAGCTGAAACATATCTATGCCGAAACCGCGCTGGCGGTGGAGCGCAAGCGGCCCATTGCCCCTGCCGCCGAATGGCTGATCGACAATTACCACATCGTCGAGAAGCAGATCCGCAAGATCCGCGACGACCTGCCCGCCGATTATTATGTGCAGCTGCCGAAGCTGGCCGACGGCCCATTGGCGGGCTTGCCGCGCGTGTTCGGCGTGGCCTGGGCCTATATCGCCCACAGCGACAGCCTGTTCCATGAAGAGCGGCTGCGCCGCTTCGTGGCGGCCTATCAGCGGGTCGAGGCGCTGACCATCGGGGAGCTGTGGGCGCTCGCCATCTGCCTGCAGCTGGTGCTGGTGGAAAATCTGCACCGGCTGGCCGATCTCTCCATCCACGATCAGGGGGACAGGCAGGCTGCCGACGCGCTGGCGGACAGGCTGCTGTCGGCCGACAGCGATGCGGATGCGCTGGCGCTGCTCACGGCCATGCCCGCCGATGCCTCGGCCGCGTTCATCAGCCAGCTCGCCTTCCGGTTGCGCGACGTGGATTCGCGCAGCGAGATGGCGCGGCGGTGGCTCGAGTCCCGCGTGACGGGGCGGGGCGACAGCCTTGCCGCGCTGGACCAGCAGGCGCAGCAGGCGCTGATCGCCTCCACCGCATCCACTCGCAACGTCATCATGGCGATGCGTGACCTGGCCGAGGTGGACTGGGGCGAGATGGTCGAGGCGCTGAGCCCGGCCGACGCCATCCTGCGCGCGGGCAGCAACTTCGGCGAGATGGATTTCCCCTCGCGCAATCTCTACCGCAACAGCCTCGAGGAACTGTCGCGCGGCTCCGCCTATGCCGAGGATGTGATCGCCGCCCGCGCGCTCGCGCTCGCCAACCGCCAGCCCAGCGAGAACCGCGCCGATCAGGACCCCGGCTTCCTGATCGTCGGGGCAGGGCGGCCACTGCTGGAGACCGACATCGGCTTCGTGCCGCCGGTCGAAACCCGTATTGCCCGCCGGCTGCGGCAGGGCGGCATCCCCCTCTATGTGGGGCTGGTGATGTTGCTGGGCGGGCTGCTCAGCCTGATCCCGCTCTCCACGCTGAACAATGTGGATTTCCCGCAATGGCTGGGGCTGATCCTGCTGTTCGCCAGCCTGATCCTGGCGCTGGAAACCGCGACAGCGGTGATGAACCGGCTGCTGGCGCGGCTGCTGCCTCCGGCGCTGATCCCGGCGCTGGAGCTGAAGGAGGGCGTGCCTACGCAGTTCCGCACGCTGCTGGTGGTGCCCGTGCTGCTGGGCGACGAACAGGCGGCGGCGGAGGCGATTTCCGATCTTGAAGTGCATCATCTCGCCAACCGCGAGGCCAATGTGCATTACGCCCTGCTGTCGGATTTCCCCGATGCGGATGCGCAGCATCTGCCCGGCGAAGAGCATCGGCTCTCCGTCGCGCGGGCGAAGGTGGCGGAGCTGAACATGCGCCACCCGGTGCCCGGCGGCGCGCCGCGCTTCCTGTTCCTGCACCGGGACCGGCAGTGGAACCCGTCCGAAGGGGTGTGGATGGGGTGGGAGCGCAAGCGCGGCAAGCTCCACGAGTTGAACAGGCTGCTGCGCGGCGCCACCGACACCAGCTACACTGGCCCGGGCGGCCAGCTGCCGCGGCTGCCGGCCGATGTGCGCTTCGTGATCACGCTGGACGCCGACACGCGGCTGCCGATGGGCACCGTGAGGCGGATGATCGGCAAGATGGCGCATCCGCTGAACCGCCCCCGCTTCGACACGGCGCGGCGGCGCGTCACCTCGGGCTATGGCATCATGCAGCCGCGCGTGACCATCGGGTTGCCGGTGCGCCGGGGCCGGTCGCGCTTCGAGACGCTGGCGGGCGGCCCGGCCGGGATTGATCCCTATGCGGCGGCGGCCTCCGATCTCTATCAGGATCTGATCGGGGAGGGCAGCTTCACCGGCAAGGGCATCTACGAGATCGACGCCTTCATGGCCTCTCTGGCGGGCCGGGTGCCGGAAAACCGCATGCTCAGCCACGACCTGTTCGAAGGCACCTTCGCGCGCGCCGGGCTGATTTCCGATGTGGAAGTGGTGGAGGAATTCCCCGTCCGCTACGATGCCGCCGCCCGCCGCCAGCACCGCTGGGTGCGGGGCGACTGGCAACTGCTGCCCTGGATATTGAGTTCGCCGCTCTCCGAGGCGCAGGAGTTGCCGCTGAACGGCCGGGTGAAGATGCTGGACAATCTCCGTCGTTCGATGGTGGCGCCCGCCATCTTCGCGGCGCTGGTTGCGGCCTGGTTCCTGCCCTGGCCGGCCGGGCTGCCCTTCACGCTGGCGATCCTGCTGCTGGTGGCCGTGCCGCCCTTCATTCCCATCCCCTCGCTGCTGCTGGCGCCGCGCGGCCGCAACGTCTCGCTGCGCGCGCATCTGGGCGCGGTGGCGACCGACATCGCCAATGCCTGGGGTACGCTGAGCCTGCAGATCGTGACCCTGGCGGATCAGGCCTGGCGCATGCTGGACGCCATCATCCGTACGCTGCTGCGGCTGTTCATCACGAAGCGCCATTTGCTGGAATGGACGACGGCGGCGCAGGCCAGCGCCTCGCCGCACCCTTCCATTCCGCAGTTCATGCGCTTCATGTGGCCGTCGCTGGCGCTGACGCTGGGGTTCGGCGCGCTGGCGTTGCTGCTGCAACCCGTGGTGCTGCCGCTGCTGCTGCCCTTCGCCATGCTGTGGCTGGCGGCACCTTCCATCGCCTCCCTCATCAGCCGCCCGCGCCCCGTCGCCACCGCGCCCGATCTGGATCGGCAGCAGAAGGAGAGCCTGGAGGGCATCGCCCGCCAGACCTGGCACTTCTTCCGCACCCATGTGACGGCGGAACACAACCACCTGCCGCCCGACAATTTCCAGGAGGATCCCGCCCCCATCGTCGCGGGCCGCACCTCGCCCACCAACATGGGGCTGTACCTGCTGGTGGTGGCGACCGCGCGCAACTTCGGCTGGTGCGATCTGCACGAGGCGCTGGAGCGGCTGGAGGCGACGCTCGACAGCTTCGACCGCATGTCGCGCACGCGCGGCCATTTCTACAACTGGTACGACACCCGTGACCTGCGCGTGCTGGACCCGCCCTATGTCTCGGCGGTGGACAGCGGCAACCTTGCCGGACATCTGATCGCGCTCGCCAACCTGTTGGATCATTGGCGCGAGCCCGACACGCGGGCCCGCGTGCGCCGCATCGCCGACCGCGCGCGCGGCTTCGCCATGGCGATGGATTTCCGCTTCCTCGTCGATCCGGACCGGCAGCTGCTCTCCATCGGCTGGTCCGAGAATGACAACCGGCGTGACGAAGGCTGCTACGACCTGCTCGCCTCCGAAGCGCGGCTGGCGAGCCTGTTCTGCATCGCCAAGGGCGACCTGCCCGCGAAGCATTGGGGCCGGCTGGGCCGCAGCGCCACGCCCATCGGTCCGGCGGCGGTGCTGATCAGCTGGTCGGGCTCCATGTTCGAATATCTGATGCCGTCGCTGGTGATGCGCGCGGCGGACGGCAGCCTGCTGGAGGTTTCCAACCGCTATGCCGTGCGCCGCCAGCGCGACTATGCCGGTGAAGCCAAGGTGCCCTGGGGCATTTCCGAATCCGCCTACAATGCGCGGGACAGGGAAATGACCTACCAATACACCAACTTCGGCGTGCCCGGACTGGGGCTGAAGCGGGGCCTGTCGGAAAATCTGGTGATCGCGCCCTATGCCACGGGCCTCGCCGCGATGGTGGATGCGAAGGCGGCGCTGGACAACCTCTCCACGTTGGAAGGGATGGGCGCGCGCGGCGAATTCGGTTTCTATGAAGCGCTGGATTTCACCCCGTCGCGGGTGCCGGATGGCCGCAGCCATGTGATCGTGCGCACCTATATGGCGCACCATCAGGCGATGCTGCTGCTCTCCATCGCCAATGTGCTGGATGGCGGCCGCCTGCGCGACGCCTTCCATGCCGAGCCGATGATCCGCGCTGCCGAACTGCTGCTGCACGAGCGCCCGCCGAGGGGTGTGGGCACCTTCAACCCGCGCGCCGAGGAAGTCGCGGTCGCCGCGACCGACCGGGGCACGGACGCGGGTGCCACCCGCCGTTACGGTGCGCGGCCGGAGGCGCCTGCCGCAGTCCATCTGCTGTCCAACGGCCGCTATTCGGTGATGCTGAGCGCGGACGGCGCGGGCAGCAGCCGCTGGAACGGCATGGCGATCAACCGCTGGCGCGAGGACCCGGTGGTGTCGGCCTATGGCCACTGGGTCTATCTGGCGGATCGGCATACCGGTGCGCTCTGGTCCGCCACGCAGGCGCCGTTCGGCGGATTGCCCGAGGAGTATGAGGCCCTGTTTGCCGAAGGCCGGGCGGAATTCCATCGCCGCGACGGCGCGCTAACCACCACAACGGAAGTGCTGGTCTCACCCGAAGACGATGCGGAGGTGCGCCGCATCTCCATCGCCAATTCGGGCCGGGAAACTCATGAAGTGGATGTGACGAGCTGCGTGGAGCTGGCGCTCGCCCCGCCCGCCACCGATCTCGCCCACCCGGCTTTCGCGCGCATGTTCGTGGAAACGGAGGTGCTGGACGGCAACATCCTGATTGCCCGTCGCCGTCCGCGCGGGGTGGATGAAGCGCCGATCTGGGTGGCGCATCTGGCCGTGGTGGATGGCGAGACCAGCGGTCCGCTCAGCTTTGAGACGGATCGGTCCGCTTTCATGGGGCGCGGGCACAGCAGCGAGACTCCGCTGGGGGCGACGCGGGCGCTGGAAGGCCATGTGGGCACGGTGCTCGATCCGCTGTTCGCGCTGCGCTGCCCGCTGCGCGTGCCGCCGGGCAAGACGGCGCGTGTCGCCTTCTGGACGGTCGCGGCGCCTTCGCGGGCGGAGCTGCTGGACGCGATCGATCGCCACCGCGATGCAGCCGCCTTCGACCGGGCCCATATCGGCAGCTGGACTCAGGCGCAGATCGAGCGCCGCTTCTTGGGCATCGACCCCGGCGACGCAGCCGATTTCCAGCGGCTGGCGGCCTATCTGGTGGCCCCCGGCAGTCGCTTCGCGCCGCCGCCGGCACTGGTGGCGCAAGCCTCCGGCCCGCAATCCAGCCTGTGGGTGCATGGGATTTCGGGCGACCTGCCGATCCTGCTGGTTCGCATCGACGATGCCCGTGACCTGGGGCTGGTGCAGGATCTGCTACGCGCGTTCGAATATCTGCGCGGCCGCCAGCTGGCGTTCGATCTGGTGATTCTGAACGACCGGCAGGCGAGCTATATTCAGGATCTGCAGGTCGCCATCGACGATGCTGTGCGCAATGTGCGCAACCGCCCGGCGCCGGCGGGCGTGCGTGGCGATATCTTCACCCTTCGCGCAGACCTGATGCAGCCGTCCCAGATCGATACGCTGCGGGCGCTCTCCCGCGCGGAGATTCTGGCGCAGCGCGGCCCGCTGCGCCGCCAGCTGGGCCGTGCCGAAACGGTTGTGGCGGGCGATCTGCCGGTTCCGCTCGTTCCGCCGCGCGAGCCGCGCCCCGGCCGCCCGGCCGATCCCGCGCTGCCCCGGCCCGAGGCGCTGGAATATTGGAACGGCTTCGGCGGCTTCCACGCGGGCGGCCGCGAATATGCCATGGTGCTGGAAGCGGGCAGCACCACGCCCGCCCCGTGGATCAACGTGATCGCCAACCCGGATTTCGGCTGCCATGTCTCGGCCGACAGCCTGGGTGCGATCTGGTCGGGCAATGCGCGGGAGAACCAGCTGACGCCATGGTCCAACGACACCGTGGCCGATCCGCCGGGCGACGCGCTGTATATCCGCGATTCAGACAGCGGGCAGCTGTGGACGCCGACGGCGCTTCCGGCCGGAGCAGACGGCACCCGCATCGTGCGCCACGGCTTCGGTACCAGCCGAATCCATTCCGCCGCGCACAGTATCGAATCCGACCTGCTGATCCATGTGCCGCTCGCGTCCCCCGTGCGCATCGCCCGGCTTACGCTGCGCAACATGGGCTCCGCGCCGCGCACGCTGAGTGTCACCGGCTATGCCGAATGGGTGCTGGGGCAGGCGCGTTCGAAGACCGCCGCGCGGCTGGTGACGGAGCATGACGCCGAGACCGGCGCGCTGTTCGCACGCAACCCCTTCGACCCCGAAACCGGCAACCGCATCGCCTTTGCCGACATGGACGGTTGCCAGCAGCACTGGACCTGCGACCGCGCCACCTTCATCGGCCGGGGTGGCTCGCTGGCGAAGCCGGCCGCGTTGGTGTCGGGCAAATGGCCCACGGCCGCCAGCGGCGCCGGGCTCGACCCCTGCGCCGCGCTGCAGGCCGAGTTGACGCTGGCGGCCGGAGAAGCCCGCGAGATCGTCTGGATCATCGGACAGGCCGCAGACCGGGAGGGCGCCCGCGCCCTCATCAAACAGTGGCGCGCCGCCGATCTGGATGCCGCGCAGGCCGAAACCGATGCGCACTGGCAGCGCACGCTGGGCGCGGTGCAGGTGGAAACGCCGGATCGCGCCTTCGATCTGCTGCTGAACGGCTGGCTGCCCTATCAGGTGCTGTCGGGCCGCATCTGGGCGCGCGCGGGCTTCTATCAGGCGAGCGGCGCCTATGGGTTCCGCGACCAGTTGCAGGATGGCGGCGCCCTGCTGTTCAGCCGCCCCGATCTGGTCCGGCCGCATTTGCTGCGCGCAGCAGGCCGCCAGTTCCGCGAAGGCGATGTGCAGCATTGGTGGCTGGCGGAATCCGGGCGCGGCGTGCGCACCCGCATCTCGGACGACCGCGGCTGGCTGGCGCTCTCGGTCGCAGACTATGTTGACACCACCGGCGACACCGCCATTCTCGACACGCAGATTCCGTTCCTCGAAGGCCGTGAACTCGCGCCCGGCGAGCATGACGCCTTCTATCAGCCGGGCACCAGCGCCGACACCGCCAGCCTCTACGAACATTGCGCCCGCGCGCTGGACCAGAGCTGTGAGCTGCTCGGCGATCTCGGCATTCCGCTGATCGGCGGCGGCGACTGGAACGACGGCATGAACCGCGTGGGCGAACATGGAAAGGGCATGAGCGTCTGGCTGGGCTGGCACCTGATCCACGCCATCAACCGCTTCGCCCCCCACGCCGACACGCGTGAGCCGGAACGCGCGGGGCACTGGCGCGCCAAGGCCGAAAGCATCCGCTCGGCAATCGAGGCGCATGCCTGGGACGGCGAATGGTATCGCCGCGCCACCTACGACGACGGCACCTGGCTGGGGACGGCGCAGGGCGAGGAGTGTCGCATCGACAGCATCGCCCAAACCTGGTCCATCCTCTCCGGTGCTGGAGACCCCGCGCGCGCCGCGCAGGCCATGCGCTCGGTGGATCGCCATCTGGTCGACCGCAGCGCCGGGATCGTGAAGCTGTTCACCCCACCCTTCTCGAAAGGCCCCGAGGACAGCGGCCACGACCCGGGCTACATCCGCAGCTACCCCCCGGGCTTACGCGAAAATGGCGGCCAGTACAGCCACGCCGCCATGTGGACCATCATGGCCGCCGCCCGCGCCGGAGACGGCGCCCGCGCCGCCGACCTGTTCCGCATCCTGAACCCGGTGAACCACGCCCTCACGCCGGAACAGGCCAGCCATTACCGCGTGGAACCCTATGTGGTCGCGGCAGACGTCTATTCCGTGCCGCCCAACGATGGGCGCGGCGGCTGGACCTGGTACACCGGCGCTGCCGGCTGGATGTTCCGCGCCGGCCTCGAAGGCCTGCTGGGCCTCAGCCGCCGGGGCGACCACCTGCTGCTGAACCCCGTGCTGCCGCCTGAGTGGCCGGAGGTGAAGCTGACCGTGCGGCTGGAGGGCGCGGACATCAGCATCCGGATCAGCCGTGCAACCGGCGGCGCCCTGCCTTCCGCCGAGTTCGACGGCGCGCCCCTGCCGGTTTCCAACGGAGCCGTGGAGGTGCCGCTGACGCCCGGCGCGCACCGGCTGACAGTCCGGCGCTAGGCTTATTGCAGGGCGGTGACGACGTCGCGGGCAAGGGCTGCGAAGTTGAATGCCGTGCCGGGCAGATCAAACCCGCGCCGCACCACCACCAGCTTCCGGGAGGGCACCACAATCGCATATTGCCCCCGGTTGCCGAGGAACGCGTAGCTGCCCGCCGGCAACCCCTGCGCCGGCCCCAGCAGCCAGATGGCGCGGCCATAGCCCGCGACATCGTCGCGTTGCGGCTGCGGGCCGACCGGTGTGAGGGTATCCGCCACCCAGCCTTCCGGCAGCAGGCGCTGGCCTTCCCACACGCCGTCGTTCAGGTGCAGCAGCGCGAGCCGGGCCATGTCTCGCGCCGTCATCCACACTTGCGATGACAGGATCGGATGGCCCTGCCAGTCGCTTTCGATTGTGGTGCGCGTCATGCCTGTGGACCACAGCAGATGCGTGTAGGCGAAGGTGTGCGCGGCCTCGCCAAGATCGATTTCCAGCGCACGGGCCGCCAGCAGCGTGTCGTTGTTGGCATAGTTGAAACGCGTGGCGGGCGGCACCTCCAGCGGCGCCGCGCCTGCCGTTTCGGTCACGGTGGAGCCGCCGTAATATAGCGCGTCGGTTCGGTTTCCGGGGCCGTTGGTCCACAGGCCCGACTGCATGCGCAACAGCTGGTCCACCGTTATGGAGGCGCGGGGGTCGCCGGGCGTGCCCCATTCCGGCACATGGGCCGGTTCCATCGGCTCCATCACGCCCATCGCCACAGCCCGACCGACCAGCGCCGACGTCAGCGACTTCGCGACGGAAAAGGTGCGCTGCGGTGTATGCGTGCCGACACCACGCGCATAGCGCTCGGCAACGATCTTGCCGTCCAGCACCACCAGCACGGCCGACGTTCGGGTGTCCACACCAAAGCGCGAGCCGGCGAGGGCGTCGGTCACCACAAGATCCAGCGCGCGGCGTTTCGCGCCTGGCAGGGAGGCAGTCGCCAGCCGGTCGCCGTGTGGCCAGGGGCGGGCGTCGGTCGTCTTCAGGTCAGGGCCGCCGACCAGCGAGGGCGGCATCGGAACCTGTCCGGCCTTGCCGCCAATGGGCAGTTGCACGCAGCCACGACCACCCACGAACTGCGCGACACGCGCAGGCGCACCGTCCCCCGCGCCGACTTCCACATACTTCGCCGTCCTGTCGATCCGCACGGGCAGCCCGGCGATATGCGGCGCGATGTCGGGATTGGCCCCTTCCAGGTCGTTTGCGGCTATGGTGGCTTCATCCTGCTCCGCCACGAACAGGCCGGAGCAAAGGAAACTGGCCTTCCAGCCCGCCGCCAGCGCCAGTGTGCGGGCATCGGGTACAGCCGTCTGGGCGCCGGCCTGCGCGCTGACCGCCAGCGCGGCCAGCAGCGCTAGAACAGGCTTCCATCCGGCATGATGTCGCGGCCGGACAGGCGCTTGTGCTCGCGGATCGCGAACCGGTCCGTCATGCCCGCCACATAGTCCCCCACGATCCGCGCCCGCCATGGTTCCTCCTCTGCCTCGCATCTGTCCCGCCAGCGTTCCGGCAGGTTGCCGGGGTTTGCGTGCCAGCTGGCGAACAACTCCTCAACCATCTCTTCGGCCGGACCCCGGATGAGCTTGACCGATTGATGGGTGTACATGGTCTGCATCAGATAGCGGCGCAGCGGCCCCAACTCCGCCAGCATGTCGGGTGTGAAACCGGCAATGGGGCGGCCGGCCGCGCGCACCTCTTCCACCGATTGTGGTGCGATCTCCGCCAGATTGGCGCGGGTTTCCGCCAGCAGGCTGTCCACCATCGCTCCGATCAGGTCGCGCACCAGCTGTGGGATCAGCCGCGAGAGACGTGTTTCCGCAGGCCAGCGCGCCTTCACCGCGCGCCACAACGTATCGACCAGCGGCACGGCCGCGCACACCGCATCCAGTTCCAGCAACCCGGCACGGAGGCCGTCGTCCAGATCATGGGCGTTATAGGCGATGTCGTCGGCCAGCGCCGCCACCTGCGCTTCCAGCCCGGCAAAGCTGGTGAGATCGAGCGGCCACTGGGCTTCCTGCGCGGCCAGCGCCCAGCCGGGGGCGGGCACCGGGCCATTGTGTTTCGCCAGCCCTTCCAGCACTTCCCAGCTCAGGTTCAGCCCGTCGTGCGCGGGGGTGCGGCTTTCCAGCAGGGTCAGGATGCGGATGGCATGGCCATTGTGATCGAAGCCGCCATAGGGTGCCATTGCCCGCTGCAGTGCGTCCTCGCCGCTGTGGCCGAAGGGCGGGTGGCCCAGATCATGGCCCAGCGCCACCACCTCGGACAGATCCTCGTCGATGCCCAGCACCCGCGCGATGGTCCGCGCGATCTGCGCCACTTCCAGGCTGTGCGTCAGACGCACCCGGAAATGATCTCCATCGGGCGCCACGAACACCTGTGTCTTGTAGCGCAGGCGGCGGAAGGCTGTGGAATGGATCAGCCGATCCCGGTCACGCGCGAAGGCGGTGCGGATCGGGCTTTCGGCTTCCGGGAACAGACGACCGCGCGTGCGGGCAGGATCTGTGGCGAATGGCGCACGGGATATTGGCGCACTGGGCATGGCGGTCCCGGTCGCGCCCGGCGCAAGCGAAGTCAATCAGAATCCGAACTGCATCATCAGACGCGGCCCAATCACGACATTGGTGAAACACCAGTCAGCATCATTGGAACGATAGCGTTGTGCCTCGGCGGAAAACGCCAGTTTCGCGGCTCGGCCCAATGAAAGCGCTGCGATGGCGCCCAACTGCATGCGGCTTACGCTGCGGTGGCGGCCGAAATCGGGATCATGGTCATAAAACCGCTGTTCCACATCGCCCGACAACAGGATGCTGACCGGCCCTGCGACCAGTTCCTGGCCGACGGACAGTCCGATGACATTGCGGTCTGCGGCGCCGCCGCTGGTGGGGGATCGCGTTGCGGACAAGTCGATGAAAGTGTCGCCAATATTTCGCGAAACCCCCAAAGTGACGCCATGGCGGGTGATGTCGTGGCGCCCGAAGTCATCCAGATAGACGGCCACGACATCATAGCGCGCGTAGGGCGCGAGCTGCCGCCCGGCATCCCCCAGCGTCAGCTGCAGCGACCCGAACCATCCGCTGCTGTCATTGTTCCGGATCGGTGCCATGTCCGACAGGAAGATGCCCCCTTCCGCCGCAACCTCCAGCCCTCCCGATTGCCAGACGCGGCCCAGCGCCACTTCAGGTGCGAGATCTGTGCCGCTGCGCGGGTTGGAGGGTGCGGATGTGGGGTTGCTCTGCCAGGTAAACGGAAGCAGCAGGCCCAGCGTCCATGGCCGGTCCGCATCATAGGCGGCCTCTTCTCCGTGCTGCGGCAGGCCGTGCGGTCGGTCCGTACGATAGTCAGAGGCCACATTCTGGGAATGGGCCGCGTTTGCCGTCAGCATCAGGGCAGTCGCCGCAGCCAACAGGCGGCACGTCATCGTCATCAAAAGCCGATGCGGGCCAAGATGGTGGGGCCGACGATCAGGTTTGTGAAGCTCCGCCCAGGCAGGTTGCTCTCCGTCCGGTGCAAGTCGGCCGTCAGCTGGAAGTCCACCGCATCAGCCAGCGGCACAACAGCGCGCAGCCGCGCCCGGGCGCGCAGCTGTTTCTCGCGCCCGCCCGGTCGCCAGTCGAAACGGCGACCCTCGATTTCGCCGCGAAGGTTCAGCACGCCCGCCCCCAGCGGGAAGTTGTGGAAGGCCGTCAGGCCCAGGCTGCTGCGCTCTGCGACGTCGATGGTGGCTTCCTGCCGCCGGATGTAAAGGTCTGCGAAAGTCGGTCCCCAGCTGCGACGGAGGCCAGCAGAGAAGGTGTGGAACGTCACGGCATGGGATTGGAAGGTGCCGTTATAGGCGCGCCAGGGTTCCCATGCGGCATAAGGCACCAGGCCATCGCCTGGCGCCCCGCCTTCCAGTTCCACGGTGGCGAACAGGGCGCTGCTGTCGAGCCGTGCATGGGTCAGTGATGTGGGTGCGATGGCGCCGGCTTCGGTGAAGAGGCGCAGCCCCCCAACGTTCCAGCGTCGCCAAAGCGAGATGTCGGGCACAAGGGTGGAGGCTGGCCGGGGGTTCTGCTCTGCGGCATAGCGATTGGATCGCCAGTCGCCCGCAAAGCGCATCTGGAAGGTCCAGGGCGGGCGGATGCCCTTGCGGAGATCCTCATACTCGGTCTCCGGCCCGTCCTGGCCATAATCCTCACGATACTCCTCGATCAGGTCCAGATTCTGGGCCTGCGCAGGAACCACGGGCCATGCGGCCAGCAGCCCGGTGGCAACACGAAGCAGGCAAGCGTGGAGCGGACCGGGGCGAACCAGGCCAAGGCGAAACTGGCGCACCGGATCCTCCCCCATGATCACCTTATAGGCGCGCGCGCCCCGTCCACGTCAATGCGACATGCTGTACTTCAGCGCCCAAAGGCTCCGGCTGCCTTCAGGGCCTCGATCCGCCCACCGTCATAGCCCAGGCCGGCCAGCAGCTCGGCCGTGTGCGCGCCGGCGGCCGGCGCGGCCGACGGCGTCGCTGTGGGGGTGCCGGAGTAGCGCGGCGCGGGCATCGGCTGTGTCATGCCGCCGATATCGGCAAAACTGCCGCGCGCCTTGTTGTGCGGGTGTTCCGGTGCTTCCGCCATGGAGAGGACTGGTGCGAAACAGACATCTGTCGTTTCCATCAACTCGCACCAATGATCGCGCGGCTTCGACTTGAACAAGGCCGTCAGCTTGGCTTTCAGCGGGCCCCATTGGCGCTGGTCCATCTGTGCGTCGAACTCTGGGTCTGCATCCAGCCCGGTCAGCTGGCGCAGCAGGGCATAGAATTGCGGCTCGATGGAACCGATCGAGATGAACCTGCCATCTGCACATTCGAACGTGTCATAGAAATGGGCGCCGGTATCCAGCATGTTCACCCCGCGCTCATCGGCCCAGGCCCCCATACCGCGGAAACCCCAGATCATTCCCATGAGGACAGCCGCACCTTCCGTCATGGCGCAGTCGATCACCTGCCCCTTGCCGGTGATGCGGGCGCTGAGGATGGCCGAGACCATGCCGAACGCCAGCATCATTCCACCGCCACCAAAGTCCCCGACCATATTGATCGGCGGCGTCGGCTTTTCGCCGGCACGCCCATAGGTGTGCAGCGCGCCCGCCAGCGCGATATAGTTGATGTCGTGGCCGGCGGCCGGCGCATAGGGGCCGGTCTGTCCCCAGCCTGTCATCCGGCCATAGACCAGTTTCGGATTGTCGCCCAGCAGCACGTCCGGCCCCAGCCCCAGCCGCTCCATCACACCGGGGCGCAGTCCCTCGAAAAAGGCGTCGGCGGATTTCACCAGGTCACGCACGATGGCGATCCCCTCGGCCGATTTCAGGTCGACCACGATGGACTTGCGGTTGCGGCCCAACACCGGTTCCGGCGCCTGCCGGCCCGGGCGATCGATGCGGATCACTTCCGCACCATGATCGGCCAGCATCATGCCCGCGAACGGGCCTGGGCCGATCCCGGCCATTTCGATGATGCGAACGCCCTGAAGCGGCCCTGCCATGTCTCTACTCCCTCTGGTTGCCCAAGCTGCGTGGCGTGGCGCCAGAAGGGAATCAACCTGACGGATGGGCGGGGTGGGTCAGCCGCGCCCCCTGTAAGGCGGCACCCCCTGGTCCGGCAGCCACAAGCCTTCCGGCGGCGCGCCGGATTGCCAGAACACATCGATTGGAATGCCCCCGCGCGGATACCAATAGCCGCCGATGCGCAGCCATTGCGGCTTCATCTCTTCGAACAGCCGCTTGCCGATTCCCACCGTGCAAGCCTCGTGAAAGCCGGCGTGGTTGCGGAAACTGCCCAGGAACAGCTTCAGCGATTTCGATTCAACGATGGTTTCGAGCGGCACATAATCGATCACCAGATGCGCGAAATCGGGCTGACCGGTCACAGGGCAGAGGGAAGTGAATTCGGGCGCCACGAAGCGGATCAGATACAGGGTACCTGGATGCGGGTTGGGCGGATAATCCAGCACTGCCTCGTCCGGAGAGGCGGGAAGTGCGGAAGACTGGCCCAGATGGGCGGGTTCGAATGACATATGCTTCAAATGGCCTGTGCGTGGCCTGATTGGAAGAGCCTCCAGGAAGAGCCTTGAAGCGCTGCGCCCTTGCTGCTAAGGCCGCGCCCCTGCTGGTTTCGCCGCTTTAGCTCAGCCGGTAGAGCACATCATTCGTAATGATGGGGTCAGGTGTTCGAGTCACCTAAGCGGCACCAGTTTTTTCACTGTTAAATCAGTGATTTAAGATCAAAATTCTGTCACAATCGACATTACGGGGGCTCATTTTGGGCTACGCGTAATGTCAGCGTAATGCCTTGCACGCGTGTGAATGGCGGCAATGTCGTATGGAGAGACCGTCAGTCGGACCTCCCGCTTTGCAAATTCATCGTTGGCTCGCTCTCTTTGAGGCAGTTGTGTCCCGCCTTGCGCGCGCCTCTGACGCAGCCTTGCGAATGCCGTGCCAGCAAATCGTAGTTAATTTGCAAAATCGGCAGTCATTCTGCCGATTGTCGCTTGCGCCAATTCGCTGCAGTTCCCAACGTAAGGTTGGGTCGGCCATGGCGGTCAGGTGTCGTGTTATGACAGTAAAGTTGCGTCAGATTGAAGTTGTGATCGCCGCTTCCGAGCATGGGAGCATGCGAAAGGCGGCCTTAGCGCTCCATGTCCAGGAATCTGCCATCAGCCGCCATGTCCATGATTTGGAAAATTCGCTCGGAACTCCATTATTTACGCGAAGCGCGTCCGGAGTCCGTCTAACCGCAGCCGGTCGAGACTTCATTGAACAGGCGCGCAAGATTTTGGCGCAGCTTGGTGTGGTCAAAGATGTAATAAGACGACGCAGCGATGCTGAAATGGGCGAACTTCGAATCGGAATATTTTCTTCACTGGCTTCGGGATTTCTCACCAAGCTGATCAGCGCATTTCGAACGCAACATGCGGGGGTTCGGCTCACCTTTATCGAGTGCAATCCATCCGAGCACATCGCAGCCGTTCGCAAACACAACACAGACATAGCATTTATCACTGGGACTACCATTTGGGCTGGATGCCAGAGTGAACGGCTATGGACGGAACGGGTGTTTTCAGTCCTCCCTGCCAATCACCTCCTGGCGAGCCGGTCGTCCATTGGCATAAACGAACTTGCCGGCGATCGATTCATTGTCAGTGAATCGCCACCCGGCGAAGAAATCCACGACTATCTGATTAAGCGTCTGGCGGATTTAGGCTTCCACCCGGACATAAAACGACAGAGCGTCGGGAGAGATAATCTCCTGCATTTGGTGGCGCTTGGAGTTGGCGTAACCTTGACAAGCGAAGCGACGGTTGCAGCTGCATTACCAGATATCGCTTATGTCCCCATTGTCGATGAAGCCCTCCCGTTCAGTGCAGTTTGGTCGGAAAGCAATGGAAATCCCGCGTTGGGTCGGCTGCTGGAATTGGCCCGGTCCATTTCGATCCCCGCCATGCAATCGAATGAGAGCGGCGAACTGTAGGAATCAACATATGCAAAGCAACTGTAGTTGCTCGGGATAATCGTAAATCATTATAAATACATCGTTTTATTTAGCGATAGCTACAGGACTTTACCAGTTCAAGCTATGCCTCCCACAAACCCACTGGTCTGCTGTGGTCGCGGCAGTGCCATGCGCATAAGCCCGTGACATCCTCTGGCGCGGCAGCGGGAACGGCTTTCCACCTGGCAGAGATAGAGCTGCCGGTGCAGTTGGTCCGCCTGAAGCTTGGCAATTTCGATGTAGCGAAGGTGCCCACAGCGACGGCAGGTCATTTCCAACCGATCGCCGGGATCGAGGTCCAGCACCTGGAGCGTGTCAGCCCAGCTCATGTGAAGTCCTCGGCTGAGGGGATGCGGGTGAAGCTGATCTTTCCGCCAACATTGCCACCTTTCGGCGGATCCCATGGGCCGACGCTGACGAGCGTTCGACCGAACTTGGCGTTGGCGCCATCGATGGCACGCCCCAGCCGTTCCCAGCGCTGGCGATCTTCATCGTCATCGTCGAGAAGGTCCAGCTGTCGCTCGCCAGCAGGTGTCAGTGCGCCCAGGGTAACGCCCACGCGGAAGATCTGGCGGCTTTTGCCGGCTGCGGTCTGTAACTCTGACCACAGAAGCAGGAGGGACTGCAGAACGGCTGCATCATCCTGCACCTGCCGCATGGCGCGTTCCCGGCCCCACCAGCCATCCTTCAGGCTGGCATGCAGCATCAGCAGGCTGCTGGTGTAGCCTTCCCGCCGCATGCGTCTGGCGGCCTTTACCGCCAGCAGGCGGGCGATTTCCCGCGCGGCAGGCAGGGTACGGCCTTCGGGTGGTAGCACCCGCATATGGCCGAACATGCCGCGCTGGCTGGGCGGTGCCTCGACGGCATAGCCATGGAGCGCATACCAAAGCCGTTCGCCCGACACATTGCGCCAAAGGGCACGCGCCTGCTTGGGGGCAAGGCGCAACAGGCCGTCAGTCGTTTCGACGCCGGCAATCGCCAGCCGCTGGGCCATGCGGCGGCCTACGCCCGGCACATCCTCCAGCGGGATGCGGATCAACTGGCCAGGCATGTCCTCAGGACGCCACACCGTGCAGCCATCCGGCTTGCCGACAGCGCACGCGATCTTGGCCAGGTGCCGATTGGCGGCGAACCCCATGGAACAGGTGATACTCGCGCCGATCCCATAGCGGATTGCGCGCTTGATCCGCTGGGCCAGCGCATAGGGGTCGGCGATATCGTCGGTGCCAAGGCGACAGGCCAGTTCGTCGATGGACTTCACGGTATCGATGGGAATGACAGCGTGGATTTCCGCGACCAGCGCATTGTGGGCGCGGCGGTACATCTCGGGCTTTTGCGGCACCAGTATCAGGTCGGGGCAGATCAGCTTGGCTTCGTCCACGGGCATGATATTCTTAACCCCGCGCGCCTTCGCCTCGCGCGAGCAGGCAATCAGAATCGCCCGCGTGCCGCCCACATAGGGGATGACACCCACCGGCCGGCCGCGAAGCCGCGAATCGATTTGCTGCTCGACGGACGCAAAAAAGCCGTCGAAATCCAGATACATATGTTCGATGGTGCCGGGGCGTCGCATGCTCAGAGCATATCGAACGAAATGGAACAAAGAAAGAACATGAGTCTGGATGACAGAGAAGATTTGCGGTGGCAGGGTGGCGCCATGTGCAATCTGTATAGCGCCACCACCAATCAGGAGGCTGTCCGCCGGCTGTTTCCGAAGATTTCGGATCGCGTCGGCAACCTGCCTGCCCTGGCGACAATTTATCCCGATCAGGAGGCGCCCATCATCCGCAATGGATCGGCGGGTGATCTGGAACTGGTGATGGCGCGCTGGGGCATGCCGTCCCCGGCGTTCGCACTGGAGGGCAAGAAGACCGACCGCGGCGTTACCAACATCCGCAACACTGCGTCCCCGCACTGGCGGCGCTGGCTGGGGGTGGAGAACCGCTGCCTTGTTCCCGTCACCGCCTTTGCCGAACCGGCCCGTGGTGCAGATGGCAAGAGCCGCAACCAGTGGTTTGCGGCGGTGGATTCCGATCAGCAGATGTTCTTCGCCGGGTTGTGGACGCGGTGGACGTCAGTGCGAAAGCTGGCGGAGGGTGAAGTTGCGGCGGATCTCTATGGGTTTTTGACGACCGAGCCGAATGACCTTGTCAGGCCGGTCCACCCAAAGGCCATGCCGGTGATCCTGACTGAACCGATGGAATGGGAGATCTGGATGACCGCCCCTTGGGCGGATGCCAGGGCGCTGCAACGCCCTTTGGAGGCTGGGCTGATGAAGGCGGTCGACAGACCGTGAGATCGGCCGAACGTCGTCTGTATATCAACGTCTGATTGGCTCACATTTGGGCTCCAGCCCTAAAATTTGGTTGTCTGATATTGATTCGGCCTCGCCGCTGTCGCCTCCGGGCTAGCTGAAAGGGGAAATCCTTTTGCGAACCACACATTGCCGACGACCATTTCGATTTCACTAATTCCAAGCCTTTTCGAGACGATCGGCCACAGAACCTATCGCTGCGGGCAAGCTTGATCCTGAAGTTGTTAAGCCCAGGAACGTCGCCGCCCGAGTAGCGCCAACGTAAATGTATTTGCTGAACAATTCCGGTTCATTCTCAGCGAGCTTGTCTACATCAACGAAGAAGACAGCTTCAAATTCTAGGCCTTTAATGTGCTCAACTTCGAAGATCCGAACATCATTCTGCTGTCCGATAGCTTGGCCATTCGGGCAAGGCACTGCACGGATATTTTGATCTTCCAGCGCATCGTTTAGCGAACTCGCCAAGGCGTTCATCGCCTCAGCGCTATTTACCAACACTGCAATTGAGGGGAGCAGGCCGGAGATATCCTGAACCTCCCTGATACGTCGGGCGAGCCATTCAGATAATTCGGCAGTGTCACCTAAACTGGCCCCGTACACCGGAGGCACGCCATCATTATCCAGATCTTCCGGTAACTTCGGGTCTGCAGCCCTTTCCGTCACGGGCACTAGCAAACGGGCGAATTCCGTAAGACGCCGGCTTTGACGATAAGCGATGTCGATGGGTTCGATCATGATGTCGGGAAAGATCCACCTAAGTTCTTCCGCAGATCGGCTGCCCCATGTCGTCAGCCGCTGATTGAAATCGCCGCTGGCGAAAAACGAGTCTATCCACGGGTTGGCAAGCGCGGCCATGCAGGCAAGCTGGACGGGCGAGAAGTCGGTCGCCTCGTCAACCAATATCTGATTTCGATGAAGGTCTTTAGCCGTACCCAATATAGCCGGAGCCCTATCTCCCAGCCGCTGTATCAAACGTGACGCCATCATCATCCTACCGGCTGCGCGCAGCATCGATAGCAAGATGATATCAACTTCCAAGGCGCTAACTTCTCGAGGCTTTACTGCCGAAGCATACCAGTCACCGCTCGCAACCATTGCACGCCGGAACTGCCGATATCGCGCCGGGATTCTCTCCACGTAATTGGTTGGAGCCTTGCTGATACGTGTGATGGCGCGATGGATCAAAACCTTCTCGCCGACGTCAGCCAATGGAGGAAGCTTTACTCCTCGTACTTCCATCCATTCCAGCGTTCGCGCCGGACGGCCAGATTTCGGTATCGAGCGTCTGCTCGCTTCGGAAACGGCCTTGGCACGGACAGCACGATTGAACGCCCTTTGAACAGCTCTCAAACCTTCGTTCGGACCTTCTTCGTCAGCATCGTCTTCGTCCTCGATCTCATCATCGTCATCACGGTCAAGGTTAGTTAGGAAAGCGGATAGTTCGTGTAGGAAATCCGGGTCAGCGCGTACATGCCTAGCTAATGGCTCACGCAATGCTGCGTCGATTTCGTCACGTAGCTCCTTAACCCGACTATGAAGCGTCTCTGCCAAGCGAACGATTTCTGTAAGAAGCCCAACAGGATCCTCTGAAAGCCTTTCCGATGCCTCCCGGATTTGCCTCCCAATGTGTAGAAACCCTAAATCGTTGCTCTGCTCCAGTCTTGCAGCTTCGGTTGCAACAGACTCAACAAAAACAATTTTTTGGTAGGCGTCAAAAGCTTCAAACCATTCAATTTGCCGAGCAAGGGTTTCAGTCTTCAGATTCTTCAGATCACTTTTCAGAATCAAGCCGCTGCTGGAACCCGATTGAAGAATAGGGAACTTCTGTCGTGCAAGAGTGCGTCGATATGCATCCCAAGTCTGAATGCGATCGTCAGGCGCAGGAACGTCCTCTTTGTTAAACGCCTCTTTCACATACTGTTTCAAAAGATCGGTCGGTGTAAACATCAGCCACGAGTTTGCATGCACCAACCCGCTGTTTTTTTCGGCGTTCACCAGCTCTCGCTCATCCTCGTCGAGGAAGTTCATATCAAGCTTCTGCCTTAGGCGCCTGATCAGCGTTGTCGTCTTGCCCGTGCCCGGCGCACCCATAATCGCCAGCCGGCTGTCGAGGGGGAGCCTGAAGATTCTGTCCTGAAATGCGTCCAAGATCGGCTGCATGCGCAATTGCATCGCAGTCACGACCTGCCGCTGTAGACCTTCTATTATATTTGCCTTGCTGTCGTCGGCAGTGAGCATCCTCTCCAGCTCATCGATCGCAGACGTATCGACTCCGGCCTCCACGAGCAGGGCCCGCAAGGATTGGATTGTCGTAGGACGGACTTGCTCCGTTTGGATAACCGCTGGCCGGGAATCCCAACCTTCTGATAGCTCTCTCGGCGCGAAAGTGGCTTTCTCCAGCACCTCAAAATTCTTGACCCCTGCCGGGAGCCTGACTTTTCGATAATCTCCCACGGAAAGCGAAGCTAGCTGCCCCATAGGACTTAGGTAGCTGCAAAATGCTAGTGGAACACCGCCAACCGTCCCTCCCCTGGAGATATAAAGCGTCTTGCGCCTGTCGTCGTCGTCAGCGACGACAATTCGGGCAATGGCCGGCTCCTTTACCAGTTTCCGGCAGTCGATTTCTCTGCCTTCGCGTATTTCCATCAGATTCTGGACGGCCTTTTGCGCCGTCAGCTGGTTCACAACTGCAAGAGATTCGATGCCGTTACCGGAGTGCCTGATGCCTAGTTGTCCTAATGCTGCATCAGCGATCTTCTCGAAAGCCTCCAACACTTCTTCTGCCAGTGCCTTCAGCGTTTCGTCCGTTTTCGTCGCCCGCGCATGCATATGCCACCCCCCAAAGAACTGCGATTTTGTTCACAATTCATTCGTAGCCTAGTTGCTGAAACTGAAAAGTCCTGTTTGCGCGATTATCCAAATTTTCGAGGGCTAGAGCTCGTTCCATGGTGCGAAATTCAGCAGAATGTTGGGTGTCGACGGACACCGTCAATTCGGTAGTTCTGAAAGCACGGCATCTTACTGATTCATTGGCGAAAAAACTTGATCGCCAAATAGTTGTCCGAAACTATCGCTGTCGGGTTCTGGCGAAGGCCCGGTCAGCCTTGATAAAGCGGGCAACCATTGGCGGTATC
The DNA here is from genome assembly GCA_003248865.1 of Sphingomonas sp. GTDB lineage: Bacteria > Pseudomonadota > Alphaproteobacteria > Sphingomonadales > Sphingomonadaceae > Sandaracinobacteroides. Next base: position 30,230 of record QFPK01000022.1, read on the forward strand.
AACCGTGCCGGCTCCGTTCCTGCTGTACCGGTTTCCTGCGCCAGTTGCTCGCCATAGGCGATAAGGTCGCGGTGCAACCAAGCCGGCAACTCGACGGTCACCTTAACCGGCCTGTCGTCGGCGATCGGACCCAGCTTCAATTTTGTCATGGGGTAGCTCCATAGGGTTCGAGAATAAGGTCGCGCGTGACGAGGATGCGCGCGGTGAACCCTGCCCGCACGGTAAGCGTGGGTGACACATCGAGTTGCCGGTCAACAATCTGGCGGCCAGTGTCGGTAATGCTGTCGGCGGCACCGCGGCGAACGGCGCGGAGGATTGCGCTGTCGTCGGAACCGGTTCCGAGTTCACCGCCGACACCCAATATGGTGGAGAGAAGGCTGGCCCTCAGCATCTGGCCCCAGTGGCGATCAACGCCGTCCTGCATCCCGGCCTGCCCTTGCGCATCGGTGCCGGGCTGGCGATCCAACGCGAGTGACCGGCCATCGGGGAAAACCAACCGGTTCCAAGCCAGCAACACTCGCTGCTGTCCGAATGCGACACCGGAATCATAGTCGCCGATGACACGGGTGCCCTGCGGGATGAGGATTGTCCGGCCGGTGGGGCTGTCATGCACATTGCTGGTGACCTGGGCTGTCACCTGACCGGGCAGGTCTGAGCGAATGCCGGTGAGGAGCGCGATGGGAATGATGGTACCCGCCTGAAGGATTTGCCGGGAGGGTGCAGTGGTAATCCGTTCGGGGGAGGTTGTCGGTTCGCTTCGCCGGCCAAGGAACGCTTCGCGTCGTTCGATTGGCGCAGTGGGCTGGGCGGCATCGGGCGGCTGACCAGCATTGATGGGAAGGCCCTCCATCAGGACTGAAGGTGTTTCAGTAGATGCAGTGGTGCTGCCTGCTGCAAACAGTTTTGCGGTCCGGGCAGCTTCGCGCTCCTGCTGTCGTTGCTGAACGGCTGAGTCCACGGGCTGGGCGGGCGGCGCGGAAGTCACAATGCCCGGGATTGGGACATCCCTGCCCTGCTGCTGGGCACGCAGGATTGGCCTACCGAGATCGCCGGGCAGCGGCGGCCCGAGGCGCGGAATTCCGCTATAGTCGCGGGGCAGCTGGGCCAGTCCATCGGGTGTGGTGCGATTGTCGGTCGGCACCAGCTCTGGCGGCCTCTCCGCATTTTCCCGGCCCTGCAGGGCATAGACCAGCACTCCACCCAGACCGATGCTGACAATAACGCCAAGACCGAGAAGCGCTTTTCGCGACAGCCGGGTGACTGGCGGGAGCGTCGGTCGCAGGCGCATGGCGTCAGCGGTTTCTTTCAGGCGCGGACGTTCCCTTTGCGCCTGCCCGCTGGCGGATTCTTCATCCGACGTGACTGCTGCTGCGCGTTCCGGCGCCGTTGCCGACGGTGGCGGATCGTCGCTCATGGCCGGTGTCCGGCATCGCGCTGGATGCGGACGCTGGTCTGCTTCTTGCCGCTTCCCATCCGCAGCTCGGCAATCGAGAACAGCTGGTCGACGATCATATAGTTATCGCGCACGCGGTAGTTGATCAGCTCCAGCGACGTGCCGTCTGGCCCAACCTGAAACAGCGGCGGCATCTCGCCCTGGGCGATGCTGCGATCGAACTCGATGAAGACCTGTTGGCCATCGTTGAACGCGCGCACCGGCCGCCAGGCCGGGCGGTCACCGGTAAGACTGTAACCGAAATCGAGACTGGCCGGATCGACGCCGGCGGCGGCTTGCCGTTCCGGTTCTGCCTTTCCCTGTGGTGGCGCAAGCAAGGCCCTCTGCGGATAATCCCACCGGACGGACGCCATCCATGTCCGTTCCGTTGCCCGCAGTTCAAGGTGGTAGGTGCGGCGGTCGGTGTTGATGACAAGATTGGTTCCGATGTCGGACCGGGTGGGCTTCACAAGGATATGGACCTGTTTTGCCACGCCCGTGCCGCTTTCTGTATCGCCGATGATCCAGCGCACGGTGTCACCGGCGGCGACCGGACCGGGGCCAACAAGCCTTTCGCCAGGTTCCAGCGCAATATCGGTGACGTGGCCGGGCGCAGTGTAGAGCTGGTAGAGGGCGCCATCCACAAACGGCCAGACCTGCATGGCGTTGATGAACCCGTCGCGCACCGGCTCCATGCGGGCGGCGGCGTTGGCCTGAAGTATGCGGGTAGCAGGCGATGCCGGCTCCAGCGGGCGGGCGATTGCGGGGAGTGGCTTCAACTGGCCGGGAAGCGGCAGGGGCACCGGCACTTCCACTATGAGTTGATGCGGGGGTCCCAAGGCGATGGGAGAATCCGTCGACGGCGGTGCCGCCGCCAACGCCTGCACGCCTGACTTCGCCTCAGGTACTGGCGCGGATGTCGCCGTCGTAGCGCAACCGGCGATGATCGTCGTGGAAATAAGCACCAACAAACAGCATGGCGGGGTCATGATTCAAGCTCCTTCGACCAGTTAATGGCGTCGACGTAGATGCCGAGTGGATTGGCTTGCAGCCGTTCAGGGTCACTTGGCTGCTGCACGGCAACCGTCAGGATTGCGCTCCAGCGGGCGGTGTTGGTGAGCGAACCGTCGCGGTAGGTGCGCTCGGTCCAGGCGATGCGGAACGACGATGGCGACGCCCGGATGACCGAGTTGACCTCGATCGACACCTGTTCCTTACCGACGCGGGAAAAGGGGTCATTGGCGCGGGCATGGTCGCTGAGCACCAGCGCGCCACGCCTTGTCGTCATGTCGTAGGCGCGCAGCCAGTTCTGGCGCACGATGATGGGGTCGGTGGCGATCCCACGCACCTGCTCCATGAACCGCGACAGCTGATAGGCAATCTGCGGATCGGACGGCAGGAAACCTTCGGTCGCCGGGCCGACAGCGGAGGTCTGGCCGAGTTTGTCGACCTCCACCACCCAGGGAACGATGGTGCCGCGGGTTGCCTGCCAGACGAGCGCGGCGGACAGGCCGCCAACCAGACCCAGACAGGCGAATGCCATCAGCCGCCAGTTGCGCGCCTGCACCCGGGCCGAGCCAATGCGGTCGTCCCATACCTGCGCCGCGCGCTGATAGGGCGTTTCGGGCTCTGGCGTTTTGCCATAGTGGACGGCGGATCGCCGGAACATCAGCTTTTCCCTTCAGACAGCGATATGGAAGCGCCGCCGCCGTGGCTGTCGCCGGCGCGGATGGCGTGGAGGGTGGCCTGCGTCCCTTGCGACAGGCGCTGGGAGCGGCGCAGCCGGTTGGCCCATGCGGGCGGCTCGCTGGAAGCGGCCGATGTTGGGGCGCCTGCGGAAGTACCGCTGGACGCTGTACGCTGGAGGGGGGAAATCGCAGCCTGTGCGCCCGTTCGGGCGACATTGCCGATACCCCCGGCAACAGCCCCGAAGCCGCTGCGCCCGGCACTTCCTGCGGAATAGGCCTCCGACGCACTGGTTGCCATGGACGCGCCGCCGCTGGCAGCGGCAGCCGTGCGCCCAAGGATCGCCGAACCCCCCGCTGCTGCCATGCCACCTGTTGCAACGCCGGCGGCAACCATGCCGCCAGCGGCCATGGTCGTGCCGACCGCCGCACCTGCGGACAGCTGTGGACCGCCGGATACGATGCCGTTGGCAATGCCGGGCGCGAAGATGCCCAACCCCAGAAGCGAGAGCGCTGCCAACACGATGGTCATTGCCTCGTCGATGGTGGGGATTTCGCCGCCGAACCCTTGCGTGAAGGTCGAGAAGAGCGTGGAGCCGATGCCGATGATGACGGCGAGCACCAGCACCTTGATGCCCGACGAAATGACATTGCCCAGCACGCGTTCGGCCATGAAGGCGGATTTGCCGAACAGGCCGAACGGGATCAGCACGAACCCGGCGAGCGTCGTCAGCTTGAACTCGATCAGTGTGACGAACAGCTGGATCGCCAACAGGAAGAAGGCGAGCAGGATCAGCGCCCAGGCGAACAGCAGGCAGATGATCTGGATGAAGTTCTCGAAAAACGAGACCCATCCCAGCAGGTCGGACACGGATTCCAGCAACGGAAGGCTGGCATCGAGCCCGATCTGTGCCACCTTGCCCGGCCGCAGCAGGTCTTCGGGCGGCAAGCCGGAGCCGCTTGCCAGCAGGCCGAGGCCAGCGAAGCTTTCGTAGATGATTTTCGCCAGCCCGTTCCAGTTGGAGATGAGGTAGGCGAAGACGCCGACGAACAGCGTCTTCTTGATGAGGCGGGCCATGATGTCGTCGTCGGCGCCCCAGGACCAGAACAGCGCGGCGAGCGTTACGTCGATGACGATCAAGGTGGTGGCGATGAACGCGACCTCGCCCGACAGCAGGCCGACCCCCGCATCGATGTAGGCGGTGAAGACCTCCAGAAACTGGTCGATGATGCCGGTGCCGCCCATGATCAGCCCACCGGCTCGGGGTGGTCAGCAAGTGTCGGCCGTTCGGTTTCCTGCCCCAGAAACCGGTCCCGGTTCTCGGACCAGAGGTTCAGGCAGGATGGGTCTCGTGAGGCCGCTTCCCCCATGTCGCGGCAGGCGCGCAGCGCCGCGCGACGGGGATCGGGAAGCGGAGCGACCTGCGCAACGGCCAGCGGCTCTTCCCGCCGCTCCCTGTCGGAGAACTGCACCGCCATCAGCGTGACGGCGATGCCGACGAACGCGAACGCGCCGGTACGTGCGAGGGTGCGGCTGTCCATCGCCGTCTCACTCGTAGAACATCTTGGCCTGGCCCGGCTGATAGGTGGTGCCGGGTGTCAGGAAGCGCTTGCGGTGTTCGCGGCCCTGTTCGGCTGCGGCTGCCTGCTCGGCGGCCTGTAGCGCCAGCGCGCGACCGTTGGCGGCTGTCACGGCGGTCAGGTCTGCCAGTTGCTGTGCCTGAAGGGCAAGGATCTGGTTGCCGGCCTGGGCCGCCTGCAACGCGCCCGACGCCCCCTGGCTTTCACCGACAAGGGCCGCCATCTCGCCTTTGCTGGCGTCCATGTTCTGGACGATGCCGGCCTGCACCCGCATCGCATCCTGCAACGCCCCGACACTGGTTTGCCAGCGGGATTTGGCGTTGGCGATCAGCTGCGCGTCGGTGGCGGCGGGATCGACATGGGAATAGTGCTGCTGGAATGCCTGATCGATCTGCTGAACATCATAGGCGATCGACTGGGCTTCGGCGAGCAGCTGCTGCGTTTTCTGGACCGACTGCTGCAACTGGGCGAGTGCTGAATAGGGCAGGCTGGCGAGGTTCTTGCCCTGATTGATCAGCATCTGTGCCTCGTTCTGCAGCGAGGTGATCTGGTTGGTCACCTGCTTCAACGAGCGCACCGCGGTCAGCACATTCTGGGTGTAATTGGAGGGGTCGAACACCACGATCGCATGGGCCGGGACGGCCAGCATCGCCGGAACTGGCCCCGCGCCCAGCAGCAGTACGGCCGCATAGCGAAGGGTTCGGGATTTGCCGTTCATTGGTCATTCTCCTCTGGGACAAGGTCGGGGACGAGGTCGGCGGCCCAGCCAAGGCCGCGATAGCGAAGCCAGGCGGCGAGGAAGCCATGGTTCCCATGTTCGGCGTGGATGGCGGTGATGGCGGGCTGGTCTGATTTGGCTGACGCCGCGCATAGTGCGAGTACGACATCGGACAGCCCAAGTTCGAACAGCCGGTTGCCGCGCCGGGACTGGCAGTAATAATCGCGCTTTGGTGTGGCGCGCGCGAGGATGTCGATCTGCCGCTCATTGAGGCCAAAGCGGCGATAGACTGCGCTGATCTGTGGTTCGATGGCGCGTTCGTTCGGCAGCAGCAGCCTCGTGTGGCAGCTTTCGATCAGCACCGGCGCCAGTGGAGAAGCATCGATATCGGAGAGCGACTGGGTGGCGAAAGTGACCGAGGCATTCTTCTTGCGCAGTGTCTTCAGCCATTCGCGTAACTGGCTGGCGAATGCGGCATCATCGAGCGCGAGCCAGCCTTCGTCGATGATGATGAGGGTGGGCGCACCATCGAGACGGTCCTCGATCCGGTGGAACAGATAGGAGAGAACTGCGGGCGCCGCGGGCGTTCCGATCAGGCCATCGGTCTCGAACGCCTGGACCGATGCGCTGCCCAGATGTTCGGATTCGCCGTCGAGCAGGCGGCCATGGGGACCGCCGACGCAATAGGGCGCCAGCGCCTGCTTCAGCTGCCGGGATTGCAACAGCACGGCAAGGCCGGTGAGTGTGCGCTCGGATGGAAGTGCTGTGCCAAGCGAAGTCAGCGCCGACCACAGATGTTCCTTGACGTCGGGCGTCAGCTCGACGCCTTCAAGGGTGAGAATGGCGGCCACCCAGTCGGCCGCCCAGGCGCGTTCCGGCACTCGGTCGACGCGGGCCAGCGGTTGCAGGCTGAGCGGCCGGGCGGGCGCTTCGTCGCCCGCAGGTGCGATACTGCCGCCAAGGTCATGCCAGTCACCTCCCATGGCAAGCGTGGCCACCCTGACCGATCCGCCGAAATCGAACGCGAAAACGCGGGAGCCGGGATAGCGGCGGAACTGCAACGCCATCAGGGCCAGCAGCACGGACTTCCCGGCACCCGTCGGCCCGACGACCAGCATATGGCCGACGTCGCCGACATGCAGCGACAGCCGGAACGGGGTTGACCCTTGCGTCTTGCCAAACAGCAATGGCGGCCCGCCGAGATGCGCGTCTTTCGGCTCGCCTGCCCAAACCGCTGACAGCGGAATCATATGGGCGAGATTCAGCGTTGAAATCGGCGGCTGACGGACATTGGCATAGACATGGCCCGGCAGGCTCCCGAGCCAGGCGTCCACCGCGTTGACGGTTTCCGGGATGGCGGTGAAATCGCGGCCCTGGATGATCTTCTCGACCAGCCGCAGCTTTTCGTTTGCGGCGCGCGGATCCTCGTCCCAGACGGTGACGGTCGCGGTCACATAGGCCATGCCGGCATGGTCGGCGCCGAGTTCCTGCAATGCGAGATCGGCGTCGGCGGCCTTGTTGGCGGCATCTGAATCCACCAGCACGGAGGCTTCGTTGGTCATCACCTCCTTCAGGATCGCGGCGATCGACTTGCGCTTGGCGAACCATTGGCGGCGGATGCGAGAGAGCAGCCTGGTCGCGTCGGTCTTGTCGAGCAGCAGCGCACGGGTTGACCAGCGATAGGGGAAAGCCAGACGGTTCAGATCGTCCAGGAGGCCGGGCGTGGTCTGCGAGGGAAAGCCGGTGATGGTGAGAATGCGCAGATGCGCGTTGCCCAGCCGTGGTTCCAGCCCACAGCTGAGCGGTTCATCAGGCAGCAGCGCATCGAGATACATTGGCGTTTCGGGCACAGCGACCCGCTGCCGCCGTGTCGAAATGCTATTGTGCAGGAAACCCAGCGTCTCGCCGTCATCCAGCCAGGCGCATTCCGGCATGAGTGGATCGATCAGGCCAAGCAGGCGGTCGGTCCGGTCGCGGAAGCCGGCGAGCAATTCACGGGGATCGAGGTTCCGGCTGTTCCGGCCTTCGTAAAGCCATTGCTCGGCGCGGCTCGCATCTTCTGGCGGCGGTAGCCAGCAGAAGGTCAGATAGTGGCTGGATTCATAGTGGGCCCCTTCTTCCTCGAACATCGCCTTGCGCTCGGCATCCACCAGAGCGGATGCGGCGTCGGGGAAGATACTGTCGGGGTAGGAGGTGGCCGCATGGCGGTGGGCGTCGACGAACAGCGCCCAGCCGGAACCCAGTCGCCGCAGTGCGTTGTTGAGCCGGCCGGCGACCGCCACCAGCTCGGCCGGCACGGCGGAATCGAGATCGGGCCCGCGAAACCGCGCCGTGCGCTGGACACTGCCGTCCTTGTTGAGGACGATGCCCGGCGCTACCAGAGCCGCCCATGGCAGATAGTCCGCGAGCCGCGTGGCCTGTCGGCGATATTCGGCGAGGTTGAGCATGACCGCGCCTGTCCTCAGACCGCCAGATGGGACGGCAGGCGCAGATGCCGCCGTCCCACCTCGACAAATAGCGGATCGCGCCGGGCGCCCCAGACCGCCAGCAAATGGCCGATGGCTCCAATCGCCAGCCCGACCAGCCACAGACGCAGGCCCAGACCGAGCGCTGCCGCCAGCGTGCCATTGACGATGGCGAGCGAGCGTGGCGCACCCGCCAGCAGGATCGGATCGGTCAGCGCCCGGTGCACGGGAACACTGAAGCCCGGCACCTCTTCCATCCCGGTCATACCAGCGCCCCGCCGCCGAAGCTGAAGAAAGAGAGGAAGAAGGAGGAGGCTGCAAAGGCGATCGACAGGCCAAACACGATCTGAATGAGCCGCCGAAACCCGCCCGATGTGTCGCCGAACGCCAGCGTCAGGCCGGTGACGATGATGATGATCACCGCGACAATCTTGGCAACCGGGCCTTCGATCGATTGCAGGATCTGCTCCAGCGGCTGCTCCCATGGCATGGACGCGCCGCCGGCCCAGGCGGCGGGTGTGAGCATGAATGTGATCGCCAGCAGCGAGGCGCTTTCGGCGAACCGGCGACGGTGCTGGTTGGCAAGGGTAAGCAAGCGGGTCATGCAAGGTCTCCTGCGAGGGTGAGAAGGGTTGAAACGGCATCCGGCGCGGTGGCCGGGATCAGGCGATAATCGCCGTCAAGGCCAAGGCCGGGCACACGGGCGAGTTCGACAAGCCGGCGTTCGCTGCCGCGCCCGGACAGCACGGCGATGAGGTCGATGGTCTCGGCGATGAGCGGACGCGGGACAGTCACTACCGCTTCCTGGATCAGCTGCTCGAGTCGCCGCAGGGCGCCCATGGCGCTGCCCGCGTGGATGGTGGCGATGCCGCCGGGATGGCCGGTGCCCCAGGCCTTCAGCAGGTCCAGTGCTTCGGCGCCGCGTACCTCGCCGATGGGAATTCGGTCTGGCCGCAGCCGCAGCGCAGAACGGACAAGATCGGAAAGCGTGGCGACGCCATCCTTGGTGCGCAATGAGACAAGATTGGGCGCGGTGCATTGCAGCTCGCGGGTGTCCTCGATCAGCACGACGCGGTCGCCCGTTCCGGCGACTTCCGCCAGCAGGGCATTGGCCAATGTCGTCTTGCCGGTGGAGGTGCCGCCGGCGACCAGAATGTTAAAGCGGCTGTGGACGGCGTCCCGCAGCAGGGCTGCCTCGGGCGGACGCAGGGTGCCGGCAGCAACATAATCGCCAAGCGTGAACACCGCGACGGCAGGTTTACGGATCGCAAAAGTGGGCGCCTGCACGACAGGCGGCAGCAGCCCTTCAAACCGCTCTCCGGTCCCGGGTAGCTCGGCCGACACACGCGGCGCGCCAGCATGGACTTCGGCGCCAACATGGTGGGCCACCAGCCGGATGATCCGCTCGCCGTCTGCTGCCGACAGCCGCTCCCCCGTATCGGCAAGACCTTGCGACAGCCGGTCCGACCAGAGGTGGCCATCCGGATTCAGCATCACCTCGACGACAGCGGGGTCGTTCAGTAGCGCCTCAATTGAAGGGCCAAGCGCGGTGCGCAGCATGCGCGCGCTGCGGTTGAGACCTTCTCCCTGCTGATGTGAACCGCGCATCTGCTGCCCTCTTCGTTCAGGGCCAGCCGGTGCTACCCCTGTTGGGGCCGAGTAAGAGAACCGGATTTAGGCGGGATTCAACAGATATTGCCGGGCGTAGGTCGCTGGCGCGCAAAGACAGGTTATGGCGTAAACTGTAGCCCCGGCCATTAGCGTTCCATGTCCGCCGATGGACCGCTCGACGCGATATCCTCGGCCAGTTCGCGCGCGAGTCTGGAGCTACTGGCAATGCGCCGGCTGAGCGCCGCGAGGAAGGCATCGTAGCGCTGCAAACCCTTGGCCCGCGCCGCTGCAGCCTGCGGTTCCGGCAATGCCGGTGTCGTTGTGAGCCAGAAGCGCACGAACATGGCCATCGTCTCGACGGCTATGGTCTGGTCGCGCTCGATGCGGGCGATCCGCCGGTCAATCTGGTCCAGCCGTTTCGCGATGGCCGCCTCCCGTCGTTCGCCATCGTCGGGGGAGACGAAGGCGGCCACTGCGGCTTCGGCGATCATCGACAGGGAGTGATCCCGCCGCGCCGCGCGCTCCTCAAGTGCGACAAGGAGGTTTGGCTCCAGATAGACCGAAAGCCGGCGTTTGCGGGGCTGTTTCGGGCGCATGCTAGAGGCCACTGTCCGAGCCGGGGTCCATGGAAGCCTGTCGCGCGACCTGCCGCATCTGGTTTTGCAGCCTTGCAAATTCCTCGTCCGCGTCGGGTTCGCATGGCGCGATATCCAGGTCGAATTCATTTGGCTCATGGGGCTTCTCGCGGGGAGGCAGCTTTTCGCCCAACTGCATTGCATGCTGCTGTTCTTCGCCTCCAGTGGAGGCCTGCTTTTTGCTATGCTTTGTCGGCTTGGCGGGAATGATGATTGGTCGTGGCGGAATCGGAAGCTGGTTCCAGGGATCCGGCACTACCATTGTCGGTGTTTTCGGAATCGGCGGCGCGCTGATCCGGCCCTGCAACCGCCTGTCCTCGAAGTAGCGCGCCTTGCTGCCTCGGATCGGTGGCGTGCCGGCCACCATCACAATCTCGTCCGTCGGCGGCAGCTGCATGACCTCGCCGGGTGTCAGCAGCGGCCGGGCAGTCTCGGAGCGCGACACCATCAGATGGCCCAGCCAGGGGCTGAGGCGATGGCCGGCATAGTTTTTCATGGCCCGCATTTCGGTCGCGGTGCCAAGCGCGTCTGACACCCGCTTGGCGGTGCGTTCATCGTTGGTCGCAAAACTGACGCGGACATGGCAATTGTCGAGGATCGAGTTGTTGGGCCCATAGGCTTTCTCGATCTGGTTCAGTGACTGGGCAATCAGGAAGGATTTGAGGCCATAGCCCGCCATGAACGCGAGAGCGCTTTCGAAGAAATCGAGCCGTCCAAGCGCCGGAAACTCGTCCAGCATCAACAGCAGGCGATGCCGGTCAGCCCGGCCGCTGAGATCCTCGGTCAGCCTGCGTCCGACCTGATTGAGCAGCAGCCGGATCAGCGGCTTGGTGCGGTTGATGTCGGACGGTGGAACCACAAGATAGAGGGTGGTTGGCTGCGGGCCGGTCACCAGATCACCAATCCGCCAGTCACAGCGGCGCGTGACTTCCGCCACGACAGGATCGCGGTAGAGCCCCAGGAATGACATGGCGGTCGACAGCACGCCGGACATTTCATTTTCGGACTTGTTCAGAAGCTCACGCGCCGCACTGGCGATGACAGGGTGCGGCCCGGCGTCTCCAAGATGCGGCGTCTTCATCATGGCTTCGAGCGTCACGGCGATGGTGCGCCGCGGATCGGAGAGGAAGGCGGCGACTCCCGCCAGTGTCTTGTCCTTCTCGGCGTAAAGAACATGGAGGATGGCGCCCACCAGCAGCGCGTGGCTGGTCTTCTCCCAATGGTTGCGCTTTTCCAGCGAACCCTCCGGATCAACCAGAATGTCGGCAATGTTCTGCACATCGCGCACCTCCCATGCGCCCCGGCGGACTTCCAGCAGCGGGTTGTAGGCAGTGGACCTGGGGTTGGTAGGATCGAACAGCAGCACGCGCCCATGCTTGGCGCGGAAGCCTGCCGTCAGTTGCCAGTTCTCGCCCTTGATGTCGTGAACGATGGCTGATCCCGGCCAGGTCAGCAGCGTCGGGATAACGAGACCAACACCCTTTCCGGAACGGGTGGGCGCAAAGCAAAGCACATGTTCGGGGCCGTCATGGCGCAAATAGTCGCCGCCGAGTTTTCCAAGCACCACCCCGTCCGGGCCAAGCAGGCGCGCTGCCCGCACCTCGTTCCGGCTTGCCCAGCGGGCGGAGCCGTAGGTTTCGACCTTGCGCGCTTCACGGGCGCGCCAGACGGACATGGCGATTGCCACCGCAATCGATGCGATCCCGCAGGAAGCGGCGATCAGTCCGCCGCGCACGAAAATATCGGGCGCGTATGCGTCGAAGAGATACCACCACCAGAAAAAAGCGGGCGGATAATAGACCGGCCAGCCAGCGAGCTCGAACCAGGGGGTTCCGAGTCCTTCCTGATATCCCAGCCTCCAGGCGACATATTGGGTTGCAGCCCACACGCCCGTCAGGACGATCAGGAAAACGGCGAGGATCTGGCCCCACAGGATTCGGGTGGCGAACATGTGATACTCCAGGGAATATGACTGATAGGGTGGCCAGCGATCCTCACATCACAAGAGGCGTCGTGCGCACGTCGCACGCCAGAGCAAGAAATCGCAGAGATCGGCGCGGTGGACTTTGCGACCTTCAGGAGCCACCTAGCTTTTCATGACTGATGCGAGAGCCAACGCTATCGATGAGCTGGAACAAGTCCGTTCCGCATATCGTGCTCTATTTGCCTTGCAGACCCTGCATCACACTCCTGAGTACCGGGCGAATTCTGAAGTGCTTTACAGCTATCTGATCAAGATCGGAGTTGGTGGCGCGCGCCAGGACATGCAGGCTGATCTTCGTTTCCTCGAAGAAGGCGGTCTGGTACGCTTTAAGTATGTGGACCACCATTTTGTTGTCGAACTTACGGCTTCGGGAGAGGATGTGGCACTTGGTCGGTGCGTAGTCGACGGCGTTTCCCCGCCTTCTGGTACTTGATGTCGATTTATAGGCCCAGTTCCCGCTTGCGGGCAAAGCTCCAGTCGATCCCGCCACTGTCGCGCATGATGCCCGACACCTCCCGTCCCAGATGCCGTTCCAGCGCCGGCGACCAGGGCACGAGCTGGAAGCCGAACCCGTTGCCGATCATCGCAAAGCGGCCGGATGCCAGCGCAATGCGCCGCTGGTAGCTGCCCGACACATGTTCGCCGGGTTGAGATGGGTTGTGCGGAAGACCGGTCTTGCCGGTAATGCTGCCTGCCAGTTGGTCCAGTTCACGCTGGCGCAACGTGTCCAGCAACCGGGCGGCGAAGATAATGCGCCGGCCCCTTTGCTCGGCGAGGCCTTCCCGCACCAGATGCAACGACCGCCGCTCCATTGCGTCGCGCACTTCAGCGCCAAAGCCGCCGTCTGACAGTGAGGGTGGGTCGCGCGCAATCGACTGGCGGTCGAGCCAGGTGGCACCGATCGCGGTCACCTGCCGGTTGATATCGATGTCTGAGCGGACGGCGAGCGCCATCCGGCGATTGCCACGCGCATCATCGAACGCGCGCAACTCGACAATGGCGCCTGGTGCGGCGTCGGAAGTCGCCTCCAGATCAGACAGACGGACGTGGTGGGCGCGCCCATCGGTGCCGTCGACGATGGCATAAGCGCTGCCCGTCAGTTCATCGTCCAGGCCGCGCGCGACGAGGCGACCGATAACGGGCTGATCGATGCTTTCGCCCGCGAGCACGAAGGACGCACTGCCGCGCTCTATTCCTCGCTCGCCCAGCGCCCGGTGCATGCGCTTGATGATGTCGCCGCGTTCGCCAAGCTCACGCAGTGTGGATTCGGCCTGCTCTGCCAATGCCCACTGGCCGGCGCCAATCTGACTGGCGAGACCCAGCGTCTCCAGTTTGCGGAGCCGTCCGACCTTGGCGACGGTTAGTGCATCAGGTGTACGGCCGGGATCAGGCGCGACGTCGATGATGCCATGGCGATCCTGATCCTGCTGCATTTGCCGGTCGAGCTGCGTCCAGCGTTCGGCATCAACCTGTCGCTGGATGTGGTGCTGGATCTGTTGATCTGTTCTCGGCCCGAGCTCCAGTGTGACAAGTTCGCGGGCTCTGTCGCGCATTCCCTCACTGATATAGTCGCGGGATATCACCAGGTCTGCGGCGCCCGCCGTTTTGCCGCGAAGCAGGATGTGGACATGGGGATTGTCAGTGTTCCAGTGGTCGACGGCAACCCAGTGCAGATCGGTTCCGAGGTCACTGGACATCTGGTTCATAAGGTCGCGTGTGAATGAGCGCAGGTCTTCCATCTCCACGGCATCTTCCGGAGAGACGATGAAGCGGAAGTGATGGCGGTCCTCCCCACAGCGTTCAGCAAAATCGTTCAGATCAGAAACTTCGCTGTCACGGCCAAACAGATTGGCTTTCTCCCCGTCACGCGTGACGCCTTCGCGCCGAAGATAATTGATATGGCTGGCAAGCGACGAGGATCGGGCTGTTTGGCGAACGACACGTGCCTTCACGACAACAATGCGCGAACGGGCGGTTAAGCGTGCGCTGGCCTGGATGGCAGCTCGTTTGCCTTGGCCAAAGCGATGTCTGGCTGCTTTTCTGCCTGATGTCGCATTGCGTACCGTTCCTCCCTGCCTGCGAACGGCTGCAAGCACTTGCACAATAAAGGGGCGTGCTCGCTGAGAACGCGATGACCTGATGCGTCCTGGCCGTATTCTGAAATCATCCTCTTCGCTCATCGCAAATTCCCGCACATCGCGATAAGCTTTTGCAAGAATGCTGAAATTGCGTGGCTTGCGAGGTGCCATGTCAGCATTGCACCTCGCGAAATTCCTTGATAAGTGATTGATATCTCACAACCGACCGAGCGCGCACCTCGCGCCCTTTTATCTTGCCATCGAAAACCTGTTCTGGGCCACTTCCGCAGTTTCAGGGCACATTGCGCGCCGTGGCATCCGAACGCGCGCAAGAGGCCGATTGGGGTCATGGCCTGGAATCCGGGCGGGTTCGGGCAACGAAAATGCCTCCGATCGGCGTTGAGGGTTTCGTTTCGTGGGCGAGTGAACTGGAGGCCAGCAACCCTTCTCGAAGGACTTCCCCCTGCTCAAATTCCGGGCCGACATTGTCATCGGCCAGCACTTTTTTTTCGGTCGGTGGGCTCTGATGTGACGCGGTAAAAATGGCCGATCGCGTCCAAGCTAGTGGATCGATTGCCGCCACCTTTCCGGCAATTCCGGACTCACCAACGTCAAGCGATGGCGCAAGTCTCGCCACATAGACGCGCGTTTCTGTTGGCAATGGTCGGCCCCGCAGATGCTGTTCATAGCGACCCGGACCAGCATTATAGGCCGCCAGAAATCCCGGCGATCCGTAGCGATCATGCAACTCCCGCAGATAGGCCGTGCCCGCCAAGATGTTATCCGGTGGGTGAAAGGGATCGTTTCCAAGTCCATATCGCAGTCTCAATTCAGCCCAAGTGGCGGGCATCAACTGCATCAGACCCATCGCGCCCTTGACGGATATTGCATGCGGATTTCCGGCGCTTTCGACGCGCATCACGCCACGAATCCAGCTCTCGGGAATGCCAAATCTGCGAGACGCTTCTACTATCGCGGTAGCCAATGCGGCACTGTTCAATGTCGTGCTGACCGACCGCGCATTGGCAATCCCACCGACAAATGACGCACAGCAAAACAGCAAAACGACGCGCAAAAACGTGCCAGTGCGGGACATGTTTCAGCGCTTTCCGCCCGCCCTATCGGTGCGGTTCCAGTGCAGGGACCAGGATGCTCCATCGGTACTATCCCGAAACAGATTGGCGCGGATCGGGTGTGGCAAAAGCCGATCATCGATGATGACGGCGACATAGTCTCCAGCCCGTTCACCGGTCCGTTTCCATCCGGCGCCGATCTCGGGGCCATCCGTATCGCCCGCGTGCACACGGTAGTCGGGCGCATTCTCGCTGTTCTGAACTTCGGCGATATCGAGGGTGATCTCCCTAGCCAGCATCAGGGTATCGATGCGTCCGGCAAAGCCATTCTCGAAGCGCTGGAACATGCCGATCTGTGACATTTCAGGTCTCCTTCTGTTGTGGTGGTTGTGCTGAAGGCGGGCGGTTCTGCTGCTGACCGGCCACGATTGGGCGCGAACGCTCGAACAGCGGGATGGCGCGTCCGATTACGGCAGTGGCAGCCGTGGGGCCGAAATAGCGGCCGTCCAGACTGTTCAGGACGGCCGGGTTCATCAGGAAGATCTGGCCGGATTGAAGGGTATGGCATCCCTGCCATACAGGAAGCAGCCGTCCGCTCCGGTCGTGCGAAAGCGCACTGCCATGATAGTTGCCGTCGATGATGATCCGCATACCGGTGCGGCAAACCTGCTGGCCAGGAACCGCCACCACATGTTTGAGAAGTGGCGTCCGGAGCCCGACATATTTGCGTTCGGCCATGAAGCGGGCGATCGGTTGCGAAGGCCTGATCAACACAAGGTCGCCGATTTGCGGCGCATAGGCGTTGCTGATCCTATAGAAGCCGACCGGCACACTCGCCGATGCGTTCCACACCAGTTTCACCGGCACAGTGATCAGCGCGGCGGCAGCGACACCAAGCGTCGCAAACCATGTCAGCCGTGCATATCCGAGCCGGGTCATTGCTCGATTTCCCGCCGCTTCAGCCATGCCGCATGCCGCATCTTCGTGTAAGCCCGAGGAGCGACTTTTGCGCTCAGACAGTGGTGCAAATGGCGCCAGTGATCTGGGGACACCTCGCAGGCGTCGATGTCGGCAGCCTCGATAACATCAATGTGCTGGAGCACCCTCTGCACCTTGGGCCAGCCGTCCATGGACAGCAGCAACTCGCCCCCTGGCCGCACATTGGGGACAGTCTGAAACGCTTCCCCAGCACCAACCGCGCGCACGATATCGATCCGGGACAGGATGGTGCCATAGTCGTTTGCTGCCCACTGGATGAAGGCAAACACACTGCCGGGACGGAAGGCGATGGTGCGCCGTTTGCGATCCCGGATGTCGTCGCGAACCGGACGGCCAAAGCGGATCCAGTGCTGCAACCGCTTCTCGATCCACACCAGATCGACCTGTGTCAGCGTTTCCGGGCGCGGATAGTCGGGAGCATGGCTCATGGCCGCACCCCCTTTCCGGCAAATGGATCGCCAGATCGAATCTTCGACGACTTATCCCCAGCGACTCTATCGCAATCTTCTATGTTAGATTCTGGGTTAGAGTCGTTAGGCGCGCGAATTCTGCTGCCACGGGAATGGGTTGAGCCTGATTCCGGTTCCCGATAGCACGACAATCGGGTTCCTGATGGCACGATAGCGCGGGTTCCCGATAGCACGATACTATCCGGAAATTGTCCACAGGTGGCGGGCTGGAAGGCCAGCAGCACACGGCCGTTGCGCTCAATCTCTGTGCTGAGCGTATAACCGGGCAATGGCTGGCGGCGGATGATGTCCCGCAATTCGAAGGCGAACCGCTTGAATGGCGCGTGGCTTCCGGACTTCAGGTGCAAATGCCGGAAATCAAACCGCCAGCCGTTGCCCTGCCGTCCACCATGCTTGCGCACCAGGCGATAAAGCCAGCGGTCGAGACCGCCCGTCAGATCAAAATAGCCACGATCGATGGTGAGGATGAGCGCATCGTCCAGCACGCCGGCATAGAACCAGTCGGGCAGGATCAGCTCGATACCAGCCGGCCGGCCATCGCGCCTTATACGTTCCTGCCATTCATTGATCCAGGAAAAGCGGTGACGCCGGCCTTCGGCAGGCTGGCGGATAGTTGTGGAAACGGTGGTCGATTGCAGACGGTCCAGCGCTGCCTTCAGCCGCTGATAGTCCCGTGCAGACGTGCCCCGGCCCGTGAAGGTCAGGATATCGTAGGGCGTGGTTGCCATCAGACGCGAGGTGGATTCACCGATGTCACGGGCCTCCACAATCTGGCTGGCGGCCCAGATCAATATGTCTGCATCCCATATGGTCGCCATGCCATGGTCGGGCACTGCCTCTACCCGGATCGAAACGCCGCCAGTTTGGAAGTCGATCGGCACCACACGGTGCGATTTGCTGAGCGAGAAGAACGGATAGGCCATCAGGTCCTGCGCGTCGCGCGCCGCAAACTTGCCGGGCAGCGCCCGGAACAGCTCCAGTTGCCGACGTTCCGCTGGAAGGTGTGCCTGGTTACCCATCACAGGATCCCAATCAACGAGTCGTGAAGGGGCGATTGGTGCCCGCCATCGCCGGCAGCCCTACATGGCGGCGTGCTGGCAATACCGAGCCACGAGGGTCCGATGTTGATGTGACAGCGCCACGGTTCACCCAGGTTTCGAGGTCGTCGAGCGCGTAGACCACCCGTCCGCCAAGCTTGTGATAAGCTGGCCCAGTTCCGTAGGTCCGGTGCTTCTCCAGCGTCCTGGCGGACAGGCTCAGAAAATGCGCCGCCTCCTTGGTGCGGAGGTAGCGTGGCGGGAGGGGTGCGGAATCGGCGGGCATGATCGGGTCTCCGGCTGCTTGTGAAAGCCGCCGATCATTGGCGGCGGGCAGCGACGACCATGGCGCATCGGAAACGGTCAGAAGGTGTGCGGAGGTTGGGGGTGCGGAATTCTCACACCGCGCGCAGCCTGCCAAAAACTACGGCTGGATGCGATGACGAAGCAGTTTGCGATAACCACCCGAAATCATATCCCGGGCATCCCGCAGCAGAGCCATGACGGCGAAACGAGCGGAGGATTCCTGCCAGGCGTGACGATCCTGCCGCGCCATGCGCAGCAGCTGGCGCGCTATGTCCTGCTGGCTGGCGCCTTCTGCCCGGCCATCCGATGCACGCAACATTTTTGCTGCACGCGTTCGCTGCTGCCCTGTCATCCGGGTGTCGGGTGGAATGGCCCGATTGTGCAACAGGGCAAGAAGGCGTTGAAGCGCCGCCAAGCGGCCAAAGCCATCGATCGACAGCGGGACGATGGCAACCAGTTTGCTTTCCGTCTGGCCATCCACTTGCAGCACGTTCAATGCGTCGTCGGCACCAATCGGAAGTCGATAGCTGACACCGAATTCATCCACTTGGGCCTTGTGGTACGCAGTCACTGGTTGACCTGCCTCCTCGCCAAAGAGCGGGGACGCCGGCTGAAGAATGACACTGCCGGTATCAAGCTGTGGCGACCAGAAAACCGCAACGTCAGGGGGATGGAGCGCCGGATCGACCGGGAAATCGCAACCCCCAGTGCAGGCAGAGTTCCTCTGCTAGCGGTGCGGCGTTTCCCGAACTGGCGAATGCCTCATAGTCACGGATGTAGTCCGGGTTTCGTCGCAGGAATTCCCACGCAATGTCCGATGGGGATAACCGTTCGATACGGCGATATGCGTCAGCCGAGCGCCAGCGCGAACCCTCTCCAGTCATCGAATCCTCCCGGTCCGTTAACCATGCAAAGTCTTCAGGATGTGAGGGATTTTCGAAGGGGTCGGAAGCTACAAAACCTGCGGGACGTGATGCCCGGAGCGCATCACTGGGTTGTTTTTCAGCTACCGGATACCAGTCCGCGATAGCCTTTTTCACTTATCCATCGGGCGCGGGCCAGGTGCGCCTCGTAGACATGTTTGCTTCGTTCCGGATCAATGGAGGGATCAACTTCGAATATTTCCCACACGCCCTGCTGCCAATCACCACCGGACTGGGCAAAATCCAGTAGCCGCAGATAGAGCGCCAAATGCGCGTGGTCATATGCTGTCAATGCCTCCGCGGCGGGTGGCTCATCGAGGGTGACAGGGCTGGATTCGACCATGGCGACATCCTTTTTCCAACCTGACGGCTTTGTTGACTGTTTTGAGGCACTTTCCAAGCCAGAACCTGACCTTGGGGTATCAATTCAGAAACAGCCAAAGCCGATACACATTATAGTTGATAAACTCATAGTGTGTAAGCCGCGATCTGATGGCGCATGGATATGCGCAAACTAGTCGGCCATAACTTCGCCCGCATCAGGCACGAAAAAGGCCTGACACAGGAAGATGTTGAGGCTCGCTCTGGCTTCAGCCAGCAATATATCAGCAGCCTTGAACGCGGTCGGCGGAATCCAACTATCATAACCTTATACGAGTTGGCATGCGCTCTGGATGTCGCGCTTCTGGCACTTTTAGAACCGGGTGCCTGAGAGGCTGGAAGAATGCAAAAAGCAATTGCCAAAATGGCCGCGCAAAACATCAACGTTTTACATCCAAACTGAGCGCGTCTGGTTCCGCCGACTTTTCGGACATTGGGAAGTCTGCAAGTGCCGTCGAAAGCGGTCATTCGTAAAGGTGGTCTTGAACGACGGAAAAGGGGCTGATAGCGTTATGGCCGCTGACGGCTTGTAAGGGCCAAGAGCTGCCAGTCCCGCGGGCGATGACCCGCAGGTTGGTTGCGCCCTCAAGTGCCCGCCGTCTGCTTCAATCGGTGGCAGCGGCCGTCTGGCGGATCAAATCTCCGTCGCCTTAGCGAGCAGGAGGGCATCTTCCAGTTCAACGCCGAGATATCGAACCGTCATCTCGATCTTGGTATGGCCAAGCAGAATCTGGACTGCGCGGAAGTTACCGGTGCGCTTTTAGATGATCCATGGCTTGGTCCGCCTGAGCGAGTGGGTGCCCTAGTCTTTTTGCTGAAGCCCGATCGCGGCGACCCACTCGTCGACCAGTCGTGCATACTGCCGCGTGCTGAGGTGATCGGTGGCGTCCACTCGGCTCGGGAACACGAAATCTGCCAGCGTGTCGCCCTGGCGCTCCCTCCATTGGGTCAGGCTGTTGCGGGCGGGTTCCGTCTGCTCTAACTGCACCGGCCTGCCGCTCTTCTCCTGCACCACCATCTCGTGGCACTTCACCTTGCCGCCCCTGACAACGTCGCCGAAGCGAATGGTGACAACGTCGCAGCCGCGCAGCTTGCTGTCGATGGCCAGATCGAACAGCGCCAGATCGCGCATCCGCGGATCACGCTCCAAATGAAAGCGCCTTTTCCACATCTGCTTAGGTGTCATCGGTCGCTTGGCGCCGGTGACCACCCACTATCCCCTACTGGCGCATTCGGCGGCGGCTGACCTGACCCCCTGATTTTCCTCCAAGCTTGATTAGAGTCCGGCCTATTGAGAGGACGGACGGATGAAGCGGACGAAGTTCACGGACGAGCAGAT
>QFPK01000004.1 GCA_003248865.1 Sphingomonas sp.
CATGGAGCCGTCCTTAGGGCCGGTGATCGGGCCGCGCTACGGCTTCAGAGTGCTCTAAAACCTCTTGTCCCAGACTCTAAAAGGTCTTGTCGCGCTTCACTGGCGCCGCAGGCAATAACCCCATTCGCCAGCGCAACCTGGTCGATGATCCCAGTAAAGGGGGTGCAGGGAGCACGGCTCCCTGCCGGAGGGTCCGGGAGGCAGCGCCTCCCGGTTTCGAAGCCCGCAACCACACCGCCCGATGTTGCCCCGCCTCCGCCTCGCTGCTAGGCGCGGGCGATGGCTGTAGACGACAAGATGGTAGCGCGCGTCGCGGGGCTTGCCCGGCTGACGCTGAGTGCGGAGGAGGTGCCTCACCTCACCGCTGAGCTGAACAATATTCTGGGCTGGATCGATCAGCTGCAGGCGGTCGAGACCGGCAATATCCAGCCCATGGCGACGGTGATGCCGATCAGCCGGGACTGGCGTGAGGATGTGGTGACGGATGGCGGCATCCAGGGCGATGTGCTGGCCAACGCGCCGGAGGCTCGCCACGGCTTCTTCGCGGTGCCGAAGGTGATCGAATAATGGCGCTCACCGATCTCTCGCTCGCCGCGATGAAGGCGGGTCTCGCCGCGAAGGATTTTACTGCGCGCGAACTGGTGCAGGCCCATGTGGAGGCGGTGGAAGCCGCACGTCCGCTGAACGCCTTCCTGGTGGAAACGCCGGATCATGCGCTGGCGGCGGCCGACGCTGCGGACAAGGCGCTGGCGGCCGGCGAGGCCGGGCTGCTGGCGGGCATTCCGCTGGGCATCAAGGATCTGTTCTGCACGAAGGGCGTGGAAACCACGGCCTCGTCGAAGATCCTGCAGGGTTTCAAGCCCACCTATGAAAGCACGGTCACGTCGAAGCTGTTCGCGGCCGGCGCGGCAATGCTGGGCAAGCTGAACCTCGACGAATTTGCCATGGGCTCGTCCAACGAGACTTCGGCCTATGGCCCGGTGGTGTCGCCCTGGCGCGCGGAAGGCTCGACTGCAAAGCTGGTGCCCGGCGGCTCGTCCGGCGGCTCGTCGGCGGCGGTCGCGGCGCGGCTGTGCGCGGCGGCGACCGGCACGGATACCGGCGGCTCGATCCGCCAGCCGGCGGCTTTCACCGGTATTGCGGGCATCAAGCCCACCTATGGCCGCTGCTCGCGCTGGGGCGTGATTGCCTTTGCGTCCTCGCTGGATCAGTCGGGCGTGCTCGCGCGGGACGTGACGGACAATGCGCTGGTGCTGGAAGCCATGGCCGGGTTCGATCCCAAGGATTCCACTTCGCTGAACGTCCCCGTGCCGCACTATGCCGGTGCACTGTCGGCCGATCTGCGCGGCAAGCGCGTGGGCATCCCGAAGGAATATCGGGTGGACGGCATGGACCCGCAGCTTGTGAAGCTGTGGGAAGACGGCGTCGCCTGGGCGCGGGATGCCGGCGCCGAGATCGTCGAAGTCTCGCTGCCGCACACGGCCGAGGCGCTGCCAACCTATTATATCGTTGCCCCGGCAGAAGCCTCATCAAACCTCGCCCGCTATGACGGCGTGCGTTACGGCCTGCGGGTCGCGCCCGAAGGCGGCAGCCTCGCCGACATGTATGGCGCCACCCGCGCGGCGGGCTTCGGCGCCGAGGTGAAGCGCCGCATCATGATCGGCACCTATGTGCTGTCGGCTGGCTATTACGACGCCTATTATCTGAAGGCGCAGAAGGTCCGTGCCCTGATCGCGCAGGATTTCGAACGCGCGTTCGAGGCCTGCGACGTGCTGCTGACGCCTACGGCGCCCACGGCCGCGTTCGAGCTGGGCTCCAAGACGGCGGACCCGATCGCCATGTATCTGAACGACGTCTTCACCGTGCCCGCCTCGCTCGCGGGGCTGCCCGCCATGTCGATTCCGGCAGGGCTCGATGCACAGGGCCTGCCGCTCGGGTTGCAGCTCATCGGCCGCCCGCTGGACGAGCAGGGCGTGCTGAATGCCGCTTATGCGTTGGAACAACGCGCCGAATTCAAGGCTGCACCTACTCGTTGGTGGTAGGCGCTTCCGTGCCGACCGTCTCTTCGGTCGGTGCCTTCGCGCGATAGATTGCCCAGAACGGCCCGGTCGCCACGCGTGTGATCAGGTCGGTATCCGGCACCGGCCCGGCATCATCGCAGGCGACGACGCTGTCGAAGCCGAACGACAGCGTCTGTGCAATCCGCTCCTGCCGGGTGGAGACGTCTGTCGTCTCGGCCTGTTTTGCCCGATCCTTGCGTGGGGCGCCCTTGGCCCGCGCACTGACGGCTGTCTGCAGCGGCCCGTCCAGAGCCAGCGGTTGCTGGCTGGGGTTGGCGAAGGTGGGCACTGCTACCAGTCGGGTGAAAGTCAGCGCCGGCATCAAGGCAGAACAGAAGGGCAGATTCTCCGCACGCCCCGCGCCTCCCAGATGCAGCGGAGACGCCGTGACGCCCAGCTCGATAGTCGCCGTCTGCGCCATATAATCGCGAAACACGCTGCCGGCCTTCACATAGCTGGACACCACGAGAGCGAAATGCACGGCCAGCAGTGCAGCTATCCCCAGCGTCAGCGGACGAGCAAGGCGATGCGCGCCGTTGATGGCCAGCCCCCCAACCAACAGCGCCAGCAGCAGCAGCGGCATGCGATCATTCGTATATCCGCTGCCGAACATGTTGGGCGGCATCACCGCCACAAGCACCAATGCCAGCGCGGCGGCGAGTCGCAGCACCGGTGCCAGCCGCAGTGCACCCGCCACCAGCCCGACAGCCAGCAGGCCCCACAGCAACAGGCCGACGGCGCGATCCGCCCAGGGATTGATGGAATCAGCGATCCGCAGCATCAGATCGAGGCGCTTCAGCCCCTCCTCGATCAGCCTGTCGGTCAGCCCGCCCCGCGCGGCATAGGCGCCGGCGTTGCTCACCGCCTCGGTCACGCCCTGCGGTGCCTCGGCCGTGCGGGAGGACAGGAAGATCAGCACCGGGCCGACCGCGATGGAAACCAGCCGCACCCCGCTCAGCAGCAGCGACTTCAGGCTGGGAAAGCCGTTTCCGAACAGCAGCGCAAGTTCCACACAGCCCAGCAGCAGACCCCACAGACCGAACGCCAGCGCGTGCACGAAGATCAGCACAAGGCCCAGCAGGATGGCGCCGCCCAGCTGCAGGACCGGCCGACCGTGCATGCGGATCCACCAGCCCAGTCCGAACAGCAGCATTCCCAGCCCCAACAGGAAATTGGCGAAGCCCCATGTGAAGATATGGCTGAAGCCCAGGAAGGCCCCAAGCAGCACGGTAAACAGCGTCAGCCGGCCATGCACCGCATGCGCAAGGTACAACGCGCCGGCAAAGGGCGCGAACAACACCATCGCCGCCAGGATTTTTCCAGCCGTCATCGGCGGCAGCAGTTTCAACAGCCCTGTGCCCAGCACATCCATGCCGAGATTGGAAAGCAGCGCCCAGCGCGGGCTGTAGTTGGCGGCCAGTTCCGGGGTGGCGCCGTTGTCGGCCAGGATCCAATAGCGCAGCAGATGGTCGTTGAAGTCCACCGCCGGGATCAGCGGGGTCAGTGCCAGCGGCACCAGCATCAGCAGGAAGATCAGCACTGGTACCCACAGCGGCGCCTTCGGCGCAGTATAATCCCTGGCGGTAAATGCGCTGTTCGCGGTCATGCGATGTTCCTGCCGGGGGCCGCCCCCGCGAACCCCTATTTGCCTGCGACAAGGTCTAACCGCCCACCGTCGCCGAAACAAGGCGCGGCCGGCACTGTTAACCGACCTCTTGTGCCACACCATGGCGCGGGCCTACAGGGCAGGGCATGGCAACTGCTTATCTTGTCGAAGGCCGCACAGGGCCATGGGAACTCGTCATCGGGCTGGAAGTCCATGCCCAGGTCGTCTCCAACTCCAAGCTCTTCTCGGGCGCGGCGACGGAGTTCGGCGGCGAGCCCAACAGCCAGGTCAGTCTGGTCGATGCCGCCATGCCCGGCATGCTGCCGGTGCTGAACGGCGAATGCGTGCGGCAGGCGGTTCGCACCGGCCTCGCGCTGGGCGCCACCATCAACCGCTGGAGCCGGTTCGACCGCAAGAATTACTTCTATGCCGATCTGCCGCAGGGCTACCAGATCTCGCAATTCCTGCACCCGGTGGTGGGCGAAGGCTCGATCGAGATCGAGACCGACGACGGCGAGAAGGTGACCGTCGGCATCGAGCGCATCCATCTGGAGCAGGACGCCGGCAAGTCCATCCACGACCTGTCGCCGGATCGCTCCTATGTCGATCTCAACCGCTCCGGCGTGGCGCTGATGGAAATCGTCTCCAAGCCCGACATGCGCTCGCCCGCGCAGGCCGGTGCCTATGTCTCCACGCTGCGCTCCATCCTGAGGGCGGTGGGCAGCTGCGACGGCAATATGCAGGAAGGCTCGATGCGGGCCGACGTCAACGTCTCCGTCCGCAAGGCCGGGGACCCCTTCGGCACGCGCTGCGAGATCAAGAACGTCAATTCCATCCGCTTCATCCAGCAGGCCATCGTCTATGAAGCGCAGCGGCAGGTGAACATCCTGGAGGATGGCGGCACCATCCATCAGGAAACCCGGCTGTTCGATCCGGACAAGGGCGAGACCCGCTCGCTGCGCTCCAAGGAAGACGCGCACGACTATCGCTACTTCCCCGAGCCTGACCTGCTGCCGCTGGAGCTGACCGAGGATTTCGTCGCCGACTGCGCCGCCAGCCTGCCCGAACTCCCGGCCGCCAAACGCGCCCGCTACGAGGCGGAGCTGGGCCTCTCCCCCTATCTGGCGGGCGTGCTGACCGCCGATTCCGACAGCTCCCTCTGGTTCGAGGCGCTGCTGGCCGAAAGCGCGAAACGGCAGGGCAAGCCGCATGCCGAGGTCGCCGAAAAGGCCGCCAACTGGATGACGGGCGACCTGTTCGGCGCGCTCAACAAGCTGGGCGCGGACATCGCCGCCAGCCCCGTCACACCTGCGCAGGGCGGCGAGCTGCTGGCGCTGCTGGCAGACGGCACGCTCTCCGGCCCGCTCGCCAAGCAGGTGTTCGAGATCATGCTGGACACCCGCGAGGATCCCGGCGCCATCGCCGAGGCGCGCGGCCTGAAGCAGGTTTCCGACACCGGCGCGCTGGAAGCCGCGATTGCCAATGTGATGGCCGCCAACGCCGACAAGGTGGCGGACTATCGCGGCGGCAAGGACAAGCTGTTCGGCTTCTTCGTGGGGCAGGTGATGAAGGCCAGCGGCGGCAAGGCCAACCCGGCCGTCGTCAACGACCTGCTGAAGAAGGCGCTGGGCTGACGGCAGCCTTTAGTTAGCCTTCGGCGGGGAGGGCTCTGCCCTCCACCCGGCAGGAACATGATATCCTTCGCGGCCCGCGACGTGGGTCTGCTGGTCTGTGCGTCCGCCGGAAATCTCCGTTGCTGCCGGGAGCAGGGCGCTGCCTCAAGATTTCCATGCCCATCCGCGCGCAGAATGGCGATTGTTGCATTGCGGCATAATCGCTGTCGATTCTTTGCCGGGAGCGGCGGCCGCTCAACCCAATCTCGATTCGTTAATATTTCATATATATGGACAATTTTCTCGAAACGGTCATGTTGCGGCGCCGAAAAGCGGGTTGTGCGTTGCAGCGTTGATGCCTACACTCCGATTCGCAGGTTGGGGTTGCCTGTGCGTTGTGATGTTGATGGGCAATCGGGCGTTGAGTGGCCGACTTGCCCCTGTTCCATCACCGGATTGTTCGGTCCGCGAACGATCCTCTGGCAATTCACGGGGGTGATCTCATGAAGCAGTTTCTGCCTGCCTTGGCCGTCGCGGCCTTTGCTACAGTGTCCGCCAATGCCGCCACGCTGGTGGTCGATCTGCAGGATATCTACAGCTACACCTACCTCGGCAGCGCCGACAATGTGGCGATGTCGTTCAATCTCGGCGCCGGTGCCCATATCACCGCGCTGGAATATAGCGTGACGCTGACGGCGTTTGACCCGTCCTGGCTGTCGGAAATGTCTCTGCTGTCCTCCAACACCAGCGGCACGGGCGGCTTCTATCTCACGCCCGGCCTCGGCGATGACGAATGGGGTACGGCCAGTTATGCGGAATTTGGCGATCTGGTGTCGTTTGGCCTGGATTTTACCACGGATGCCGATGGGCTGATGTGGCTGGATTTCTTCGAATCATTCGATGATGAGGAGATCAATCCGGACGGGGTCTGGAACGGCACACTCACCTTCACCTACACGCCCGGCACGCCAACGGGCGGCGGCGTGGTGCCGGAACCGGCGGCTTGGGCGATGATGATCGCGGGCTTCGGCCTTGTTGGTGCCAGCCTGCGCCGCCGTCGCCAGTCGATCAGCAGCCTTAGCGCCTGACGGCAGGGCAGAGCCGTCATATCAAGTATCTGACGGCAGAGCCGTCAAACCGATGCTTCCGGTTCAGCCGGCGAAGCCGCCGGCTGCCAGGAATTCCAGCTCCTCGGGCGTGGAGACGCGCCCGAGGAGTTTGTTTCTGTGCGGGAAGCGGCCGAAGCGCGCGATGATGTCGCGGTGGACCTCGGCAAAGTGCAGCAGCTCCGCGCCCAGAGGCCGGATCAGTTCGACGGCCCGTTCCTGCAGCGCCATGTCCTCGGCATGCTCATAGGGCAGATAGAAGAACAGCCGCAGGTCGTCGGCCACAGCCTTATCGTGCCCGGCCGCAACCGCCCGGTCCGCCGCCGCCACGGCCATGGTATCGCATGCGAACATCCGCGCGCTGTCGCGAAAACAATTGCGGGGGAACTGGTCCAGCAACAGGATCAGCGCCAGCGAGCCATCGGGGGTCGCTTCCCAATCGGCCAGCTTCCCGTCCGCCGCCGCTTCATGCGCTGCGCTGAAGCTCGTGCGAAAGCGGTCGTCGAATGCATCATTCTTGGCGAACCAGGCAGTCGGCCCGGCCTCGCGCCAGAAATCGATCACATCAGCGGATGTCGTCATGGAATTCCCGTCAGCTTGTGCGTCTGCAAACTCAGCCGCCATTTCGGATTGGCCAGGCACCAGTCGATGGCGGCATCGATGTTGGCCTTCTGCGCCGGCCCGTCCATCGGCTGCACGAAGAAATGCTGGAACTCCCAGTCGGACACGTCCGGCGGCAGCAGGCCGGGCTGCGGATACACCAGCTTCAGCTCATGGCCGCGCCGCTGTCGTGTGCGCGCGCCGGCCTTGGGGCTGATGCACAACCAGTCGATCCCGTCCGGCGCCTCTATCGTGCCGTTCGATTCCACGGCGATGCGAAAGCCGCGGGCGTGCAGCGCGTCGATCAGCCGGCCATCCAGCTGCAGCAGCGGCTCGCCCCCGGTGCACACCACCAGCCGATGCGCTGTCTCTTCACCCCAGATCGCCGCCACCTTGTTCGCCAGGCTCTCGGCAGACAGGTAGCGTCCGCCATTTTCCCCGTCGCGCCCCACGAAATCGGTGTCGCAGAACTGGCAGACGGCATCCTCGCGGTCGATCTCCCGACCGGACCACAGGTTGCAGCCGGTGAAGCGCAGGAACACTGCGCGCATCCCCGTCTGCGCCCCTTCGCCTTGCAAGGTCAGGAAAACTTCTTTGACGGCGTAGCTCATTGGAACGGGCTCATGCGTACACGGTCGGGTCCGCCACCCCGGCTTCCGCAAACCCCTTCTGCCGCAGGCGGCACGAATCGCATTCGCCGCAATGCTTGCCGTCGGCAGTAGGGTCATAGCAGGACCAGGTCATCCCCATGTCCAGCCCGGCCGCCACGGCAGCGGTCACGATGTCCGCCTTAGACATCAGCTGCAGCGGAGTGTGCACAAGATAACGTGCGCTTCCTTCCACGCCCGCCTTGGTCGCCAGATTGGCCATGCCCTGGAAGGCCTGCACGAACTCCGGGCGGCAATCCGGATAGCCGGAATAATCCAGCGCATTCACCCCGATCACCAGGTCCGATCCGCCCGCCGCTTCCGCCCAGCCCAGCGCGACCGACAGGAAAATCGTGTTGCGCGCGGGCACATAGGTCACGGGAATGCCCGGCTGCACGCCCTCTTTGGGCACCTCGATATCGTCAGTCAGCGCAGATCCGCCGAAGCCGCGCAGGTCCAGCGGCAGCCGGATATGCCGCGCCACCTTGTAATGGCTGGCCAGCGCGTCCGCCGCCTCCAGCTCGCGCCGGTGGCGCTGGTTGTAATCGATGGTCAAGGCCAGCACCTTCGCGCCCGCGTTGCTCGCCATCGCCAGGCAGGTCGCGCTGTCCAGCCCGCCGGAAAGCAGCAGCACAACGGGCTTACCCGCCAGTTCAGAGAGTGGAATCTGTTTGATCGTCATCAATAATCCTCGGTGCCTGCCTTTGTAGACGGGGGCGGGCGGCATTGCTACGTTTGTGGGATGCCATGCTTGTGGGATCGCGCCACCATCTGTAAACGCGCGGTCGATTTTGGTGCGGAAAGGCGCGGATCCGAAGTGGTCGATTACAGCCAGGTCTTCAAGGACGCCATCGGGCGCCTGCACGAGGAAGGGCGTTACCGCGTCTTCATCGACATCCTCCGCAACAAGGGCGCCTTCCCCAACGCGCGCTGCTTCGCCGGCCACAACGGCCCGAAGCCGATCACGGTTTGGTGCTCCAACGATTATCTCGCCATGGGCCAGCATCCCAAGGTGATCGCCGCCATGGAAGAGGCGCTGCACGACGTCGGCGCCGGCTCCGGCGGCACCCGCAACATCGGCGGCAACACCCATTACCATATCGATCTGGAGCATGAGCTGGCCGACCTTCACGGCAAGGAAGGCGCGCTGCTCTTCACCTCGGGCTACGTCTCGAACGAGGCGACGCTCAGCACGCTGGGCAAGCTGCTGCCGGGCTGCATCATCTTTTCCGATGAACTGAACCACGCCTCCATGATCGCGGGCATCCGCCATTCCGGATGCGAAAAGCAGGTGTGGCGCCACAATGATCTCGCCCATCTGGAAGAGATGCTGGCCGCAGCCGATCCGGAAACGCCCAAGCTGATCGCGTTTGAATCCGTCTATTCCATGGACGGAGACGTGGCGCCGCTGCACGCCATCTGCGACCTCGCGGAAAAATATGGCGCGCTCACCTATCTGGATGAAGTGCATGCCGTGGGCATGTACGGCCCGCGCGGCGGCGGCATTTCCGACCGGGACGAGGCGGCACCCCGCATCGACATCATCGAAGGCACGCTGGGCAAGGCCTTTGGCGTGATGGGCGGCTATATCGCGGCCGACCAGTCCATCATCGACTGCATCCGCAGCTACGCCCCCGGCTTCATCTTCACCACCTCGCTCAGCCCGGTGCTGGTCGCGGGCGCGCTTGCAAGCGTGCGCCACCTGAAGGCCTCCAGCGCGGAGCGCGAGGGCCAGCAGGCGTCGGCCGCCACGCTGAAGCGGCTGATGCGCGAAGCCGGCCTGCCGGTGATGCCGTCGGAAAGCCATATCGTGCCGCTGATGGTGGGCTGCCCGGTGAAGGCCAAGAAGATCAGCGACATCCTGCTCGCCGAATATGGCGTCTATGTGCAGCCGATCAATTTCCCGACCGTCCCGCGCGGCACCGAACGCCTCCGCTTCACGCCCGGCCCGGCGCACGACGAAGCCATGATGCGCGAACTGGTGGCGGCCCTGGTGGAAATCTGGGGCCGTCTGGAGCTGCGCGCGGCTGCGTGACTGCGGGCGAACAACAGCTTCTTCGATTGTTGCACGATGCATATGTACGCGCCAAGAACGAGGTTGGCTACCACGCCACTATATTCATCCAGATGCTCGACAGTCGTGGGGCTTTGTCAACTGCCAGATTTCTTATCAATTCTGCAAAGCCATCGGAAGGCTACACTGCATTATGGGAGCGGGGGCGGCTTGATCTGACGGTCGAGGCCGTAGTATTGGAAAATGCCGAGATTCACTATTTGTTCGAATCTTCGGACCTCGACAAGGCGCGCAAGCGCCTAGTCCAGTACGGCTATAACGTCCCCCGCTAATTTTCGC
Source organism: Sphingomonas sp. (assembly GCA_003248865.1). Lineage (GTDB taxonomy): Bacteria > Pseudomonadota > Alphaproteobacteria > Sphingomonadales > Sphingomonadaceae > Sandaracinobacteroides. The sequence continues at coordinate 9,986 of QFPK01000004.1, forward strand.
TGAAGTATCATCAGCCCGCACCCATCTTGGCGAACGCGCATATATGGCGCATAGGGGCCGCAACACCCCCGGATGCACCACATATGGGGGAGGGCGATTCACCATCTGCTTAAGGCTTGGGCGCAATTGAAGATCGCAATCGCATCTGATCATGCGGGCTATCCGCTGAAGGCCGTCCTTGCGGACGATCTGCGCGGGGGCGGCCATGATGTCCTCGATCTGGGCGCGAACGATGCCACCACTTCGGTCGATTATCCCGATTTCGGTCGCGCCTGCGCTGAGAAGGTGGCGTCCGGCGAAGCGGAATTCGGCGTCATCGTCTGCGGCTCCGGCATCGGCATTTCCATCGCCGCCAACCGCGTGCCCGGCGCCCGCTGCGCGCTCATCCACGACAATCTCGGCGCCCGGCTCTCCCGCCAGCACAATGACGCCAACATGATTTCCTTCGGCGCCCGCCTCACGGGCACCGAAACCGCCCGGGATGCGCTGAAGGCCTTCCTCGAAACCCCATTCGAAGGCGGCCGCCACGCCGCCCGCCGCGACAAGCTAGGATAAGCGAATGAGCACCCGCCCCATCACCCCCGCCAACGACAGCTTCTTCGGCGCCACGCTGGCGCAGGCGGACCCGGAAATCGCAGCCGCAATCGCCGGCGAACTGGGCCGCCAGCGCGAGAAGATCGAGCTGATCGCCTCTGAAAACATCGTCTCCCGCGCCGTGCTGGAAGCGCAGGGCTCCATCTTCACCAACAAATATGCAGAGGGCTATCCCGGCCGCCGCTATTATGGCGGCTGCGAATATGCCGATGTGGTGGAAACGCTGGCCATCGAGCGCGCCAAGGCCCTGTTCGGCGCCCAGTTTGCCAATGTGCAGCCCAATTCGGGCAGCCAGATGAACCAGGCCGTGTTCCTGGCCCTGCTGCAACCCGGCGACACCTTCATGGGCCTCGAACTGGCCGCCGGCGGCCATCTCACCCACGGCTCGCCCGTGAACATGAGCGGCAAGTGGTTCAAGCCGGTCGCTTACGGTGTCCACCGCGAAGACAGCATCATCGACATGGACGAAGTCGCGGCCATTGCCCGTGAGCACAAGCCCAAGCTGATCCTGGCCGGCGGCACCGCTTATTCCCGCGTGTGGGATTTCAAGCGCTTCCGCGAAATCGCGGACGAAGTGGGCGCCTACCTCATGGTGGATATGGCCCACTTCGCCGGCCTCGTCGCGGGCGGCGCCCACCCCAGCCCGGTGCCGCACGCCCATGTCGTGACCACCACCACCCACAAATCGCTGCGCGGCCCCCGGGGAGGCATGATCCTCACCAACGATCCGGCGATCGCCAAGAAGATCGACAGCGCGGTGTTCCCAGGCCTGCAGGGCGGCCCGCTGATGCATGTGATCGCGGCCAAGGCGGTCGCCTTCCAGGAAGCGCTGCAACCCTCGTTCAAAACCTATGCCCACGCCGTGGTGGAAAACGCCCGCGCGCTCGCCGCCTCGCTGCAATCGCACGGGCTCGACATCGTCTCGGGGGGCACCGATAACCATCTGATGCTCGTCGATCTCCGCCCCAAGCAGGCCAAGGGCAACACCACGGAAAAGGCGCTGGATCGCGCCTTCCTCACCTGCAACATGAACACCATTCCCTACGATCCCGAAAAGCCGAAGATCGGCTCGGGCATCCGTCTCGGCACGCCGGCCGCCACCACGCGCGGCTTCGGCCCGGCCGAATTCCGTGAAGTCGGCGGCCTCATCGCCGAAGTCGTCGAAGGCCTCCGCCGCAACGGCGACGCCGGAGACGGTCAGGTTGAGGCTTCCGTCCGCTCCAGGGTCGAGGCCCTGACCGCCCGCTTCCCCATCTACGGCTGAGAAGGATCCCAACGCATGGCAGACGAGACGCCCGAAGCCCCGAAGCCCGCCAAGAAGCCCGCAGCCGCGAAAAAGCCGGCTGCCGCCAAGCCGGCCGCCGAAAAGGCCCCGCCCAAGCCGCGCGCCGCCAAGCCGAAGGCCGCGCCCGCTGCCGACCCGCTGACCGCGAAGGTGGAAAAGCTCGCCGACGAAGCGCTGGAAGCCGGCAGCAAAATCACCGAATCCGAAACCGGCAAGAAGGTGGTCGACACCGCCGAGCAGGTGTTCGACAAGGCCGAGGAACTGGTCGGCAAGGCGCTGGACAGCGACGCGGCCAAGAAGGTCACGGCCGCCGCCGCAGACCTGCAGAAGAAGGCGCTGGACACCGAAGTCGGCAAGAAGGTCGCCGACACCGCCGGTGATCTCGCCGACAAGGCCTTCGCCACCGAAGCCGGGCAGACCGCGAAAAAGGCCTGGAACACCCCGCTTGGCCGCAACGTCGGCGTCGGCACCGCCGCAGGCGCCGCGCTGGGTCTCGTGATCCTGAACCCGCTGATCGGCGCCGTCGTCGGCGGCGGCCTCGGTTATCTGGCCACCCTCGCCAAGAAGTCCAAGAAGAACTGATGCGCTGCCCCTTCTGCCACCACGAAGACAGCCAGGTGAAAGACAGCCGTCCCACAGAGGACGGCAGCGCGATCCGCAGGCGGCGGCAATGCCCCGCCTGCGGTGCCCGCTTCACCACCTTCGAACGCGTCCAGCTCCGCGAGTTGGTGGTCGTGAAGAAAAGCGGCAAGAAGGAACCCTTTGATCGCGAGAAGCTGGCCCACAGCGTGATGATCGCCTGCCGCAAGCGCGACATAGACGGCGACCGCATCGAACGCTTCGTCTCCGCCGTGCAGCGCCAGCTGGAGGCCATGGGCGAAAGCGAAATCGAAGCCGGCCAGATCGGCGCGCTGGTGATGCAGGGCCTGGAACGCCTGGACCCGGTCGCCTACGTCCGCTTCGCCAGCGTCTACAAGGACTTCCGCGAAGCCCGGGACTTCGAAACCTTCGTCGGCGGCCTCTCCAAAACCGTCCTCAAGGGCGACGCTGCCTGACCCCGAAAAGCCCCTCCCCTGTCAGGGAGTGACGAAGAACAGGCACAGGCGGCACCGCCCGGTGCCTTAGGCCATCAGGCGCATCCGCTAAATCAACCGAAGCGCTCGCTCCGGCAGATGTAGGTGCAGGAGATCCAATTACCCGCCGGGTTTTAACTTGGCTTCCGTGGCAGTGCCCTTAGCCTTCCACCCGATCCCTACTCGGCCGCGGCGCGAACGCTGCTTTCGGCGAGGAAGGCGAATAGTTTGTCGGGGTCGACCGGCTTGGCGAACAGGCGGATGGAGAGCCGGCGCAGGCGCCAGTCCAGCCCGGCTACTGACGCGGCGGTGACCATGGCAATGGGGAGTGTGGCGTCGCGGCGGCGCAGCTGGCGGGCGAGCGTGAGGCCGTCCGGCCCGTCGCCCAGCTGATAGTCGAGAATGGCGGCGGTGGGCTGCTGGCCGCGGGCGATCTCGAGTGCCTGGGCTGCGCTGGCGGCCATCAGCGGCTCATGGCCCTGGGCGGCGAGCGCGGTTGCCAGCGCCTGCAGTACGGCCGGGTCGTCGTCTACGCACAGGATGCGCAGCCCGGTCGCGTTATCGCGGGCGGGGGCTTGCGGCAGGGGGCGTTCGGCGGGGGCTGCCTGAGCCAGCGGGATGTCGATAGCGAAGATCGAGCCCTGGCCGGTTGCGGAGCGCAGCGAGACCGGGGCTTCGAGCAGGCGCGCGGTGCGTTCGACGATGGCGAGGCCCAGGCCGACACCGGGCTGAGTGCCGTCCAGCCGTTCGAACTCGCGGAAGATGCGGGTCTGGGCGTCGGCGGCGATTCCGGGCCCGCTATCTGCCACGGCGAAGCGGATATGGCCGAGCCGGCGACGGGCGGTGAAGGCGATGCTGCCGGAGGCGGTGTAGCGAACGGCGTTGGAGAGAAAGTTGAGGAGGATGGAGCGCAGCAGTTCGCGGTCTGTCTCCACGCTTGCGTCCACGCTTCGGGCCAGCAGGCGCAACCCCTTTTCGGCGGCCAGCGCTTCGAACTCCAGCCCCAGCTCCTCGACGAGGTCGCGGGCGGCGAAGCGGGTTTTGCGCGGCTTGATGCCGCCGGCGTCCAGCTTGGAGACGTCCAGCAGCGCGCGTAGCAGGCCGTCGGCGGATGCGATGGACTGCGCCACCGAATCCAGCAGCGGCCGCACCGGTTCGGTCGTCTGCCGTTCCAGCGCGGAGAGGAACAGCCGCGCCGCGTGCAGCGGCTGCAGCAGATCGTGGCTGGCGGCCGCGAGGAAGCGGGTTTTTTCCCGTGTCGCGGATTCGGCGGCTGCCTTTGCGTCCGCCAGCGCGGCGTTCGCGGCGGCAAGGTCTGCGGTGCGGGCGGCGACGCGCGCTTCCAGCTCTTCCTGTTGCGTCTTTTCGGCGGTGATGTCGGTGAAGCTCATCACATAGCCGCCGCCGGGCATCGCGGCGCCCACGGTCTTGATCCAGCGGCCGGAGGGGCGCAACCGTTCGAAGCTGTGCGGCAGCTCGCGCGCGAGGTGATAGAGTCGGCGTTCGACATGGGCGTCCACCTCGCCCGGGCCCCATTCCCCGCTCATGGCGTTGAAGCGGATCAGGTCCGCGACGGGGCGGCCCACTTCCACCAGCTCGGCCGGATAATCGAACAAGTCCAGATAGCGCTGGTTCCAGGCGACGAGCCGCAGCCGCCGATCGACCACCGACACGCCGGGATCGATCGCCTGAAGGGTCGCTTCCAGCATCTGGCGGGAGAATTGCAGCGACTGGCCGGAGCGGTCGAGCAGCTTCACCACCTCGCCGACGCCCAGACTGGAGCCGGCCATGGTCGAGGTGACGATCAGCCGGGCCGACGGCGCGCCGATCACGTCCGCGATCATCTGCTCGGCGCGGCGGGCGGCGGGGCCGCTGATGGGGCTGTCCGGCCCGCCGAAGGGGGACAGCGCGATCTCCGCCTCCCGGTCGCCCGCGAAGCGCCCGGCCAGTGCGGTGAGCTCACCCAGGGTCGTCACATGGCCGAAGCTCGAATCCCGATAATTGGGGCCCGCGCGCACCTGCCCGAATCGCGCTATAATCATCAGGGCGGCTATGTTGGCCCCAAGGCTCCACAGGGTACCGTGCACCAGCGGAGAGCCCAGATCGACACCGAACAACCGGTGTGGGTTCAGCAGCCCGCCGCCGATTTCCATGAAGCTGAGGAAGGCTTGCCCGCCAAATGAGGGCAGGAACAATGTGTAGGCCCATGCAAAAATGCCTGCCAGCAGACCTGCCCGTGCCGCACGCTTGTTCTCGAACCCCAAGGCGACTGCGCCAACCAGTGCCGGGGCGAATTGGGCCACGCCTGCGAAGGCAATCAGGCCGATGGCGGCCAGAGTGGCCCCATCGTCGATGGCCTCGGCATAAGCCCAGGCGGCCATCACGATGGCGACGATAATCACCCGCCTTGCCCGCAGCATAAGCCGCCCGAGATCCGTGCCCTCGCGCAGCCGGGCGCGGATCAGCAGCGGTGCGAGCAAGTCATTCGCAGCCATCGTGGAGAGCGCGAGCGTCTCTACGATCACCATCCCGGTTGCGGCGGAAAAGCCGCCTAGAAAGGCGAGCAGTGCCAAGCCCTGTGCTCCGTTAGAGAGCGGCAGCGCCAGCACAAACAGGTCAGGCCGCGTACCTTCAGGCAGCAGCGCGAGACCTGCAACCGCCAGCGGCAGCATCATCAGCGAAATAAGCGCGAGATAAGCGACGAACGGCCAGCGTGCGCGGCGCAATGCAGCAGCATCCGGCGCTTCCACAAAACCCAGATAGAACTGTCTTGGCAGACACAGGATGGCGAGCGCGCTGAGCAAGGTCTGGATGAGGAAATCGGGGCCGAAGCTTCCGCTCATGCGGGAGGTCAACGCAGCTGTCGCAGCCACGGTCGGGATGTCCGGGCTTCGCCACAGCAGCCAGGCGGCGAACAGGCCCAGCGCCAGAAAGGCGACCAGCTTCACAAGGCTTTCCGCCGCCACCGCCGCCACGATGCCGGGGTTGCGCCCCGTCACCTCCACGCGCCGCGCGCCGAAGCTGATCGAGAAGACCGCGAGGAGTGCCGCGATCAGGAAGGTCAGCTCTGGCGAGCGGCCGAAGCCCGATACGGCCTCGAAGCTCATCGACACCGAGCGCAGTTGCAGGGCGATGTAGGGCGTTGCCGCCATCAGGGCGAGGGCTGCCACCAGTGCGGCGAGGCTGCGGCTGCGGCCGTAGCGCTGGCCGATGAAGTCGGAGATGGAGGAGGCTCGCCCCTCGGCCGTGCGCGCGGCCAGCCGGGAGAGGAAGCCCGGCGCCAGCAGGAACACCAGCGCCGGGCCCAGATAGATGGAGAGATAGGGAAGCCCGGTGCTGGCCGCAGACCCGACCCCGCCGAAGAAGGTCCAGCTGGTGCAGTAGACCGCCAGACTGAGCGGAAACACCCAGGGCTGCAGGCGGTGCGGAATCCCGCGCTTCTCCGTGCGCGCGGCCAGCCAGAACAGCCCGCCGCCATACAGGATGACGACAAGGGCCGGCAGCAGGGTCAGGCCGTCACGCACCGGATCTCTCGCAAAGCCACTCTCCCGGAGCGCTGTTCCTCAGGCTCTCCGGCTGGTGACAAAGCGCTGAAACGGCATTGGGGTCAAGGTTCCAGGCAGGAAAGGCGGCGATGAACCCTGCCCGAACCTGTCATGCCGCATGGGCCTGCGTGCCGCGGGTCAGCACCCGGTCGCCGGGCAGGATGGTGTCGATGTCGAGATCGGGCAGGACTTCCAGTTCGGCGTAGAGCGGCGCGAAATCGCTGTTCAGCGTCACGTCCAGCAGATGTTCGAACGAGGGGATGGCGAAATAGGTCTGCTGGAAATCGTCGATCCGGTAACGGGTGCGGAGCACGCGCTTCAGATCGAAGCCGAGGCGGTTCGGGCTTGGGCTGTCCAGCGCGAAGCGGGTCTCCCCAAAGGAGGAGACGATCCCGGCGCCGTGAATGCGAAGGCCTTCGTCGGTTTCGATGAGGCCGAATTCGACGGTGTACCAGTAGAGCCGGGCCAGCTTGTGGAGCGCGCCATATTGGATGGAGCGCAGGCCCCCCTCGCCATAGGCCTGCATGTAATCGGCGAACACCGGGTTCGCGAGCAGCGGCACATGGCCGAAGACGTCGTGGAAGATGTCTGGTTCCTGCAGATAATCGATCTGCTCGGGCGTACGCAGGAAGTTGCCGGCGACGAAACGGCGGTTGGCCAGATGTTCGAAGAATATCTCTTCGGGCACCAGCCCCGGCACCGCGACCACCTGCCAGCCGGTCAGCTTCATCAGCTTTTCCGACAGGCGGCGGAAATCCGGGATCCCGCCCGCGCCGAGATCCAGGCGGGAGAGGCCGTCGATGAAGGCGGGGTGGGCCCGGCCGGGCAGCAACGCGGTCTGACGGGCATAGAGCCTGTCCCACAGGGCGTGTTCTGCACCCGTGTAGGCCTCCCAGCCCTGCGCGATTGTCCAGTCCGAAGCCGCTCCCTCGGGCGGCGCGGTCAGCATATGCGTCATGCCGGGCAGGATAGCAGAGATGGCTTTGGGCGGCTACGCTGATGTCCATGATTCGCCTGCCTCTTGTTGCAGCCATGCTGCTCGCCGCCGCTCCCCTTGTTGCGCAGCAGGCCGAAGCGCCGCCTGCACCGGCCGCCGCGCCCGAGGCGGCCCAGCCTGAGAAGACGGTGCCCGAGAAGGCGGCGCCGGAAAAGCAGTGGAAGACGGAGCGGGTGAAGCTGCAGACGGCGGAAGGGCCGATCGTGCTGGAGCTGGAGGTGGAGCGGGCGCCGGCCACCTCGGCCAATTTCCTGAAATATGTGGACCAGAAGAAGTTCGATGGAATCACCTTCTACCGGGCGCTGACCTTTCCCGGCCGCGCCGATCTGGGGCTGATCCAGGGCGGCCAGCGCGACCAGAAGAAGTTGCTGCCGGCAATCGCGCATGAGCCGACCAGCAAGACCGGCCTTTCCAACCGCGATGGCGCCATCGCGATGGCGCGGGGCGCGCCCGGCAGCGCGCAGGCCGATTTCTTCATCATCATGGGCGATCTTTCCACGCTGGATGCCAGCCCCAAGGATCCGGGCTTCGCCGTGTTCGGCCGCGTGGTGGAAGGAATGGACGTGGTGAAGAAGATCGTCGCCGCGCCGGTTTCCGCGACCGAAGGTGTCGGCGCGATGAAGGGGCAGATGATCGCGAAGCCTGTGCCGATCACCACGGCGCGCCGCGTTCCCAAATGATCCGGCCCAAGTGATGACAGGCACATGAGCGAAACCGACCCGGGCGCCGCCTGGGACGGGGAGACGCTGATGTCGGCGCGGTTCGGGGATGTGTATGCCTCGCGCTCGGGCGCGCTGGCGCAGAGCCGGGCGGTGTTTCTGGGCGGGTGCGGCCTGCCCGGGCGCTGGCAGGGGCGACGGCGCTTCACGGTGGCGGAACTCGGGTTCGGCACGGGGCTCAACATGCTGGCCGTGCTGGATGAATGGGCGCGAAGCCGCCCGCCGGGCGCGACGCTGCACCTCTTTTCGATCGAGGGCTTCCCGCTGGCGAGGGCAGATGCCGCCCGCGCGCTGGCGGGCTTCCCGGAACTTGCCGGTCTGGCCGCCCAACTTCTGGGGCAATGGCCGGGCGGCGCGTGCGGGCTGCACCGGATCGAGTTTCCGGAGTTGGGCGCGACCCTCGATCTCGCCATCGAGGATGTGGGAACGGCGCTTTCGGGCTGGCAGGGCCGGGCGGACGCCTGGTTCCTCGACGGCTTCTCGCCGGCGAAGAACCCCGGGATGTGGTCGCCCGAGATCCTCGCACTGGTCGGGGCGCGCAGCGCGCCCGGCGCGCGGGCCGCCACATGGTCGGTCGCGGGCTCCGTGCGGCGCGGGCTGGCGGCCGCCGGCTTCACGGTGGACCGGCTGCCCGGCTTCACCGGCAAGCGAGAGCGGCTGGAGGCGTATCTGCCGGGAGTGGCGGGTGATCCGCCCAACCCGCGCGTCGCCGTCATCGGCGCCGGGATCGCGGGGGCCGCCTTGGCGCTGGCGCTGCGCGATCTGGGCATCGAGCCGAGCATCTTCGCCGATGGCCCGATGGCGTCGGGCAACCCCGCCGCGCTGGTGTCGCCCCGGCTGGCGGCGGGCAGCGAGGCAGGGGCGGCGTTGCATGCGTTGGCGTTTCGGCGCGCGGTGGAGCGGATCGAACGGACAGCGCCCGACTCGGTGATCGCGCGCGGGGTCCAGAGGCTGCTGAAGCCGTCGGAGGTCGAGCGCGCGGACGCTTCCATAGCCTCAGGCCTGTTTCCCGCTGACAGCCTGCGGCGGGATGGCGATGTCCTGCATCTTCGCGATGCGCTGGTCGTCTCTCCGCAGCGACTGTTGGGCGCCTGGCTTGGAGCGGTTCGCCCGCTGGCTGTGAATGAGATCGCACGCGTGGACGGCGGCTGGCTGGTGCAGGGCGAAGGTCCGTTCGATGCAGTCGTCGTCGCGGCGGGGTTCGGCAGTGCCGTTTTGGGAGACTTGCCGCTGCGCCCGATCCGGGGGCAGGTGACGATCGCAAACGTTCCGCTGACAGATACGCCGACAAGCTGGGGCGGCTATCTGATCCCGACGGATAATGGCTTGCTGTTCGGTGCCACGCACGGCCGGGGTGATGCGGACGCCGGAATTCGGGGCGAGGATCAGACGCGCAATCTGGAAACGCTCGCGCGCGTCCGGCCGGAGCTTGCGGCGGAGCTGTCGGCCATGACGCTGGGTGCAGTCGCAGGTGTGCGTGCCGTGGCGGGAGACCATCAGCCGGTCGCGGGTGCGCTGGGCGACGGGTTGTTCGCGCTGGGTGCGTTCGGCGGGCGCGGTTTTGCGTTGGCCCCCCTGCTGGCGGAATATGTGGCGGCGCTGATTGCAGGCACGCCCTCTCCGCTGACAGCGGCTATGGCGCGGCTTGTGACGCCGACACGATTCGCGCCCAGGGCGGGTTCTTCAGCTGCTCGGCCAGCCAGTTCATCAGCAGCCTGACCCGCAAGGGGCGCAGCGGACTGGGCGGCGTGATCATATAAAGGCCCAAGGGCGGGGGCCGCCAGTCACACAGCAGCGCCTCCAGCCGGCCTTCGGCGATCAGGTCCGCCACGAGGAAGTCCGGCTGCAGCGCGATCCCCGCGCCGGCAAGGCAGGGCGGATTCAGCGAACTGCCGCTGTTGGCCCTGAGCGGGCCGGACACGGTGACGCTGTAATCGGCGCCTTCCGGCCCCGCGAAGCGCCAGACATCGGGCGGCGACACATTGGTGTAGAGCAGGCACTGATGCTTCCCGAGGTCCGCCGGATGCAGCGGCCGCCCATGGGCCTGGATATAGGCGGGGCTGGCCACTGCCATCCGCTCCACGCTGCACAGCCGTCGCGCGATCAGGCTGGAGTCGGCGAGCTGGCCGATCCTGAGCACGATGTCATGGCCGGAGGCGACGATGTCGACCCGGGCATCATCCAGGCTGAGATCGATGGAAACCTGCGGGTAGGCGGCGAGGAAGCCGGGCAGCAGCGGCGCGATATGGGCGCGGCCGAAATCCAGCGGCGCCGCCAGCCGGATGGTGCCGGCGGGCAGGGTGGTCGCCTCGCCCAGCCGCTCTTCCATGCGCTGCGCGGACAGCACAAGCGCCTGCGCCTCGCCCAGCGCTTCCTCGCCGAGTGCCGAGAGCGACAGGCGGCGGGAGGTGCGGTGGAACAGCGCTGCGCCCAACCGCTCTTCCAGCCGGGCTACCGCGCGGGAGACGGTTGGCACCGAAAGGTTCCGTGCCCGCGCCGCGCCCGCGAAGCTGCCGGCTTCCGCCACGGCGACGAACAGGTCCCAGGCTTCGAAATCGGGAACATCCATTCTTGAAACGATTCCTTTCGATCCTTCCACTTTTCTAACGCAAGGGCCGGTCTAAATGAAGGGGCGTTCAATCGCTTCGGCGAGACGCCCTCCCCAATGGGATAACCTCCCAAACGGGTCGGGCGAAGAAAGGAGATCATCCAATGATCGAAGTTCGTCCCTTTGCGTCGCTGGGTGCCGCCAACCATGGCTGGCTGGATGCGCACCATCACTTCAGCTTCGCCAATTATTATGAGCCCGCCCGCATGGGCTGGGGCGCAATCCGGGTGTGGAACGATGACACCATCGCCCCGCAATCCGGCTTCCCGCCGCACCCGCACAAGGACATGGAAATCATCACCTATGTCCGCAAGGGCGCGATCACCCATGAAGACAGCATGGGCAACCGCGGCCGTACCGAAGCGGGCGATGTGCAGGTGATGAGCGCCGGAACCGGCGTGCGCCATGCGGAATACAATCTGGAAGACGAGGAAACCACGCTGTTCCAAATCTGGATCATGCCGGAAGAGCAGAATGCGAAGCCGGCCTGGGGTGCGCGGCCCTTCCCCAAGGGCGACCGTGCGGGTTCCTTCGTGCCGCTGGCCAGCGGCATGGGCGATGCCGGTGCGCTGCCGATCCAGACGCCCGCCAAGGTGCTGGGCGCCACGCTGAAGGCGGGCAGCAGCACGACCTATCGGCTGGAGCCCGGCCGTGTCGGCTATCTGGTCGGTGCGGAAGGCAAGTACCGGATCAACGGGCAGGACGTGAATGCCCGCGATGGCGTCGCCATCCGCGATGTCGAAACCCTCACCATCGAGGCGCTCGAGGACAGCGAACTCGTCCTTGTCGACGCCCTGAAGTGACCAGCCGAGGCCCTGCCCCTTTCCCGGGGCAGGGCCTCTTTTTCGTTTTCGTTGCAAGATAAAGGAGCAGTGAAATGACCAAGGTTCTCGTTCTTTACTATTCGTCCTACGGCCACCTCGAAACCATGGCGGAAGCCGTTGCCGAAGGCGCCCGTTCCGCCGGTGCCGAAGCTGTCGTGAAGCGCGTGCCCGAACTGGTGCCGGACGAAGTCGCCAAGGCCAGCCATTTCAAGCTGGACCAGAAGGCGCCCGTCGCCACCGTCGCCGAGCTGGAAGAATATGACGCCATCATCGTCGGCGCGCCCACCCGCTTCGGCCGGGTTTCCAGCCAGATGGCGAACTTCTGGGATCAGACTGGCGGCCTGTGGTTCCAGGGCAAGCTGATCGGCAAGGTCGGCGCGGCCTTCACCAGCACCGCCACCCAGCACGGCGGCCAGGAAACCACGCTGTTCTCCATCCTCACCACGCTGCTGCACCATGGCATGGTGCTGACCGGCCTGCCCTACAGCTTCCCCGGCCAGATGCGGAACGACGAGATCACCGGCGGCGCTCCCTATGGCGCGACCACCATCGCCAATGGAGACGGCAGCCGCCAGCCCAGCGAAACCGAGCTGGATGGCGCCCGCTTCCTGGGCAAGACCGCCGCGGAAGTGGCGACCAAGCTGACGGCCTGAGCCTGAGAGCTTTGATGTGACAGCCGGCCGCGGGGCACCAGCCCCGCGGCCGCGTTGCAACTCGGCCCCGGCCATGGCAGGATTCCAGCCGTGGAAGGGGCATTGCGATCCTTGGCGGCTGGCCGGAAGGTCGTGTCTCACCCGCAGCGCGCCATTCCGCTTGCCTTTCTGGCCGGGATCGCTGTCGGAACGCTGCTGTTGGCGCTGCCCGTTGCCCGCGCTGGCGGTCTGTCCGGTGAAGGCGGTGCGCCCCTGATCGTCGCGCTGTTCACTGCGACATCGGCCTTCTGCGTCACCGGCCTCACCATCGTCGATACCCCCAGCTACTGGTCGCCGTTCGGCCATGTGGTGTTGCTGTTGCTCGCGCAGATCGGCGGCATCGGCATCATGACGGGCGCGACGCTGCTGGGGCTGCTCGTCACCCGCCAGCTTCGCCTGAAGAACCAGCTTCTCGCGCAAAGCGAGATGAAGCGACTCGATCTCGGCGACGTCCGCCTTGTCCTCAGGCTGGTGCTGCGTGTCACGCTGGCCACCGAAGCCATCCTTGCCGTCTGGCTGGCGCTCCGCTTCTGGCACTATGGCCTGCCCTTTTCCGAAAGCCTCTGGCACGGCCTGTTCCATGCGGTCATGGCCTATGTGAACGCAGGCTTTTCCACCTTGCCCGGCGGTCTGGCGGCGCATGGTGGGGACTGGCTGCTGGCGACTCCGCTGATGATCGGGGTGATCATGGGCGGCATCGGCTTTCCGGTGCTGCTGGAACTGCACCGGGAATGGCGCAAGCCCCAGGGCTGGTCGATCCACACCAAGCTCACGCTGTGGGGCAGCCTTGGCCTCATCCTGATCGGCATGGCGGCGACCATCGGCTTCGAATGGGGAAACCCCGCCACGCTGGGCGGTGCAGGCCTGTCTGAAAAGCTGCTGGGCGGGCTGTTCCATTCGGTGATGACACGCTCGGGCGGTTTCAGCCTGCACGATCCCGGCGCGATGGGGCCGGACACGCTGCTGATCTCGTCGGCGCTGATGTTGGTAGGTGGCGGCAGCGCCTCCACGGCTGGAGGTATTCGCGTCACCACCTTCCTGCTGCTGGGCTTTGTGGTTCTCAGCGAGATTCGGGGGGATCGCGATTCGGTCGCCTTCCGTCGCCGCATCTGCCCGGACGTACAGCGTCAGGCCGTTACGGTGGCGTTGACGGCCGTGGGCGTGGTCTCGCTCGCGCTGCTGGTGCTGGCCAGCTTCGTGAAGGCGCCTGTCGAGCGCATCATGTTCGAAGTGATCTCGGCCTTTGCCACGGCCGGGCTTTCCGTTGGGCTTGCCGCCCAGATGCCGCCGGCCGGGCAGCTGATCCTTGTGCTGGTGATGTATGTGGGCCGGGTCGGCATCGTCTCGCTGGCCGCCTCGCTCGCGGCGCCGGCCCGCTATGCACCGATCCGTTATCCAGAGGAGAAACCGATTGTCGGCTGAAAAACCGAAGGCTGCCCCACCGGTGATGGTGATCGGCCTGGGCCGTTTCGGCACCGCCGTCGCCCGCTCGCTGACGCGGGTGGGCCATGAAGTGCTGGGGGTCGATCAGGACATGACCGTGGTGCAGTCCCTCTCTGAAGAGCTGACCCATGTTGTGCAGGCGGACACCACCAACCCCGCCGCGCTTCGCAAGCTGGGAGCGGGAGAGATGGAGCATGCGGTCGTCGGCATCGGGTCCGACATCGAAGCCAGCGTGTTGACCGTCGTTGCGCTGGCGGATGCCGGCTGCCGCGACATCTGGGCCAAGGCCGTGAACGCCAACCATGGCCGCATCCTGGAACGGGTGGGCGCCACCCATGTCGTCTTTCCCGAAGCCGAAATGGGCGAACGCGTCGCCCATATGGTGACGGGCAAGATGATCGACTTCATCGAATTCGACGATGGTTTCGCCATCGTGAAGACCCGCGTTCCGCGCTTCATGGCGGGCAAGACGCTGCTGCAGACCGATGTACGCAAGCAGTATGGCGTCACCATCGTGGGCGTGAAACGGCCGCGCGAGCCCTTCATCCAGGCCGTGCCGGACACCGTCGTCTATCTGTCCGACCTGCTGATCGTCTCGGGCCCGACGGCCGGTGTGGAGCGGTTTGCGGCGCTGACCTGAGGGCTTTCTGTAGCAGGTGTCGTATCGCTCCGCTGCGGGACCAAGAGAATCAGCCGAACGTACGCTTCAAGGTGAGCGAAGGGGTGATGTGCTCCTGCCGTTTGCGGTGTTCGCGCATCACCGGGTCCGTGCTGGACCGGTCCGGGCTGAAGAAGGTGCGTTCGCGGTAGAAGTTCACGTCCAGCAGGTTTTCCGCGCGCAGGGTGAGGATGGTGCGGCTGTCGGGGCGGTATTCGGCGAAGGCTTCGACATAGGGGTTGCCGCGATAATTGCGGTCTTCCTCCGTGCGGCGGTACTGGGTGGAGCCGGAGTTGGACCAGGTATCGAAGCCCCAGGCAAAGCGGCCCAGATCCTGCCGGAAGCCGACATCCAGCACCCACAGCGTATAGTTGGTGAAGTGGCGATTGCGGAGTGTGTAGGGGTCGCGAACGTTGGTATCGACGATGGAAAGCCGCATGGTGGCACGGCCGCCAGGGATGCCGAGGCTGGTGAGCGGCGCATCCATGTTCAGCCGCGCAATCTTCATTCGGCCGGAGCCGAGGTTGCCGGGTGCATCCAGTCCGTCTTCCATTGGCACACGATCCTGCACTTGCTGCACGAAGTTGATGCCCAGTTCGGCACGGATCACGCCGCTGCCCAGGAAGGGGCGTTCGGCGGTGGCGAGGAATTCCCACGCGCGCTGCGGGACCAGATCGGCGTTGCCGCCATTCACTCTCTCGTTCGAAAATTCGGCGAGGCTGATGAAGTCCCCGAAGTTCAGCTGGGCGACAGTGCGTTCAGCCCGCGCCTGCAACAGCCAGCGGCCGCTGCGCCAGTCCAGGCTGGCCCGGGGTTTCAGATAGGAGAGCGTGCGCTCGGCGTCCGCATCGCCGCTGACGGTCAGGCGGGAGCGTTCAAACGTGAGGCCGAAATCGGCGCGCAGGCCCGGCGCCAGCTGGCGCCCGAGATTCACGAACGGCTCCAGCCGGATTTCGCGCACCACGGCATTGGCGAGCGGAAGCGGAATTGGATATGTCCCGCCGTCGGCCAGAATGCCGGACAGCTCCACTTCGCTGTCCAGCCGGTTCAGCACGGCCTCGCCGCCGGCTTCGATGGACCAGCCGTTGGCAGATGGCCGGGACCAGACGAGACGAACCACGCTTTCGGCGTCATTCGTGTTCTGCAGCTGCGACATGCCGCCCATCAGCAGATCGCCCACGCCGTTCAGCACCAGTTCCTCGCGATCCCGGCTGGTGCGGGTGGCGAGCAGGATCAGCTTCACGGAGCCGTCGCCCAGCGGCCGGGTGATGTCGCCGCCGAGCTCGAACTGGCGATAGCGGAAATCCTGCTCCAGCCTGTCATCACGCACGGTCCCGTTTGCTGGCTGCACATGATTGCTCTGCCACAGTCGGAAACGGCCCTGCGCGTACCGCAGATTGAGGTTGGCGCGGCGATCCTCGCCATCCTCATGAGACCATCCCAACGACACATTGCCCTCGGGATCGTCATTGCCGTTGTGCTTGTCCCGGCGCTCCAGCAGCGTGCCGTCGGGCAGGCTGGTCAGGATGTCGGGGCCGAAATCGGTGAGTTCGTCATTGTTGTAGTCCGCCGCGATGCGGAAGCTGGATTGCCCGCGCTTCAGCAGCGCTGACGCCTTGCCGTCGGCGCGGACGCGGCCGACATAGGGGCGGCGCAGGCGCAGTTCGGTGGTGCCGGCCAGCCCGGAGTCGGCGGTGAGCACCAGGTTCAGCACCTGTGGCCGTCCGGCGAATTCGGCGCCGAAGCCGTCGCCCGGCCCCACCTCCACGCGCAGCACGCGCGCGGCCGGAATCTGGGCGAGAATGGTTTCCAGACTGTCGCTCTTGGCGCTGGGGCGGGCGCCGTTGATCACCACATTGCCGGCGGCCTGGCCGAAGCCGCGCACGTCCTGATCGGTATCCTCCAGCCGGAAGCCGGGCACCCGCTGCACCACCTGCAACGCGCTGGTGGGCGCGAACTGGGTGAAGAAGGCGGCATCATAGACGGTTCGTCCGCCCACCCGTTCCTGCGCATGGGCAGGCGTTGGGGCGGCAGCCATCGGGGCAAGAGCGAGGGTGAGGGGCAGAAGCCCCCGCCAGATGGCGAAGCCGGACATCGAGTGAAATTTCCCCAAGGAATGAAGTTCTTGTTGCAGGCTTGAAACCGCAATCCGGGGCCCGGGGCAAATGCAGTTCGACAAAAGGCGTTGGTCGGAGGCGGATGGCGTATGCGTCAGTCCGCGGTGGCGGCAATCCGTTCGCTGAGATGCATCAGACAGGCGCGGGAGAACAGCAGCATGTTGTGCAGCCGATCGGCGTCGCCTGTCTCCAGCGTGCGGGCGCTGCTGCCGCCGGGGCCAGCGACGGCGTGGCAACAATGCCCGGGCGCGTCGCCATAGGGGTTGCCCGACGGGCCGGTGGCCCCGGTTTCGCCGATGGCCCAGCGCGCCTTGAAGCGGCTCTGCGCCCGTTCGGCGAGCACGGTGGCATAGGCCTCGGTCGCGCCGCGCAGGCCCCGCACCTCTTCCCGCTTCAGATCCAGCAGGCGGTGGCGGGCGCGGGGCGTGTAGATCACGCCGCCGCCCAGATAGAAGGCGGAGGCGCCGGGCACCGTCAGCAGCGCGGCCGAGATCAGGCCGCCGGTGCTGCTTTCGGCAACGGCCAGGCTCTGGCGCCGGGCCATCAGCAGCGCGGCCACCGCGCGGGCGTCCGAGAGGAGATCGTCGAAGGTCAGGGGATGTCGCCTTGCCACTGGTCGCGGATTTCGCGCTTCAGGATCTTGCCGATGGCGCTGCGGGGCAGCTCGTCCACCAGCTGCACGGCGGCGAGGCGCTGCACCTTGCCGACCCGCTCGTTGGTGAAGGCGCGCAGTTCCTCCGTATCCGCGCCGGGGGCGACCACGAAGGCGACCGGGCTTTCGCCCCATGCGCGCGACGGGATCCCGACGACGGCCACATCCTTCACCGCCGGATGCTCGGCCAGCACCTGCTCGATGTCGATCGGATAGATGTTGAAGCCGCCGGAAATGATCATGTCCTTGGCGCGGCCGACCAGCTCGATGAAGCCGTCCGCGTCGCGGCGGGCGAGATCGCCCGTCTTGATGAAGATGCGGCCGTCGGGGTGCTGCCATTGGGTGGCGCGGGTGGCATCCGGCCGGTTGGCATAGCCCGTCATCGTGGCGGTCGCGGAATAGCCGACGATCTCGCCCACCTCGCCGGTCTCGGCGTCGCGGCCGTCCTCCGTCACGATGCGCAGTTCCGCGCCGGGCAGCGGCTGGCCGATGGTGTGCAGCTTGTCTGGGTAGGCGTGCGCAATCAGCGCGGTGCCGCCGCCGCCTTCCGTCATGCCCCAATATTCCACCAAACCGCCCGGCCAGCGCTTCAGCACATCGGCCTTCAGCTCGGCCGGGAAGGGGGCGGAGGTGCAGAATTTCAGCTGATAGCTGGAGAGATCGAACCCGTCGAAATCGGGCAGGTCCATGATGCGGCGATATTGCACCGGCACCAGCATGCTGTGGGTGGCGCGATGCAGTTGGGCGAGTTCCAGGAAGTGCCGCGCATCGAATTTGGGCATCAGCACCAGATGCCCGCCCCAGGCGAGCGCGGGCAGCGCCGCGACTAGCGTGGTGTTGGAATAGAGCGGTGTGCCGAGCAGGGTGACGGATTCCGGCCCGTAGCCCGCCGCCGCCCCGCCCGCGAGGTGCGACCAGCGCATCGCCCAGCTGTGGATGATGCCCTTAGGCACGCCCGTGGTGCCGGACGAATAGATGATGTTGAACGGCAGCTTCAGCAGCTCGTCCTCGGCAATCCGCACCGGATCGGCAGGGGTGGCTTCCAGCCAGTCGTCCAGCGCCTCGATGCGGATTTCGCGGGCCGGGAATTCGATATGGGCCAGCGCCTGTGCGTTGGCGGCGTCCAGGAACAGCAGCGCTGCGGCGGAATCGCCGACCATGGCCTGCAATTGCTCCGGCGTGGCCGAAGGCGGCATTGGGGCGACGGCCACACCGGCCATCAGCGCGCCCAGATAGAGCGCGACATAATCCACATTCACATAGCTGATGATGGCGATGGTGCCGCCCACGGGCACGTCTTCGCGTTGCAGGGTGGCGGCCACCCGGCCCGCGCGCAAGACCAGCTCCGCCCAGGTCAGGCTCTCGCCCTCGACCGTGATGGCCGGGGTGTCCGGCTTCACGGCGGCATGACCGCGAACCAGGTCCGCGATGGATTGGAAATCAGTCAAATCATCTCTCCCAGGGAACAGCCTGCGCTGTCCGGCGTTAACCTCCCGTGATCCAACCATCTGTGATGGCGCCCCGCCATGTCTGCAAGCTGTGAAAGTGAAGGCCCATGCTGATCCAGGCCGGTTTCCATATCGAGATCGACTGCCCCGCCCCCACGCCGCTGGTGCTGATGCTGAATGTGCATCCGGACCGGCGTGCGGACCTGCTGCACGATGATCGCATCTCCGGGATTCCGGGGGTGCATATGCGGGCCTATCGCGACGGCTTCGGCAATATCTGCCAGCGGCTGACGGCCCCGGCCGGCCGCCTGTCGCTGAGGTCCGGCTTCCTGATCGAGGACAGCGGCGAGGCGGACCCGGTGGAACCGGACGCCGCGCAGCATCCCGTGGGCACGCTGCCCGATGACCTGCTGCAATATCTGCTGCCCAGCCGTTATTGCGAGACCGAGGCGCTGATGGGCTTTGCCTGGGCGCAGTTCGGCCATGTGCCCGAAGGCTGGGCGCGGGTGCAGGCGGTGGTGGATTTCGTGCATCAGCATATCGAGTTCGGCTACCCCCATGCCTGGGCGCAACGTACCGCGCTGGGCGCCTTCAACGACCGGCGCGGGGTGTGCCGGGATTTCGCCCATCTGGCGGTCGCGCTGTGCCGCTGCCTGAACATCCCCGCGCGCTATGTGAATGGATATCTGGGCGACATCGGCATTCCGCCGGTGGATGCGCCGATGGATTTCAGCGCCTGGTTCCAGGTGTGGCTGGGCGGGAAATGGCATGATTTCGATGCCCGCCACAATGCGCGCCGGATTGGCCGCATCCTGATTGCGGCGGGGCGCGACGCGGCCGACGTGGCCATGGTGACGGCGTTCGGGCAGCACAGCCTGGCCCGCTTCGATGTGGTCACCGACGAAGTGCGGCCGCAGCTGCTGCGCGCCTGACCCCGCGCGTCAGGCAAGCAGCGCCCTCAGCGCGGAGACAAGGGCCAGCGGCTGGTCGGCCATCACATGGTGGAAGGCTTCCGGGATCGGCACCAGCCGGCTGCCGGCGGGCAGGCGGCCGACCATGTCGTCCACCAGCCCGCCATGCACCAGTTCCGAGCGTTCGCCCCACATCAGCGTGACCGGGCATTTCGGCGCCAGCAGCGGATCGAAACCGGACTGCGCCTCGAACTCGCTCCACAGGAAGGGGTCGAACTTCCAGGTGAAGCCGCCTTCGGTCGGGCGGATCGACAGCCGCGCGATGAAGTCGGCGATATAATCATGGGTGGTGGGCTGCGGCGGCGCCCAGCGGAAGCGGGCCAGCGCCTCGGCCTCGGTCGCGTAGATGTTGTGCGGCCGGGCATCGCCCCCGGTGCCGCGCGGGCGGCGGCGCTGCTGCAGATCGAACGGGGTGTCCAGAATGACGGCATGGCCCATCGGTTGGCCCGGTCGGTTGGCGAGCGCCATCATGGGAAAGCCGCCGAAGCTGTGGCCCACTGTGGTGAACGGCCCGGTTTCCGACAGGCCGGCTGCCTCGGCCACCGCCAGCAGCTCTTCCACGAACAGGTCCATGGTGTAGCGCGGGCGGTGATCGCTGTTGCCCATGCCGCCCCAGCTGAGCGTGGCGACGCGGTGGGTCGCGGCGAAGAAAGGCGCGATGAAGCGCCACCAGTCCGCATGCGCCCCGTTGCCGTGCAGCAGCAGCAGGCCCGGCCTGCCGCGCCGCCCCCAGGCCAGCCACTCGATCTCCGCGCCGTCCACCGTCAGCCGGTTGCGCTCGTGTGGGGCGTCCACGGCCTCGCGGAACCAGGCCGGTGCCGGCGGCGCCGCGCCCTGATAGCGGGCGAGCGGCGGCGCGAGATCGGCGGGGCGCGCGGTCGCGGCCTCACTCATAGGGGCGGTCGGTCCACCAGGGGTAGAAATCGGGCATGTTGGCCGAGACCTTGTCGGGATAGACGGCGGGGCGCTTCTCCAGGAAGCTGACCACGCCTTCCTTTGCGTCGCCCTGCCGCCCGCGGGCGTAGATGGCGCGGCTGTCGATCTTGTGTGCCTCCATTGGATGGTCCGCACCCAGCATGCGCCACAGCATCTGCCGCGTCAGGGCGACGGAGACGGGGGCGGTGTTATCCGCAATCTCCCGCGCGAGTGCGATGGCTGTGGGCATCAGCTCTTCGGGGGCCACGACCTGCCGCACAAGTCCGCCCTCCAGTGCCTCCTCGGCGCCGAACACGCGGCCGGTCGCGCACCATTCCATCGCGCGGCTGATGCCGACGAGGCGGGGCAGGAACCAGCTGGAGCAGGCCTCCGGCACGATGCCGCGCCGGGCGAAGACGAAGCCGAACTTCGCAGCGCTGCTGGCGATGCGGATGTCCATCGGCAGCTGCATGGTCACGCCGATGCCGACGGCGGGGCCGTTGATGGCGCCGATCACCGGCTTCAGGCTTTCGAAGATGCGCAGCGTGCAGCGGCCGCCGCCGTCGCGCACGGCTTCATGGGCGTAATCCACGGTGCCGTCGGCGCGCACCGGGGAATCCTGGCCGGCCCGGCTGGAGAAATCGTCTCCGCGCGCGTCATAGTCGAAGGTCTTGGCGCCGGCCGACAGGTCCGCGCCCGCGCAGAAGGCGCGGCCCGCGCCCGTCACGATCACCACCTTCACATCGTCGTTCGCATCGGTCTCGTCGAACGCGGAGATGATCTCGTGCATCATCCGGCCGGTGAAGGCGTTCAGCTTGTCGGGCCGATAGAGTGTCAGGATGGCGATGCCGTCGGCGATCTCCAGCCGGGTTTCCTGCCTGTCCGTCATCACAGCGCCTCCAGGATGGTCACGTTGGCGAGCCCGCCACCCTCGCACATGGTCTGCAGCCCATATTTGCCGCCGCGCGCCTTCAGCGCATGGATCAGCGTGGTCATCAGCTTGGTGCCGGATGCGCCGAGCGGATGGCCCAGCGCGATGGCGCCGCCGTTCACGTTCAGCTTCGCCGGATCCGCGCCAAGTTCCTTCAGCCAGGCCATCGGCACCGAGGCGAAGGCCTCGTTCACTTCATAAAGGTCGATGTCGTCGATCTTCATGCCCGCCTTCTTCAGCGCGACCCTTGTGGCGTTGATGGGGGCTTCCAGCATCACCACCGGATCCTCGCCGATCACCGTCAGGCTGTGGACGCGGGCGATGGGGTCGAGCCCCAGCTTCTTCAGACCGGCCTCGTTCACCACCAGCACGCCGGAGGCGCCGTCGCAGATCTGCGAGGAGGTGGCAGCGGTGAGGCGGCCGCCCTCCATCAGCAGCTTCACCGATTTCGTGGCTTCCAGCGTCGCCTCGAACCGGATGCCTTCGTCGACCAGATGCTGGACCGGGTTGTTCTCCGCGTCGAGCCCCGTCACCGGCACGATCTCGGTGGCAAACGCGTTGGCGTTCGCGGCCGCTGCCCCCCGGCGCTGGCTTTCGAAGCCGAATTCGTCGAGCGCGTCCTTCGACAGATCATATTTCTTCGCGATCATCTCGGCGCCGGCGAACTGGCTGAACTGGATGCCGGGATAGCGCGCCTGCATGGCCGGGCTCATGTAGGTGCCCGCGCCCGCGTCCAGCGCGGCCTTGAACGGCAGCGCCATCGGCACCCGCGTCATGCTTTCCACGCCCGCTGCGATCACCACGTCCATCACGCCCGACATCACGGTGGCGGCCGCGAAATGCAGCGCCTGCTGCGAGGAGCCGCACTGGCGGTCGACCGAGGTGCCCGGAACCGACTCGGGCAGCTTCGAGGCCAGCACCGCGTTGCGGGCGACATTGGTGCTCTGCTGCCCGAACTGGTTCACGCAGCCCATGATCACATCCTCGAACAGGGCCGGATCATGATCCCCCACCAGATCGTTCAGCACCTCAGCGGCGAGGTCGACCGGATGCCAGTCCCTCAGGCGACCGCCCTTGCGTCCGCCTGCCGTCCGCCGCGCCTTCACGATATAGGCGGTGCCCATAGTTCCGCTCCTTCCCGAATGATGTTTCGGGACCAGCATTGCGCGGCCTGTGCGCCGCTGTCCCCTCGCACTCTTGGGGGCTCTTGCGTTCGGCAGGAAAGCGCGCATGGTCCGTGACAGAAGCAAATGGGGAGACGGGTTGATGCGGAAGCTTCTGGTGGCGCTGCTGCTGGTCTTCGCTGTGGTAGGCGGCGGCTGGCTGTGGCTGAAGGGGCCGATCGCAGAGACGAGCGAGGCTGCGCTGAAGGCCTTCCCCATCTATTCCATCGTGCGGGCCCGCAACGAACAGCTGCTGCGCATCGCGCACACCGGGCAGAACGGATCGAACCTGCTGATCCACCGCACCAACCTGTCCGGCCCGCGGGACCGCACCGTCACCACCCCCAACAATGACACGCTCTATTCCACGGCCTTCCTCGATCTCGCCTCCGGCCCGGTCACGCTGACGATCCCGAAGCTGGACGGCCGCTATGCCAGCGCGGCGGTGATGGATGCCCGCACGGACAATGTGTTCATCCTGCGCGAGACGGACGAAGGCACCGTCACCATCGAATTCGGCGACGGGCAGGCAGGCGCGGTGCCGCCCGCAGACGGCGAGACGGCGCGGCGCTATCGGGTGCCGTCGAAGGAAGGCTGGCTGCTGATCCGCACGCTGGTCGACGGCCCGGCCGACCTTCAGGCGGCGCGCAAGGCGCAGGCCGGATTCGTGCTGGACGTGCCCGAAGGCAGCCGCCGCCCGCAGCGCGAGGCGGTGACTCTGCCGGTGCTGCCCGACCCGGCGATGCTGCTGCGTCGCGCCAATCCGGTGATCGCGGAAAACCCCTATCTGGCGGCGCCCGCGCTGGCAGCGACCGGTTATGGCCAGGGCGCGGAGGCCTTCGACAAGCTGCCGGTGTGGCGGCAATGGCTGTGGCGCATCCTGCTGCCTCGCATCTTCGACAAGCTGAAATCGGGCCTGAACGCCGGTGCGCGCAGCACCGACGACGGCTGGTCCAACCCGCCGCCTGGGATCGGCACGGCCGAGGCGACGGATGCGGTGCGCTCCGCCGTGGCGCTGGGAGGCCTCGCGGCGCTGCCCAAAAGCGAGGCGACCTACTGGACCGCCGTGCTGGATGCGGACCGGCGCGATTTCGACGGCGGCAGCCGCTATCGGCTGACGATACCGGCCGACGTGCCGGTGAATTCCTTCTGGAGCCTGTCGCTGTATGAACGGCTGCCCGACGGGCGCCTGTTCTTCGTGGACAACCCAATCAACCGCTATGCCGTCGGAAACCGCACGCCGGATCTGAAGCGCAACACGGACGGCAGCCTGACGCTGGTGATCCAGTCGACGGACCCGGGGCCGGACGTCAACTGGCTGCCCTCGCCGGCCAGCGGCCCGTTCAACCTGACCTTCCGAGCCTATCGGCCGAAAGCAGAGTTGCTGGAAGGCAAGTGGCGGCTGCCGCCGGTCGAGCGGGAGGGCGAGCAAATGGACGGGCGGGTGGAGTAGGCAAAGCCAGCCACAGCGCCTAAGGCAAATGCCATGGCCGACATGCTGAAGATCGCCGCCGCCCAGCTGAACCCTTCGATGGGCGATCTGGCCGGCAATGCCACCGCCATGCTGCGCGCCCGCGCCAGCGCCGCCGATGCCGACCTGATCGTGACGCCGGAGCTGTCCCTCATCGGCTATCCGCCGGAGGATCTGGTGCTGAAGCCCGCGCTGCACGCGGCCGCCATGGTGCAGCTGGAGCGGATGGCAGCCGCCACGGCCGACGGCGGTCCGGCGATGCTGGTGGGCACCACCTGGGCCACCGACGCCGGTCTGCACAACGGCTATGCCCTGCTGGACGAGGGGCGGATCGCGGGCGTCACGCTGAAATATGACCTGCCCAATTATGGCGTGTTCGATGAAAAGCGCGTGTTCCGCCCCGGCCTCCTGCCGGAGCCGATCGAATTCCGCGGCGTGAAGCTGGGCCTGCCCATCTGCGAGGACATGTGGACGCCCACCGTGTCCACCCATCTGAAGGCGCGCGGCGCCGATCTGCTGATCGTGCCCAACGGCAGCCCCTATGAGCTGGGCAAGGAAGAGCGGCGGCTGGCGCTGGCGCAGGACCGCGCGCGGGAAACCGGCCTGCCGCTGCTCTATGTGAACCGCAGCGGCGGGCAGGACGAGATCGTGTTCGACGGCGGCAGCTTCGCCGTGAACCCCGATGGCGAGCGCATGGCGCGCCTGCCCGACTGGGACGAGGCCGTCGTCACGCTGGCATGGCACCGCGCCGGAGGGTTCGCTGCGGCGACGCAGCAGCTGCCGGACAGCTATGAGGAGGAAATCTACCACGCGATGCTGGTGGGCCTGCGGGACTATGTGGGGCGCAACCGCTTCCCCGGCGTGGTGCTCGGCCTTTCCGGCGGCATCGACAGCGCGCTGTCGGCTGCTGTCGCGGTGGACGCGCTCGGCGCCGACAAGGTCTGGTGCGTGATGCTGCCCAGCCGCTTCACCGGCCGCGAAAGCCTGGATGACGCGGCGCTCTGCGCCCGGCTGCTGGGCGTGAGGCTGGACAATATCCCCATCGAACCCGCCGTCGCCGCCATGGAGATGATGCTGGCGGGGCAGTTCGCCGGCCGGCCGCGCGACACGTCGGAGGAAAACGCCCAGTCGCGCCTGCGCATGGTGACGCTGATGGGGCTTTCCAACAAGTTCGGCCACATGCTGCTGACCACCGGCAACAAGAGCGAGATGTCGGTCGGCTATGCCACCATCTATGGCGACATGGCGGGCGGCTACAATGTGCTGAAGGATGCCTACAAGACGACGGTGTTCCGCCTCTCCCGCTGGCGCAACGCGCAGCGGCCCCGGCTGGGGCTGGGGCCGGACGGGCCGGTGATGCCCGACAATGTGATCGCCAAGCCCCCCACGGCCGAACTGCGCGAGAACCAGCGCGACGACGATTCGCTGCCGCCCTACGACGTGCTGGACCCGATCCTGCACGGCCTTGTGGAAGAGGAGCTGGCGGCGGCCGACATCGTGGCGCGCGGCATCGCCGATCTGGAAACCGTGACGAGCATCGAGAGGCTGCTCTACATCGCCGAGTACAAGCGGCGGCAGGCGCCTCCGGGCGTGAAGATCGGCCCGCGTAACTTCGGGCGGGACCGCCGCTATCCGATCACCAACGCGTTTCGAACCGGGGGATAGATAGAATGGGTCGTTTCCGCGCGGTTGCGATGCCTGCCGGAACCGGTCGTCATGCGAATGGGATGTCACGGTGAAACCCCACCATGGCGGCAAGAAGCAACAGGATCAAAACGGCAGCCTGGCGCCAGCGTGGCCGACCCCTGGGGGGCAACAACAGGATCGCGGCGCCAAGCAGAAAAGACTGGGCGGCCATGTAGGGCAGCAATGGCGTGCCGTGACGCAGAGAGGCTGCCCCCACCATCATCCAGAGCCCGGCCAGCGCGCAGGCAGCCATCCTGCCGATGATGTGGCTTGGCAACACGGCCATGGTGAGTGAGAGGAGTGCAGCCGTCGCAACCAGTTTGTCCGATGCATCGAGCCAATAGCCGCTGGATTTAAGCCAGGGTGTTGCAGTTGCAGACAGCAGCGCGGCCGACAGGCTCTGCAGGGCAGCCAGATGTCGGCCAGCAGGCACGCTGCCAGATGCGCGCACAAGCAGCCACAACGTTGCCAGAAGCCATAGCAGGCTGGAAGCTGCGGGAAGCCAGCCTTGGAGAACGAGATAATCGGTCAAATCATCTTCCGCGACAGGCCGCATCCGGCGTGAGGCTGCTTACTGACTTGCTGCTCGACATTTGTGAAGGGCTGAGGCAGTCGGCGCAGGGTTGAAATGGGTCGTTAGGCTGGAGATGAAATGCGCGCGATTTGGCTTGGAAGTTTGGGCCTGTTGGCTGGAACTACGGCAGTCGCGGGGGAAGGGCCGGCGTCTCCGACTGCCGTGACAAATTTCGCCGCCGATGATTTGTCCCTGCGCGGTGACCCGTGGGAACTGGCGCCGGTGGCGCGGGTTCCGGGGCTGCTGAGGATCTCCGTGCCGGGTACGGGCGTGACGGCGCGGAGCCTGCGCGGGCTGGCGGACAGCGGCAGCATCGCGCCGCTGGACCCCGCGCTGGGCGTGTTCGTGGATGGCGTGCCGCTAGGGCGCCTGGACGGCGAGGCCTTTGCGCTGTTCGATCTGGATCAGGTGACGGTGCGGCGCGGCGGGCAGGGTGCGCTGCTGGGGCGGAGCACATCGGCCGGGGCGCTGGATGTGAAGCTGGCCGCGCCCGCCGAGACGTTCGGCGGCTATGTGGGCGGTGCCTGGGGCGCCTGGGACCGCAAGATGGTGCGCGGGTCCGTTGATGTGCCGCTGGGGGCGCTGGGTCTAAAGGTTTCGGCCTATCTCTCTGACGATGACGGCGTGGTGCGCAACCGGGTGACGGGCGAGAAGCTGAACGACGAGGACCGTGCCGGCATCCGGCTGGCGGCGCGGCTGGCGCCGACCGAGCAGATCGAATGGACGGCCGCGGTCGCCTATGTGCAGGACAAGGGCGAGAATATCCTGAGCTTCGGCTGCAACCCGGCCGACCCCACGGCCTGCCGGGGCTGGAGCTCCACCACGGGTATGGTGACATCCCGCATCCGGGGGGGTGGGCCGCAATATTCGCTGCCGGTTTCGGGCGACAAGGCGGATCAGGTGCTGGGGCGGGTGGAGGCGACGACGTTGCTGACCTCCCGGCTGGCCTGGACGGGGGATTTGCTGGAAGTCGCGCTAATCTCCGGATTTGTGGACACGAGCGAGAATTCAGGGCTGGATTTTGGCGACGGGCGGGCGCTGCCGTCGGGCCTGCTGCCCGATCCGCCGGTGCGGGGCTTCACCAATGGCGGCTATGCCGTGCTGACGGACGGCGGTTCCCAGCAGATGAGCCAGGAACTGCGGCTGTCGGGGCGGCTGCTGGACGGTGCGCTGGGCTGGACGCTGGGCGGGCAACTGCTGGACGGCAATGACCGGCTGGATACCGCCGACATGCAGACGCTGGAGGACGGCACGGCCACAGGACAGCCGCGCCTGCTGGCGGACCGCATCGTGCGCAGCAGCAGCCGGGCGCTGGCGGGATTCGCCGATGTTAATTTCACCACCGGCGCGCTGCGGCTGGAAGCCGGCGTGCGCTACACCGACGAGGAGCGGCGGCTGACATCCCTGTCGCAAGCCGTCTGCGGGCCTGATGGCTGCCTGAGCCTTGCCTCTGTGCCGGACAAGCTGACGGCAGGCGTGTGGACCCCGCGCGCGGCGGCGAGCTTCGAGCTGCTGGAGGGGGTGAGCCTGTTCGCCTCCGCCTCGCGCGGGTATCGGCCGGGCGGGTGGAACGTGCGGGCCGTGTCGCCTGCGGCCTTCGCATCCTATGCGCCGGAAACCGCCTGGACCTATGAGGGCGGCGTGGCCGGGTCCGCATTCGGCGGGCGGCTGTCTGCGCGGGTGACGGGCTTCCTGCTGGACGTGACGGATATGCAGGGCGCTGGCGCGGCGGTCATCGATGGCACGCCGCAGTTTTGGGCGGGAACGCTGGCGGATTTCCGCAACCAGGGCATTGAGCTGGAACTGGCGGCGCAGCCCATCGACGCGCTGCACCTCTACGCCAATCTGACGGCGCAGAACCCGCGTTACCGGCGGACAGCCGCGGTGGACGCGCAGATCGCGCTGTGCGCAGGCGGCACCGGGCCTGCAACGGCCTGCGGAATCGGCGCGGTGACGGCGGACGGCGAGCTGGCAGAACCCGCCTTCGCGCCGGACCTGACCGCCAGATTCGGCGCGCGCTATAGCCTGCCCATCCCCAGCGCCGGGATCATCCTGACACCCGGCGTCGACTTCAGCTGGCAGGGCCGATCCCAGACGGACATCGCCAATCTGGGCGCATCCGCCCCCGCTCACCTGCTGATGGACGCTGCCATCGCCATCGAAACTGACGATTACGGCTGGCTGCTGACGCTGAGCTGCCGCAACTGCCTGGACGAAGACGCGGGCGAAACGAGCCTGCTGGGCTGGAGCTACCCGGTGACGCCGCGCAGCTGGATGCTGGTGGCGCGGCGGCGATTCTGAGGCGGGCGGCGTGGGAGGAACGCCAAGGGCTCTGCCCTTGGAACCCGGCAGGGCATCGTATGCCCTGCACCCACATTTGCAGGATGGTCGTTTAGGTTGGGCTGACCCATGGGGTTTGATGCCTGCGGCGCCGGCAAACGCTTGCGCCGCAGGCAATCGAATCCTGTCGCACGCGTGGCATCGGGTTTGGTGCGTAACGCCAAGTCCGAGGGTGCAGGGAAATCATTTCCCTGCCCGCCGGAGGCATAAAAAAAGACTCGCCCCACCACCCCAACAGCCCGCTTGCAGGGCGGATGGCGGCGGCGCTACGCTCGCGTGCGTGATGAACCTGCTTCTCTGGGCCGTGATCGGCTATCTTCTGGGCTCGATCCCGTTCGGGCTGATCCTGACGCGTCTGGCGGGCGGCGGGGATATCCGCAGCATCGGATCCGGCAATATCGGCGCGACCAATGTGCTGCGCACGGGCCGGAAGGAGATCGCGGCGGCGACCTTGTTGCTGGATGCCGCCAAGGGCGCGGTCGCGGTGTGGCTGGCCGGGCGCTACGGGGGAGAGTTCGCGCCGCTGGTGGCGGCTGTGGGGGCCTTTGCCGGGCATGTGCATCCGGCGTGGCTGAAGTTCAAAGGCGGCAAGGGCGTGGCGACCTTGCTGGGTATCAGCTTTGCGTTCAGCCCCTGGGCCGCGCTTGGCTTTGCGGCGGCCTGGCTGGGGGTTGCTGCGGCGACGCGCATATCGTCTGTGGGGGGCATGTCTGCCGGTTTCGCGGCGGCGGTGGTGCTGGGGATCGTGGGCGCGCCTTATGCGGGGGCC
This sequence comes from Sphingomonas sp., assembly GCA_003248865.1. GTDB lineage: Bacteria > Pseudomonadota > Alphaproteobacteria > Sphingomonadales > Sphingomonadaceae > Sandaracinobacteroides. Next base: position 39,461 of record QFPK01000004.1, read on the forward strand.
GTGGTGGCGCTGCTGTCCTTGTGGGTGCTGTGGACGCACCGGGAGAATATCGCGCGGCTGAAGGCCGGAACCGAGCCCCGGATCGGCAAGACATCTTGAATCGACTGCCGGATGCCGAACGGCTGGCGCGGTTGCGGCTGGCGCGGACGGACGGCGTGGGGCCGGTGGCGTTCCGGCAGCTGCTGACGCGGCATGGCAGCGCCTTGGAGGCGCTGGCGGCGGAGCGGCGGGACTGGGCGGAGGCCGGGGTTGCCGAGGCGGAGGTGTGGGCAGCCGAAGCTGTGGGGGCGCGGCATGTGTTTCCGGGCGAGGCGGACTATCCGCCGTTGCTTGCCGAGCTGGCCGATCCGCCGCCGGTGCTGCTGATCGCGGGCGATGCCGCACTGGCGGCACGACCGGTTGTGGCGATGGTGGGTGCGCGCAACGCCAGTGCGGCGGGCAGGGCGCTGGCGTTCGAAATGGCGCAGGCGCTGGGCGCGGCGGGCTGGGTGATGGCGTCAGGCCTTGCGCGGGGCATCGATGCGGAGGCGCACCGGGGAGCGTTGGCGACGGGCACCATCGGCTGTGTGGCGGGCGGGGTGGACATCGCCTATCCGCCGGAGAATGCCGGGCTGCAGGACGGGATTGCGCAGGCTGGCCTGCTCCTGTCTGAGCTGCCGCCCGGAACGGAGCCGCAGGCGCGGCATTTCCCGCGTCGCAACCGGCTGATCGCGGGGGTAGCGCGCGGGCTGATCGTGATTGAGGCGGCGCAAGGATCGGGCAGCCTGATCACCGCGCGGCTGGCGGCGGAAGCGGGGCGCGAAGTGATGGCGGTGCCGGGGCATCCGAAGGATCCGCGATCGGCGGGGGGCAACAATCTGATCCGGCAGGGTGGGCATCTGGTGGAGACGGCCGAGGATGTGCTGGCGGCCTTGAGCCCCTTTGCCGTTTTGGCGCGGCCGGTGGCGCCGAAGCGGCCGGAACGCTCGCGCCGGGAAGCGGCTGTGCGGGCGGCGGTTGTGCCAGCCGAAGCGCCTTCGGGGTTGCTGGAGCTGCTGTCTGTCAGCGGGGTGGCATTGGACGAAGTGGTGCGGGCATCCGGCCAGACGGCGGCGGCGGTGCAGGCCGCGCTCGCCGATCTGGAGATCGAGGGGCAGGTGGTGCGGCTGGCCGGAGGGCGTGTCGCCCGGGTGGCATAGGTTGTTTTGGGGGCAGGGCATCGCTATGTCGCGCCCCCCAAGAAGGGACTGTAATGGATCTGGTCATCGTCGAGTCGCCGGCAAAAGCCCGGACGATCGAAGGATATCTCGGCGGCAACGCGAAGGTTCTCGCCAGCTTCGGCCATGTGCGGGACCTGCCGCCGTCTGACGGCAGCGTCGATCCGGCGCATGATTTCGCTATGCGCTGGGAGGTTTCCGCCGACCGGTCCAAGCAGCTGAAGGCGATCACCGATGCCGCCAAGGGGGCGGACCGCGTGGTGCTGGCGACCGACCCTGACCGCGAGGGTGAGGCGATCAGCTGGCATCTGGCCGAAGTGCTGCGGCAGAAGAAGGCGGTGCCCAAGGGCGGGATGCAGCGCATCACCTTCAACGCCATCACCAAGGATGCCGTGCAGACGGCGATGGCGCATCCGCGCGACATCGACCAGCCGCTGGTGGACGCCTATCTGGCGCGCCGCGCGCTGGATTATCTGGTGGGTTTCACCCTTTCACCGGTGCTGTGGCGCAAGCTGCCCGGCGCCAAGAGCGCGGGGCGCGTGCAATCGGTGGCGCTGCGTTTGATCGTGGAGCGCGAGCGCGAGATCGAGGCGTTTACGCCGCAGGAATATTGGACGGTGGAGGCCGACATGAAGGCCTCCTCCGGCCATCATTTTCCGGCGAAGCTGACGGCGCTGGCGGGCAAGAAGCTGGACAAGTTCGCGCTGCCGACCGAGGCGAAGGCGGAAGAGGCCCGGCGCATCGTGGAAGCCGGCAGCTTCTCCGTCTCTGCCGTGGATCTGAAGACGGTGGTGCGCAATCCGGCGCCGCCCTTCACGACATCGACGTTGCAGCAGGAGGCGTCCCGCAAGCTGGGGCTGGGGGCGCAGCAGACCATGCGCACCGCGCAGACGCTGTATGAGGCCGGGCACATCACCTATATGCGGACCGACGGTGTGGCGATGGACGGCAGCGCCATCAATGCCGCGCGCGACATGGTGATGGAGCGCTATGGCCGGGATTATGTGCCGGAAAAGCCGCGCGCCTATTCCACCAAGGCGAAGAATGCGCAGGAAGCGCATGAAGCGATCCGCCCCACCAGCTTCGGCAAAACGGCAGCGGCGTTGCACCTGTCTGACATGGAAGCGCGGCTGTATGACCTGATCTGGAAGCGCGCGGTCGCCTCTCAGATGGCCTCCGCCCAGCTGGAGCGCACCACGGTGGACCTGCTGGCCGACGACGGCAGCGCCGAACTGCGCGCGACCGGCACCGTGGTGGTGTTTCCGGGGTTCCTCACTCTGTATGCCGAGGGCACCGACGACCTTGATGACGAGGATGGTTCGCGTCTGCCTAAGCTGCTGGCCGGGGAACGGCCGCAGACGCAGGGCGTCAGCAAGGCGCAGCATTTCACCCAGCCGCCGCCGCGCTATTCCGAAGCCAGCCTGGTGAAGCGGATGGAGGAGCTGGGGATCGGCCGGCCGTCCACCTATGCGTCGATCATCCAGGTGCTGAAGGACCGCGACTATGTGGTGCTGGAGCAGAAGCGCTTCCGCCCGCAGGAAAAGGGGCGGCTGGTAACCGCCTTCCTGGAGCGCTTCTTTGAGCGCTATGTCGGATATGATTTCACCGCAGGCCTCGAAGGCCAGCTGGACGATATCTCGGCCGACAAGGCGAGCTATCTGGAGGTGCTGCGCGACTTCTGGGCGGATTTCCAGCCGCGCGCCGAAGATGTGATGGCGCAGAAGCCGTGGGACGTGGAAAAGGCGCTGGACGAATATCTGGCGCCGCACCTGTTCCCCGAGCGCGCCGACGGTGGCGATCCGCGCGCCTGCCCCAGCTGCGGCAATGGCCGGCTGGCGCTGAAGGTGGGCAAGTTCGGGCCCTTCATCTCCTGCTCCAACTATCCGGAGTGCAAGTTCACCCGGCAGTTCGCGGGCGCGAACGGGGATGATGCCGGGCCTTCGACGCTGGGCGACGATCCGGCGACGGGGCTGCCGGTGGAAGTGAAATCCGGGCGGTTCGGCCGTTATGTGCAATCGGGCGACAAGCGCAGCTCCATCCCGAAGGACATGGGCGACCTGGATCTGCCCGGCGCGCTGAAGCTGCTGAGCCTGCCGCGCGAAGTGGGGCTGCACCCGGAAACGGGGCTGCCCATTGTTGCCAACCTCGGCCGTTACGGCCCCTATCTGCTGCACGACGGCAAATATGCCAATCTGAAGGACACCGCCGACCTGTTCGAGATCGGCATGAACGCGGCCGTGGTGAAGCTGGCGGAGCCCAAGGGCGGGCGCGGGCAGCGGACGCCGGCCGAGCCGTTGGCGCTGCTGGGCGCGCACCCGGAGACCGGGGTTGAAGTGAAGGTGCTGAACGGGCGCTTCGGGCCCTACATCACCGACGGCAGCGTCAACGCCAATGTGCCCAAGGGCACGGAGCCGAAGGACGTGACGCTGGCGCAGGCGGTGGAGCTGCTGGCGGAGCGTGCAGCGCGGGCGCCGGCGAAGGGCAAGAAAAAGCCGGCTGCGAAGAAGGTCCCAGCGAAGAAGGCGCCGGCCAAAAAGGCGGCGCCGAAGAAGAAGGCGTCCGCTTGAGCCTGCCGGACCGCGACGCGATCCTCGCCTTCATCCGGCAGACGCCGGGCGCTGTCGGCAAGCGGGAGATCGCCCGCGCCTTCGGGCTGCACGGCGAGGAGCGCGACCAGCTGAAGCAGTTGCTGGCCGAGATGGCCGAGGAAGGGCTGCTGGAATCGGGCCCGGGCCGTTCGCTGCACCGCGCGGGGCATCTGCCGCGCGTGACGGTGCTGACGGTGGTGTCTGCCGATGCCGGGCGGGTGATCGCCCAGCCGGAGAAGTGGGAGGGCGAAGGCGCCCCGCCGCGCGTGATGATCGGCGCCGGGCGCGGCAAGCCCGGTGCGACCCGGCGCGAGCGTTTCGAGGCGGGCGACCGGCTGCTGACCCGGATCGAGGGCGATCCGCCGAAGTATCTGGGCACCGTGATCAAGAAGCTCTCCAAGGGGCACGCGACGCTGATGGGCATCGTGCGCAAGGATGAGCGCGCAGGGCTGGTGTTGCGGCCGCTGGACAAGCGCGAGCGGCGCAGCTGGCCCATCCATCATGGTGCGGACGTGACGCCGGGCGAACTGGTGCGCGCCGAACTGAAGGGTGCGGGTGCGCGCACAGCCGCGCATGTGACGGCGCGGCTGGGCGATCCGTTCGCGGCCAATGCCTCGCTGTCGGACATCGCCATTGCCGAAAAGGGTATCCCGCACGAGTTCCCGGCCGATGTGCTGCGCGAGGCCGAGCGCGCCTCTCGCCTGTGGGAGGGTGCGCGGCAGGGCGAGGAGCCGCACCGCGAGGACTGGCGCGACATTCCGCTGATCACCATCGATCCGGCGGATGCCCGCGACCATGACGACGCCGTCTGGGCAGAGGCGCATGACGGCGGCTGGACGCTGCTGGTGGCCATCGCCGACGTCAGCTGGTTCGTGCTGCCCGGCAGCCCGCTGGACCGGCAGGCGTTCGACCGGGGCAACAGTGTCTATTTCCCCGATCAGGTGGTGCCGATGCTGCCCGAAGCGCTGTCGGCCGACGCCTGCAGCCTGAAGGCCGGCACCGACAAGGCCGTGCTGGCCGCCCGCATGGAGGTGGACAGGGACGGCGAGATCATCGGCGCCTCGTTCCACCGCGCCCGGGTGCGGATCGCCGCCAACCTCGCCTATGAGGAAGCGCAGGCGGTGATCGACGGCCGCGCCGACAATGCGCTGAAGGAACCTGTGCTGGAGCCGCTGTGGGCCTGCTGGCACGCGCTTTCCAAGGCGCGCGCCAAGCGCGAGCCGCTGGAGCTGGACCTGCCGGAAAAGCGGGTGGTGCTGGACGCCGCCGGCCGGGTGCAGGGCATCGCCGTGCGCGAGCGGCTGGATGCGCACCGGGTGATCGAGGACATGATGATCGCCGCCAATGTCGCCGCCGCGAAGGCGCTGGAGGCGAAAAAGGCCCCTGTCATGTATCGCGACCATGAAACGCCGGGTCGTGAGAAGCTGACGGGGCTGAAGGATTATCTGGCCACGCTGGGCATCAGCTTCGCGCTGGGGCAGGTGATCAAGCCGGCCACCTTCAACCGCATAACCAGGCTGGCCGAAGGGCGGCCCAACGCGACCGAGATTTCCGAAGCGGTGCTGCGCAGCCAGACCCAGGCTTATTATTCCCCGCGCAACGAAGGCCATTTCGGGCTGGCGCTGGGCAGCTACGCCCATTTCACCTCGCCCATCCGCCGCTACTCCGACGTGCTGGTGCACCGCGCGCTGGTCAGCGCCTACCGGCTGGGCGCGGGCGGCCTGCCCGACGGATCGGAGCAGCGCTTCGCCGCCATCGGCGAGCATATCAGCTTCACCGAACGCCGCGCCATGGAGGCCGAGCGCGAGACGCTGGACCGCTATATCGCGCGCCACCTGGGCGACCATGTGGGGCAGGTGGTGCGCGCCCGAATCTCCGGCGTGCAAGCCTTCGGCTTCTTCGCCACCGTGGACGGCATCGGTGGCGACGGGCTGGTGCCCGTGAGCGCGCTGGGCGAGGAACGCTTCCGCTTCGACGAGGCCGGGCGCTATCTGGAAGGGGCGGAATCCGGCACGAAATACGGCCAGGGCCAGCGGCTGGACCTGCGACTGGAAGACGCGGACCCGGTGACGGGATCGCTGCGCTTCTCGATCCCCGGCGTGGAGCCCTCGGACCGGCACGTGCCCCGTTTCCGACGCGACGGCCGCAGCGGTGGCGGCGCGAAGCGGGGCGGACCGCCGCCGGGCGTGCGGCGGGGGCGGAAGCGATAGCGGTTTTGCCTGTCGTCGCCGTTGGGTGATGGGCATAAAGAGGCCAAGGGCTCCTGCCCTTGGAACCCGGCAGGGAACCGTGTTCCCTGCACCCCCTTTTCCGGGTCAATCGGCAAGGTTGCGGCGGCGGCAGGGCATGGTGCCTGCGGCGCCAGCAAGCTCCAGCGCCGCAGGCAACCAAACCAACTCACGCGTGCGACTGCTGAGTAGTGCGCAACGCAAATGTTGAGGGTGCAGGGAAATCATTTCCCTGCCCGCCGGAGGCAAAAAAACACCCACCCCGATGCTCAGCGCTTCCCGACGAAGCTCACCACAGATTCGGCGATGCCGTTAGCGATGGCGCGCTGGCCCTTGCTGGAAAACAGATATCGGGCGTCCTCTTCGTTGGAGAGGAAGCCGGTTTCCAACAGCACTGCGGGCACGCCCAGGTTGCGCAACACCTGGAAGTTGGCGAAGCGGTGGAATTGGCTGCGGAAGGTGACGCCTTCGGGTTCCATGCCGTTCTGCAGGGATTCGGCGAAATCGGCCGACGCGTTCATGCTGTCGCGCATGCCGAGGTCGACGAGGATGGAGGCGACTTCGCGGTTTTCGCCGGAGAGGTCCACGCCGGAGATCAGGTCGGCGCGGTTTTCCTTGGCGGCGACGCGGGCCGCTTCCCGGTCGGACGCGACTTCGGAGAGGGTATAGACGGAGGCGCCGCGTGCCAGCGCGTTGGGGGCGCTGTCTGCGTGGATGGAGATGAAGAGGTCTGCCTTCCAGTCGCGCGCGAGGCGGACGCGGTTGCCCAGCGTCACGAAGAAATCCGAGTCCCGCGTGAGGCGGACTTCGACGGGGATGCCCTTCTCGCGGGCGCGGCGTTCGATATTGGCCTTGGCCTGCCGCGCGATGGCGAGCGTGACATCCTTTTCCGATCCGCCGCCGATCACGGAGGGCGCGCCGGGATCATGGCCGCCATGGCCGGCGTCGATCACGATCACGGCCTTCTTCCCGCGCGTGGGGCGGGCGCTGGTGACGACGGGGGGCAGCGGGGCGGGCTTTGCCGGCGGCGGGGGGGAAATGCGGGTGTCGACCTGCGGGCTCAGCTGCGGATTGATGCGCGGATCGATGGGCTGGGCGGGCGGCGCGGGCGTGAGCTCGCGGCTGGCTTCGCTCAGCGCGGCTTCCACCGCATCCAGCCGCGCGGCGCTGTCGGCGGCGAGATCGGCGGGCGGGTTCGGGCCCGGCGGCACGGCGCGCGGGGCTTCCTGATAGAAACCCGTCACGGGGCTGCGCCCCCGCGCGACAAGACGTTTGAACTCGACTTCGTCGATGGCGCGGAACCGCAGCTCCAGCACCTGATCCCGGCCCTGCACGACTTCCGCGAGCCGCATCGGCCGGGCAAGGTCGATCACGATGCGCACGGTGGCCGGGTCGAACTGCGACACACGGGCGGCCTTCACCGCGCCGGTGGAAGGCGCCTCCCGCCGGACGCTGGAGGCCTCGCCCAGATCGATGGCCCAGCGCATCGGATCGTGCAGCGCAAACGCACGCGGCGGGGCGTTGAGGGGTTCTGACAGGGCAAGCCGCACCGTGGCGCCGTCCGGCGTGGGAATCACGCGGATGTTGCCGGCCACCGCCGTCGCCAGCACCGGCGCGGGCAGCAGGAACAACAGTAACAGGGCGAGCAGGCGGCGCATGGCTGGCGGCCTTGTGGCAGGGCAATGGGCGAAAGGGAATCCCCCTGCGGCGCGACTGGTCGGAAGAAAGCGGGCCTCCAGCGGGAGGGTGTTACCTAGTATCGGTGTCGTGAAGGACTCCAAGGGCTCTGCCCTTGGAACCCGGCAGGGAGCCGTGCTCCCTGCACCCACATTATCTGGGTGATCGTTGAGGTTGCGGCGGCGGGGAATTTGATTGCCTGCGGCGCTTCGATATTTGCGCCGTCCGTTCCTCCCACGTCACCCCGGGCTTGACCCGGGGTCCCGCTTCTTACCCCGACGCTGCCGAAGAACAGCTGGACCCCGGGTCAAGCCCGGGGTGACGGAGTGGGGAGTGGCTGGGGCGCCCCCCTCACCAGCGCCGCAGGCAATCAAACCAAGTCACACGCGCGGCGCCCAAGCAGCGCACAACGCCAACTTAGAGGGTGCAGGGAAATCATTTCCCTGCCCGCCGGAGGCAAAAAACCCAGACCCTAATCTGCCCGCCGCCCAGACTCATCGAACCGCGCGGACGGTGGCGCTTCGGCGGGGGGTGGCGCCCCTCCGCCCTGCCAGGATTGCGCGCCCACGCGCAGGACGAAGGCGAGGATGGTGGCGACGGCGGCGTAGAGATCGGGGCGGACGAACTGGCCGACCTTGCCGGTGAAATAGAGCGCGCGGGCGACGGAGGGGTAGGAGAGGATGGGGGTGTTCTGCGCGGCGGCCATTTCGCGGATCACTTCCGCCACCACGCCGCGCCCGCGCGCCACGATGGCGGGGGCCGGGTCTGCATCCGGGCGATAGCGCAGCGCGACGGCGAAGTGGGTGGGGTTGGTGAGGACGACGGTTGCCTCTGCCATGGCGGTGCGGTTGGATCGGCGGATGGCCTCGCGCGCGGCGCGGCGGATGGCGGCCTTCATTTCGGGCGAGCCTTCCTGCTGCTTGTGCTCGTCGCGGATGTCCTGCTTCGACATGCGCAGCTTCTTCAGCCACTGGAACAGCTGCACCGGCAGGTCGATGGCGGCGATGAAGGCGAGGCCTGCGCCCAGCCACAGCAACAGGGTGCCGGCAAGGCGGGCAGCTTGTTGCACGGCGGCTTCGAAGGGCAGGGCGGACAGCCCCGCGAGCTGGTGCTGGCGGCCCGTCAGGAACCAGCCGGACACGCCGAGTAGCAGGGCGGCCTTCAGCAGCGACTTGGCGAGTTCGATCAGGCCGCGCGAGCCGAAGATGCGCTTCAGACCGGCAAGCGGGTTCAAGCGTTCGGGCTTGGGCGAGAGCAGGTCGGGCACGAAGCCGATGCCGCCGGTGGCAGCCTGCCCCACGGCGGCCGCGATGATCAGCACGACGCCGAGGATGGCGATGGAGATGCCGAGGGGGGCGATCATCTCCAGTGCACGCTCCAGCGGCGCGAAGTTGCGCAGGTCTTCCGACGAGACGCTGAGCGACCGGGTGAGCCCCTGTCTTAGCCGGTCGGCCAGCGTGCCGGCGGTGAACCACAGCCACAGGATGCCCGCCAGCCCGGCGGTCGCGGTGGCGAGATCGCGGGAGAACAGCCGGTCGCCCTTGTCCAGCGCCTCCTGTCGGCGGCGCGGGGTGGCGGCTTCGGTGCGGTTGTCATCCGCCAAGCAGCACCTCCGCGAGCCGGGTCTGGGTGCCGGTGAGGGCGCCCTGGAAGCTGGCGGAGAGCGCGGGCAGCGCCAGCGGCAGCGCGATCAGGCCGATCAGCAGCATCATGGGAAAGCCGATGGAGAAGAGGTTGAGCTGCGGCGCGGAGCGGGCGGCGACCCCGATGGAGAGGTTCACCAGCAGCAGCGCGGCCCCCATCGGCAGCGCCGCGACGAAGGCGGAGGCCAGCGCATAGCCGCCCCAGCCGACGATGGCGGAGAGGCGGCCGGGATCGAACAGCGCGGCTGCCGACGGCAGGGCGGCATAGCTGCGCACGAGGATGTCTAGGAAGACGAGATGGCCGCCGCCCGTCAACAGCAGCACCCACATCAGCATGGCGAACAGGCCGGAGAGCACGGGCGCCTGCGGCGTGGTTGGGTCGATCAGCTGGGCAAAGCCGAGGCCCATGGATTGCGCCAGCCAGTCCCCTGCGGCGAGTGCCACGGCGAAGGCGGTGTGCAGCGCCAGCGCGGCGGCAAGGCCGATCAGCAGCTCGCCGGCGATGGCCGCGAAGCCGGCGAGGCTGAGCAGTTCTTGCGGCGGCGCGGGGGCCTGCCCGCTGCCGATCACCAGCCAGCCGACAGCGCCCGACAAGCCGATGCGCACGCGCACCGGGATCAGCTGGCCGCCGAGCGCGGGCAGCAGCGCCAGCGCGGCGCCCGTGCGCAGGCTGGTGAAGATGAGCGCCAGCAGGAAGGCCTCGATGCCGGGCGGAACGCCTGCCTCCTGCGGCGTGATCATTTCGCCATCATGGGTATAGCGCTGGCGGCCTCCCGCAGATAATCGCTCAGCAGGCCGCCGATGACGCCGCCGAACAGCACCAGCGCCAGGAACACGCCGATCAGCTTGGGGATGAAGCTGAGCGTGGCTTCCTGAATGGAGGTGGCGGCCTGCAACAGCCCCACCACCAGCCCGATGGCGAGCGCGGGCAGCAGCGCGGGCAGGGTGGCGAGCACCAGCACCCACGCCCCGCGCGCGGCAGTGTCATACAGCAGGTCGGTGCTGGTCATGATGCGAAGCTCCGCGCCAGCGAGGCGGTGACGAGCGCCCAGCCATCCACCGCGACGAACAGCATCAGCTTGAACGGCAGCGCGATCAGCACGGGGGAGACCATCATCATCCCCAACGACATCAGAACGGAGGCGACCACCAGATCGATGATGAGGAAGGGCAGGAACAGCAGGATGCCGATCTGGAACGCCGTCTTCAGTTCGGAGGTGGCGAAGGCGGGCAGCAGGATGCGCATCGGCACCTCCGCGTCCGAGGAAAAGGGTGGCGCGTTGGCGAGCCCGGCGAACAGGTTCAGGTCTGCCGTGCGGGTGTGCTGCATCATGAAGCCGTGCAAGATGTCGCCCGCGCGGCCGATGGCCTGTTCGGCGGGCATCTGGTTGGTGACGAAGGGCTGCAGTGCGGTCTCGTTGATCTGGTTGAACCAGGGCTGCATCACGAAGAAGGTGAGGAACAGCGCCAGCCCCACCATCAGCTGGTTGGGCGGCGCCTGCTGCAACCCGATCGCCTGCCGCAGGATCGCCAGCACCACGATGATGCGCACAAAGGCCGTCATCATCAGCAGCACGGACGGCAGCAGCGTCAGCAGCGTCATCAGCAGCAGGACCTGCAGCGACAGCGAGAAGGCGCTGCCCTTTTCGCCGCCGGCCAGCTGGATCAGCCCGCCCAGTGCGGAGGGTTGGGCGGAGGGCTGTTGAGGCGGGGCCTGTGCGAACAAGGGGCTCGCCGCCATCAGCATCGCCAGCAGGCCCGCCATGAACAGTAGCGCATGGCGATGGCGATGCCGACGCGCGGCGGTCAGGAAACGCATGCAGCTTGCTCCGGCTGGAGGGGGGCGGTGCTGGCGATCAGGATCATGGCCGCGCCCGACTGGCCGACCAGATGATCCCGCCCGTCGAAGCGGACGACGGCGAGCCGCGCGCCGGGGCCCAGGCTGCGGGTGGCGATAAGGTCCAGCGGAGACGAATCCCGCGCGGTGCGCGGCGCGGTGGCGTGGGGACTGCGCAGGGCGAAGCCCGGCATCGGCAGCCAGCCGCGCTTCACGGACCACAGGCAGAGCGCAGCCAACCCGCACACCAGCGGCAACGCCACAGCCAGCCGCAGCAGGAACTCGCCCAGCATCAGCCGAGCCCCGGCGTGTCTGCGATGTCGGTGAGGCGCACGCCGAAGCGTTCGCCAACCGCCACGATCTCGCCCCGGGCGAACAGCTTGCCGTTCACCAGCACGGCGACGGGTTCCGCCGTCATCCGGTCCAGCGCGAGCAGCTGCCCCGGTTCCACCGCCATCAGGTCCTTCAGCGGGATGCGCAGCTGGCCGACCTCCACGGTGAGGGTGAGTTCCAGCGCGGCGAGCCCGGCTGGCACCGACTGCTGTAGCGGGGCAGTGCGCGGGTCGCTTTCTTCGGCCGCATCCGGCGCCGCTGCGACGGCATCGGTGGCCAGTTCGCTCGCGAAATCCATGGTCAGGCGCACATGTTCGTCCGTGCTGTCGCCCGGCGTGTCTGTTTTCGCACCCTTCGCGGACCTGGCGGCCATCTGGCCTTTGGGGGGGATGGCGTTCATTCCTCTGATCCTTCGGGCAGCAGTTTGGCGGCCGGCAGGCGGGCGATGCTGCGGCCGGCCGCCAGCACATCCACCGTCTGCGGCCGCTCCAGCGGCAGGATGTCGCCGGCCTTCAGCGCAGCAAGGCGGGCGAGATCGATGCGGCGTTCGGCGATGCGCAGCGCCACCGGCAGCTCCATGTCCAGCGCGCGGGTTCGGGCGCGTTCGCGCCACGCCCCGGGGTCGGGTGTCTTCGGCGGCGGCACGGCAGGGCGGGCGCCTTCCAGCGCGATCGCCAGCTGGCAGGCCATGCCCTCCACATCCAGTTCCAGATACAGCGCCGGTTCGGGGTCGAGGGCGCGCGGCCGGTCGGTGTGGCGCGCGGGCGCCGCCGCCACGGCATTGGCGGCCGCGAGCGACCGGGCAAGTGCTTGCCCGATGCTGTGGCACAGCACCCCCCACGACGCGGAGCCGGGCGGCAGCGATTCCACGCTGGCGGGCTGCGCGCCATCGGCCGGGCGGCTGCCGAACAGACGCTCCAGCAGCCGCGCTGCGCTGTCCGCCGGGCAGGCGATGCCGATCGCGGACAGCTGCGCGGGCGCCGACAGCGCGATGGTGGTCAGGTGCAGCGGCGGTGATCCGGGCGGTGTCCGGCTGATCCGCGCGGTGATGCGCGCGCCCATCAGCCGGGCGAGTTCCGGGCCAAAGGCCGCCGCCAGTGCCGGGGCGTCCAGCGTGTCCGCCAGAACGGGTTCGGGGTCCGGCGCGGGGGTGCCAATGCTGGGCCAGACGATGGCGCGGGCCATGGCTTACTGCCCCCTATTGCATCACGAAATTGGTGAGGAAGACATCGTCCACCCCGGCGACGCCGCTCTTGCGCTGCAGCACATCGTTGATGGCCAGGCGCATGCGGCGCGTGAGCTTGTCGCGGCCGCCGGGGTCTGACAGGTCGGCTTCGGTGCTGTCCGCCAGGATGTCGAGCACGGCGGCGACGATGGCGATCTGGTGGCGCTTCACTGCCTCCACCACCGGTTCGCCACCCTGAGTGGAGATGGCGATCTTCACCTGCACGAAGCGGCCGGTGTCTTTCAGATTGGCCGTGAAGCTGTTGGGGATTTCCACATATTCCAGCGGCGCGACCTTGGGCGCGGGCGGCTTCGCCTGTTGGCTGGCGGGCAGCAGCACGGGCATGAAATAGGAACCCGCCGCGCCGGCGGCCGCGCCGCTCAGCAGCAGGACCAGCGGCAGCACGAGGCGCTTCACGAGCCCCGGCTTCGGCGGCGCTTCGGGCAGCGCGGGGGCGGTGGCTGCGTCAGCCATGCCGGCAGCGCCCTTGTGGTGCGGCGGGGTGGGGGGCTTCATGCATAGCGGTCGATCCTGTTCGAGTCGGTGCGCGCGGACCCGGCGGGTGCGGGGAGCGGCTGGCGCAGAGCGGGTTGAACCTCCGGCGGGCGGGCTGGCTGGCGAGCGAACGGATGCCCGGGCGAATGGCCCCCGCCTTCGGCCATGCCGCGGCTGCCCTGATGGCCTTGCTGGGCGCCCGATGACGTGTTGCGGTCGCGATCTGCAGCGCCGTCTGCGGGCGCGGCATCAGCGATGACCGGGTCGCCCGCGATGGCGTCGGCCTGCGGCTGGTTGTCGGGCAGCAAGTCCGGCGCCCCATCGCTCGCCGCCCCATCGCTTGCTGCCACGGTGAACGGCTGGTTGTGGCCGCCGTCGCCCAAGGCTTCCTTGCTCAGCGTTCCAGCGCCGAAATCCCCCGCGTTCATCTCTGTGCCCCCATCTGACTGTCCGCTGCCGCGCCAGTCGCTGCCCTGTTGCGACTGGCCGGTATTTGCGGAGGATGCGCCCGGCTGAGGGCGGAGTTCCACAGAGATCAGGTCCACTTCGGCACCAACCCGGGCCAGGTCTGCGCGCAGTTCGGACCGCGCAGAGGAGATGCGGTCGCGCAGGTCCGGATTGGCGGCGACCAGCGTGACTTGCAGAGCCTGCTCTCCCGGCGTGCTGATGCGGATATCGGCCGGCGTGGCCAGGGCGGATGCCGTGGTCGTGGCAGGCGCGTTGGGCGGCGCGGGCATGTCGGCGGGCCGGGCCTGCTGCGGATGCCGGGGCGCATCGCTTTCCAGCCGGAGCGGCGGCAATTGCGGGCCGGATTGGGCCGTGGCAGTGCGCGGCTGCGGTGGGGTTGCGGCGAACTGCGGCAGCGCGACGGGCGACTCGGCTTCGGGCGGCGGCCCGGCGGGTGCAGTGGTTTGCACCCGCAGCGGTGGCGGCGGATGCGGCAAGGAATCGGCGTGGGGGCCGGGGGCTTGGTCGGTACCCGTCGCCGTGAGGGGCGCGGGCGTCGCAGCATATGATTCGGCTTCCGGCGGCGGGGCCGGGGGAGGAATGGATGGCGCGGCACCGGCGCCATCCGGGTTTGCCGGCGTGTCCTGGCTGCCGGTGTTGGCAGCCATCGCTGTATCGGGCTGGGCAGCGGGCAACGGCTCGTCGTCCGGCGGCAGTTCGAAGCTGGGTGGCGGGGCGCCCGGCGCAGGCCCGTGCAGCGCCTTGCGCGGGCGGGGGGCGGGCAGCAGCGATTGCAGGTCTGCGCCGGGAGAGGGGGTTGCTGTGGCCATGGTCATGCGCTCAGCCGGCGCCGGGCGGGTTCCGCGAAGCGCAGGGTGTCGGCTTCGGCCTCCCGACGGGTGGCGGCCAGCCTGTCGGTCAGGCGGCTGGTCCGCGCGCGGCCGGATTCGACCAGCTTCTGGGCGCGAATGCGGCGGCGGGCGGCCGCCTCGATATCCACCGAGGCGCCGGCCTGCGCGGGCGCCAGCAGGCTGCGCAGCTGCGCACCGGCCGCCAGCGATCCGGAGGCGACGGGCCCGGCGAGCGGTGCGGTTTCCTGCATCAGGGTCAGGATGCGGTTGCGGCGTGCGCAGGCCTCCGCCTCGGCGGAAATGGCCGCGCCCAGTTCGCGCAGCGCGGCCGCCTCGCGCACACGCGCGGCGCGCAACAGCAGGATCAGGCGGCGAAGGCGGGTTCGGGCATCTGTCATCAGCTGGTCCATCCGGAAACGAGGCTAGCCACGGCCTCCGCGAAGGGCACGGCGCGGTCGCGGGGTTGGGCCAGGAAGCTGTCCATCTCGGCGCGGCGGGCCAGCGCGCGGTCCAGCTGCGGATCGTGCCCCGGGGCATAGGCGCCCATGGCGACGAGATCCTGGTTGGCTTCCGCCAGCGACAGGTCGCGGCGGAAGGCGGTGGCGGCGGCCAGCTGGGCGGGCTCTACGCAGGCGGGCATGGTGCGGCTGAGCGAATGGCCGAGATCGATGGCCGGGAAGCGTCCGCGCGCGGCAATGGCGCGATCCAGCACGATATGGCCATCCAGCACGCCGCGCGCGGTATCCACCACCGGGTCCGCGATGGTGTCGTCGCCATCGGCCAGCACTGTCGCGATCAGGGTGATGGCGCCGCCGGAGCGGGCGTCGTTTCCGGCGCGCTCCACCAGACGCGGGATCAGTGCGAGGGCGGAGGGCGGGTAGCCGCGCGCGCCGGCGGGTTCCCCCAGCGCCAGTCCGATCTCGCGCTGGGCGTGGGCCACGCGGGTGAGGCTGTCCACCAGCAGCAGCACATGGCGGCCCGTGGCCCTCAGCGCCTCGGCCGAGGCGAAGGCAGACAGGCAGCCGCGAAGCCGCGCCGGGGCCGCCGCATCGGCGGGCACAGCAACCACATGGGTTCGGCCGCGCGCGCTATCCGGCAGGGCATCGAGAAAGGCGGAAATCTCCCGCCCGCGCTCCCCGATCAGGCCGACCACCACACAATCGGCGTCCGCGCCCTGCACCAGTTGTTGCAGCAAAGTGGATTTGCCCACGCCGCTGCCGGCCATCAGGCCGACGCGCTGGCCGCGCCCCAGTGTCAGCAGCGCATCGATGGCGCGCACGCCCGTCGCCAGAGGCTGGCTGACATCTGCGCGGTCCAGCGGCGGAACCGGCTTGCCCGTCAGCGGCCAGCGGGTTTCGGCGCCCAGAGGTCCGGTGTGATCCAGCGCTTCGCCCAGCGCGCCCGTCACCCGGCCCAGCAATGCCGGGCCTGCCGGGGCGTCCCCTGCCGGGCCTTCCAGCCACACCATGCTGCCCGGCGCCACGGCGGCTTCGGCCAGCGCCATCATCAGCAGCCGGCCCTGCCGGAAGCCGATCGCCTCGCAGGGGACGCCGCCGCCGGGCGCATCCGCCGTCAGCAGCGCGCCCACCGGGGCGTCGGGCCCGTCGGAGGACAACAGCAAGCCTTCCGCCGCGCGGATGCGGCCGCCGGGTTGCGCCGCATGCAACGGGCAGGGGATTTCGGCGAGCCAGTCCTGCGCCTCGCGCAAGGCGGCGGCCAGACCGGGGGTTGGGGCGTTCATCGGCGCGGCTCCATGCTGGCGGCGAGGCGGTCGAAGTGAAGCTGGAGGCTGGCGCGCGAAAGGGCAGGGCCAGCCTCGGCGCGCAAGGTGCCGGGGGCCAGCACCGGATCGGCGTGCAGCCGCCAGCCTGACGGGGCCGTGACAGTCGGCAGGTCCGCCGGAGAGAGGTGCAGCGTCCCCGCCGCGCCTTCCGGCAATGCGGAGAGCGCGTCGGCGATCAGGGCACGCAACGTTTCGGCCGGGATGGCCGGCTCGGCATCGAGCAGCTGGCGATTTAGCGCCAGTGCCAGCGTGCAAAGGGCCTCCGCGAACTGCGCTTCCAGTGCGTCGATCAGGCTGGCGGCCAGCGCCCGCTCGGTGCCTGCCACCTCGCCCATACGCGCAATTTCGGCGGCATGGGCCGCCTCCAGCGTGGCGACGTGCCGGCCCCATTCGGTATCTGCCTGTGCTCGAGCGATGGCCTCGGCTTCCGCGTGGATATCGGCTTCGGCGCGTGGCGGAACGGCAGGAATGCTGCGCAGCAACCGGGCCAGCGGGATGGCGCGGACATCCGGCATCGCATCCACCTCAGACATAGGCCGGTCCCTTCCCGGGCAGGCTAATGCTGCCTTCTGCCGCCAGTCGGCGCGCGGCGGCGGCGATCGCTTTCTGCGCGGTTTCGGCCTCATCGATCTTCACCGGGCCGCGATTGTCGATCTCGTCGGTCAGCGCCTCGGCCGCGCGCTGCGGCATGGCCGCCAGCAGCAGGCTGCGCAAGGGGGCGGGCGCGGCGCGCAGCGCGGGCACCAGCATGTCCGCATCCAGGCTGCGCAGCAGCGTCTGCAGGGCCCGGCTGTCGAGCCGCGAGAGATCCGCGAAGGTGAACAGCGTCTCGCTCAGCAGGTCCGCCGCGCCCTTGTCCACGGTGGAGAGCGCCGCCAACGCCCGGGTTTCATCCACGCCGGCCAGATTGATCAGGTCCGCCGCGCGCTGCATGCCGCCCAGATCGGCCATCGGCTGGCGCGGGCGGGCGGCGGCGATGCGGTCCGCCAGCGCGCCGTCCAGCGCCTCGGCGGTGGTGGGCATCACCGGCCCCAGCGTGGCGATGCGGCGCACGAGATCTGGCTGCCCGTCAGCCGGCAGCCGGGCCAGGATCAGCGCGGCGCGGTTGGTGGGCAGCTGCGCCAGCAGAAAGGCCTGCACCTGCGGATGCTCGGGCTCCAGCAGGGTGGCGATGGCCCAGGGTTCCTGCCAGCCCAGCTGCTCGAACAGCGGCGGGCGGGCCTCTTCCCCGATGCGCTCGATGATGCCGCCGGCGCGTTCATCGCCCAGCGCGCGGCCCAGCAGGTCGCGCACGGTGGGCGGGCCGTCGCTGACGGCGACGATGTCGCGCGCCACTTCCAGCACTTCGCCCAGCACTTCGTCGATGGTCTGCGGCGAGGCCTCCGCGACGGAGAGCATGGCACGCCCCACCTGTTCCACCTCCTGCGGGTCCAGCCGGGCGAGCAGGGCGGCGGCTTCAGGCTCTTCCAGCAACAGCAACAGCAGCGCGGTCTTTTCCGGGCCGGACAGGCTCATGCCGGGGTGCCTGCCAGCAGGCGCCGCGCGACGGCGGTGGCCTTGGCGCCATCCGTGGCCGCCAGCAGCCGGGCCTCGGCCAGCTTCCGGCTGTAATCAGGCAGCGCCGGCACCAGCGCGGGCTCGGCGGCCAACGCCAGTTCCTGCGCGGCGCGTTCTGCCGCAGCACGGGCCTCCACCTCCCGCGCTTCGGCCTTGGCCAGTGCGCGGCGCACATAGGGGCGGATCACAAAGGCGAGCAGCGCCACGGCGACCAGCGCAGCGGCCAGCCATTTGGAGCTTTCGACGACGACCGGCTCTTTCCAGATCGGCACTTCCACGGCATCCGGCGTCGCGAAGCTGCTGGCGGACAGCGCGATATGGTCGCCGCGCTGCTGGTCATAGCCGACGGCGCCCTCCACCAGGCTGCGCAGGTCCGCCAGCCGCCGCGCGCGGCCAGCGGGCGGCCCCAGCGCATCGGCGCGGATGGCGATGGCCGCCGTCAGCCGGCGGATGTCGCCCCCGGCGCGGCTGGTGACCTGCACCGAGCGGCCCAGTTCATAATTGCGCGTGCCGGATTCGGTGCCCGTGGTCTGCACCGTGGGGCCGGTGGCGGCGGGCGGCGGCGTCGCCGTGACGGTGGGGGCGGAAGGGATGGTGTTGGTAAGCGCGCCGGGGATCCCGATGGCGCGCGGCTCCGACGAGGTGGCGCGGCTGAACTGTTCCGACCGCAGCGCGCCGTCCCGGTCGTAGCGTTCCTCGGCGGCTTCGCGGGCGGCGAAATCCAGATCGATGCTGACCTGCGCGGTGATGTTGTCGGTGCCGACCACGGGGCCCAGCAGCTCCAGGATGGACTGCCGCGCACGCGCCTCCATCTCGGCCTGCAGCTTCAGCCGCCGGTCGTCCGCCAGCATGCGGCCCGCGCCGGGTTCGCCCGCCAGCATGCGGCCAGCCTGATCGGTGATGGCGACATTGTCCGGCGAAAGGCCGGGCACCGCGCCCGCCACCAGATGGACGATGGCGCGCGCCTGCGAATCCGACAGGGCGCGGCCCGGCGCCAGCGTCAGCGTGACGGAGGCGGTGACGGGCGCCCGGTCGCGCAGGAAGGGCGAAGGCTCCGGCCGGGCCACCAGCACGCGCGCGGCCTGCACGCCGTCCAGGCTTTCGATGGCCGCTGCCAGATCGCGTTCCTGCGCCGTCTTTAGCCGGGCGGCCTCCAGCGCGCGGGAGGTGCCGAGCGGCATCTCCGCCATCAGCTCCGCGCCGCCGGGAGCGGCCTTGGGCAGGCCCTGCGCCGCCAGCAGCATGCGGGCGCGGGCGTGATCCCGCTCGGGCAGCAGCACGGCCCCGGTGCGCGGATCCAGCGCGACCGGCAGGCCCGCGGTTTCCAGCGCCGACACGACGGCGGCCTTGTCCGCGTCGGGCAGCTGGGCGAAGATCGGGCTGCGCGTGGGCTCGTGCAGCATCAGCCAGCCGCCCAGCGCCAGCGCGGCGATGCTTGTTGCAGCAATGGGCCAGCCGAAACGCGCCAGCAGCGGATTGGCGCGCAGCCGCTGCAGCGGTTCCTGCAAGGCGGCCGGCACCGGCAGACGCGGCGAAACGGGCGCGGGGAGGGTTTCGTCCGCCATGCTACACCGGCATGTTCATGATGTCGCGATAGGCGGAGAGCAGGCGGTTGCGCGCCTGCAGCGTCGCCTCGAACGCGATGGAGGCCTTCTGCCGGCTGAGCATCACGGCGGCGATGTCCTGCGTATCCCCCCGTTCCCATGCGGTGGCGTCGGCGCTGCTCTGCGACTGCAGCTTGTCCACGCCCTTCAGTGCATCCTGCAGGATGCCGCTGAAGCCGGGGGGGCTGGCCTGCGTGGGCTGGGTGGAGCTGGGGATCGCGCCGAGCGACTGGCTTTTCTGCAGGATTTCCGCGCGCAGCTGCAGCACGCCGGAAAGCCCCATGTTGGCGAGGCCGGGATTGACTGCCGCAACGCTCATGCCGTGGCGCCTGCAAGGCTGGCGGCGGCGCGTGGACG
Source organism: Sphingomonas sp. (assembly GCA_003248865.1). Lineage (GTDB taxonomy): Bacteria > Pseudomonadota > Alphaproteobacteria > Sphingomonadales > Sphingomonadaceae > Sandaracinobacteroides. The sequence goes on from QFPK01000004.1 coordinate 59,282, forward strand.
CCCGGCCTGCGCCGCCAGCTTGTAGCGCAGCGTGCGCTCGGAAATGCCCAGATGGCGGGCCGCCTCGCGGCGGCGGCCGCCGGTTTCGGCAAGCGCGCGCGTCAACGCGTCCGCCTCGTGCCGACGCATCTGACCAGGCAGTGCAATGGGGCCGGACGCAGCGGCAGCGGCCGGAATCTCGAGATGCGCATCGGTGATGGCGCCGTCTCCGGCCAGAATGCGGGCGCGTTCCAGCCGGTTGGCGAGCTCGCGCACATTGCCGGGCCAGTCATGCGCGATCAGGGCACTGAGCGCGGATGCAGAGAGGTTCACCTTCGCGCCGCGCAGCAGATGCGCCGCCAGCGGCAGGATATCGGCGGGGCGCCGGGCCAGCGGTGCCAGCGCCAGCGGAAACACGGACAGCCGCCAGTAAAGGTCCTCGCGGAAGCGCCCGGCGGCGGCGTCGGCCTGAAGGTCGCGGTTGGTGGCCGCCAGCAGCCGGGCCTCGAACGCCATGGGGGCGGTGGCGCCCAGCGGCAGGATCTCCCGTGCCTCGATGGCGCGCAGCAGTTTGGCCTGAAGCGGCAGCGGCAGGTCGCCAATCTCGTCCAGAAACAGGGTGCCGGCGCCCGCCGCGCGGAACAGGCCTGGCGCGGCGCGGTCGGCGCCGGTGAAGGCGCCGCGTTCATGGCCGAACAACAGGCTTTCCAGCATCGCTTCGGGAAGGGCGGCGCAATTGAGCGCGAGGAACGGCGCATCCGCGCGGTCGCTGGCGCTGTGTAGGAAGCGAGCCATCACATCCTTGCCCGCGCCCGACGGCCCGGTGATCAGGATGGTGGCGCTGGACCGGGCCGCGCGCGCAGCGAGGGAAAGAAGCTGGCGGCTGGCCGGGTCTGCGGCGACGGGGCCTTCCAGCGGCGGGTTGGCGAGGAGGGCGGCGAATGTGCGGGTAAGGCTGGCGGGGTCGGTGAAGGCTGGTTCCGGTTCCATGGTCGTCATTCGCATCCTGTCCCGTCCTGTTTTGCCCGTTGGGGCGGGTTTGGTTCACCGAAGGTGCCCGGCCCGTCCTGAAGAACTGGCGGACACCGAAGGTGCCCGCCGGGGGGTCGCAATCCCGGCGGGCACGTGGCCGGCGAGCTTGCGAGGGCAGGCAAGCTTTCCGGTGACCGGCCGTGAACAAGAGAAGCAAGGCGCGTGCCAAGTCCGCGCCCCTAGGGAGAAGCCCTGTTAACCAGCCTGGGAGGCGTGAAAGCGTCAACGCATTGACGCGTCATAGGCGCCGACGCGTCAAAAAATTGACGCTGCGGCGACGGGTCCCGGACTTCAGTCCGCGATGGGGCGGCTGCGGCCTGACTTCACATCCGACCGCCGCTTCTTGCCGTCCAGCCGCCGTGCCTTGGCGGCCTTGCCGGGCTTGGTGGGGCGGCGGGTCTTGGGCACGATGGTTGCCTTGGCCAGCAGTTCCACCAGCCGCTCGATGGCGTCTTCCCGGTTCATCGCCTGCGTGCGGAAGCGCTCCGCGAAGATCAGGATTTCGCCCGCATCGGTATAGCGCGAACCCGCCAGCGCCGCCGCGCGTGCCTTCACCGCCGGCGGCAGCGACGGCGAATTGGCGAGATCGAAGCGCAATTCCACCGCGGTGGAAACCTTGTTCACATTCTGCCCGCCCGGACCGGAGGCGCGCACGAAGCGCAGGCCGATCTCGTCCTGATGGATGGCCAGACCCCGGTTGATGGGGATCCAGCCCGTCATGCGCGGCTGGCGATCCGGATGCAGATCATCGCGCCCAGGAAGCCGGCCGCCATCGCCGCCGCCATCGCCAGCGGCCCTGTGGCGGCAAAGGGCGCTGTAATTGCACTGGCCAGCGCCCCGAACAGGAAGGCGCCCGCCCCGATCAGGGCCGAAATGGACCCCGCGCGCTGCGGCATCGCCCCCAGCGCCAGCGCGGAGGCGTTGGCCGACACGAAGCCATAGCTTCCCAACCCCAGGAACAGCAGCGCCATGGTGACGACCATGTCGTCGACCCCTGCCACCGACAGCGCCAGCAGCACGGTGGCGAAGACGAGCGCAGCCGCAGACCCCTTCCGCGCGACAAACGCGGGCGACCATCGGTTCAGCGCCGCCCGGTTCGCCTGCGACGCGATCACAAGGCCCAGCGCATTCAGCGCGAAGATCCAGCCGAACGCCGTGGGCGGCTGCTGATAATGTTCGATGAACAGCGCGGGCGAGGCCGAGACATAGGTGAAGAGCGCCGCGCTGTTGAAGGCGCCCGCCCCCACGAAGGCGAGCACGCGCCGGTCATCCAGTGCAGCCCTGTAGCTTTGCAGCGGAGTCTCGTGGGCGGCCTGTGCGGCGGTTGCCGCCGTGCGGCTTTCGGGCAGGCCGAACAGGGCGGCCAGGCCAACGATCAGGCCGAAGGCCGCCAGCACGAGGAAGATGGATTCCCACCCCGAATGCGCCAACAGCCAGGCCCCGGCGGTGGGCGCCAGCATGGGGGCGATGGCCAGAACCAGAAATGTCAGGCTGAACAGCCGGGCGGATTCCGTGGTGTCGTAGCGGTCGCGGATGATGGCGCGCGCGATCACCAGCCCCGCGCTGGCGCCCAGCCCCTGCACGAAGCGGCCGGCCGTCAGCGCCTCGATCGAGGGCACGCGGGCCAGCGCCAGAGAGGCAAGCGTGTAAACAAGAATTCCGGCCAGCAGCGGCGGGCGACGGCCCACCCGGTCTGCCAGCGGGCCCCAGCCCAGCTGGCCGATGGCCATGCCCGCCAGAAAGGCCGACATGGTCAGCTGGGCAGCTGCCGCCGTGGCACCGAAGTCGCGGGCGATATCGGGCAGCGCAGGCAGGTAGAAATCGATCGAGATCGCCCCGAAAGCGGTCAACGCGCCGGCGAGAAGAATGAAGCCGATTGTGGGTTTGGCAGATTCGGTTGGCGCGTGCATCGGGCGCGCCCTAGCATGGGCGATGCGGCTTGGCACCTGTATCGTACTGGCGTAACGGGCTGGTCGGGGTTGAGAGAAATCGGGGCATCAAGGAAGGATTTGTGGGGATGAGTGCAGCCGATCTGCTGGCGGAGGCGGGCAGCGTCTCGCCGGCCAAGCCCTGGCCCTCGTTCGACTGGGCCGATCCGATGCTGATCGAACTGGAATTGACCCCGGAAGAGCGGATGGTACGCGACACTGCACGCGCCTTCGCCGAGCAGCATCTGGCCCCCATCGTGAAGCAATCCAACCGCCACGAAACCAGCGACCCCGCGCTGATGAAGGCGTTCGGAGAGGCCGGCCTGCTGGGGCCCACCATCAAGGGCTATGGCTGCGCGGGCGTTTCCTATGTCGCCTATGGCCTGATCGCGCGCGAGGTGGAGCGGGTGGATTCGGCCTATCGCTCCGCCTTTTCCGTGCAGTCCAGCCTGGTGATGTACCCGATCTGGGCTTACGGCACCGAGGCGCAGCGGCAGCAATGGCTGCCGAAGCTGGCGTCCGGCGAATGGATCGGCGCCTTCGGCCTGACCGAGCCCGACGCGGGATCCGATCCGGCCGGCATGACAACGCGCGCGGTGAAGACGGCGACCGGCTTCCGCCTGAACGGCGCCAAGATGTGGATCACCTCCAGCCCCTATGCTCATCTGTTCGTGGTGTGGGCGAAATGCGATCTTGGCGACGACAAGGGCGAGCAGATCCGCGGATTCGTGCTGCTGCGCGGCGATCCGGGCATCTCCACCCCGAAGATCGAGGGCAAGTTCAGCCTGCGCGCCTGGGTGACGGGCGAGATCGTGCTGGCCGATGTGGACATCCCGGCCGACCGGCTGCTGCCCAACGTCCATGGGCTGAAGGGGCCGTTCGGCTGTCTGAACAATGCCCGCTACGGCATCGGCTGGGGCGCGATGGGCGCGGCGGAATATTGCTGGCACGCGGGCAGGCAATATACGCTGGACCGCAAGCAGTTCGGCCGTCCGCTGGCCGCCACGCAGCTGGTGCAGAAGAAGCTGGCCGACATGCAGACGGAAATCACGCTGGGCCTGCTGCTGGCCCTGCGCGCCGGACGGCTGATGGACGACGGCAAGCTCGCGCCAGAGGCGATCTCCATCCTGAAACGCAACAATTGCGGCAAGGCGCTTGCCATCGCGCGCGAAGCGCGGGACATGCACGGCGGTAACGGCGTTTCCGATGAATATGGCGTCATCCGCCATGTGATGAACCTGGAGGCCGTGAACACCTATGAAGGAACGCACGACGTGCACGCGCTGATCCTGGGGCGCGCGCAGACGGGTCTGCAGGCCTTTTCGTGAGCGGGGACCGCACATGACCCGCGTTCTGGCGATCTCCTCCACCGGCGGGCACTGGGTTCAGTTGAACCGGCTGATGCCCGCGTTCGAAGGCTGCGAGATGCACTGGGCCTGCACCAGCCCCGATCATGAAACCCGCCTGCGCGTGGCCGCCAAACGGCTTGGGCAGCAGGTGATAAGCTACACACCAATCACCGATGCCAATCGCAAGACCAAACTGCGGCTGGTGAAGCAGATGCTGGAAATCGCAGCCCTGTTGGTGCGGGTGCGCCCGGATGTCGTGGTGTCGACAGGTGCCAGCGCCGGCTTCTTCGCGATCCGTCTGGGCAAGCTGATGGGGGCCAGAACCTGTTGGATCGACAGCATCGCCAATGGTGACGAGCTATCGCTTTCCGGGGAAAAGGCCGGGCCGCACGCGGACCTGTTCCTGACACAATGGCCCGATGTGGCGAAACCGGGCGGCCCGCTGTATCGGGGCGCAGTGCTTTGATCTTTCTGCCGAAATGGAGCACTGCAAGGCGATGATCTTCCTCACGGTGGGCACCCAGGAACCCTTCGACCGGCTGGTGAAGGCGGTGGACGAGTGGGCGGGCACACATGATGTGCCGGTGTTCGGCCAGCTCGGCCGGCTGGAAGCCGGCAGCTACAAACCGCACAACTTCACGTTCGAACGCTTCATTTCAGCCGACGAGTTCCAGGAGAGGCTGGAAAGCTGCACGCTGCTTGTCGGGCACGCGGGCATGGGCTCCATCATTTCGGCACTAACGATGGCGAAGCCGCTGCTGATGATGGCGCGACGCGCGTCCCTCGGCGAACATCGCAACGAGCATCAGCTTTCCACCGCCGCCCGCTTCGCCGGGCGAAGCGGGCTGCATGTCGCGGGAGAGGCCGAGGATGTGGGGCCGATGATCGACCGGCTGCTGGCAGAAGCCCGCGAACCCTCCGGCGCGATTTCGCCCTACGCCCAACCGGAGCTGATCGCGGCAGTGAAGGATTTCATTCGCGGGGTCTGAGGCTGGCGTGCCTCCGGCGGGTTGGGCGCTGCCCGCCATCGCCGTCAGGTGATGGCCGTGCAAGACTCCAAGGGCTCTGCCCTTGGAACCCGGCAGGGGCGTGACGCCCCTGCACCCACATGAGTAGGTCACTCGTCGAGGTTGTGCTGACGGCAAGGTTTACTGCCTGCGGCGCCAGCAAGCTCCAGCGCCGCAGGCTATCAAACCCACACGCGCGCGCGACATCAGAGTAGCGCGCAACGCCAACTTAGAGGGTGCAGGGAAATCATTTCCCTGCCCGCCGGAGGCGAAAAAACAGCATCCCCATCCGCCCGCCGAGCGCGTAGAAGCAACCCCATGCTGAAGACGCCCCCGGAACCCGCTTCCCGCAAATCCCGTTTCCTGCCGTCGCGCAGGGGGTTTCTGATCGGGGCAGGGGCGACGCTGGGGCTGGTGGTGGGCTATGCCTTGTGGCCGCGCAGCTGGCCCAATGCATGGGAGGCCGGGGAAGGCGAGACGCTGCTGGGCCCCTGGGTGAAGATCGGGCCGGACGGGCGGGTGACGGTGCCGGTTCCGCAAGCCGAGATGGGGCAGGGCGTGATGTCCGGCTTCGCGCAGATCGTGGCCGACGAGCTGGGCGCGGCCTGGCCGATGATGGCGGTGGAGCCTGCGCCCTGGCATCCGGCCTATGCCAATGTGGGGCTGGCCGATGCCGTGACCGGCGGCTTGCCCGGGGCGGTGCGCGGCATGGCGGCATCGCTGGGCAAGGAGGCGATCCGGCGGCTGAATTTCCACCTGACCGGCGGCAGCAACAGCATCAGCAGCTATCACGACCAGCTGCGCGCGGCAGCTGCCGAGGCGCGGGCGCGGCTGGAGGCGGCGGCGGCCGGCGAATGGGGCGTGGCGGCCGGCGAGGTGCACACGGAAAAGGGTTTTGTCGTCTACAAGGCCAACCGCATGTCGTTCGGTGCCGCGGCGAAGCTGGTGGATCCTTCGAGCGAGCCGTCGGCGCCGGTGCTGCGCGCGGCGGCGACGCGGCCGCTGGACGGCAAGGTGCTGCCGCGGCTCGATCTGCCCCTGAAGGTGGATGGCTCGGCGCGGTTCGGGGCGGATGTGCGCGTGCCCGGAATGGTCTATGCGGCGATCCGGCATGGGCCGGTGGGCGGCTCGCTGGCGGCGGCGAAGGCGCCTGCTGGCGTGGTGCTGGCGAAAGGCCCCAACTGGGTGGCGACAACCGGCCTCACCAGCTGGGAGGCGCGGCGGGCGCTGGACAGTGTGGAGGCGAGTTTCAGCGTGGACGGCCGCAAGGCGGGGGCGTGGATCGCGGACGAATTGACGAAGGCGGCGGCTGGCGGGGGGGGCAAGGAAGTCGCCGGGCACGGCGATGTCGATGCGGCCGACGGCACCGTGATCATCGCGGACTATGGCCTGCCCTATCTCGCCCATGTCTGCATGGAGCCGATGACGGCGACGGCGCGCATCGTGGGCGGGCGCGCCGAGGTGTGGGGGCCGACGCAGTCCCTGACGCTGGCGCACTGGCAGGTGGCCGAGGCGCTGGGGCTGGAATCCGATGCAGTGGTGATCCACCCGACCTTCCTGGGCGGCGGCTTCGGCCGCAAGGCCGAGCCGGACGCGATGGTGGAAGCCGCCCTGATCGCGAAGGCCGTGGGCAAGCCGGTGCAACTGATCTGGAGCCGAGAGGAGGATATCGGCAGCGACCGCTTCCGGCCACCGGTGCAGGCGAAGCTGCGCGGGGTGCTTTCGGCCGACCGCAAGCTGGTGGGGTGGGACAGCCGCATTGCCGTGCCCGCGCTGGGCAACAGCTTCGCGCAGCGCAATCTGCCGATGATGGCGAGCGACGAGGACAAGCCCAACGCCGCCGACATCGAGGGGCTGGCCGAGATTCCCTATGCGGTGGAGGCGTTCCGCGCCATCCATGTGCCGGTGGGGCAGCCCGCGCCGCTGGGCTATTGGCGCTCCGTGGGGCACAGCTTTTCCGGCTTCATCGTGGAGAGCTTCATGGATGAACTGGCGGCGGCCGCCGGCGCCGATCCGCTGGCGTTCCGGCTGGCGCATCTGGCCGACAAGCCGCGCCATGCCGCCGTGCTGAAGGCGGCAGCCGACCATGGCAAATGGGGCGATCCTGCGCCGAAGGGCTTCGCGCGGGGCATCGCGCTGCATGAGAGCTTCGGCTCCATCGCGGCGATGGTGGTGACGGCGGGCGTGGTCGATGGACGGGTGAAAATCCTGGAGGTGGTGAGCACGCTGGATTGCGGCCGCGCCATCGCGCCCGATTCCGTGCGCCAGCAGCTGGAGGGCGCCGCCATCATGGGGCTGTCGGCCGCGCTGGGCGAGGAAGTGACCTTTGCCGAAGGCGAGGCCGAGCAGCGCAATTTCCACATGTATGAGGTAATGAAGCTGGCGGATGCCCCGCACCGGGTGGCAACCGTGATCGTGGACAGCAACGGGCCGCTGGGCGGCGTCGGTGAACCCGGACTGCCCTGCGCCGCCCCCGCACTCGCCAACGCGCTGGCAGCTGCGACCGGCAAGCGGGCGCGGCAACTGCCGCTGGCCAAGGCCTACAGCGTTTGAGCGGATCGCGCCGCACCGCCATATTGCTGGTCAACCTGGGGTCGCCGGATGCGCCCACCGAGGAGGCTGTGCGCCGCTATCTCAATGAATTCCTGTCCGACCGGCGCGTGGTCGAAATACCGCCGCTGATCTGGCAACCGATCCTGAAGCTGTTCGTGCTGCGCCGACGGCCGAAGATCTCGGCCGCCAATTATGCGAAGATCTGGGACCGGGTGGCGGATGAAAGCCCTCTGAAGGCGATCACCCGGGCGCAGGCAAAAGCGCTGGACGGTGCGTTCGGCGACGATGTGATCGTGGACTGGGCGATGCGCTATGGCGCCCCGTCCCTTGGCGAGCGGCTGACTTTGCTGCGGGATGCAGGGTGCAGCAATCTGATCGTCGCGCCGCTCTATCCGCAATATGCGGGTGCGACCACGGGCACCGTGCAGGACGAAGTGGCGCGCCAGTTGCAGCGCATCGGCTGGCGGCCGACGCTTACGACCCTGCCGCCCTATTACGATCATCCGGCCTACATTGCTGCACTGAAGACGTCAGCGGAGCGGCAGTTGGCGGCCCTAGATTTCCAGCCGAAGGCGATCCTGCTGAGCTTCCACGGTTTGCCGAAACGCACGGTTGACCGCGGCGATCCCTACGAGCGCCAGTGCCGGGAAACCGCCCGATTGCTGCGTGCGGCCTGTGGTCGCACCGAAGCCCAGATGCCGCTCGCTTTTCAAAGCCGGTTCGGCCGCGCCGAATGGCTGCAGCCTTATGCCCAGCCGCTGCTGGAAGAGATGGCGCGCAGCGGGGTTCGCCGGGTTGCGGTACTGACCCCCGGTTTTGCGGCGGACTGCATCGAAACGCTGGAGGAAATCGCGATGGAGGCGCGCCATGCGTTCCTGGCGGCGGGCGGAACAGATTTCGCGACCTTGACCTGCCTCAATGCATCGGACGAGGGCATGGCCATGTTGCAGCAGTTGATGGGCGAACAGCTGGCCGCAGCGGGCTGAGCATTTCGCCACGCTGCAACTTGTGTGTGCCACTGCTGACGGCTAGCCTTGGCGCGAAGAGGAAGAGGGAGACGTTGATGGCGCGCGTTGCAATCGTCACCGGGGGAACCCGGGGTATCGGGGAGGCTGTCTGCACAGGCTTGCAGGCGGCCGGTTTCACTGTGGCCGCAGTCTATGTCGGCTCTGACGATCGGGCGGCGGATTTCACCGCGCGAACCGGGATCAAGGCCTGGAAGTTCAACGTGGCCGATCACCAGGCCGTGCTGGACGGCGTGGCCGCGATCGAGGCCGAGCTGGGGCCGATCGACGTGGCGGTGAACAACGCCGGGATCACGCGCGACGGCACGCTGCTGAAGATGACGTTCGAGGCCTGGAAAGAGGTGATCGACGTGAATCTGGGCGGCTGCTTCAACATCGCCAAGGCGGTGTTCCCGGGCATGCGCCATCGCGGCTGGGGCCGCATCGTGAACATCGGCTCCATCAACGGGCAGGCCGGGCAATATGGGCAGGTGAACTATGCGGCTGCGAAAAGCGGCATCCATGGCTTCACCAAAGCGCTGGCGCAGGAAGGCGCGAAGTTCGGGGTGACGGTGAACGCCATCGCGCCGGGCTATATCGACACCGACATGGTGGCGGCGGTTCCGCAGGACGTGCTGGAGAAGATCGTCGCCAAGATCCCGGTGGGCCGTCTGGGCCATGCCGACGAGATTGCGCGTGCGGTGGTGTTCCTGTGCGGGGAAGAGGCCGGGTTCATCACGGGCAGCACGATGAGTGTGAATGGTGGACAGCATATGTACTGACGAAGGCGGCTGCGAGTTAGCGCAAAGCGCTAACTCGCAGACTCGCCGCAGTCACGGCCGGCGGGGCGGAGGGCATCAGCCCGACGAACCCGTCCGACGAGTCCGGCTTTGCCGGACTTCTTTCCTCCTTCTTCCTTCTCTTCCCCAGACGAAAGCGGACTCGGCGGCTCCGCCGCCGGCCGCTATAACCTCTGCCATGCTGAAGAAGCGCAGCTTCACCATCCAGGGGCATCGCACCTCGGTCGCGCTGGAACCCGAATTCTGGGCCGCGTTCGACGAGGCCGTGGCGCACGACCGGATCACCCCCACCGGCTGGATCACCCAGCTCGACGAAGCGCGCAGCACCCCGCTCGCCAGCGCGATCCGCGTGGAACTGCTGCGCCGCGCGGGCCTGAAGCTAAAGCAGGTTCAGCCCGATCAATAGCCGGGTGTCGATGGCGCAACCCCGCGACCGGGCGGATTCGATAAAGGACGGGATCGCGGAAACCGGCACGATGTGCGGCACGATGCCTTCATTGTCGACACCGCCGCCCGGCCCCGTGCGGGTCAGCCCCGTGGCGCGATAGAGGTGGAAGATCTCGCCCACCATGCCGGGCGAGGAGGCGAACTCGCCGAACGCCTCCCAGGTTTCCGCCTCGAACCCGGTCTCCTCGAACAGCTCGCGCCGGGCGCTGTCGAACACATCCTCGCCCTCGGTTTCATCGCCGACCAGTCCGGCCGGAAGCTCGATGCAGGGCCGCCCCAGCGGCGCGCGATACTGTTCCACCAGCACCAGCTCGTGCAGGTCCGTCAGCGCCACGATCACGGCGGCCTGAATGTCCCGCGCGCGCTTCACGAACTCCCATTGCCCGCCGTCGCCCCAGGGCGTGACATGGGCTTCCAGGAATTTCCCCTTCCAGACGGCTGTGCTCATGCGGCGGGCTTGGGCTCGTCGGCCTTCGGCTCTTCGACCTTGGGCTCTTTCGAAGTCTTGGGCTCCGGCTTCGCGGGCTCAGGCTTGGGCTGTTTCGGCGCAGCTGCGGGCGGCGCGGCCTCCTTGACGGCCGGCGGGGGCGCACCATTGGGGCTGGCAACCGGCCGTGCCGATCGCACCATGCCGGAAAAGGCACGCGGCAGGTTCAGTTTCGCGTTCGGTTCCGTGATGGTGCGGCAATCGCCGCCGAAGAAGGGGCGGGGGCAGATCTGCCAGGCTTCCCCCGGCACCACCCGGATGGACCGCGGGGAGAAGTTCATGTTCGCGCTTTCCGTGACCAGCGCATAGCGTGCCCCCTGGAAGTTGCGCTGGCTGAACATGGCGACTTCGGCGGCTGCCGGTGCGGCAACGACGGTGGCGAGCAAAAGCGCGGGCAACAGAAATCTCATGGTCTAGAACCCCGTTCGAACGCAAAGGACATCGGCAAGGTAGACCCGCCGGTTTTCGGTTTCCATCAGTTGATGTGACGCACCGCGCCAGCCGGCATCGACACAGAAGCGGTCAGCCGTCTGCGCGGCACAGGTGGCGGTTGCCGTGCCGGTGGCGCAGGCCAGTACGCGCCCATTGCCGCGGCGCGGCGCCGGGAAGAATTCGGAGGCCATGCCCTTCAGCCGCGCGCCGCTGATGGGCCCGCCGCCCGGGCCGTTCCCGCCGCCTCCGTTCCAGTTTCCTGTCGGGCGGATCGATTGCAGTCGGCCGGGCCAGCCGAAGGCGCGGCGCAGATCGGCATTCGTGCGTGTCACCGTCAGGCAGCGGCCACGGAAATTCGGCTCCGGGCACAGCTCCCACTCGCCGCTGTTCACCCGGATCGAGGTGACTTCGAAGTTGAGCCTGAGGTTGGGATTGGCACGATCGACCGCGACGGCCGGGCCGCTGTGGTTCGCATCGCGGTAGATGGTTGCGGATTGCGCGAGAGCCGGAGCTGCAATCGCGAAGCTTGCCAGGAACAGAATCGCTTTCATTGCGTCATCCCCCTTCTTTCCTCTCCGAGTTGCTAGCTCGGCGGACGCCGGGTTGCCAGTGCCCTGTTTTGGACCAACACCCTGTCCTTGGTCACATATTAAGGGACAGGCATGGAACTGGCATGATTCAGGACAAAATGCCGGGCGCAGTTTGATGGAGGTGAGGATGTATCAGCGAATCGGCATGATGGTAGCGGCTCTGCTGCTGGGCGGGCCGGCTGCGGCGCAAACCGTATCCGCAGCCGCACGCGCGGCCAATGCCGTCAGCGCAGCCTCGCTTCCCGCCGAGGACGGGCAGGATGCCGATTTCGCCTCGCGCGGCTTCATGGGCACTCACCCGGCAACCAGCATCCCACGCGACGACGGCAAGGGCGTGGCCTGGGATTTCGCCGCGCTGGACAGGCTGAAGGGCCCCGCGCCCGCCAGCGTCAATCCGTCGCTGTGGCGGCAATCCGTGCTGCTCGCGAAACATGGGCTGTTCCGCGTGTCAGACCGGGTGTTTCAGGTGCGCGGCTTCGATCTGTCGGTGATGACGGTGATCCGCGGCGACACCGGTTACATTCTGGTGGATCCGCTGATCTCGGCTGAAACCGCCCGCGCCGCGCTGGCGCTGGTGCAGCAGAAGCTGGGTGACCGGCCGGTCACCGGGCTGATCTACACCCACAGCCATGTCGATCATTTCGGCGGCGTGCTCGGCGTCATCAGCCCCGAGCAGGCGAAATCCATTCCCATCCTCGCGCCCGATGGCTTTCTGGAACATGCCATCTCCGAAAATGTGATCGCCGGGAACGCCATGTCGCGGCGCGCGGTCTACCAGTTCGGAACGCCCCTGCCGTTCGGCCCCGACGGGCGGGTGACATCGGGGATCGGCCCCGCCACCTCCAGCGGCACGGTCGGCCTGCTGCCGCCCAACGATGTGGTGAAGGCCACCGGAGAGCGGCGCAGCATCGACGGCGTGGACTTCGAATTCCAGCTGACGCCGGATACCGAGGCGCCTGCGGAAATGAACTTCCATCTGCCGCAGTTCCGCATCCTGCATCTGGCGGAAAACGCCAACCCCACCATGCACAATATCCTTACCCCACGCGGCGCGCTGGTGCGCGACGCGAAGGCCTGGGCAGATCAGCTCACCATCGCGCTCAGGCTGTGGGGCGACAGCAGCGACATCCTCGTCACCAGCCACGGCTGGCCTCGCTTCGGCGCCGCGAACGTGACGGATTTCATCGGCAGCCACCGCGATGCCTATAAATATCTGCACGACCAGTCCGTCCGGCTGATGAACAAGGGGCTGACGAAGGACGAGATCGCCGAGACCATAGATCTGCCGCCCACACTGAAGGCGCGCTGGTTCAACCGGGGCTATTATGGCACCATGAACCACAATTCGAAGGCGGTGTATCAACGCTATCTGGGCTGGTATTCCGGCAACCCCGCCGATCTGAATCCGCATCCGCCCGAAGCCCTCGGACAACGCTATGTCGAAGCCCTGGGCGGGCCGGATCGTGTGTTGGCGCTGGCGAAAAATGCCGCTGCCGGGGGTGATTTCCGCTGGGCCGCCACCCTGCTCGATCACCTCGTCTTTTCGGGCCAGGCCGGCCCCGAGGCAAAGGCGTTGCTCGCAGACAGCTACCGCCAGATGGCCTATGCCGCCGAAGGCTCATTGTGGCGCAACATGTACCTGACCGCCGCGACCGAACTGGAAAAGGGCCCAACCTCCGGATCGGCGGGCGCCGTGGGCATCACGCGCCTCATCCCGACAGCCATGCTGCTGGACCTGATGGCGGTGCGGCTGGTGCCCGAACGCGCGCCCGCCCAGCCCTTCACTCTGGCGCTGGTGCTGCCGGACGTGGCCGAACGCCACCTCATCACCATCCGCAATGGCGTGATGATCCACGAATCCGGCGTGCCGGACCGTGCCGACGTCACCATCACCCTGCCGCGGGCCGCTTTCCTGCGCGCCATCTCCGGCGCGGCGGCCGGCGGCCCACCGCCGCAGATCGAGGGTCGGGCGGAGCTGGTGCCGTTGTTCCTCGGGCTGTTCGAAGCACCCGCGACGGACTTCGCCATCGTGACGCCCTAGCGGCCGCAAGACTGCCGCTCAGTCGGCGGACAGCTCCGGGCGCACCAGCCGCAAGCTGTGATCGCGGGCCTTGGCGACGAGGATGTCCGCCAGCGGACGCGCGCGGACGATATGGTCGTGCAGGTTGGGCAGGTTGATCTGCTGCCACACCACCGTCCGGCCGAAGCCCCGGGCCTCGGCTTCGCTCAGATGGCTGAACTGGGCATAGAAGCTGGTCGGATCGCTCTTCCCCGCGTGCCAGAAGCGCATGAAGCGATCGAGGAACCAATGTTCCAGATCCTCCTCGGTGGCGTCGAGGTAGATCAGGCTGTCGAGCGCGTGGATCACGCCATGGTCGCCTGCGGTGGGGGCGAAGCCAAGGCCTTCCACAAGCAGGATGTCGGGCCGTTCGATGTGGCGGCTGTTGGCGGGATCGATATCGTACAGGCTGTGGGAATAGGTCGGCACGGTCACGGGGCGCGTGCGCGCGGCCTCCAGCGTGGCGGCGAGGCGGGCGGTGTCGTAGCTTTCGGGGAAGCCCTTGCGCAGCAGCAGCCCGCGCGCTTCCAGTTCGGCATTGGGCAACAGGAAGCCGTCGGTCTGGATCACCTCCACCCGCCAATGCGGCGCGAGCGCCTCGGCGAGCGATGTAGCAAGGGTGGATTTGCCCGCCGCGACAGAGCCGGTGAGCCCCGCGATGGTGGGGCCATAAAGGCCGCCGCCATGGCGCTGGGCGATCAGCGCCGCAAGCTGATACACCGTTACCGGCCGCGCCAACGCACGATTCCCCGGGACACAGCCCTGCTATCTGTTGCGCCGGCGGTGCCGGGCAGCGTGATGCCCATCCTCATCGCGGCGCAGGATGGCCTGATTTGCGCGGATGCTCAAGCCGGCAGGGCAATTGCTGCGCCGCCGGCTTGAGGGCTCCTTCGTCAGAAACGGTAGCTGATGGTGCCGCCGAAGGTGCGGGGATCGCCCAACTGGGCCGAGATCAGGCCCGTGTTGCCCGGCGTGACGGCCAGCGATTCATAGTAATTCTGATCGAAGGCGTTGCGCACCCAGCCGAAGATATCCAGCTGCTCGGTGCGGAAGCCCAGCCGGAAATTGTGCAGCGAGTAGCCCTTCACGTCGGTGTAGATCGATCGCGAAGCGTTGGACGAGAAGGTGGAGCGATAGCTCGCCTCATAGCCCAGATAGGTTTCGCCATCCTGCCCCAGGAAGTGGGTGGGGATGTTGTATTCCGCCCCCCACGAGAAGGACCAGCGCGAGATGCCCGGCAGCCACTGGCCCGAGACATCGCAGTTGGCCGGGCTGTTCGCGCCGGGGGTGGAGGGCGGCCCCGCAGGCGTGCCCGTGCCGCCGCCGGCCAGCTCGGGCGGGCAGGGGGCGTCGTCGAACTTCACGAACTCATGGTCGGTGAAGGCGCCCGACAGGAAGGCGTTCAGCCGGTCGGACGGGCGGACGGAAAAGTCGGCCTCAATCCCGCGCACCCGCACCTTGTCGGCGTTGGCGAGATAGCCGCGCAATGTGCTGGAGCCGGAGATGTTGCTGATCACGCTGGCCTGGAAGTCGCGGATCTCCGTCCAGTAGGCCGCGACGTTCAGCGTCGCCTGCCGGTCCCAGAACTGGGTTTTCAGGCCCAGTTCGAAATGGTCCACCTTCTCGGGCTTGATCTGCGCCACTTCCAGCGCGGGCAGGCCGTTGGCCAGGTTCGGCACCCCGTTCAGGTTGATGCCGCCCGTCTTGAACGAGCGCGCATAGGTCGCATAGCCCAGCACATCGTCCGAGACCTGATACGATAGGTTGAGGTCGTAGGAGAGGTTCCAGGCGCTGTAGCCGGGTTCGAAGAACTGCGAGGCCTGAAGCCCCCGCTGCGCCGCGATCCAGGGATCGTTGTAATAGGGGTGCGTCGTGTCGTTGGTGACCAGCTGCCGGGTGCCGTCAGAGGCGTTGCCCGTCACCACGGAATCGTAGGTGCCGTCTTTCTTGTCGTAGTTGATGCGGATGCCCGGCGAGACGGTGAAGCGGTCGCTGACCTTCCAGTTCAGCTTGCCGAAGCCGGCGAGGCTGAGGTTGTCCAGCCGGATGTCATTCTCCGCGATCACGCCGTTCAGCACCGCCGGGTTGCGCGACAGCGCGCTGGTGGGGTTCAGCAGCCAGGCGCTGGCGGCGGGGCCGGATTCCTGCACGCCGCTGGTGCGGATCTTCTGGTAGAACAGGAAGCCGCCGACAACCGCATCGATCGGCCCGGTGTCGAACGCATAGCGCAGTTCCTGCGTCCACTGGTCCTGCTTCGTCGGGTTGTTGACCTTGGTATAGACCGGCAGGCCGGTGAAATCCCGGTCGTTCTTCGGCCCCCAGTCCCAATAGCGCCAGGCCGAGACCGAGGTGATGGTACCCGGGCCGACATCCCATTCGGCGCGGATGGACAGCCCGCCCAGCTCGTTGCGGGCGGCCAGTTCGGCATCCAGATCGGTCACGCGATCGAACGGGTTGGTGCTGGGCACCTGATAGCCGGGGAACAGTGCCACCAGCGCTGCATACTGGCGGCTCGCCACGCGCTGCGTGGTGCCCAGCCGGGCATAGATCTGGCCGCAGCAGATCGGGTTCTGCAGGTTCCAGTCGCCCGAGAAGGTCACGCGGAAGTCGTCGGTCGGCTTCCACAGCAGCGCGCCGCGCACGCCCACATTGTCCTGCGAGTTGATCCACTGGCCCGTCGTCACATTCTGGATCGTGCCGCGCCTGTCGGTCGTCGAAATGCTGATGCGGGCGGCCAGTTTGTCGGTGATCGGGCCGGAGATGGAGGCCTTGGCCTGCTTGAACTCGTAATTGCCCACCGAAATCTCGGCCCGGCCCTCCAGCTCGAAGCTGGGCGCGCGGGTGGTGATGTTGATGGCGCCGGCCGTCGTGTTCTTGCCATAGAGCGTGCCCTGCGGCCCGCGCAGCACCTCGATCTGCTCCACGTCCACGAAGTCCAGCGTCGCCGACGCGATGCGGTTGTAATAGACCTGATCGACATAGACGCCCACGCCCTGCTCGAAGCCGTCGTTGGTCAGGCCGAACGGCGCGCCGATGCCGCGGATGTTGATGAAGGTGTTGCGTGGATTGGTGGAAAAGAACTGCAGCGACGGCTGCAGCTGCGTCAGCCGGTTGATGTTGAACACGCCCTTGGAATCGAGCGTGGCGCCATCCACCACCGAAATGGCAACCGGCACATCCTGCACATTTTCCGCGCGCCGCCGCGCGGTCACCACGATGGCGCCGTCGTCGACCGCTGCAGTTTCGGCCGTCTCGGCCTCCTCCGGCGCAGCGGCGGACGCAGTTGGTGCGGCCAGCGCGGCCAGCGCGGTCCCGGCGAAGATCAGGCTGCGAATATGCATATACATCCCTTTGAAACCCTGAAGAATTTTATTGTGATTGCGGCCCGGCGCAGTGGCTGGCGGGCCTGATTGGTCCTGAAACAAGCGGAGCAGCGCCGGTGGTCCGGTGGCGGCTCCAGTCAGGTCAGTTGTTTGGAAAGCGGGTGCGCTCCGTCACGTCGATCTGCACCAGCCGCCCTTCATGGACGGTCAGGCGGATGTCGCCGAAGCGGACACGGCCCAGCGCCTCCACGATCAGCGCGACGGCGGTTTCTGGCACCGGCTCGGGGCGGGGTTGGCGCAGCGGACTTGTCACCATGTGCGGGCCTCCGAAGGGGTGTCGGGCCCGCGCGACAGAAAGCGTGCGGCATCCGCCAGCGTCCTGTCGGCGTCTGCCCGAAGGCTGGCGGAATCGCTCAGCCGGTCGATGAGGGAAATGCCGAGCGGCCAGTCGCCAAGCCCGCTGTCGGCGTTGATGTGGCCGGCATCGCCGGCATCCACCAGATGGCTGCCCCACGCCCGCGCCACCCGGGCGGAGCGTTCAAAGACGGCATGCGGATCGTTGCGGCTGGCCACCAGAATCGAAGGGAAGGGCAGCGGCCCCGAAGGCACCGGCGCAAATTGCCTGAGCGGCGGGCCGGCCGTCGCGGAATCGGCATCCGCGGGTGCAACCAGCAGCGCGCCCACCACCGAGTCCCGGGCGGAAAGGCCCGCCAGCGCCGCCCACCAGGCGACCGCGATACAACCCAGGCTGTGCGCCACCAGGATCACCGGCTGGCGCGACGCCCGGATCGCCTGATCCAGTCGCTGCACCCACAATTGCCTGTCCGGCGCGTCCCACTGGCCCAGATCCACCCGGCCGAACCAGGGGTAACGCTGTTCCCAGCGCGTCTGCCAATGGCCCGGCCCGCTGTTGTAGAGCCCCGGGATATTCAGGATCTGGGGCGTGCCCCCCCGCGTCGGCTCGGCAGACGCATCATGGGCGGCGAATCGGCTGCTGTTCGGCATCGTCCTCTCCCTTCCTGATTTGAAGGGCGAGGGTAACTCAACCGAAGGCGTAGACAAGTCGACGGTTCCCAAGCAGTTCTTGGCATCGTTAAAGCGTGCCTATCGGGCAGCGATGGGAGAGCACGGGGCCTGCCGTATCCGGATCGTCGGCAGCGGGAAATTGAGATAGGCCAGAAGGGCGCTGCCGTTGGAACCAGCGGTGAGCCGCGCTTTCCGCCGTCAGAGGAAAAGCTCTCACACATCGGTGGACTCGCGACTGTCATCAAACAGTCGTAAGCCTGTCTCCATGCTGGATGCGCGCAAGAGTTTCCGTGCTGATGACCCGCTGCGGGCGCTCGGCCTTCAGGCCCGGTCGCAGGCGATGGACGACAGCCGCCGCGAGGCCATCGCAGCCCGTCTTCTGGCCGGCGACGCGCCCGAGGCGATTCTGGGCGACCTCGTCCGCGAAGGGTTTCCGATCCAGGCCGTCACGGACGAGATCGACGCGGCGCGGGCACATCCCTATCTGAAGGCGGCCGGCTTGTTGCAGGCGCAACTGGCCAAGCGGGACTGGTTGCTGGAGGCGCGCGCGAAGCTGGAGCGCATGGGCTCGAACGAAGTCCCGCGCCGCGACCGTCTGTCGCCGGAGCAGTTCTTCGCCGATCATTACACCACGCTGACGCCGGTGGTGCTGACGGGGCTGACCGATCACTGGCCGGGGCGGCAATGGTCTCTGGACGTGCTGGCCGCGAAGGTCGGCAATCCCGAGATCGAAGTGCAGATGGAGCGCGAGGGCGACCCGGATTTCGAGATGAACTCGATCCGGCACAAGCGGCGGATGCGCTGGCGCGACGTGCTGGAAATGCTGGCGGCGGACCCGGACACCAATGACTTCTATGTGACCGCCAACAACAGCGGGCTGAACCGGAAGGCGCTCGATCCGCTGTGGCGGGATGTGGGCGACCTGCCCGGCTATCTGGGTAAGAGCCATCTGGGCGACGGCTTTTTCTGGATGGGGCCGCGCGGCACGGTGACGCCCTGGCACCATGATCTAACCCAGAATCTGCTGGTGAACATGGTGGGGGTGAAGCGGGTGGCGATGGTGTCACCGGCCGAAACCCATCGCATGCGCAACCATCGCCATTGCTTCAGCCGGTTCGGCGCGGACGCCGCGCTGGCGGATGTGCCCCCGCAACAGCGGCCGCGCGTGCTGACCGTGGAGATCGGGCCGGGCGATATCCTGTTCATCCCCGTGGGCTGGTGGCACCATGTGACGGCGCCGACCCTCACCATCGGGATGAGCTTCACCAATTTCGTCTGGGATAACGACTTCACCAGCTTCTACACGACGGAAGGCGCGCTCTAGCCCTTCCGTTCGGCGTAGCGGGTCGCAGTCAGCCGGTCCGAGACGGCACAGCTTTTGCTATCCGCGAAACCCAGTGCCCGCAGTTCGGCGCGCAGGTCGGTTTCGCGCACCGTCGCATGGCGGCCCTTGCCGGTGACGATCCAGATCGGGCGGCCTTTGGCCCGCGTGCAGGCGGGGGCGAGGTCGCCGACCGCATTGATCAAGGCGATCAGGATGGCCGCCTCGGCCTCCGGTGCCGAAGCGCCGTCCAATGCGGCCAGAAGCGCGGCGTCGTCCGTCTCGCCGATCAGGACCGCGGGCTTGTCGGCACTGATCCCCAGCTTCTGGGCCAATGTGGGCGGCTGCTTGCGCAGCGCCGCATCCCAGCGCGCGGCTTCGGCCGGGTCCAGCTCGATTTCCAGCGGCTCGTCGCCCACGGACAGCAGGATGCGGTTGCCTTGCAACCGGGGCTCGCCGATCTCGCTGCGTGCGATGCGCAGCTTCAGCCCGCCGGACAGTTCCAACGCCGAGGAATCGAGGTGCAGCCGCACGGCATGGCGTTCGCCGCGCCAGATCGCCGTGGTGTTGGATTCCCGCCCCATTCCCGCAGCGTGAGCCTCCGTCCGGCACGCGTCAATCATGGCGGGAAACCGAAAAGGCCCCCCGCCACATGGGCGAGGGGCCTTTCCCTCGGGTTGGAAGACGGTGCGACCATCGAAGCGGGCTGCCCGTTCGGGCTTGCCCACCGCCGGATGCGGTGCCGGCCTGTCGGCCCAGCGCCGCTGAATGTGGCTCTATCCAGCATATTGTATACGCCCCATGCAACGGAAATATTGCAGCGGACGGCCGCCGATTCACCGCTGCCGACGCAACCCTTTGTGACAGTTAGGGGGCTGGCGCGGCATGGTTCAACCGGGTTAACCAGTGCGCAGGGTCGGCAACCAAGAGCCAAAAGGTGTTGGTCGCCATGAATTATGTCGCTTCACAGTGGGAAACCGCTGACAATCGTCGCCAGCGCTATACGCGCGAAGCCGTCGAACGCCTCCTCGTCCGCGAGGGCGGACAGCATCATGGCCGTGCGGCCGACGTGCTGCGCCAGGTTGCGCTGCGCGATGCCAGCTTCTCCGCCCGGGTGGACCTGCTGGCTGGCGAACGGGCCCGCGTGCAGCGTGTGGCCGCCGCCATGGCTGCCACCGGTGCCCTGATGGCCGTGCTGATGATCATGTTCGTGGTGATGGCCCATCTTCCCCTGCTCGATCAGGCCCTGCTGATCCTGGCCGCCGGACTTTCTGTCGCGATGTTCCGGCTGGTCGTGCAACCGGGGCGGCCCGTGCTGGGCACGCAGATGGTGCTGCAACTGCTGCTCACCCTGTTCCTGATCGTCGGGCTCGGCGCCCAGCCCTTCGGTGCGGCCGTCGCCCTGCTGGGATGGGCCGCTGCCCTTGGCCGGGGCTGGGTGGAATCCCGCACCCGCGCCATCGACATCGCCGAAATGGAACTGGCGATGAAGGTGCGGGGCGCCGACGCCAGCCGGGCCGAGGCACTCATGCGGCAGGCGGCCCGCATATAAACTGACATGATTGGATCATAGAGCGGTCAGTGGCGGACCACCTGCATTAGGTGTGAACGCCTCTGACCCGTCAAACTCCCCGGCCTCTTGATATGGGAATCGTTTCCCTGCTCGCCTGAGGCTCAGTCGTCGACGGGCTCAGTCGCTGTCTTGACGCCTTCGACTATGGTCTTGGCTGCGCCCACGACGTTCAGGCCCTGAGTGCAACCGGTAATTCCGCCTGCACCTGCTGCGGAGCAGCTGCCAATTCCGCTGGCGGCTGTGCGGCCTGAAACGATGGCGGCACGATTCGCCGCCACCTGGTCTTCACGGGCGATTTGCGCGGCCTTTTCAGCTTCGCGGATGTCCTTTGGGATGCGGTAGCGTTCTTCTTCGGGCCTGCGGGCGCAGACGATGATTTCATCGGGATTGCTCGCCTTGGGGCAGGGATCATTGCCGAAAACCTCGACCGTGCGGGAGCGATAGGTGCCATCCTGCGCAGCGGCGGGAATGGCCGCGAGCGGCGCGACCACAGTCGCGAACAACAGCATCCAGCGCATCGGTCTCATCCTTCCTCGGGCCCTTTCGGCCTATCAATGCTGACGCCGTATGAACCGCTCCTGACCTCACCGCAACAGTTGCTCTTGACCGGCGTGCCGGCAGTGGCGAAGCGGGGCGGCGGAAGGGGTTGCAACGATGCGCGGCTTGGCGGCAGGAATTCACGCACTCGGGGTCCAGTCGCTGAGGGCCGCCTATGAGGCCGGCCGCGTGAGCGTGGTGGCCGCGGTCGATCATTATCTGGCGCGTATCGACCGCTTCGATCCCGTGCTGAAGTCCTTCACGTTCGTCGATGCGGATGGCGCGCGCGCGGCCGCCCTCACCAGCGCCGACCGGTTCGAGGCCGGAACCGCCCGCGCACTGGAAGGCGTTCCGGTCGCGATCAAGGCCAATATCGATGTCGCGGGCTGGCCCGTCACGGGCGGGATCGGCGCGTGGCGGGATCGGCGCCCCGAAGCCGATGCGGTCGTGATCCGACGGCTGCGTGATGCGGGCGCGATCCTGCTGGGCCTCACCAACATGCACGAGGGAGCTCTGGGCGCCACCACGGACAACCCCTTCTATGGGCAGACCCAGAACCCCTATCGGCCGGGCTTCACGCCGGGTGGGTCGTCGGGTGGGTCTGCGGCGGCAGTCGCGGCCGGGCTCTGCGCTGCCGCACTCGGCACGGATACACTGGGGTCGATCCGGATTCCGGCCAGCTGGTGCGGGATTGCGGGGCTGAAGCCCGGTCCGGGCAGGGTGCCGACCGAAGGACTGATTCACCTGGTGGAACGCTGGGATGCGATCGGTCCGCTCGCGCGATCCGTTGCCGACTGCGCAGCCCTGTTCGCCGTGCTGGCGGACAGCCATGGCAGTCGTCAAGTCGGTCGAGTGGCGCTTCTCTCCACCGCGCCTACCCCCACTGCGCCCGGTGTCGAAACCGATCCTGCCGTCGATGCCGCACTCCGTCTCTCGGTCAGCCTGTTGCAAGGATTGGGCGTGCGCGTGGACGAAACCAGCGCCAGGATTGACCATGAAGCCGTGCGCATGGCCGGCTTCATGGAAGCCTCTGCCGAAGCCGGAGCCCGTTTCGGCGCCACCGCCGCTGCCATGCCACAGGGCTTCTCACCAACCTTTCGCACCTACCTCGATTTCGCCACGACGCTGGACCCGGCCGCGCGTGCGCAGGGGCGAAAGACCATCGAGTCGGTCGCCACGGAACTGCGCGCGCAGCTCAAGCTCGCGGATGCCATTCTGCTGCCTGTCACGCCTGGCGGTGCCTTTGCCCATGGCACACAGGGGCCTGCCACGCTGGCCGATTTCACTGCCCTTGCGAACTTCGCGGGCCTGCCGGCGCTGGCGCTTCCTGCAGGCTGGACCGAAGACGGGCTTCCCGTGGGAGTCCAGCTGATCGCCCGCTCGGGTGAGGATGAAGCGCTACTGGCTCTGGGGACAAGACTGGAGTCGGCGCTGAACGCCTGGCAACCGCCCGTGGATTACCGTTAGGGCCTTTTGCGGGAAACGCGGGCCCCGTCCGCGATTCGGCCGGAACGTATCTCCCTGCGCTTTCGAAGTCGGCGTAGCGCGCCACTCTCAAGTTGCGTTCGTGACCCAGTCTGACTGCCTGCGGCCCTGGGTGGTCCAGCACCGCAGGCGGAGCCCGCTGCCCGAAGGCCTCGGGCCCTCACGCACATTTTCCGAATCCTGGGCCCTTCACGAACCGGCCCGGCGTCGCGCCGGTATGCTCGCCGTCTTTCAGCACCTGCACCCCGTTTACCCATACATGGGCGACGCCAGTCGAATATTGGTGCGGGTTCTCGAAGGTCGCATGGTCCTGGATTGTGGCGGGATCGAACACGACGACGTCGGCGAACTTGCCCGGTGTCAGCGTGCCGCGATCCTCGATCTTCAGGCGCTGCGCGGGCAACCCCGACAGCCGGTGGACAGCGCTTTCCAGCGTATCCACCTTCCGATCGCGCACATAATAGCCCAGGAAGCGCGCCACATTGCCATAGGCGCGCGGGTGGTTGGAGCTTTGCAGGAACACTCCTTCGGTCGCCGGCGCGCCGGCGTCGGACCCCACCGTGACCCAAGGCAGGCCGGCAAAACGCTCCACATTCTCGGGTGAGATCATGAAATAGGCGGTGCCGACACGGCTACCATCCTCGATCACCAGATCGATGATGGTGTCCTCGGGGCTGGTGCCGCGCATCTTCGAGACTTCGGCCAGAGTCTTGCCGGCCAGATGCTTGAGTTTCGGATTCTTGAAACCCACGAACAACAGCCGGGACGGATCACCGGCTTGTTGGTAGAGGCTTTCCCAGCCGACAGCCGGCGCCCGCATTTCGGCCAGCACCCGCTTGCGGATTTCCGGATCCTTCAGCCGCGCGATCCAGGCCTCGTCACCGCCCGCCTGCACCCAGGTGGGCATGGCGGCATCCAGGCCGGTGGCGCCCGCCGGGTACATGTACATGTCGGCGCGGATATCGAGGCCCGCCTTCTTTGCATCCTCGATCTGCTTCAGAATGGCGTCGGCCTTGCCCCAATTGTCCTTGCCGGAAATCTTCAGGTGATAGATTTCCGCCGGCGCGCCGCTTTCGCGGGAAATGGTGATCAGTTCATCGATGGCGGCTTCGATATGCGGCCCTTCAGACCGCATATGGCTGATATAGCTGCCGCCGCATTGTGCCGCGGCCTTGGCCAGCGCGATCAGTTCCGGCGTTTCGGCATAGCTGGCGGGCGCGTAGATCAGGCTGGACCCGATTCCCATGGCGCCTTCGTTCATCGCCTCGGTCACCAGCTTCGTCATCCGTCCCAGCTGTTCGGGTGTCGGGTCCACATCGCCCGCCCCCAGCTCGTGAATGCGGACCGTGGTCGCCCCCAGATAGCTTGCGACATTGGGCGTGACACCCTTGGTCTGCAAATGGGTCAGATACTCGCCCAGCGTGGTCCAGGGCACATCATATTTCAGGTCACCCTGGCTGCTGATCGCCTCGGCCTTCATGGCGGGATTCAGCGGCCCCATGGTCCAGCCTTCGCCCATCACCTGCAGCGTCACGCCCTGCTTGGTGTCGGACATGCCGCGCCCATCCACCAGCAGGCTTTCCGTCGCCCAGCTCAGCATGTTCACGAAACCGGGCGCGATGGCCTTACCGTTGGCATCCACCGTCGTCTTCGCGGCAGGCGCCTTGCCTTTCCCAACGGCGGCGATGCGGTCGCCGTCGATCGCCACCCAGCCCTTGAAGCCCGGCGCGCCGGTGCCGTCGAATACCGTTCCGTTCGTGATCACCAGATCATGGGCCGCATAGGCCACATGGGCGGGCGCCGCCATCAGCATGGTCGCCAGCAGGAAGGTCGTGCGCATCGTCGCCCCTTTCGTCAATTTTCAGATTGAGCAAATCGTGGCACGATCAGGATTGCGACACAAGAAGACAGTTCAATCCCAAAGGCGCAGAATCAGGCTTTGGCTTGCGGTGGCGATCAGTTCGCCGGTCTGCGCAAAGATGTGCATGCGGCCATGGGCGAAGCCGTTTGCCACACCATGGATCTGCACGTCGCACAGCAACCAGTCCGTTTCCACCCGGCGGTGGAAACGGATCGAATTGTCCAGGCTGTTACCGCCGGCATCGCGCCCCAGCGCGGGCCCCACGCCTGAGGGTACATAATCCGCCACCACGGCCACAAAGGCAGTGTCGATCATATGGCCGGGGCCCAGGACATCCGGGTTGGGGCGCGCCCACATCACCACATGGCCGTCCTCGGGCGACTGGCCCCCGCCACCTCGCCTGGGCCCGTGCATGGCGCCGCGCGCGATGCGGAACTCGATCCGGCCGTGGATGTCGTCGGGATGCCGCCCCTCCCACAGCTGGCGGGGGCGGCAGTCCTCCGGCGGCGGGACCCTGGGGGCGAGGGTCCATTGTCCCCGCTCCGGCAGATCGCGCTGCCCCAGCGCAGCGGACACGTTCAACACCTCACGCCCGTCGGTCGTGGCCGATACTCGGGCCTGGCTGACCTGATTGCCGCGCACCCGCTCGTCCACGCGGAAGATCACGGTTTCGCCGGGGCGGGCGTAGCTTTCATACTGCGCCGTCGCCCACACGACGGGGCGCCCCGTCACCTGCTCCAGCGCGGTCAGGCTGGCGCCCAGCCCCACTCCGCCGAACATGAACAGCCGGTCGGCCGGGCCCACGGCAATGGGCGGCACCACCTCCAGTTCGAACGTCGTGTCGGAAACGAGCTTCAGGTCAATCCACATGCACCGGGCTTAACGCGTCCCGTGCGGCCTTGCACCAGGCGCTTCAGCCAGCCTCTTGCGCATAAAGCGCTTCATACAGCAGCAGTGTTCCCGCCATCGCGACGTTCAGGCTGTCCGCCTTGCCGCGCATCGGCATGATCACCAGCTGGTCGCACTGCTGCATCAACTCTTCGGGCAGGCCCTGCGCCTCGTTCCCTACCATCAGCAGGGCAGGGGCGGCATAGCTGGCCCGGCGATAATCCACCGCCCGCGCATCCAGCGCCGCGCCCGTCAGCACAGCCCCGTGCGCCGCCTTCCAGGCCAGCAGCTCCGCTGTGCTCGCGGTCACGCAGGGCACGGTGAAGAAAGCCCCCATGCTCGCGCGCACGGCTTCCACGCTGGTCGGGTCTGCGCTGTCGTCCAGCAGGATCAGCGCGCCCGTTCCGGTGGCGTCACAGGCGCGCAGCAGCGTGCCCAGATTGCCCGGATCGCGCAGCCGCTCCGCCACCAACGTGCGCGGCCCCGGCACCAGATCGCCCAGAGCCAGCGCGCGCGGCTCATAGGCGGCGGCGACAGCCTGCGGATTGTCCTTCCCCGTCACGCCGGACAGCAGGTCGGGCGTGGTCTCGATCACCTGTCCGCCGGCGCCCAGCGTCGCCTGCACCAGACGCCGCACCAGCGCATGATCGCCCTTGCCTTCGGCGAACACCAGCACGCGCGGCACCCAGCCGGCTTCCAGCGCCTCGGTGCAGATGCGCAGGCCCTCCGCCAGAAACAGCCCCTCCGCGCGGCGATACTTCTTCTCGCGCAGGGACCGCAGCCGCTTCAGCGTGGCGTTGGAGGCAGAGGTGACGGTCGTGATCATGGCGCCTCACATCACAGCGGCGGCGCATTATAGCAATGCCACAGGAACAGCGCCGCCGTCCCCCGGTGCGGCCGCCAGCCCTCGGCCAGGGTCCGCAGCGCCTTTTCCGAAGGCCGCTCGCCCGCGAGGAATATCCGCCCCGCCTGCACCTGCACGGCCAGATCGCCCGCCGGAAACACATCGCCGCGCCCCTCCGCGAACAGCAGATAGATTTCGGCAGACCAGCGCCCCAGCCCCTTCACGGAGGACAGCAGCCGGATCGCCTCCTCGTCATCCACCGGCAGCGCGTCCAGCGGCAGGGAGCCGTCCAGCACATGCCCGGCCAGGCTGTGCACATAGCTGGCTTTCATCCGCGACAGCCCCGCCGCGCGCAGCTCCTCCGGGCTCGCCAGCAGCATCCGCGCCGGATCATGCAGGTCGCCCACCTGCGCTTCCAGCTTGCGCCAGATGCTGGCAGCCGCAGCCGTCGAGACCTGCTGGCTGACGATGGCGCGCAACAGCGTCTCATAACCGGGCTCGCGGATTCGCGGCTCCGGCAGGCCATGGCGCCCGGCGGCTTCCGCAAAACGCGGGTCCAGCTTCCCCAGCGCCGAAACAGCTTCGGCGATCCTGTCTGCAGTCAGGCCCACGAAACCCTCTCTTTCTCACCCGTCTTGCGCATGCGGCCCCCCGCGCTAATAGGCATGCAGACCGTGGGGGTCACGGCCAAAACCGGAGCACAAGAATGCCAACGCTGATCGTCGTGGACCGCAAGGGCAATGAAAAGGCCGTCAACGGCGAAGCCGGGCTGTCGGTGATGGAAGTGATCCGCGACAACGGCTTCGACGAACTGCTCGCGCTGTGCGGCGGCTCCTGCTCCTGCGCCACCTGCCATGTCTATGTCGACGAAGACTGGGCAGCCAAGGTCGGCGGCCCGCACGAGGACGAAGCCGACCTGCTCGACAGCTCCGACCACCGCGAAGCCACCTCGCGCCTGTCGTGCCAGATCGAATTCTCCGACGAGCTGGACGGGCTGAAGGTCATCATCGCTCCCGAGGATTGAGCGGCTTTCCATCGAGGTTTTTTTGCGCGCCGCAAGAGGAGGGGCGTCTTTCTTGCCTCCGGCGGGCAGGGAAATGATTTCCCTGCACCCTCGATATTGGCGTCGTGCGCCCACTCCAAACCTGTGCGTGCAAGGCACTTAGATAGCCTGCGGCGCAACATCCGCCCCCCCTCGCCAGGGGGAGAGCTGGAGAGGGCCCCGCCGAGCCTGATTCCACCAACATCCCCGCAAACACCAAGCTCTCCACAAACCCCAACGTCACCCCGACCTGCTCTCCATCCCGCTCAGGCTGAGCGGGGGGAGGGACAAGGGCGCGCCCAAAGCGCCGCAGGCATCAATCCCCTGCCGCCTGCGCACCCTAACCGCCCACCTAAGCAAAGTAAGCAAAGGGGGGTGCAGGGGCGTCACGCCCCTGCCGGGTGGCGGGCAGAGCCCGCCCCGCCGGAGGCACGCAAGCCCACATACTCACCCCATCACGAACGCATTCAGCTTGTTCCCGTCCGGATCGCGGAAATATCCGGCATAGAAGCTCTCGCTGCGCGGCCCCGGCGCGCCTTCGCAGGAGCCGCCATTGGCCAGCGCGATGTCGTACAGCCGCTGCACCTGTTCCTTGTCCTTCGCCTCCAGTGCCACCATCACGCCGTTGCCGACGGTCGCGACCTTGCCGTCGAACGGTTTGGTCAGCCCGATTCCGGCACCGCCGCCGGGTGCGCCCCAGGCGATGAACTGGTCGGATTCCATCATGCGCGACACCCCCATTTCGGCGGCCAGTGCATCATAGAATTTCGCGCCCCGCACCATGTCGTTGGTGCCTACGGTTACATACCCGATCATTGTCGTCCTCCCTTTGTCGTTACCATTCCCGAAATCCGTCGAAGCCCGGGTCCAGCCCCCGCAGCGCCCGTTCGGCACCCGCCCGCGCGAAGGCCAGCGTCACGGCCTTGCGCCGTGCGGGCGCCAGTTTCGTCTCGCAGGCGTCGCGCACCCACAGCGCTTCATGCCGGTCCGCCACCAGCAGCCCGCAGGCGTCCGGTGCGAAGCGCTCGCCCTCCAGATGCCCGGCCAGATGCGCGGGCACGGCCCAGGCGAAGCGGTCGGCAAAGTCGCGATAATGCTGCCATTTCCGGTCGCCCAGCAGGTCTGCGGCCGAAACCTTGATCTCCACGATCAGGATTTCGCCCCGCGCGTTGATTGCCATGATGTCCGCCCGGTGCCCGTCCGCCAGCGTTACTTCGCACAGCGGAGACCAGCCCTGCAGCCACAGCAGCCGGCAGGTTCCGCGCGCCACGTCCAGCGCCACGGGCAGGGGCTCCACCATCACATCCATGGACCGAATCTCTCCATTTGTTCGCATTATGTTCCCATGGCCGCAAATGTCCAGTGCGGCTGATCGAGGCCGTGAATGAGACAAAGGGATTCATCCGAATTGCGGAGGCGAAACATCATCCCTACATTGTGCCATCTGAAAGGGACTCCATGGCAGACAATAACAACCGCAAGCCGCCGTCGCCCCTCGTCCGCAACATCCTGATGTGGGCAGGCATCCTGCTTGCGCTCGTGCTTCTCGTGCAGCTGTTCCAGGGCCCCTCGGAACGGCGTGCCAGCGGGGAAGAGATCGCCTATTCCGAATTCCTCTCCAAGGTCGATTCCGGCCAGGTGAAAGAGGTCGCCATCGGCGGCCGCCAGATCACCGGCCGCCTGACCAACGATTCCGCCTTCCGCACCTCCAACCCCGGCGACCTTCAACTGGTGGAGCGCCTGCGTGCGAAAAACATCAAGTTCGACGCCGTCCCCGAAGAGCGCCCCAGCCTGCTGCAGCAGGTGATCGTGGGCGCGTTGCCGTTCCTGATCATGATCGGCATCTGGATCTTCTTCATGCGCCAGATGCAGAATGGCCAGGGCCGCGGCGCCATGGGCTTCGGCAAGTCCCGCGCGAAGCTGCTCACCGAAAAGCACGGCCGCGTCACCTTCGACGACGTCGCCGGCATCGATGAGGCGCGTGAGGAGCTGCAGGAAATCGTCGACTTCCTGAAGGACCCGTCCAAGTTCCACCGCCTCGGCGGCAAGATCCCGAAGGGCGCGCTGCTGGTCGGCCCTCCGGGCACCGGCAAGACCTTGCTCGCCCGCGCCATCGCCGGCGAAGCCAATGTCCCCTTCTTCACCATTTCCGGTTCGGACTTCGTGGAGATGTTCGTGGGCGTCGGCGCATCGCGCGTGCGCGACATGTTCGAGCAGGCCAAGAAGAACGCGCCCTGCATCATCTTCATCGATGAAATCGACGCGGTCGGCCGCCATCGCGGCGCCGGTCTCGGCGGCGGCAACGACGAACGCGAACAGACGCTGAACCAGCTGCTGGTGGAAATGGACGGCTTCGATGCCAATGAAGGCATCATTATCGTCGCCGCCACCAACCGCCCGGACGTGCTGGACCCGGCGCTGCTGCGCCCGGGCCGCTTCGACCGCCAGATTACGGTGGGCCGCCCCGATATCGAAGGCCGCGTCCGCATCCTGCAGGTGCACATGCGCAAGGTGCCATTGGCACCCGATGTGGATGCCCGCACCATCGCGCGCGGCACGCCCGGCTTCTCGGGTGCTGATCTCGCCAACCTCGTGAACGAGGCAGCACTGCTTGCGGCCCGCCGTTCCCGCCGCCTTGTCAGCATGTCCGAGTTCGAGGACGCCAAGGACAAGGTGATGATGGGCGTGGAGCGCAAGTCCATGGTCATGACCGAGGACGAGAAGAAGCTCACCGCCTATCACGAAGCCGGCCACGCGGTCGTCTCGCTGCACGAAACCGCGTCCGATCCCATCCACAAGGCCACGATCATCCCGCGCGGCCGGGCGCTGGGTATGGTGATGCGCCTGCCGGAACGCGACAGCTACTCGTTCCACCGCGACAAGATGTACGCCAACCTCTCCGTCGCCATGGGCGGCCGGGTGGCCGAGGAACTGATCTTCGGCCATGACAAGGTGACGTCGGGTGCCTCCTCGGACATTCAGATGGCCACAAACTTGGCCAAGGCGATGGTCACGCAATGGGGCATGTCGGATATCCTGGGCCCGCTGCAATATACGGAAAACCAGGAAGAAGTGTTCTTGGGCCACAGCGTCAGCCGTCAGCAGAATGTCTCGGAAAAGACGGCGGAGCTGATCGACAGCGAAGTGAAGCGGCTGGTGGTGGGCGGCTACGACCGCGCCAAGCAACTGCTGACCGACCATGCCGACGAGCTGGAAGCCGTGGCGCAGGCGCTGCTGGAATATGAAACCCTCTCCGGCGACGAGATCCTGAAGGTGATCAAGGGCGAACATATCGACCGCCCCGACACTGCAGACCGTCTGCCGCCGCTGGGCACAGGTGGCGTCTCCGGCCTTCCCAAGGCTGGCCGCCGCCGCGGTTCCGGACTGGGCGATATCGCGCCGCAGGCATAACGGCCGGGGCTGAGGGGGCGTTTGCCCCCTCACATCCGTTCGCCAGGGAAATGGCTTCGCCTCCCACCTGTCTTGGTGGCCAGCTGTACGCTGGCAATTGATCCCCAGTCGGGTGTTGCCGATGTTCACCCCAGCCATCGGCCCCAGCCCGCGCATCGCGGGGGGCGGGGATCTGGCGGCAATCGGCTATCTGACGATCACGTCCATCGGCGCGACCCAGGGCGAAAGATCTCAGCGCAAGGTTAGCAGATAATCGACGATCTGCTTGCGCCGATCCGGATCAGCAATGCCGGTGAAGGGCATCTTGGTGCCCGGCACCGCCTTCTGTGGGCTGGTCAGCCAGTGGTCCAGTGTTTGTGCATCCCAGACAATGGCCGATGCCTTGAGCGCCGGGCTGTAGGCATAGTCTTCGAGGCTGGCGGCCTTGCGACCGGCGACGCCACGCAGATTGGGGCCGAAACTTGTCGTCCCGGACGTGACGCTATGGCAGGCTGCGCAAGTGGCAAAGACAGGTGGTGTGGCAACAGCCTGCGCATGAACTGCCGTGCTCGGCAGCAGCAGTGCGGTGGCGATTAACAGCGCGGTCTTCATCATTCCCACCCAAATGCGGGGCCCGGCGGCAGACGCCGCCGGGCCGGTATCAGATCAGGACCGGTCTGCGTTCATCACCTTCGTCCAGGCGGCGATGAAGTCGGCAACGAATTTCTCCTTCGCATCGTCGGCGGCATAGGCTTCCGCCACAGCGCGCAGTTCGGAGTTGGAACCGAAGATCAGGTCGACCGGGGTCGCCGTCCACTTCGCCGCTCCGCTGGCGCGGTCCTTTCCGTCGTAAAGGCCGGGCGTGGCCGACTTGCTCCACACGGTGTCCATCGTCAGCAGGTTGACGAAAAAGTCGTTGCTGAGCGTGCCCGGACGGGCCGTCAGAACACCATTCTTCGACCCGCCGCTGTTGGCGTTGAGCGCACGCATGCCCCCAACCAGCACTGTCATTTCCGGCACGGTGAGATCCAGCATATCCGCCTTGTCGACCAGTGCGTCGGCCGGGCTGACCTCTGCCTTTGCGCCATACCAGTTGCGGAAGCCGTCGGCCGCCGGTTCCAGATGGGCGAAGGACGCGACGTCAGTCTGCGACTGGGCTGCATCCACCCGGCCCGCTGTGAAGGGCACGGTGACATTGTAGCCCCCCTGCCGCGCCGCCTGCTCGACCGCCGCATTGCCGGCCAGGATGATGAGATCCGCCATCGACACCTGATTGCCGGATTTCGCAAAATCCTTCTGGATGGCGCCAAGCCTGGTGAGCACCCTGTTCAGTTCGGCGGGATCATTGACCGCCCAGCCACGCTGCGGGTCGAGGCGCAGCCTTGCGCCGTTGCCGCCGCCGCGCATGTCGGTGCTGCGGAACGTCGCGGCGGAGGCCCACGCGGTGCGGACCAGTTCCGGCCCGGTCAGCCCCGAAGCCAGAATGGCGGTCTTTAGCTTTGCCTGATCAGCCGCGCCGATCGGGGCAAAGCCGGGCTTGGGCAGCGGATCCTGCCAGCTGTAGGTTTCCGACGGGATGTCCTTGCCGAGATAGCGGGCCTGCGGGCCAAGATCCCTGTGAGTCAGCTTGAACCAGGCGCGGGCGAAGGCCTTGCTGAACAGATCGGGGTTCTTCTGCCAGCTTTCCAGCACCTTGCGGAAACCGGGATCCTCTTTCAACGCGATATCGGTGGTGAACATGATCGGGGCGTGGCGTTTGCCCTCGACATGGGCGTCCGGAACGAGTTGCGCGGCGTTCGGATCGGTCGGGATCCACTGGGTCGCGCCGGCCGGGCTCTTGGTCTTCACCCAGTCGAAGTTCAGCAGATTGTCGATATACTGGGTCGTGAACTGGGTCGGCGCGGCAGACCAGGCGCCTTCCAGGCCGGAGGTCAGCGTGTCTTCCGCATTGCCCTTGCCGCACTTGTTCCGCCAGCCGAGCCCCTGCTCTTCGATGGGGGCGACAGCTGGCTCTGCGCCCAGGCAATCCTCCGGCTTCTTGGCGCCATGCGCCTTGCCGAAGGTATGGCCGCCTGCGATCAGGGCCAGCGTTTCCTCGTCATCCATCGCCATCTGGCCAAAGGCCCGGCGAATGTCGGCGGCGGCGCCGATCGGGTCATGATTGCCGCCCGGACCCTCCGGGTTCACATAGATCAGGCCCATTGTGGTCGCCGCGAGCGATCGCTTGAGCGAGCCGTCAGGGTTGGAGCGCTCGGTGCCCATCATCTTGGTTTCCGGGCCCCAGAACACCACGTCCGGCTGCCAGGCATCGACTCGCCCGCCCGCGAAACCGACGGTTCTGAACCCCATATCCTCCAGCGCGACATTGCCGGTCAGGATCATGAGATCACCCCAGCTGAGCTTGCGGCCATATTTCTGCTTGATCGGCCAGACCAGACGGCGGGCCTTGTCGAGGCTGACATTGTCGGGCCAGCTGTTGAGCGGATCGAAGCGCTGTTCACCGCCGTCCGAACCGCCGCGGCCATCGCCGACGCGGTAGGTTCCGGCGCTGTGCCAGGCCATGCGGATGAAGAAGGGGCCGTAATGCCCATAGTCGGCCGGCCACCAAGGCTGGGACGTGGTGAGCACCTTGCGGATGTCGGCCTTGACCGCATCGAGGTCAAGGCTGTTGAATTCCTTCACATAATCATAGTCGACGCCGTAAGGATTGGCCCGGGTGGCCTCATGCTGGCGGAGCGCCGTGAGATCGAGCCGGCTGGGCCACCAGTCCTTGTTGGTCATGCCGCCTGGCCTCACGCTGACAGGCGGCAAGGGTGCCCCGCTTGCGGTTTCGGCCTGCGCTGCGGGATTGGGTTTGGAACTGGCGGCAAACGCCGGGCCGGCTAGTAGTGCACAGGCCAAGGCGAATGTGGAAACGCGGGTCGTAGACATGTTTTCTCCCTGTTGCGTCGTTGAACAGGGCCAGCAGTAGGGAAGGGGCAGTGATCACCAAACTGTATATATTTCGTTTCTGTAATCGATTTTGCCTATGTGACAGCGCGTCGTGCCGCCTCACCGGCGTCACGGAACAGCAGCAGCGGCCGAAACGACACTTATGCACTCCGATGCGGCGGATTGTCCGCTTTCCATGTTTTTGCTTTATCGGCCGAACGTTGCTCGATCCAGGATGTGCCAGCTCGCTACGCCGCCACTTGCGCCGCAATCGCCTCCCCGGCCGCGAAGCCGCTGGCCCACGCCCATTGGAAATTATAGCCGCCCAACCAGCCGGTCACGTCAATCGCTTCGCCGATGCAATAAAGTCCCGGCACCCGCTTCGCCTCCATCGTGCGCTGCGAAAGCCCGTCCGTCGCGATGCCGCCCACAGTCACCTCGGCCTTGGCGAACCCCTCGGTGCCGTTCGGCCGGAACCGCCAGTCGCCCAGCCGCCGCTCGGCTTCCGCCAGCGCCGCATCCTTCGCCCCATGCAGCGCGCCGATCCCCAGCCGCTCCGCCAGCACATCCGCCAGCCGCTGCGGCAGCACCCCAGCCAGCACGGCGCGCAACGTCCCGTTCGGCCGCCCCCGCTTCGCCTCCGCCAGCCACCCCGGCGCAGCATCGGGCAGAAAATCCACCCCGATCTCCGCCCCCGGCTGCCAGTAAGAGGAAATCTGCAAAATCGCCGGCCCCGAAAGCCCCCGGTGCGTGAACAACGCCGCCTCCCGGAACGCGGCCTTCCCGGCGCGCGCCACAACCTCCGTCGCCACACCCGACAGCTCGCGGAACAGCGCCTCGTCCCCCGGCAGCGTCAGCGGCACCAGCGCCGGCCGGGGCTGCACCACCTTCAGCCCGAACTGCCGCGCCACCCCATAAGCGAAATCCGTCGCTCCCAGTTTCGGGATCGAAGGCCCGCCCGTCGCGAGCACCAGCGCACCCGCCCGCACCTCCCGGCTTCCCACCCGCACCCGAAACAGCCCATCCGCATGGGCCACGTCCGCCACCGCCTGCCCCAGCGCAAAGCTCACCGCGCCCGCCGCGCACTCGTCCAGCAGCATCGCCACGATCTGCCGCGCCGAGCCGTCACAGAACAGCTGCCCCAGCGTCTTCTCATGCCAGGCGATCCCGTACCGCTCCACCAGCGCGATGAAATCCGCCGGCAGATACCGCCCCAGCGCACTCTTCGCGAAATGCGAATTGGCCGAGAGATAACGCTCCGCCACCGCGCCCACATTGGTGAAATTGCAGCGCCCGCCGCCGGAAATCAGGATCTTCTTTCCGACCTCGTCGGCATGATCCACCAGCAGCACCCGGGCCCCCCGCTGCCCGGCCACCGCCGCACACATCAGCCCGGCCGCGCCCCCGCCCAATATGATCGCATCGAACTCGTCCATGCGATGGCCCTAGCGGGATTTTGCCTCCGGCGGGCAGGGAAATGATTTCCCTGCACCCTCTGACTTTGCGTTGCGCGCTACTCTGATGTCGCGCGCGTGATGGTGTTTGATTGCCTGCGGCGCTGGAGCAGCCAAGCGCCGCAGGCAATAACCCCTTCCGTCAGCACAAGGTCGACAAGTGGATTACGAATGTGGGTGCAGGGAGCACGGCTCCCTGCCGTGGGTCGAGGGGGCAGAGCCCCCTCGCAAACCTCACCCCTTCACAGCCGCAGCAATGCTGTCAGCCACCGGAACCGTCCCGCGCCCGATCAGCTTCGAAAGCGCGCCGCCGTCGTCGAACAACGCCCCCTTGGCGGCGCCGGCATCCGAATCCGCCAGCAGGTCCGCCACCGGCGCGGGCAGGCCGGCGCCAACCAGCGCGCCGCGATAATCCGCTTCCGGCAGGTTCACATAAGGGATGTCGCGCCCCGTCGCGCTCGACAGCGCGCCCGCGAATTCCGCCAACGTGTAAGACCCGTCGCCCGCCAGCTCATGCACCACCAGCGCACCCTGGTCGCCCGCCAGCGCCACAGCCGCAGCTTCGGCATAATCTCCACGCGGCGCGCTGGAGATGCGGCCTTCGCCCGCCGCGCCATACAGCGCGCTGTTTGCCAGCGCCGACGGGATGCTCGCGGTGTAATTCTCGCTGTACCAGCCGTTGCGCAGCAGAGAGGTCGGAATTCCGCTCGCCGCCAGCAGTGCCTCGGTCTGCCGATGCTCGTCCGCCAGCCCCAGCACCGACATGTCGGCATGCAGCACGCTGGTATAGGCGATCCGCTTCACGCCCGCCGCCTTTGCGGCATCGATCACATTGCGGTGCTGCGCCACCCGGCTGCCCAGCGCGTTGGAGGAGATCAGCAGCAGCCGCTCCACCCCCGCCAGCGCCGCCGCCAGCGTTTCGGGCTTCTCATAGTCCCCGGCGCGCACCGTCACGCCGTCCGGGAACAACCCTGCCACCTTCGCCGGATCGCGCACGATCGCCACCACATTGGCGGCCCCCACGCGCGCGGCGAGTGCCGGCACCACCAGCCGCCCCAGCTCGCCGCTGGCGCCGGTCACGGCGAATAAGGAAGTGCTGCTCATCGTTCATCTCCAGTCTCGGTTGTTTACCAGGTCTCAGGTAGAGACTATATGACCCCACGAAAAGGCGGCACGTCGCCGTCACCAGATTACCTCCGGGTAACCGCCGGCCCCCATGAACAGGTTCCCATGAACAGCCAGCCCCCCGCCCATCTCCTCCTCGCCGCCCGTTTCGCCGGCTGGCAAGGCCACGGCTTCGACGCCACCGCCTGCCCCGTGCGCAACCTGCTCGACCGCATCGGCGATCGCTGGTCGATCCTCATCCTCTGCGCCCTCGCCATCGGCCCCCACCGCTTCAGCGCGCTTGCCCGCGCCCTGCCCGACATCTCCAAACGCATGCTCACGCAGACACTCCGCACGCTGGAAACAGACGGCCTCGTCCACCGCGAGGTCGAACCCACCATCCCGCCCCGCGTCACCTACTCCCTCACCCCGCTCGGCCAGAGCTTCGCCGCCCCCGTGCTGCACCTGATCGACTGGGCCGAAGCCAATTTCGCACAGGTGAAGGCGGCGCGTCTGGCGCGGGCGGCTTGAGCGGCAGGGTTTTTGCCTCCGGCGGGCAGGGAAATGATTTCCCTGCACCCTCAATATTAGCGTCGCGCGTCACTCCCAACCCGCGCGCGTAAACAGCTTCGATAGCCTGCGGCGCCACGCAGACTCTCTCCCCCTGTCAGGGGGAGAGTTGGAGAGAGGGTGACCCCGCCGGGCCTGACCCGCCACCGCCCCCACAAACCCCAACGTCACCCCGGGCTTGACCCGGGGTCCAGCTGTTCGTCTCCAACCTCACCGAAGAAAGCTGGACCCCGGGTCAAGCCCGGGGTGACGATGAAAGACCGGAAGGCGCACCACATAAAGCGCCGCAGGCCATAACCCCTTCACCAGCGCAACATCGCCGATCACCCTGCAAACGTGGGTGCAGGGAGCACGGCTCCCTGCCGGGTGGCGGGCAGAGCCCGCCCCGCCGGAGGCCTCTCACCCCCCCACGCCCAAAAAACCGCTAGCTCCCCAACCGCCCGCCGCTCCCCTAACCATCCGGTCAGGGAGACACGAGAATGAGCATCGATCCACGCACCCCCGTCCTCGTCGGCATCGCGCAGAGCGTCGATCGCACGTCGGAACCCGGGCAGGGCCTGTCGCCGCAGGAGATGATGGCGGCGGTTTCCCGCGCGGCCATTGCCGACAGCGGCGGCCATGATGTGGCGGGCGCCATCGATTGCGTCACCGTGGTGCGTCTGTTCCAGGATTCGGGCTTCGGCACGCCGTTCGGCAAGCAGAACAACCTGCCCCATGCCGTGGCCACCCGCATCGGCGCAGAGCCGAAGCGCACGCTCTATGGCCCGGTGGGCGGCAACTCGCCGCAGATGCTGGTGAACTATTTCGCGCAAGCGATCACGCAGGGCGATCATGATGTGGTGCTGCTCACGGGCTGCGAGCCGCTGCGCACCCAGGCCCGCGCGCTGAAGGCAGGCCTGAAGCTGGACTGGGCGGAGGACTCCCCCGAACCCGCCGAGCAGTGGCCGGAGAAGACCACCTACGCCAGCCCCCACGAGATCCGGCACGGCATCGCCATGCCGGTAAACATCTACCCGCTGTTCGAAAACGCGCTGGGCGCGCGTTACGGCCGCGACCCGCTCGCCCACCGCCGGGCCATCGGCGAGCTGATGGCCCGCTTCACTGAGGTTGCCGCGAAGAACCCCTACGCCCAGCTGCCGGTCGCCCGCACGGCTGAAGAGATCATCACGCCGGAGGGCGACAACCGCTACATCGGCTATCCCTATACCAAATATCTGAACGCCAACATGTTCGTGGATCAGGCGGCCGCCCTGCTGCTGATGAGCACGGACGCAGCGGACCGCCTCGGCGTGCCGGCGGACAAGCGCGTCTACCTCCACGGCAATGCCGACACGCACGAGAAGATCCTCGTGACGGAACGCGTGAACTACCATTCCTCCCCGGCGGTGCGCATCGGCGCCGCGCATGCGCTGAAACAGGCGGGCGTCACCCCGGCCGACCTCGCACACATGGATATCTACAGCTGCTTCTCCAGCGCCGTCGAAGTCGCCGCAGACGAGATCGGCTTGCGCCACGACGACCCGCGCGGCCTCACACTGACGGGCGGGCTCCCCTATTTCGGCGGCCCCGGCAACAACTATTCGATGCACGGCATCGCCGAAGTCGCGGCCCGCTGCCGCGCCAACCCCGGCGCCTGGGGGCTGGTGTTCGCCAACGGCGGCTTCCTCACCAAGCACAGCTTTGGCGTCTGGAGCACGACCCCCAAGGCCTTCGCCCGCACCGATCCCGCCAGCTATCAGGCAGAGATCGACGCCATGCCCAGCCCCGCCTTCACCGAAAAGCCGGAAGGGCAGGGCACGGTCGAGACCTTCACCGTCGTCCACGACAAGGGCGTCCCTGCCTTCGCCCTGCTGATCGGCCGGCTGGAAAACGGCACCCGCTTCCTCGCCCAGATCCACGAAAACCCCGGCGCCCTGATCGACGTGCCCGTCATCGGCCGCAAGATACAGGTGAAGCCAACGGACACGGTCAACATCGCGACGTTGATTTAAGAGGGATTTTTTGCCGACGGCTGCCTCTGCAACGCTTCTTGTATATCAATAACAGCGATCAATTTATTTTTTCAGAATTTGGATTTGAAAAATACTCTCTGAGATATCTAAAGGTCAGGGGAATAAAAGATAGTCTTAATTTAATACTTCTGAAAATCGAGATGCTGTCAGATATTGTTATTTTTAGCAATCGTCTTTTGGCAAAGAGATGGCCTCTATCACCCGCAACTTTCAACCAGGCGATGCCATCCTTAGCATCGCTTGGATTTCCCGCTTGGTCGATCAACATGATTCCCAAGTCGCACATGGAGGGAAGGTGCCCTGCTTGTGCACCAATTTTGAACGTTGCGATCGCCTGATCCCAGTCATTGGACTTTTTCAAAAGTCTGCCCAGGCGGTGCAGTGCATCCATCGAGCCAGCATCCGCAGCTTGCTTGTAACAAAGTCGTCCGAACTCGATGTCAGTGTTTCCCGCTGCTCCAACCTCATTTATCCACGCCACAGCCATCAATGCGTGAACGTCGCCTTTGTGTGCCAATCTTAGCAAAGTCGGCAAAGACTCTTTGTAGAGGCCTCTTCTATAGGCATCAAAAGCTTGGTCTTCTGTCTGATCACTGATCAATGCCGGACCTCGTTCGATTCCAAGATATATGTATCATACGCAGAACACAAAAAATCTGCCCGCAGATTTCGCATTGCTCCTTCCGGTATCCACAGCGCGCCAAAACCCCCATGCAAGCGTGGGCAGGCATGGCTTTCATGATGTTTGGCGTCTCGCACTCCTCCAACCCATCCCCCATAACTGGCTGAGCACAGACCAGCCGAAGGGGCCCTCATGATCTTCCCATTGCGCCGCGCCGCCCTGTTCATCGCCCTGGCCGCAGCGCTGGCGCAACCCGGCACCGTGCAGGCGCGCGTGCCCTCCCACGCGACCACCCCGGAACTCGCCCCAGCCTTCGCGCAAGTCGATCAGTGGGTCGGCAAGGCCTTCCCTGGCGCGGTGCTGGCGGTGGGGCAGGGCGCCCGCCCGCCGGTGCTGCAGGCCTTCGGTCGGATCAGCAGTGCGCCCGATGCAGCGCCTATGCCGCTGAACGCCATCTTCGATCTCGCCTCGCTCACCAAGGTCGTCGCCACCACCACGGCGGCCGCGCTGCTGGTGGATCGCGACCGGCTCGATCTGGATGCGCCCGTCTTCCGCTACCTGCCGGAATTCGGCGGCGCGCCCGGCCATGATGCCATCACCGTGCGGGATCTGCTCGCCCACAGCTCCGGCCTCGCCCCCGAAGCCGAGCACTGGCGCACAGCACGCTCGAAGGCGGAGATTCTGGCGGCGATCAACGTCATGCCGGTCGAAGCCCCGCCGGGCACGAAATCCGTCTATCGCGACGAGAATCTGATTCTGATGGCCGAGATCATCAGCCGAATCTCGGGCCAGCCGTTCGACCGCTTCGTGGCGCGCAACATCTTCCAGCCGCTGGGCATGAAAGACACTGGCTTCAACCCCAGCCCCCGTAACCTTTCCCATATCGCCCCCACCGAGCAGGACAACCGCCTGCGCAACCGGCTCGTCCATGGCGAGGTGCATGACGAGAACGCTTACATCATGGGCGGCGTGGCCGGCCACGCCGGGCTCTTCTCCACTGCGGCAGACCTCTCCCACATCGCCACGCTCTGGCTGGAGGGCGGCAGCTTCAAGGGCCGCCGCCTGATGAAACCCGCAACGGTCGCGCAGTTCATGGCCCGGCAGAAACGTCCCGAAACCAGCACCCGCGCGCTCGGCTGGGACACGCCGACCCTCCCCGGCGGCTTCGCCTCCGATCTCGCCAGCCCGCGCGCCATCCTGCACACGGGCTTCACCGGTACGTCGATCTACATCGATCCGGATCGCCGCGCCTATGCCATCCTGCTGACCAACCGGGTGAACCCCACGCGGGAAAACAACGAAATCCGCCCCGCGCGCATCGCCATCCACAAGGCCGTGCTGCAGGCGCTGGACGGGTCCGCCGCCCGCTAGGCGCTATTTCTTCGGGGTTTCGGCCGCGTCAATCAACCTGTCCAGTTCGTTGATCTGGTCACTATAGATGTCCACCGCCAGTTCGAACGCATCGCCGCTGATCCCGGCCGCGCCGCTCGGCAGGTCATAATAGAGCCAAGGGTCCTGTTCGTCGTCCAGCGAGAGCTGGCTGAAGCGGAACTTCTGATTGAACCTGTTCACCTGAGACAGAGACAGCTTCTGCTTGGTGCTGATTCCCATTTGAAATTGAAGAGACGTGCAGTTTGCGCCCTTCTCGCACCCATAAAAGTAGATCCATACATTCCGCCCGCTTATCCCCGTTTCGATGGTCGGGTCGCCCGCCTTGTCCTTGCCGAGCTTGGCACGATAGCCGATCTGATTCAGGTAGCGCGCAATCGTCGCCGGATCGCTGGCTTTCAGCATCGTTGTTCCCGGCATATCCTGCGCTGCAACCGGCGCACTCAACATGATCAACGCCGATGCTGCTACAATCGCCTTCATGATACTCTCCCACACTAACAGTTACTTTCCTGCCGTTTCCGCCGCCTTCACCATCTCCACCAGCGCGGTCGCCTGCTGATCGAACAGGCGGAAGCTGTCGCTGAACACCGCCACCGAAACGCCGGGCTTCATCATGGACAGATCATAGGCCAGGATCGGGTCGCCCTCTTCATCCAGGCTCAGCGTGGCGAATCGCTTCTCCTGATTGAAGGCATTCACCTGCTGCAGCGTCAGCTTGTGCTCGGTGCCGATCCCCACCTGCAACCGCACGCCCAGACAGTCGGAGCCATCCTCCATGCAATCGAAGAACCAGATGCGCCCGGCATAGCCGCCGAAGCCGGTGGCGATGCTGGGGTCTCCGGCCTCGTCGGTCTCCAGCAGGCCGGGGCGGCCCAGCTGGCGCACGACCTCGGCGATCTTCGCCGGCTGGTCAGCCGTCAGCAGCGCGCTGTCAGGCACTTCTGCCGCCGCTGGCACAGCCAGCAAAGCCAGCGCGATCAGCCCCGCTTTTCCCATCCGCCCCGCTCATTCTGTTGCCAGTAACTGCGCGTCAGCCCGTCGCGGCTGCCCAGCGCCTTCCAGTCCAGCCGCGCTCGCTCATGCGCCGGGCTGCCGTCCTCGAACAGGTTCAACACCCGCTCGAACCCGTCCATCGCACCCGGCACGCCCGCTTCCAGAGACAGCAGCAGTTTGGCGCCGTTCACAGGCTCCGCCGTTTCCGCCAGCAGGATGGGCTGGTCCGCATCGAACTCGCCGCCCGCCAGCGCATGGGGCAGGAAGCTGTCCGGCACCAGCGCCCACAGCGCCTTGTCCAGCGCCTCCAGCCGCGGGCGTTCGCCCACGACCAGCAACCGCTGTCCGCTTTCCAGCACCTTGGCGGACAGGCGCACGGCGACTTCGGCCGCCGGCGCCCGTGTGCAATGATAGAATCCGATATCGAGCGGCATTAGCTCTCGAAGTGGTCGGACACGAACTTGTCGACGAGGCGCACGCCGAAGCCGGTCGCGCCCTTGTCGTGCAGCGCACCGGCCTTGGGCCGCCACACCGCACCGGCGATGTCGATATGCGCCCACTCCACGCCTTCGTTCACATAGCGCTGCAGGAACTGCGCCGCCGTGATCGAGCCGCCTTCGCGCGGGCCCAGATTCTTCATGTCGGCAATGGGGCTGTCGATCATCTGGTCATAATGGCCGCCAATCTCGGACAGCGGCTGGCGCCACACCAGATCGTTCACCGATTTCCCGGCGCGATCCAGATTGCCCCACAGCGTGTCGGAATTGCTGAACACGCCGGCATATTGGTGGGCGAGGCTGATGATGATGGCGCCTGTCAGCGTGGCGAAATCCAGGATCGTCTTCGGCTTGTAGTTGGCCTGCGTCCAGGTGAGGCAGTCGTTCAGCACCAGCCGCCCTTCGGCGTCGGTGTTCAGCACCTCGACCGTCTGGCCGCTCATGCTGGTCACCACATCGCCGGGGCGCTGCGCATTGCCGTCGGGCATGTTCTCAACCAGCCCGCACACGCCGACCACGCGCGCCTTCGCCTTGCGGCCCGCCAGCGCGACCATGATGCCGGCAACGGCGCCCGCACCGCCCATGTCCCACTTCATGTCTTCCATGCCCGGCCCGGGCTTCAGCGAGATGCCGCCGGTGTCGAAGGTGACGCCCTTGCCCACCAGCGCCAGCGGGGTGGCATCTGCATTGCCGGTGCCGTTCCATTCCAGCGCCAGCAGGCGCGGCGGCCGCACAGAGCCCTGCGCCACGCCCAGCATGGAACCGGCGCCCAGCTTCTTCAGATCCTTCTCGTCCAGTACGGTCACCTTGATGCCCAGCGGCTCGACCTTCGCCTTCACCCGCTCCACGAAGCTTTCCGGGTAGATGATGTTGCCCGGCTCGGTGATCAGCGTCTTGGCGAAGGAAACCCCCGCCGCCACTGCCGCCAGCCGCTCCACCAGCGGCGAGGCGCTGTCGGAAATGCCCACCAGCGTGACGGTGGCAAGCTTGCCCTTCTGCTCGTCCTTCAATTTCGTGCGATAGGTGTCGAAGCGCCAGTTCCTGAGGTCCACCCCATGGGCGAAATGCGCGGCCGCCACATCGGTGCCCACCGCCAGATCGGCGATGCCGGAGAAGTCGGCAACCAGTTCGGCTTCCAGCGTCTGCACCCGCGCCGCGATCTCGCCGCCCAGATCCTCGAAGGTGCGGATGTCGGCCTTGGCGCTTTCGCCGATCCCGGCCAGCAGCACGCGCGCGGTGGAAACCCCGGCCGGCGCCAGCACCTCCAGCAGCTTGCCCTTCTTGCCGGTGAAGTTAGCGGCCTTCATGGCGCGGCCCAGTTGCCCGCCGCTGGCCTTGTCCACGGCTTCGGCGCCGGCAGAGAATTGCCCGCCTTCGCCCACGAACAGCACAAGGGCGGCGGTGCTCGCCGGATCACGCTCGGCGGCAAATTTCACGCTGGTCATGTCAGTCTCCCAAATCCTTATGCTCGCAAGCTTTTCAGGTTCTCAGTGTTTCTTCAAATCGGAATGGTACGCCCGTGGGGGCCGCCGCCAGTTCCGTCTCCCACATCACGGCCTGCCCGCGCAGCACTGTGCCCACCGGGCGGCCCGTCAGCTGCATGCCTGTGAAGGGGGACCACGCGCAGCGGCTGGCGAGCCAGCTTTCCTCGATGGTCCATTTCGCCTTCAGGTCGACGATGGTGAAATCCGCGTCATAGCCCGCCACGATCCGGCCTTTGCCGATCAGACCGAACAGCCGCTGCGGGCCGGACGCCATCAGGTCCACCAGCCGCGCCAGCGTCAGCCGCCCTTCGGCCACATGGTTCAGCATCAGCGGCACGATGGTCTGCACACCCGGCATGCCGGACGGGCTGTCGGGATAGGGCTTGGCCTTTTCCTCCAGCGTATGCGGGGCGTGATCGGACCCCAGCACATCGGGCACGCCCTGCGCCAGCCAGTGCCACAGCCCGTCGCGGTGCCAGCCCGAGCGGATCGGCGGGTTCATCTGCGCCAGCGTGCCGAGGCGCGGATAGGCCTCCTCCCCGGCCAGCGTCAGATGCTGGGGGGTGACTTCGCAGGATGCGATATCCTTGTTCTGGCTCAGATATTCCAGTTCCTGCGGGGTCGTCACATGCAGTA
Organism: Sphingomonas sp.; assembly: GCA_003248865.1. Classification (GTDB taxonomy): domain Bacteria; phylum Pseudomonadota; class Alphaproteobacteria; order Sphingomonadales; family Sphingomonadaceae; genus Sandaracinobacteroides. The sequence goes on from QFPK01000004.1 coordinate 103,934, forward strand.
CATGGATGCGCCTCTTCGCCTCCCGCGCGGCTGCGACGGCCCGCTTGGTGGCGAGCAGAGCGCTTTCATCGTCGCGCCAGACGGGGTGGCTGGAAGGGTCCCCCGTCACGCGCTCGCCCATGCGATCCCGCATGCGGAACTCGTCCTCGCAGTGGATCGCCACGCGGCGGGTGCCGTGCTTCAGCACGTTCAGCAGGTTGCGGTCGTCCGCCACCAGCAGGTCGCCGGTGGAAGCGCCCATGAAAATCTTCACGCCGCAGCAGCCGGGCAGGCGCTCCAGCTCGGCCATATGGTCGGCGTTCTCGGCGGTGGCGCCCATGTAGAAGGCATGATCCGTCCACATCCGGCCCTTCGCCCGGGCGACCTTGTCGGCCATGGCTTCGGGCGTGTCGGTCAGCGGCTTGGTGTTGGGCATTTCGAACAGGCCCGTCACGCCGCCCAGCGCGGCCGAGCGGGAGCCCGACTCGAGGTCTTCCTTATATTCGAGGCCGGGTTCGCGGAAATGCACCTGGGTGTCGATCAGGCCCGGCAGGATCATCAGGCCGGTGCAGTCCCGCGTCTCGCCCGCGGAGCCGGTGCCGCGCGGGAGAATTGCAGCAATCTTGCCGTCCGTTACGCCGATGTCGGCTTCCACCGGCCCGCCCGGAGTCCAGACCGTGCCACCTGCCCACAGGCTGTCGAAGGTTGAAGCATGTGCCATCCCCGCTATCTAGGACGGTGATGCCCCTGTGTCACATGATCAATCGCAAGATTCTGCGGCTTTCCGGCGCAGATGTCCGCCCGTTCCTGCAAGGCCTGCTGACGCAGGACGTCACGGCGTTGTCCGCCGAGACGCCGCTCTATTCCGGGCTGCTGAGCCCGCAGGGCAAGGCGTTGTTCCAGCTGTTCCTGTTCGAGGATGGGGACGATGTGCTGATCGACGTTGCGGCGGAGCAGATCGAGGTGCTGGCGAAGCGCCTGACGATGTTCCGCCTGCGCAAGCAGGTGGGAATCGCGCCTGAAACCGGCGTTGCGGTGTGGCAGCAGTGGGGCGAAGCCTCACGCCATCCGGTGGACCCGCGCGACGCCCGGGCGGGAAGCCGATTCCTCGGCGCCGCCGCCGTGATGACGGCGACGATCGAGGACTGGCACGCGCATCGGCTGCCTTTGGGCCTGCCGGAGGCGGACGAGATCGGCAGCGACGAACTGCTGTGGCTGGAAACCGACGCCCGCGAACTGAACGGGGTGAGCTTCACCAAGGGCTGCTACACGGGGCAGGAGAATACCGCCCGGATGCACCATCGCGACAAGCTGCGGAAACGGCTGCTGCCGGTGCGGCTGTCAGGGCCGAGCGCGCCGGACGCGAAGATCATGGCCGGAGAGCGTGTGGCGGGCGAACTGCGCGGGGTGCGCCACGGCGACCTGCAGATGGCGATCTTCCGGATGGACTATGCCGATCAGCCGCTGACGGTTGACGGGGCTGAGGCCGTGCTGGTGCGTCCCCCCTGGCTTCCGTCGGAAACTTAGCCGCTTGGCAATCATCCTGACAGCTTTTGCCGACTCGCCGGATAAAGGCCGGGGTCAGGCGCGCGATATGCGGTTGCGCTGGGCGCTTGAGGAGGTGGGGCAGCCTTATGAGGTTCGGCTGCTGTCGTTCGAGGCGATGAAAGAGCCTGCACATCTGGGGCTCAATCCCTTCGGTCAGATTCCCACCTATCAGGAGGAAGACCTCGCGCTGTTCGAAACCGGGGCGATTCTGCTGCATATCGCAGAACGCCATGACTGCCTGCTGCCGGCCGACGCCCATGCCCGCGCCCGCGCGATCATGTGGATGTTTGCGGCTCTGAACACGGTGGAACCGGTCATCGTCGACCGGGAGACGGCCAGGTATCTGGATCGGGATGGCGGCGCCGAACGGATGCCCATGCTGGACGCGCGCGTGGCCGTGCGCATGGCACAATTGTCGGCGCGCCTGGGGTCTGCGGACTGGCTGGAAGGCGCGTTCAGCGCGGCCGATATCCTGATGGTGACGGTATTGCGTCGGCTGGAGGGCAGCGGTCTGGTGGAGGCCCATGCCAATCTGTCCGCCTATGTTGCCAGAGGCACGGCCCGCTCTGCCTATCAACGCGCCTTTGCGGACCAGCTTGAGGTGTTCAACCGGCGCGGCTGAGGTGTCGCGCCATCACAGCCCGCTTTCCAGCGAGTCGAAGGTTTCGGTGAGCACGTCCGCGATGGGGCGTTGGCCGCCTTCGCGGTTGAAGGCATCGAACGACAGCCGCATGGCGCCGATGGACAGCATCGCGAGCAGGCGGAGCGCGGTTTCGCGGCCGGGCTGGGGCCAGCGTTCGCGGAGCGCGTCGAACAGCGTCTGTTCGTGCTGGACATAGCTGGCCTGCTTGCGCGCCTGCACGGTTTCGCTGGCGCGCATCACCCGGTCCAGCGCGAGCATCTCGTCGGCGGGGTAGGGCGCGCAGACGTTCAGCACGGCGTCCCGCACGGCATGCAGGGGGCGTTGCTGCGGCGGCGCGGCGCGCACGGCGGCTGCGATCATGTCGCCCATGCCGCTTTGCGCGGAGAGCAGGATGTCGTCCTTCGATTTGAAATAATAGAAGAAAGTCCGGCGCGAAATCCCGGCGGCAGCCGCGATCTCGTCCAAGGTGGTGGCTTCATAGCCCTGCGCGATGAACAGGCGCATGCCGGCTTCCGTGATGCGCCCCAGCGTTTCCCGCCGCTTGCGCTGCCTGAGGCCTTCGCCGGGTGAAGGGGCGTCGTGAAGGGTCATCAATCGGCCTGTTGAAAAATTACACTGAGTGCGATATTTGATTTTACACCAAGTGCAATTTTTTTAAAAGGCAGCGGCATGGCGAAGTGGACGGCGCTGGATATTCCCCCGCAGAACGGCCGCTCGGCCGTGATCACCGGGACCGGAGGGCTGGGGTATGAGGATGCGCTGGCGCTGGCACGGGCCGGCGCGGAAGTGATCCTGGCGGGGCGCAACGCCGCCAAGGGCGCCCATGCGGTGGCACAGATTCGCGCCGAACTGCCCTCCGCCATGGTGCGCTTCGAGGAGCTGGACCTCGCCAGCCTGGCCTCGATCGAGGCGTTCGGAGACCGGCTGCTGAGCCAGCGCGGCAGCCTGGACATGCTGATCAACAATGCCGGTGTGATGGTGCCGCCCGAGCGGCTGGAAACGACGGACGGGTTCGAGCTGCAATTGGGCACCAACTATCTGGGCCATTTCGCGCTGACGGCACAGCTGATGCCGCTGCTGCGGCGCGGGAAGGATGCGCGGGTGGTGACGCTGTCGAGCATCGCGGCGCGGGATGGGGCCATCGACTTCGGCGACCTGAATGCGCGGGGCAGCTACAAGCCGATGCCGGTCTATGCGCAATCGAAGCTGGCCTGCCTGATGTTCGCCTTTGAGCTGCAGCGGCAGAGCGATGCGGGCGGCTGGGGCGTGGCCAGCCTGGCAGCGCATCCGGGCATCGCGCGAACCGATCTTCTGCACAATGCGCCGGGCAAGGCCAGCCTTGTGGGAACCGCGCGGAGCCTGTTGTGGTTCCTGTTCCAGCCGGCCTGGCAGGGCGCGCTGCCTACCCTGTTTGCCGCCACGTCGCCGCTGGCGCGGCCGGGCGCCTATTATGGGCCGGATGGCTTGGGGGAGACTCGCGGTTATCCGGCGGAGGCACGAATCCCACCGCAGGCGCTGGATGCGGTGGCTGCGGCGCGGCTGTGGCTGGCGTCCACCGAACTGACCGGCGCCGAATTCGGCTGAGTGGAGACCGCCATGCATCGCATGCTTCTGTTCGCCGCCTTCGGTTGGCTGATCTTCATCTCCATCACGCATTTCGCCATCGATGTGGTGTCGCAGCATATGCGCGGCGTGCACCCGCCGGGGCCGGAGCGGACGCTCTATTACGGGCTGCATTCGGCCTTTTCGCTGGGCCAGTTCGCCTTCGGGTTGATGGGGCTGTTCGTGGCGACACGGGCGGTCCAGCTGTTTGCGGAACCGACATTGCTGGTGCTGGCACTGTTGGCCGGGCTCGGCTGGCTGGCGATCATCTTCCTGTTCATGCCCTATTGGCAGCCCCGGGTGATGGTGGGCATCTATTGTCTGCTGGTGGTTGCGGCCCTCTTGAACCGGGCGAGGACCTGAGCCCGGACCCATTGCGTCCCTCGTGAACAACTTGCACTCTGCGGCGGTTGGGGGAGTGCATGATGTCAGCCGAGATGATCCTGCAGATGAGTTCCGAGGTGGTTCGCCTGTTGGAGCATGGCGCGAAGGCGGATTGCCGGATGCTGGAAACCGGCGGCATCGCCCTGTCCGGGGAGGCGGCGGCGGACCTGAACATGGTGTTCCTGACCTCCGATGCTTCCCGGCAGGATCTGGATGCGGTGCTGGCGGCTGTCAGCGCCAAGGGGCTCGATGCGCTGCTGGTGGTGGAGGACGGCGCCGACACGGTTCGGGGCTGGGCGGCGGAGGCCGGGTTGACCGAAGTGGGGCAGATGCCGCTGATGCAGCATGACGGGGCGGGCATCTCCCCGTCGTCCGCCTTTACCGTTCGCATCGCGGACCCTGATGAGGTGGACATCGGCAACCGGCTGGCCGCGGCCGCCTTCGGTCTGGACGAGGGCCATTGCAGGTCCGCCATCCCGGCATCCGCCCTTGCGAGCGAGGGCTATGATCTGTGGCTGGCCGAAGACGATGGAACGGCGTTGGGCAGCGGGCTGTTCATCCGCACCGGCGACCATGTCGGCATCTACACCATGTCCACCCCGGCGGAGAACCAGCGTCGCGGAGTCGGAATGGCGGTGCTGACGGCGGCGATGGCGCATTATCGCGAGCGCGGGGTGAAACTGTTCACGCTGGGCGCGACGGAAAAGGGCTATCCACTGTACGAGCGGATTGGATTCAGAACCGTGTCCCAGCCGCACATTTTCGTGATCGGCGCGTCGACGCAATTTCCGGGGCAATAGCGCTCTATTCGGTCGCCACTTCCACCACTTTTTCCGCCAGCCCGCCCAGTTCGCCGATCAGTTCGGCGATCTTCAGGGTGCGTTCGGCCTCCGCCACATGCAGCACTTCCACCATCTTGCCCTTGAAGGTGGCGACCGCCTTGCCTTCGGCCATCGCCAGCTTGTGAGCGTCGATCAGGCCCCTGGCGTGTTCCACCTCTGAGGCGCTCGGGGCGAACAGGCGGTTCACGCTGTCCAGTTGGCTGGGGTGGATGCAGGTCTTGCCGTCGAAGCCCAGCTCGACGGCCTGTCGTGTTTCCCGTTCCAGCCCGGCGTCATCCCCGATGGAGGTGAACACGCCGTCGAAGGCGAGGATGGCGCTGGCGCGGGCGGCGAGCAGGATGCGGCTCGCGGCGTAGACCAAAGGCAGGCGATCCGGGCCGGGTTTCGCGCGCAGATCCTTGGTGAGGTCCGCGAAGCCGGCGATCAGGCCCGCCACGCCGGGGACGTCGGCGATGGCGTCCACCTGCTGCACCCCGTGCGGAGTTTCCACCATGGCAAACAGCGGCTTGCCGCCCGCCAGCGCCACGGCTTCGGCCGCCTGCGCGGGGCCGTCCACCTTGGGCACCACGACGAAGGCGGCCTTTGAGGCGGCGACGGCGGCGAAATCCGCCTCCACCCATTCGGTGCCGAAGCCGTTGACGCGGATGCCCACTTCGCTGGCACCGAAATCGGTCGCTGCGGCGGCGACGGCGGCATCGCGCGCGGCGGGCTTCATCTCGGGCGCGACGGCGTCTTCCAGATCCAGAATGATGCAGTCGGCGGGGAGGGCCCGCGCCTTTTCGATTGCGCGCGCGTTGGAGGCAGGCAGGTAAAGCACCGTCCGCCGGGGCCGCAAATCCATCGTCATTCGCCTTCCAGTCCGATCAGCACGATGCGGCCGCCCCCGCTTTTGACAGCGCCTTCGGGCACATCCATACCCACCTGACGCGCGGCATCGCGTCGGATCAGGGCCAGCACCTCGGTCGGCACGCCGGGGGCCTGCACCACCAGATCGGCCTGCGCCAGCAGCCGCAGTTCGCGCAGCGTCAGCGCGTCGGCGCCGCCCTCTCCGACTATGATGCGATCGATGCGGCCCTCGGGGTCCGGCCCGCCTGCTAGCGCATCGGCGATGGCGGCCAGCGGATCGTCATGCGGCGCCAGCGGGTCCAGCACGGCGCCCGGCGCCAGCACGCCCGCCCAGAAGGCGCGGCGGGCGGGCACGTCTTCATGCACCGCCGCCACCGTCTCGCGCGATTGCCGGATCGCCACCGCAAGCGCGCCAAGGCCGGACGGCAGCCATTGCTCCAGACGCTCTTTCAGGGCCTTGGCCAGACTGGCCGATGCGCCGCCGGTGCCCACCGCCAGCATCACGGGCGAGCGATCCAGGATGGCGGGCACGAGGAAGTCGCACAGCTCCGGCCTGTCCGGCACGTTCACCAGCAGCCCCTGTTCCTTCAGCAGCGCGGCGACCGGCTCCGGATCGGGCAAAGCGACGAAGGCCAGCCGCACGCCGGGGCTGGTCTCCGTGACCACGGTGCCGCCGGCCTCCGTCACCAGCCGCACCTTCGCAAGGGCTGCCTCCCCTTCGCCCAGCACCAGCACCGGTTGCCCGGCGAGGCGGTGGAACAGGGGAAGGGCTTCCATCAGAGGTTCGCGGCCATCCAGGCCTTCACGGCCGGGCCGATGTCGGGCCGCTCCAGCGCGAGGGCGATATTGGCGGTGATATGCCCGGCCTTGTCGCCACAATCATAGCGCGCACCCGAATAAGTGTGGGCGTGGAAGGCCTGTTTGCCGATCAGCTGCGCCAGTGCGTCGGTCAGCTGGATCTCGCCGCCCGCGCCGCGCTTCCCTTCCGACAGGATGTCCATGCACTCGGGCTCGATCAGATAGCGGCCCACGGCGGCGAGGCGCGAGGGCGCGGTGCCCTGCTTGGGCTTTTCCACGAACCCCTTCACCTGCGTGAGCGAGCCCGAGGACGTGCCCGGATCGACGATGCCGTAGCGATGCGTCTCATTCTCCGGCACTTCCACCACGGCGATCACGGTGCCGCCCACTTCGTTGCGGGCGCGCACCATCTGGGCGAGGCAGGGGTCCGCCGGGTTCCACAGCAGCTCGTCCGGCAGCAGCACGGCGAAGGGCTCGTCTCCGGTGATGTGCCGGGCGCACCACACGGCATGGCCAAGCCCGGCGGGTTCCTGCTGGCGCACATAGGCGATGTTGCCCGGCGTCAGCTGGGTGCCGTCCAGCACCTGCAGCTCAGCGGTCTTGCCGCGTTCCTTCAGCGTGGCGACCAGTTCGCCGGCCACGTCGAAATAATCCTCCAGCGCGGATTTGCCGCGCGCGGTCACGAAGATCATCTGCTCGATGCCGGCCGCCAGTGCTTCGTCCACCGCATATTGCAGCAGGGGCTTGTCCACCACGGGCAGCATTTCCTTGGGCACCGCCTTGGTGGCGGGCAGGAACCGCGTGCCCATGCCGCCCACCGGAAACACCGCCTTCTTCACTGGCTTCATCATGATACTCCCTGTTAGCCCCAACAGTTCACAACCAGTCCGGAACCTCGTCCAGCTCCAGAAGCTCGTCCAGCGTCTGCCTGCGCCGGATGACAGAATAACGATCGCCCTCCACCAGAACCTCCGGCACCAGCGGCCGGCTGTTGTAGGTGGAGGCCATGGTGGCGCCATAGGCCCCCGCCGTCATCAGGCAGATCAGGTCGCCTGCCTGAACGGGGGTGATGCTGCGGTCTTCGGCGAACATGTCGCCGGTTTCGCACACGGGGCCCACGATGGTCGCCACCATTTCGCCGGCGCGGGGGCGGACCGCCCGGATATCGTGATAGACGCCATAGAGGGTGGGGCGGATAAGGTCGTTCATGGCCGCATCCAGCACCACGAAATTCTTGGCGGCGCCCGTCTTCACCAGGATCACCTGCGCCAGCAGCACGCCGGCATTGCCCGCGATCAGGCGGCCGGGCTCGAACATCAGCTGCGCGTCCCAGCATTTGGTCACCCGCTGAACCATCGCGCCGTAATCGGCGGGCGAGGGCGGCAGCGGCAGCTTCGGATCATAGGGGATGCCCAAGCCCCCGCCCAGGTCGACGCGGGTCACGCCCAGCCCGGCGGCGCGCAGCCGCCCGACCAGCGCGCCCAGCTTGGTGTAGGCGGCCTCCATCGGCTTCAGGTCCAGAAGCTGGCTGCCAATATGGGCGGCGACGCCAACGGGGCGGATGCCCGGCAGCGCCGACGCCTCGGCATAGAGCGCCTCGATCCGGTCCAGCGGGACGCCGAACTTGTTTTCGGCCTTGCCGGTGGAGATCTTGGCATGGGTGCCGGCATCGACATCGGGGTTCACCCGGATGGCGATCTCCGCCGTCTTCCCCAGTGCGGTGGCGACGGCGGACAATTGCTGAAGCTCGGGCTCACTCTCCACGTTCAGCTGCAGGATGCCCGCCTCCAGCGCGGCCTTCATTTCCGCCGCCGTCTTGCCCACGCCGGAAAACACGATTCGGCTTGCGGGAATGCCCGCCGCCAGCGCGCGGCGCATTTCCCCCACCGAGACGACGTCCGCGCCCAGCCCTTCCTTCCCCAACAGGGTCAGCACCGCGACATTGGGGTTGGCCTTCACCGCGAAGGCGATCAGCGGATTGTCGAGCCCGGACAGCGCCTGTTGCACCACCTGTGCATGGCGGCGCAGCGTGGCGGCGGAATAGACATAGGCGGGCGTGCCGACTTCGGCTGCGATCCGCTCCAGCGGAACGCCTTCAGCCTGCATGGACCCATCTTCGAGCTGGAAAAAGTCCATCAGTTCTGCGGCACCTGACTTGTCGGGGCGGAGGGCGTGGCGGCGGGTGTCGGGAAGGGCTGGCTGTCGCTGACGACTTCCTCGCCGGGGAAGGGCACCTTGCGGCTGGTCTGGGTGCCTTCGGGTGGCAGACTGAACGGATCGTCGCGCCGGACTTCCAGCTTCACCGTGAGATCGTCGACGCGCAGCGGGCGGGCGTCAGCCGCGACCGTCAGCCCCTGCGTGACCATGCGCTTTTCGGCGGTACGGGCTTCCTTCTGCTGCTCGCGGGTGAGCGCCGGGTCCGGCGGCTCGAGCCGGGTGAGCGCGCCCTTGTAGCCGCAACCGGACAACAGCAGCGCGGCGATCAGGATCGGCCTCAGTTCCATGTCGGCACCTCCCGGATGGCGGTTTCGGCGGCCGCCTTCACCCGCACAGGCGCGGTGCCGCCCAGGCTGGTGCGGCTGGAGACGCTGGCCTCCACGCTCAGCACGTCGAACACGCGCGCGTCGATGCGCGCGTCGACGGCGACCAGTTCATCGAGGGTGAGGCCATCGAGCATCACGCCCTTGTCCTCGGCCGCCTTCACGGCGCGGCCGGTGATGTGGTGGGCTTCGCGGAAGGGCACAGCCGCCTCGCGCACCAGCCAGTCGGCAAGGTCGGTCGCGGTGGAAAAACCGCTGGCGGCGGCGTCGCGCATGCGGGTGGGCACGAAACGGATCGTCTCCATCATCCCGGCCATCGCGGCGAGGCTGAGTTCGAACAGGTCATGGGCCTGGAACACCGGTTCCTTGTCGTCCTGCATGTCCTTCGAATAGGCGAGCGGCAGACCCTTCATCGTCACCATCAGGCCCGTCATCAGGCCCAGGATGCGCCCGGAATGGCCGCGCACCAGTTCGGCGGCGTCCGGGTTCTTCTTCTGCGGCATGATGGAGGAGCCGGTCGACCATTGATCGGGCAGCTTCACCCAGCCGAAGGGCTGGCTGGCCCACAGGATGATCTCTTCGGCGAGGCGAGAGAGGTGCAGCGCGCATTGTGTGGCGCTGGTGAGATATTCGATGGCGAAATCCCTGTCCGACACGCTGTCCAGCGAATTGGCGGTCGGCCGGTCGAACGCCAACGCCTGCGCCGTGAAGGCGCGGTCGTTGGGGAAGCCGGTGCCCGCCAGCGCGGCAGCACCCAGCGGGCTTTCGTTCAGCCGGGCCCGCGCATCGCGGAAGCGGCCGAAATCGCGCTTCAGCATTTCGACATAGGCCAGCAGATGGTGGCCCAGCGTGACGGGCTGCGCGACCTGAAGATGGGTGAAGCCGGGCATCACGGTGGCATGATGCTCCAGCGCGCGGGCGGCCAGCACGCCTGCCAGCGTGCGGATCGCGGCCAGATGGCCGTCGATGGCGTCGCGGGTCCACAGCTTGAAGTCGGTCGCAACCTGATCGTTGCGGCTGCGCGCGGTGTGCAGCCGCCCGGCATCCGGCCCCACGATCTCCTTCAGCCGGGTCTCCACCGTCATGTGGATGTCTTCCAGCGCCAGGTCGACCGGCACGCCGCGGGCCTCATACTCGGCTTCCACCTGCTTCAGCCCGGCGGAAATCGCGTCTGCGGCCGTCTGTTCGATGATGCCCTGTTTGCCCAGCATCGCCGCGTGCGCCAGCGATCCGCGGATGTCCTGCCGCCACAAGCGCTTGTCGAAGGGGATGGAGGCATTTATCTCGGCCATGACGGCCGAGGGTCCGCCCTCGAACCGGCCCCCCCACAGCGCATTGGTGCCCCCGGTGCCAGCGCCAGAGTCGTTGCCGGAGGTTGCCATGAAGCCTGCTCTATCCCTTGTTGCGCTGTTGTTGCTGGCGGCTTGCCAGCCTTCGAGCCCTAAGGCGGAAGAGCCAACGCCGCAACCCGCCGCGACGCACCCCGACGTGCCGACCGGCAGCTTCGACGACAGCTTTGCGGGCACCCCCGCGCCCGACCTGCCGCTGGAAACCGGGCCGGACGGCAAGACGGAGACCATCGCCGACATCCTGAAGGCCAACCCCGGCCAGCCTGTTCTGGTGAACCTGTGGGCCACCTGGTGCGCGCCCTGCCTGAAGGAACTGCCCACGCTGGACGCGCTGGCGAAGGAGACGAAGGGCAGGCTGCTGGTGGTGCCCGTGAGCCAGGATATGGAGGGCTGGCGCAAGGTGAGCGGCGTGTTCACGCCTGCTGCCTACCCCAACCTCAGCACGCGCGTGGAATCGGGCATGCAGTTCGGCTTCCAGCTGAAGGCGCGGGGGTTGCCGCTGACCATCCTCTATGGTGCGGACGGCAAGGAAGTGTGGCGCTACGCCGGAGACCGGGACTGGACGACCGCCGATTCGCGGGCGCGGCTGGGGGTGTAGCCGGAGTCGGCCGCGCCGCCTCAGCCGCGTTTCTTGTCCGACAAGAGCGCGATCCCCCACATCAGCAGGCCGCCCAGCGCCAGCCCGGCGCCCACGAAGCCGCTGGATTCGAAGCCGTGGCCGGCCGCGACCGCCATCCCGGCAAGCCAGGGGCCCAGCGCGTTGGCGAAGTTGAAGGCGCTGTGGTGCAGCGAGGCGGCGAGCGTCTGCGCGTTGCCGGCGACATCCATCAGCCGCGCCTGCAGCGGCACCCCGAACGAGCCGGTCACGCCCAGCAGGAACACCACGGGCGTCAGCGTCCACAGGCTGTGGGCGGCGAACGGGAAGACCAGCAGCATCGCGGCGGCGAGTGCGAGCATGATGCCGACGGTGGGCATCAGCGCCCGGTCCGCGCCCCAGCCCGCGACGAGGGTGCCGATGGTCATGCCCAGGCCGAACACCGCCAGCATCGGCGGGATGGCGGCGGGCGGCGCCATGGTGACGTCGAGGATGGTGGAGGCGAGATAGGTGTAGACAGCGAACAGGCCGCCGAAGCCGATGGCGCCGATGGACAGCGTCAGCCAGACCTGCCCGTTGGCGAGCGCGCCCAGCTCCGTGAAGGGACTTTGCCCGACTTTGGCGGGTTGGCTGGGGGCGAGCCAGGCGATGAGCGCCGCAGTGGCAAGCGCGCAGGCGGTGACCAGGCCGAAGCCCCAGCGCCAGCCGAACTGCTGGCCGATGATATTGGCCAGCGGCACGCCGATGATGGTGGCGATGGTGAGGCCCAGCATCACCCGGGCCATGGCCTGCGCCCGCCGTTCGATCGGCACCAGGCTGGCGGCCATCAGCGCGGCCACCCCGAAGTAGGCGCCGTGCGGCACCCCCGCCAGAAAGCGCACCAGCAGCATCTGCCCGAAATTGGCGGCCATGGCGGAAAGCAGGTTGCCGACCGCGAACATCAGCATCAGGCCGATCAGCAGGCGGCGGCGATCCATCCGCGCGCCCAGCACGGCCAGCAGCGGCGCGCCCACCACCACGCCAAGCGCATAGGCGCTGATGGCATGGCTCGCCTGCGCTTCGGACACGCCGAGGTCGGGCGCGAAGAAGGGCAGCAGGCTCATGGTGGCGAATTCGGTGGTGCCGATGGCGAATCCGCCCAGCGCCAGCGCCAGCAGCACCGGCGTCACGCGCGGCGCGGCCGCCTCTTCCGGCGGGGAAATCGGACGAAACTGGTTCATATTTCGCCTATGGAGATTTGTGCGGTGCAGCACCAGCCGCTTCGGGCAGGCGGCAGCCATGTGAAATGAAGGGGCGCTGCCCGGCCAGTTGCCCGAGGGCGAGCCCCGAAAGTCAGGGCCCGAAGATCAGGGGTAGAGCAGCCCGCTTTCCCATCCCCCGCCGGCCTTCACGAATCGGGTGCGCCAGTGCTGGCGCCCGGGGCGGTCTTCCCAGAACTCAATGCTGTCCGGCACCAGCCGGTATCCGCCCCAGTTGTTCGGCCGGGGCACGTCCCCGGGGAAGCGGGCGGCCATTTCGTCCAGGCGCGCTTCGAAGCTTTCCCGCCGGTCCAGCGGCTCTGACTGAATGGAGGCCCAGGCCGACAGCTGGCTCTCGCGCGGGCGGGTGGCGAAGTAACTGTCGCTTTCCTCCAGCGTGGCGCGGCCGATGCTGCCGCGCACGCGCACCTGCTTGCGCAGGCTCTTCCAGTGGAAATCCAGCGCTGCATGCGGGCACTGCCGGATCTGGCGGCCTTTGGCGCTGTCATAGTTGGTGAAGATCAGGAAGCCGCCGGCGTCATAGCCCTTCATCAGCACGATTCGCACGTCGGGCAGGGGCAGTTCATCTCCCCTCAGTTCCACGGTCGCCAACGCGCAGGCGTTGGCATCGTTCACTTCGGCGGCTTGCGCCTCCGCGAACCAGTCTCCAAAAAGCGCATATGGATCGGTCATATCCGTTCGCTAGGCCGCCGGGGCCGCTGCGGCAAGCTGTGGTCTTGCCGCAGGCCGGGCAGCCGCCTATATCGACTGTTGCTTTTATGCAACAGTTATTGCGTGAGGATTCGAACGGCTGATGGCAGACCTCTATTCCGAACTGGGTGTGGCGCGCACCGCCGATGCGGCGGCGATCAAGCGCGCCTATCGCAAGCTCGCGAAAGAGCTTCACCCCGACCGGAACAAGGACAATCCGAAGGCGGCCGAGCGCTTCAAGTCGGTCACCTCGGCGTACGACATCCTCTCCGACGCGGAGAAGAAGGGGAAGTACGACCGCGGCGAGATCGACGAGCAGGGCAATCCGAAGTTCAGCGGGTTCAGTGGCGCGGGTGCGGGGGCCGGCGGCTATCGCCCGGGTGCGCGGCCGGGCGCGGGTCGCGGGTCGCCGGATTTCGACTTCGATTTCGGCGGGGACCCGTCTGATCTGTTCTCGGAACTGTTCGGCCGGGCGTCGGGCGGGATGGGTGGCGGACGTTCCGGCGGCTTTTCCGGTGGCGGTTTCCGCAGCGCGCCACAGCGCGGGCCCGATCTGAATTATCGGCTGGCGGTGCCGTTCGCCGATGCGGCACTGGCACGCACGGTGCGGCTGGCGCTGAAGAACGGCAAGACCATCGAGCTCGCCATCCCCAAGGGCGTGGAGGACGGCCAGCAGCTGCGGCTGCCCGGTCAGGGTGAGGCGGGGCCTGCCGGGCCGGGCGATGCCCATGTGACGCTGGCGATCCAGACTGATTCCCGCTTCACGCGTGACGGCTTCGACCTGCGAACCGATGTGGCGGTGCCGCTGGAAACGGCGGTGCTGGGCGGCAAGGCGCGCGTCGTCACGCCGGAAGGGGAAGTCATGGCGACGATCGCGCCCACTACCTCCTCGGGCAAGCAACTGCGGCTGAAGGGCAAGGGCTGGACGAAGAAGGACGGCAGCCGGGGCGATCTGATCGCCCGCGTGCTGGTCGAGGTGCCCGACGATCCGGCTTTGGCCGAATTCCTGAAGGCCCGGGTTCAGGCCTGACCATGCCGGGCTGGTCCGACGTGGAGGGCTGGCTCGCCCAAGTGACGGCCAAGCGCCCGCGCACCACCGGCATCGTGCGGCGCGTGATCGGCCGCACCCTGCGCGACGGTTACATCCATGCCGGCAATATCGCCTATCTCTCGCTTGTCACGCTGCTGCCGCTGATCATCCTGATCACGGCCGTCACGGTCGCCTTCGGGGAGACGGCCGCCGGCCGCTACGCCATCGAAGGGCTGCTGCGCGCACTTCCCTACGATATCGCCCGGCTGTTTGAGCCGGTGATCGAGGAAGTGCTGCAGGCCCGCACCGGCAATCTGCTGTGGATCGGCGGGCTCGTCGCGCTGTGGACGGTGACGACCTTCATCGAGACGCTGCGCGACATCAGCTTCCGCGCCTTCGATGTGGAGCCGGACGGCGGCTTCCTGCACTATCGGCTGAAATCGCTGGCGGGCACGCTGGTGGCGGTGCTGCTGGTCGTGGTGACCTTCCTGTTGCAGGTGTCGCTTGTGGTGGCGATCCGGGCGGTGGAAAGCCTGGTCCCGCGCGGGATCGATCTGCCGGGCTGGATAGACTGGTCGCGCATTATCACCCCCATCGTGCTGTTTCTGGTGCTGTGGGCGCTGTTGAAGCTGCTGACGCCGGCCTCGGTGCGCTACAGCCCCACGTGGCCCGGCGCGCTGATCACCACCATCGCATGGTCCATCGGATCGCTGCTTCTGGGGCCGACATTCTCCACCTTCAGCCATATGGGTCTCACCTATGGCGCGCTGTCGGGCGTGATGCTGGCGCTGCTGTTCTTCTATGCGGTGGGCTTCGCGCTGGTGGCCGGCGTGGAGGTGAACGCGGCGCTGGCCGACAGCTATGATTGAACCGCCCATTTCAGGCCGCTAATGGGGCGCTTCGGTATCACGGAGACCAACATGGGTTTGATGGCGGGCAAGCGCGGGCTGATCATGGGCGTGGCCAACGACAGGTCTCTGGCCTGGGGGATCGCGCAGGCGCTCAGCGCGCAGGGCGCGGAACTGGCCTTCAGCTATCAGGGCGAGGCGCTGGAGAAGCGGGTGCGTCCGCTGGCGGAATCGCTGGGCGCGGCGAAGTTGTTCGATTGCGACGTGGCGTCGGACGACTCCATCGATGCACTGTTCGCCGATCTGGCGAAGGACTGGCCGACCATCGACTTCCTCGTCCACGCCATCGGCTTTTCCGACAAGAACGAGCTGCGCGGGAAATATGCCGAGACCAGCCGTGCGAACTTCCTGCTGTCGATGGACATCAGCGTCTACAGCTTCACGGCCATTGCCCGCCGCGCTGCGGCGCTGATGCCGGAAGGCGGCAGCATCCTGACGCTCAGCTACTATGGCGCTGAAAAGGTGGTGCCGCATTACAATGTGATGGGGGTCGCCAAGGCCGCGCTGGAGGCGAGCGTGCGCTACCTCGCGGTGGACTATGGCCGCGACAATATCCGGGTAAACGCGATCTCCGCCGGCCCGGTGAAGACGCTCGCCGCCAGCGGCATCGGCGACTTCCGCTACATCCTGAAGTGGAACGAGCTGAACGCGCCCCTGAAGCGCAACACCACGCTGGAAGATGTGGGCGGCGCGGGCGTCTACCTGCTCAGCGGTCTGGGCTCAGGCACCACGGGCGAAGTGCTGTATGTCGACAGCGGCTACCATGTGGTGGGCATGAAGGCGGAAGACGCGCCGGACATCGCACTGGCGTAAGACTTTATCGGCCGAGATAGGGCTCGCAGGTGATCCCGTCGTGGTCGCCGTCCAGCCCTTCCCGATAGCCCGGCGTGTCGATGCGCATAGGTGCATAGCCGGCGCGGCGGGCCTCGTCGCAGGATCTGAAGTAAATATCCTATTCGCGCCGTGACGTATTTGACCCGCGACGCAGTGTTTTTTCGGCGGATAAAATTTTTTCTGTCGAAGTCGCTTACACGACTTTGCCGTTCGACAGCTCGAACACATGGCCGGACTTGGCAAGGGTGGGGATAGTATTCATAAGTAGAATTATGAATGTGGCACGTCCTGATTTTTTCATCTGGATTCTAAGGTTTTTCTTGAAGTCGGCAGTTGTCTCAGCCGAAGCTGCCCCATCAATTGATCGGATCATGCGCCGCCAGTATCTGGTTAATCGATAACAATCCTCACATGCCCGGTAAGGCTGCTTGACTTGTAACAGGCCAGCGCCATGTTGGCCGCCCAATCAACCATCCGGCCAACAATACCGGACTCACAGGGGGTATTACATATGTTTGTTCGTGCCGTGTGCCTTGGCGCGATGCTTGCGGCTGCCAGTGTCGCAGCCGCTCAGTCCGGCTATGTTGTCGAAGTCAACTCTGGCGCACAGGTGGCGACGCCCACGCCAACAGCAACGGCGGCTGCGCCGGTGGCCGCTGTCGCGAAATCTGGCGTTCTTCCTGCGTCCACGCCTGTGAAGTTGAACTCGCTGGCAGAGGTTTCTTCGAAGACGGTAGAAGTCGGCGACAAGGTTCGTTTCAGCGTGGCAGAAGACGTTTTGGAAGGTGGGGCCGTGGTAATTCCACGCGGCGCGCCAGCGACAGGCGTCGTCAGCTGGAAGACTGGCCGCGCCATCGGCGGCAAATCTGGCAAGTTCGAAGTCACCTTCGAAGAGGTGAATGTGAACGGGCGGACGGTGAAGCTGATGGGCAAACATCGGCAGGAGGGCAAAGGGAACACCGTTGGTGCCCTGCTCGGTTCGATCTGGATTTCTGGTACATCGGCGGTGATGTTGCCCGGCCAGGCCGTCAGCGCGCTGACGGCCGAGCCTTTCAGCTTCTGATGCACAAGGTGCCGGAGCAACCCGGCACCTTGCCATTCGGTCTACGATCCCGCATCCGGGCGCCATGTCCATCAACAGCTTCGGCCATCTGTTCCGCTTCACGACCTGGGGGGAATCCCATGGCCCCGCGCTCGGTTGCGTGGTGGATGGCTGCCCGCCCGGGCTGGAGCTGTCCGAAGGGCTGATCCAGCCCTATCTCGACAAGCGCCGACCCGGTCAGTCGCGCTTCACCACGCAGCGGCAGGAGCCGGATGCGGTGGAAATCCTGTCGGGCGTCTATGAAGGGCGCACCACCGGCACGCCCATCAGCCTGATGATCCGCAATGTGGACCAGCGCTCGAAGGATTATTCCGAAGTCGCGGTGAAATACCGGCCCGGCCATGCCGATTACGCCTATGACGCCAAATATGGCTTCCGCGATCCGCGCGGCGGGGGGCGCTCCTCCGCACGGGAAACCGCGGCACGTGTGGCCGCCGGCGCCGTGGCGCGCGCGGTGCTGGGCCCGACCATCTCCATCAACGGCTATCTCGTGGAACTCGGCGGTGACGCCATAGATCGGGCCAGCTTCGATTGGGCCGAAATCGGCAACAATCCCTTTTTCTGCCCCGATGCCGCCGCCGCGGGGCGCTGGGAAGTCGCGCTGGATGCCGCCCGCAAATCCGGCTCCTCGCTGGGCGCGGTGGTGGAAGTGGTGGCGGACGGCGTGCCCGCCGGATGGGGCGCGCCGCTCTACCACAAGCTCGACAGCCAGCTGGCCGCCGCGATGATGTCGATCAACGCCGTCAAAGGCGTGGAAATCGGGGACGGCTTTCACGCGGCCCGGCTGCGCGGCGAGGAGAACGCAGACGCCATGCGCCCCGGGCCGGACGGCAAGCCGCTGTTCCTGGCGAACCACGCCGGCGGCGTGGCCGGCGGCATCTCCACCGGCCAGCCAGTGGTGGTGCGCCTGGCACTGAAACCCACCAGCTCCATCCTGACCCCGGTCGACACCATCACCCGCGACGGCGAAGCGGCCGAGATCATGACCAAAGGCCGCCACGACCCCTGCGTCGGCATCCGCGCCGCACCGGTCGCCGAGGCGATGATGGCGCTGGTGCTGGCCGACATGAAGCTGCAGCAACGGGCACAGACGGGGCGGTAGCGCGGTGCGGTGTAAGGAGGTTTGATGCCTCCGGCGGGCAGGGAAATGATTTCCCTGCACCCTCTACATTGGCGTTGTGCGCTGCTTTGATGTGGCGTGCGCGACTTTGTTTGATTGCCTGCGGCGCTTGGGCTTGCTGGCGCCGCAGGCAGTAAATCTCACCGTCAGCGCAACCTAATCGTGTAGCCTTCTAATGTGGGTGCAGGGAGATCATCTCCCTGCCGGGGGAGTTTGAGGGGGCAGCGCCCCCTCAACCCAGACCCAACCGCGCGTCCTACTCGTCCGCGCTCAGATCGTCTTCGCCCCAGTCGCTGTCCAGGTCGGACATGGCGCTGTCGAGATCTTCGATATTGTCGATCTCGTCGTCGCCCGGGTCGGTGTCGCCCAATATGTCTTCCTCGTCGTCATGCATCGGCTCGCCTTCGAAGGCGCTGTTGTCGATGATGCCGCTGTTCACCATGTCGCGCATGTGATCGACGAGATCCTGCGGTTCATTGGAGTCGAACTCGGTCGGGTCGCCGGGGCCCTTCTCGCTGTCTGAGAGGGATGGGCCGGGGTTTCGGGCGTCGTCGGCGACGTCCTGTGCCTGCGGGCCGTCGTCCTGTTCGTTGTTGTGGGCTTCGGGGGCTTCGTCGTCGTCGCCCGGCCGGGGTCCGGATGCCATGGCTGTTTCTCCCTCAGACGAACCAGGTCGTCACATTCTGCACGGGTTCATGCTTCTGGGCGGCCAGCAGGCTCTTGATGGCGCGGGCCGCGAACCACACGGCGACCAGCGGGAACAGGGCCCATGCCAGCAGCCCCAGGGTGAAGATGGAGCCGACCAGCGCCACGAACGACCAGACGAAGCCGATCCAGAAGGTGCGGATATGGTAGCGGAAGTGGCTGTCCTGCCAGCTTTCGTGCGTCTCGCCGTTCCATACATAGGCCAGGATCACGCCGATGATGGAGGTGATGCCCGCCAGGAAGCTGCCCACATAGAGCAGGCTGATGATGGTGGGCCGGTTCATGTCGAAATCGTTGGTGGGGGTGGGTTCGGTTGCCAAGGTGCCCTCCTGTTGCAGACCCGCATCCTTGACCTTTTCGCGAGGGGGGCACAAGTGAAAGCGGTGCCAGAGGCTTGGGCGGCCGCGTCCCCGCAAGGGGTCGAGGAAAGTCCGGGCTCCAAGGATTGACGGTGGCGGGTAACGCCCGCCGGGGGTGACCCCAGGGACAGTGCCACAGAAAGCAGACCGCCTTCCGGCCTTTCGGGGTGGAGGCAAGGTCGAAAGGGTGCGGCAAGAGCGCACCGCGCGGCTGGCAACAGGCGCGGCACGGCAAACCCCACCGGGAGCAAGACCGAATAGGCGCGCGGCGCTCTGCTTCGGCAGGGCAGGCCTGATCCGGCTGACGCGTGCGGGTTGGTTGCTGGAGATGCGTGGCGACACGCATCCGAGATGAATGGTCGCCACCCGAAAGGGAACAGAACCCGGCTTACAGAGCCTCTGGCACGCCGAAGGCGGCTGGCACCAAGGCGCAGCCTTGGCTGCCAGACTCGCCGCAGGCGCGGCCGGCTGAGTCGTGGCCCTCAGGCCACGGCCAGTCCGACGAGTCCGGCTTTGCCGGACTTTTTTCTTTTCTTTCTGTCGCGCCAAAGGCCGCGAGTCCTCCTCCCCGGCCTTCACCTGCGAGCGGGGGGGGGGAAGAAAGCGCAAGCGGACTCGGCGGCTTGGCCGCCGGCCGCGTGGAACATGCGCATAACCAGATCGGTTGTTCCACGTGGAACATCGCCCTACACTGCAAGATCAACGGCTTGCGTGTAGGAGCTGTAGGATTTGTAGGATTTGTTCCACGGCTGGCGCGCGCGGATGGGCCGGCCGCGCGGTTGAACCGCGCGAGTCCGGCTGGAGAGGAAGGAAGGTAGAAAGAGGTCCGGCGAAGCCGGACTCGTCGGACTGATCGGCGATAGAGATCGCCGACTCAGCCGGCCGGGCACTGCGCGCTAGTCACAGCCGCGCTTGGCCTCAGCCAACAACTTCTTCCGGCTTGAAGAAGAACGCGATCTCGATCGCCGCATTCTCTTCGGAATCCGAACCATGCACCGAGTTCGCCTCGATGCTCTCGGCCAGTTCCTTGCGGATGGTGCCCGCGTCGGCATTCGCCGGGTTGGTCGCGCCCATCACCTTGCGGTTCAGCGCCACGGCGTCTTCGCCTTCCAGCACCTGCACCACCACCGGGCCGGAGGTCATGAAGGCCACCAGATCGTTGAAGAAGGGGCGCTCGGCATGGACGCCGTAGAAACCTTCGGCCTGCGCCTTCGTCATGTGGATGCGCTTGGACGCGACGACACGAAGACCGGCTTCTTCCAGCATGGTCGTCACCTTGCCGGTGATGTTGCGACGCGTGGCGTCGGGCTTGATGATCGAGAAGGTCCGGGTCACGGCCATTTGAGAATTCCTGTGCTTTGCGGGGAAATTTGGCGGCGGCCTTTAGCCGAGCGTGGTGCAGCGCACAAGGGTTGGACCATGGTTGAGGTGGAGATGCGCGGCCGCCGGCAAAGCCGGACTCGTCGGACGGGTTCGTCGGGCTGATGCCCTCCGCCCCGCCGGCCGCGCCTTCGGCGAGTCTGCGAGTTAAGGCTGCGCCTTAATCGCAGCCGCCTATGGCTCGAGCTCCGTATCCCAATACAGATAATCCCGCCACGTCTCATGGCAGTAATGCGGCGGGAAACCCCGGCCATTCTCCTGCAACTGATGCGCCGTCGGCTGCACAGGGCGGTTGCGGGGCAGCATATGCGCCTCGGCGGGGGTGCGGCCGCCTTTCCTCAGGTTGCAGGGCGCGCAGGCCGTGGTGACATTCTGCCAGGTCGTGCGCCCGCCATAGGCGCGCGGCACCACATGATCGAAGGTGAGTTCATGGCCTGAGCCGCAATATTGGCACTGGAAGCGGTCCCGAAGGAACAGGTTGAAGCGGGTGAAGGCCGGATTTTGGCTGGGCTTCACATATTGCCGGAGCGCGACGACGCTGGGCAGTCGCATGGCGATGCGGGGGGAGCGGATCTCCCGGTCATATTGGGCGATCACGTCCACCCGTTCCAGGAAGGCGGCCTTCACTGCATCCTGCCAGCTCCACAGGCTGAGCGGATAATAGCTGAGCGGGGTGTAATCCGCGTTCAGCACCAGCGCCGGGCAGGCCTGCGGGCTCTGCCATCGGCCGCCGTCATGCTCGGGTCGCCACCTGTCCTGGATCACATCGGGATGGTACATCGCCGCCGCTCCTTGTCTTTCGGAGCAGGCCTGAAGAGCCACCATCCCTATCGCACGTCGGGCAGCCGCTTTCACGCCTGCGCTTTGTCGAGCGCCCCTATACCAGAGGCTGTATGTCGCGTGTATGACAGCACCAGATATTGTTGAGGTCAAGCGCGAGATGCAGCCCACCGACATTGTATCCCGTTTCGCGCCATCGCCCAGCGGGTTGTTGCATCTGGGGCACGGCTTTTCCGCCGTGCTGGGGGAGCGACTGGCGCGGAAATCGGGGGGCCGCTGGCTGCTGAGGATCGAGGATATCGACAGCACGCGCTGCCGACCCGAATTCATCGACGCTATTCACGCCGATCTGGGCTGGCTGGGGCTGAGGCCGGATGCCGTCTCCGTGCAGAGCGATCGGCGCAGCTGCCATGAGGCGGCACTGGCGCGGCTGACGGAGATGGGGCTGACCTATCCCTGTTTCTGCACCCGGGCGGATATTGCGGCGGCTGCCGCTGCGCCGCATCGCGCGCAGCCGCTGTATCCGGGAACCTGCCGGGGCCTTTCAGCGGCGGAGGCGGCGTTGCGCGCCGCCACGCGCGATCCGGCGATCCGGCTGGATGTCGCCAAAGCGGCGGCGCTGGCGGGGCCGCTCGGCTGGATTGAGGCAGGGCGGGGTGAGCAGCCGGCTGATCCGCTGGCTGGCGGCGATATCGTGCTGGCGCGCAAGGATATCGGTGTCGGCTACATGCTTTCCTGCGTGGTGGACGATGCGGCGGACGGGGTGACGGACGTTGTGCGCGGACGCGACCTGTTCGATTCCACGCCGGTGCAGCGGCTGTTGCAGACGCTGCTGGGCCTCGTCTCGCCGCGTTATCTGCACCACAGGCTGCTGCTTGCGCCGGATGGGCGGCGGCTGGCGAAACGGGACAAGGCGGAGACTCTGGCCAGCCTGCGCGAGGCGGGTGTGGATGGACTGGGCCTTGCGGCCCGGCTGGCCCAACTGGAGCCGAACGGGCCGGACCTTGTTTTCCTGCCCTGAAATGATGGGTGCACGGTGGCATCGGCGCTGGTAGAGGGCGCGCATGAACGGCTTCATCATCGCGCTGATCATCCTGTTCGCGCTCGCCACGGCCTATGTGCTGGTCCGCGGCATCATCACCATGGCGCAGGGCAAGGATATCACGGGCGCCCAATCCAACAAATATATGTCCATGCGGGTCGGCTTTCAGGCGCTGACCATCCTGCTGGTGATCCTGCTGCTGGTGATCGGCGGGCGCGGCCTTTCGGGCGGTTGAGAGATGGTCAAGCTCAACAAGATCTACACCCGCACCGGCGATGATGGCTCCACCGGCCTTGTCGACGGCAGCCGGGTTTCCAAGCACAACGCCCGCGTTGCGGCCTATGGCAGCGTGGACGAGGCGAACAGCGCATTGGGCCTGGCCCGGCTGCATGCGGGCGGCGACGATCTGGCCATGATCGACCGCATCCAGAACGACCTGTTCGACGTGGGCGCCGACCTTGCCACGCCCGGCGCCGAATGGCTGCCCGATGCCCCGGCACCGGAATGGCCCCCCTTGCGCGCCGTCGCGTCGCAGGTGGCGCGGCTGGAAGCCGAGATCGACGCGATGAACGCGGAATTGTCGGCGCTGAACAGCTTCATCCTGCCGGGCGGCACGCCGCTGTCCGCGCATCTGCATGTGGCGCGCGCCATCGTGCGCCGCGCCGAACGGGATGCGGTGGCGGCCGCCGGAGAGGCGCCGATCAACCCGCATGCCATCCACTATCTGAACCGGCTGTCCGATCATCTGTTCGTGATGGCGCGCCACGCCAACCGCGCGGATCTGGGCGGGGAGGGCGATATATTGTGGGTGCCCGCGAAGAACCGTTGATGTCGGTCTAGCGACCGTCTGTATCGGTCTCGCGCAGGCCGACGCCCACGCTGGCGCCCGCGCCCAGGCCCATCCCCATGCCTGCGCCCATCCCCGCCTGCGCCGCCGCCCATACCGCCGCCTCCACCGGCTCCGCCGCCGCCCTGACGGTTCTCGTCACGGCCTCCACCGCCGCCCTTGCCGCCGCCGGGCGCCGGGCGGGCCGGGCCCTGCTTGGGGATGGCGATGCCGGCGGGAATGGCGTCTAGGTCGAGCGCCTCGCGGATGAAATCCCTGAGAGAGATCACCAGCTCGTCGGTGGGCACCGGCCGCCCCGCCGCCAGTTCGGTCGCTGCCCTTGCGGCCAGTCGCACCTGATCTTCCGTGCCCAGCAGGATGATGTCGGACAGCGCGGCCTCCACCGCATCGCGGATGCGGCGGGGGCGATCCGATGCGGTCATCGCATCCGAATCCGCGTCTTCCTCCAGCGAGCGCGCGCGCAGGTCTCTCAAATGGGTCGGGTCGACGATCAGGCTGCCGGTGAAGGATCCGCCCAGCACCTTGTAGGCGGCGATCAGGGTGCGCAGCCGCTCGTTGATCTGCCGGTTCAGCCGTTCGCGCCGCTGCTGGATCGTCATCATCATCACCAGCCGGATGCCGACGCCGATGAAGGCGAACAGCGCGATTCCGACCAGCGCGCTGAGGATCGAATCCCAGGAGGTGAGGTCGATGCTGCGCATCAGGCCTTCGCCAGCTGGCGGGCGGCGGCTGCGAACTGCATGCCACCGACAATCACCCCGGTCATGTGCATAGCGTAAGTATGCCCCCCATCAATTGATCGGAAGGCAGCCTATCAGACGGAGGCGTTGCGCAGCCAGCACCTATTCACGGGCCTCAATAGCCCAGTTCGGCAGGCGCGATTCCCAGCAGCTTCAGCAGCGCATCATGGGCGGCATGGCACTGCCGCCAGAGATCGGGGCCGGAGAGGTCGGCCGGGGCAATCGCCTCGGGCCACCACTCTGCCACCAGTCGCTCCAGACGGTCGATCTTTGCCTCGTCCAGCAGGAATCGCGGGTCGACGGCGGCCAGAGCCTCGTCTGACAGCGGCAGGCGCAGGCGAAGGCAGGCGGGGCCGCCGCCGTTGCGCATGCTCTCGCGCAGATCCAGCACATGCAGATGGTTGATGGGGTTGGCGGCATCCTGCTTCACCCGCTGCAGCCAGCGCCAGACGCTCTCCGTCTCCTCCGCCTCCTTCGGGAGGATCAGCGCCATCTCGCCGCCGCCCACCGACACCAGCGCGGCGTTGAAGACATAGGAAGCGATGGCATCGGCCAGCGGCACGTCTGCTGTGGGTGCCTCGACCAGCACGAAGCCCGGCACGCGGCTCCCCAGCAATTCCAGCGCTTCGGCGCGGTTCTGGAACGCCTGTTCATGGGCGAACAGGACATGCTCGTTGGAAACGGCGACCACGTCATTGTGGAAGGCGCCGGCCTGGATGGCGGCATCGGCCTGTTCGATGAACAGCGCCTGCTTCA
The DNA here is from genome assembly GCA_003248865.1 of Sphingomonas sp. Classification (GTDB taxonomy): domain Bacteria; phylum Pseudomonadota; class Alphaproteobacteria; order Sphingomonadales; family Sphingomonadaceae; genus Sandaracinobacteroides. Next base: position 128,612 of record QFPK01000004.1, read on the forward strand.
CGCCGTGGCTGCGGGCGACCGCCTGAGACGCGCGCACATGCTGGCGGGCCGGGAAGCGGCCGCCATGGTTCAGTCCATAGACGAAGGCTTCGACGCCCGCGTTTTCATGGCCCTGCACAAAGCGCATATGGTTGGCGGCGCCCTCGTCGCCGAAGCCCGGGGCGACGGGCCAGTGCACGGCGAAATGGTCCGCGTCGGCGAAGGCCAGCTTCAGCTGCGCCATGGTCTCCGGCCACTCCTGCGAGCGGTGCGGCATGGAGACGAGGTTGGAGACGGTGATGTGGGTGAGCCCGTCCGCCGTATCGGCCGCAGGGCTGACGGTGGCGGCATTCGCTGTCCACATCGCACTCGCCGAAAAGGCGCCGGCGAGCAGTTGCGGGTCTTCCGCGGCGCATTCGGCCAGAACGCGCGCATCGTCGCCTTCGAACCCCAGCCCCCGCAGCCAGCGGGTGTTGGGGCGGCGGTGCGGCAACAGCAGGCCCTGCGGCACCCCCAGAGACAGCAGCGGCCGCATCTTCGAAAGCCCCTGAAGGGCCGCACGGCGCGGCGCGCTGACGGCCCCGGCGTTGCGCTCCGCCGCGAGGTTGCCGAGGCTGAGGCCGGCATAATTGTGGCTGGGGCCGACGAGGCCATCCAGATTCAGTTCGGGCATCAGCGCACGCCTGCAGGAGTGGGAATGAACGGCTTCTCGGCCTCCACGCTGGCGACCGGCCAGGCGCAGTAATCGGCGGCATAATAGGCGCTGGGGCGGTGATTGCCCGACAGGCCGACACCCCCGAACGGCGCATCGGAGGCTGCGCCGTTGGTGGGGCGGTTCCAGTTCACCACGCCCGCCCGGCTGCCTGCCCAGAAGCGGTCATACAGCGCGCGGTCCCCGCCCAACAGCGCGGCCGAGAGGCCGAAGCGGGTGGCGTTGGCGGCCGCGATCGCCTCCTCGAAGCTGGAGACCCGGTGCAGTTGCAGGAAGGGGCCGAACAGCTCTTCGTCCGGCACTGTAAGCCCGGTCACGTCGACAAGGCCCGGGGTCAGGAAGGGCAGACCTTCCTTCAGCCGCAGCAGAGGGCGGATCGTCTTGCCATGGATCGCCCCGGCCCGCGACAGCAGGCCGTCGGCGGCCTGGTTGGAGACGACGCAGCCCATGAACGGCTGGGGGTCGGCAAAGGGCTGGTCGATGACGAGATTGTCCGCAATGGCCAGCACCGCGTCGATCAATTTCTCGTGTGCGCCGTCCTGCACGATCAGGCGGCGGGCGCAGGTGCAGCGCTGCCCGGCGGACAGGAAGGCGGACTGCGCGATGATGAGGGCGGCGGCCTCCACATCGCCATCGTCCAGATCCCAGACGACGAGCGGATTGTTGCCGCCCATTTCCAGCGCGAGGATGCGGTGCGGCGTCTCCGCGAACTGGCGCGCCAGCGCGGCGCCGGTGGGGGCGGAACCGGTGAACAGCAGCCCGTCGGTATCGGCCGCCGCCAGCGCCCGGCCGGTGGGGGCAGTGCCCTGCACCAGTTGCAGCACGCCATCCGGCAGCCCGGCCTTCGCCCACAGCGTGGCCATGTGCGCGCCGACCGCCGGGGTCAGCTCGGACGGCTTGAAGACGATGGCGTTGCCCGCGATCAGCGCGGGAACGATGTGGCCGTTGGGCAGGTGGGCCGGGAAATTATAGGGCCCCAGCACCGCCAGCACGCCGTGCGGTTTGTGGCGCAGCGCCTGATTTGCACCCGCCGGATCGGCCTTGAAAACGCCTTCACGGCTGCCGGTGCGTTCGGCGTGGGCGGTGATGGAAATCTCCACCTTGGCGGCGACGCTGCCGACTTCGGTCTTCGCTTCCCAGAAGGGCTTGCCCGTTTCCTCGGCGATCAGGCGGGCGAAGGCGTCCGCATCGGCTTCCACCGCTGCCTTGAAGGCGCGCACAACGGCCAGCCGTGCGTCCAGCCCGGCGGCGAACCAGCCGGGCTGGGCCTTGCGGGCGCGGGCGACTGCTGCCGCCACCTCGGCTTGGGAGGCGGCTTCACCTTCCCACAACAGGCTGCCGTCATAGGGGCGAATGCTCTTCACGATCTCAGAACCAGGCATGCAGCACCTCGTCTCCGGCCGAAAACGGCCCTTCCTCTCCCACCAGCACGCTGCCGCCGCTCTCGCGCAGAGGCAGGGCGGCGCAGCGGAACTGTTTCAGCCGCCCGCCCGCCACCAGCCGGGTTTCGCCATCGGTCGCCGTGCCCGCCACGCGCGCGGGAACGGCCTCTCGCACGGTGCGAATCTCGGCGACGCGGGTGTCCATGGTGGGGCCGCCATCGAAGATGTCGACATAGCCGTGGAAGCCGAAGCCTTCCGCCTCCAGCAGCCGTTTCGCGGCCTGCCCATGATCGTGCGGCTGGCCCAGCGCGGCCTGTGCCTCATCCGGCAGCATCGCGACATAGACGGGATATTTCGGCATCAGATCGGCGATGAACTGGTTGCCCTGCACCGCGTTGAAGGCATCCGCTTCCTGAAAGCCCATGCCGAAGAATTTGCCGGCCAGCCCGTCCCAGAAGGGCGCGCTGCCGTCGGGGCGCATCTGCCCGCGCAGTTCCGCCAGCACGCGATCGGCAAAACGTGCGCGGTGTTGCGCCAGGAACAGATAACGGCTGCGCGCCAGAAGGCGGCCCAGCCCGCCCGTGCGCAGATCGGGGTGCAGGAACAGTCCGCCCACTTCGCTGGCGCCTTCGAAATCATTCACCAGATGCAGCACGCCGGTGCGGAAGGTGCGGCCGAGTTCCGCTGACTGCATGGACAGGGTGGTGAGCTTGTAGGAGTAGAAGGGCCAGCGCATGCCCACCCGGCTGAACAGGCAGCAGGTGCCGCCGATCCGCCCGCTGGGGCCATGTTCCAGCACCAGGATGTAATTCTCGTCGTCGGGCTCGTGGATATCGGCGGCGAAGCTGTCTTCGGACCGGGCGATGCGGTCCGCCAGCGCGTCGCTGTCGTTCGGCAGGTTTGTGAAGCCGCCGCCCGTCAGTTCCGCAAGCGCCTTCAGCCCGGCAAGGTCCTGCGGGCCGGCCGGGCGGACCCGCCATTCGGAAAGCCTGATATCTGCTGCTGTCGCCATGCCCCAACTTGCCCGAAGCCCTGAAATGGGGGTAACGAAAGTCTGCGGCGAATACCGAATTTTCTGCGGCGGAGACAGTTATGGACAGCATTGACCGCATCGACCGCAAGATTCTGGCTGTTCTGCAGCGCGACGGGCGAATCACCAATGCCGCGCTGGCGGAAGAAGTCGCGCTGTCGCCCAGCGCCTGCCTCGCCCGGGTGCGGCGTCTGGAAGAGGTGGGGATCATCACCGGCTATCGCGCCGATGTGGCAGTGGAGCGGCTGCGCCCGGCGCTCATCATCTATGGCGAGGTCACGCTGAAGCGCCATCTGCCGGAAGATTTCCGCGCGCTGGAGGCGATGTTCGCAGCCGATGCCCGCGTACTGGAAGCTGCCGAGATTTCCGGCAAGAGCGACTATCTGGTGAAGGTGCTCGTGACCGACATGGCGGAATGGCGTGATCTGACCGCCGAATGGACGGCGGGGCCCTGGCAGATCGAGCGGGTGTCCAGCAGTGTTGCCATGCATCGAACCAAGGGCTTCTCAGGCTATCCGCTGTAGGGGCGAATGGGATCGCCGCCCCGATGCAGGGGTTATCCGGAGAGACGCGCAAGGCACCGGGAAACGGACATCGCGAAAGACAGGCCAGCTGCGGCTGAGCCCGTGACATAGGCAGCGAGCAGGGACGGGTCGAAGCGGTTGCCACCGAGCCCGATGGCGAAGCCGCGCGACCAGTCGGCCGGCAGCAGCGCGATAGTGACCAGCATCGCGGCAAGCGCTCCTGCGATGGCGAGGGCAATGCGGGCGGATTGCCTCGTCGGCCGGGAGCGCTCCACCAGCAGGAAGGCAGCGAACAGGCAGGCGCCCAGCAGCAGCTTGGCGGCTGGCCCCATCTCGTCCGCGACGGCCCATGTGGCGGCTGGCAAGGCGGTGATCGACGTGATGGCCGGGCCGTGGGGTGCGAGGGCAAAGCCGGCGATCAGCGCGCTCGGCAGGAAGACGGCGATTGCCCAGCTGATCAGCCAGCATCGGAAAAAGCAGCTTTGCACGCGGGTTACCTCCTGTCGGCCAGCCTGCCCCGATTGCGGCCCTGATCACAAGCGAAACCGGGGGCGAAGGCTGTCCTCGTCATGCTGCGCCTGCTAAACGGCTGCTTTCGCAACGGGGGCATCGCATGGCTGATACGGGTGCGCGCAAATTGAATCTGGCATTGCAGGGGGGTGGCGCACACGGTGCCTTCACCTGGGGTGTGGTGGACCGGTTGCTGGAAGAACCGGAACTGGAGTTCACGGCGATTTCGGGCACCTCTGCGGGCGCGATGAACGCGGTGGTGATGGCCGAAGGGCTGCTGGAAGGCGGCAATGACCAGGCGCGCCTGCAGCTGGAGCAGTTCTGGATGGGAATTGCCGATGCCGCCGACCGCATGAATCCGTTCCGCAACTGGCCCGGTTACAAGATGATCGAGCCGGTGCTGTTCGAAGCCTCCATGGCGGCCACGCGCATGTTCAGCCCCTATGATGTCTCGCCGACGGACAACAACCCCCTGCGCGCGGCGTTGCTGGAGCTGATCGATTTCGAGAAGGTACGCCGCCAGCGCCGCATCAAGCTGTTCATCAACACCACCCATGTCGCGACCGGAGGCCTGCGCTGCTGGCGCGAGCATGAACTGACGGTGGAAATGGTGTTGGCGTCGGCCTGCCTGCCCTCCCTGTTCCAGACGCCGATGATCGACGGCGAAGGTTATTGGGACGGCGGCTATGTCGCCAACCCGGCCATCGAGCCCATGACGCGCACGACAAGCACCGACGATGTGCTGATCGTGCAGCTGAACCCCATCGTGCGCAACGAGTTGCCCAGAAAGGCGTCGGACATAACCGACCGTTTGTCGGAAATCAGCTTCAACGCCAGCCTGATCACCGAACTCCGCTTCATTGCCGAGCGCAACCGGCTGATCAACGCCGGCGAGCTTTCGGCCGAACGCCACCGCAAGACCCATCTGCACATGATCCATGGCGACAGTGCGTTGGGTGAGCTGCCGCCCTCGTCCAAACTGCTTGCGGACCGGCATTTCCTGCTGAGCCTGCGCGACAAGGGGCGCGAGGCGGCCAGTGAGTGGATCGAGCGCCACCTTTCGAAGCTGGGAAGCCGTTCCAGCTTCAACTACAACCGGCTGGTAAGCCAGCTGACGCAGGACAGCGACGAACAGCCTGATCCGCGCGTGCTGCGGGATGACGGGTAAAGGCGGCCAGAGGCTCCGGCGGTGTGAAGGGGCAATGCCCCTTCAGGTTCAGTGCAGGCTTATCGCTCCGCCGCCTCGCGCGCCATGCGCTCGGCTTCCACTTGCAGGAAGCGCTTGTCGAAAATGCCCCAGCGGCCGGTCTCGACATTCTGGCGGATGATCTTGGCCGGGTTGCCGGCGACGATGCTGTTGGGCGGTACGTCCGCGATCACCACCGAACCCGCGCCGACCACACTGTTGTCGCCCACGCGGATGCCGGCCAGGATGATTGCGCGCGCACCGATGAAGCAGTTGCTGCCGATGAAGGTGTCCATATGCCGGTTGCCGACGAAATCATGGGTCAGGATGGCGGCATCGAACGACACCAGCGTGGACGTGCCGATGTGCACGCCCTTGGGGTTGGTCTTGTCCAGCTTCGCCGACATGGAGATGCGGCAGTCGTCGCCGATGGTCATGCCCCACATGCGGCGATAGTACCATGTCTGCAGCGCGCTGGTGGTGCGGTAGAGCCGCGTCCTCAGCTTCGCCAGCCTCTTGTACATGCGGCCACCCCTTGCTGTTCCCGGGCAGAGACTTAGCCCAAGCGCGGCGGGGCGGCAAACGCCCGTATCGTTAAGAGTGGCAACCCTTGGGCTCCCGCAGCTTGCGCGGGGTGCACCAGCCGTGGGCGCAGGCGTTGGCGGACTCCGGGGCATTGCCGGGGGCGCGGCCATCCAGGTCGACCCAGATCGTGCCCGTGGCGGAACACACCGGCACCAGCCCGCGCGCCAGCGCCGGCGTGGTCGCCTGCAGCAGCGCCAGCAGGATCAGGGCGGGAAGGGCCTGCCTCATTCCGGCCCGTCCTCCTCGTCGGTCAGGATGCGCTGGGCGGCGCCGTCCAGATCGTCATACTGGCCGGCCCGCATCGTCCACAAAAATGCCGCAAGCCCGCCGAGGCCCAGCAGCAGGGCGATGGGGAGAAGGAAGCCGATGGTTGTCATTTCGGCACTTTCAGCCTGAGCGCATTGCCCACCACGATCAGCGACGACAGCGACATGGCAACCGCCGCGATCAGCGGAGTCGCAAGGCCAGCCATCGCGATGGGCACCGCCAGGATATTATAACCGATCGCCATGCGGAAGTTCTGCCGCACATGGGAATCGGCGCGGCGCGCGGTTTCCACGGCCTGCGGCACCGCCATCAGGCTGTCGTTCAGGAACAGTAGATCGGCGGCCGTTTGCCCGGCATCGGACGCGGAAGCCGGCGCAATGGAGGCATGGCCCGCCGCCAGCATCGGGGCATCGTTCAGCCCATCGCCCACCACCAGCACGCGGCGGCCTTGTGCTTTAAGCGCCTCGATGGCGGCCAGCTTGCCCGCAGGCGTCAACTCGGCCTCCCAATGGCCGATGTCGAGCGCCAGCGCTGCGTGAAACACCGGCGCGGGCCGGTCGCCCGACAGGATATGGATATCGAATCCGTCGCGCTTCAGCCGGGCGACCGCCGCCGCCGCTTCGGGGCGCAGCGGATCCTCGAACGGAATCAGCACGGGCGCCTGCTCGCCGCGCCGGAAGGCGAAGGCAAGCAAATGGGTATCGCCCGCGTCGACACCGACCCAGTCCGGCCGGCCCAGCCGCAGCTGCTCGCCACCCACATTGGCTTCCAGCCCCAGCCCCGGATGCTCCGCGACATCGGCGATGGCCGCAGGCGTCACGCCTGCGGCGCGGGCGGCCGCCAGCAGCGCACGGGACAGCGGATGCCGGCTCTTCGCGGCGAGCCCCGCCGCCAGCGCCAGATTCTCACCGGAGAGGGGCAGTTCACCCACAGGCGTCGGGCGGCCCAGCGTCAGCGTGCCCGTCTTGTCGAACACCAGCGTGTCGCATTCGGCCAGCCGCTCCAGCGCGCTGCCGTCCTTCACCAGAAGGCCGCGCTTCATCAGCACGCTGGCCGCGCGCACCTGCACTGCGGGCACCGCCAGCCCCAGCGCGCAGGGGCAGGTGATGATCAGCACGGCGATGGCCGTGACCAGTGCCTGATACAGGCCCGCGCCCGCGATCAGCCAGCCGATCGCCGTCAGCAGTGCCGCCAGATGCACCACGGGCGCATACAGCCGTGCGGCGCGGTCGGCGATGCGGGTATAGCGCGCGCGGCCCTGCTCGGCCTCTTCCATCAGCCGCACCACCTGGGCCAGGAAGCTGGCCTCGCCCACGGCCGTGGTCTTCATGGCGATCGGTGCGTCCAGGTTCAGCGTGCCCGCCAGCAACTGCCCGCCGGGGCTCACCGCTTCGGGCAGGCTTTCGCCCGTCACCAGACTGCGGTCGATGGAGGAACTGCCCTCCAGCACCAGCCCATCCACCGGCACCCGCTCCCCGGCGGCCACCAGCACCGTCATGCCCGGTGCGATGCTGTCGATGGGGCGCCATTCGGTGTCGCCGGAAGGCGCGCGCACCAGCGCGCCGGGGGCGGATTGCTTCAGCAGAGCGGCCACACCGGCCCGTGCCCGGTCCCGCATCAGGCTGTCGGCCACCCGGCCCAGCAGCAGGAAAAACAGCAGCATCACCGCCGCGTCGAACCAGGCCTCGTGCCCGCGCGTGAAGGTCTCGTAAAGGCTCAGCGCGGTCGCCAGGATCAGGCCGATGGAGATCGGCACATCCATGTTGGTGCGCCCCTGCTTCAGCGCGCCCCAGGCCGAGCTGAAGAAAGGCATGCCGGAATAGGCGACCGTCGGCAGCGCGATGGCCGCCGAGATCAGGTGAAACAGGTCGCGCGTGGCCCCGTCCGCCCCGGACCAGACCGAGACGGAGAGCAGCATGATGTTCATCGCCGCAAAGCCAGCGACGGCCATCGCCTTCACCAGCCGTTTGGAGGCCGGGTCAGAGCCTTGCGCCGCCACATCGGCGGGCGCGAACGGGCGCGCCTCGAACCCAACGCCCTCGACTGCGGCGAGGATTCTGTTGGGGTCGAGGCGGCCTTCCTCCCATTCAGCCGTGAGCCGGCGCGTGGTGAAATTCACCCGCGCCCTGGTGATGCCGGGCAGGCCGCGCACGGCGCCTTCCACCTTGCGGATGCAGCCCGCGCAATGGATGCCGGGCACATGCAGGTCGATGCGCCGTTCGCCGGGCGCGGCTTCCGCCGTGAACAGGTCCAGGCTGGAGGGCGCGAGCGTCGCCATGGCTCAGCCCGGAATCACCAGCCGGTCGGCCAGATAATAGTGCTCGCTGCCGCGCGACAGGCGGAATTCGGCCAGCCATTGCCCCGGCGCCAGCCCGTGCGGTGCGGCATAATGGCCGGGTGCCGTTTCCACCAGAACGACATCGCGTGAGGTTTCGGCCCCCAGCGGGTGCTCCAGCGTGGCGACCACCTTCAGCCCGTTCAGCGGATCGCCCAGCGAATTGACCGCCGAGAGCGTCAAAGCGGTGGAGTCAGAATGGGCCGAAACCGTCCAGCCCAGCGCCTTCTGCTTGCGCCCTTCCGCCAGCCAGCTGTTGAAATTCTGGCTGGCGACATAGCTGTTGTCCACCACCAGCCCCGGATGGCTGCGCCCTGCGCTGACGGCCAGCGTGATGTTCACCGCGATCACCACCGCAAACCCGCCGCAGATCACCATCGCCGCGTGCCTGCCCGTGAAGGGGCGTCTTGTGAAGGGGCGGTTCATCGGGCCGCCACCGCGCTGGCAGGGGCCGAGAAGCGGGCGGTTTCCATGGCGTCTCCTTCGCCGTCCACGGCATGGGCCTTGAAACGGATGTCGGTGTGCTCGGCGCGGATCGACGAGGTCGGGGCGCGCAGCTGGATGCGGTAGGTGTCCACGCCGTCGGGCCGGACGTCCAGCCGGATCGACGGCACCGGCTCGCTGCCGGTGACGGGATCGGACAGCTTCGCGCCCGCAAGGCCGCTCACGCTCACATCGAACTGGCGCGGCCGCGCCTCCTTGTTCAGCAGCTTCACCGTATAGCTGTTGCGGATATCCCCGTCCGACAGCTGGACATAGACCGGGTTGCGCTCCTGCGCGACGGAGATGTCCATGCGCGAGCGCCCGGCCAGCACCACCAGCATGGCGATGCCGATGGCGGACCAGACCGCGAAATAGATCAGCACGCGCGGGCGCAGCAGCGTCTTCCAGATCGGGGCGAGAGGTTCGCCTTTCGCTTCCAGCTTGTCCCGGTTCAGCGTGGTATAGCCGATCAGGTCCGGCTGGCGGCCCAGCTTGCCCATCACATCGTTGCAGGCGTCGATGCACAGCGCGCAGGTGATGCATTCCAGCTGCGGGCCGTTGCGGATGTCGATTCCGGTGGGGCACACGTTCACGCAGGCCATGCAGTCCACGCAGTCGCCCAGCCCCGCCTGTTTCGATTTCGCGCTGCCGCGCGGCTCCCCGCGCCAGTCCTTGTAGGTCACGATGAAGCTGTCTTCATCCAGCATGGCGGACTGGATGCGCGGCCAGGGGCACATGTAGGTGCACACCTGTTCCCGCATCAGCCCGGCCAGCGACCATGTGGTGAAGGTGAGCACGCCGATGGTGGCATAGGCCACGAAGGGTGCCTGCCCCGTCACCAGCTCCCGCAGCAGCGTGGGGGCATCGGTGAAATAGAACACCCAGGCGCCGCCCGTCAGCACGGCGATCAGCAGCCACACGGCATGTTTGGAGGCGCGCTTCACAAACTTGCCCGCGCTCATCGGCGCCTTGTCCAGCCGGATGCGCTCGTTGCGGTCGCCCTCGATCCAGCGCTCCACCACCATGAACAGGTCGGTCCACACCGTCTGCGGGCAGGCATAGCCGCACCAGGCGCGGCCCACGCTGGTCGTCACCAGGAACAGGCCCAGCCCCGCCATGATCAGCAAGCCGGCGACATAGTAGAATTCCTGCGGCCAGATCTCGATCGGCCCGAAATAGAAACGCCGGTGCGCCAGATCCACCAGCACCGCCTGATCCGGGGAGAACTCCCCCCGGTCCCAGCGCAGCCAGGGCGTGATGTAATAGATGCCCAGCGTCAGGAACAGCACCGCCCATTTGAAGCGACGGAACGGGCCGTCCACCTTCTTCGGGTGCACCTTCTCCCGCTTCTTGTAGAGGCTGCCATCCCCCACCGGGCCGCCTGCCGGGGCAGGCGCCTCAGGTGCGGGTTTCAGCAGGCCGGGCATGTCGTTCACTCGCCGCCGCCCAGGCTGTGCACATAGGCGGTCAGCTGGCGGATGGTGGATTCGGGCAGCTTGTCCTTCCAGGCCGGCATGACGCCCGCGCGGGCGGTGGTGACGGTGGCTGTGATCGCCTCACGGTCGCCGCCGTACAGCCAGATGCCGTCTTTCAGGTTCGGCGCCCCGAATTCGCGCATGCCTTCGCCGTTCGGCCCATGGCAGCTGGCGCATTGCTCGGCGAACACGGTCTTGCCCCGCGCGGCCATGGCGGCATTGTGCTGCTGGCCGGAGAGCGCCAGCACCTGCTCCACCACATCGCCGATCTGCGCCTTGGTCAGGATGCCGTCGCGCCCGAAGGCGGGCATCATCGACACATGGGTGTCGTCGTTCCCCGGCTGGCGGGCGCCGTTCACGATGGTGGCATGGATTTCCTCCATGCTGCCGCCCCACAGCCAGTCATCGTCGTTCAGGTTGGGATAGCCCTTGGCGCCGGCCGCCCCGGTGCCGTGGCACTGGATGCAATAGACCTTGAAGGCCGAGCGCCCCCCCTCGATGGCGGCCTGCATCAGCTGCGGATGATCCTTCAGCTCGTTGAGCGGAACGGTGTCGATCCCCTTCAAGGCAACATTGCGGTCCGCCTGAAGGTCGGCCAGCGCCTGTTCGCCCTGCCCGCGCGTGGAATAGCCCAGCGTGCCCGGCGTATAGCCGCCGGGAACCGGAATGGCCGGGTACAGCACCACCCACACCAGCGCGAAGGCGATGGTGGCGTAGAAAATCCACAGCCACCAGCGCGGCAGCGGATTGTTCAGCTCCTGGATGCCATCCCACTCATGTCCGGTGGTTCCGGGCCCGGATTCGGCGTGTTTCGGGTCAGCGCTCATTGGGAATCTCTTCGTCACGGAAGGGGATCATGCGGGCATCGTCCTGCTCCGCGCGGGAGCCGGGGCGGAACGCCCAGCCCACCAGCGCAGCCAGCGTGCACACCATGAAGACCAGCCCCCAGCTGTCGGCGAAATGGCGAAGTTCCTGATAATCCATTCGATTTCCCCTCAGCGACGGTTCTGTTCAGGCACATAGCTGTCGAAGTCGACCAGCGTGCCCAGCATCTGCAGGTAAGCGACCAGCGCATCCATTTCGGTCAGCCGCGTCGGATCGCCGTCGAAGTCACGCGCCTGCGCCTTCGGGTAGCGGCGCTGCAGATCGGTGGGATCGGCGTTGGGATCGGCCTGCGTCTTCAGGTCGGCCAGCGCATTCTCGATCTGCTCGTCGGTGTAGGGCACGCCGACAGTGCGGTTGGCCTTCAGATGGCCCGCGATATCGGCGGCGTTCAGGTCCCGGTTCTTCAGGAAGGGGTAGGTCGGCATGATCGATTCCGGCACCACTTCCTGCGGGTTCACCAGATGCTGGACATGCCATTCGTCGGAATAGCGGTTGCCCACCCGCGCCAGATCCGGCCCGGTCCGCTTGGAGCCCCATTGGAAGGGGTGGTCATACATGCTCTCCGCCGCCAGGCTGTAATGGCCATAGCGCTCCGCCTCGTCGCGGAAGGGGCGGATCATCTGCGAATGGCAGGTGTAGCAGCCCTCGCGGATGTAGATGTTGCGGCCCGCCAGCTCCAGCGGCGTATAGGGGCGAACCCCTTCCACCTTCTCGATGGTGTTCTCCAGGAAGAACAGCGGCACCATCTGCACAAGGCCGCCGATCAGCACCACCACCAGCGTCAGAACCGCAAGGATGGTGACGTTGCGCTCGACCTTTCCGTGATTCTCGAAAATCATGTCTTCGCGCTCCTATTCGGCCGGCTGGGCGTGCGCGCCGGCGGGGGCGGCAAGCGGCTTGTCGGTATCGGGGTGATAGGGAAGCCCGGCGTCCAGCGGGGCTTCGTTCCGGATGCGGCCGCGCGCCGTCATCCACACGTTCCAGGCCATCAGCACGGCGCCCGCGAAGTACAGCAGCCCGCCCAGCATCCGGATGATGTAATAGGGATGCATGGCCGCCACGACTTCGGCGAAGGCGTAGACCAGATAGCCCTCGGTGTTGAACTCGCGCCACATCAGGCCCTGCATGATGCCGGCCACCCACATGGACGAGGCGTAGAGAACGATGCCCCCCATCGCGAGCCAGAAGTGCCAGTTGATCATGCGCAGCGAATAGATGCGCTCACGCCCCCACAGCCGCGGCGCCAGGAAATAGACACAGGCAAAGGTGATCATGCCGTTCCAGCCCAGCGCGCCGGAATGGACGTGGCCGATGGTCCAGTCGGTGTAGTGCGACAGGCCGTTGACGGCGCGGATCGACATCACCGGCCCTTCGAACGTCGCCATCCCATAGAAGGCCAGCGCCGCCACGAACATGCGGATGATGGGATCTGTGCGGATCTTGTCCCAGGCGCCGTCCAGCGTCATCAGGCCGTTGATCATGCCGCCCCAGCTGGGCATCCACAGCATGATGGAGAACACCATCCCCAGCGTCTGCGCCCAGTCAGGCAACGCCGTGAAGTGCAGGTGGTGCGGCCCGGCCCAGATGTACAGGAAGATCAGCGACCAGAAGTGGACGATGGACAGCCGATAGGAATAGACCGGCTTTCCCGCCTGCTTGGGCACGAAATAATACATCATGCCCAGGAAGCCCGCGGTCAGGAAGAAGCCGACGGCATTGTGGCCATACCACCATTGCGTCAGCGCATCCTGCACGCCCGACCACACCACATAGCTTTTGGGGCCGAAGCCAACCGGCACCGCCAGATTGTTGACGATGTGCAGCATCGCGATGGTGATGATGAAGGCGAGGTAAAACCAGTTGGCCACATAGATGTGCGGCTCGCGCCGCTTCACGATGGTGCCAACATAGACCGCGAAATAGGCGACCCAAACGATGGTCAGCCACAGGTCCACATACCATTCCGGCTCGGCATATTCCTTGGACTGGGTGATGCCCAGCAGATAGCCGGTCGCCGCCAGCACGATGAACAGCTGGTAGCCCCAGAACACGAACCAGGCGAGGCCGGGCGCGAACAGCTGGGTGCGGCAGGTGCGCTGCACCACCCAGAAGCTGGTGGCGATCAGTGCATTGCCGCCGAAGGCGAAGATCACGGCCGACGTGTGCAGCGGCCGCAGCCGCCCGAAGCTGGTCCATTCCAGCCCCAGGTTCAGCACCGGCCAGGCCAGCTGGGCGGCGATCACCACCCCCACCAGAAGCCCTGCGATGCCCCAGAACACGGTGGCGATCACGCCGGCCTTGATCACGCCGTCATAATAGCCGCCGTGGTTGGTGTCGGGCAGGGTCCAGCCCCCGTTCGGGTCCGGCTTCAGCCGCCCCACCGTCGTCGCGATCGCCAGAATGCAGGCGATCAGGATGATCACGCCGTGGATCGCGAATCCGGCGCTCGTGGCCGTCGCAATCATGAAAAGCGACAATATCCCGAACAGCAGATAGGCGCCGGCTGAGAAGAAGGCTGTCATGTCTCTTTCGCCCTGACCATATGATTCTCACCCGGATGCCCCCGGATGCTTCAGCCTGCTCTTTCAGGCCGTCCGGGCACGAGTGCTTTGATTCCGGTCAAATGGCGGGGCGGGCGAAAAAGGGCGTTTCTGCGCCCTGAGCCCGACGGTGAACTACACGGGGCAGCCAAGCCTTGCAGGCAGCAAACCCCGCATCAGCGCGACCTCAACGATTGGCATGGTCCTGAGGAGAGGGCACGGCGCGCGCCGTTTCAGTTTCCTCCAGCCGGCGCGGGCGGAAGCCCACCGCCCAGTGCGGCGTAGAGTGCTGCCAGATTATCCAGCTCCTGCCGCCTCAGCGAGACAAGCGACTGTTCAGCGGTGAACAGGTTTCGTTCGGCGTCCAACACTTCCAGATAGTTGGCAACGCCTTCGCGATAGCGGATCTGCGCCAGCCGGGCGATCTGACGCTGGGCTTCCGTGGAGCGCTGCTGGGCGGCGACTTCTTCCGCCAGATGCTGGCGCCCGGCGAGACCGTTGGAGACTTCCTGGAACGCCTGCTGAACCGTGTTCTCGTAGGTCGCGACCGCGATATCCTCGCGGGCGACTGCGACGTCCACATTGCCTTTGCGCCGGCCCCAATCGAAGATGGGCAGGTTGATGCTGGGCCCGAACGACCAGCTCTGGCCGCTCTGACTGAACAGGTCCGAGAGCTCAGAGGAGACGTAGCCGAAATTTCCCGTCAGCGAGATGGAGGGGAAGAAGGCCGCGCGTGCGGCGCCCACATTGGCGCGTGCCGCCCTCAGCTGTTCTTCGGCGGCGATGATGTCCGGACGGGCGTTCAGCAGGTCGGACGGGAGGCCGGCAGCCAGCGGCTGCACCGGTCTTTGTGCGCCCAGTGGCAGCGCATCCGGCATGTCGGCGGGCAGCTGGCCGCCGATCAGCATCAATACGGTGTTGCGTGCCTGCGTGCGCGCCAGTTTCAGGGCGGCAAGTTCGGTTTCCGCCTGCGTCAACAGCGTTTCGGCCTGCCGCCAGTCCAGCGCAGACGTCACACCGGCGTCAAGCCGTCGTTTCGCGATGCGAAGGCCATCCTCGCGACTCTTGAGAGTTGCCTCGGCGAGCGCAATTCGCTCGTCGGCTTCCCGCGCCATATAATAGGCGCCCGCCAGGTTGCGGATCAGCGCCAGCCGGGCGGCCCGCTCGCCTTCCACTGTGGCAAGGTACTGACTGCGGGCGGCCTCCGTCATGTTGCGGACGCGACCCCAGAAATCCAGTTCGAAAGCCGGTACCGCGACCCCCACGTTGGCCCGGTTGACGGTCATGGCGTTGTTGAATGTCTCAATCGACGAGAGCCGGCTTCGGGTCGCGCCGGCGGAGGCCGAGAGGCCTGGAAACTGGTCTGCCCCCTGAATGCGATACTGGCCACGCGCTTCGGCGATGCGGGCGACGGCGACTGCCAGGTCGCGGTTGCGCTCCAGCCCGAGCGAGATCAAGGCGCGCAGGCGCGGGTCCGGAAAGAAGCTGTCATAGCCGATGTCGCGTGCCGGAACGGCGCCTGCCGGATCGGCCGAGGCCTCCGGGGCGTACCACTCAGCAGACGCAGCCAGCGGCTCGGGCCGCTTGTGTTCCGGGGCGAGGCTGCAGCCCGCCAGCAGCACCGCCAGAAGGATGGACGCCTGCTTAGCCATGATGTGCACTCCCCACGCCCGAGCCGCCGCCGGAACCGGGCGGTGCCTTGGGGGGAACCCCTTCCTTGCCCAGCCAGTGGCGGACGGAGAGGTAGAACAGCGGGATGAAGAACACACCCAGGATGGTCGCGCCCAGCATGCCGCCGATCACGCCCGTGCCCACCGCGATGCGGCTGGCGGCGCCGGCCCCGCTGGCGATGAACAGCGGGATCATGCCGCCGATGAAGGCCAGCGAGGTCATGATGATGGGCCGAAGCCGCATTCTGACCGCGCTCAGCGTCGCATCCAGCGGCTTCTTGCCGTGGTTCTCTTCCTCGATGGCGAACTCCACGATCAGGATGGCGTTCTTGGCGGAGAGGCCGATGATGGCGATCAGGCCGACGTTGAAATAGACATCCGCCGACAGCCCGCGCGTCATCGTCAGCAGGATGGCCCCCAGCACGCCCAGCGGCACCACCAGCAGCACCGAAACCGGAATCGACCAGCTCTCGTACAGGGCCGCGAGCAGCAGGAAGACGATCAGGAACGAGAGCCCCAGCAGCAGGCCGATCTGGCCGCCGGCCTGCTTTTCCTCGTAGCTGATGCCGGTCCATTCATAGGAGAAGCCCTCAGGCAGCGCCGACGCCAGCTTCTCCATCTCATCCATCGCCTCGCCAGTGGAGCGGCCGGGCGCGGCCATGCCGGAGATCGTCATGGACGGATAGCCGTTGTAGCGCTGCAGTTGCTGCGGGCCGGAAATCCACTCCACCTGGGTGAAGCTGCCGAACGGCACCATGTTGCCCGCGCTGTTGCGCACCTTCAGCGCCAGTATGTCCTGCGGCGTCATGCGATAGGGCGCGTCGGCCTTCAGCAGCACGCGCAGGATGCGCCCTTCATAGGTGAAGTCATTGGCGTAGGCAGAGCCGAAGGCGATGGCCAGCGTGTTGTTCACATCGGCCACCTGCAGGCCCAGCGCGCGGGCCTTCACCCGGTCGATGGTCACGCGAAGCTGCGGCGCAGCCTCCTGCCCCTCGGGGCGGACACCCGTCAGGACTGCGCTCTGGCTGGCGGCGCCCAACATCTGGTTGCGGGCATTCAGAAGGGCGTCCGGCCCCATGCCGCCCACATCCTTCAGCTTGAAGCTGAAGCCGCTGTTGACACCCAGCGCCGGGATCGGGGGGGGCGTCAGGGCGAACACAAAGGCTTCGCGGATCTGCGAGAAGGCCATATTGGCCTGCCCCAGCAGCGTGCTCGCCTTGTCAGCCTCGGCCGTACGCTCCTCCCAGGGCTTCAGCCTTGCAAAGACCATGGCGTTGGCCTGACCCTGCCCGAAGAAGCTGAAGCCACGCACGGCGACGATATTCTGGATGGCTTCCTGCTTGCTGTAATGTGCGGTCACCTGGTCGATGGCTTCCTCGGTGCGCGGCCGTGTGGCGCCCGACGGGGCCTGAACGACGTTCAGGATGACGCCCTGATCCTCTTCCGGCAGAAATCCGCCGGGCAGGCGCATGAACAGGATGGCAGTCAGCCCGGCCATCAGCAGGAACACCGCCAGCCAACGCAGCGGCAGTGCCAGCATCTTGCCGACCCGGCCCTGATAGCCGTGGGTGACACGATCGAACCAGTTGTTGAAGCCGTCGAAGAAGCGGCCGACCATGCCGCGCGGCGCGTCCGGATCATGCGGGACATGCGGCTTCAGGAAGGTGGCGCAAAGCGCCGGGGTCAGTGTCAGCGCAAGCAGGGCCGAGAAGCCGATGGAGACGATCAGCGTAACGGCGAACTGACGATAGATGGCACCGGTGGAACCGGGGAAGAAGCTCATCGGCACGAACACGGCCATTAGCACCAGGGTGATACCGATGATGGCGGAGGTGATCTGACCCATCGCCTTCTGCGTCGCCTCACGCGGGGGCAGATGCTCTTCCGTCATGATGCGCTCGACATTCTCGATCACCACGATGGCGTCATCGACAAGAATGCCGATCGCCAGCACCATGGCGAACAGGGTCAGCACGTTGATGGTGAAGCCGAAGGCCGCCAGCCCCATGCAGGCGCCCAGCAGGGCGATGGGCACCACGATGGTCGGGATCAGCGTTGCCCGCCAGTTCTGCAGGAACAGGAACATCACCAGGAACACCAGGATGACCGCCTCGACCAGCGTCTTCACCACCTCCTTGATGGATTCGGAAATGAAGGGCGTGGTGTCGTAAGGTACCGACCATTCGATGTCGGCGGGGAAGCCCCGGGCCAGTTCGTCCATCCGTGCCTTCACGCCGTCGGCCGTGGCGATGGCGTTGGCGCCGGTCGATTGCTGCACGGCGATGATGGCGACGGACTTGCCGTTCAGCGTGGCCCTTGTGTCATAGCTCATCGCGCCCAGCTCCACCCGGGCCACATCGCCCAGCGTCACGGTGGAGCCGTCCGGATTCGCGCGCAGGATGATGCCGGCGAACTGCTCAGCGGTGGTGAAGCGCCCTTGCGTCAGGATGGTCGCGTTCAATTCGGTGTCGCGCGCCAGCGGCAGGTCGCCCAACTGGCCGCCGGGGCTCTGGCTGTTCTGTTCCTGCACTGCGCCCAGCGCATCCGCGGCGGACATGTTGAAGTTCGCCAGCCGCTCCGGGTCCAGCCAGATGCGCATGGCGTAGGGCGAACCGAACAGCTGCACATTGCCCACACCGTGCACGCGGCGTAGTTCGTCCACCACGCGGGCGTTGGCGAAATTGCCCAGATCCTCGCCGTTGTTGGCGCCGGTCTTCGATCCGATCGCCACCAGCAGCAGGAAGCCGGAATTGGCCTGCTGCACCGGGATGCCCTGCCGCCGCACATCCTCCGGCAGCCGGGGCTCCACCAGCGTCAGCTTGTTCTGCACATCCATCTGCGCGACATCGATGTCGGTGCCGGTCTCGAAAGTGGCGGTGATGGTGCCGACCCCGTTCGCCCCCGACGTGGAGGCCATATAGAGCAGGCCCTCGACCCCGTTCAGCTCCTGCTCAATCACCTGGGTGACAGATTGCTCCACCGTGGTGGCGTCGGCGCCCGGATAGGTCGCGGTAATTGTCAGCGAAGGCGGCGCCACATCGGGATATTGCTCGATCGGCAGGCTATAGAGCGCGATCGCGCCCACCAGCGAAATCAGCAATGCGACGACCCATGCGAAGATGGGGCGGCCGATGAAGAACTGGGAAAACATGCGTCAGTTGGCCCCGGCCGCTGACTGTGCCGCAGCAGGCTGCCCCTGGCCCGGCTGACCAGGCGCAGGCTTCGGCGTCGCGATGCGCACCGGCATGCCGGGCTGCACCTTCTGCAATCCGTCCACAATCACCCGTTCGCCCGGCTTCAGGCCGGATAGCACAACCCACTCGGCACCGCGCAGATCACCCAGTTGCACCGGGCGCGCCTCGGCCTTGTTGTCGGCTGTCACCACCATCACCGCGCCGCCGTGTGGACCCACCTGCACGGCGCGCTGCGGCACCATGATGGCGTTCGCCCGCGTGCCGGCAAACACACGCGCCCGCACGAACTGGCCCGGCAGTAGGATGGTGCCGGGGTTGGGGAATTCGGCGCGGATCGCCGCCGCGCCGGTGGATTCGTCGAAGGCCAGATCCAGGAAGTCCAACCGTCCGGTCTGGGCAAAGGTGGAGCCGTCCTCCAGCTGCAGTTCCACCCGCGTGCGGCCGATGGCAGGCGCGCTGAGGGCGCCGGAGGCCATGTCGCGCCGGATGGCAAGAAACTCCGAGCTGGACTGGGAGAAGTTCACATAGACGGGGTTCACCTGCTCGATCACCGTCAGCAGCGTGCCCTCTGCCGCGCTCACCAGCGCACCCTCTGTCACTTCCGCGCGCCGGGCGCGTCCCGAAATCGGCGCCGTCACCGTGGCATAGCCCAGGTTCAGCCGGGCCGATTCCACTTGCGCTCGCGCCTGCAAGACATCGGCGTCGGCCTGTCCCAGACGCGCGACGGCTGCATCATATTCCTGTTTGCTGATCGCCTGGTCGGTCAGCAGCGGGCGATAGCGGTCCACGTCCTGCCGGGCGTTGCGCGCAGTCGCCTCGGCGCGTTGCGCCTGTGCCAGCGATGCGCTCAGGCTGGCCTGCAATTCCCGCGGGTCAATGGCGAACAGCGGCTGGCCGGCCCGCACGTCGCTGCCTTCCTCATAAAGGCGGCGGGCGACGATGCCCGTCACACGGGCCCGCACGTCGGCGGTGCGCACGGCCTGCACGCGCCCCGGCACCTCGATCACATTGTCGATGGTGGCGGCCTTCACGGTTTCCACCGTGACTTCCGGCGGCGGCATCTGCGGCTGTTCGGGCGCCGAACAGGCCGCCACGGCCAGCAGCAGCAACATCGAGGGCAGGGCAGCGGCCCGGCGTGACGTCGTCCCAGCGAGAGGTTTCAGGCTCATCGGCAACATTCCCCAGCCTTTCGGGCCCATCAGCCGCTCGTGTGTCGATCGTGTCATGCCCGCGACGTGCAGGGCCGGCAATCAGGCGTCAACCCACCCGAGGGTATGTCATTCGGCATAGCAGGCATTCGAGCAGGACTCAAATTGTCTCGCCGGAACCTCCGGCAACCGGTTGAATGGCGTAAACCCAATATTTCGAGATCAGATAGCTCAGACCCGCCACGAACAGGGTGATGACGAGCTGGCTCGGAATCGGCGGCAATTGCAGGGGGCTGGTGGCGATCCACAACAGGCTGCTGTTCACGCCCATGCAGAACAGATGCATGCAGATGAACCGCACCGCGCCGGCCGCATGCAAAGGCGCGCGAAAGGTGAAGCGGGACTGCACGACGAAATTCGCCACTGCCGAGATGGCATAGGCCAGAACGGAGGCCGGCACCGGGGGCATGATCAGCAGCAGCAGGGCGAACAGCCCCATATAGAGCGCCGTGCTGGCCAGCCCCACGAGCCCGAAGCGCAGGACCCGGGTGAGTTCGGCCCTGTGACGATGATTCTGCCAGTCGATCACAGCTGCTTCCTGCTTCCCGACGCCCTGTAGAAACATCCGGCGCGATAGCCGCTCCCGATCGGAAGGGCAAACCCCGCTGTCCGCCGAATAACGTAAACGAGCTTCATCCGAGGCCGGTTTCTGTTGCACTTGCAACATCACTCGGCCAAGTCAGGCCGGTCCGGCTGGTGTCCGAGCCAGCGTCGCCAGTGCGGAGACCAGACTCGTGACTGCATTGTCCATCGTGATCCCCTGCTACAACGAGGAAGCCTGCATCGACGAGCTTCACCGCCGCGTGACCGCAGCGGCCAAGGCGCAGGTGGCCGAGGATTATGAACTGATTCTCGTGAATGACGGATCGAAGGACGGCACCTGGGCCGCGATGCAGCGCCTTGCGGCCACCGATCCGCGCCTCGTCGCCGTGAATCTGGCGCGCAACCACGGTCACCAGCTGGCGCTGACCGCCGGCCTCGATCTCAGCCGGGGCGACCATATCCTGATCATCGACGCCGACCTTCAGGATCCACCCGAACTGCTGTCCGAGATGATGGCAAAGATGAAGGCCGAAAACGCCGACGTGGTCTATGGCCTGCGTGTCAGCCGCGCCGGGGAAACCATGGGGAAGAAGCTGTCCGCCGCCGCCTTCTACCGCACACTGGACCGGCTGACCGACATCGAAATCCCCGTCGACACCGGCGACTTCCGGCTGATGAGCCGCCGCGCGCTGGATGCCCTGCTCAGCCTGCCCGAACAGGCCCGCTTCATCCGCGGCATGGTGGCCTGGATCGGCTTCAAGCAATTGCCCTTCCCCTATCACCGGGCCGAACGTCTCGCCGGGGAAACCCATTATCCGCTGTCGAAGATGATCAAGCTCGCCTTCGACGCCGTCACCGGATTCTCCACCGCGCCTCTGCGTCTCGCCACCCAGCTGGGCATGATCCTCGCCGGGCTGGCCCTGCTGTTCGGGCTCTACATCTTCATCGTCTGGTTCCGGGGCGGCACGGTGGCGGGCTGGGCCTCGCTCGCCCTTCTCGTCGTCATCCTGGGCGCGGCACAGATGTTCGTGCTCGGCCTGATCGGTGAGTATCTGGGCCGCGTCTATATCGAGGCCAAGGGTCGCCCGCTCTACATCATCCAGGACGTGATCGGGGAAGCCCGCAGCGGGGCCCGGCTGGGCTATCGGGGCGACGAAAAGGCCTGAAGCCGGGCTGGGATTTTTCCCTCCGTTGCGTTGGCGAGGGAAGGGTTCAAACTACCCGGCCAGCCGCCGCTCCCAGGCGATGGCGTCGCGGACGATTTCGTCCAGCACGGCGTGGGCGGGGGTCCACTCCAGCAGGGAATGGGCGCGGGCGGGGTTCGCCACCAGCCGGGCGACATCGCCAGGGCGGCGCGGGGCCATCTGGCGCGGGACGGGGGTGCCTGTCACCCGGTCAACGCTGTCCAGCACGTCCAGCACGGAGGCGCCGGTGCCGTAGCCAATGTTGGCGGTGAACGAGGGAGCGCCGCTGCGCAGGCGCTGAACCGCGGCGACATGGGCGACGGCGAGGTCGGAGACGTGGATGTAATCCCGCACGCCGGTGCCGTCGGCGGTCGCGAAGTCGGTGCCGGTCACGTTCACATGGCTGCGCTTGCCGATGGCGGCTTCGGCGGCAATCTTGATGAGGTGGGTGGATTCCTTCGAGATCTGCCCGGCGCGCCCGGCGCGGTCGGCGCCTGCAACATTGAAGTAGCGCAGTACGCCCGCTGTCGCGCGGCCGGTGTCGGAGAGATCGGCCAGCACGCGTTCCACCATGGCCTTGCTGGAGGCATAGGGGTTCACCGGCGCGATGGGCAGGCTTTCGTCCAGCGTGTCGGCTTCGGGGGCGCCATAGACGGTGGCGGTGGAGGAGAAGAGGATGTGGCGCGCGCCGCCGGCCAGCGCGGCTTCGAACAGGGCGATCGAGGCGCCGACATTGGCATGATAGTAGAGCAGCGGCTCGCGCACCGATTCGGTGACGGAGATCAGCCCGGCGCAGTGGATGACCACATCCACCTTGTGTTCGCGCACGGTGGCCTCGACAGCCGCGCGGTCGCCGCAATCCGCTTCCACGAAGGGCACACCCTCCGGCACGAGCGCGCGATTGCCGGTGACGAGGCTGTCCAGCACCACGAATGGGATTTGCCTGTCCTTGAGGGCCAGCCCGATGTGGGAGGCGATATAGCCCGCGCCGCCCGTCAGAAGGATCGTCATGCAAATGCCCCGCGCTGCCGATGCTGCGTCTGCGAATAGGCGATCAGCCCGATGCCGTCAATCGAACCGGGGTGGTTTTTCCGCCTGCGCATCAGGGTAAATAGCTGGAAAACATTCCGATTTCAGCGTGCCTTCTCGCGGGAGAGGCGGCTCATCAGGATGGCGGCGCGCTTGGCCTGCAGGGGGATGCTCGTCAGGTCCACGAACTCATTCTCCGTATGGTCACCGCCGCCGGCGACGCCCAGCCCGGCCAGGCTGTCGAGATCGGCCGCCACGAAGCCGACGTCGCCCGCGCCCCGGCGCAGCGGGTCCAGCTCCGGCATGGCGGGCAGGCCGAGATCGCTGTTCACCACGTTCAGCCGGGCGAGGATCGCGCGATTGCCTTCGGTGGGGGCCATCGGCGGATAGGGATCGTTGAAGACCAGCTCCGCCTTGGTCTTGGGGCTGTTCCGGGCTGCGATGGCGATCATCTTCGCCTTCACCCGTTCCGTCTGCTCAGGCGAGAGGGAGCGGAATTCGCCCACCGCAATGGCCGCGGGCGGGATGATGTTGGACTTGCCGGTTACGTTGGCCCGGACGCCCTCGCCGTCCAGGTCCACCCGCTCGCCGCCGGCCAGCAGGCCGACGTTGAAGGTCAGGCTGGGCTCGGGCAGCTCGGTGCGGAACCGGGCGAGGATGCGGCTCATCTCGAACACCGCGCCGTCGCCCAGCCGCTCGGAGAAGATGGCGCTGCTGTGCCCGGTCTCGCCGCTGGTCTTCAGAGTCCATGTGTTGGAGGAGCGGCGCGCGATGGAGCCCATATCCTGCCCGTTGGAGCGGACGAGCCCTTCGAAATCGAGCGCAATGTCGGCGCGTTTGCCTTCCGCGATCAGATCCTTGCGGGCGATCCCGCGCGGTTTGCCGGCCTCTTCCTCGTCGCCCGTCAGCGCGACGACGATGTTTGCGTCCTTCAACGTGCCCGCCGCCTGCATCGCCTTCAGCGCGGACAGCATCACCACCACGCCGCCCTTGTTGTCGGCGGCACCGGGGCCTTTGCCCACCGTGCCTTCACGGCTGAAGCGCTGGAAGGGGCTGTCCGGCTCGAACACGGTATCCATATGGCCGATCAGCAGCAGCCGCTTGGTGCCGGGCTTGCCCTTGTGTTCGGCGAACAGATGGCCGGCGCGCGCGACCTCGCCCTGCGGAATCCAGCGCACCTTGAAGCCCAGCGCCTCCAGCTCGGGGCGCAACATTTCGGCCACCTTGGTGACGCCCGCGATATTGTTGGTGCCGCTGTTCTGGTTCACCAGCCGCTCCAGCAGCGAGACGTCGGCCTCGAAGGCGGCATCGGCGGTCGCGGCCATCTTCTGTTCTGCCGGGGACAGCGCAGCCAGCGCGGGCGAGGAGAGGAGCAGGGCGGCGGAGAGGAGGGTGGTGCGAAGCATGTCTTTTCCTAGGCAAGGCGACCCCCGACCGCAACGCCCTTCCGTCCGGCCGCCCGACATGCCATCAGGCGCGCCGAGACAAGAGGACGACATGGCCTTCATTGCAAAGATCCTGCTGCTGGGCTCCGGGGAACTGGGCCGCGAATTCGTGATTTCCGCCAAGCGCCTCGGCGCGCAGGTAATCGCCTGCGACAGCTATGCCGGTGCCCCCGCCATGCAGCTGGCCGACGGCTTCGAGGTCTTCTCCATGTTGGACGGCGAGGCGCTGAAGGCGGCGATCGCGAAGCACCGGCCGGATTATGTGGTGCCCGAGGTGGAGGCGATCCGGACCGAGGTGCTGGCCGAGGTGGAAGCGGCGGGGCAGAAGGTCGTGCCCTCCGCCCGCGCCGCCGTGATGACGATGAACCGGGACCGGATCCGCGAAGTCGCCGCGACCGAGCTGGGGTTGCGCACCTCGCGCTACCGCTATGCCGAAAGCCTCGCCGAGGCGGAGGCCGCGCTGGCCTATACGAGCGTTCCCTGCGTGGTGAAGCCGGTGATGTCGTCCAGCGGCAAGGGCCAGAGCACCGTGCGCGACGCCGGGGACATCGGCGCCGCCTGGGACTATGCGGTGGCCAACATGCGCGGCGACCGGGCGCGGGTGATCGTGGAGGAGTTCATCGACTTCGATTACGAGATCACCCTGCTCACCATCCGCCACGCGGGTGGGATCAGTTTCTGCCCGCCCATCGGGCACCGGCAGGAACGGGGCGATTATCAGGAAAGCTGGCAGCCCACGCCGATGTCGGCTGAGGCGCTGGCGGATGCGGAAGCGATGGCGGCCAAGGTGGTCGACAATCTGGGCGGCCACGGCCTGTTCGGGGTGGAGTTCTTCGTGCGCGGCGAGGAAGTGATCTTCTCCGAACTGTCGCCCCGGCCGCACGACACCGGGATGGTCACGCTGATCTCGCAGAATCTCTCCGAATTCGATCTCCATGCGCGGGCCATTCTGGGCCTGCCGCTGCCGGATGTCCGCCTGCTGGCGCCGTCCGCCTCGGCCGTGATCCTCGCCGAACGGGAGTCGACCGATTTCCGGTTCGAGGGCCTCGCCGATGCACTGGCCACCCCCGGCGGCGAAATCGACGTCCGCCTGTTCGGCAAACCCAGCACGCGGCCCTACCGCCGCATGGGCGTGGCGCTCGCCAGCGCGGGCAGCGCGGACGACGCGCGGGCTCTCGCCAGAAAGGCCGCAACGGCCGTGCGGATCATCGGCTGATGGCGGGCCGTTACATCCTTGTTCTGTCCTGTGCCGACCGGCCCGGGATCGTCGCGGCCGTCGCGGGGCACATCGCGGCCAGCCGGGGCAACATCACCGAATCCAGCCAGTTCAACGACCCTGACACCGATCGCTTCTTCCTGCGCACTGTGTTCGATCTCGCCGACGAAGCCGACGCGCCCGCCATGCGCGCCGGGTTCGACCGGCTGGCGGCGGACTATGGCATGACGCTGTCGCTGCGCGCCGCCAGCCTGCGCCCGCGCGTGCTGATCCTCGTCTCCAAATTCGATCACTGCCTCGTCGACCTGCTCTATCGCCAACGCACCGGCGAACTGGACATGGAAGTCGCCGGGATCATCTCCAACCATGATCTCGCCGCGCTGGGCAACCCGGACTTCGGCAGCATCCCCTTCCACCACCTGCCCGTCACCGCCGCCACCAAGGCCGCACAGGAAGCGCAATTGCTGCAACTGGTGGACGACAGCCGCGCCGATCTCGTGGTGCTGGCGCGCTATATGCAGATCCTCTCGGACAATCTTGCCGCCAGCCTGTCTGGCCGCTGCATCAACATCCACCACAGCTTCCTGCCCAGCTTCAAGGGCGCGCGCCCCTATCATCAGGCCCACGACCGCGGCGTGAAGCTGATCGGCGCCACCGCCCATTATGTGACGGCCGACCTGGATGAAGGCCCGATCATCGAACAGGATGTGGAACGCATCAGTCACGCCGACACACCCGACGATCTGGTGCGCAAGGGCCGCGACATCGAACGCCGCGTGCTCGCCCGCGCCGTCGCGCTCCATCTCGACGGGCGGGTGCTGATGAACGGGCGGCGGACGGTGGTGTTCCGGAATTAGGGGGCTTTTGCCTCCGGCGGGGCCAAGGAAATGATTTCCCTGCACCCTCAACATTTGCGTCGCGCGCGTGATGTTGTTTGGTTGCCAGCGGCGCTGGAACGCGTTGGCGCCGCAGTCAGCGCAGCATATGCCGCTATTGGCCTGGCGGACAGCTACTTCCCGCCGGCCAGGGCCTTGGCCAGCCGGTAGTAATGATCCAGCCCTTCGTTGAACTCGTTGATCGGCACGCGCTCGTCGATGCCGTGGTAATTGTAGTTGCTGCCTTCGGTTTCAATGAGCGGGCCGACGCCGACTGTCGGGATGCCGGCGCTGCGGAAATAGAGGCCGTCTGTGGCGCCTGCCTCGATATAGGGGGTGATGCGGGTGCCCGGCGGCAGTTGCTTCGCCAGCGCGGTGCGCACTTCGGGCGGGATCTCTGACAGCGGGCTTTCCAGCGGGTTGCCCAGCGGCTTGATCTCCAGCTTGTCGTCGGCCGCCACGCGGGCCAGCGTCGCGCGGGTTTCGGCCACCGTTTCGCCGGGGAAGATGCGGCAGTTCACCGTGGCGGTGGCGTCGTTGGCCAGCGCATTCTCCACGATCCCGCCGCGCAACATGGTGGCGACGCAGGTGGTGCGCAGCTCAGGGAAGGCGGCCGGATCAATGGCGGCGATGGCGTCTGCCGTCTGCTGGGACGGGTTGGCGATGAAGGCCGAGACCGCCGATTTCATCGGATCCTGCAAGGTGGGAAGTTGTGCCTGCAGGCCTTGCAGCACAACCGGGTTCCAGTGGGCGGGGAAGCGATGGGCTTCCAGTTTTGTGAGGGCCCGGGCGAGGGAATAGATGGCGTTGTCGGGTCGGGGTCGGGAGGAGTGGCCTCCGGGATTGCGCGTGGTCAGCTCGAAGCTGGCATAGGTCTTTTCGCCGGCCTGGATGGCGTAGCTCAGGCTGCCGTCCTTGCCCCGGAAGCCGCCGCCCGCGTCGGAGTTCAGCGCATAGGCCGCGCCTTTCAGCCGTTGGGCCATCGCACGGGCGGAGACGCCGTCCACTTCCTCGTCGCCGGAAAAGACGAGGATCAGATCGCGGTTGGGCACGAAGCCTTCGCGCTTCAGCCGGATAAAGGCCTGCGCCTGCGCCAGCAGGCCATATTTGTTGTCGACCGTGCCCCGGCCATGCAGCGCGCCGTCGCGCTCGGTCAGCGTATAGGGGTCGCTCACCCATTGCTCGGCCTTCGCGCCGACGACATCCATGTGGGAGAGGAAGAGGATCGGCGGCTTCCTGCTCTTGCCGCGCAGCGTGACGATCAGGCCGGGGTGGCCGTCGCTGTCGATGATCTGGATGTCCTGGGCGGCATAGCCCGCCTTGCGGAATTCGCCTGCGAGATACTGTGTGAGCTGCCCTACGGCCGGTGAACCGGCGACGGAGGGATAGGAGATGATCTTCGCGAACATGTCCCGCGCTTCTGTCTGCACGGCGGCGGAGGGTTCGGCTTGAGCCGGGAGGGCTGCGGCGAGCAGGACGAGGGCGGCGATGGTGCGGGTTTTCATGGGCGGATGGTGGCGCGTAGATGGATAGGGAACAAGGGATGTGTGCATGTCTCCCCTTGTTCCCGCACCGACTATGATCTGGAAATGTGGTGTGTGCCGTTAAATGGCCTTGGCATGCCTCAGCTGTTGCCCACCGCGCCGGCGAGATGCTGCGCCAACAAGGCCAAATCCAACGATCATGAGCGCCCATGTGGCCGGTTCAGGGACTGCAGAGGAAGGAGGCAAAATTGTTGAGGGGCTTGTAATAGAATCGACAGAGAATGTCAGGCGCGTCGCGCCCGCAGCACCGAAAGCGAAGCGTGCGACAATCGAACGCATGGTAAAATCATTTATGTCTAATTCTGTCGGCAGTGTGGGTAGGCCAAACACGCTGCTCGTAGGATCGATCAGGCTAAGATAGAAATCCAATAGCTGGTATCCTGCCAAGCGCTCTGTGGGACTGAACGCAGCATTTCCAGAAAGCGAAAACTGGTCGCCAAGCGTCACGCCGGTATCTCCGACAACAATGTTGAGGTACGGCAGGCTGCCCTGAAAGCTCCCAATACGAAACACCGCGTCGACTGGAAGTGGGACATAGGTGGCATAGTTTGCATTGGAATAGGTGGGGGCCGATAACGTCTCGTAGCTAAAATCCAGCGTGTACGATGTGCCGATCGGAGCCACAGCAAAAATCTCGGCTGCACCATCAGCGTTATAATCGAATCCAGTGATTACACCGGTGGCACGGAAGTGCACGGTCTCAGCTGAAACGGGAAGAGATGACAAGGCCACGCAGGCCACAACGACGCCGGTAACGAGAACAGAACGCATAAACTTCCCAACTGAATACAGGTTGACCCTGACAATGCCTATTACGCGATAGACGTGTGCTCAAGTGTCGTTAAGGACGAATTGCGGGCAAGCCGCGAGGCAGCCTCTAAATTGTCGTCTCAGCGCCGCTTGCTCTTGAAGACGCCGGGGATGGCGGGGCGTTGGATGGGGGTTGGCTTGACCGGTTCCGGCTTCATCTCTGCGCTGCGGAGCGCGGCTTGTGCCAGCCCGCGCGCCAGGGCGACTGCGCCTGCGAGGCGGGCGTCCGGGCCGCCGAAATCGCGGGCGAGGAACAGCTTCTGGTCTGGCCGGAGCTTCGCCTGACCCTTCAGGCGGTTGATCCATTCCACAAGGCCAGCCGGGTTCGGGAACTGATCGTTCACGAAGGTGACGAGCGCGCCCTTCGGGCCCACCTCGATCTTCTGCACATGCGCCTTCTTGGCGGCGTTGCGGGCCTCCACGATCTTCAGCAGGTTGGCGGCGCCTTCGGGCAGCGGGCCGAAGCGGTCGATCATCTCTGCCGCGAAGCCCTCGATCCCCGCCTTGTCGGAGAGGTCCGCCGCGCGGCGGTAGAGCGCCATGCGGAGCGCCAGATCGGGGACATATTCTTCCGGAATCATCACCGGCGCATCGACGGAGATGGTGGGCGAGGTCGGGTCTTCCGGCGGGCGCAGGCCGCGGGCCTCGGCCTTGGCGGCGACGATCGCATCCTCCAACATGGACTGGTAGAGTTCGAAGCCCACTTCGCGGATATGGCCGGACTGTTCGTCGCCCAGCAGATTGCCGGCGCCGCGCTGGTCGAGATCGTGGGAGGCGAGTTCGAAGCCTGCGCCCAGTGAATCCAGCGAGGCCAGCACCTGAAGCCGCTTTTCGGCGGCCGGGGTCAGCGTGCCGTCCGCCGCTGTCGTCAGCAGCGCATAGGCGCGGCGCTTGGCGCGCCCGACGCGGCCGCGCAGCTGGTAGAGCTGGGCGAGGCCGAACATGTCGGCGCGGTGGATGATGAGGGTGTTGGCGTTGGGGATGTCGATGCCGGATTCGACGATGGTGGTGGAGACCAGCACATCGAAGCGCTGGTCGGTGAAGGCGGTCATCCGGTCCTCGATCTCGCCCGCAGCCATCTGGCCGTGGGCGGTGACGTATCGGATTTCGGGCACCTCTTCGCGCAGGAAGGCCTCGATATCGGGCAGGTCGGAGATGCGGGGGACGACGAGGAAGCTCTGCCCGCCGCGATAATGTTCGCGTAGCAGTGCTTCGCGCACCACTACCGGGTCCCAGGGCGAGACCGTGGTGCGAACCGCCAGCCGGTCCACCGGGGGCGTGGCGATCACGGAGAGTTCGCGGATGCCGCTGAGCGCCATCTGAAGGGTGCGAGGGATGGGTGTGGCGGTCAGCGTGAGGACGTGGACGTCGTGCCTGAGCGCCTTCAGCCGCTCCTTGTGGGTGACGCCGAAGCGCTGTTCCTCGTCCACGATGACGAGGCCGAGGCGCTTGAACTCCACCCCCTTGGCGAGGATGGCGTGGGTGCCGACCACGATGTCGACGCTGCCGTCCGCCAGTCCTTCGCGGGTGGCCTTGGCTTCGGCGCTGGGCACGAGGCGGGACAGCGCGCCCACCTTCAGCCCGGTTTCGGCGAAGCGTTCGCGGAAGGTGGCGGCGTGCTGGCGCGCCAGCAGCGTGGTGGGGCACACGACTGCGACCTGAGAGCCGTTGGAGGCGGCGACGAAGGCAGCGCGCAGCGCCACCTCCGTCTTGCCGAAGCCGACGTCGCCGCAGATCAGGCGATCCATCGGGCGGCCCGTGCCCAGATCGCCGATCACGTCGGCGGTGGCCTTCAGCTGGTCGTCGGTTTCGGCCCAGGGGAATTTGTCGAGGAAGGCGGCATAGCCCTGTTGGTCCAGTTCGAAAGCATCGGCTTCGCGGGTGGCGCGAAGGGCTGCTGTTTTCAGCAGCTCGTGCGCGATCTCGCGGATGCGCTCCTTCATGCGCGCCTTGCGCTGCTGCCAGCCGGTGCCGCCCAGCTTGTCGAGCGTGACGCCCTCATTCTCGCTGCCGTAGCGGGAGAGGACGTCGAGATTTTCGACCGGCACATAGAGCTTGTCGCCGCCGGCATATTCCAGCGCGACGGTGTCGTGCGCCGCGCCCGAGACGGTGATCGGCACCAGCCCGATGTAGCGGCCGATGCCATGATCCTGATGGACCACCAGCTCGCCGGCTTCCAGCGTCTGCAGATCCTTCAGGAACGCGTCGGCCTTGCGCGCCGAGCGGCGCCGCACGAGGCGGTCGCCCAGCATGTCCTGCTCGGTCCAGATCTCGGCATCTGCGTGGCGGAAGCCGCTGTCGAGGCCCAGCACCACCATCGGCACGGCGCCGTTCGCGGCCTGGCCCAGTGCTTCCTGCCAGCCGGCGGCCGGCAACAGGGATTTCGCGCCCTGTTCCTTCAGCAGGCCGGACAGCCGTTCGCGCGAGCCTTCGGAATAGGCGGCGAGGATGGGCTTGCGGCCCTCGCCAAGGACGCTCTCCAGTCGCTCCGCGATGGCGCGATAGACCGGCGGACCGCCTGCGGCGGCGGCCACGCGGGCGGGGGCGAAGTCGATGGCGGAGTGGCCGCCCAGATCGAGGCCGTCATCGGAGGGAAGGGCGGTGCTGCTGTGGGCGCGGGCGAGATGCGCATCCCATTCGTCGCGGCCGAGATAGAGCGACTCGGGTGGCAGCGGGCGATAGACGGAGGCGCCGAGCTTCACCTTGCCCTTGGGCGGGGCTTTCAGCGCCTCGGTGCGGTTCTGGTGATAATCGGCGATGGCGTCGAAGCGGGCGTCGGCGGCCGCCGGGGTGCCGCTGTCTGCCACGACAATATCGTCTGCGCCGATCCAGTCCCACAAGGTGACCATGTCGGGTTCGAACAGCGGCAGGAAATGGTCGAGGCCTGCGGCGCGGCGGCCTTCGCTGGCGGCCTGATACAGCGGATCGGAGGTGGCGGCGGCGCCGAAGCGTTCCAGCCAGCCTGCCCGGAAGGACCGGATCCGCGCCTCGTCCAGCAGCAGTTCCGACACTGGCAGCAGGGTGAACCCGTGCGACTTGCCGGTGGTGAGCTGGGTGAGCGGATCAATGAGGCGGATCGCATCCACTTCATCGCCGAAGAAATCGAGACGGACGCCGGACCCGAGGCCGGGCGGCACGATATCGACGAGCCCGCCGCGCACGGCGAAGTCGCCCGCGTCGGCCACGCTGTCCACGCGGGCATAGCCGGCGCGTGCCAGTGTCTGCACCAGCGCGTCGCGGCCGATGCGGGTGCCCTGTTTGATCTCCAGCGTTGCGCCCGCGATCACTTGCTTGGGCAGCAGGCGCTGGGTGGCGGCGCTGACCGTGGTGACGAGCAGTTCCGCACCCTGAGGCGCCTTCGCCAGCGCGGCGAGGCCCGCCAGCCGTTCGGCGAGATTGCGCTGGCCGGGGCTTGCACGGTCGTAGGGCAGGCAATCCCAGCCCGGCAGCCAGATCGGCGTGACATCCGGTGCGAAGAAGGGCGCGGCCTCCACCACGGCGCGGCCTGCCGCCTCGTCGGCGGCGATCAGCACGGCACGGCGTCCATTCAGCCCGGCGCTTCGCGCAAGGCCGGCCATCAGCAGCGGCAGCAGCCCGGCGGGCGCGCCCGTCAGCTTGAGCGCCCGGGTGGCGGCCGCGATCTGATCGACAGGCAGCATCAGCGCGGGGCCAGCTTCAGATAATCCTTGGACATCAGGCGCTGCATCCATTCGCCCGCCAGTTCGTCCGGCACCGCCGCCGTGCCGAAGGCCCAGGCCAGGATGTCGACATCCTGTTCTTCCAGCAGGGCTTCGAACCAGCGTTGGCCGGCCTCGTCCATCTCGGCCAGCCAGCGGTCCGCGAAGCCGCCCACCAGCATGTCGGCTTCCTTGATTCCGCGATGGTGCGCCCGCCACAGGGTGCGCTTGCGCCAGGCTTCGGTGTCCATGCCGTCTCCAATGCGGAATTGGCGGCGCGCAGATTTGCGGGCCGCCTGAAGGGTTGCTACCCGCCTAGCCATGCGCCCCGACCGGCTCAACCCCCTGTTTGCCGAGATGGCCTCGCTGCCGGGCGTGGGGCCGGCGGCCGTGCGTGCGCTGGACCGGCTGGAGATCGGCCGGGTGAAGGACCTGCTGTTCCACTTCCCCGTGGGCTGGCGGGAGACGCGGGCAGCCGACAGCCTGGCCGGCGCGCGGGAAGGGGAGCGAATCGCGGTGCCGGTGCGCATCGTGGCGCATGAACCGGCGCGGGGGCGCGGGCCGTTCCGGATCGTGGCGGACGATGCCTCTGGCACCGGGCTGCTGCTGGCCTTCTTCGGCCCGAAGTCGTCTGGGCTCGCCGCCCGCTTTCCCGTCGGGGAGGAGCTGACCGTCGCCGGGCGGCTGGAGCTGTGGAACGGCCGCTTCCAGATCATCCACCCGGAACTGCGCAAGGTGGGCGCGGCCGAGACGGAGCCGGTCTATGCGCTGACGGAGGGCATGACATCCCGCCGGATCGCCGGGCTGGTGCAATCGGCGTTGCCGAAAATCCCCGAGCTGGCGGAATGGATCGAGCCCGGGCTGCTGGCGCAGCGGCGCTGGCCGGGCTTTTCCGAGGCCATCGCGCAGACGCATGCCGCGCCGGGCGGCGAGGCCGCGCGGGATCGTCTGGCCTATGATGAGTTGCTTGCAACCCAGCTGGCCTGGTCTCTGGTCAGGGGGCGCCGCCGCCGCCAGCGCGGGCAGCCCCTGCAGGGCAATGGGCGGCTGACGGATGCCTTGCTGCGCCAGCTGCCATGGCCGCTGACGGGCGCGCAGGCCCATGCCGTGTCGGAGATTGCCGGCGACATGTCCGCGCCGCACGCCATGTTGCGGCTGCTGCAGGGCGATGTGGGGTCAGGCAAGACGCTGGTGGCGCTGATGGCGTTGCTGATCGCCGTGGAGTCCGGCGCGCAGGGCGCGTTCCTCGCCCCCACCGATCTGCTGGCGCGCCAGCACCATGCCACGCTGGAGCGGCTGCTGGGGGCGCTGCCCGTGCGGCTGGGCTTTCTCTCCGGCCGGGAGAAGGGCAAGGCGCGCGAAGCCGTTCTGGCCGCGCTGGCGGCCGGAGAGATCGACATATTGGTCGGCACCCACGCCATCTTCTCGGGATCGGTGCAGTATCGCCGCCTCGGGCTGGCGGTGGTGGATGAGCAGCATCGCTTCGGGGTGGCCCAGCGGCTGATGCTGGCGGAAAAGGCCGATGTGCCGCCGCATCTGCTGGTGATGACGGCCACGCCCATCCCGCGCACGCTGGCGCTGGCGCAGTTCGGCGAGATGGATGTCTCGAAGCTGGATGAGCGCCCGCCCGGTCGCCAGCCGGTGGAGACGAGTATCATGGCTCTGACCCGGCTCAATGAAGTGCTGGACGGGCTGGCGCGCCATATCGCCACCGGCGCCCAGGCTTATTGGGTGTGCCCTCTGCTGGACGCGGGGGCCGAGGAAGAGACGGTGTCGGACCCGGACGCCGCCGCCCCGGCCGTTGCCCGCGCCGCCGCGCTGCGCCAGCGCTTCGGCGACAAGGTGGCACTGGTGCACGGCAAGCTGCAGGGCGCCGCGCGCGACCGGGAAATGGCGCGTTTTTCGGCCGGGGAGGCTGCGATCCTCGTCGCCACCACCGTGATCGAGGTGGGGGTGGACGTGCCCAATGCGAGCCTGATGGTGATCGAAGGGGCCGAGCGCTTCGGCCTCGCCCAGCTGCACCAGTTGCGCGGTCGGGTGGGGCGCGGCAGCGCGCGCTCCATCTGCCTGCTGCTGCGCGGGGAGGATCTTTCTGAAACCGCGACCGAGCGGCTGCGCATGATGCGCAGCACCGACGACGGCTTCGCCATCGCCGAAGCCGATCTGCGCCTGCGCGGACGCGGCGACCTGCTGGGCACCCGCCAGTCCGGCGAGCAGGGCTTCACCGTCGCCACGCCGGATCAGGTTGCCCGGCTGCTGGAAACAGCACATCAGGACGCCCGGCTGCTGATCGAGCGCGACGGCGGGCTGACCGGCCCGCGCGGCGAAGCAGCGCGAAACCTGCTCTATCTGTTCGAGAAAGACGCCGCAGTTGCGACATTGCGTGGCGGATGAACGACACATGTCCTTGGAAATGTCACACTCTTGCGTTAACCGAACCGCATGTCTGACAGGAAATTCCGGACGGCCGTTGTTCTGGCCGGTCTGCTTGCCCTCCTCCCCATCATCCCGGCCAGCGCCGCGATGGCGCCGTCTCAACCTGCGGTTCCGGCGTTGGAAACGTTGCCCACCGATGTGTTGCTCAGCCGGGGCGTCGCCTCGCTGAACGCCCGCGACTATGCCCGCGCGCGCAGCCATTTCCGCGTCCTCGCCCAGCGCGACAACCCGGCCGCCGAAACCCTGCTGGGCACCATGACCGCCAAGGGGCAGGGCGCCGCAAAAGACGATGCCATCGCCGCCGCCTGGTTCCTGCGCGCCGCCCGCCGGGGCTATGCCCCCGCCCAGCTGGCACTGGCAGACGCCTTCGCCCGCGGTCGCGGCGTGCCGCAAGACACCAGCCGCGCCCGCACGTTGGCCAAGGCCGCCGCCTCGCAAGGCGTGCCCGGCGCCGCCCAGCTCGCCAGCCGGCTGGGGCCGGAGCGCTACGCCATGCTGACGGGCGGGCGACCCTGAGGCGGTGAGGCAGGGGGCTTTGCCCCCTGCACCCCCAGCAGGAGGGTGACCCTCCTGCACCTCCATAAGTTTTGGGAAGAGGCCCCCGTCGAGCGACGGTTGGGCCCGAACCTCATGCCTCGGGGGCCTCTTCCCAAAACTTCGTGGGTCAAGGGGTTTCAAACCCCTTGCGGGGTGCAGGGGCAGAGCCCCTGCCTCCACCCTCTCCGGTTCACCCCGCCGTCAGCAGCGCGTGGCGTTTCTTGCCCAGGCTCAGCTTGGCGGGGGCGGTGACGGGCTGGTTCGGGTCGGTCGCGGGTTCGCCGTCGATGCGGACTGCGTTTTCGCCGATCTTGCGCCGGGCTTCGCCCTTGGAGGTGGCCAGGCCAGTGAGGACGAGGGCATCGACGAGCGGGGTGGGGGCGTGGATCGCGAAGCTGGGCAGGGCCTCGCCGGCGCCGCCTTCGGCGAAGGTGGCGCGAGCCGTGGCTTCGGCGGCTGCGGCTGCTTCGGCGCCCCGGCACAGGGTGGTGGCGGCGTTGGCGAGTGCGATCTTGGCGTCGTTGATCTCGGCGCCTTGCAGCGCTTCGAGGCGGGCGATCTCGTCGTCGGGCATGTCGGTGAACAGGCGCAGGAACTTGCCCACATCGCGATCGTCGACGTTGCGCCAATATTGCCAGTAATCCCAGTCGGGCAGCTGTTCGCGGTTCAGCCAGACCGCGCCGCCCGCCGTCTTACCCATCTTGGAGCCGTCGGCGTTGGTGATGAGTGGGGTGGTGAGGCCGTAGAGTTCGGCGCCGGAAACGCGGCGGCCCAGATCGACCCCTTGTGTGATATTCCCCCACTGGTCGGAACCGCCCATCTGCATCACGCAGGCGTAGCGGCGGTTCAGCTCAACGAAGTCGTAGCTTTGCAGCACCATGTAGTTGAATTCCAGGAAGGACAGCGGCTGCTCGCGTTCGAGGCGCAGGCGCACGCTATCCATCGTCAGCATGCGGTTCACGCTGAAATGGCGGCCGTAATCGCGCAGGAAGTCGATGTAGTTCAGCTGTTCCAGCCATTCGGCATTGTCGGCCATGATGGCGTCGCTGGGGCCGTCCCCGAAGGTCAGGAAGCGTTCGAACACGCGTTTGATGCTGGCCTTGTTGGCGTCGATGGCGGCCTGGTCCAGCAGCTGGCGCTGGGTGTCTTTCCCGGAGGGGTCGCCCACCTTGGTGGTGCCGCCGCCCATCAGCGCGATGGGCTTGCCGCCGTGCTGCTGCAGGCGGCGCAGCATCATGATCGACATCAGGTGGCCGATGTGCAGCGACGGACCGGTCAGGTCGAAGCCGACATAGGCGGTGAGCCCCGGCTTCTGCGCGCGCGTGTCGATGGCTGCCGCGTCGGTCAGCTGGTGGATGTAGCCCCGGCGCTCCAGGGTTTGCAGATATTCGCTCTTGTAGCTCATGGCGCCGTCGCTCTAGGCCGGAATCATGGCATCTGAAAAGCATCTCGTGATTGGCCTGATGTCCGGCACCTCGGTGGACGCGGTGGATGCGGCGCTGATCGAGACCGATGGCGAAGGCCATGTGCGCGGAATCTCGGCCAGTGATCGGCCCTATTCCGACGCGGAGAGGGCGCTGATCCGGCGGGCGGCGGCGCGTGCTCTGGAGCTTCCCGGGCCGATGGATGATCCGCTGATCGCGCAAGCCGAGCAGGTGCTGACGGAAGCGCATGCGCAGGCGATTGCGGCGCTGCCGGGCCAGAGGCAAGCCACGCTGATCGGTTTTCATGGGCAGACGGTGGCGCACCGGCCGCCCAGTTCGGGTTGGGCAGCGCCCTTCACATGGCAGATCGGGAACGCAGCCCTGCTGGCGCGGCTGAGCGGGCGGCCGGTGGTGCATGATTTCCGCAGCGCCGACGTGGCGGCGGGCGGGGAGGGGGCGCCGCTGGCGCCGGGCTATCACCGGGCGCTGGCCTCCAATGTGGCGCGGCCGGTGGGGATCTTGAACCTCGGCGGGGTGGGGAACCTGACATGGTTCGATGAGGCCGGCGGCTGGGGGGCGTTCGACACCGGTCCGGCGAATGGCCTGATCGACGATTGGGTGCAGCGGGTGAGCGGCGCGCGCTATGACGCAGGCGGGGCGCTGGCGGCGGCGGGCCGGGTGCATGAGGATGTGCTGGCCAAGCTGGCCGGCGGCGGTGTCGCGGGCGGCCCGCGATCGTTCGACCGGGCTGATTTCTCGATTGACGCGGTCGCCTCGCTTTCGCCCGAGGACGGTGCCGCCACGCTGACGGCCTTTACGGCCGAGACGGTGGCACAGGCGTTGCGGCCGCTACCGGTACAGTTGAGGCGCCTTCTGGCGACGGGCGGCGGGCGACACAATCCCACGTTGATGCGCATGATCGCAGGCCGAACCGGCGTTCCGGCAGAGGCGGTGGAAGCGGAGGGCTGGCACGGCGATGCGCTGGAGGCGCAGGCATTCGCCTGGCTGGCGGTGCGGCATCTGAAGGGCTTGCCGCTGAGCTGGCCGGAAACCACTGGCGTTCCGGCACCGACGATGGGCGGGCGGCTGGTGCTGCCATGATGCCGACCTGCCGTTCGGGGCGCGCTTTGGTAGGTTGATGTGGTTGATCCGGGGGCTTGTGCCCCCGGATTCAGGTTGCTCAGTTGCTGGCGAAGGCGGCCTTGCGGGCGCGGCTGCTCTGGATCGCGCTGGCGATCTGGGCATCGAACTGGGCGGCGGTTTCGCTTTCGCAGCGCTCGCGCTCGGCGCGGATGGCGCTGGATTCCAGCGCCGGGTTGGTGGCGCAGATGGACTTGGCGGCGCGGACCAGGCGGCGCTGCAGTTGCGCGCGGCCGTCGGCGCTTTCCAGATTGAGATCGGAATAGCTTACGCTGCGCACCCCGGGGGCGTCGCCCAGATCCGCCGCTGCGGCAGGCACTGCCAGCGCGGCGGCTGCGACAAGGATCAGGCTGGTCTTTGCGAACATGGTTGGATGTCTCCCTCTAGTGTCTGACGGAAGGGGTGGTGCCGGGCCCGCTGCAGCGTTTCCGCGATGCTGGGCCGGCGCTTCCGAACAGGAGGGAGGCTATGCCGATGTCAGAAATGTGTCAACGCACTGTCATAAAACTTTAACTAAAACCATTATAATCAATTCCCCGATTCGACATTCAGCATTCGAATCAGAGCTAACCTGCTGATCATAAAGAAAAAAGGCCCCGGCTTTCGCCGGAGCCCTTCATGCTCCTTCTGCCCGAAGGGGCGAAATATTACCGCCCTGAGAGCAGCCTGCGGTCCAGATAGGATTCCACCGTGCCCATCATCTCGTCCATCTCGGCGGCGAAATGATGGTTGGCGCCTTCGATCTTTTCATAATCGATGGTGATGTGCTTCTGCGTCTTCAGCTTGTCGACCAGCTTCTGCACGGCAGGTTCCGTCACCACTTCGTCGCCGGTGCCCGCCACGATCACGCCGGACGAGGGGCAGGGGGCGAGGAAGCCGAAATCATAGAGGTTGGCGGGCGGCGCGATGGAGATGAAGCCTTTCACTTCCGGGCGCCGCATTAGCAGCTGCATGCCGATCCAGGCGCCGAAGCTGTAGCCCGCCACCCATGTGCCCGAGCTTTCGGGGTTGATCGCCTGCAGCCAATCCAGCGCGGAGGCCGCATCGGACAGTTCGCCCACGCCATTGTCGAACACGCCTTCGGACCGGCCGACGCCCCGGAAGTTGAAGCGCAGCGTCGCGAAGCCGCGCTTCACGAACATCTGGTACAGGGCGAGCGTGATCGGGTTGTTCATGGTGCCGCCGGCCTGCGGGTGCGGGTGCAGCACGATGGCGACGGGCGGGCGGGGCTTTCCTGCAGGCTGGTAACGCCCCTGCAGGCGGCCTTCCGGCCCAGGAAAAATCACTTCCGGCACATCGGATCCTTGAAGTTGTGGGCGCCGGGCATGGCATCCGCGCACACGTGGCTATAAGGAAGCGGGCAAGGAAAATGCAAGCTTCATGAACGTCGCCACCTATCTGGACTGGGCCGCAACCGCCCCGCTTCGCGCCGAAGCCGCCGCCGCCATGGCGGATGCGGCGGCGCGGCTGGGCAGCGGCGAATGGGCCAATCCGTCGTCGGTGCATGGCCCCGGCCGTGCCGCGCGCCGCGCGCTGAACGCCGCGCGGGAGGGGATCGCCGGCTTTTTCCGCGTGCCCGCCGACAGCCTGATCTTCACCAGCGGCGGAACGGAGGCGCTGGCGCTGGCGCTGAACGGCGCCACAGCCAGCGTGCGGCTGGTGGGCGCGACGGAACATCCGGCCGTGCTGGAGGCCGCGTCGGGCGCGGCGCGGATTACGGTGGACGCCGAGGGGCAGGCACAGTTGCCCGAGATTCCGGCTAGCGCGCTGGTTGCCATCCAGCATGCCAACAACGAGACGGGCGTGGTGCAGGACATGGCCGCGATCGTGGGCGCTGTGCATGGGGCGCACGCGCGGCTGCTGGCGGATTGCGTGCAGTCCGCGGGCAAATTGCCGATCCCGGCTGCCGATTTCGTTGCCGTTTCCGCCCACAAGTTGGGCGGGCCGATGGGAGTCGGTGCGCTGATCGTGCGTTGCAAGGATGATTTCCGGCCCGTGCAGAAGGGCGGCGGGCAGGAACAGGGCTGGCGCGGCGGCACCGAGAATCTGATCGGCATCCTGGGCTGGGCTGCCGCGCTGCAGGCGTGGGATTCGGCATTCCCCGCCCGTGCCGCCGAATTGCAGGCACTGCTGGAGCGCGAGGCGATGGCGCTGGGGGCGCTGGTGAACGGGGCAGGCACGGCCCGGTTGCCCACCATTTCCAGCCTGCACCTGCCAGGCGTGCCGGCCGCCACCCAGCTGATGCAGCTGGACATGGCCGGGATCGCGGTGTCGCAGGGGTCGGCCTGTTCCTCCGGCACGCTCAAATCTTCCCCAACGCTGGAGGCGATGGGGCTGGCGGAGGCGGCGGGCCAGTCGCTGCGCATCTCCACCGGCTGGGCCACGACCGAGGCGGACATCGCCCGCTTCCTCGCTGCCTATGCTCCGCTCGCCCGGCGCGCACGACATGCAGCCTGAGATTCTCGATCTCGACGCGCAGGCGACGAGCCCGCTGAGGCCGGAGGCGCTGGCTGCGATGTTGCCTTGGCTGGAGGGGCGGCACTGGAACCCGCATTCCGCCCATCGCGGCGGACGGCTGGCGAAGGCGGGGCTGGAAACCGCGCGCGGCCGGGTTGCGGCGAGGCTGGGTCGGCCCGCGAAGGGGCTGATCTTCACCTCGGGGGCGACGGAATCCAACAATCTGGCGCTGAAAGGCGTGATGGAGCTGGCGGCGGGCAAGCGGCTTGTGACGTTTGCGCCCGAACATAGTTGTGTGCTGGAATCTGCTCGGCACCTGCAGGCGCTGGGCGGGGCCGTGACCATCCTGCCGATCCTGCCCGATGGGCTGCCGGATCGTGCCGCCTATACCGCCGCGCTGGCGGGGGGTGATGTCGCGCTGGTGTCGGCGATGTGGGTCAACAATGAGATCGGCAGCATCTGGCCCATCGCGGACCTAGCCGACGAGGCCCATGCCGCCGGCGCGCTGTTCCACACCGATGCCGCGCAGGCGTTCGGCAAGCTCGATCTGTCGGGTGCTGATTATGACCTGATCTCGCTGTCGGCACACAAGGTCGGCGGGCCAAAGGGTATCGGCGCATTGTGGCTGAAGCCTGGCGTGGCCGTCTCCCCGCTGCTGGATGGCGGCGGGCAGGAGGCGGGCCTGCGCTCCGGAACCCAATCGCCCGCGCTGGCGGCCGGGTTCGGCGCTGCGGCCGATCTGGCCGATCCCGCTACGGCGCTGCCCGCCGCACAGGCGCTGATGCAGCGCGCGCTGGCGGCGCTGGCGGACGTGCCGCACGGCATCAACGGCCCCGATCCGCTGGGCGGGCAGCGTTGGCCCGGCAACCTCTCCGTCACCTTCCCCGGCATCGATGCGTCGCGCCTGATCTCGGCGCTGCCCCATGTCGCGCTGTCGTCCGGCTCGGCCTGTTCCTCCGGGTCCGGCAAATCCTCCCATGTGCTGGCGGCGCTGGGCCTGCCCACACCGCGCGCCCGCCAGACCTTGCGCCTCGGCTGGCAACCCACCACCTCACCGGACATGCTCGCAGACGCCATGCGCCAGCTCGCGGCGGCCGCGAAAGGCCTGCAACGATGACGCATGTGCGCTTCCTGACCGCGGGCGGCGCCCTCGCCGCAGAGGCGGATGCCGCCCCCGGCTCCGGCCTGTTGGACCTCGCCCAGTCGCTGGGCCTGCCGCTGGAAGGCACCTGCGAGGGTGCCATGGCCTGTTCCACCTGCCATGTGATCCTGCCGCCGGAGCTGTTCCGCGCGCTGCCGCCGCCCAGCGACCATGAAGAGGATATGCTGGATTTCACCGCGCACGTCACCGCGACCAGCCGCCTTGCCTGCCAGGTGATGATCCCCGCCGAACCCGCCGAAATCAGCATCCATCTGCCGCCCGGCCATCAGGACATGCGCGGGCGGTAGCCGGAGAGGGTGAACGCAGGGGCTCTGCCCCTGCACCCCGGCAGGAAGGTGACCCTCCTGCACCTCCATAAGTTTTGGGAAGAGGCCCCCGTCGAGTGACGGTTGGGCTCAACCCTTGCTCTGATGGGGCCTCTTCCCAAAACTTCGGGGGTCAAGGGGCGTCACGCCCCTTGTGGGGGTGCAGGGGGGAAAGCCCCCTGCCTTCATCCCGCAACGTCCACCCCCTAGCGTGCAGGGCGCGCTGGTGGCATAGGGGGGGATGACAATGCATAAAGAAGAAGCAGGGCGGCTGGTCGATGAACTGGCTGCAATTCATGAAGGCTCCGTTGAAAATCTCCGCGCTGGGCTGAAGCGGTTTCTGGAGGGGGGAGCGCCCCCGACGGCGGAAGAGCGGGCCGCGGGCCTGTTCGCCTATCCCGAACTGGTGCTGGACTGGGCGGCGCCCGATGGCGTGCCGCGTTTCAGCCGGGCCTTTGCGCGGCTGGTGGCGCCGGGCCGCTATGCCGTGACGCTGACGCACCCCAACTGGTTCCGCCGCTATCTGGTGGAGCAGATCTCTCTGCTGCTGCGCGATTATGATGCGAAGCTGTCGGTGCGGGCCTCGGCTGTCGAGATTCCCTTCCCCTATGTGCTGGACGGCGCGAAGGATCTGGTGCTGGACGCGACCGCTGCCAAGGAACTGGCGCGGCACTTTCCCACCACGGAGCTGAAGCATATCGGCGACGAGCTGGTGGACGGGCTGTGGCAGCAGGAGGCAGACGAGCCGCGCCCGCTGGCGCTGTTCGACGGGCCGCGTACGGATTTCTCCCTGGCGCGGCTGAAGCATTATACCGGCGCGCCGGCGCACCACACGCAGAACCATATCCTGTTCACCAATTACCACCGCTATGTGGATGAGTTCATCCGCTGGGCCTGTGCGGAGCTGGGGAAGCCGGGCAGCCGCTACACGCACCTCAGCTGCTCGGGCGGGGCGCTGCTGGATGCGGCGACGGCCTCGCCGGAAGCGGCGCAGGGCGATGGCAGCTGGCGCAAGCACCAGATGCCGGCCTGGCATCTGATGGCGGCAGATGGCGCGGGCGTCAGCCTGGTGAACATCGGGGTGGGGCCCTCCAACGCCAAGACCATCACGGACCATCTGGCG
Source organism: Sphingomonas sp. (assembly GCA_003248865.1). GTDB lineage: Bacteria > Pseudomonadota > Alphaproteobacteria > Sphingomonadales > Sphingomonadaceae > Sandaracinobacteroides. The sequence continues at coordinate 171,484 of QFPK01000004.1, forward strand.
GTGCTGCGCCCGCAGGCCTGGCTGATGATCGGCCATTGCGGCGGCCTGCGCCCCAGCCAGACCATCGGCGACTATGTGCTGGCCCATGCCTATCTGCGCGACGACCATGTGCTGGACGACATGCTGCCGCCGGAAATACCCATTCCCGCGATAGCAGAAGTGCAGCTGGCGCTGTCTGCCGCCGCGCGGCAGGTGACGGGGCTGGATGCGGAGGAGCTGAAACCGCGCCTTCGCACCGGCACGGTGGTGACGACGGACGACCGCAACTGGGAGCTTCGCTTCGGGCTTTCCGCGCGGCGCTTCAACCAGAGCCGGGCGGTGGCCGTGGATATGGAAAGCGCGACCATTGCGGCGCAGGGCTATCGCTTCCGCGTGCCCTACGGGACGCTGCTGTGCGTGTCCGACAAGCCGCTGCATGGCGAGATCAAGCTGCCGGGGCAGGCGAACCGCTTCTACGAGGGGGCCATTTCGGAGCATCTGCAGATCGGCATCGTGGCCGTGGAGATGCTGCGCGCCGAGGGCGGGCGGGTACACAGCCGCAAGCTCCGGGCGTTCGACGAGCCGCCGTTCCGCTAGGCCGCAGTTGCCCGCGCGTCAGGGCAGTGACCTGACACGCGGGCTCGGCACGTCTTGCCGTTCCATCTATTGACACCGGTTACCAAAGCGTCGATGCTTGGCTGCAAAGAGACGGGGAGGTTTCGTGACGGACAATATGGCCGGTGCGCCGCAGCACGGGAAAAAGAGCTGATGGCCGATGCGCCCGCCCCCGATCTTCGTGTCGCGACCTTTGTTGCCGCCCGCCGTGCGGCACAGGCTGTGCCGTCGTATCCAGGCGCTTATCCGGCCTCCGAGGCGGAGGCCTATGCCCTTCAGGCGGAGGCGATCGCGCTGTGGGGCGATGCCGTTGCCGGCTGGAAGGTTGGGCTGATCCAGCCGCCTTTTGCCGCCGAGCTGGATCGCAGCCGCCTGTTCGGGCCCATCTTTGCTGGCCATGTGGTGACGGTGGGTGATGGCCCTGCGACATTTCCCTGCATTCCGAACGGCTTCGCGGCCGTGGAAGCCGAATATGTGCTGAAACTGGGCGCCGATGTACTGCCCTCCGAAGGCTGGACGCCGGAGCGTGCGGCCCCGCTGGTGAGTGCGGTGTATGTGGGCGTGGAACTGGCGGGCAGCCCTTTCCCGGGGATCAACGATCATGGTCCGCTCGTCACCATTTCCGATTTCGGCAACAATGCCGGGTTGATCCTTGGGGCGGAGCTTGGAGGGCTCGATGCGCTGGACAGCCATCGCTGTTCGATGTGGGTCGACGGCGTGAAGATCGCTGACGGCGGTGCCCACATGATTCCCGGCGGGCCGCTGGGGTCTCTGGTGGAACTGTTGAACCACAATGGCCGCATGGGCAGCACGCTGCCGGCCGGAACGCTGGTTTCCACCGGTGCTGCCACCGGTGTCCACCAGGTGTGGATCGGGCAATCCGCCGTGGCCGATTTCGGGGCCGATGGCCGAATTTCGGTGTCCATGCTGGAGGCCTCGGCGTGAGCGCGGTGCTGACGCGCCGGGCGCTGCTGGGTTCGGGCATTGCCGCCACGGCCGCCCTTGCCGCCCCGCACGCTGCGGAACCCACGCTGCGGCTGGATGCGGTGGACGTGCATCCGCCCGGCTATCCCACGGTCGAAGCCGTAAAGTGGATGGGCGAGGAGCTGGCCCGCGAAACGGGCGGACGAATCCGTATCCGGCAGTTCCCCTCCGGCCAGCTGGGCGCGGAGGATGATACGCTGGGCTTCGCCCGCTATCATGCGATCCATTTCTGCCGGGTGGCGGTGGCGGCGCTGAACAACCCCTTCCCCGAAACCCGGGCGCTGGCGCTGCCCTATGCCTTCCGCTCGACAGAGCATATGCGCCATGTGGTGGACGGCCCCATCGGCACCGAACTGCTGAATGTGTTCGAAGGGCGCGGGCTGGTCGGCCTTGCCTATTATGATGCCGCGCCTCGCAGCTTCTACAATATCCGGGGGCCGATTGAGACGCCGTCCGATCTCGCGGGGCTGAAGATTCGCAGCCCGCTGTCCGACATGGTGCTGGAAACGCTGGCGGCGATGGGCGCCAACCCCACACCGCTGTCGTTCGGGGGGGTGTTCTCCGCGCTGGAAACCCATCTGATCGACGGGGCCGAGAACAATCTGCCCAGCTTCGAGAGCAGCCGCCATTTCGAGACGGCGCGCTTCTGGTCCGAAACGGAGCACAGCTTCAGCCCGGACGCGCTGCTGATGTCGAAGACGGCGTTCGACGCGCTGGCACCCGGCGACCGCGAGCTGCTGAAGGATGTCGCCCGCCGCTCGGTGCAAGTGATGCGGCAGAGCTGGGACGCCCGCGTGGCGGAGGCGCGGCGGGTGGTGCTGGAGGCCGGGGTGGCGATCAACCGGCCCGATCCGGCGCCCTTTGTCGCTGCGGTGGCGCCGGTGGTGAAGCGCTACACCGCCGATCCCGTGCTGGGGCGTCTCTATTCCCGAATCCAGGCGGAGGGTTGATCCGATGCAGAGACCTTCCTTCAGCCATGCGCTGGACCGGCTGGAATCCGCCTGTCTGGCGGGGGCCGGGCTCACGCTGGTGTCCATCGCGCTGTTGCAGGCCTGGCAGGTGTTCGGCCGCTATGTGCTGAACGCCTCTCCGGGCTGGACGGAGCCTGTGGCGCTGATCCTGATGGGGCTGACGGTGATGCTGGGCGCGGCCGTGGCGGTTCGGCACGAAAGCCATTTCCGGTTCGGCATGATCGCGGAGGGCGGAACGCCCGCGCGTCGCGCGGCGCTGACACTGATGGCCCGGGTGATCGCGGCGGCCTGCGGACTGCTGATGGCGGTTTACGGCACCCAGCTGATGCTGGACGACTGGGCGGTGCCGATGGCGGGCGCCGGCCTGCCGTCGGGCCTGCGTTTCCTGGGGCTGGCGCTGGGCGGGCTGCTGATCCTGATCTTCGCGGTGGAGCGGATCGTGGGCGGTGGCCCCAAGCCGGTGGAGGCCGAATGATGGCTGTGTGGACCCTGTTCCTTGTATTTGCGGCCGCCCTGCTGCTGGGTGTGCCTGTCGGCTTTGCGCTGCTCACCTCGTGCATTGCGACTGCGCTGGTGCTGGGCCTGCCGCTGATCGCGATCTTCCTGAAGATGGGATCGGATGTGGGCAGCGTGGCGCTGCTGGCGATTCCGCTGTTCATCTTCACCGGCGAACTGATGCTGCGCGGCGGGCTTTCGGATCGGATGATCGCGCTGGCGACCGCGCTGGTCGGCCATGTGAAGGGCGGGCTGGGGCAGGTGGCTGTCGTCGGCTCTACCCTGTTCGGCGGGGTGTCCGGCTCTGCCATCGCGGACGTGTCAGCCGTTGGCGGCACCATGATCCCGCAGATGGTGAAGAAGGGCTATGGCGCGGATTTCGCCGTGAACGTGACGATCACGGCCGCGCTGGTGGCGCTGCTGGTGCCGCCGTCGCACAACATGATCCTTTATTCGGCGGCGGCCGGTGGGCGGATTTCCATCACCGACCTGTTTGCCGCCGGGCTGCTTCCGGCGGGGCTGCTGGCGGTCACGCTGATGATCACCACCTGGCTGATCGCGCGCAAGCGCGGCTATCCCGCGCTTGCTTTCCCCGGCTGGCGCGCTGTGGCGCGCACCGGGGTCGCCGCCATTCCCGGGCTGATGCTGGTGATGATCATCTTCGTGGGCATCCGCGCCGGCATCTTCACGGCGGTGGAATCGGCCTCCATCGCGGTGGTCTATGCCACCCTTATCACCGGCCTCGTCTATCGGCAGCTGGGCTGGGCTTCGTTCGTGAAGGCGGCGACCGGGGCGGCGGGCACGGCGGCGCGGGTGCTGTTCGTGATCGGCGCGGCGGGGGCCTTCGGCTGGCTGATGGCGCTGCTGGAAATCCCCTCTGCCATGGTGGATCTGCTGCAGGGCGTGACGGAACAGCCGGTGGTCGTGCTGCTGCTGATCATCCTGATCCTGCTGGTGCTGGGCACCTTCATGGATATGGCGCCGCTGCTGATCATCGGCACGCCGATCTTTCTACCGGTGGTGAAGGCCTATGGGATTGACCCTGTTCACTTCGGCGTCATCATGATCCTCACATGCGGAATCGGGTTGATCACCCCTCCGGTGGGATCGGTGTTGTTCGTGGGTACGGGGATTGCGAAGGTGCCAGTGGAAACGGCGATGAAGACGATCTGGCCCTTCTATGCGGCCTGCATGATCGTTCTGCTGCTGGTGACGTTCATTCCCCAGCTGTCGCTTGCGCTTCCCGGCCTTCTGTAGCCTGTTGCTGGCGGCCGGTGGCGCAGCGCAGGCTGCAACGCCGCCGGTCACCATAGGCGTGCCGGGCGCCCTGACCGCAACTTTTGTGCCGGAGGCGGAGAAATCGGCCGTGACGGAGGCCGGCGCCAGCCCGCCCGGCCATTACTTTCACCCCATCAGCACGTCCAAAGGCGTGCTCACCGAACTGTTCCCGCCCGATCATGTGCATCATCGCGGCCTGTTCTGGGCGTGGCGGCAATTGCTGATCGACGGCAAGCCCGTCGCCAACAGCTGGCTGATGACCGGCATGAAGTTCCGCAGCATGGGCGTCACCCGCAGCCATGACGGCACCCGGCTGGAAGCCGCCGGGCGCTGGCGCGTGGGCGGCCGCGATGTGCTGGAGGAGAGGCTCTCTGCGCGGGTGGCCGGCAATGCGCTGATCCTGGATCTGGGGCTGACGCCGATGGTGCCGGGCCTCTCTCTGGGCGGCAGCGCGGACGACAAGGGCTATGGAGGGCTGTCGCTGCGGCTGGTGCATTCGGAGGCGCTGCGGTTCGAAAGCGGCGGCCGGGTTCTGGCGCCGGAAGTGGGGCCTGTGGAAGCCGGGCCGGAGCTGCGGATGACGTGGGACAGCGGCACCCCCGCGCCCGCGACGGCCGTGCGGATGGCCTGTTCCATCGACGGCAAGCCGATCAACCGCTGGATCCTCAGGCGCGAGCTCTCGATGCAGAATTGCGTGTGGCCGGGGCGCGATCCGGTGCCGCTGCCGATGGGCAAGGTGGCCCGGCTGGGCCTCAGGCTGACGGTGGAGCCCTGACCGCGCGCTCTATGGCGTTGGGCCCAATGCAAGGCTATCCTGTTGAACATGAAGAAGAGCCGGCAGCCGACCATCAATGACGTCGCCCGAGAATCGGGGGTTTCCAAGAAGACGGTCAGCCGGGTCATCAACCATTCGCCGCTGCTGAACGAGGAGACCCGCGCCAAGGTGGAGGCGGTGATCGCGCGGTTGGGCTATGTGCCCAATCCGCAGGCGCGGGCGCTGGCGCTGAGGCGCAATTTCCTGATCGGCGTGGTGCACGACAATCCCAATGCGCAGACGGTGCTGCGCGTGCAGCGCGGCATCCTGGAAGTGCTGCGCGGCACCGAATTCGAACTGGTGGTGCGCCCGGTCGATCGCGGCTCCCCCACCATGCTGGAAGATGTGCGCGCTTTTCTGGAGCGGCAGCGGCTGTTCGGTGTGGTGCTGCTGCCCCCGATTTCGGAGAATGACGCGCTGGCCGAACTCTGCGATTCGATTGGCTGCCGCTATGTCCGCATGGGGTCGGCCCAGCTGGACGATGCGGATCATATGGTCGCTTCCAACGACCGGGAGGCGGTGAAGGAGGCGGTGACCTATCTGATCGAGATGGGGCATCGCCACATCGGGCTGGTGCAGGGGCCGCACGGCTTCCGCTCCGCCGCCGAGCGCCGCGCCGGGTTCGAGGAGGCGCTGAAGGAGGCCGGGCTGAGCAATCCGCGCAGTTTCGTCGCAGACGGAAACTATACCTTCGATAGCGGCTTTCAGGCCGGCGAGCGGCTGTTGGACCTGCTGCCGCGCCCCACCGCCATCTTCTGCTCCAACGACGAGATGGCAGCCGGGGTGCTGCATGTGGCGCGGCAGCGCGGGCTGGACGTGCCGGGCGACCTTTCGATCATGGGCTTCGACGACACCACGCTGGCCGCCCATATCTGGCCGCCGCTGACGACTGTGCGCTGGCCGGTTTCCTCCATGGCGCGGTCGGCCGCGCTGAAACTGGTGGGTGGGCTGGATGGCGATGCGGTGGAGGAGCCGTCGATGTTCCTGTCGACCCTGATCCGCCGCGCGTCGGTGGCGCCGCCGCGGGCTTAACTGCCGGGCTGAATGTAGGGGACGCGCGCGAACAGTTCGCGTTCGAACGCCCGCGGGTTATCTGTCGCCCGGCTTTCGCTGTCGAAGATCATCGTGGCGCGCCGGGGCAGGCGATAGGGGGGCCAGCCCGGATCGCCGGTGCGGGCAAAGCGCAGCAGCGCGGCCATCATGGCGTCTCGCACGGGAAAATCCGCAGGGTCGGCCGTGGTGCCGAACACAAGCGGGATGTCGTCCATATGGGCCGCGTCGCGCCAGTCGAGCTGATAGACGAAGGCGGGTGTGCTGGTTTTTGCCCGTTCCTCGGCTTCGATCACTTGTCCGCGCCAGCTGCGCGAGGCGGTGGTGGCGCGGATGAACAGCTGATCGGCCGTGATAGCCGGTTCGCGGGCGCGGAATTGTGCGATCACCCAGACGGGATCGATATCCACTCGCAGCTCCGGGCCGAGCCGGGCGGGCAGGTTTTCCCAGTCCAACCCCTGCCGCAGGCGATGATCGGGCGGGAAGAAGGCGCGGGTTTCGGCGACCGTGTTGCCCAGCACCAGCGGCACGGACAGCGCGGCCGGATCGGCAGCGGGGAAGAAGGGGTGGCGGGGGACGGCGGCCATATCCAGCACCGGCCCGAAATAGAGCCCGCCGCCCAGAATCGGATCGACTGTATCGAGCGCCGCCACCAGCCTCTCCACAGGGAGGGTCAGCGGATCGCCGCCGAGCGCCGCGAGATAGGCCTGTGCGCGGCGCGCGGCATTTTGCGGACCCTGCACCGTCACCTGCTGGCCGCTCATGGTCCAGCCGCGCCGGAACAGGCCGCGCGCAGCAGGCATGGACATCAGCGTGATGATCTTGGCTCCGCCGCCCGACTGCCCGAACAGCGTGACATTGGCCGGATTGCCCCCGAAGGCGGCGATGTTGGCCTGCACCCACTGAAGCGCCAGGATCAGGTCCAGCTGCCCCGCATTCGCGGCATCGGGAAAGCCGGGCAGCGCCAGATAGCCCAGCGCGTTCAGCCGGTGGTTGACTGTGACGACCACGCAATCGCGCGCGGCCAGCGCAGCGCCCGCCACCCGAGGTTCGGCAACGGTGCCTGTGGAATAGGCGCCGCCATGAAAATAGACCAGCACCGGCCGCCGCGCGCCATCGGCGGCCGGGGTCCAGATGTTCAGGAACAGGCAGTCTTCGCTTTGGGGAGCGATAGATCCGCGTTGTGGGGCGGACGGCGCGAAGCGGTCTGCGGGCTGGATGCCACGTATAGGTGGTTCGGCGACGGGGGCGCGAAAGCGCGCGGCACGGCCATAGCGGATGCCGCGAAACGCCCTGACACCGCCCTCCGCCGTGCCGCGAAAGCGCCCAGCAGGCGCTTCCACCAGCGCAGGCGCCGCCTTCAGAACGGCGGGCGCCGCCAGAAGCCCGCTGAGCAGGGCCCGGCGCGAAAGATCAGCGGCGCACGTCGCGCGCACCGGACCGGAAGGCTTCGATATCCGACACCCGGAACAGGCTGGCATCGCCGGGCAGGCTGTGTTTCAGCGCCGTCAGCGCAAGCCCCCATTCGGCGGCTTCCGCTTCACCCAGCCCGCGATCCAGTGCCGCCAGAACCCCGGCCGCAAAGGCGTCGCCGGCGCCGATGCGGTCCACGATGCCGGAAACCAGCACCTCGTCCGTCTGATGGCTGCCCGACCGGGTGTCGATGCGGGCGGAAATGCCGTGCCGGTCCGCATCCAGCGCGTGGCGTGCGGTGGAGGCCATGCAACTCAGCTTCGGGAAGGCCGCGAACGCCAGTTCGGCCGCCGCCCGGCGCCGCGCTTCGCCTTCGCCGGGCACCGGCTTGCCCAGCAGCAGGCCGATATCCTGATGGTTGCCGAACAGGATGTCGGCCTTGCCCACCAGCTGCGTCAGGATGGCTTTGGGGTCGCTGTCCCACGCCTCCCACAGCCGCGCGCGGTAATTGCCGTCGAAGCTGATCGCCACGCCCGCCGCTTGCGCCGCGTCCGCCGCCTCCAGCGCCAGCGCGGCGCTGTCCGGCCCCAGCGCGGGGGTGATGCCAGAGAGGTGCAGCCGGGTGGCACCCTTCAGCAGCGCGCGCCAGTCGAAGACGCCCGGTTGCAGCCGGGCGAACGCGCTGTCGGCACGGTCATAGAGGATGTCGGAGGCGCGCAGGCCTGCGCCGGGTGTCAGCACATACAGGCCCATGCGACCCGGCGCTGCGACTACGCCTCTGGCGTCCACCCCGGTCGCCGCCAGATGCGCGATGGCGCGCTCTCCGAAGGCATTGTCCGGCACGGCCGACACCATGGCCGTCTCTGCACCCAGCATCGCCATGCCGACCGCCACATTGGCTTCCGCGCCGCCCACATGCACGTCGAGCGCGGGAGTCGTCAGCAGCAGCTGGCGGCCCGTGGCCGACAGCCGGACCAGCAGTTCGCCGAGAAAGACGGTCCGGCTCACCGGGCGAGCCAGCCGCCGTCGACCGCCAGCACATGGCCCGTCACATAATCCGAAGCCGGAGAGGCGAGGAACAGGGCTGCGCCCGCGATATCCTCCGGCGCGCCCCAGCGGCCGGTGGGGATGCGCTCCAGAATCTGTCGGTTGCGGGTCTCGTCGGCTTGCAGCGCGGCGGTGTTGTTGGTGCTGATGTAGCCGGGTGCGATGGCATTCACCTGAACACCTTTGGGCGCCAGTTCATTCGCCATCGCCTTGGTGACGCCGCCGACGCCCGATTTCGCGGCGGCATAGCTGGGCACGCGGATGCCGCCCTGAAAGGTCAGAAGCGAGGCGATGTTGATGATCTTGCCCGATCCGCGCGTCGTCATGTGGCGCGCGGCGGCCTGACTGAGGAAGAACAGCGTCTTCAGATTGGTGTCCATCACGGCATCCCAATCGGCCTCCGTGAAGTTCAGCAGATCGTCGCGGCGGATGATGCCGGCGTTGTTCACCAGCACATCGATCCGGCCCAGTCCGGCCAGCGCCTCGTCGATGACGCGCCGGCACGGTTCGATGCTGGAGAGATCGGCCCGGATGTTCACCGCCTTGCGGCCGGTCTCTGCAATCAGCGCCAGCGTTTCCGCCGGTTCGCTGCGCCCCGCCACCGCCACATCGGCGCCGGCTTGTGCCAGCGCGACCGCGATGGCCTGCCCGATCCCGGTGTTGGCCCCCGTCACCAGCGCGGCCTTGCCTTCAAGGCTGAAGGAAATCGCCATGGAAAGGCTCCTTACTTCAGCTGGCAGATGTCGAGGACGTTCATGTCGGTATAGTCCAGATTTTCCCCGCCCATCGCCCAGATGAAGGCATAGGAGCGCGTGCCGGATCCCATGTGGATCGACCAGGGCGGCGAGATCACCGCTTCCTCGTTGCCGACCAGGATGTGCCGCATACCGTCCGGCTCTCCCATGTAGTGGAACACCCGATCATCGCCTTCCAGATCGAAGTAGAGATAGATTTCCGAGCGGTGGTCGTGAAGGTGGGGCGGCATGGTGTTCCACACGCTGCCCGGCTCCAGCACGGTCAGGCCCATCAGCAGCTGGCAACTGTCGCACACGCCGGGGATCACCAGCTGGTAGATGGTGCGGTGGTTGCTGCTCTCCAGCCCGCCGCGCTCCAGCGGATTTGCTTCGGCGACGGTGATCCGCTTCGCCGGCAGCACCTTGTGGGCAGGCAGGCTCGCCAGATAATAGCGCGCGCCCTCGCCCTCGAAGCTGACGTCCACGGAGCCCATCGGCACGTAGAGCGCTTCCTTGGTGCCCAGCTCGAACCGTGTGCCGTCCACGGTGACGGCGCCGGGCTTGCCGATATTCACCACGCCCAGCTCGCGCCGTTCCAGGAAGGGCTTGCCTTCCGCGCTCTTCGGCACGCTTTGCAGCGGCAGCTTCACCGGCCCGCCCGCGGGCACCGCACCGCCGATCACGAACCGCTCGTTATGGCTGTAGTTCAGCTTCACCTCGCCGGGCACGAACATGCCTTGCACCAGATAGCGGTCGCGCAACTGCTGGTTGGCGGCGCCGTCCATCATATCGGGATGGGTGGCGTGAAACACCTTGTCGAACATCAGTCTCTCCCCATGGATTGGGTAAATGGTAACCGGTGTCAGAGTCCGGTTCAAGCCTTATGCCTTCAGCGGCGTTCCCGCATCTCACGGTCTCGCGGGCTCAGGCTTTCCTGGATCGGGCCCTTCTGGCCCGGATACAGGCCGGATTTCGGCTCCATCGTATCGAGATTCCAGTCCGCCTCGATGAAGGGCGCGCGGGTTTCCGCCTGCTTCGGGAAGCCGCCGACCTGGGTTTCGCTGTCGATGATCTCGCCCCGGCCCTCCGCCACGAAGAACAGCACGCGGATATCGTTGGCGTCGCGGTCCCAGGGCCGCGCCCCGGCGTTGGCAAGCAGATGGGTTTCGACATCGCGGGCGGGCAGAATGGGCAGCCCGGCGGGCCAGCTGACCGGGGCCTTCGATTCGATCAGTTTCGCCCGTGTTTCGCCATAGCGGCCAAACATTGGCAGCGGGGCGCCGGCCCAGTCTACCGCCAGATTGTCGGCGCTGTGGTAGAGCAGGTCGCCGTCTCCGCCCAGCATCAGGAAGGGCAGGCCGGGCGCAGTCGATGGACCGCCGCGCAGCACATTGCCCACCGCCGAGAGTTCGCCTGTCTGGTAAGGCTGACCTGCCCATTCCAGCGCCATCAGATTATAATGGATGGCGCGGCGGCCCGGATCGTAGATCAGGTTGTTGACGACAGCTGCCTTCACGCCGCCCTTCAGCAGCGGGTTGCGCTCCACATTGTGGGCATAGACGTTGCGCCAGATCAGAATATCGGTGGCATTGTCGTGGATCAGGGTGCCCTTGCTGTGCTCGCCCTTGGGATGGCTGGCGTTGGCGAGGCCTTCCGACAGCAGATTGTAGCTGAAGGTGATGCGGTTGCTGGTGCCCGCGCGCCACTCGTCCGGCGTATTGCCCTTGAAGCGCGGGCCGGAGGCAGAGAGATTCTCGTCGATCGCCCAGCTGAAGGTGCAATGGTCGATGATCACGTTGCGTGCGGCCACGGTGGAGAGTGCGTCAGGCTCCCAGCCCGACTCGGGACCCTGGCCGTCCACGCCGGCGCGCACGCGGATGTGGCGGATCACCACATCATGGGTTTTCAGGTCGATCCCGGTGCGGATCAGCGTGATGCCCGGTGACGGCGCCGTCTGGCCGGCGATGGTCAGGAAGGGGTTTTTGATGTCGATCTGGGCGCGGCCCATGTCGATCACACCGCCCACTTCGAACACGACGATACGGGGGCCTTTGGCGTCGATGGCGGCCTTCAGGCTGCCGGGGCCGTCGGCGGCGAGTGTGGTGACGCGGATGATGCGCCCGCCGCGCCCGCCCGGCGTTTCGGCGGCGACGCCGACGGCGCCGGGGAAGGCCGGCGTGGCTGCCGCCGCAGGCACCACCATAGCTGCAAGCAGCAGTGCTGCAAGATATGTCGCAGATCGCATCTTCGTCCTCCCGCAGCCCCGTTATCGGCATTTGCTCGGCTTGACACCGGCTTTAAGCTGCCCCAATGTCCTTATGACACCGGTTACTTCGACGCAACCGGCATGACAAACGAACAACGACCGCGGAACAGGCGGCGCTGAGGGAGGAGTTGAATCCGCGGCGGGAGGCCGGGGATTCATTCAACAGGACACCGCGATTCGCGGCCTTCATTCCCCAGGCGCCCTTATTCCGCTCGTCATTGCCACCGGTGTCATGTCTGGCGCGAAGACATGCGGCCGGGCAGGGATGTTTTGGGGAGAGTGCAGCATGAACCGTCGGTTTTCCGCCCATGGGTGGCGTCTGGGCACGGCCATGGCGATGGCATTGACCGCGGGTGCGGCCTGGGCGCAGGCCAGCCCGTCTGCCGATGCGGCCGCTGAAACGGCGCCCGCCGATGATATCATCGTCACCGGATTTCGCGCCTCGCTGGATGCCGCACTGAATGTGAAGCGCGAGCAGACCTCCATCGTGGACGTGATCAAGGCCGAGGATATCGCGGCCTTTCCCGATACCAACCTCGCCGAATCGCTGCAGCGGATCCCCGGTGTCACCATCGACCGGGATGCGGGCGAGGGGCGGCAGATCTCGGTTCGTGGGCTGGGGCCGGAATTCACCCGGGTCCGCCTGAACGGCATCGAGGCGCTGGCGACGACGGGCGGCACCGACAGTTCGGGCGGCGCCAACCGCTCGCGCGGGTTCGATTTCAACATCTTCGCATCGGAACTGTTTAGTTCGATCACCGTGCGCAAGAGCTCGTCCGCCGATGTGGAAGAGGGTTCGCTGGGCGCCACGGTGGATCTGCAGACCGCGCGCCCGTTCGACTATGACGATTTCGCCTTCGCGGTGGGCGGCAACATGGTCTGGAACGATCTCTCGCGCGATCTGACGCCGCGCGCCTCGGCGCTGGTCTCCAAGACGTTCATGGACGGCAAGCTGGGCGTGCTGGTGTCCGCCGCTTACTCCAAGCGCAAGTTGTTCGAGGAGGGCTTCAGCTCGGTGCGCTATGACAATGGCACGTCGTCGGGCGGTTTCTGTTCCCCCACGGGCGTGACGCCCGTGGTGCCCGCGACTGGCGCGACCTGCGGCGTGGCGGCAACGGGCACGCCGCGCCTGCCCAACACGCCGGGCAATGTGGCAGCCTATCAGGCAGCGAACAGTGCCAGCAACTTCCACCCGCGCCTGCCGCGCTATGGCCGGCTGACGCACGACCAGCAGCGCATCGGCCTGACGGGCGCGATCCAGTTCGAGCCGACGGACGGCACCAAGGTGACGGCCGACATCCTCTATGCCGATCTGAAATCGACCCGGCAGGAGGATTTCCTGCAGGCAATCAGCTTCAGCCGCACGCTGGCGCAGGGGGGCAAATCCCAGACCAGTGTGCTGGCGACCGAATATGATGCCAACGGCGGGCTGGTTTATGGCGAGTACAACGGCGTCGACATCCGGTCTGAATCGCGGTTCGATGAACTGCGCACGAAGTTCCTTCAGGGAACCGTCCTTTGGGAGCAGAAACTGACGGACAGGCTGGAACTGGCCGTGCTGGGCGGCAAATCCTCCTCCCGGTTCCGCAATCCGGTGCAGACGACGACCACGCTCGATATCGCGAACGTGAACGGCTACAGCATCGACTTCAGCGACAACAGCCGGCTGCCCGACATCAGCTATCCGATCGATGTCACCGCCGACAACGGGTCGGGCCTGGGGCTCATCACCAATCCCTCCGGCCAGATCACCGGATCTGAGATCCGCATCCGGCCGCAGGGCGCCAGCAACACCTTCGATACCATCCGCGCCGACCTGAAGTGGGATCTGATCCCCGAGGAGTTCAGCCTGAAGATCGGCGGCGCCTACAAGAAATATGGCTTCGACACCTGGGAGTATCGGCGCGTCAACCAGTCCGATACCATTCCTGCGCTGCCGGCCGGCACCACGCTGGCGGATGTGACGAAGTTGCTGACGGGCTTCGGGCGCAATCTGGATCTGGGGCCGAACACGCCGACCAGCTGGCTTATCCCCGATCTGAACGCGCTGGCCAGCGTCTATGACATCTACTGCAACTGCCTGAAGTCGGGCGCGGCCGGGGGGCCGGGGGATTTCACCCTCTCCAGCATCACCAATGGCAATGCGCGGGGCAACAACCGCTCCGTCGAGGAGAAGGACACCAGCTTCTTCTTCCAGTTCGACTTCAACAAGGAGCTGTTCGGCATGCCGCTGCGCGGCAATGTCGGCCTGCGCTATGTGAAGACGGAGCAGAGCGCCACCGGCTATCAGGCGGCGGGCGGCGGCACCGAAGTCACGGTGGACCAGACCTATGAGGACTGGCTGCCCTCGCTCAACCTGTCGCTGGCGGTGCAGCCCAACTTCTATGTTCGCTTTGCGGCGGCCAATGTGATGGCGCGGCCCAGCCTGGGCAATCTGACGCCGGGCGGTTCCATCAACACCACCGGCAACCTCACCATCACGTCGGGCAACCCCTATCTGCAGCCGTTCCGGGCGACGACCTTCGATGCCAGCTTCGAATATTATTTCCCGAAGGGCGGACTGATCGGCGTGGGCCTGTTCTACAAGGATATCGGCACCTATGTGCAGAGCCTGCGCACCAATGTGCCCTTCAACCAGACGGGCCTGCCGATGTCTCTGCTGCCCTCCAACTTCACCGGGGATGAAATCTTCCAGGTGACGACGCCCATCAACACCGAGGGCGGGCCGCTGAAGGGATTCGAGATCAACTGGCAGCAGCCCTTCACCTTCCTTCCCGACAAATGGTCGAACTTCGGCACCCTGTTCGCCTACACGCGGGTCTGGTCCACCATCGACTATGTGACTTCGCCGACCAACTCGGCCGTCATCACCGAGGATCTGATCGGCCTGTCGCCGGTAAGCTGGAGCGGCACATTCTATTATGACGGGCCGAAGTTCGACGCCCGGGTGTCGGCCAGCTACCGCAAGGCCTTCCTCACCCGCGTGCCGGGACAGAACAACAATGATGTGGAAGGCAAGAACAGCACACTGAACGTCGATTTCAAGATCGGCTACAACATCACCAAACAGATCGAGGTCAGCTTCGAAGGCACCAACCTGACCGACGAATTCAACAACCAGTTCATCGGCCGGGATCGCAACAGCCCCGTGGTCTATCACCACACCGGCCGCCAGCTGATGCTTGGCGCGCGTTTCACCTATTGATCCCTGGATGAAGCACGTGCTGGCGGCCGCCGTTCTCCTCGTCCTTCCGGGCGTTTCGGCTGCCGCCACCCCCGCCCCTCCGGCGCCGGCACTCGCGTTTCCGGGTGCCGAAGGGGCGGGGCGCTTTTCCGCCGGTGGGCGCGGTGGCCGGTTGATCCGGGTGACGACGCTGGCCGACAGCGGGCCGGGCAGCCTGCGCGACGCCATCGACGCGAAGGGCCCGCGCATCATCCTGTTCGGCGTGGCCGGCACCATCCGGCTGAAATCTGATCTGGTGATCCGCGAACCCCGGCTGACCCTTGCCGGGCAGTCCGCGCCGGGCGGCGGAGTGACATTGGCCGACCATGGGCTGGTGATCCGCGCAGACGATGTGGTGGTGCGCCATATCCGCGTGCGCCGGGGCGATCTGGGCGGTGAGGGCGACGCCATCTGGGTGGCGGGCGGCGCGCGCATCATGATCGACCATGTTACCGCCAGCTGGTCCACCGACGAGACGCTTTCCGTTTCCGGCCCGCGCGAGGGCGAGGGACCGCGCGATGTGACGGTGCAATGGTCCATCATCGCGGATTCGCTGAAACGCTCCGTCCACGCCAAGGGCGACCATGGCTATGGCAGCCTGGTGCGCGGCAGCCGGGGCGCGCGTTACAGCTTCCACCACAATCTTTGGGCCAACCATCAGGCCCGCATGCCGCGGCCGGGCAACTACCTGCCACCGGAGCAGGATGCGGAAGGACCGGTGATGGAGTTCCGCTCCAACCTGTTCCACAACTGGGGCGGGAAGGCCTCCGGCTACAACAGCGACAGCGGCAGCCTCGCGCGCTACAGCTTCATCGACAATGCCTATTCGCCGGGGCCGAGCAGCACGGGGCAACTGGCCTTCCGCGAGGAAAATCCGGCGGCGCGTGCCTGGTTTTCCGGCAACAGCATGGCGGGCAAGGTGCCCGACGATCCGTGGAGCCTTGTGCAGGGCGCAGAGGCGCCGGGCTATCGGCTGGAAGCGCCGGTTTCGGCCGGGTCGGTCGAAGCCGACCCGCCGGCCCGTGCTGCCGAACGGATATTGGCCAAGGCAGGGGCATCGTGCCGGCGCGATTCCGTGGACGAGGCGCTGATCGCGGATGTCCGCGCCGGGCGCGGCCGCCTGATCGACAGCCAGGAGCAGGCTGGTGGCTGGCCGCAACTCGAATCCCGGCCAGCGACCAAAGTGGATACACAAAAGCTTGAGGCGTGGCTGAACGACCGGGCTGCCACATGCTGACACGCCGCACCCTGCTGGGGACCACGCTCGCGTCTGCCGCCATTCCGGCAATGGCGTTCAGCGATACGGCCGACACCATCCCGCTGTGGCCGGATGGCGTGCCGGGCAAGGGCGCGAAGCTCCCCGTCGAAGCGGTGGTGGAGCGCAGCCAGACGTCCGGCCATCCGGATCGCGCCGTCTCTGGCGTTGCCGAGCCGCGCATGGTGTTGTTCCGGCCTGCCAGTCCGGATGGGTCTGCCGTGCTGATCTGCCCGGGGGGCGGATATCGGCGTGTTGTGATCGATCGGGAAGGGTTTGAAGCCGCGCGCTGGCTGGCTGCGCGCGGGGTGACGGCGTTCGTGCTGTTCTATCGCCTGCCGTCCGAAGGCTGGGCGACTGGCGCCGACACACCGCTGATCGACGCGCAGCGGGCGATCCGCACCATCCGCGAGCGGTCGGCGTGGCTGGGGCTGGACCCGGCGCGTGTCGCAGTAATGGGGTTTTCGGCTGGCGGCCATTTGGCGGCAGACCTTGCCGCGCGCTTTGCAACCGTGGTTCAGCCGCCGGTCGATGCCATCGATCGGCTGCCGGCCCGGCCGATGCTGGCCGCGCCTCTCTATCCGGTGATCGCGCTGGAGGGGCCGCTGGCGCACGCCGGCTCGCAGGAGAAGCTGATCGGCGTTGATGCTCCGCCCGAACAGGCACGAGCGCATGACCCATCCGTCAACATCCCGGCCGATGCCCCGCCGCATTTCCTGTTGCATGCCGAGGACGACGCATCCGTGCCCGTGGGCAACAGCCTGCGCCTGCGCGAGGCACTGAAGGCGCGTGGCATTCCCGTGGAAACCCATTTGTTCGAAACCGGCGGCCACGGCTTCGGACTGGCGATGGGCAGGTCTGCGGGTGTCTGGCCGGAGCTGTTCATGGCCTTCGCCCGGGCGCATGGCCTGCTCAGGCTGCCGGGCTGAACCCGTCCGGCACGGATCGCCGGCCTTCGTGCACCATCAGCGCCACCTGCTCACCAACGGCGGCCGAATGTTTGAAGCCATGGCCGGAACAGGCCGAGACCAGCGTGACCCGGTCCGCGCCGGGCATGCGATCCAGGATGAAGCCGGCATCCGGCGTGCTGGTGTAGAGGCAGGTCGCACGCCGGAGCGCGGTGCGGGCGAGGCCGGACAGGCGGCCGTCCAGATGGTCCGCCAGCAGGGCGGCGGTTTCATCGTCAGTGGTGTCACGCTCGACCAGATCCGGATCTGTCAGCGGGTGCAGGAACTGTTCGTCGGCCACCTTCACGCCATTGGCCTCCGCACCGGGCACCAGCGGGAACCCGTAGAAGCTGTCGTCGGAGGTGGCGCCGTGGGCCCAGATATAGACGGGGCAACGGCCGGCTTCGAACAGCGCCGGATCATCGGGTTGCAG
The DNA here is from genome assembly GCA_003248865.1 of Sphingomonas sp. GTDB lineage: Bacteria > Pseudomonadota > Alphaproteobacteria > Sphingomonadales > Sphingomonadaceae > Sandaracinobacteroides. Next base: position 188,988 of record QFPK01000004.1, read on the forward strand.
CCAGTGCAGCACCTGCCGCGTGACCGTGGCGCGGGCCAGCGCGTGCGGTGCGAAGCCGGGCGCCCATGCGCCGGCCGCGATCACGGCCTCGGCGGCTTCGTAGACGCCCTTGTCTGTCGTCACCCGAACGCCGCCGGGAATGGGCTGTTGTGCCAGCACCTGTTCGCCCAGCCGCAAGTCGGCACCGGCATTGCGCGCGGCCTGCAACTGGGCGGCTACGCAGCGTTCGGGGAACAGCATGCCCGCGCCCGGTTCATAATAGACGAGGTCGCTGTCCGACGGGTGGAAGGCCGGGAAACAGCGGCGGCACTCGTCCGCCGTCAACACCTCGTGCGGCACGTTGAAGGAGCACGCTGCCGCCACCGTGCCCGCCACAAAGCCGGGCCGCCCATGCATTTCCGTGGTTCCGCCTTCCGCGCCGATGATCAGCGCGCCGCAGCGCAGGCCCAGCGGCTCGCCGCCAACCTCTTCCAGTTCGGCCCAGATCTCGTCGGAGCGGCGGACCAGCGGCACGAACTGCTCGCCTTCGCCGATGGCAGTGCGGGTGATGCGGGTTTCGCCATGGGTCGAGCCCATGGCGTGCGGCGGATGCCAGCGATCGATGCCCAACACCCGCAATCCGCGCCGGGCAAGCTGCCAGGCGGCGGCGGAGCCGACCGCGCCCAGACCGATGACGATCACATCCGGGCGCGGCATGGCTGGTTCAATCAGGCGCGCGCGCCGGGAACGGCGTGGACCCAGCCGGCAGGGTCGCCGGGCTCACCGCGTTGCAGCCCGGTCAGCAGCGTCTTCAGCTTCGTCGTCACCTGGCCCGCCGCAGCGCCCGGGATGACGAAGTTGCCGGATGCCGCCACCACTTCGCCGATGCTGGCGACCACGGCGGCGGTGCCGCAGGCGAAGGCTTCCGTCAGCTTGCCGCTGGCGGCATCCGCGCGCCATTCGTCCAGCGAATAGGGGCGCTCCTCCACCGTAAGCCCCTGTTCGCGGGCCAATGCGATCAGGCTGTTGCGGGTGATGCCGGGCAGGATGGTGCCGCCCAGCGGCGGGGTGACGATGCGGCCGTCCTCGAACACGAAGAAGATGTTCATGCCGCCCAGTTCCTCGATCCAGCGATGCTCGGCGGCATCCAGGAAGATCACCTGGTCGCAGCCCTGCGCGCTGGCTTCGGCCTGCGCCACCAGGCTGGCGGCGTAATTGCCGCCGCATTTGGCGGCGCCGGTGCCGCCGGGCGCGGCGCGGGTGTAATTTTCGGACACGAACAGCTTCAGCGGCTTGGCGCCGCCCTTGAAATAGGGCCCGACGGGGCAGGCGATCACGCAGAAGATATAGCTGTTGGCCGGGCGCACGCCCAAGAAGGGCTCGTCCGCGAACATGAAGGGCCTGAGATAGAGGCTGCCTTCGCCCGACGGCACCCAGTCGCGGTCAATCCTGACCAGTTCCTCGATGGCCTCAAGGAACAGGTCCGTCGGCAGCTCCGGCATGGCCAGCCGGTCGGCCGAGGCATTGAAGCGCTCGGCATTGGCCTGCGCGCGGAACAGCGCGATGTCGCCGCCTGCCGTGCGATAGGCCTTCAGCCCTTCGAAGATTTCCTGCGCATAATGCAGCACGGAAGCGGCCGGATCGAGCTGGAACGGCGCGCGCGGCTTCACTTCCGCATCATGCCAGCCCTTGTCGCGCGTGAAGCGGATGGTGACCATATGGTCTGTGAAGACCTGCCCGAAGCCGGGGTTCTGCATCAGCTCGGCGCGCGTCGCGGCGGGAACGGGATTGGAATGCGGAATATGCGTGAATGCCATGGCCCAGTCCTTGGAGTGTCATGTCCTTTGAGAGTCCTGATCGGGACTCAACGGAGACGGCCATAGACCTGTTTGCGGGGCAGTGGCAAAAATAAAAGGGCAGTGAGATTGCCCTATTTCGGGTGGGGGGCCGTTGAGCTGTCTTGAAAGCGGACCATGAAGAAAGCCGGGCCATGGTCCGGCCCGGCCCTTGCCGTTCCTGTTCCGGGGGAGGAACCGCCCAATGCGAGTTGTGCGAGCGTTTCAGGGGGTCGGCGAGCCGGGCCGGATTTGGTCCCCGGCGGGTGCGTCAGCCCGCCGGGGAGGAGGTGTTTAGAACGTGGCGCGGAAGCGCAGGCCGAAGGTGCGCGGCGGCGCCAGATAGGCGTTCTGGTCCCCCGTTTGCAGCGGCGTTGCGAACAGCTGCGACGGGTAGATCTCGTTGAAGATATTCTGCGCCCAGATTTCGGCGGTGACGCCGGAGTTCAGCCGGACGCCGACATTGCCGTTCACCAGATTGACCGCGCCGCGCCGCGCCAGCGAGGCGTTGTTGATCATCTGCGGGCCGCTGTACTGATACTGGATGCGGCCGACGAGATTGGCGCTGTCGTTGATGGGCGTATCCAGGTTGATCGCGGCATTGGCCTGGAATTCAGGCGCGAAGCGGAACCGGTGATCCGACAGCACCGGATCGATGCCGGCGTCTTCCTTGATCTTCGCTTCCGGGATCCATGTGGCATCCACGTTCAGGATCAGGGAGTCCGTCAGCTTGAAGGTGTTTTCGATCTCCATGCCGTAGTCCACGGCGGACTTGCCGTTCAGAACGGTGAAGCGAAGCCCCACGAACTGGGCGACCTGGATATTGCTGATATCGTAATAGAACAGCGAGATATTGGTGCGGGCGCGGCCGCCCCAATATTCCGTTTTAGCGCCCAGCTCGAAGGCGTTGACGGTTTCCGGCTTGTAGGTGGGGTCAAGCGGAACGGCGCCGGGCACCTCAGCCGGATTATTCGTGCGACCGCCGGCACCGTTCGCGTCCATGTTCACGCCGCCGGCCTTGAAGCCGCGGTTGTAGGTGGCGAACAGCATGATGTCGTCGTTCGGGCGGAACTGACCGCCAACGGTGCCACTGAACGCCTTGTCGGTCCGCTCGTCCGAATAGTTGGGGCCGGGAGAGACGCCCAGCACGCGGAAGACAGCGTTGGGGGCCGGGGAATAATATTCGTAAGCGAAGGAGCCGGTCTTCTTCTCAACCGAGTAGCGAAGGCCGCCCAGAAGGCTGAAGCCGCCGCCGAGATCGACGTTGGTGTGAGCGAAGCCCGCGTAGGACTTCGACGAGCCCCGCATCCGTTCCCGGGCGGTAACCCCGGCTGCCGCGTTGGCAAAGCCAGCCGGAATGCCCTGGGCTGACAGCAGGATATTCCAATAGGCCTGCGCTTGCCGGCCCCAGTCCAGTTCGCGGCTGACCCTGATCTTCTCGTCGGAGAAGAACAGGCCCAGCACATAATCCGCGTTGATCGAGGAAATGCGGCCGTTCCAGGTGAGCTCCTGCGAGAAGAAGCGGCTGTTGAAAGTTTCGTCGAGGATCAGGATATCGGCTCCGGAGAAGTCGGCATCCATGTCGCGTTGAGACACATCAAACTTGCGGAGCGCCGTCACCGACTTGATGCTGTTGAGCAGCCCCCACCGGGTGGTCCGGGTAGATAGTTAGTGCATTGTCGTCTCCGCCGCCATTGCCGGGCGCAGGTGGAGCGAAGCGGAACCGGAGGC
>QFPK01000005.1 GCA_003248865.1 Sphingomonas sp.
TGCTGGGGCTTCATCTTCGTTCCTTCGTCACTACGACGAAGCCCCAACACTCCTTAATTCACAACCTCAAATCTGTGCCATAGGTGCTGACGGGGAACAATGCCTGTCGAGCAGTGGCGGCGTTGCCTTGCGGTCAATCTCGACGCCGTCTTCTATGGCTGCCGCGCCGTGATCCCGCATATGCGGGCAAGGGGCGGTGGGGCGATCGTGAACACGGCCTCTGCGTCCGGTCTTGCGGCGGATTATGGTTTCACCGCCTACAATGCGGCGAAGGCCGGGGTCATCAACTACACCCGCTGCCTGGCGATCGACCATGCACGGGACGGGATTCGCGCGAACAGCGTCTGCCCTGGCCCGGTCGACACGCCGATCCTGACCACGGGCGTGAACGCAATCCCCGGCCTCCGGGCGGAGTGGGAAGGGATTGTGCCCTCCCACCGCTTTGCCCGGCCGGAGGAAATCGCGGCCGTCGCTGCCTTCCTGGCATCCGACGATGCCAGTGGTGTGACGGGCGCCGCCATTCCGGTGGACGGCGGGCTGACAGCCCATACCGGGCAACCGGATCTTCGCGACCGCATGGCGGCCGCGTCTTCCTGAGGAGTTTCACATGGCGACCGAAACAGAAAAGACACCTAGGTTCCGAATCTTCCACGGAAGCGAGGCGCCTGCCTATGCCGAGACCGACTGCATGGAAGTGGTGGGTCTCACCGAAATCATCGAAAATGCCATCGTGCGGGCAGCAGAGGCCGGCGACGCCGACGGGCAGGAAGTGAAGTTGCTGTTCGCGATGCCGGGCATGAGCCTGACCTATGCCTGGTTCAAGAGCGGCTTCCCCCTGCCGCTGCACACCCACAATGCCGATTGCCTTTACTACATCATCGCCGGCAGCCTGCGGATGGGGCCGGACGAACTGGGGCCGGGCGACGGCTTTTTCGTGGGCAAGGATGTGCCCTACAGCTACAGGCCGGGTCCCGCGGGTGTGGAGGTTCTGGAGTTCCGCACCTCCGAAACATTCGATATCCGCTTCCTCGGCAAGACCCAGGCCTTCTGGGATAAGACGATCGCCACGCTGAAGGCCGAACATCCCAACTGGATCGGACAGCGCCGTCCGTCTGAACTGCCTGTCGAGGCCTGAGGCGATGCGCGCTATCGTTCGACGGGGCCCGGCGCTGCTGCTGGCGGATGTGCCGGAGGCCGTGCCCGGCCCCGGCCAAGTGGTGGCGAAGACTCTGGCGTGCGGCATCTGCGGGTCCGACCTGCATGCCGTGCATCATCTGGAGCATGGCGTGGAGATGGGGCTACGCTCCGGCGCGGCCGATACCATCGATGCGTCCAGCGACCTGGTTCTGGGCCACGAGTTCTGCGCCGAGATTCTCGACCATGGGCCCGGCACCGCCAAGAACTTGAAAGCAGGGACGCGCGTGGTCTCCACCCCGTTTGCATTCAGTGAATTGGGGCCGGAACTGATCGGCTTTTCCACCCGCTATCGCGGCGCCTTCGCCGAGCGGCTGGTGCTGACGGAAGCGCTGCTGCTGCCCGTGCCCAACGGGCTGAAGTCGGAAGCAGCGGCACTGACGGAACCGCTTTCCGTCGGCACGCATGCGGTGGCGGCCGCCAACCCGGGCCCGCGATCCGTCGCCCTCGTCGTCGGCTGCGGGCCCATCGGCCTTGCCGTGATCGTGGCACTGAAACGCCGGGGCATCGGCCCGATCATCGCTGCTGACTTCTCGCCAGCCCGTCGCGCTCGGGCGGAGCGACTGGGAGCAGATATCGTTGTCGATCCGGCGGCAACGTCGCCGCATGCCAGCTGGTCCTCGCTCGACGTGCCGGCGACGCTGGCGGAATTCGGGCTGGCACAGCTGTCCGGCCGCACGCTTCGCGATGCTGTGATTTTCGAATGTGTTGGCGTGCCGGGCATGCTGCAGAACCTGATCGAGAATGCGCCGCCCACCGCCCATGTGGTGGTCGTGGGCGCCTGCCAGGAGGATGACCGCATCCTGCCGGTAATCGCGATCAACAAGCAGCTGCGCTTCACTTTTGTGTTCGCCTACACGCCAGCCGAATTCGCCGAAACGCTTCAGGCGCTGGGCGAGGGCGAGATCGACGCAGATACTTTCCTCACAGGCGAAGTGGCCCTGGCCGACACACCGGCCGTCTTCACACGGCTGGAAACACCCGGAGACGATGTGAAGATCGTGGTGCAGCCATGGCGGTAGAAGCCCCGGCACCGATGAGGATGGGGCTTGCCGCCGGGGTGACATTTGGCGTGGTTTTGCTGGTGATCGGCTTTCTCGCGCTGGGCGCGGCGCTGGGGCTGGTGCCGCTCTATGCGGGATTCCTGCTGCTCTGGTATTTCGCCAGCATCGACATGTTGGAACCCAATGCACTACCCGCTCTTGCGGCGGGGGCGGTGGGCGGCGCGCTGACGGCCTGGCTGCTGCAGCAGGGCGTATTGGCCTGGGGGCCGGGCGGCGCCCTTCCGGCCGTTGCGGTGATCATCATCGCGATCTTTCTGCAGCTTCGGGGCGTGCTGCCCATCATGATCAACCGCGCCTACATGCTCTATGTCACGGTGATGGCAGCACCGTTGTTGCAGCAACATGAAGCATTCGACCGGGTTTTGCTGACGATCGCGGCTGCGACCGTCTATTTCGGCGGCATCGTCTGGCTCGGGCGCCGGTTTCTGGCCAGACGAAAGGCCGGCTGATGCTGCACATCACCCAACCCTTGCACCAGGCGCTTCGCGAAAGGCCGGATGCGCTTGCCACCATAGACGGCCTACGCCGCCGGACATGGCGCGATGTCGGCATGCGGGCACGGCGTTTCGCGGGCGTGCTGAACGGTCTTGGCGTGAAGCCGGGCGATCGCGTTGCGCTGCTGGCACCCAATGGCGACCTGTTTGTGGATTTCCTGTTCGGCACCCTATGGGCGGGCGCCGTCCTGAATCCGGTGAATACGCGCTGGTCCGCCGCTGAGATCGCCTACTCTCTGGTGGACAGCGACACCCATGTGCTTGTGCTGCATCCGCAATTCCTCCCGCTGCTGGCTGCCGTCCGCAAGGCCGCGCCATGCCTGCAACATGTGCTGCTGGCAGGCGAGGCCACAGAGGACTGCCCGGGCCTGGAGGCATTGCTGGAAGGCGCGGACGAACCCGACGAACAGCTGCGCGCCGGCGAGGATCTGGCGGCCATCCTCTATACCGGTGGCACGACGGGCGCGCCCAAGGGCGTGATGTTGCCCCACCGGGCGTTGATGACCTACGCGACAGATCTCGCGAATTCCGGCGAAAGCGCGCCGGGGGCGGCGATGCTGCATACCGCGCCGCTGTTCCATGTGGGCGCGATATCCGGCCTGCTGGCCAGCCTGTTGAACGGGTCCCGGCATGTGTTCCTGCCGGCGTTCGAGGCAGGGGCTGTGATCACGGCAATCGCCGAGCATCGCGTGACCGACCTGTTCCTGGTTCCGACCATGCTGCAGGCGCTTCTGGAACATCCGGTCTTCGCGGGGCACGACCTCACATGCGTGGAGCATGTCTATTATGGGGCGGCGCCGATCACCGCTGCGCTGATGGACAGGGCGATGGCCGCGATGCCGCGCGTGGGGTTCGTGCAGGGCTATGGAATGACGGAAACCTCCGGCTCGATCTCTCTGCTGAAGCCGTCGGACCATAGCGCGAACGGCAAGGTTCGTACCGCGGGCCGGGTGGTGCCCTCGATGGAAATCCGGATCGTCGATGCGAACGGTGTGGATGTGCCCCCCGGCGACTCCGGTGAGATCATCGCCCGGGGCAATGCGGTGATGAAGGGCTATTGGAACCGCCCTGGAGAGACTGCCGAGGCGCTGCGTGGCGGCTGGATGCATACCGGCGACATCGGCCAGCTGGATGCAGAGGGTTATGTGAAGGTCGTCGACCGCCTGAAGGACATGATCGTGACAGGCGGCGAGAATGTCTATTCGATCGAAGTGGAAGGTGCGCTGGCCAGCCATCCCGCAGTCGCGCAATGCGCTGTTGTCGGGCGCGCGGACGAGCGCTGGGGCGAAACGGTGCATGCTGAAATCGTGCTTCGCGACGGCGCGCTTGCTAGCACTGAGGACCTGATCGCCCATTGCCGGGAACGGATCGCCGGCTACAAATGCCCGCGCAGCATCGGCTTCCGGGACGCCATGCCACTGTCCGCCGCCGGCAAGATACTGAAAGCAGACTTGCGCGCTGGCCTTTCAGCATCCGCATCGGCCGGATGAGCCCTGCCAAACTTGTTGGGGACGCGCCCATAACGGCCTGAGACGACATCGCCGAGTTGCTGCGCATATCGCCCGGCCACTACCGCCCCGCTCGGCTTCATCCGGCAGCTCTCCGTGGCTGGAGGAGGTTTGATGCAACCTCAGCCTTGCCCGATCACGCAGCTGCGCGTTGAAGCTTTGATGTGGAGAGTTGATGGCAGTCGATAGATGACTGGCACGGGCCGCTCGAAATTTTCCAACTCAATCAAAATGATCAATACTCTGACAGTCCGTGGTCCGACGGCTTCTGGACGAAGAACCCTCTCTGGCGGATCCACCCACCCTGGCAGCATTCGCCGACCGGCGGCAATGAACTGAGCATGCATGCAAGCACGGCCATCGGCTGCCTCGGCTCGCATTCATTATCTCCCGTCATAAGTCCATGCGCGCCGAACCGGCTAATCCCGCGGCCGCTTCAGTCCTAAATCCAGCGAAGCAGGCCCCGCTGCCACGTCCCCAAAGGCGGCGGCCACCCGCAGGCGCGAAGCGACATCCTCGGGGATGCGCGCGGCTGAACCATGGGCACGCGCCACAGACATGAAGAGAGACTGATGATCAAGACCGCCGGATATGCCGTGCAGACTGCAAGCTCGCCTCTTGCCCGCTACGAATTCAACCGCCGCGATCTTCGTCCGAACGATATCGCGATGGAGATCCTCTACTGCGGCGTCTGCCATTCGGATCTGCACTGGGCCCGGAACGACTGGAACTGGACCGTCTACCCCGCCATCCCCGGCCACGAGATCGTCGGCCGCGTGATCGAGGTCGGCCCAGACGTCACCCGCTACAGCATCGGCGACCATGTCGCGGTCGGCTGCATGGTGGACAGCTGCCAGCATTGCGACCAGTGCGGCAAGGGCGAGGAACAGCTTTGCCGCGAGGGCAACACCGGCACCTACGGCGGCATCGACCGCGTCACGGGCGAAGACACGCTCGGCGGTTACGCCAAGCACCTCGTCGTCCGGGAGGAGTTCGCGCTGCGGGTGCCCGACGGCCTCGATCTGGCGCGCGTGGCGCCGCTGCTGTGCGCCGGCATCACCACCTACTCGCCGCTGCGGACATGGGGCGTGGGCCCCGGCAGCCGGGTCGGCGTGATCGGCCTTGGCGGCCTCGGCCACATGGCGGTCAAGCTGGCCGCAGCCATGGGCGCATATGTCACCGTGCTCAGCCGGACGGCCGACAAGGCAGCTGACGCCCTTGCCCTCGGCGCCGACGCGCTGCTCGTCTCAACCGATGACGACGCGATGGCGAAGGCCGCCGACAGCTTCGATCTCATTATCGACACCGTGCCGGTCAAGCACGATCTCAACCCTTATCTCCCTCTGCTGGATGTCGACGGAACGCTGGTGATCGTGGGCCAGATCGGCCCGGTCGCAGAGCCGACCACCGTCCCGCTCGTGCTGGGTCGGCGCCGGATTGCCGGATCGCCGATCGGCGGCATTCGCGAAACGCAGGAGATGCTCGATTTCTGCGCGCGCAAGAACGTCCTTCCCGATGTCGAGATGATCCCGATGGACGGGATCAACGAGGCGTTCGAACGGATGGAGAAGTCCGACGTGCGCTATCGCTTCGTCATCGACATGGCATCGCTCACGGCCTGACGCTCCGCGGTCGCGCCAGTCTTCCTTCCAGCATAACCAGCAAGGATTCGATCATGCAAAAGCGGCAATTGGGAACCGGCGGACCCGAGGTTTCCGCCATAGGCTATGGGTGCATGGGTCTCGACTTCGCCTATGCCGACAAGCTGTCGAAGCAGGACGGCATCACGCTGATCCGCCAGGCAGTGGATCGGGGCGTCACCTTCTTCGACACTGCCGAGATCTACGGCCCCTTCACCAACGAGGAACTGGTCGGGGAGGCGCTGCGCCCCGTGCGCGATCAGGTGGTCATCGCGACCAAGTTCGGCTTCGAGATCTTCAACGGCCGGCAGTCCGCCCTGAACAGCCGTCCTGACCATATCCGGGCCGTCGCAGACGCCTCGCTGAAGCGGCTCGGCGTCGAGCAGATCGACCTCTTCTACCAGCACCGCGTCGATCCCGATGTGCCGATCGAGGATGTAGCCGGCGCGGTCAGGGACCTGATCGCGGAGGGCAAGGTGCTCCACTTCGGGATGTCGGAACCCAGCGCACAGACAGCCCGGCGCGCCCATGCAGTCCAGCCCATCGCCGCGCTCCAGAACGAATATTCGCTGTGGACCCGTGGCGTCGAAACCAACGGCATCCTCGATCTCTGTCAGGAACTGGGGATCGCGCTGGTTCCCTACAGCCCGCTGGGCAAGGGCTTCCTGACAGGGGCGATGGGCAAGGATACCAAACTCGGCGAAGGCGATTTCCGCGCCATCCTCCCCCGCTTCACCCCGGAAGCCATGGAAAAGAACATGGCGCTAGTCGATCTGCTGAAAGAGATCGCGACGGAGAAGAACGCCACACCGGCCCAGATCGCACTGGCGTGGCTGCTCGCGCAGAAACCCTGGATCGTGCCGATTCCCGGCACCACCAAGCTGCACCGTCTGGAAGAAAATCTCGGCGCGGCGGATGTCAGCCTTTCGCCGCAGGATCTGGCCCGGATGCGGGACGCCGCCTCGGCGATTGAGATCGAGGGCGAGCGTTATCCCGCCCAGCTTCAGGCCCTCGTCGGCCGCTGAGACCGGGAGGGTCCTGAAGATGGCCGCCACGCCCCGGCTGCTTCTGATGATCGGTGCCACCGGCAGCATCGGGCGGCTGGTGGTCGCGCAATCGCTCCGGCGGGGTTGGCGCGTGCGGGCGCTGGTGCGCGATGCGGCCCGTGCCCGCCGGCTGCTCCCCGCAGAAGTCGAGCTGGTGGTCGGCGACGTTACCCGTCCCGACACGCTGGGCCCGGCGGTCGAAGGCGCGGATGCCATGGTGCTGACGGTCGACGCCGACGGTGAAGGCAAGGCTGCGGCGGAAGCGGTCTATTATGGCGGCGTGCGCGACCTGCTGGCCGCGATCGGCGCGCGGCGGGTGCGCATCGCACTGATGACCACAATCGGCGTCACCGATCGGGAAGGGCACTACAACCGCACCAACGAGGGCCATGATTGGAAGCGCAGGGCCGAGCGGCTGGTGCGGGTGAGCAGCCAGCCCTACACCATCGTGCGGCCGGGCTGGTTCGATTACAGCCGGGCGAACGAGCGGTGCATCCTGATGCTGCAGGGCGACAACAGACGGACGGGCACACCGGCCGACGGCGGCATCGCGCGCGAGCAGATCGCCCGAGTTCTGGTCGCCAGCCTCGATTCCGATGCCGCAAACCGGAAGACCTTCGAGCTCGTCGCCGTGGCGGGAGACGAGCAGCCGGATCTCGATCCCCTGTTCGCCATGCTGCGGCCCGACCCGGCCGGAGGCCCGGATGCCGTGCTCGATATCGACAACCAGCCGCTCAGCCGGGAGCCGGACCGGGTGCGTGCCGATCTGCAGGCGATGCGCACCGGCAGCCGTGACGGCTTGGAAGGATGAGGTGACATATGGACTATCGTCGACTTGGGAATTCCGGCCTGAAGGTCAGCCGCCTCACCCTCGGCTGCATGAGCTTCGGCACCGGCCGCTACGGAAGCTGGACACTGGCCAGTGACGAGGCCGCAGAGCCGATCTTCCGTCAGGCCCTGGACCTCGGGATCACCTTCTGGGACACGGCCAATGTCTATGGCATGGGCACGTCCGAAGAGATCGTCGGCCGCGCAATCGCGAAACTGGCCCGCCGGGATGACATCGTGCTCGCGACCAAGCTCAACTTTCCGATGCACGGCGGCCCGGGCGGTTCCGGCCTGTCCCGCAAGGCGGTGATGGAGCAGATCGACGCCTCCCTGAAGCGTCTCGGCACCGACTATATCGACCTCTACCAGATCCACCGCTTCGATCCCGCCACCCCGGTCGAAGAGACGATGGAAGCGCTGCACGACCTCGTGAAGTGCGGCAAGGTCCGCTACATCGGGGCGTCATCCATGTGGGCCTGGCAATTCTCGAAGATGCAGCATGCCGCCAGCCTCAACGGCTGGACGCGGTTCGTCTCGATGCAGCACCAGTATAATCTCGTCCAGCGCGAGGAAGAGCGCGAGATGTTCGGCCTGCTGGCCGATCAGGGCATCGGCTCGCTGCCGTGGAGCCCGCTCGCCGCGGGCCTCGTCACCCGCCCCTGGGGCGACAAGAGCACGACCCGGGGCGCGGAAAACCCCATCGCGGACATGTTCGGCCGGCCGCTGTTCCAGCCCGGCGACAGGGTCATCGTGGATGCGGTGGAGGCGATCACGAAGGCGCGGGGCGTCCCGATGGCGACGGTCGCGATGGCATGGGTGCTTCACAATCCCACCGTCACCTCGCCCATCATCGGCGCGACAAGGCCCGGCCACCTCACCGACGCCGTCGCCGCGCTCACCCTGCAACTGACAGGCGAAGAGGTCGCCGCGCTGGAGCAACCCTACACGCCCCGGCTGCCGACCTACTTCTAGGGCCCCAGCCCATGGTTGGGTCAGGGGCGCGCGGGCAGCGGCGGCGCCTCCTGACCCACCATCGACAGAAGGCGCGGCGTTCCCCGCTCCCCATGGATGGCGATGCCGTCCAGCGCCGTGTTGAAGGATCGCAGCTCCTCCGGGGAGAAGCTGATTTCCACCGCGCCCAGATTCTCCTCCAGATGCGTGCCGTTGGTGGTTCCGGGGATCGGCACGATCCAGGGCTTCTGCACCAGCAGCCAGGCCAGCGCGACCTGTGCCGGCGTGGCGGACTTGCGCTGCGCCCATTCCCGCAGCAGCCCAACCAGTGCCATGTTGCCCGCCAGCGCCTCCGGCGTGAATCGCGGGTTCGTCCGGCGATAATCATTGTGGTCGGGCTGGTCGAAGCGGGTGTCGGCGGTGATGGCCCCGGTCAGCAGCCCGGCGCCCAGCGGGCTCCAGGGCACGAAGCCGATGCCCAGCTCCTCGCACAGGGCCAGTACGCCCTCCTGCGGCCCGCGCCACAGCAGTGAATATTCATTCTGGATCGCAGTCACCGGCTGCACCGCATGCGCGCGGCGCACGCTGTTCAGGCCCGGCTCGGACATGCCGAAATGCAGCACCTTGCCTTCCGCGATCAGGTCCCGGATCGTGCCGGCCACCTCCTCGATCGGCACATTGGGGTCCACCCGATGCTGGTAGAACAGGTCGATCCGGTCGGTGCCCAGCCGCTTCAGCGAGGCTTCGGCCACCGCGCGGATATGCTCGGGCCGGCTGTTCGTCCCGCCGATGCGCAGCGCGCTCGTCCGGTCCAGATTGAACCCGAACTTGGTGGCGATCACCACCTTGTCGCGCATCGGCGCCAACGCCGCGCCGACCAATTCCTCGTTGATGAAGGGGCCATAGGCTTCGGCCGTGTCGAAGAAGGTCACGCCCCGGTCAACGGCCCGGTGCATCAGGCGGACCATCTCCGCCTTGTCCCGGGGCGGATTATACTGGCCGCCGTTCATGCTCATGCAGCCCAGCCCGAGCGCTGAAACCTCCAGCGACCCAAGACGACGCTTCGCGCCGACAACCGCAGGCGCCGCCCGCGCCGCTTCGCCCGTCAGCATCAACCCCATCGCCAGCGCGGCGCCGCCCAGCAGCTCCCGCCTGTCGATGCCATGCCCGTCGCCGCGCGCGCCCGATGTAGCTGTCATTGGAATACCTTTCTGCTGAAGCGGCCCCGTCATCACGCGGCCTGTCCCGCCTTCATGTCGATGACGAAGCGGTAACGGACGTCCTTGCCCACGATCCGGTCATAGGCGGCGGCGATCTGGTCCGGCCGGATCAGCTCGATCTCGGGCCGGATGTTGCGCGCGAAGCAGTGGTCCACCACCTCCTGCGTCTCCGCGATGCCGCCGATCATGGAGCCCGACAGGCTCTTCCGCCCGAAGGCCATCGCCGCACTGCTGATGCCCCGCGCCTCGCCCAGGCCCACGTTCACCAACGTGGCCTCGGTCTTCAGCAGGTCCATGAAGGGTTGCACCTCGAAGGCGAAGGGCACGGTGGAGATGATCAGGTCAAGGCTGCCCGCCAGCCGCGCGAGCCCGGCGGTGTCGCTCCACAGCAGGGCCTCCCGCGCGCCCATCCGCCGCGCATCCGCCACCTTGCCCGGGGTGGTGGTGAACACGGTCACATCGGCGCGCTGCGCGATCGCCAGTTTCACCGCCATATGGCCCAGCCCGCCAAGGCCCACCACGCCCACGCGCCAGCCCGGCCGCACGTTCCAGTGCCGGATCGGCGAGAAGGTGGTGATCCCGGCACACATGATCGGCGCCGTGCTCGGCAGGTCCATGCCGGGCGGCACCCGGATCACGAAGCCCTCCGTCACGACGATCCGCTCCGAATAGCCGCCAAGGGTCCGCCCGCCGGAGACCTTGTCCTGCGATCCGTAGGTGAAGGTGGTGCCGTTCAGGCAGATCTGTTCCCGGTCCGCCAGGCAGTTGGCGCAGGTGCCGCAGCTGTCGACCATGCAGCCGACGCCGCCGATGTCGCCCACCCGGAACTTCGTGACCGCGCTGCCCACCGCCAGCACACGCCCCACGATCTCATGGCCCGGCACCACGGGATAGGTCGGGTTGCCCCAGTCGCCCCGAACCGTGTGGACATCGGAATGGCAGATGCTCGCATACAGGATATCCAGCAGGACATCCCTGGGCCCAAGCGCCCGCCGCCGGATCTCGATCGTCTCGAACGTGCGTGCATCCACGGCAGCCCGGGCGCGGGTCGGGAAGGGGCCGGTGCCCACAACTGGCGGGGCCGACTGCGCATTCGCCTCACCGGCCGGCCCCATTGTCAGGGGCGCCATGGCCATCGCCCCGGCACCCGCCAGCATGAACTGGCGGCGGTCGGGCAGGGGCGCCCTGGCGGCAACGTCATTGCATCTCTCGCACATGTCATGCTCCTCGATGGTGGGGGTGCGGCCGGTTCGCGACCGGTCCGCACGGGGTTCGGGCGGCAGGCCTCATGGAACGGCCTCCCCTCCAAGCGCCTGGTAAAGCGCGATGCGGTTGCTGCCGTCGGCCAGCTGCGCGGCGATCAGCTCCTGCCGCGCGGCATAGAGATTGCGCCGGGCGTCCAGCAGCGACAGGAAAGGGTCCAGCCCGCGCCGGTAACGCATGTCGGCGACTGCGGCATTGTCGTCAGCGGCGGCGACGGTCGCCTGCCGCGCCTCGATCTCGCCTGCCAGCGTGTCGGCCCGCGCCAGCGCATCGGCCGCTTCCTGAAAGGCCAGCTGCACCGCTCGCTGATAGCTGGCCAGCGCGGCCTGCTGCCGTGCGCCCGCAAGCGCCACATTGGCGCGCGCGCCGCCGCCGCGGAAGATCGACTGGCGCGCATCCGCACCCACCGAATAGCTGAAGCTGTCGCCTGCGATCAGGGACGACAGGGCAGGGCTGGAAAAGCCCAGCAGCCCCGTCAGCGAGATCACCGGGAACAGCTCCGCCCGGGCCACCCCGATATCGCCGTCGGAGGCCCTCAGCTCATATTCGGCGGCGAGCACATCCGGGCGGCGCAGCAGAACGGTCGAGGAAATCCCGGGCCGGACCCGGCCGAGACCGGCCAGCGCATCCAGGATATCCGTCGGCAGCAGCTCCGCCGAAACCGGTTCGCCCACAAGCCGCTGAAGCGCGTTGGCGTCCTGCGCCACGGCCGTCCTCAACCGCGCCATGTCCGCCTCGGCGGTCTTCAGGATGGTCTCCGCCTGCCTCAGGTCGGATCGCGGAATCACCCCGCGTTGCAGCCGTGCGCGTGTCAGCGCCACACTCGCCTCTGCGCTGTCGCGCGTCTCCCCGGCCACCTGCAGCAACTGCGCGTTCGCCGCATGCCGAAGCCAGGCCTGTGCGACATCGCCGATCAGAGTCAGCCGCACCGCGCGCGCTGCTTCCTCGCTCGCAAGGAAGCGGTTGAGCGAAGCGTCCTTCAGCGAGCGCAGGCGGCCGAACAGGTCGATCTCGAACGCGGTGACGCCCAGCTGCATCGAATATTGCGTCCGCGATCCCCCCGTCGCGCCGCTCGCGTCGGCGGCATCGGTGCGGGCAAAGCCGGAAGTCGCGTCGATCTCCGGCAGCAGCCCCGCGCGGGAGATTCGATACTGGCTCCGCGCCGCCTCGATATTGGCGAGTGCCAGCCGGATGTCCGCATTCCCGGCCAGCGCCTTCCCGATCAGCTCGCGCAGGCGGGGGTCGTTCACGAACACCGCTTCCGCAGGTTCGGGCCCTGCCTCCCGCGCCCGGCCATCCTGCGCATTCGCGGGCCAGCCGGCCGGAATGGGGGGTGTCGAAAGCACATGCTTCGGCTGGAACGAACAGGCGCCGGCACCGGCCATCAGGGCGGCCATCGCCGCGCGGCACAGCCGCCGGGCGGACATCAGCCGGCCTCCGGTTGCGGCACCTGGCGGCTGAACAGGCGCCCGGCCCGCAGCGCGGCATGCCGCACCAGCACATAGAACAGCGGGATGTAGAAGATGGCCAGCAACGTCGCCGACAACATGCCGCCCACAACTGCCGTGCCGATCGCGATCCGGCTGTTCGCACCCACCCCGGTCGCCAGCGCCAGCGGCATCACGCCGAAGATGAACGCCGCGCTGGTCATCAGGATCGGCCGGATCCGCAGCCGCGCCGCCTCCAGCGCGGCCTCAAGCGGGCTGCGGCCCTGCCGTTCGGCCAGTTCGGCGAACTCCACGATCAGGATCGCGTTCTTCGCGGCGAGGCCCATCGTCATCAACAGGCCGATCTGAAGATAGATGTCGTTGACCAGCCCGCGCAGCGTCACGGCCAGCACGGACCCCAGCAACCCCAGCGGGATCACCAGCAGAACCGCGAACGGGATGGACCAGCTTTCGTACAGCGCCGCCAGGCACAGGAACACGACGACAAGCGCAAGCGCATAGAGCAGCGGCGCCCGACCGGACGACAGCCGCTCCTGGTAGGAAAGGCCGGACCAGGCGACCGTCACGCCGGGCACCGCGCTCGCCAGCTCCTCCATGCGCTGCATCGCCTGGCCGGAACTCACGCCGGGCGCCGCCGTCCCGTTGAATTCCGCCGCGGGCAGGCCGTTGAACCGGGGCAGGCTGGAAGGGGTGAGGGACCATGACAGCCGGGCGAATGCAGAAAAGGGCGTCATCTCGCCCGAAGCCCCGCGCACGGACCATTGGTCGAAATCCTCCGGCGCGTCGCGGAACTGCATGTCGCCCTGCAGATACACCCGCTTCACCCGGCCCCGGTCGATGAAGTCGTTCACATAGGTGCCGCCGAACGCCGTCGACAGCGTCGCATTGGCCTCGGCCTGCGTCAGCCCCAGCGTCGACAGCGCCTCGGCGTCCATGTCCAGGCGCAGCTGCGGCAGGCTGGGAAGCTCGCTCAGCCGCACGGATGCCAGCAACGGGTCGGCCGCAGCGGCTTCGACCAGCCTGTCCCGCACGTCCCGGAACTGCGCGTCGGGCATGCCGCTGCTGTTCAGCAGCTGCATCGTGAAGCCATTGGACATGCCGAGCCCCCGCACCGGCGGCAGCACCAGCGGGAAGGCCTGCGCATCGCGAAAGCCCCGGAACGCCTGCGCCGCCCGCGCCACGACAGCATCGACGCTCGCGGACGGGTCCGTCCGCTCGGACCAGTCGCGCAGGTTCATATAGGCGTTGCCGGTGTTCTGGCCGCCGGAACCGACGAAGATGAAGAGCGCGCTGATGGTGTCGCTCTCATTTTCGCGAAAATATTGCTCGATCCGCGACCCGACCTCCTCGGTCTGGCCGAAGGTGGCCCCCGACGGTAGGCGGAACTGCACCAGCGCGCGCCCCTGGTCCTCGTTGGGCAGGAACCCCGTTGGCAGCCGGACGAACAGCACGCCCAACAGGACCACCAGAAGCAGATAGGCGCCAAGGGCGGGCCAGCGCCGGGCGATGACCGCAGCCGTCAGCGCCACATAGCGCTCCGTTCCCTTGCGCTCGATCGCGGAGAGCCTGCGCCCTGCAGCCGCCAACCGGGCCGTGAAACCGGGGAAGGTCCGGGACATCCGGTTGTCCGGCGCCTCCCCCGCGGCCGCTCTCGGCTTCAGCACGGATGCCGCGAGCGCC
Source organism: Sphingomonas sp. (assembly GCA_003248865.1). Lineage (GTDB taxonomy): Bacteria > Pseudomonadota > Alphaproteobacteria > Sphingomonadales > Sphingomonadaceae > Sandaracinobacteroides. The sequence goes on from QFPK01000005.1 coordinate 14,337, forward strand.
GGGCTCAGGATCAGGGCCACCAGCACCGACAACACCATCGCAGAGACAATGGTCAGGGAGAATTGCCGGTAGATGACACCCAGAGACCCGCCGAACAGCGCCATCGGGATGAACACCGCAGAAAGCACCAGCGCGATGGCGATCAGCGCGACGTTGATCTCGTGCATGGATTCGATCGTCGCATCCCGGGCCGACATGCCCGAGTTCTCGTGCATCAGCCGCTCCACATTCTCCACGACCACGATGGCGTCATCGACAAGCAGGCCGATCGCCAGCACCAGCCCGAACAGCGTCATGGTGTTGATGGAAAAGCCGGCGGCATAGAGGATGGCGAAGGTGCCCAGGATCACGACCGGAACCGCAATCGCGGGGATCAGCGTCGCCCGCCAGCTCTGCAGGAACAGGAACATCACCAGCACCACCAGCACGACGGCTTCCAGCAGCGTCTTCACCACCTCGCTGATCGACTGCCGGATGAAGGGCGACACATCGTTCGCGAACCGGACGGTCAGGCCGGAGGGGAAACTGGCGGACAGGCGCGTCACCTCGGCCTTCACCAGATCGGCCGTCACCAGCACATCGGCGCCGGGCGCCGGGCGGATCGCCATGCCCGCGCCGGGATGGCCGTTGATCCGGCTGGACATGCTGTAGTTTTCGGATCCCAGCTCGACCCGCGCGACATCCCCGATGCGCACGACCCCGCCCGATACCGTCGTCTTCACCACGATGGCCCTGAACTCTTCGGCCGTCTGCAACCGGGACTGCGCGGTGATGATGGCATTCAGCCGGTTGGCGGAAGGCTGGGGCATGCCGCCCACCTCGCCCGACGCCACCTCGGTGTTCTGGCTGCGTATGGCGGCCGCAACATCCTCCGGGTTCAGCCGGAAGGACGCCAGCTTGTCCGGATCCAGCCAGATGCGCATGGCATAAGGCGATCCGAACACATCGGTGTCGCCCACGCCCGGCACGCGGGAAAGCGGATCCTGCAGGTTGGTGGTCAGATAGTCCGCCACGTCCCGGCTCGAAAGCCGGTCGGACTCATCATAGACCGAGACCAGCAGCACCTCGTCGGGGTTGGCCTTGCGAACCACCAGCCCCTGCTGCTGCACCTGCGCGGGCAGGCGGGAAACGATCTGCTGCACCTGGTTCTGGATCTGCACCTGCGCCGTATCGGGGTCGATTCCCTTGTCGAAGGTGACGGTCACGGTCGTCGAATTGCGCGCGCTCGACGAACTGAAATAGAGCAGCCCGTCGATCCCGGTCAGCGACTGCTCGATGATCTGCGTCACGCTGCTCTCGACAGTCTGCGCCGACGCCCCCGGGTAGTTCGCCCGGATGGTGACCTGCACCGGCGCGATGTCCGGATATTGCGCGCGGGGCATCAGGATCAGTCCCGCAATCCCCGCCATCATCACGATGATCGCCAGCACCCACGCGAAGATCGGCCGGTCGATGAACAGGCGGGAAAGCATCGGCTCCTGCCTCTCAGCGCCGGGCCGGGGCCGATGCAGGCCGCAGCGGCCCGATCTGCTCGGGCGTAGAAGCCGCCACGGGGCGAACGGCGATATCCGCCCTCAGATTGCCGATGCCCTGCACGATCACCCGGTCGCCGGCGCTCAGCCCGCCGGTCACGATCCAGTTCGCCCCTTCGGTGTGATCGGCCGTCACGATGCGCTGGACCGCCTTGTCGCCCGGCCCCACCAGCCACACCATCGCCTCGCCGCGTTCGTTGCGCCGCAGCCCTTTCTGCGGAACCAGAATGGCGGCGGATTCGATCGACTGCGCCAGCAGCGCGCGGACGAACATGCCCGGCAGCAGCAGATGATCGGGGTTCGGCACCCGGATCCGCAGGGCCACCGTCCCCGACGACGGATCGACCGTCACTTCGGAAAAGGCGAGCATGCCCCGATGCGCATAGGGGCTGCCGTCCGGCAGGATGATCTCCGCCGGGATATGCTCGGGAACCGACAGCCCCGCCTTCATGCCGCGCCGCATGGTGGTCAGCTCCGCGGCGGACTGCTGCACGTCGACATAGACGGGATCGATCTGCTGGATGATCGCCAGCGGGTCGCTCTGTCCCGACACGGCCAGCCCGCCGACCGTGACGAGGGAGCGGCCGATGCGCCCCGACAACGGCGCCGGCACTGCCGTGAAGCGAAGGTTGATGCGGCTGGTGTCGAGCCGCGCGGCCGCCTGGCTGACGGCAGCCTCGGCCTGCCGGGCGGCCGCCGTGGCGTTCACGAAATCCTGTCGGCTGACGGCATCCACCTCGGCCAGCGGCCGATAACGGTCGACCAGCTCATCGGCCGCGATCCTGTTGGCCTCGGCCGTCCTCAGCCCCGCGCTGGCCTCCCGCAGTGCCGCGTCATACAGGCTGGGATCGATGCGGTAGAGCGCCCGCCCGGCCTCCACCATCTGCCCCTCCGCGAACAGCCGCTGCCGGACGATGCCGGACACCTGCGGCCGCACCTCCGCCGTCTGATAGGCAACCACGCGCCCGGTGTAGGGCCGTGTGAGGGGGACGCTGCTCGTCCGGGCGACAACATAGCCCACCTCCACCGCATCGCCGCCCTTCGGCGAGCCGTCACCCCGGCCGCAACCGCCAAGGGCTAGCGCGGACCCGAGCGCAGCCGCCGCCAGCAGGACAGTCCCCGCGCGGGGTGCCCGCTTGCTTTCGTCGTGCGGCGGTGCAGCATAGGATTGCATCGTCGCGGGCTTAGCAGCCGCGCCGGTCGCGCCCCTGTCGAAACCATGACAATTCTGTCCGGAACCCCGGCAACCTCTGCGCGGCCTGCCGCCTCACTCCGGAACGGCGGCGCGCCCTTGCAGCGGCAGGGATGGCCGAAACAGCGGCCTCGCCGGCTCCGCCGGCTGGTGCACGGGCTCGGCCCCCGCCGCATCCGCGACGGAAAGCCCGATCACAAAATGGTCCTGTTCATACCGGGCGAACACGCTGCCGCCGTGCATCGTCGCAATGGCCTTCACGATGGCCAGCCCAAGCCCATGCGTCCGCAGGCTGTCGGCGCGCGCGGGGTCGACCCTGTAGAAGCGGTCGAACAGCCGATCCAGCTGCTCCGGCGAAATCGCCTGCCCCGGATTGGCCACGCTGATGAAGGCGAGATCCCCGCGCCGCTCGATGCGCACCCGCACCTCGGAACGCGCCCGTCCGTGGCGAACGGCATTCTCCAGCAGGTTGGTTAGTGCCCGCCGCAGCAATGCCGGCTCCACCCGGGCGGTGGCGTCCCCCAGGATGTGAAGCCTCACATCCTGCTCGTCGAACAGATACTCCAGAAAATCGGCGGAACCGCGCGCCAGCTCGGCCAGCGAGCAGGCCATCCGCTGCCGGGTCATGGTGCCCGCATCCGCCCTCGCCAGGAACAGCATGTCGTTCACGATCGCCGCCAGCCGCTCCAGCTCCTCCAGATTCGAATGCAGCACCTCTTCCAGCTCCGCCGCCCCTCTCGGCCGCGACAAGGCCACTTCGGTCTGCCCGATCAGGTTGCCCAGCGGGGTTCGCAGCTCGTGGGCCACATCGGCGTTGAAGCCGGACAGCCGGGCATAGGCGGCCTGAATCCGCTCCAGCGCGGAGTTGAACGCCAGCGTCATCCCCTCCAGCTCTGTCGGCAGGTCGCGCGCGGGCAGGCGCAGCCCAAGATCGTTCGGGTTCAGGCTGGAGGCTGACCGCGTCAGCCGCCGCAGCGGCTGCAATCCCCGGCGTGCGATCAGCCAGGCAAGCCCCGCAGTCGCCGCCACCCCCAGGATCGAGACAAGCAGGATCCATGCGCCCAGCATCCGCCGCGAGGCCAGGATCGGGCCATAATCCGACGCGATCACAAGCCGGGAGGCCGGCCGTTCATCCCGCGCGGGCGCCAGCGATTCAACTGCTAGAAAGGTCTTGTCGCCGAACCGCACGAAATAGGATCGATCGGAATTGTGCTGCACGCGGGCGCCGTCCGGCCAGGGTTCGCCGAAGCCGAAGCGCGGGTCCGGCCCGATCACCCGGAACCGCACCGCGCCGTCGGCCGGGCTGAAGGATTCAAGCTTGTCCGACAGCAGCTCCCAGTATCGTGGCGTGCCCGCCCGCTCCACAAGCGGAAGCACGATCGCCTGGCGCGCAAGCAGCTCGGCGCGCTGGTGCCGATGAAGCTCGTTCACCTGGAACATATAGATGGAGAACCCGGTGACGGTGCAGACCGCCGCAGCCGTGGCGGCGAACGCCATCGTCAGATGCACCGCGATGGAACGCGCCGCCATCAGGCCGCATCCGCACGCGATTCAAAGACATATCCCATGCTGCGGACGGTGTGCAGCAGCCGCGCGCTGCCCGGCGCCTCGATCTTCGCCCGCAGCCGCTTGACGGTGACTTCGACGACATTGGTGTTGGTGTCGAAATTGATCCCCCACACCAGTTCGGCCAGCGCCGTCTTGGAAACGATCTGACCCTGCCGGCGGGCCAGCTCCATCAGAACCCCGAATTCCTTGGCGGTCAGGTGAAGCCGCTGCCCGGCCCGGGTCGCCCGCCGCGCCAGAATGTCGATGCGCAGGTCCGCCACCTGAATTTCCAGGATTTCCTTCGCGCCGCGCCGCATGATCGCCTGCAGCCGGGCCAGAAGTTCCAGGAACGAGAAGGGCTTCACCAGATAATCGTCGGCGCCCGCGCCAAGCCCCTGCAGCCGGTCGCTGATATCGTCGCGCGCCGTCAGCATGATCACGGGCGTCTGCCGGCTCCGGCGCAGTTCGTTCAGCAGGCCGATCCCGCTCAGGCGCGGCAACATGCTGTCCAGAATGATGGCGTCGAAATTGCCGATCTCGGCCAGATGCAGGCCATCCTCGCCGTCCAGCGCATGTTCCACGAAATAGCCGTTCTCGGACAGCCCCTTCGTCAGGTAGCGGACCGTCTTGACCTCATCCTCGACAATCAGGACGCGCATGTTTCTCCGCCGTTCAGCCGGTGCCGGACGCCGGCACGCGCCACTGGCATGTGGTCACTCCGGCCTTCGGCGCGCAGCCGGGGGACGGCGCCGAACCAGCGTTTATAGCTCGGGCGCTCGCCTCCGATTAATGGGCGCAGGCCGATTGGCCTTATGATCGGGGTTCATGAATGTGCCGCCGGCCCGTCTCGGCCGCCCCTCAAGGCCCGTGATAGCGCAGCGTCTCGACCAGAAGCTTGAAGGCGGCAGAGGGCTGCCGGCGGCTCGGATAATAGAGATGATAGCCCGGGAACGGCGGGCTCCAGTCCTCCATCACATGCACCAGCCTGCCTGCAGCGATGTAGGCTTCCACATGGTCATACATGACGAAGCCCAGCCCCAGCCCGGCAAGCGCGGCATGCACGATCTGCGGCACGCTGTTGAAGACCAGCCTGCCTTCAACCCGGACCCGGACTTCCCGGCCCTCCTTTTCAAGCTCCCACGCATAAAGCGCGCCGGAACTCAGCATGCGCAGGTTGATGCAGTCGTGCTGGGCCAGGTCCTGCGGGCCGTGCGGAACAGGTCTGGTCTCGAAATAGGAAGGTGAACCCACGATCGCCATGCGGAGGTCGGGCCCGATCCGCACCGCAATCATGTCCTTGGCCAGTGCCTCGCCAAGCCGCACCCCGGCATCGAAACGGTCGGCAACGATATCGGTCAGCCGCGAATCCGTGCTGAGATCGATGTGGACGTCCGGATAGCGCTGCAGGAAATTCGTCAGCGCGGGCCACAGCACGGTGTTCGCGGCATGCTCCGAAGCGGTGATGCGGATCGTGCCCGACGGCGTGTCCCGCAGCTCGCCGATTGCCGCAAGCTCCGCCGCGATCCCGTCCATGGCCGGCACCAGCGCCGCCAGCAGCCGCTCGCCCGCCTGCGTCGTGGCGACGCTGCGCGTGGTGCGCGTCAGCAGCCGCACCCCCAGCCGCGCCTCCAGCCTGCGGATGGCATGGCTCAGCGCGGATTGGGAGGAATTCAGCCGGGCAGCCGCGCGGGTAAAGCTCTTCTGCTCGGCGATCACCAGAAACGTATTCAGGTCGACCAGATCCTCGCGCAGCATTCATGAATCATATGCATGAAAGAAGGCGATTTCCACAGGATTGTTGCTGCCCGCCTGTCCGCCGCGATGCCGCGCGCCAAAATTCACGGCTCATCCAACTTCCGCATGATAAGCAGGCCGCAAGCCAACGCAGAGGGAGTGATCCGGCCATGACGCTGACCATCTATGGAATCCGCAACTGCGACACGATGAAGAAGGCCCGCGCCTGGCTGGACGGGGCCGGGATCGCCTACGCCTTCCACGACTATAAGGTCGCCGGTGCCGATCGCGCCGCGCTGGAACGCTGGTGCGCCGGGCTCGGCTGGGAGCGCGTGCTGAACCGCGCGGGCACCACCTTCCGCAAACTGCCCGCCGCCGACACCGAAGCGCTGGATGAAGCCCGCGCCATCGCGCTGATGCTGGCCAACCCGTCCGCCATCAAGCGGCCGGTGCTGGAAGGGCAGGGCGTGCTGCTGGCCGGTTTCAGGCCGGAGATCTACGCCGAGGCGCTCAGCCCAGCCGACTGATCAGCGCCTTCGCCGCCGCCGGGTTGCTGACCTTGTGGCCGCTGATCACGAACAGGAACACGTCCCGCCCGCCCTCAGCCAGCGCGCGGGCCTCCCCGGCCCAGCGGTCCAGCGCCGCCTCTCCATAGCCCAGCGGCTCATCCTCGCTGGTGCCCATGATCCGCACATAGGCGAAGCCCGGCGCCGGGCAGTCGATCCGGGGATGGTCGCTGTCTCCCGCCAGCACCACCGCCACGCCATGGGCTGCGGCCAGCGCATGAAACTCGGGGCAATCGAAGCTCTCGTGCCGCACTTCCACCGCATGTCGCAGCGGCACGCCGTCGGCCTCGGCGGGCAGCAGCGCCAGAAAGGCCGAAAAATCCTCGGGATCGAATCGCTTGGTCGCCGCGAACTGCCAGTTGATCGGCCCCAGCTTCGCGCCCAGCTCCGAAATGCCGCTCGCCGCGAACCGCGCGATGCTTGGCTCGACTTCCGCCAGCATGCGCCGGTTGGTGGCATAGCGCGGCGCCTTCAGCGCAAACACAAACTCCTCCGGCGTCTCGTCCCGCCAGCTTGCGAAGGTCTTGGGCGACAGCGTGCCATAGAAGGTGCCGTTCACCTCGATCGCGGTCAGCTGCCCGGCGGCATAGGCCAGCTCGCGCGCCTGCGTCAGCCCGGCCGGATAGAAGCTGCCGCGCCAGGGCTCATAGCGCCAGCCGCCGATTCCCACCCGGATCCGTCCCGTCACCACATGCCTCCCGACAGCCTTTTCACTCTTGCCATCCTGCCCGATCCGGCCGAGCTTCGCCAAGTTCACGCCGGATTGGAAGCAAGATGAAACTCTATGCGCGCCCCGGCTGGGGCTCCGCCATCGTCGAATATCAGCTGGCGTTCCTCGGCCTCCCGTTCGAGCGGATCCTCATCGAAGACCTGTTCCAGGCCCCCGCCGCCCGCGCGCAGCTGCAACCGCTGAACCCGCTCGCCCAGATCCCGACCCTCCTGCTCGATGACGGCAGTGTGCTCACGGAAAGCGCCGCCATCACCCTGTGGCTGGCAGACCTCGCCGACACAGACACGCTGGTGCCCGGCCCCGCCGCGCCCGAACGCCCCGCCTTCCTGCGCTGGCTCGTCTTCCTCGTCGCCAACATCTACCCCTGCTTCACCTACGCCGACGATCCGGCGCGCTTCGTCCCGCTTGCAGCAGCGCAGCAGCCGTTCCGCGACTCCGTGAACGCCCATGAACAACAGCTCTGGCGCCAGATGAACTCAGCCGCCGGCACGCCCTGGTTCCTCGGAGAGCGCTTCTCCGCCATCGACATCTATCTGGCGGTGATGACGAAATGGCGCCCCGGCCGCGACTGGTTCCGGGCCGAAACGCCAAAACTCTTCGCCATCGCCACCGCCGTCGAAACACTGCCGCAACTGCAATCCGTCATCGCCGCCAACCACGACCCGCTGATCGACTGAACCCACAGGAGCATCCATGAGCCTCGATCTTCTCATTTTCTACGGTTCCTACCGCGAGGGCCGGCTGGGCATCCGCCTCGCAGACTATCTCGTCCGCAACCTCGCCGCGCGCGGCCACAAAGCCGAACTGGTCGACGCCCAGGCCGTCAACCTCCCCATGCTCAACAAGCGCTTCAGTGATTACGCCCCCGGCGAGGCCCCGCCCGCCATGGCTGCCCTCGCCAAGCGCATCCTCGAGGCAGACGGATTCGTCTTCGTGGCCGGCGAATATAATTCCGGTGTCCAGCCCGGGCTCAAGAACCTCGTCGACACCTTCGTGCTCGCCCAATGGGGCGGCCGCCCCGCCGCACTCGCCAGCTACTCCGCCGGCCGCTTCGGCGGCGCCAAATCCTACGCCGCCTGGCACCCCACGCTGGCGACACAAGGCATGGTCCTGATGCCCAGCGGCATCAGCGTCGGCCAGATCTCCCAGGCGCTGGATGCCGACGGCCAGCCAACCGGCGAAGGCGGCGGCGCGCTGGACAAGAGCTTCCCCGACTTCGCCAACACGCTGGAATGGTGGGCCGAGGCGGCAAAGGCGCGAAAGGCGGCGGGCGCTTAGTCCTGACGGGAGTTTTTTGCCTCCGGCGGGCAGGGAAATGATTTCCCTGCACCCTCAACATTGGCGTTGCGCACTTCTTATAAGCCGCGCGCCTGATATAGTTTGATTGCCTGCGGCGCTGGAACGCGCTGGCGCCGCAGGCAGTAAGCCCAACCGCCAGCACAATCTAAACGATCACCCTACTAATGTGGGTGCAGGGGCCACGGGCTCCTGCCGGGGGAGTTTGAGGGGGCAGAGCCCCCTCAACCCCGCCGATCCACCAACTCCAGCAGCTGGTCCAGCGCCGCATTCCACCCGGCCTCGAACCCCATTTCCGCATGGGTCTGCCGCTTCTCGGCAGTGGCATGATAGGCAACCGCCGTATAGCGCGTGCCCCCGCCCGGCAGCGGCTCGAACCCGATCGTGGCAGAGATGAAGCCCTCCTCGCGCGGCCGGTAATCCGGCCCCAGCGCATCGGTCCAGCTCAGCAGCCGGTGCGGCACCAGTTCCAGATAGCAGCCCGGCGGGCGTTCATGGCGCTCGCCGTTCGGCCCTTCCATTACCGTGTGGAAGATGCCGCCGGGCCTCGGGTCCAGTTCGGCATGGGTCACCCGCCAGGGCTTGGGGCAGAACCAGGCTTTCAGCAGTTCGGGCTCGGTCCAGCCGCGCCACAGCGCCTCCGGCGTGGCGGCCACGTCGCGCACCAGCTTCAGGTCCAGCTCCGGGTCGAACGGGATCTCAGTCAAGCTTCACCTCCAGCAGCGGTTCGAAGCCGCCGAAGATCATGCGCTTGCCGTCGAAGGGCACCTCCGTCGTCGCCGCCATCTGGGGGTCGTTCGGCATGTCCGCCCAGGCCTTGTCGCGGGTCGCCTTGTCGGGCCAGACCACCCAGGAAAACACCACGGTTTCATCCGGTTGCAGCTTCACCGCCATGGGGAAGCTGGTCAGCTTGCCGTCGGGCACATCCACACCCCAGGTTTCCACCATCTGCACCGCGCCATAGCGGCGGAACAGCCCGATCACGCTTTCGGCATGGGCGCGATAGGCGTCCTTCTTGGCGGTCGGCACCGCCAGCACGAATCCGTCGACATAGGTCATGGTCAGTCTCCCCTGCGCGCGGCTTCCATCGTCGCGATGTCCAGCTTGATCATCTGCTGCACGGCCATCAGAACCCGCCCAGACGCCGCCGCGTCCGAAGGGTCCATCAGCTCCGCCAGATTGTCGGGCACCACCTGCCAGGCCACGCCATAGCGATCCGCCAGCCAGCCGCAGGCCTTGGTGGCGCCGCCGGCCAGCAGCCCGTCCCACACATGGTCCAGCTCGGCCTGGCCTTCGCAGGAAACCACCATGGAACAGGCATCGACAAAGCCGGGCGTGGGGTTGCCGTTCAACGCCATCACGGGCTTGCCCGCCAGCGTGAAGCTCACAAGGATCACGCCGCCGTCCGGCGCGCGCAGAATATCGTCGATCCGGCTGTCGGGGATCACGGAGACATAATGTTCGGCCGCCTCCAGCGCTTCGCCGGCGAACCACAGGCAGGGCCTCAGGTCACGCGCCATGATCCGCTCCCATCTTCACAACGGCATCCTGCATCTCTTGCGGAGAGACGCTGCGAACCGGCGTCGCGAACGACCACTGGTGCCCGAACGGGTCCTCGATCAGGCCATAGCGGTCGCCCCAGAACATGTCCGCCACCGGCATCACCAGCCGCGCGCCCGCATCCACCGCCCGGGCCACGGCGGCATCCACATCCGGTACATGCAGGTGCAGCGTCACTGCGGTGCCGCCCCGCGCCTTGGGGCCCAGCCCGCCCATTTCGGGATATTCATCGTTCAGCATCACCATCGCCCCGTTCACCAGCAGGGAGGCATGCATCAGCCGCCCGTCCGGTCCGGGCAGTCGGAACAATTCGGTGGCGCCCAGCGCGCGGGTGTAGAAATCGATGGCGTCGGATGCACCGGCCACGCACAGATGCGGCGTCAGCCGGGGTGTCGGCCTGTCCTGAACGGCGTCAGTCATTGAAGTCCCTCCCTTGCCTTTCCGGCAGCTTCGCAGACACTATAGCAGGCGTGCGGCAATCCGATGAACAAGCCAGCCCAACCAAGGTTCCCCGGAGGCGAATGAATAGCATGAAATCGCGGCTGTTCCTCATCGCGCTGATGGCGCTGCCCGCGTGCAGCCCAAAACAGGTGGTCACCGCCCCGGTGCAGGCTGTCGGCCAGGCCGCCGGAACCGTCGCGCGAACGGCGGCGCCCGTCGTCGCAGGGGCTGCAGTCGGCGCAGCAACGGCCAACCCCGCCGCCGGGGCCGCAGCGGGCAGGGCGGTCTCGGGCCGCGGCAACTCAACAGACGCAGCGACGGAAGCACCCGCCACGGAAACAGAGCCGCAATGATCCGCAACCGGGGGAGAGGGAAATGGCCGGGCTCACAGATTCAGCGCCGAACGCACAGCTGCCGGACCGATCGGATTGGAACAGCCACGCCGCCCACCCGGAAGAGCTGACCGCCGACTATGAGTTCCGCCTCGGCGATCTTGTCGAGTTCCGGGCAAGGGCACGCTGCACGCCTGCCGGGCTGATCGCACTCGGGATCGCAGGGGCGCTGGTTGTTCTGGCGGTCGGCCGCCTGCGGCGTTAACAGCGGCGCATGATCCTCATTCATCACAATCCGAAATGCGGCACCTCACGCAACGTGCTGGCGGCCATCCGCGCCAGCGGCACGGACCCCGTCGTGATCGAATATCTGAAGGACGGCTGGACGCGCGGCCAGCTGCTGGGCCTGTTCGCCGCCGCTGGCCTGACGCCCCGGCAGGCGCTGCGTGTGAAGCAGGTCGAAGCCGCCGGGCTGGAGCAGGCTGACGACGAGACGCTGATCGCCGCCATGATCGCGCATCCGGTGCTGGTGGAACGGCCCTTCGTCTGTTCCCCGAAGGGCGTGCGGCTGTGCCGCCCGTCCGAACTGGTGATCGATCTGCTGCAAGCGCCGCTGCCCGCCGATTTCGTGAAGGAAGACGGCAAGCCGATGGCAAAGGCGGACCAATGAAGCAGCTGATCACACTTCTGGCGCTGGCGCCGCTGCTGGGCGGTTGCGTGGTCACCAAGGCGGCGGGCGCAGTCGTGGACGTCGCCGGAACGGCCGTCGAAACGGCGGTCGATGCCACCACGCAGACCGAGGAAGAGCGCATCTACGACGAGGCCAAGGCTCGGAAAAAAGAGGAAAAACGCCAGCGCAAGGAAGCCAGGCGGCAGGCGGAGCAGGGCACAGCCGTACCCCCGGCAGAAGCACAGCCTGACAGCACGGTTCCGAAACGCTAGGACGGCCGCCATGTCCACCACTTTCACACTCGACACCGCCACCTCCCGCGCGCACCCCGTGCCGGAACCCGTCCGTCGCCTCACCGTGCCCGCCATCCAGGGCCGCAAGAAGGATGGCGTCACGGCGGAACCCGTGGTGATGCTCACCGCCTACACCGCGCGCATGGCGCAACTGCTCGATCCGCATTGCGACATGCTCCTCGTGGGGGACAGCCTGGGTCAGGTGATATACGGGCTCGACACCACGGTGCGCGTCAGCCTGGAGATGATGATCGCCCATGGCGCCGCAGTGGTGCGCGGCAGTTACCGTAGCGTGGTAGTTGTGGACCTGCCCTTCGGCACTTACGAGGCCTCGCCGGAACAGGCCTTTGCCACCTCGGCGCGCGTGCTGCGCGAAACAGGCGCGGCGGCGGTGAAGATGGAGGGCGGCGAAGTACTGGCGCCCACCGTCGAATTTCTGGTGAAGCGCGGCATCCCGGTGGTGGGCCATGTCGGCCTCACGCCGCAGGCGGTGAACGCGCTGGGCGGCTATGGCGCGCGCGGGCGCAGCGCCGCCGAAGCCGCCAAGATTCAGGCCGATGCCAGCGCCATCGCAGATGCGGGCGCCTTCGCGCTGGTGGTGGAGGGCGTGGTGGAACCGGTGGCACGCGCCATCACCAAGGCTGTCAAATGCCCCACCATCGGCATCGGCGCCTCGCCCGACTGCGACGGGCAGGTGCTGGTCGTGGACGATATGCTGGGCATGTTCGAACGCGTGCCCCGCTTCGTGCGCCGCTTCGACAATCTCGCGGAGCGGGTGTCCACGGCTGCCGCAACCTATGCCGAAGCCGTGCGGGCGCGCAGCTTTCCGGGCGAAGCAGAGCTTTATCTTCCCAAGCCGGCGAAGGCCTGACGCCGTCCGTTCATCAGCGGGCAAAGCTTGTGGCCCGATAGCAGGCTGTCGTCCTTGGCCAGGCATCCGCCCGGGGGGAGGGGGGCTTTCGGTTTGCCGAACCACTCTCTAAAGGACGGGCGACGTCGATGATGCCGGCACTCCCGGCGCAGACATTTTTCAGGGAATGAGATTTGGCCACCACACCGCCCAGCAAACCCTCGGACCCGAGGGATCAGGCCTTCCTCCGCGAAGTCGATGAAGCCTATCGTCAAGACGAAATGAAGAAGTTCGCGTCCACCTGGGGGCGCTGGATCCTGCTTGCCGTGGTGGTGGCGCTGGTGGCGTTGGGTGGTTGGTTCTGGTGGAAAGCCGATCAGACGCGCCGTGTCGAGGCGATCTCGGAACAGTTCAGCGGCGCGTTGGCCAAGGCTGAAAGTGGCGGTTCGACAGAGGCATTGGCGGAGCTGGAGTCGGTTACCCAGTCCTCCAGCAGCGGTTATCGCGCGCTGGCGAACATGGCCAAGGCGGGCATCGCGCTGCAGGGCGGAGACGAAACGAAGGCGATCGCAGATCTGAAGCAGGTGGCCGAAGACGGCCGTGCCGCGCAGGCTTTTCGCGACGCTGCCACGATGAAGCAACTCCGGCTTGAGTTCGACAAGCTGCAACCGGCCGACGTGCTGAAGCGCACGGAGCCTTATCTAGCTGGCGACAGCCCCTGGTTCCCGATCGCCGGTGAAATGGCCGCGCTCGCCCACCTGAAGGCCGGCGCGCCCGACAAGGCCGGCCCCTTGTTCTACCGCATTGCCGCAGACGATCGTTCGCCCCAGTCGCTGCGTGCTCGCGCCGAGCAGATGGCGGCAGCGCTGGGACAGGACGTGACCAAGATCGAGGATGAACGCAAGCGCAAGGCGGAAACCGAGGCCAGGGCGACCGAAGCCGGGGCGACAGGCACAGCAACACCTCAGGAGACAGCAGCCAAATGATGCGGGTGTCGGGATATAAGGCAGCGGCTCTGCTGGGGATGGTGTCGGTGGCGCTGGTCGCGCTGCCCGGCTGCGGCGCGTTCAAGCCGAAGGGCAAGAAACCCGCCACCATGGGCGAACGCGTTTCCGTGCTCGATTTCGAGCGTCAGGTGGAGGCCGAAGCCGAGTTGCAGGGCGTGGACGTCATCCTGCCGGCGGCGCATGTGAATGCAGACTGGACTCAGCCCGCCGGCAACGCATCGGGCAATCTCGGTCACGTTGTACTAAGCGATAATCCGCAGCGGCTATGGTCTGCGAAGATCGGCAAGGGGTCCAGCTCAACGGCGAAGCTGAACGCCACGCCGGTCATCGCTGAGAACCGGCTGTTCACAATCGACACCACGGGTCTGGTCTCTGCCTTCGATGCCTCCACCGGTCGGGCGCTGTGGCGCCACGCCATCGTCGTGAAGGGCGAAGGCACCAATCCGGCGTTCGGCGGCGGCGTCAGTGCCATGGGCGGCCGCGTCTTCGCGACCACCGGCTTCGGGCTTGTGGTGGCGCTGGATGCCGCCACCGGCACCCAGGCCTGGCAGGTGAAACTGCCCACCCCGCTGCGCGCGGCGCCCGCCGTCGACAGCGGCCGGGTGTTCGTGACCAGCCAGGACGGCCAGCTCACCGCGCTCAGCGCTGACACCGGCGAGCAATTGTGGGAAGCGACCGCCACGGTCGAACCCGCCGCCATCCTCGGGCCGGGCTCGCCCTCCATCGCGCTCGACACCGTCGTCGCCGGCTTCCCCTCGGGCGAACTGTTCGCGCTGCGCGTCGAAAACGGCCGCACCGCCTGGCAGGATCAGCTCTCCCGCACCGGCCGCACCACCGCGCTCGGCGCCCTCTCCGGCATTGCCAGCTCGCCCGTGATCGATCGTGGGCGGGTGTTCGCCATCGGCCATGGCGGCCGCATGGTGGCGCTGGAACTGGCCACCGGCCAGCGCGTCTGGGAACGGGAATTCGCCGGCGTCAACACGCCCTGGCCCGCCGGGGACTGGGTGTTCGCCGTCACCGTGGAAGCCCAGCTGGTGGCCGTCAGCCGCACCGACGGCAAGATCCGCTGGGTGTCCGATATGGGGCGCTGGAAGAATGCCAAGTCCAAGAAGGGCGCGGTCGAATGGTACGGCCCCATTCTGGCCGGCAACCATCTGATCCTGCTCTCCTCGCTCGGCCAGATGGCGTTCGTCTCACCGCTGAACGGTCAAATCCAGTCCAGCCGCAAGCTGGGCAATGACGCCTATCTGCCGCCCGTCGTCGCCAACAACATCCTCTACGTGCTCACTGACGATGGCACGGTCACGGCCTATCGCTGACGCGATGGCCGGCAAGCGCCTCCCACGTGTCGTCATCCTGGGGCGACCCAATGTCGGCAAGTCCACGCTGTTCAACCGGCTGGTGGGCAAGAAGCTGGCGCTGGTCGATGACCAGCCCGGAGTCACGCGCGATCGGCGCGAGGGCACCGCACGCCTGCTCGATCTCGAATTCACCGTGATCGACACCGCCGGCCTCGAGGAAGCGGAAGCCGGCAGCCTGTCGGACCGGATGCGGGCGCAATCCCGCGCCGCTCTCGAAGGCGCCACGGCAGCCCTGTTCGTGATCGACGCCCGCACCGGCCTCACCGAAGCCGATCGCCACTTCGCCCGCTGGCTCAGGCAGGAAGCCGGGCTTCCCATCATCCCGGTCGCGAACAAGGCAGAAGGCCGCGCCGCCGAATCGGGCCTGATGGAGGCGTTCGAGCTGGGGCTTGGCGATCCGGTGCCGCTCTCCGCCGAACATGGCGAAGGCCTCGCCGACCTGTTCGAAGCCCTCGCCCCGCTCCTCCCTGAAGCCGGCGACGAGGACGAGACCGAGGAAGAGCCCGACGCGGATTCGCCGCTGAAGCTCGCCATCGTCGGCCGCCCGAACGCGGGAAAATCCACCCTCATCAACAAGCTGCTGGGCCAGAACCGCCTGCTCACAGGGCCGGAAGCCGGCATCACCCGCGATTCCATCGCCATCCCCTGGGAATGGCAGGGGCGGCAGGTTCACCTGATCGACACCGCCGGGATGCGCCGCAAGGCCAAGGTGGTCGACAAGCTGGAAAAGCTCGCCGTCGCCGATGGCCGCCACGCCGTCGATTTCGCAGAAGTGGTGGTGCTACTGTTGGACGCCACGCTGGGGCTGGAGGCGCAGGACCTGCGCATCGCCGACATGGTGCTGCAGGAAGGCCGCGCCCTCATCGTCGCCATCAACAAATGGGATTCCGCAGAGGACCAGAGCCGCCTGTTCAACGGCATCAAGAAGGCGCTGGAAGACGGCCTCGCCCAGGTGAGGGGCGTCCCCGTCCTCACCGTCTCCGCGCTCACCGGCAAGGGGCTGGACGTGCTGATGGACGTCGCCTTCGAAACCCGCGAGCGCTGGAGCCGCCGGGTGCCGACCGCCGCTCTCAACCGCTGGTTCGAAGCCGCGCAGGATCGCAACCCGCCGCCCGCGCCGGGCGGCCGCCGCATCAAGATGCGCTACATCACGCAGGCGCGCAGCCGCCCGCCCACCTTCATCGTGTTCGGCACAAGGCTGGATGAGCTGCCCGACAGCTACAATCGCTATCTGGTGAACAGCCTGCGCGACGATCTGGATCTGAAGGGCCTGCCGATCCGGATCAACATGCGATCGAGCCGCAACCCCTTCGATACCTGAGGCCGATGCAGCGGGGGGACCAGCTTCTGAAACAGGGCGCAGGCAGCGCCCCGGCGCTGGCCGATCGCGACCGGCGGCTGACCTATGCCGAACTGGATGCGCAGGTGTCCGCCGTCGCCGGCGCGCTGGCAGCCCGCCTGCCCGAAGGCGAGCGCGTCGCCGTCTGGCTGCCGAAGAGTCTGGAGTGCGTGGTCCTGCTGTTCGCCATCATGCGCGCCGGGCTGGTGATGGTGCCGGTGAACCCGGTGCTGCGCGGCCAGCAGGTTCGCCACATCCTCGCCGATTCCGGCGCCCGGATTCTCATCACCCACCGCGCCCGCGCCGCAGGCCTCGCCGATCCGCCATGCCCGCTGCTGCTGCTCGAAGCCGACTGGGCCGCGCTGGCCGCCGCCCCGCCGCTCACCGGACGGGGGCAGGGCGGTGATGCGCTGGCGGCCCTACTCTACACCTCCGGCTCCACCGGCGCGCCGAAGGGCGTGATGGTCACGCACGCCAATCTGCTGGTCGGCGCCCGCAGCGTCGCCTCCTATCTCGGCACCGCCGCTGACGATGTGCTGCTCTCGGTGCTGCCGCTCAGCTTCGATTTCGGCTTCTCCCAGCTCAGCACCGCCTTTCACGCGGGCGCCTCCGTCGCGCTGCTGGATTATCTCACCCCGCGCGATGTGGTGCAGGCCTGCACCCGCCACGGTGTCACCCAGCTCGCCGCCGTGCCGCCGCTCTGGGTGCAGCTCGCCGCGCTGGAGTGGCCGCCCCAGACCGTGGCGACCATGCGCACCCTCTCCAACAGCGGCGGCCGGCTGCCGGTGCCCACCGTCCGGGCCCTGCGCGCGCTGTTCCCCGCCGCCCGCCTCCACCTGATGTACGGCCTCACGGAAGCCTTCCGCTCCACCACCCTCCCGCCCGACCTCGCAGACAGCCACCCCGACAGCATCGGCCGCGCCATTCCGGATGCGGAGATTCTCGTCGTCCGCCCCGATGGTCGGGTAACTGACGATGGCGAGCCCGGCGAACTGGTACATGCCGGCCCGCTGGTCACGCTGGGCTATTGGCAAGACCCGGAGCGAACGGCCATTCGCTTCAAGCCCGCACCGCCCGCGTCGCGCTTCGGCGGCATGGCGGTCTGGTCGGGCGACACGGTGGTGCGCGATACAGAGGGCCTCCTCACCTTCGTCGGCCGCGCGGACGAGACCATCAAGACCATGGGCACCCGCGTCTCCCCGACCGAGATCGAGGAACTGGCCTACCAGAGCGGCGCGGTCGCGCAGGTGGTGGCACTGGGGCTGGCGGACGAGGTGGCGGGCCAGCGCATCCGCCTGATCGCCGCCCCTGTCGCCGGGCTGTCGCCAGCGGAGGCGGAATCCCGGCTGGTGGCGCATTTCAAGCGGGAGGCGCCGCATTATATGCAGCCCGCTGGGCTCGTCTGGCTCGATGCGCTGCCGGTCTCCGCCAACGGCAAGCTCGACCGCAGCGCCATCCGCAAGCACTATGGCGCATGAGTGACCGCATGCCGCAGGGCTTCGGCCGCGACGGGGCAGGGCGGCTGCTGGTGGCGGGCCGCACAGCCGATGACTGGGCGGCGGAAGCCGGGGACACACCGCTGTTCCTCTATGACCGCGCGCTGCTGACGGCCCGCACGCAGGCGTTCCGCGCCGCCATGCCCGCCGAACTGGGGCTGCATTATGCCGTGAAGGCCAACCCGCTCCCCGCGCTGCTCGCCCATATGAGGCGTCATGTGGACGGCTTCGATGTGGCGTCGGCGGGCGAAATGGCGAAGGCGCTGGCAGCCGGCATGGCCGCCGATCATGTCAGCTTCGCAGGCCCCGGCAAGCGCGACCGCGAACTGGAGGCCGCCGTCACGGCGGGCGTCACGCTCAATGTGGAATCGGCCGGCGAACTGGAGCGGCTGGCCGCCATCGCCACCCGTCTCGGCCGCCCGGCCCGGGTGGCGCTGCGCGTGAATCCGCCCTTCGCGCTGAAGGGCTCCGGCATGAAGATGGGCGGCGCCGCCAGCCCGTTCGGCGTGGATGCGGCCCAGGCCGCTCCGCTGCTCAGGCGGATGGGCGAAGCGCCTTTCGTCTTTCAGGGCCTGCACCTGTTCGCGGGTTCGCAGAATCTGTCGGTTGAGGCGATCCTGCAATCGCAACGCCAGTCGGTCGCGCTTGCAGCCGACCTGCTGGCCGAGGCCGGGCTCACCGCCCCGCTCGTCAACCTCGGCGGCGGCCTCGGCGTCCCCTATTTCCCCGGCGACACGGAACTGGACCTCGCCGCGCTGGGCGAAGGCCTGCGCGACATCCTGTCGGCCCGCCTACCCGCGCTTACCGCCAGCCGCTTCGCACTCGAACTCGGCCGCTGGCTGGTGGCGGAAGCGGGCGTCTATCTGTGCCGCGTGATCGACCGCAAGCAATCCGGCGGCGAAACCTTCCTCGTCACGGACGGCGGCCTGCACCACCAGCTCGCCGCCACCGGCAATTTCGGCACGGTGATCCGGCGCAACTATCCCGTCGTGAACGCCAGCCGAAATGACACCCCCCGCGAAACCGCCGCCGTCGTCGGCTGCCTCTGCACCCCGCTCGACCGCCTCGCCGACAAGCAGGACCTGCCCGAAACGCAAGTGGGCGACCTGATCGCCATCTTCATGGCCGGCGCCTATGGTCGCTCAGCCAGCCCGGAAGCCTTTCTGGGCCATCCCCCGCCGCTGGAACGGCTGGTCTGAACTGCTTCAGCTTTCGTCGCTGGCTGCTTTTTCGCAGGCCTCCAGCGCCTCCGCGGCCATCCGATCGATAAACGGCTCACTGGAGTGCTCAGCCCAGACACGCAGGTCCGCGATCAACGACGGATGGGCACAAAGCGCAGCGGCCTCCAGCAATGGAAAAACCGCAGTATCGCCGCGAAGCGCCTGCTGAACCAGCGGCAGGGCCAGCGCGGGGTCACGCTTCGCCAGCCCCGAGATCGCTTCGGCACGAACCACTTCATCCTCGTCGCCCGCCGACCGCAAGAGGGCGTCGTGGACCATGAGGGTGTCGATTTCCTCCTGCGCCAGCAGAAAGGTTGCCCAATCGCGATTGTCCCGATCTGCATCAGCCATCATCACAATCAGATGTCGCAGATTTGCGTCACCCGCCTCACTCCCCGAAAGCGGCAAGGTCCCGGCTGTGATCGCCTTCAGGAAATCGGATGGGGGTTCATAGTGTCGGGCCATCAACGCAGCCGCTTTCAGTCATGCGGGAAGCCGGTCGGCATTGGAACTGCTTTGCCTGCCTTGGCCGGAAGTAAAATCTGTTCGGGCGGTCGTCCGCCTCAGCGCTCGGAAATCGCGGACTGCGCCCCGCCGCGAGCGCTTCCGGGCGGCATCAGCAGCATGGCGGTGGCGGCACCGGCGGCAACACCGAGCGTCAGCCCGATGATCCACACCAGGACCACGCCCCGAAAGCCCGATTTGGGTTTTTCCTCCATCCCGCTCAAGCCCATGGTCCGCTTCAAATAGTTAACGCGCATTCCCTCTAGCCGATGCAAATATTATGCCAACCGATCATTTGTATAATATCAATAGGTTGAGTCAGGCGCGCGCAATATTCTGTAAATTATTCCGACGGTTGCGCGTAACGGGCCTCGACAAACCACAATCCGTCCGGTGGCGCATTCAGGCGCAGCGCAGCCCGATTGCGGGCCTCCAGTGCCATTTTTACATCGGATGGGCGCCAGCGCCCTTCGCCCACAAGCACCAGCGATCCCACCATGGAGCGCACCTGATGGTGCAGGAAGGACCGCGCGGCCGCGCGTACCGTCACTGCCTCGCCCTCTGCGCTGACCTCCAGCAGGTCCAGCGTCTTCACCGGGCTCAGCGCCTGGCAATGCACGTGGCGGAAGGTGGTGAAGTCGTGGCAACCGATCAGATGTCGGGCCGCTTCATTCATGGCGTCGATGTCGAACGGATTGGGGCGGCGCCACAACAGCCCGGCATTCCAGGTCAGCGGCGCACGGCGGCAGAGCAGCCGATATTCATAGGCCCGGCCGGTGCAGGAAAAGCGGGCATGGAACTCCGGCCCGGCCTCTTCCGCCGCCAGCACGGCGACGGGTTCACCCGCCAGCTTCAGCCGCGCGTTCACCCCTTCCATCAGCCGGAACGGCGACAGCGCCGATTCCAGCTCGGCATGCGCGACCATGCCGCTGGCATGCACGCCCGCGTCGGTCCGCCCGGCGGCATGCACCACCGCCTGTTCGCCTGTGATCTCCGCCAGCGCGGTCTCCACCGCCTGCTGCACCGAAGGCCCGTGCGGCTGGCGCTGCCAGCCCATATAGGGCCGGCCGTCCCATTCCAGCGTGAAGCGGACTCGCCGGGTCAAGCCGTCTGGCCAGTCTGAAGACGACGGCCGCGCAGCCAGTCGGCAGCGGCCATGCGCGGCTTGCCTTCGGGCTGCACCGTCAGCAGCCGCAGTGCCCCATCACCCGTCGCCACCAAAGCGTCGCCGATCAGCGTCCCGGCCGCGCCTTTGCCGTCGGCAGGCTCGGCCGCGATCAGCTTCACACGGCTCCCCGCACTGTCGAACCAGGCGCCGGGGCTCGGCTGCATGGCGCGCACCAGCCGGTCGATCGCTTGGCCCGGCAGGCTCCAGTCGATCCGGGCTTCGGCCTTGTCTATCTTGTGGGCATAGGTAACACCTTGTTCCGGCTGCACAACCGGCGGATGACCGGGCAGGTCGGCCAGCACCTTCAGCATCAGCCGCGCGCCCAGATCGCCCAGCGCATCGGTCAGTTCGCCTGCGGTTTCGCGCCCGATGGGCAGGCGCCCTTCCAGCAGCACCGGGCCGGTATCCAGCCCTTTTTCCATCTGCATGATGGCCACGCCCGTTTCCGCGTCTCCGGCCAGTATGGCGCGCTGGATCGGCGCCGCCCCGCGCCAGCGCGGCAACAGGGAGGCATGGATGTTCAGGCAGCCGTGGCGCGGCGCCTCCAGCACGGCCTTGGGCAGCAGCAGCCCATAGGCAGCCACCACCGCGCAATCCAGATCGAGCGCGGCAAAGGCGGCCTTCTCCTCCTCGGGCTTCAGGCTCAGCGGCGTGTGCACCGGCAGGCCCAGCACTTCCGCGCGAAGGTGGACAGGCGTCGGCGTCAGCCGGCCCCGGTTCGCCGGGCGGGGCGGCTGGGTATAGACGGCCGCAATCTCGTGCCCGGCACCGACAAGCGCATCCAGCGCACGCACCGCGAAATCCGGGGTTCCCATGAAGGCAATTCGCATGGCAGAGCCGATAGAATGGACGACGCATTGCAGCAACTGATCGCGCTGGTGGCGCGGTTGCCCGGCCTGGGGCCGCGATCCGCCCGGCGGGTGGTGCTGCAGCTGATGAAGAACCGCGAAACCCAGCTTCAGCCGTTGCTGGCGGCGCTGCAACGGGTGGATTCCTCGCTCTCCGCCTGCACCGTCTGCGGCAATTTGGACACACGAAACCCCTGCCGCATCTGCACCGATCCGAAGCGCGATACCACGCTGCTGTGCGTGGTCGCGGACGTCTCGGACCTGTGGGCGCTGGAGCGCGGACGGCTATTTTCCGGTCGATATCATGTGCTTGGCGGCATGCTCTCCGCGCTGGACGGGGTGGGGCCGGATGACTTGTCCATCGCGCAGTTGCAGGCACGGGTCAGCGGCGATCCGCCGGTGACAGAGGTGGTGCTGGCGATGAACGCCACGCTGGAAGGGCAGACCACGGCACATTTCGTCGCTGAGGCGCTGGAAGGGCTGGGCGCCCGGGTGACTCAACTGGCCCATGGCGTGCCGGTGGGCGGCGAGCTGGATTATCTGGACGAAGGCACGCTGGCACAGGCGCTGCGGCTGCGCCGCCCGCTGGCGGGCTGAACGGAGACTGCCGATGATCGACCTGCTGCTGTTGGACCGGAAGCCGGAGATTCTGGCGGAGCGGCTGACGTCGCTGGATGGGCGGGTGCGGCTGCATCTGGCTTCGTCCTCGGAACAGGCGATGGCTGTCGCCGGGCAGATCGAGGTGGCGATCGTGATGCCGCAGCTGATGCAGCGCGAGCTGGTGGCGGCAATGGGCAAGCTGCAATGGATTCAGACGCTGAGCGCCGGAGTCGATCCCCTGCTGCCGCTGGGTATTCCGGCGTCGGTGAAGGTCACCTCTGCCGCCGGGGTGCATGCGCCGCAGATGTGCGAACTGATCTTCTTCCAGCTGCTGACCCTGTTGCGGAACAGCCGGGAGGTTTTGCGCCGGCAGGATGCACATGAATGGAAGCCCGGCCCACAGCCCCTGCTGTGGGGCAAGCGGCTGCTGATCGTGGGCGTGGGCAAGATCGGGGTGGAACTGGCGAAGCGGGCGCAGGCGTTCGGCCTGCATGTCACGGGAGCCAGCAGCGGGCGCCGGGAGGCGGACGGGTTCGATGCCATCCGGCTGATGGAGGATCTGCACGCCGCGCTGGGCGAGGCGGATTTCATTGTCGTGCTGACGCCTTACAGCGAAAAGACCCATCATCTGTTCGATGAGGCGGCCTTTGCCGCGATGCGGCCGGCCGCGCTGTTCGTGAATGCGGGGCGCGGCAAGGTGGTGAAGCAGGAGGCGCTGATCGCGGCCTTGCAGGCCAAACAGATTAGCGGCGCGGCGCTGGATGTGTTCGAAACCGAGCCGCTGCCGGCGGATAGCCCGCTGTGGGATCTGCCCGGGCTGCTCATCACCCCGCATGTGGGCGGCTACAGCGACATCTTCACCGATCAGGTCGCGCCCTTCCTCCTGGCGAACTTCGCCAACTGGCAGGCCGGGCGGCCATTGGAGAATCTGGTTCGGTTGTAGCCCAATCTTGACCGGCGGCCCCCCCTTTCCTAGCTAGTGGGGATGGCCATCCTGCCCATCCTTGAAGTGCCCGATCCGCGCCTGCGCCGCATCTCCGAGCCCGTGGCCGAGGTGAATGACGAAATCCGCACGCTGATCGCCGACATGTTCGAGACGATGTACGACGCCCCCGGCATCGGGCTGGCGGCTGCGCAGGTGGATGTGCCGATCCGGCTGCTGGTGATGGACTTGGGCGACGGGCCCGAGGATGAAGAGGGCAAGGGCACGCCGAATCCGCGCGTGTTCATCAACCCCGAACTGTCCGATCCCAGCGAGGATTATTCGGTCTACAACGAAGGCTGCCTCTCCGTACCCGGCCAATATGCCGATGTGGAGCGGCCTGCCGTGATCCGCGCGCGCTGGCTGGACGAAAAGGGCGTGTCGCACGACGAGGTGCTGGACGAGCTGACGGCCACCTGCCTGCAGCATGAGATGGATCATCTGAACGGCATCCTGTTCATCGACCATCTGTCGCGGCTGAAGCGCGACATGGTGCTGAAGAAGCTGGATAAGGCGCGCAAGGAAAAGCTCGCGAAGAAGGCCGCCTGAGAATGGCGAAAGGCCTGCTGGACAAGGTGAAGCACCAGCGCAGTCCGGAAGATTATCACGAGGTCGAGAAGAAACTTCAGCTTCGCCTGCTGGAGATTCTGATCGCCTACCACCGCCAGCAGCGCGCGGCGGTGATCCTGCTGGAAGGCTGGGACGCGGCCGGGAAGGGTGGGCTGATCAAGCGGCTGACGGCGGAGCTGGACCCGCGCTTCTGCAAGGTGGTGCCCGTTTCCGCGCCCAACGAGCATGAACGCAAGCAGCATTATCTGACCCGCTTCTGGGCGGAGCTGCCGGAGAACGGCAACTGGACCGTGTTCGACCGCAGCTGGTACGGCCGGGTGGCGGTGGAGCGGGTGGAAGGCTTTGCGAGCCCGGAGGACTGGGGCCGCGCCTATGGCGAGATCAACGCCTTTGAATCGACCCTGGTGACGCACGGCACGCGGATGGTGAAGCTGTTCCTGCACATCAGCCAGGACGAGCAGGACGAGCGGCTGATCGACCGGCTGGAACAGCCCTGGAAGCGCTGGAAGGTGACGGAGGAGGATTTCCGCAACCGGGCGCACCGGGCGGCCTATATGGACGCCTATGAAGAGATGTTCGAGCGTACGGACAGCAAGCATGCGCCCTGGCATGTGATCGGCGCCAACCACAAGAAGGCGGCGCGGATCGAGGGGTTGAAGATCATCGCTGACCGGCTGGCCGAGGGCGTGGACTTGAGCGATCCGCTGTTGACGCCGGAGATGAAGGCGTTGGCGGAGAAGGAGCTGGGGTGTGAGCTGGAGCCGGCCGAGATTAAGGCGAAGCCTTAACTCACGGACTCGGCGCAAGCCCGGCCGGCTGAGTCGTGGCCCTCAGGCCACGGCCAGTCCGACGAGTCCGGCTTTGCCGGACTTTTTCTTTTCTTTCTGTCGCAACTTTGGCGCGAGTTCCCTTTCCCCGGCTCTGTCCCGAGTGGAAGGGCGGGAGGCTTGGCCGCCGGCCGCGTGGAACAGTGGATAACCACATTGGTTGTTCCACGTGGAACATCGTTCTACACTTTATTCTCAACGGCTTGGCTGTAGGACGTGTAGGATTTGTTGGAATTGTTCCATGTGGTCGCGGCTTCAGCCCGCGGTAACGCGTTAAATTTGGCGGGCGGAGAAAACTCCACCCGCCAGGCATCGCACCACTTACACGGAGCGTCGCGCCTAACTGTTCAACCGAGAACGGCGGCAACCCGCTGACGCCTGCGCAGGGCAGCGCCCGTCAAGCCGAAGCCTGCGATCATCATCGCCCATATTGCGGGTTCGGGAACGCCGCCGGTGGACGGGTTGAGGGGCCGGAACGTCAGCCCGCCGGCTGAGACATAGGAGTAGCCATCCGGGAGTATTATCGAGAAACTCACCGTGTTGCCGAAATCCATTACCCAGTTTCCAGATAATTGCATTCCCAGACCAGCGTTGAACTGCATCCAGTTAATTCCAGAATTTCCCCCAAGACTGAATGGAATCTCGATTCTTTCATCATAGATCCCGGAAATAGATTCAGGGATATTGAATCTGTAGAATTGATCGATCCCCGGGCTTGATACGCTGACGTAAAATGAAGCCCGTGATGTGCTGTTCCAATAGTCGGATGCGGGCGTTCCGTGAACAATTCCGTGGACATCGGCCACGATGAAGCCGTTGACTGTGGTTCCAAGGTCCCCAAGGATCGAAATCCGATCCGCTATTGCGACGGTTGCGCCGGCACTTGATCCATAGCCGCCTGCCGAGCTGCCGCTCATCGCGAGCTTAAGGGA
Source organism: Sphingomonas sp. (assembly GCA_003248865.1). Taxonomy (GTDB): domain Bacteria; phylum Pseudomonadota; class Alphaproteobacteria; order Sphingomonadales; family Sphingomonadaceae; genus Sandaracinobacteroides. Next base: position 39,935 of record QFPK01000005.1, read on the forward strand.
GCCGTCCTCGAAGTTGGCAGAGCCGGCCACCACAGCGGATCCCTGCGAGGCCGATGCGGAAACCGATACATTTTCCCAGATCGTGTTGGACTGACTGATGGATTGCGGCTGGCGTGACAGATCGTGGTCGGTGACAGTGTATTGCAGCATCGACCAATAGGGGAGGTTCGGATCGGCTGCTGCTTTCGCAGGATTTCCTGCCCAGATAAGAATGGCGGGTGCGCTCAGCATGGCAAGTTGCTTGATGATGGCTGCCAAAGGAGTTGGCGATTTGAGCAAATTTTGGTGGGCGATGATAGTCTGCAACCATTTTACATAATGGGAGGTACAGGCTTGACCATCAAGTTGAATATGAGTGTTTAGCATGTATTTTCTCCGACTATTCACTGCGCCCGGATGAGACGTCGACCCTGTGTTCGCGTCAATCGGCCTCGATCGGCAGTGTCGTGGAATTGGGGCTCGTTCAGCCGAGGGTGAGGCAGAAGGCTTTGTGAGCGCGCGCAACAGCACCGATCAGGCCAAAGCCTACGATCATCATTGCCCAACTGGTGGGTTCGGGAACGCCGCCGGTGGCTGGGTTGAGGGGCTGGAACGTCAACCCACCGGCCGAGACATAGGAATAGCCATCTGGAAGGACGATTGAGAATGTCATGGTGTTGCCAAAGTCAATATTCCAGTTTCCACTGAACTGCATTGACAAACCGGCTCCGAAGGCAAGCCAATTTATTCCACCTGCTCCTCCAACATAAAATGGAACTTTCAGTATTTCATTATAATATCCGGATGTTGAATAAATAGATGAAAAATTATCTACCCCTCCTCCAAAGGGATTTGAAGTCTGTATATTTGCTGATGCAGATGACATGCTGTGCCAATAATCAGTATCAGTTGTTCCAGCAACAGATCCGTGAACATTTGTAATTATATATCCAACAATTTTTTCATCAAGATTTCCAATTATTGTTATTCTATCATTTATTTTTGCATAGGAACTACCGTATGATGTGTAGGATCTATCGCTGGTCCCACTCATGGCCAGTTTCAGTGTTGCATCTTCGAAATTTGCGGCACCGGAAACTGTTGCTGTCCCCCATGACCCTGAAATGCTGACGGAGCTATTCTCCCAAACGGTGCCAAATTGATTGATCGCTACCGGCGTGCGCTCAAGATCTGCATCTCCAATCGTATATGATACGGCTGATGAATAATACAAATTAGGGTCTGCTGCCGAAAAGGCTGGAACGGCCACTGGTAAGCAGATGAGGGCGGGGAGAAATTTCGCAAGGCCGCTAGGCCAGTGTATTATCTTGGAGCATCCGATTGTTGACTCGGATATGGCTTTCCTGCCTGAGTATAAAGTCGACTTGTGCATGTTGAACCCCACTGTTCGCCCTCAATCAAAGCAGAGGATCGGCTGTTGCGACGCAGCGATCCATCACCTGAACGGGTGATTTTGAGCGAAGACGGGCGGTGAATTGCGGATCAGGCCTGCCGCAGCACCCGCTCCACTCCGGCCAGCAATGCGCTCTGCCGGTTGAAGCCGGTCTTCTGGAACACAGCTTTCAACTGGGTGCGAAGCGTTTCGATGGAACGGCTGCGTTGGTCCGCGATCTCGGCCAGTGTCTTCCCGCCGTGCAGTTCCTGTACGAGGGCGAGTTCGCCTCGGGTCAGGCCGAACATGCGGGCGACCATGGGCCAATCGTCCGTGCGGGGGCGTTCGGAGTCAATGATATTCAGGACGCACAGGTCCTGCCCTTCAAGTCGGAGCGGGCTGAGGCGGAATTCGTAAGCGGCCGGCGTATCCGGGCGTGGGACGCTGAAATGCGTCTGGCACTGGGCGCGGCGGTTGAGGAGATCGTCCACTGCGCGCAACAGCATGGATTGGACGGCGGGCCCCGCCAGCGTGAGCCGTCCGTTACGCAGCCGCATGCTGTTGGCGCCTGACAAGATTCGTTCGGCTGCAGCGTTGCAATAGCGGACGCGGGCGCCAGGGCCGAGTACGAACATCGCCCGGCCATCCTGATTGAGCAGGCTTTCCAGCAGGTTGCCCTGCCAGCGCAGGTCGCTGAGTTGGTCCCGCGTGGAAAGGGCGCGGCGGAGGTGGCGCAGGGCCATGTCCATGCGGGCGACATCGGCCGCAGCGAAGGGGCGGGCCTGCAAGGCGCGGTGCGACGCCACGATCAACCTGCTGTCCTTCATATGGAATTCGCCGCCCATGCAGCGGCCGGTATCGTCGCCATAGGAGCGCAGGAAGTCGCGGACGAAGGGACTTTCAGCGACCTCGTGATCTGCAACATAATCGCACAGCGCGATCGCGCGTCCCGTCAACCCAAGCGACTGAACACGGTGCGCCCATGGATTATCGAAGGCATATTTCCCGGCATAGAGATCATGCATCTGCGGCGTGAAATGATTGTAGGCCGAGACGATGCACTGGCCGTCGTCATTGCGGATTCGATAGATGATCGTCGATCTGGCGCGGGCGAGCGATGCGATTGTATCAGGAAGGCGAGAATAGGCATCCTCGTCGTCAATCGAACTGTAGATGGCTTCCACCATATCCATCGTCGACATCGCGCGCCCCCGTGCGATTAGCCTGTATGTTCAAGTTAACCATATCTTCTACTGGAATCGAGAGTGAATGTTGCGTTGCCGCAAACTCACCCCGGGTAGCTGATCTCCAGCACTTCCAGATAACGCTCCCCGGCCGGCAGGCGGGCGGTTCTTGTCTCTCCGATGCGGGCGCCTTTCAGGGCGATGGCGACCGGGCTGTTCCAGGCGATGCGGCCCTGCGCGGCGTCGGCCTCGTCGCGGCCGACGAGGGTGAGGGTCTGTTCGCGGTCATCCTCATCCACCAGCTTCACCGTGGCGCCGAAGAAGATGCGGGCCTTGTCCGGCTGGCGGGCCGGATCGACGACCTGCAGATCCTTCATCCGGCGGGAGAGGTGGGCGAGTTCACGGTCGATCTCCCGCAGGCGCTTGCGGCCGTAGAGATAGTCGCCGTTTTCGGAGCGGTCGCCGTTGCCCGCCGCCCAGCTCACCACTTCGACCATCTGCGGGCGCTCGGTGGCGAACAGATGATCGTAGCGGGCCTTCAGCGCAGCCATGCCGGCGGGGGTGATGGGGTCGCTCATACGGGCGTTCGGGCGGGCTTCAGGGGTTCTTCAGCCATTGCGAGGCGCGGGGCTGGGCGCCCTGCCGTGTCGGCTCCAGCATGGAATAGACCACGGCGTTTTCCGTGACGCGCTGGACGTAGTTTCGGGTCTCGGTGATGGGGATCATCTCCACCCAGTCGATCAGGTCGTTGGTGGTGCCGCCGCGCGGGTCTCCGTTCATCGTCAGCCATTTGCGGACATTGCCCGCGCCCGCGTTGTACGCCGCGATCGCCATGGCGGCGTTGGAGAAATTATCCCGCCTGAGCCGGATGTAATAGCTGCCCAGCGTGACGTTATAGGCCGGATCGTCGAACAGGCGCTGGGCGTTATAGCCCAGCCCCAGCTTGTTCGCGACATCCTGCGCGGTGGCGGGCATCAGCTGCATCAGCCCGCGCGCGCCGGCCGACGAGAGGGCAGTGCGGTCGAAACTCGATTCCTGCCGGGCGATGGCGTGGCTGATGATCCAGTCCTGCGCAGGAACGGGCGCGCTGGCCGGAAGGCGCGGGTAGGCGAGATCGAAGGTGGCGAGGTCACCGCGCGGGCGGGCGGCCTTCCATGTCCAGACGCCGAGGTCGGGGCGGTTGATGCGCTGGCCATATTCGGCGGCCGCGCGGGCCTCGGTGGGGGTGGCAAGGCTGTCCGCCAGCGAGCGGGTGAAGAGCGAGGCGCGCTCGGCCTCTCCGCCGTCGACCAGCAGTTGCAGGGCGCGGCCCAGCGAGGAGCCCTCCACCTTCTGCCGGTCTGCCGCGGTGGGCTGGATGCGGGGCACCATGGGGAGGGCCGGCGTGCGGCCCAGCTCCTCTGCCGCGAGCTGGCCGTAGTAATAATCGCTGTGACGCGCCGCGCGTTCGAAGGCGGCGGTGGCGCCCGCCTGGTTGCCGGCGGCCTTCTCGGCGCGGCCCAGCCAGTAATCGCCGCGCGTCTGGCTGATGGGCGTGGTGACGGCGGTGTTGAAGCGGGCGAAATGCTCGCGGGCATGCTCCGGGCGGTTGAGCTTCCGGAGTTCGATCCAGCCCGCGAGCCAGTCGGTATCGGACAGGTCGACGCGGACTGAGAGCGGGAGAGTGGCCGGGTTCACGCCGGGCGCGATGGCCTTGTGGTTGGCGAGGATGCGATAGGCGGTCTGGTGATCGCCCCGGCGCATGGCGGTGCGGCCCAGCGTGAGGCGGCGTTCGAGCCAGGTTTCCGGCGCGGTGGCGCCTGCGTCGGTGTCTCCGGCGGCGAGCAGGGCTTCGGCCTCGGCGAGGCGGCCCTTGCGCTCCAGGAAGATGGAGCGGTCGTGCGTGAGCCCGGCGTTACGGCGGTATTTCGCGGGGACGGAGGCCGCGCGGGCTTCGGCGTCCGCAGCGCCGGTGCGCAGCGCGATGCGGGCCTGCGCGAGGGCGCGGGCTTCATCGTCGAGGAAGGGGAGGACGCGGGCGGCGGCGCTGGTCTGCCCGGCCCAGATCAGTTGGTCGGCGCGGCCGGCATGATCCTCGCGGGTGAAGCTGCTGCCGAAGCGGGTGAGCAGGGCGGTTTCCAGTTCCTGCGGGATCGACGGGCGTGCCCAGGCGGCGCGGGCCTGCGTGACGGCTTCGGGACCGCTGAGGAGCAGGGCATAGCGCGCCTGCCCGGCCGAGGTGATAGGCGGCACGGCGCGGAAATAGGCGAGCGCCTCCGCATCCGACGACTTCGTCTGGTCTGCCGCCTGGGTTTCGGCGCGGCGGCGGATGGTGGTGTGGGCGGGCCAGCCCTCGTGCGCGGCAAGCCACTGCGATTGCAGGGACAGCGGATAGCTGACGCCCGCCGGAACCGGGCGGCGTAGCCATTCCCAGGTGGCGATGCTGTTGGCGATCTGCGAGGGCGCGCCCTGCGGTGCCATGCTGGAGCCGGCGCGATAGCTGGCGAACTGCTGGGCGAGCCAGGCACGCGACGCAGGGTCTGACTGGGCCGTGGCGGGGGCGGCGATTGCGGCGACCACAACGGCAGCGGCGGACAGGCGATATTGCAGGGTCATGGGGAAGTCTTTAGGCAGGCGCGGCGATTGCGCCAAGGCTGCCGGGTGATACTTGCCGGGCAAGCGAGGCAAAATGCCGCTTTCCTGAGGACCCTTACCATGCCGCTGATCACTGGCTCCATCCCCGCGCTTGTCACCCCGTTTCGCGATGGGCGGGTGGACGAGAAAGCGTTCGAGGCCTTTGTGGACTGGCAGGTTTCCGAAGGGTCGGGCGGGCTGGTGCCCTGCGGCACGACGGGCGAATCGGCGACCCTGTCCATCGAAGAGCATGACCATGTGGTGGGATTGACGGTGAAGGCGGCGAAGGGCCGCGTGCCGGTGATCGCGGGCTGCGGATCGAACGACACCGCGGTCGCGTTGCACCATATGGAATCGGCGGCGAAGGCTGGGGCCGATGTGGCGCTGGTGGTCTGCCCCTATTACAACAAGCCGGGGCAGCGCGGGCTGATCGCGCACTTTCGGCATCTGGCCGATAACGGCCCGCTGCCGATCCTGATCTACAACATCCCCGGCCGATCCGGCATCGACATGACGACCGAGACCATGGCGGAACTGGCCGATCATCCCAATATCATCGGGGTGAAGGAATCGACCGGCGATATCGAGCGGATCAGCCAGATCCGGCAGGAATGCGGGCGGGATTTCCTGATCCTGTCGGGCAATGATTATATGAGCCTGGGCATCATCGCCCATGGCGGCCATGGCGCCATTTCGGTGACGGCCAATGTGGCGCCCGCGCTGAACGCGCAGCAGGTGCAGGCCGCGCTGGACGGCGATTTCGCCACTGCGCTGGCGCTGCAGGACCAGCTGTATCCGCTGCACCGGGCGCTGTTCACCGATGCCTCGCCGGGGCCGACGAAATATGCGCTGTCCGTACTGGGGCGGATGGAAGCGATCACGCGTCTGCCGGTGGTGGAGCCGTCGGCGGTTTCGAAGGCGGCCGTGGATGCTGCGCTGGCGCACGCGGGAATCGCGCCCTGATGGCACGGCCTCGACCCAGCGGAGACAAGGTGAAGACCGTCGCCGAGAACCGGCGTGCGCGGTACGAATATGCCTTCGAGGATGTCTATGACGCCGGCATCGTGCTGGTGGGTACCGAGGTGAAGGCGCTTCGCTTCGGCGAGGGCTCCATCGCGGAAAGCTATGCCGAGGTGAAGGACGGTGAGGTGTGGCTGGTGAACGCCAACATCCCCGAATTCAGCCATGGCAACCGGCACAATCATGAACCGAAACGCCCGCGCAAGCTGCTGCTGACCGAGCGCGAGATCACCAAGCTGCACGGCGCGGTGGCGCGGCAGGGCATGACGCTGGTGCCGCTCTCCGTCTATTTCAACAATCGCGGGCGGGCGAAGGTGGAACTGGCGCTGGCCAAGGGCCGCAAGCTGCACGACAAGCGCGCCCACGAGAAGGAAAAGGACTGGAAGCGCGAGCAGGGCAGGCTGCTGCGCGAGCGGGGCTGAGTTCACCGCGCAGTCCGGTGCCACGAGCCCGACTTTCGTCAGAATCCTGCAATTTTCGGCTGGTTTTACGGTCGTTCGGTTGCGGTTCAGGCAGTCGGGACACATCTTTGCCGTAATGGCCGTTGAAGGGGCCTGCGGCCGCGAGACTCCAATCGCGGCGAATCCGATAGGGGAGTCGATCCGGTGCCGGGGTGGTTGAAGTTGCCGAAGCGTGAGGAGCTGGAAGCGAATCGCTACCTGCGCCCCTTCGCCCGGCATCTCGCCTCTCCGTTGGTGTGGCGCTTCAACCGGCGCGGCGTGGCGCGCGGCACCGCTCTGGGGCTGTTCGCCGGATTCGCCGTGCCCGTGGCGCAGACGCCGTTCGCCGCGCTGTTCGCAGTGGCCGCCCGCGCCAACCTGCCCGTGGCCGCCGTCGCCACCTTCATCACCAACCCCTTCACCGTACCCTTCATCTATGTGCTGGCCTTCCTGGTGGGGAAACAGGCCATCGGCATGCAGACGGAAACCCTGTTCCGGCTGACGCCGGGCGCCGGCAAGGTGGAACAGGCCATCGGCTGGATCGTGAACCTGGCCGGGCCGACCTATCTGGGCCTGCTGATCTTCGCCGTGGTGGGCGCCGCCGCCGGCTGGATGAGCGTGCACCTGGGCTGGCGGCTGTGGGTGGGCCAGCGCTGGAACCGGCGCCGCCGCCACCGCGCCGCGCGCGACGGCGGGCGGGTGCTGGGCGAGGCGGCTGAGTAGGACGCTCGCGGTTTTGCGCGCCGCGCGGGCAGGGCTTTGCCCTGCACCCAGCAGGGAAATGATTTCCCTGCACCCTCAGCATTGGCGTTGCGCGCTACTCGGAAGCCGCGTGAGCAACTTGGTTTGATTGCCTGCGGCGCTGGAGCTTGTTGGCGCCGCAGGCAGTAAACCTTGCCGTCAGCACGACTTCGACGATTGACCTGCTCATGTGGGTGCAGGGGCCACGGGCTCCTGCCGGGGGAGTTTGAGGGGGCAGGGCCCTCTCATCCCCTTCACTTAACCCGCCGCCGCTTTCGCCGTGGACTGGAGCGTTCCAGTTGAGAGGCGGTGATGTCGGGCGGTTCGGATCAGGAAGGTGGGGTGGTTCGCACGCGATCGGTGGGATTGCTGGCGGCCGGGCTCGCGCATGATCTGAACAACATGCTGGGCGGCATCGTGGCCACCGCCGAGCTGTTGCAGGCGCGATCCGATGAGGGTGACATGCGCGACCTCTCCGTGATCGTGGATCAGGCGGTGCGGGCGAGCGAACTGGTGCGGCAGATCCTGGCCTTTTCCCGGCAGGACATGCTGAACCCGGTGGTGGCCGATCTGGACGATCTGATGGAGCGGATGCTGCCGGTGGTGTCTGCGCTGACCGGGCCGCGTGTGGAGCTGGTGGTGCGGCGCGGGCCACCAGTGCCGGTGCGGGTGGATGCGACGGCGCTGGAACGGGTGCTGGTGAACCTGGTGCTGAACGCGCGGGATGCGATCATGGACATGCGCGGGGGCAGGGGCACTTATCCGCGAAAGGTCGGGCGGATCGAGCTGGCGACGGCGCGGATCGGGCCGGGCGAGCGGCCGGAGGCGGCGCGGGGCTTCATGCCGGCGGTGCCCTATGCGGTGCTGAGCGTGAGCGACGACGGGCCCGGGGTGAGCACGGAGCATGCGGCGCGCATTTTCGAGCCCTATTTCACCACCCGGCCGAAGGGGCACGGGTTGGGGCTTTCCAGCGCCTTCGGGCTGGTGAAGCAGTCGGGCGGCTTCCTGCTGCTGGAGCCTTCGCTGCGGGGTGCGCGCTTTGCGGTGTATCTGCCCGAACTGCTGGAGGCGGTGCTGCCCGAAGCGGTGCCGGCACGGCCCGCCGGGCGCGTGCTGCTGCTGGTGGAGGACGAGCTGGTGCTGCGCATGTCTGTGGCGCGCGGACTGGAGCGGCAGGGGTGGCGCGTTCGTCAGGCGCCTGACGGGGAGGCGGCGATGCGGCGGCTGGCGGCGGAGCGGCCGGCGGTGATGGTGTCGGACATCCGGATGCCGGGGCTGGACGGCATCGGGCTGACGGAGGCTGCGCGGGCGATGTGGCCGGGCCTGCCGGTGCTGCTGACCTCCGGCTATGCGGACGAGGAGGCGCGGGCCGCCGTGCCCCGGCTGGGGGTGGGGTTTCTGGCGAAGCCTTTCACGGTGCGGACGCTGAATGAGCGGCTGCGCGAAATTGTTTGAATTGGCGTTGATTCAGGTGCTTGTCGGGCTAGAACAAAACGGGTACGAAGCTTGCGCGGCGTCACCGGCGCGGCTAGCAGATGACGGGGTCTTTGCCCGGTCGGGCGTTTGGGAACAAGGGATTCGGGATGGACAGGGAAAAGGCTCTCGAGGCGGCGCTGGCGCAGATCGATCGTGCTTTCGGCAAGGGATCGGCGATGAAGCTGGGCCAGCGCGAGACGCTGGAGATCGAATCCATTTCGACCGGATCGCTGGGGCTGGACATCGCGCTGGGCATCGGCGGGTTGCCGCGCGGGCGGGTGATCGAGATCTACGGCCCGGAATCGAGCGGCAAGACGACGCTGGCGCTGCATGTGATCGCGGAGGCGCAGAAGGCGGGCGGCGTGGCGGCCTTCGTGGACGCCGAGCATGCGCTGGACCCGATCTATGCCAAGAAGCTGGGCGTCGACACCGACAATCTGATCGTTTCCCAGCCGGACACCGGCGAGCAGGCGCTGGAGATCACCGACACGCTGGTCCGATCCAATGCGATCGACGTGCTGGTGGTGGATTCTGTGGCGGCGCTGGTGCCGCGCGCGGAAATCGAAGGCGAGATGGGCGACAGCCATGTGGGCCTGCAGGCCCGGCTGATGAGCCAGGCGCTGAGGAAGCTGACCGGCTCCATCTCCCGCAGCCGCTGCATCGTGATCTTCATCAACCAGGTGCGGATGAAGATCGGCGTGATGTACGGCAACCCGGAGACGACGACGGGCGGCAATGCGCTGAAATTCTATGCCTCGGTGCGGCTGGATATCCGGCGGACGGGGCAGATCAAGGACCGCGAGGACATCATCGGCAACACCACGCGGGTGAAGGTGGTGAAGAACAAGGTGGCGCCGCCGTTCCGGCAGGTCGAGTTCGACATCATGTACGGCAGCGGCATTTCCAAGGTGGGCGAGATTCTGGACCTGGGGGTGAAGGCGGGGCTGGTCGACAAGTCTGGTGCCTGGTTCAGCTATGACAGCACGCGGATCGGGCAGGGCCGGGAGAATGCGAAGAAGTTCCTGACCGAGAACCCCGACATGGCGGCACGGATCGACTCGGCGATTCGGGCGAATTCGGCCGGGGTCTCCGATGCGCTGATGGCGGGCCCGGACCCCGAGGATGATGTGTAATCGGGAAATTTTCGGTCCTGAATTGGCCTGAACCGGCCTGAATTGGCACCATGAGGGGCCTTCAGGGTAGAATTGATGTCATATTTCTGCTATGGCCTTGGGCCTCGGAAAGCTTGAAAGCCGGAGTCGGGCGCTGATGCGCATTGTCCGCGGGACGACCTGAGGTCGATTTGACACAGGTCGCCATTGATGCGGAGGAGACCCACTGCTTCAGCGTTCCGGGTGTCGCCAACTGGCGAACGGGCCCACCGGTCTTGCAGGGTTCGTCGCCACGATCATGATGATGTCGCGCGAGGCCGGCTCTATTCCATGCCTGACCTGCCATCTGGCAAGACTGTCTGCGGAACTTTCCTTTCGCGACTTGCCCGGCAGGTTTCCGTCGCATCGGTCGCATTCGTCGGCCCGATGCCGGTGGCTGGAATGACGACCGTGCTGTTCGCCGAGGAAAGGACATAAGACGATATGGCAGCCAAGGCACTCAGCTTCCAGGTGGGTGACAATGTCGTGTATCCCAAGCACGGCGTTGGTCGGGTGATTGAAATTCAGGCCAGCGAGATCGCGGGCGCGAGGCTGGAGCTTTATGTGCTCCGCTTCGACAAGGAGCGGATGACGCTGAAGGTTCCCACCAACAAGGCCGAAGGCGTGGGGATGCGGAAACTTTCGAGCGAAGCCACGCTGAAGGACGCGCTGCTGACGCTGAAGGGCAAGCCGAAGATCAAGCGTATCATGTGGTCGCGCCGCGCCCAGGAATATGAAGCCAAGATCAACTCGGGCGATCTGGTCTCCATCGCGGAAGTGGTGCGCGACCTTCACCGGGCCGAGGATCAGCCGGAGCAGAGCTATTCCGAGCGGCAGATCTTCGAAGCGGCGATCAGCCGTCTGGCGCGCGAAGTGGCGGCGATGAAGAACATCGACGAGCCCGCCGCCCAGCGCGAGATCGAGGATGTGCTGAAAGCCGCCTGAGCGGCTTTGGCATCCCTTGTTGAAATGAAAACCGCCGGCTGGTGCCCTGCACCAGCCGGCGGTTTCATTTTTGGCCGGTCTCACCCGGCCGGTACCGCTGCCTGCTTGCGCGGGCTGCCGGGCTGGCCTAAGAGCCGGGGCGAGAGAGGGACCACGCACCAGGGGAGTTTTCCTTTGCGCACCTCGATTGCCCATATCCTTGCCGCTGCCTCCATTCTTGCTGCCGCCCCCGCGCTGGCGGCCGAACGCAGCTTTCCCGTTTCCGACTTCAGCGAGATCGTGCTGAGCGGGTCGCCCGAAGTGACGGTGACGACCGGCGGCCGCGCGTCCGTGGTGGCGACCGGCACCGACAGCGATCTGGACCGGCTGGACATCAAGGTGGACGGCAAGCGTCTGCTGATCGGCACCAAGCCGGGCAGCTGGAACTGGAGCAGCCGCGAAGGCGTGAAGCTCAGGGTTTCGGTGCCGACGCTGGCGGCTGCCACCATCAGCGGTTCCGGCGACATCAGTGTGAACCGCGTGGACGGGCCGTTCGCGGGCCGCATCAGCGGCTCGGGCGAGATGCACCTGCTGTCGGTCGATTCGCCCACCCTGTCTCTGGCGATTTCCGGATCGGGCGACATCGAAGTCGCCGGGCGCTGCGGCACCGGCAGCCTTTCGGTGACCGGATCGGGCGACATCGACGCCAGCCGCCTGACCTGCGGCACGCTGACCGCGACCACCACCGGCTCCGGCGACATCGACGCGCGGGCGACGGAGACCGCCGCGCTGCGCGTGACTGGATCGGGCGACATCACCGTCACGGGCGGCGCTCGCTGCACGACGAAGACGACCGGCTCCGGCACGACACGCTGTAGCTGAGGTTCGGATTTCCGTGCCGCCCGGCGGGCGGCACGGGCCCTGCCTGAGGACTTTGCCTACAGCAGTGCCAGCCCGGCGAGTTCGGTGGCGAGGTCCGGCGGGATCTGGCTGCTTCCCTGCGGCTGGTCCGACGGCCAGAGATCCCCGCTGAGGTAGCGCCAGCCCTGATGGGCGCGGTAATGGCGCGGGACGACCGGGATCAGGCCGGGCCGCAGGCGGATCACGGCCGTCGGGCCGTCGGCGCCCGCCTCTTCCGCGACCGAGAGGATCGGCTGGCGGGCGATCAGCGTGTGTTTCAGGATCCAGAACAGGGAGCCGCCGCCGAGATCCCGGCGCGGGACTCGCGCCGAGGTGAGGCGGATGTGCGCGTCGGCGCCGCTGCCGACCGTGAACAGCGCCTGCCGGTTGATGAGGTCGTCCACTGAATGGCAGGCATAGGCAACGCGGGTGAGGCCGAGGGCAGTCATCCGGCGAGCCCGGAGGCGGTCGCGAAACCCAGGAACAGCAGGAAGCCCATCGAATCGGTGATCATGGTGACGAACACCGAGGAGGCGACGGCCGGGTCCACGCCGACGCGTTTCAGGCCCAGCGGCACCATCACGCCCGCCAACCCTGCGATGATGAGGTTGAACACGGTGGCGGCTGCGATCACGCTGCCCAGTCGCGCGTTGGAGAAGAGCAGCGCAACGCCCACGCCCAGCAGCACGGCGATGGTGATGCCGTTCAGGAAGGCGACCGCCGCTTCCCGCAAAATGGTACGGCGGGTGTTGGCGTTCGTCATCTGCCCCGTCGCCAGCGCGCGGACGATGACGGCCATGGTCTGGTTGCCGGTGTTGCCGCCGATGGAGGCGACGATGGGCGACAGCGCGGCGAGCACGACCATCTTTTCGATGGTGGCGCCGAAGCTGGCGATGATGCTGGCCGAGACGATGCCGGTGAGGAGGTTGGCGACCAGCCAGCGCACGCGGGCCTTGTAGCTGTCCACCACGGGTTCGAAGATGTCGCCGTCGCCCGCGCCGGAGAGTTTCAGGATATCCTCGCCGGCTTCCTCGGCGATGATGTGCACCACATCGTCGGCCGTGATCACGCCCGCGAGGCGACCGTCTCGATCGACCACGGCCGCCGAGATCAGGGCGTATTTCTGGAAGCGCAGCGCCACTTCCTCCTGATCGAGATCGACCGGGATCAGCGTCTGCTGGCGCTGCATCACATCGGACACGCCGAGCCAGCGCGGGGCCGTGAGCAGCCAGGACAGGCGCATGGTGCCCAGCGGCTTGTGCTCGGGCGAGACCACGAAGATTTCCCAGAAGTCGGTGACGTCGTTGCGCTCGTGATGGAGGAAATCCATCACCTGCCCGATGGTCCAATGCTCGGGCACGGCGATCAGCTCGCGCTGCATCAGGCGGCCGGCGGATTCCTCAGGATAGGAAAGGGCGGTCTCGATGGCGACGCGGTCGTCGGCGGAGAGTTCATCGAGGACAGCTTCCTGGTCCTCGGGCTCCAGCTCCTCGATCAGGGCGACGGCGTCGTCGGTGTCCATTTCGGACACGGCCTCGGCGACGTGGGCGGGGGCGAGTTCGCCCACCACTTCGTCGCGCACCCAATCGTTCATTTCCGCCAGCACGTCGGCGTTCAGGTCGCGGCCCAGCGCGGTGGTGAGCGAGGTGCGGTGATCCGCATCCAGCTGTTCGAACAGGTCCGCGATGTCGGCCGGGTGCAGCGGCTTCACCAGCGCGCGGACTTCGCCTTCATCCTCTGCGTCCAGCGCCGTTTCGATGGCGCGCAGGAAGGCCGGCTGCAACCGGTTGTCGTCCATGGCGGCGTTCGGATCGGCGTCTGTTTCGCTCATGCGGGGGAGAGGCTTGGGCCCGCCGCGCGCGGATTGCAACAGGGGTGTCAGGCGAGCGCGAGAAAGGCGGCGCCGAGGCCCGTGACGAGCGTGGTTGCGAGCAGCGGAAGCGCGGCCGTCAGGCCCCGGCGGTTGGGCGCGTTCACCAGCACGAGTGCGATCTTCACTGACATGTTGGCGATGACGGGCAGCGTCAGTAGCAGCCCGGCGCGTTCGGGCGACAGGCTCTGTTGCGGGAAGCCCGCCAGCGTGATGACGGCGGCATCGACATCAGCGAGGCCGGTGAGCAGCAGCACGATGCCGATGCCTGCGCTGCCGAAATGGTCGAGCGCCCAGCGCGAGAGCACGGAGAGCGCGGCGACGAAGGCGGCGAGCCCGAAGGCGGAGCCGAAGTTCAGCGGATTGCCCAGCGCCAGCTCGCCCTCATGCAGCTGGGGCTGGGCCCGGCGCGCTACGATCCAGGCGGCGGCCACGGCCACCAGCGCCGCAGGCACGATGGCGATGGCGAGCGTGGGCAGCGCATAGGTGGCGAGCAGCGCAGCCAGCACCAGCAGGCGGCCGTAGGAGATGGCCGAAGCCAGCGCGATCCCGGCGATGAGGGCGGGGACTGCGGGGCCGTCCTCTTTCAGGCGGCGGGCATAGCTGGCGGTGACCGCCGTGGAGGACACCAGCGCGCCGGCCGCCGCCGTGACCAGCAGGCCCTTCGACGGCCCGATGCGGCGCGTGGCGACATAGCCGGCGAAGCTGAGCGCCAGCACCAGCACCACCACCGTCCACAGCTGGCGCGGGTTCCAGGCGTCGAACGGGCCATAGGCTTTGTCGGGCATCAGCGGCAGGATGACGAGGGCCACGATGGCGAAACGGCTGGCGGCCTCGATCTCGGCCGCGGAAATGCCGCGCAGGAAATGATGCAGCCGGTGTCGCATGGCGAGGAGCAGCAGCATGACGGCGGCTGCCGCCATCGCCTCCGTCTCGCGGCCCATCGCCGCGAAGGCGCCGAGGCCCAGTGTGAGGATGCCCGCGATGGTGTTGGTGGCGCTGTACTCGCTGCTGTTGCTTTCGCGGACATAGCCGACGACCAACGCGGCGGATGCGGCGGTGAGGATCACGGTGCCGAAGGGCAGGGGAAGCAGCGCCGCAAGCCCCCCGCCGAGGCCCAGCAGCCCGAAGGTGCGGAAGCCCGCGACGCGCTTGCCGGTGGGTTCCGTGCGCGCCTGCCAGCCGCGCTGCAGGCCGATGATGAGCCCGATGGCGAGAGCGAAGGCAAGCGGTCGGAGCTGGGCGAGATCGAGCATTGGGGCGACAGTAGGAGCGGGCGGGGGAAATGGAAATCCGGGGGAGGGGAGGAAGGGCCTCCGGCGGGCAGGGAAATGATTTCCCTGCACCCTCTAAGTTTGCGTTGTGCGCTACTCTGATGTTGCGCGCGTGTCTTGCCTTGATTGCCTGCTGCGCTGAAACGCGCTGGCGCCGCAGGCAACAAGCTTATCCGTGAGCACAAGCTCGACGAGTTGCAGTGTCATGTGGGTGCAGGGAGATCATCTCCCTGCCGGAGGGAGTTTGAGGGGGGCAGAGCCCCCCTCGACGCAACGCTACCTTACACTGCGGACGAAAAACGGCCGGGGCCTTGCGCGCGATAGCTGTCGAAACAGGCTGCGATGGCGCGGGAATAGGGGAGGCCCCCGGGAAGGATGGTGAGGCGGTCACGCTCCAGCTGACACAATCCGGCTTGCAGGAAGGGCGTGAGGCGGAGTTCGAGGCTGTCGTCCTCGGGCAGGCCGGAGAGGTCCGCCGAGCGGCCGCAGAGCAGGTCCTCGATGACGAGGCCGCGTTCCTGATCGTCTGCCGTGCGGCGCACGCCCAGCGTGGCGGCCGGCTGCCCACCCAGCACGCGCATGCGGTAGCGGCCGGTATTCTTCTCATTCTGGACGATGAGGTCCGGCGTGGAACTGATGGCTGTGGCGCCGATGCCGAGCAGGGCGGGGGCCGGATCGTCGGTGAAGCCCTGGAAGTTGCGGCGCAGCCGGCCTTCGCGCGCGGCGATGGCAATGGGGTCGGCAGTGCGCGCGAAATGATCGAAGCCGATGGGCTGAAGCCCGGCGGCGAGCAGCCGTTCATGGCCCAGCGCGGCCTGGCGGAAGCGCTGTTCCAGATCGGGCAGCTCGGTCGCCTCGATCCGGCGCTGGCGCGGGATCAGGTGCGGCACATGGGCGTAGCCGAACAGGGCGATGCGGTCCGGCTGCAAGGCTAGCGCGCCGTCCAGCGTCTCCATCAGGATCGCCTCGCTCTGGCCGGGGAGGCCGTACATCAGGTCGAAGTTGAGCGAGGTAACGCCGGATGCGCGCAGCAGGTTCACCGCGTTCACGATCATCTCGTGCGGCTGGACGCGGCCGATGCGGGCCTGGATCTCCGGGTCCAGTGTCTGCACGCCGAGGCTGGCGCGGGTGGCGCCGATCTTGCCGAGCAGTCCTGCCCACTCGGCATCCAGCGTGCGCGGGTCCAGTTCGACCGAGAGTTCGGGGGTGGAGGCCTGGAACGCCGTGACGATCTGGCTGACGAGGCGGACGAAACCCAGCGGATCGAGCGCGTTGGGGCTGCCGCCGCCGAAGCTGATGCGCCCCAGCGTGACCCGGCCAGACAGGTGGCTGGCGAGCCAGTCGATCTCGGCCTCCACCGCCTCCAGATAGGCGGCGACACGGTCGGTGCGGTTGGCGCGGTTGGTGTTGCAGCCGCAGTACCAGCAGATGTCGCGGCAGAAGGGGATGTGGACATAGAGCGACACGGCGGTGCCGTGCGGCAGCGCGCGCAGCGCCGCCAGCTGATCCGCGCCGCCGACCGAGGCGTTGAACTCGGCGGCAGTCGGATAGCTGGTGTAGCGCGGCACGGCGCGGGCCAGAAGCTCTGGGTGGAAGGGCCACATGGCGCTGTGATTGCATGGCGCGGGCGCCTCGCGCGTTGATCGAGGTCAAGCCGTTTCTTGGGGTTGATCAAGGACCGGAGCGCGGCGCGGGTGCACAGGGGCTGCACCACGGGCTGACCTTCCATTTCAGGGAGAAGGCGGGGCGCTTCGGCAAGAGGTTCTTCGGGCCCGCACATAAGGAGAGAGATAAGATGCGAGCCATTGCTACTGTCGCGCTGGGCGCCGCCATGCTGGCGGGAAGCGCCCCCGCGCTTGCCGACGCCGGCGATTTTCTGGTCCGCGGCCGTTTCCTGGTCGTCGCCCCGCAGGACAGCTCGGGCGATGTGCTTCCGGCCTTCCCGGGCGAGGGCGTGAATGTGGGCAAGGCCTACACGCCGGAACTCGACTTCACCTATATGCTGACCAACAACCTGGGCCTGGAACTGATCCTGGCGACCACCAAGCATTCGGCCTATGGGGACAGCGGCACGCTGAAGTCGGTGGACAAGCTGCTGGACACCTGGGTGCTGCCGCCCACGCTGACCCTGCAATATCATTTCATGCCGCAGGGCAGCATCCGCCCCTATGTCGGCGCGGGCGTCAACTACACCATCTTCTACAACACGCGGGCCTCGGGCAGCCTGGAAGCGGCCGTCGGCGACACCGACGTGAGCATGTCGAACAGCTTCGGCTGGGCGCTTCAGGCCGGTGCGGACATCCCGCTGAACGACAAGCTGTTCCTGAACTTCGACGTGAAATATGTCGACATGAGCAGCCGCGCACGGCTGACGACGGCCGCCCTCGGCCGCCAGAGCGTCCGGGTGGACATCAACCCGGTGATCGTCGGCTTCGGTATCGGCACCAAGTTCTAAGCGAGCAGGCGGGCGTTCGGCCTTCGGGCCGGGCGCCCGTTCTTCCGGAACTCAGTCTCCGGCGAGTGCCGTGAGGCGGGCCCGATCCAGGATCTGCAGCGAGCGGCGGCCCGGCAGGTCGATCACGCCGGCCGCGCGCAGCGACGACATCTGGCGGCTGACGGTTTCGATGGTGAGGCCCAGCACGTCGGCGATCTGCTGGCGATCCAGCGGAAGCTCGAAACTGTCGAGCACGGTTTCGCCCGCGCAACCTGCCTCTGCCAGCCGGTGGGAGAGTTCGAGCAGGAAGCTTGCCACCCGTTCCGTCGCAGACTTGCGGCCCAGCAGCAGCATCCAGCGCCGGGCGCGATCCAGCTCGTCCAGCGCGCGGTTCAGCAGACGGTGCTCCAGCTGCGGATGTTCATGGGCGAAACGGTCGAACGCGGCGCGCGGTAACAGGCAGACGCGGCTGTCGACCAGTGCGGTGACGCTGTGCTGGCTGCGCTCGCCGAAGGGACGGCCGATGAAATCGGAGGGGTACACCACGCCGACGATCTGCTCCCGGCCGTCGCTGGTGGAGGTGGAGAGCTTCAGCACGCCTTCGATGACATTGGCGACGAGCATGGCATCCTCGCCCTCCCACACCAAAGTCCGGCCGCGCGGAACGAGCTGGATGCGGCCTTCGCGGCCCAGCGCCTGCCGGTCGGTATCGTCCAGCGCAGCGCAGATGGCCCGGTTGCGCACCATGCAGGCGTCGCAATGATGGGCTGTCGGCAGCCGGGTGTCGCGAGACGCGGCAGAAGGTTGGGCAGCAGTTTCCGGCACGATACACTTTCCCCGGGAGATCGCCGCGCACCATGGCCAAACAGCCTTCTGCTGTAAACCTGTGGGCAGCCATGTGATGGTGCAGCTGTCTGGCGATTAGCCGGCAGCGAACGGATTCCGGAAAGCATAAGCGCGGAATGCGACAGTTTGGCTGGGGCGCCCAGTGCGTTTCCGTCAACTTCTTATTCGCACTCGCACAAGACCCTTTGGCGGGCGCTGCACAGACTTCAAAGCAAGCGGATCAGATCACATACCGCACCGTCGGGGGGTTCCCGCAACCCAGCAAAAAGGGGGAATCGATGTCCAGAAAAAGCCAGTATCTTCAAAGTGTCGCCACCAGCATCTCCCTTTGTGCCACCGCATTCGCCTTGCTGCACAGCAGCATCGCGGCTGCGGAGGATCAGGCCGCAACAGGCGGCAGCGGGCTGGATGAAATCATCGTCACCGCCGAGAAGCGGGATATCGGCCTGCAGACCGCGCCCCTGTCCGTCAGTGTGATGACGGCCGATACGCTGCGGGCCGCTAACATCACCGACATCACCGGGCTGAACGGCACCGTGCCCAGCCTGCTGGTCGCCCGCAGCGGCGGCGGCGAGCTGATGCTGGTGATCCGGGGCATCGGCTCCGAAACGCCGGAGAACACCAACACCCAGCCGGGCGTCTCCTATCACATCGACGGCGCCTATATCTTCAACTCCATCGCTGCCAAGGCGGCCTTCGTGGACGTGGCGCAGGTGGAAGTGCTGCGCGGGCCGCAGGGTACGCTGTTCGGGCAAGGGTCCACCGGGGGCACCATCAACGTGGTGTCCATCGAGCCCTCCACCGAGGCGGTGACTGGCCGGCTGAACGCCGGGTTGGGCAACTACAAATATCGGGAAGCCTCCGCCGCGATCAACGTGCCGCTGAGCGACACCTTCGCCATTCGCGGCGCGATCGATTACACCAAGCACGATGGTTATGCCCATGCCACCAAGGTGCCGGGGTACGACCTTTATCCGCTGGACGATGCCGATGAAGTGGGCGCGCGGATCGGCGCCAAATGGCAGCCGACCGAGAAATTCTCCATCGTTCTGAACACCATCCAGTTCCGCAGCGACACCAACGGCCCGGCGCAGAAGAACATCCTGGATCCGGACCCGGATCCGCGCCGGCTGACGCAGGACTACACCGGGCGGGCCTTCGTGCGCACCCAGCTCTACACCGGCGTGATGAAGTATGAGGCCGATTTCGCGACCTTCAAATCCATCACCAGCTATCAGAAGCTGCACTCCCAACAGCAGTGGGATGCCGACGGCCTGGACGAGGACCTGTTCTTCGCGCTGACCTACAACCCCATTTCCTGGACCGGGAACGGTTATGACCACGTCGCCCTGTGGCAGAGCGACACCGAATCCTGGACACAGGAACTGAACATTTCCTCCAACAGCAGCGGCCCCTTCACCTGGGTAGCCGGCGGCGTCTATCTCCATTCCAAGAATAGTCAGTATATCAACGAGTTCCGCTCTAACGACGGGCAAATCCTCCGCCCCGCGCTGCCATCGGACACCCCTGCCGTCAGCCCGCTGATCACTCCTATCACCTATGCCGAGCTCTCATCCGTGACGCGGAAAGCCTGGGCGGTCTTCGCCCAGGGCACCTATGCCTTCACCGAGCAGCTCTCGCTCACGGCGGGCCTTCGCTACAATCACGACAAGGCGACGGGCTATTCCGACAGCATGTCGGGCGGCTCCACGAGCTGGACGAGCGGCCCGTTCCTGCAGCCCGAGGCGCGCGAGCCCTTCTCGGGCGATGCCGTCACCGGCAAGGTTGCGCTGGACTACCAGATCACGCCGGCCAACATGGTCTATGCCAGCTATACGCGGGGCTTCAAGCCGGGCGGGATCAACACCAGCTCGGGCGCCTACCAGTCGTTCGGCTGGGAGGATGCGATCAAGCCGACCTACAAGAACGAGACGGTCGACTCGTTCGAAATCGGCAGCAAGAACCGCTTTGCCGACAATACAGTCCAGCTGAACGTCAGCGCCTTCCTCTATAATTACAAGAACATGCAGTTCCTTGAGGAAGATCCCGTGCTGTTCGGCGAAGGGATTGCCAATGCGCCCTCTGCGCGGGTCTACGGGCTTGAGGCTGAAGGCTCCTGGATGGTGACGCCCGAGTTCCGGCTGGACGCGTCGCTGTCCTGGCTGGAGGGTGAGTTCACCGGCGACTATTATGCGCTGGACCCGGCTGCCGCGCAGGCGGCGCAGAATGCGGCGGGCTTCCCCGACTGGCTGTTCTGGAGCAACTATTACGCAGCATCCGTCGCACGGGACGAGGCGCGCCAGAACATCAAGGGCAACCGCATCCCGAAACTGCCACGCTGGCAGGGCAATATCGCTGCCACCTACACCGGCGAAGTCGGCCCCGGCACGCTGACGGCACGTGCGCAGCTGATCTATCGCGGCGAATATCAGTATCGCCTGTTCAATGACTCCGCGGTGGACACCACGCCGGACTATGCGCAGGTGAACCTGATGCTGAAATATCAGCCCGAGGACACCGGGTTCGACATCACGGCGCGCATCACCAACCTGTTCGATACGGCGGGCGTGAACTCGCGCTTCTCCGACCCCTATGGCAGCGCGCAGGTGATGGAGACCTATATTCCGCCGCGGCAGTTCATCCTGTCCGTGGGCTATCGCTTCTGAGTTTTTCGCTTCGCCGGTTTGGCAACCGGGAAGGGCGCGCGGGCAAGGTCCGCGCGCCCTTTCTCGTTTGCAGGCGCCTTGGACGGCGCCAGCATGATCAATTCTTAGGGCGCCCATGCCCAAGAGTGCTGCGCCGCCGCAATGCGAGGATGCGATGCTCGCCGTCCGGCTCCGGGGTCAGCCATTGTGTTTCACCCCTGCCGGCATGATAAATGGAGTCGCCATGCCTCGCAGCCTCGCCGTCATGATCGCAGCCTCCCTGGGCTTTTTCTTCGTGACCGCGACGACCTTCACTTCGCTCGGCTATGTGCTCTACACCATGGTTGCCGACCTGCACTGGTCGCAGACGGCGGCCGGCATGAGCTTCGCCCTGCTGGGGCTGGCCTGCGGGCTTTCCAGCCCGCTGCCGCCGCAGCTGATGAAGATGGTGGGCACGCGGCTGACGATGACGATCGGCGCGCTGGTGCTGGCCGCCGGTTTCGCGCTTGCGGGCATGATCGACACGCTGGCGCTGTTCTTCCTGGCGACCACGCTGATGGGGATCGGCTTCTCCCTCGTCGCGCCCGCGCCCGCCGTCTATCTGCTGGCGACCTGGTTTCCCGAAAAATCCGCCCGGATGATCGGCTTCTACTTCATGGCCGGGGCCGCGGGCGGCATCGCCGGCCCGCTGATCGTGGGCACCATCGTGGGGCTGACCGGCAGCTGGCGCACCCACTGGCTGGTGATGGCCGGCTGCTCGGTGGTCCTCGCGCTGATCTGCTTCCTCGCCATCCGCGACGCCGTGAAGGTGGAAAGCACGGAACAGGTGCGCCACGCAGGCGCCCATGACGAAGGCGCCGCCTCCCCATGGACGGTGCGGCGCGCCATGATGACACCCGCCTTCGCGGTGCTGGCGCTCGCCATGGCCATCGTGCAGACCGTGGTGACGACCGCCCACGCCGCGCTGGTGTCGCATGTCGCCAATCTGGGGCTGGGCGCGACCGTCGGCGCCGTTGCGATGAGCCTGCTGGCGGCAGCGGGCACGCTCTCCAAGGGGGTGACGGGTATGTTGTGCGAGAAGATGTCGCCGCAGCGGCTCCTCGTGGGTGGGCTGGCGCTGCAATGCGTGGCCATGCTGCTGCTCTGGTCGGCCGGTACCACGGTCGCCGTGTTCGCCGCCGCCGTGCTGTTCGGCACCGGCTGGGGCGTCACCTGGCTTTCCGCCCATATCCTGCTGGTGCGCTATTATGGCGCGGCCATCGCGGGCGACATGACGGCGATGGCGACCATGATGACAACCGTCGCCGTGCTGGGCCCGGTGATCGCAGGCCGCGTCGCCGACGTGACGGGGCACTACAATATCGTGTTCCTCGCCTTCGCCGGGCTGCTGGGGCTGGCGACACTCACCTCCGCCCTGTTCCTGCGCGCCCCCGACCCGGGGCAGGGCGACGCGCTGGACGACAAGGCGCCGCTGCCGGCTGAGTGAGGAAGGCCAAGGGCTCTGCCCTTGGAACCCGGCAGGGAGCCGTGCTCCCTGCACCCACATTAGTAAGCCACTCGTCGAGGCTGTGCTGACGGGCAGGTATACTGCCTGCGGCGCCAGCCAGGTCCAGCGCCGCAGGCAATCAAATATCCTCACACGCGCGGCTTCAGGGCAGTGCACAATGCCAACTTAGAGGGTGCAGGGAAATCATTTCCCTGCCCGCCGGAGGCAAAAAACCCGCCGGCGCCACCCGGCGCGAGCGGTCAAGCTTTCGGGCGCGGGGCGCCACGCGCGGGCGGGTGGCGGCGGGCATTTGGGTCTTCTGTGCATCAGAGGGAGTGGCCCATGACCAATACGCTGATTTTTGTGGACCTTGCGTCGGACGACCCGGCTGCTGCCGGGGAGTTTTACGCCAAGGTGTTCGGCTGGGAGAATGATGCCCGGCCGCAGGGCATTTATCACCGCATGGTGCCGGGCGGCTTCTTCAAGCACAAGGACGGCAGCGACAGCCAGATCGGCAATCTGCATCTGGGCATCTTCGATGCGGCCAATGCGCGGCCGCATCCGGACCCGGCCGGAGTGGCGCCGCGCGAGATATCGGGCGGCGGGCGCAAGGCTCGGGTGTGGATCCTGATCAGCGACGACGACAGCGCCGACCGCATTCTGGGCACGGCCGAAGAGCTGGGCGCGAAGATCTTGTGGCGGAATCATTATTGGAAGGAATTCAACGGCTATAACCATGCCTTCGAGGATCCGTGGGGCAATGAGATCCTGCTGTGGGGCAAGGCCGGGGAAAATCCGCAGATCCCCGCCGATTACACGCGCGAGTAGAGGCGATGGCGGCTCGTTGCGCGAGACAAACTCTTGTGCGCGGGCTGCCAAGACCCTTGCGCGGCACATTCATAGCCTGATGCCCATGAACCGCCTTCCCATCATCTTCTTCGGCCATGGCAGCCCGATGGTTGCGCTGGAGCGGAGCGCGGTGACGCGGAGTTGGGCGGACACGGCGGCGCGGATCGGCAAGCCGCGCGCGATCCTGTGCATTTCCGCACACTGGCTGACGCGGGGCACGGCTGTGACGGCGATGCCGCAGCCCCGCACCATCCATGATTTCGGTGCCTTTCCGAAGGCGCTGTTCGATGTGCAGTATCCGGCGCCGGGCGACCCGGAGCTGGCAGCGCGGGTGAAGCAGCTGCTGGCGCCGATGCCGGTGCAGATCGATCAGGGCTGGGGGCTGGACCATGGCACCTGGTCCGTGCTGGTCCATGCCTTTCCGGATGCGGATGTGCCGGTGGTGCAGCTGGGCATGGACGTGGGCAAATCCCCGCAGGCGCATTGGGACGTGGGGCGGCTGTTGCGGCCGCTGCGCGACGAGGGCGTGCTGATCATGGGCACGGGGAACATCGTGCACAATCTGCCCGCGATGGACTGGGCCAATCCGAACGCGCCCGCTTACCCCTGGGCGGCGCAGTTCAACGAGACGATGCTGGGCGCGGTGGAGGCCGACGAGCCGCAGACCGTGATCGACTTCTGGAAGCTGGGCGATGCAGCCCGACTGTCCGTGCCATCGCCCGACCATTTCTGGCCGCTTCTGTATGTGCTGGGTGCGCGGCATCCGGGCGAAGCGGCTGAATTCGCGCCGAATTTCATCCAGCACAAGTCGCTGAGCATGACGAGCATCCTGATCGGCGCGCAATGACCCGCATTCCAACCGACCCTGTTTCCGCCTGACAAAGGAACCCAGATGGCCCTCATCAGCTTGCGTCCCACCGAAGAACCCGAGACCGTGCTGCCATCGGCGCTGCACCATCTGAAGGCGACGCCGGAGACGGTTCACTGGGGTTACTTCTCGCCCGAGATCAAGCCGGCGCTGACGGTGAAGAGCGGCGACCTGATCCGCGCGCAGGCGGTGACGCACCATGCCGGCGACGACCCGGAGTTGATGTTCGACGAGGAGATCCGCCGCATCTTCACAGAGATCGATCCGGCCACGCGTGCGCCGGGCTGCCACATCATGACCGGCCCCATCTATGTGGAGGGCGCGGAACCCGGCGACATGCTGGAAGTGCGCTATTTCGAGATGGTGCCGCGCTTCAACTATGGGTCGAACCTGCAGGCGAACTGGGGCCATCTGTATCAGGAATTCGGCGAGACCGAGCGGGTGACCATCTACAAGCTGGACCCGAGCGCCAATACCGCCAGCGCGCTCTATGCCTATGATGTTCCGGACAAATATGTGGTGCCGGGGCGCATCACCCATTGCCCGGACTGCGATCGGTCTCCCGCGCTGCCGGGGATCACGGTGCCGGCCCGGCCGCATCTGGGCACGGCGGGCGTGGCGCCTGCGGTGAACGAGCCCGTTTCTACCATCCCGCCGGGCCTGCATGGCGGCAATATCGACAACTGGCGCATCGGGCCTGGGGCGCGGATGTATTATCCGGTGCAGGTGAAGGGCGGGCTGTTCTCCATCGGCGACCCGCATGTGAGCCAGGGCGATGGCGAGATCAGCGGCACCGCGATCGAAGCCTCGCTGGACGTGCTGTTCCAGATCATTCTGCGCAAGGATTTCAGCTTCCCCTCGCCGCTGCTGGAGACGCCGGATTGCTGGATCGTGCACGGCTTCGGCGCGGACCTGGATGCGGCGATGAAGAGCGCATCGCTGGACATGCTGCACCTGTTGACCGAACATCAGGGGCTGTCGCGGCAGGACGGCTATTCGTTGATGAGCGTGGCGGCCGACTTCGGCGTGACGCAGGTGGTGGACGGCACACAGGGCATCCACTGCCGGATCGAGCGGCGGATCTTCCCGCACAAGGGCACGGTCAAAGACCCGGAATAAGGACTGCACCATGGGCTATGAACTGATCGACGTGCGGCCGATGACGAAGCGGATCGGAGCCGAGGTCTTCGGCCTCGATCTCTCCCAGCCGCTGGGCAACCAGGCCTTTTCCGAGCTGCACGATGCGCTGATGCAGCATCAGGTGCTGTTCTTCCGCGACCAGCAGCTGACGCATGAGAGCCACAAGGCGCTGGGCCGGTCGTTCGGCAAGCTGGCGCTGCATTCGGGCGTGTCGGGGCTGGCGGAGCATCCGGAGATCGTGGCCATCCACGCCGACGAGACCAGCAAGTTCGTGGCCGGCGAAGACTGGCATTCCGACCTGAGCGAGGATGCCGAGCCGCCGATGGGCAGCATCCTCTATATGCACACCCTGCCGGACACCGGCGGCGACACGCTGTTTTCCAGCATGTACGCCGCCTATGACGCGCTGACGCCCGCGATGAAGGCCTTTCTGGACCCGCTGACGGCGGTGCATGACAGCAACCACATCTATCGGGAGCTGTTCCCGGATGTGCAGAAGACCTACCCGCGCAACACCCATCCGGTGATCCGCACCCACCCAGTCACCAAGCGCAAATGCCTGTTCGTCAGCCAGTCCAAGACGATCCGCATCAACGAGCTGTCCAAGAAGGAAAGCGACGCGGTGCTGCGCTTCCTGTTCGATCATGTGAAGGACCCGAACTTCCAGGTGCGCTTCCGCTGGCAGCAGAACAGCGTGGCCTTCTGGGACAATCGCTGCACCCAGCATTTCGCCGTGTGGGATTATTTCCCCGACGTCCGTTCGGGGTATCGGGTGACGGTGGCGGGGGACCGGCCTTATTGATGGAGCGGAAGGGAAGCCGATTTATCGGAACGTAGCGCAGGCGAGCTGGCGTGGCGATGCCCGTCTATTCGCGATGCAGTTGGGAGCGAGTGGGGGATCAATTCGAGGAGGGAGACTCTGCGCTGAGCGCCATCCGATTGCCCTCGCTATCCTCGATCTCGGCGACATATCCGGCGTCGCCAACGTATGTCTTGGGGTAGAGTATGTTCGCGCCTGCAGCCTGTGCCCGGATCAGGGCTGAGTCTATATCGGTAACATCGAAATAGATAATCGCCCCTGTTCTCGACGGGATATAGACATCGCCCGCGACCAGTGCCCCACTTGCGCCGGGCGCTCCATCATCGCGCGGAAAGAAGGCCATACTGTAGCCATCGACCATTTGGCGGTTGAGTGTGATTTCGAGCACGGTCTCATAAAAGCGAATGGCCCGGTCAAGGTCTGTGACCGGAATTTCGAAGTGGCAGACCGGATTGCGCATGTTTGCCAGTTCCCTCCCGGTTTGTCCGTTTTTCGTCGTGCTGACCTGCCCTGGGAGGCCGGAACGGCAGGAAGAAATCATAACATGCTTACGGCATTCCAGCGAAATTCGAGCAGAACCGGGCCATGTGATTCCCAACAGAAGGTGTGCCTGGGGACATGGCAGCGTTGCTGTTGGCTACACCCTACCCGGTAAACAGCGATTTGCGGATGATCGCGTGCACCCCGAAATTGCCGTTCACCACCTGCGATACGCCGAAGTCCACGCCGACGGAGAGGAGGGAGATGGCTTCGTCCTCGCTCAGGCGCTTGGCGGTCATCAGGAAGCGGCGGGCCTTGCGGAAGGCGTCGCGCATGGCGCTGTCGATGGAGGATTGCTTGTAGACTTCGCTCTGCGCGTCCTCGCCCAGTTCCTTCAGATAATCCGGGTGGCTGAAGCCCATGATCACCCATTCAGCGTCGGTTTCGATCAGGGGGTAATCCAGGTCGCGGAAATAATCCGTCACATTGGCGGCGCGGTGGTGGATCACCTGAATGAGGGCCGTCATCGAACATTCGATGGCGGTGCCGCACAGTTCGGAATCGCCCTGCGAGGCGTGCGGGTCGCCCAATGAGAGCAGACCCCCGGGCACCTGCACGGGCAGGAAGATGCGCGAACCCGGGCCGGTGCGCCAATTGTCCAGATTGCCGCCGAAATTGCTGGGCGGCACGGAATCGACAAAGCCGTTGTGGGCCGGCGCCAGTGCGATCACGCCGAAGTGCGGGCGGATCGGGATTTCCACGTTGCGCAGCACATCATAATTGCGCTCGATGGTCGCCGGATCGACGGGGACGCCGGGATAATCATAGCGGGCGTGGCGGATGCCGGACGGGTCCACCTGCTCGGTCCAGCGGAAGCTGTAGACGGCATGGGCGACCGGCGGGCGGCCGCCGCTGGTTTCCACCTCGTAGATGGTGATGACTTCGCGCTGCTTCGGCTCCGTCAGCAGGTCCTGGAAGTGGAAGCCCCAATAGGTGGCGGCGTTGCTGCCGAAGCTCTTGCCGGCGAAGCGTTCGCTGCCCGAAGGGCGGGACTTGATGTCGAGGATACGGACCTCGATCAGGTCGCCGGGCTGGCTGCCTTCCACCGCGATGGGGCCGGTGCAGATATGGACGCCGAAGCCCTCACCGGCGCCGCGCCCGAAGGCGGAGGCGTCCATGGGGCCGGCGCCGCGGCGGTCCACCGCTTTCGAATGGGCATCCCAGTGGAACACGCTTTCAGCGCCCGGGTCGCCCTCAACCATGCGTTCGGGATCGTCGTTGGCGTGGTGGGTGAGGGTTTCGATGGTGACGAAATCGCCGGACTGCACCTTCAGCGCGGGCTTCAGATTGCGGCTGAGATAGCCCCAGTGCACGGTTTCCGGGCTGACCGGCAGATGATGGTGGCGAACGGCCGAGCGCAGCGGGCTGTCGGCGTCTGCCGCTTCCGTTTCGGCGGGGGCGTCCTCGTCGCTGTCCGGCTGCTCTTCGGGCTGGGCCGTGGTGCGGGCCGGGCGGCCTCGCCGCATCTGCTGGGCGTCCTCCTCGGCGATGGTGGGGGCGCCCTTGCGATATTCGCGGGGCGAAATGCCATATTGTTCGCGAAAGGCGCGACTGAAGGTGGCGCTGTCGTTGAAGCCCCATTCGAACAGGATTTCGGAAATGGATTTCTGCGCGTGCAGCGGGCTGCGCAGATCGAGGCGGCAGCGTTCCAGCCGGCGGAGCTTCACATAATGGCCGAAGCTGTCATCGGTGGATTCGAACAGCTTCTGCAGATAGCGCGGCGAGATGCCGTGCTCGGCCGCGACCTGCTGATAGTTGAGGTCGGGGTCCGAGAGGCGGATCTCGATGGTCTGGTAGATGCGTTCCAGCAGGGCCGCGCGCATGCCGGCCGCGCCGCCCAGCGCCTTGGGCGGTGCATTGTCCATCAGGCTGGTGATGAGGAATTCGGGGAAGGCGAGCTCGATGGGGCGGGCGTCGTCCTCGGAAATCTCGCCGATGGTGTCGGCCATGGCGCGGAGCATGCCAGAGAAGATGCGGCCCGCGCCGACGGCCGCGCTGATCTTGCGCGGCTTGTCTGAGATGGGGGTCTTCAGGCGCAGGTTGCTCAAGCCCTGCGGCACATGGACGAGGAGGCTGCGGTTGTCTCCGCTGAAGCTGAGGAAGGCGCCGCTTTCGCTGCGGCCGCAGACCATTTCGCCGTCGGCCAGCGGGGTGCGCTCGTCACCCTCGATCAGGGTGGCGCCGCCGTCGAGCACGATGGCAAGCCAGTAGGAGCCGGGCTGGTCGCGCAAATCGATGGACCAGCTCTGCGCGGTGCCCGTCACGCGCACGAAGCTGAAGCCGGCGCGGCTGCGGAACTGGATCAGCTCGCCGTAAAGGAGATTCTCATCCGCCTCGTCGAGCAGCAGCGACACACGCTTCAGCGCGAACCGCCACGCCTCGCGGCGCTGCTCCTTGGGATAGGCATTCGTTGTGAAGCGCAACTCTTCTCACCTTGGAAGCCGGGGCCGACCACACCCGCAACCAGTCAGCCATAGATTGCCCCCGAGTTATGGTGCAGCGCAACAGGCTTCAACCATTTGTACGGCAGGCTGCATTCAAAAAGGTGTGTCGGTTCCATAGACACTGCTGGCCGCAGGCCCGCCGGGGGCCGGGCCGCGCCCGCAGACGGAGAGCATGGTGAGCGCGTAGATGAGCGCGCTGTCGCGCATGGCGGCAGGCGTGGGGCGCCAGCGCGGCATGCCGGTGGTGACGGCCGGAACCCGGTGCATGTTGAACACATTATGGTCCCGCCACATGCTGGAATAGACCGGGTGGGAGACTTCGAGCGGGGCGCCCCGCACCAGCCGGGTGGCGGCATCGACGGCGCCCGCAAGCGGGGCGACGCGGGTGCTGTCGGCCTCGAAGCCGTGGCGGACGACGACGGCTTCGACATCGAAGCTCTCGACATCGACGCCACGCATCGCTTCCATGATGCCGTGGTAAGCCTCTGCCGCCGTCTGCCGTGGGTTCAGTGTGACATCGATGTAGAGCGCGCAGACTTCGGTTCCGGCGCCGAAATCGAAGGGGATGCCGCCGCGCACGCTGGCGATCTGCACCTTGGGGATCACCGTGCCGCCCGGCGTTTCCAGGATGCTCTCGCGCTCGAACGTCTGGCTCCAGCCGTGCAGCGCAGCGATCACCGGGCCCAGCCGGTAGATGGGGTTCGGGTGCCGGTGCGGATCGGCGGGCGCATCGAGGATGGGAGTGAAGACGCCCTTGCCATAGATGCGCACGCGGAACAGCGCATAGCCCGATCCCGCCCAGTTGAGGCCGAAATCGGTGCCTTCGGCGGCGATGGCGTAATCGGGCGCGACGCCCCCATGGTGGAACAGATAATGGGCGCCGATATCCTTGCCGTTCCAGCCGATGCCGGCATATTCCTCGATCGGCTCCGGGCCGATCTCGCCGGGGCAGGCCGTCAGCCAGCATTTCCCCGCCAGCCCGATCCCGGCCTTTTTCAGCGCCTTGGCGGCAATCAGGAAGCAGGACATCGGCCCGCGATCATTGCTGATCGGATAGCCGCGCAGCGCGCCGTCCTCCAGCCAGCACTGCGTCCATTCCGGGTCTGCCAGGGTTTCCGGCTTGTAGCGGAAGGCGTTCTGGTGCGGCAGGCCGGAGGGGCTTTCGGTGTCGAGATGGGCGGTGAACAGCAGGTTGGCGCCTTTTGCCCCGCCGCCATATTCGCCGATGATGTTGGGGCGTTCGGGCGTGGCGCCGACCTTGCGCGGGCGGAAGCCCTCGGTCTGCATCCAGTCGAACACGAACTGCGCGGCCTCCGCCTCTTCCTGCGAACGGCTGCGGATGTTGCCGAGCGTGAGGGCGAGGTTCACCAGTTCGTCGGTGTCGATAGCGGCCGCGATGGCGTCGCGTTCGGCCTCCGTCACGGCGTGGGGTGCGTGGGAGGGGTTGGCGAAGTCGTTCACGCCGCCGTTCCTGACCACGCTGCCAGCACATCATCGGTGGTGACGAGCAGCACGCAATTCTTCTCCAGCGCGTTCAGGCTGCTTTCGTGCAGGCCGGGCTCATAGGCGGCGCAGGCGTCGGAGACGACGAACACATCGAAGTCGCGATGGAAGGCATCGCGCGAGGTGGAATCGACGCAGCAGTCGGTGGAAAGGCCGCAAACGACGAGGGTGTCGATGCCGCGCGCGCGCAGCTGCGCCTCGAAATCGGTGCCGTAAAAGCCGCTGTAGAGCAGCTTCGAGACCTCGATGTCGCCGGGTTCGGGGAAGATGCGGTAGTAATCGGCCCCGCCGTCATCGGTGCGGCAGATGGCCTGCTCGCCGGGGCGCCCGCGCCGGGCATAGAGGGTGCGAAGCGCGCGGCTGTCGTCCTCGGGCGTGGTCACCACCCGCAGCAGCGCCACCGTGACTCCGGCCTTGCGGGCAGCGGCGACCAGCCGTTCGCACTGGTCGATGGCGGCATGGGCTTCCGTCAGGTCCACGCCGACCCGGCCCAGAAGCCCTTCCGGCGCCGCAAAGTCCGTCTGGATGTCGATCACGACCAGCGCCGTCAGCCCGGGCGCCACCATCTGCGGGAAATCGGGGGACTTGAGGTGGGGAAGGGCGGCCATTTCAGGCGGCGGCGCTGGCGGGGAGGTTGGGGAAGCGCTGGCGCAGCAGGGGCAGCACATGCTTGCCGAAGATGGGAATGTCGCGCGGGTAATCGGGGAAGATCAGCATCAGCCCGTCGGTGTTGGAGCCTTCCAGCAGATCGCCCACCTGCCGCGCGACAGTGTCGGGCGCGCCGACGATGTTGGCCGACATGAAGGAGGAACGGCTCTTCTTCACGAAGTCATTTTCCTTGCCGATTTCCGCATCCAGGAAGCCATAGGCGCGCATCATGCCCTTCAGCGCCTCTTCGTCCAGCCCGTCGGCATAATGTTTCGCGGTCGCCTGTGCGGCCTCGTCGGTTTCGCCGAACACGATGGTCAGCATGGAATAGGTGCGGATGTTGCGGCCATATTCGGCGGAGATCGCCTTGGCGCGCATGCTGGCCTTCGACAGTTCGGCCGCGGTGCCGCCGGAGAGGAAGATGGCATCCATCTGCTCCGCCGTCATCCGCATGCCCTTTTCCGAGCTGCCGGCGCAGACGAGGAAGGGGCGCTTTTCCGGCTTGGGCCAGGATTCGCAATCGTCCATCGTCACATAGGTGCCGTTCATGGTGACGGACTCCTCGGACCATAGCGCCTTCACCGCCCGCACCCATTCGTCGGCCAGATCATAGCGCTGGTCGTGGTTCACATTCTCCGGCCAGGCGCCCATCTGGGAGAATTCACCCTTGTAGGAACCGCTGACGACGTTCAGCCCGGCGCGGCCTTTCGCGATCTGGTCCAGCGTGGCGATGGCCTTGGCGGCGACTGCCGGATTCTGCAGCAGGGTGTGGATGGTGGCCCAGACCTTCACCCGGTCCGTGACTTCGGCGAGGCCTGCCATGGCGACGACACTGTCGATGGAGCTGTTCCAGTGCTTGGTTTCGCCGCCATAGCCGCGGAACTTGGCCATCGCCATGATGAAATCGAACCCGGCCTCCTCGGCGGCCAGCGCGCTGGCGCGGCAATAGGCGTAGGAGCCGTCGATCTCGGGCTTGTTGCGCGAGAGGATCCAGCCGCCGTTGGCGATGGGGAGGAAGATGCCCAGATCCTTCCCGCCATTGTCGGAGGGAAGGCCAAAGGCGGTGCGCTCAAGCTGGGTCATATTGTCTCCTCCGCGGTTCCCGACAGCCTTATGCGCGCGCGTGCGCCGTTCTTGATTGATAGCGCATATTAACTTGGGGGCCATCTTTCTCCCTCTGTCGCGCTGTGCCCTCTCCATCCCGCTCAGGCTGAGCTTGTCGAAGCCCCCGACGCAAAAGCGCAATGGCCGGGCCTGTGCTGACCTCGCATGGGGCTTCGACAAGCTCAGCCTGAGCGGGGGAGAGGAGTTCAGCCAGTCTCTGCCATGAAGCGCTCCACCTCTTCGCGGGCGGGCATAGCGGGCAGTGCGCCGGGCTTCAGCGTGCAGAGCGCGGCGGCAGCGGACGCCTTCGGCAACGCCTGTCCCAGGGCCAGGCCTTCATCCAGCAGGGCGGCCAGCGCGCCGCAGAAACAGTCGCCCGCGCCGATGGTGTCAAGCGCCGTCACCGGCCATGCAGGCACGAACAGCTCGCGATCCGGCCAGACGGCGAGGAGGCCCTTGGCGCCCAGCGTGACGATGCCGACCTGTTCGGGGCGGGAGAGCAGGCTGCGGAGGTGATCCGGGGCGGAATTTCCCGGCGCGAGCGCGGCCAGCTCATGTTCGTTGACGATAAGGATATCGACGTCCGCCAGCATGGGAAGCGCGGCCGGAGAGGGCGGGGCGGCGTTGAGGATTCGCAGCGCGCGCGGCGAGGCAGCGAACAGCGCGGCGAGCCGGTCGATGGGGATTTCCAGCTGGGCCAGAAGCACGCCGGAAGCGATCTCCGGCGGCGGCGCGACATGGGCGTTGGCGCCGGGCAGCACGATGATCTGGTTTTCGCCGCTGGCCTCCACCGCGATATGGGCGGCGCCGGTGGCGGCCTCGACCGCCACGATGCCGGAGGTGTCCACGCCGGTGGCGGCGATCAGGTCGCGGATCCAGCGGCCGCCATCGTCGGTGCCGACGGCGCCGATCATGCGGCAGTCGGCGCCCATGCGCGCGGCGGCGGCCGCCTGATTGGCGCCCTTGCCGCCCGCCAGCCTCTCGGCGCCCAGCGCGAGGATGGTCTCGCCGGGGCGCGGCAGCCGGTCCACGCGGGCGATGATGTCGATGTTGATCGATCCGACGACATGGACGGTCATAGAAGCTCTCCCATGCTCCGGTCTGGACCATGGTGCGGGGTTGGGATCAAGGCCGATCGGCACGGGTGCGCGGGCAGGCAACAGCTATGGTCGCTTGTATCAAGAATCAGGGGCGCGTCGCGGCCTAAGGGTAAGGCCAGAGAAAGCGAGGGACATATGGCAGGCTGGTTCATCACGGGGATCGGAAGCGGGCTGGGCCGGGCACTGGCCGAGGCCGCGCTGGATCGCGGAGACAAGGTGGTGGGCACCACGCGCAAGGCCGCCGACATCGCCGCGTTCGAGGCGCTGGGGCCGGGACTGGCGAAAGGCTTGGCCGTGGACCTGCGCGACGCAGCCGCAGTGGACGCTGCCGCTGCCGAGGCTGAGCAATGGCTGGGCGGGATCGACTTCGCGGTGAACAACGCCGGCTTCGGCCTGGTGGGCGCCATCGAGGAAGTCAGCGTTGCGGAAGTGCAGGCGCTGTTCGACATCAACCTGTTCGCGGCGATCCGGGTGATCCAGGCGGTGCTGCCGGGGATGCGGGCGCGCAAATCCGGGCATATCGTGAACATCACGTCCGTCTCCGGCCTCGCCCCCTGGGCAGGCACAGGCATCTACGGCGCCAGCAAATATGCGCTGGAATGCATCGGCCAGACGCTGGCGCAGGAGGTGCGGCCGCTGGGCATTGGGGTCACGAACGTGGCGCCGGGCGGGTTCCGCACCGGATTCGCGGCGGGCGGGCTGGCGAAGGCCGCGAAATCCATCGCCGACTATGACGGCAGCGCCCACATCGCCGAGCAGGTGCTGACCGGCAATGCGGGCAAGGAAAAGGGCGATCCCGCACGTGGGGCCGCCGCGATTCTGGCCGCGCTGGATGCGCCCGAACCGCCGCTGCACCTGCTGCTGGGCGAGGACGCGCTGCATTATGCAGAGGATCAGTTCGCCTTCATCGGGCAGCAGATCGCGGCTTGGCGGCCGCTGTCTCTCTCCACCGCGTTCGAACCTGCGTGAGCCATCGCGGCCGGCTGCCGGACTGGGCCGTCGCGCGCGGGCGGGGACTGAACGATTTCCCCCGCCTGCTGCCCGGCCGAACCGCGCTGGTGGTGATCGACATGCAACTGGCCTTCGTCGGCGAGGGCGAGGTGTTCGGGAACGCCCATGCCCGCGACATCATCGCGCAGGTGAACGATCTGGCCCGGGCCGCACGGGCGGCGGGCTGCCCGGTGATCTGGACCCGCCAGACCGTCAGCGACGAACCCCCGCTGGCCATGCCGGCGTGGCAATATGATCTGAACGATCCCCATGTCGCCCGCGCGGTGGCGGCGCTGCGGGCGGGCGCCGATGCGCACGGGCTGCACCCCGCGATGGACGTGGAACCGTCCGACCGGGTGATCGACAAATATCGCTATGGCGCGCTGATGTGCCCGGCGCAGGCGCTGACCGCCACGCTGACCGAGCTGGGGGCGGAAATGCTGGTGCTGGCTGGCACGCTGACCAACGTCTGCGTGGAATCGACGGCGCGAGACGCGAACATGGCCGGCTGGCGGGTGATGGTGGCCGGCGACGCCTGCGCCGCCGTGACCGACGCCGAGCATGAAGCGGCACTGCTGAACCTGCGGCTGAACTTCGCCGACGTGCGGGATGTTGCGGAGCTGGTGGCGATGTTCGGAGAAATCTGAGCCTGGGTTTCGGCTTGCATCCCTCAGGAAATCAGGCGCGGCACCGAGATCGAATAGATGTCGAAATGCCCGTCCTCATGCTCGGCGCCGCCGTCGCGGGGGGCGGCGCGGTGCTGGACGACGCCGTTCTTGCCGAAATTCTCGACAACGGGGCGGCCCGCGTCGCGGCTGAGCCACAGGCGGAGCAGGTGGCGGCGGCGCTGGGGTTCGGGGAAGTCATAGAAGGTCGTGCGGGCGTGGAGCGCGGCGTAGTTGGAAAGCCACTGGATGTCGCCGGGGCGGAAATCCATCTCGATCGCCATGCCCTCCTCGTAGGTGATCTTGTCGAACAGCTCGAGCACCTCGATCTGTTCGGGCGTCAGCTTGGGGACGCCCGGATATTCCTGCGCCGTCAGGATATAGAGCGAACCCGCGTACATGCTGAACACGCCGTCCACCAGGCTGACGATGGGCGAGGTGTAGGTGAAGGCGGGCGATTGCTTGTCCTGCCGGCGCCAGTCCCAGTGGAAGGGCTCCAGCAGCAGCGGCGCGAGATCGGGCCGGCGGCGCAGGATCTCGTTGTAGATTTCGGCGCCAGAGACGAGGCAGGAGGCGCCGCCCTCCCGCGCGGGGCGCAGGCACATCAGCGCCACGATGTCTGAACTGTCGGAATGGTAGACCAGCTTGTCGCGCACCTTGGAGGACAGCGCGGTGGGGTCGTCCATCGTCTTGTCGGACGTGGCGTAGATATGGTCGATCAGGTCGCCCATCTCGTTCTGGCGGATGGGATCGCCCATATGCAGGCCGAGGATATAGTAGATCGCCGACGAGAGCGCGTCTGAATAGAACTGCGTGCGAAGCCCGCGCACCAGCACGAAGCCGCGGCCGTAATCGACATCCTTGCCCCATTCGACCACGGCGTCGGCGCAGGCGACCAGCGGATAGTCGGCGGCCTGCACGGTGCGCAGGTCGGGGTTTTCGGTGAGGAAGCGCTGGCCCAGCGATTCCAGTTCCGCCACCTGCGCGTCGGACAGCAGATAGATCCATTCGCCCGTCTGCTTCAGCCGGTCGCCGCGCCAGGCGGCTTCGGTGGTGACGGGGGGAAAGGCTGTGAGCGTTGCTGCGGTGGCGGTGGCGGGCATGGGTCAATCTCTCCCGGTTGGGGTGGCGGGATGGTGCGGCGGAAGGGGTGCCCCGGTCTTGTCGGACGGTGCCGTTTCAGTTTGTGGGAGGCGAATCGTCATGCGGCTGCCTCCAGCTCGGCCTGCCGGCTATAGCGGCGGGCCAGCACGGCGCAGACCATCAGCTGCAGCTGGTGGAACAGCATCAGCGGCAGGATGATGGCGCCCACCTGAGCGGCCGGGAACAGCACGCCGGCCATGGGCACGCCGGACGCGAGGCTTTTCTTCGAGCCGCAGAATTGCAGCACGATGATGTCCTCGCGCGGGAAGCCCATCCAGCGGCCCAGCGCCTGGCTGGCCCACAGCACGATGGCCAGCATCGCGGCGGAAACGGCAAGGATGATGAACAGGTCCTTCAGCGTCACCTGCTGCCACAGCCCGCCCACCACGGCGGCGCCGAACGCGGAATAGACGACGAGCAGGATCGAGCCCCGGTCCACATAGGTCAGCATCGGCTTGCGGCGCGTCACCCACTCCCCGATCCAGGGGCGCAGG
Organism: Sphingomonas sp.; assembly: GCA_003248865.1. Taxonomy (GTDB): domain Bacteria; phylum Pseudomonadota; class Alphaproteobacteria; order Sphingomonadales; family Sphingomonadaceae; genus Sandaracinobacteroides. Next base: position 76,619 of record QFPK01000005.1, read on the forward strand.
AAATGGCCGGCCAGGAAGGGCAGCAGCAACTGGAACACGATGCTGACGACGGCATCGGTGGAAAAACCGCCGCTAGAGTGCATCAGCGTGGCGGTGAACAGCGGGGTGAGCCCGATGCCCGCGAGGTTGGAGAAGGAGGCGCTGCACACGGCCGCCGCCACATTGCCATGGGCAATCGCGGTGAAGGCGATGGAGGACTGCACCGTGGAGGGCAGCAGCGTGAGGAACAGCAACCCCTGGCCCAGCGTGGGCTCCACCCCGGGAAGGTGCTGGGCGGCGAGGCCGAGCAGCGGGAACAGCCCATAGGTCATCAGGGCGACGCACAGGTGCAGCCGCCAGTGCTGCGCGCCCGCCACCACCGCTTCGCGCGACAGCCGGGCGCCGTGCAGGAAGAACAGCAGCACGATGCCGATCTTGGAGGCGAGGCTGACGATATCGGCCCAGATGCCGCGCGCGGGCAGCAGCGAGGCAAGCACCACGGTGCCCAGCAGCAGCAGGATGTAGGGATCGATGTTGAAGCGGGCGAGCAGGGCTTTCATGGCGTCGCCCTACGCCGGTGGCACGACATTGTCACATGTCTGGCCGTCAAACCGCAACCTGCCAGATGTCCCGCGCGGTCTCGAACACGCCCTGATCGTAGGAGAATTCGATGGTGTTCCCGTCCGGGTCCTTCAGGAAGCAGATATAGCCGATGTCCTTGGCCATCTGCACCGGGCCCAGCGCGAGGCAGCCTGCCGCCTTGCCGCGCGCGGCGACTTCGTCGATGGCCTCCCGGCTGGGCAGCTCGATGCCGAAATGGGCGAACGGCCCCAGCGGGTGGTGCGGCGCGGGCGCGAAGGGATCGTGGCCGGGGAAGAATTCGCCGACCACCAGCACGAAGGGGCGGGCCTTTTCGTCCGGGTCGGCCAACCAGGCGTTGCGGCCGTCCTTGTCTTCATGGCGGGCGAGCACGCGGAGGTGGGTGAAGCTTTCATACCAGTCCACCGTGGCGTCGACATTGCTGACCGCGAGCGCCATGTGGGTCCATGTCGGTCTGCGGGGTCCGGTGCTGTGGAGGGCTTCGCTCATTGGTCGTCCTTCGGCTGGTTGCCCGGCGTGTGTGAAGGCTAGCATCGCCGCCCGCGTTGAACTTGATCAAAGGCGCCCGCTTTGCGGTGGGGGTGCGACAGGATGTAGCGGTTTTCCCGAAGCCCTGGCCTACAGCACGGGCCATGGCGTGCGGATCGGCAAACCGGTGCGCGCCACAATCGCCTCACCGGCCTGAACGGCATCCGCCAGCAGTTTCTCCTCGTCCAGCAGCAGGTTGCGTCCCGCTTCCAGCACCTGCCGGCCGTCGATCCAGACGCTGTGGACAGCCGACGGCGGGGCGGAAAGCGCGAGCTGGCCGACGCTGTCGAACAGCGGGCCGCCCCATTCGGGGGTGCGGGTGTCGTGCAGCACGAAGTCGGCCTTCGCACCGGGGATGAGGGCGCCGGTGCGGCCCTCCCACCCCATCACCTTCGCGCCGTCCACCGTCATCAGTTCCAGCAGTCTGGTGGCCGGCAGCAGATCCTGATCGTCCCGCGCATCGCGATAGGCCGCCGCCATCAGCCGCGCCGAGGAGAGGATGCTGGCGGCCATGCCGTCCGTGCCCAGCATCAGCGGCACACCCTTCGCCATCATCTCGGGGTGGAGGCCCTTCCTCGCCAGCCCGAAGCCGCCGAGGAAGGCCGCGTGCGGGCAGTGGATGGCCGACGTGCCGGTCGCCGCGAGCAGCTCCACCTCGGCCATGTCGGTGTCGGCGAGGTGTGTGAGGCAGACGTTGGGGCCGAGCGCGCCGATGTCCGCCAGATGCTCGACGGGGCGCCGCCCATAGTTGGCAAGGAACCACTCCGGGTCGCTCGCGCGCGGGCTCATATGGGCGGAAAGCTTCAGGCCGTTCGCATCTGCCAGCGCTTTGGCGGCAAGCCAGACCTCATCCGAATTGGTGCTGTGGCCGACAAGCACGGGCCAGGCCGCCAGCAGCGTTTCGCCGTCGTCCGGGAAGGCTTCCACCTCGGATTGCAGCAGCTCGATGGCCTCACCAGTGCGGATGGCGGGATCGGCGGCGGGATCATAGGTGCGGCCTTCCACCCAGCGGCCGACGCGGCCCCGGATGCCGCTTTCCGCCAGCCCCTCCATCACGGCTTCCAGATGGATCACCGTGCCCGCCTCCATGAAGCTGGTAGTGCCGAAGCGGATCATGGCGAGTGCGGAGAGCTTGGCCGCCAGCGCCTCGTCGGCGGGCGTCTGCGCCTTGAACAGCGGGATGACCCATTTGGAAAGATTGTCGTTCCAGCTCTGGTCCGGCACCCGGCGAACGAAGCCGCGCGTCAGCGGGTCCCCGGTGATGTGGATATGGCCGTCGTGGAAGCCGGGGGTGAGGACAAAGCCGCTGGCGTCGCGGGTGGTCCGGGCGCGGACGCTCCGTTCCAGCGCCTCGCGCTTGCCGACGGCGACGATGCTGTTGCCGCGAACGGCGATGGCGCCGTCCCGGATCACCTCGCGGCGCGCGTTCATGGTGATGAGTTCGGCGCCGGAAACCAGCAGGTCGGCTTCGAGGATCGGGTTCGTCATTCCGCCCTGATGCCCGCTCCCGGCAGCGCCGTCTTGAGCGAGGAGGCAGAACATTTTGTCGCACCGCCCCGCCATTCTCTGTGCGCCCACTGCAAAGACTCGAGGTGCGCTTCGGCGGCATTCTGCATCCCATGTTCTGACCATTCGGGTTGCGACGGAGACGCCTGATGACTTCGCCCCTTCTGACCGATTCCTTCTTCGACGGGCTTGAAAGCTCGACGCTGGACCTCGCCGATTCCGAGACGCTGCCGCCGGAATGCTACACCGACGCCGGCTTCTACGAGTTCGAGAAGGAAGCGCTGTTCAACCATGAATGGCTGTGCGTGGGCCGGGTGGAGCAGGTGAAGAACCCCGGCGACTATTTCACCACCAAGATCATCGGCGAGCCGCTGCTGATCGCGAAGGACCGGGCCGGCGAGATCCGGGCGATGAGCTCCGTGTGCCAGCACCGCGCCATGCTGGTGGCGGAAGGTGCCGGCAACACGCGCGGCTTCGTCTGCCCCTATCACCACTGGACCTACGATCTGGACGGCCGGCTGGTGGGCGCGCCCGCCATGGACAAGACCTGCAATTTCGACCGCAAGAAGTTCAGCCTGCCCGCGCTGAAGGTGGAAATCTGGCTGGGCTTCATCTTCGTGAACTTCGATGCGCAGGCCGAGCCGCTGGCGCCCCGGCTGACCGTGGTGGAGGCGGCGATCGCCAACTACGATCTCGCCAATGCGGAGCTGGCCGACACCATCACCGGCAGCTTCGCCTGGAACTGGAAGGTGATGTTCGAGAACAACAACGACGGCTACCACGCCTCCAAGCTGCACCAGGGGCCGTTGCACGACTTCATCCCGTCGAACCTGGCTGTGTTCCCGGATGCCGATGCGGAGGATGCCGGTTTCCTGCGGTTCAACGGGGCGCTGCACAAGGACCCCAGCTTTAACCCGACGCAGAAGGCGATCCTGCCGATCTTCCCCAAGCTGACGGACGAGGACCGCAACCGGGTGACGTTCGCCAACATGCCGCCGACGCTGTCGCTGGTGATGACGCCCGATCTGGTGATCTACCTGATCCTGCGCGCCGACGGCGCCGAGGTGATGGAGCAGGACACCGGCGTGCTGGTCGCGCCCGGCGCGATGAAGGACCCGGCCTTTTCCCACAAGCTGGAAGCGATCATGAACAGCGCGGCGAAGATCATCGCGCAGGACATGCATGTGGATGCGCTGGTGCAGGTGGGCCTGCGCTCGCGCTTTGCCGTGCGCGGGCGCTATTCCTGGCAGGAAGGCGCGCAGGGGCAGTTCAACCAGTGGCTCGTCGCGCGCTACCGCAAGGCGTGGGACAAGCTGCGCGGGCCGAAGAAACCGGCGAGACTTGCTGCCGCCAATGGGTGATGTGGTAGCGGCGGTGTTGCCGCCGCTGCCGGGGATCGCCGACGTCACCGCCCTGAGCGCGATGGCGGCAATGCGCGAGACGCTGGCGCGAATCCGCGCCTATGAAGCGGTACAGCCCGAGGTCTGGATCAGCTGCTTCGCCGACGATGCGCTGATCGGCATGGCACAAGCCGTGGACCAGCGGGTCGCCTCCGGCGAGGCACTGCCGCTGGCGGGCGTGCCTTTCGCGGTGAAGGACAATATCGACGTCGAAGGGCTGCCCACGACGGCGGGCTGCCCGGCATTCGCCTATCTGCCGGACCGCTCCGCCCATGTGGTGCGGCGGCTGGTGGCGGCGGGCGCGATTCCCGTCGGCAAGACCAATCTCGACCAGTTCGCGACCGGCCTTGTGGGCACGCGCTCCCCCTATGGCGCGTGCCGGGCGGTGCACAACCGCAGCTTTATCAGCGGCGGCTCCAGTTCCGGTTCGGCGGTCGCCGTGGCGGCCGGGCTGGTGCCGTTCGCGCTGGGAACGGACACGGCCGGCTCCGGGCGGGTTCCGGCCGCACTGAACGGGCTGTTCGGCTTCAAGCCGACCAAGGGGCGCTGGAGCACGCAGGGGCTGGTGCCCGCCTGCCGTTCGCTGGATTGCATCACCGCCTTCACCCATGACGCCGCCGATGCCGCGCTGGTGGACGCCTGCGCGGCGGGGTTCGATGCCGGGGATGATTATTCGCGCACGGGCACGGATCGGCCGTTGCCCGGCCAGCGCCTCGGCATTCCCCTGCCGTCGCAGCTGAACCTGCTGGGCGACGCCGGCTCCGCGCGGCTGTGGGACGCGGCGCTGACGCGGGTGCGGGCCATGGGCGCGGTGCCGGTGGAGGTGGATATCTCGCCGCTGCTGGAGGCGGCGCGGCTGCTCTATGAAGGGCCGTGGGTGGCGGAGCGCACCGCCGCGCTGGAGCCGCTGCTGCGCGCGAAGCCGCAGGCCATCCACCCCGTCGTGCGCAGCATCGTGCAGGGTGGGCAGGCGATGTCGGCCGTCGACGCCTTCCGGGGCGAATATGCGCTGAAGGCTCTGGCCCGGCAGGCGGCGGCGCTGTTCGAGGGGATTGACGCGCTGCTGTTGCCGACCTGCCCGACCAGCTATCGGGTGTGCGAACTGCTGGCGGAACCCTTCGCGCTGAACGCCAACATGGGGCTCTACACAAACTTCGTGAACCTGCTGGACATGGCCGCCATCGCCGTGCCCGCGGGCTTCCGCGCCAATTCGACGGGCTTCGGCGTGTCGTTCATCGCGCCTGCCTTCACCGACCGCGCGCTGCTGCAGCTGGCAGCGGCCTATCAGGAGATCGCCCCCATGCCGGATGTGCCGCCACTGGATGTGAATGGCGTGCCCGAAACCGTGGAGCTGGCCGTGGTGGGCGCGCATCTGGCCGGGATGCCGCTGCACTGGCAGCTGACCTCAAGGGATGCCGAGCTGGTGCGACGCTGCCGGACGGCGGCGGCCTATCGGCTGTTCGCCATCGCCAATTCGGTGCCGCCCAAGCCCGCGCTGGTGTACGGCGGAGAAGCCGCGATCGAGGTGGAGGTGTATCGCCTGCCCGTGGCGGCGTTCGGCAGTTTCGTCGTGGAGGTTCCGGCCCCGCTGGCCATCGGCACGGTGGAACTGGAGGACGGCACATCGGTTAAGGGCTTTGTCGCCGAACCGCGCGCGCTGGACGGCGCCACCGAGATCACGGCGTTCGGCGGCTGGCGGGCCTATATCCAGTCGCTGGGCTGACAGGGGAGAGACGCAATGCTCGTGGACGGCAAATGGATGGCGGACTGGCAGCCTGTGCAGGGCAGCGACGGCAAGGGCGGCTTTGTCCGCATGTCGTCGGGCTTCCGCAACTGGGTCACGCCGGACGGCAGCGCAGGGCCAAGCGGGGAGGGCGGCTTCAAGGCGGCGCTGGGGCGCTATCACCTCTATGTCGCCTACGTCTGCCCCTGGGCGTCGCGCACGCTGATCGCGCGGCGGATGAAGGGGCTGCAGGATGTGATCGGCGTGTCCGTGGTGGAGCCGACCCTCACGAAGGAGGGCTGGCGCTTCGGCGACTATCCCGGCGCCACGCGGGAGCCGCTGCACGGCTTTATGTACATGCACGAACTCTACACCAAGGCCGACCCGACCTACACCGGCCGCGCCACGGTGCCGGTGCTGTGGGACAAGGCGACCGACCGCATCGTGAACAATGAATCCTCCGAAATCCTGCGCATCCTCGACAGCGGCTTCGGCGAGCTGGCGGACCCGGCCGTCACCCTCTATCCGGCCGACCTCGCAAACGGCATCGATGCGCTGAACGAGCGAGTTTACGCCCAGCTCAACAACGGCGTCTACCGCGCCGGTTTCGCCACCACGCAGACCGCCTATGAAGAGGCCTTCGCCGAAGTGTTCGCCATGCTGGACGAACTGGAACTTCGGCTCGCGGGCGAGGGGCCATGGCTGTTCGGCGACCGCTTCACCGAAGCAGACATCCGGCTGCTCGTGACTCTGGTGCGCTTTGATGCCGCCTATCACGGCGTGTTCAAATGCAATCTGCGGCGGATCGCCGACTATCCGGCGCTCTCCGCCTATCTCAAGCGCATGCTGGCCCTGCCCGGCGTGCGCGAGACGGTGAATATCGATCACATCAAGCGCGGCTATTATTCGATCCTGGCGTTGAACCCGAACGGCATCGTCCCGCTGGGGCCGGATCTGTCGGAGCTCGGCTTACAGGAGGGTGGCCAAGCCCCACCTCGCTCCGCTTGAAAAGGGCGGGGAGAGTTTAGCCCGCGCCGCCGATCAGTTCGGCGATTTCCACCACGCGATGTTCGCGGGCGCTGAGTTCGGCGGCGGCGCCGATCAGGACGGCTTTCAGCCCGTCTTCGGCCGTGACCTCCACCGGCCCTTCACCACGGACGGCGCGTGCGAAGGCTTCGTGCTGATGGAAGGTGGCGCCGTGGTGGGAACCTGCCTTCATCGCAGTTTCATCGACGGCGACGGATTCGCGCTCCACCTGTTTGGGCGCGCCCAGCGGCACGCGGGGGGAGAAGATGATGTCGCCGGGTGGAACGATCACGTCGAGGCGGGCCTTGTCTCCCGTGGCGCAGATTTCCTCCTGATGCTCGACACCCTCGGCGAACATGGAGAGGTCGAGCAGGGCGCGGACGCCGTTGGCGAAATCGACCACGGTGTAGCTGTTGTCGATGATGTCGGGGGTTTCGCCACCATAGCGTTCGTCCAGATGGTTCACGTCCATCGCGCCGGAGCAATAGACGCGGACGGCCTCACTTTGGGTGATCAGGCGCATCAGGTCGAAGAAGTGGCAGCATTTTTCCACCATGGTGCCGCCGGTGTTTCGGGAAAAGCGGTTCCAGTCCCCCACTTTCACGAGGAAGGGGAAGCGGTGCTCGCGCATGGCCAGCATGTGCAGCCGGCCGACGCGGCCGCCATGGACCTGATCGATGAAGCGGGCGACGGGCGGCATGTAGCGATATTCCATGCCGGTCCAGAAGGGCGCGGCGGATTTCGCCGCCTGCGCCACGATCCATTGCGCATCCGGGATGGTGGTGGCCAGCGGCTTTTCGCACAGGATGGCGATGTCGCGGCCGAACAGCGGCTCCAGCACCTCGCGGTGGGTGTTGTTGGGCGAGGCAATGACGACGGCGTCGACCTCGGCCGATTCGGCGAGCTCCGCAGCGGTGCGATACCGGGCCGGTCGCCAGTCCCCCAGATTGGCTTCAGCCCATTTGAGCGACGTTTCGACCGGGTCGGCGATGGCGGTGATCTCGACGTCGGGCAACAGGCGGATATTGCGGATATGCTCGCAACCCATCATGCCGGTGCCGATAATGCCGTAACGAATCTTGCGAGCCATAGGTTCCGATTGTCCAGGAGGTTCTGACGATGAAGCCCCTTTCGCCGCTTGCCGTGCCGCTCGGCAAGAGCGGATTGTCCGTTTCGCCCCTCGCCTGGGGCATGTGGCGCTTTGCCGGCGACGATGTGAAGGCGGCGCGCGCGCTGGTGGACGCCGCGCTGGAAAGCGGCATCACGCTGTTCGACACCGCAGACATCTATGGTCTGGGCGGCCCGGCCGGGTTCGGCGGGGCGGAGGAATTGCTGGGCCGTGTGCTGCGCGAAGCGCCGGAGCTGCGCGCGCGAATGGTGCTGGCCACCAAGGGCGGGATCATCCCCGGCGTGCCCTATGACAGCAGCCGGGCTTATCTGGAGCGCGCGCTGGATGCCTCGCTGAAGCGGCTGGGGGTGGAGCAGGTGGAGCTGTGGCAGGTGCACAGGCCCGACCTGCTGACCCATCCGGAGGAGCTGGCGGGAACGCTGGCGCGGCTGGTGGAGAGCGGCAGGGTGAAGGCGGTGGGCGTCTCCAACTTCACGGCAGCGCAGGTGCGCGCGCTGGCGGCGTATCTGCCGGTCCCGCTGGCCTCGATCCAGCCGGAGTTCTCGGCCTGGCACGCCGCGCCCTTGTGGGACGGGGTGCTGGATCAGGCGATGGAGCTGGGGCTTTCTGTGCTGGCATGGTCCCCGCTGGGGCGCGGCGCGGTCTCGGACGAGGGGCCGGTTTCCGCGTTGCTGGACGACAAGGCACGGGCGTCTGGCGTATCGCGCTCGGCTGCGGCCTATGCCTGGATCATGGCGCACCCGGCAGGCGCCATCCCCATCGTGGGCAGCCAGCAGCCGGCCCGCATCCGGGAGGCTGCGGGCGCCTTCGCGGTCAGCTGGACCCGGGCGGAATGGTATGCGGTGCTGCAAGCCTCGACAGGACAGAAACTGCCATGACATCCGATAGCCAGAACCCGTGCGAGATCAGCTGGTTCTCCGCGCTGTGCGACGACGATTATGAGTTTCTGGGCGTGCCCGACCCGAGGCTGCAATCCAGCTGGGCGCATTGCCGGGACATCGTGCTGCAGGCGGAAACGCTGGGCTTCGACAATATCCTGCTGCCGTCGGGCTATGCGCTGGGGATCGACACCACGGCCTTTGCCGCCGCGATCGCCGCGATGGTGCGGCGCATCCGGCTGCTGATGGCGGTGCGGGTGGGCGAGGCCTGGCCGCCGCAGCTGGCGCGGCAGATCGCCACCATCGACCAGATTCTGGGCGGGCGGCTGGCGATCAACATCATTTCCAGCGACCTGCCGGGCGAGACGCTGGCGAGCGGCCCCCGATATCGGCGTACGGTCGAGGCGATGGCGATCCTGCGCCAGCTGCTGGACCGGCAGGCACTCGATCATGACGGCGAATTCTGGAAGCTGAGGATCGATCCGCCGCGCACGGGCATGGTCTCTGGCCGGGCACCGCAATTCTATTTCGGCGGGCTTTCCGAGGATGCGCGTGAGGCGGCCGCGAAAGGGGCTGACGTGTATCTGATGTGGCCGGATACGCTGCCGGAAGTGCGCGCGATCATCGCCGACCTGAAGGTGCGCGCGGCGCGGGAAGGGCGGAGCCTGCGCTTCGGCTATCGCGTGCATGTGGTGGTGCGCGAAACGGAGGCGGAGGCGCGGGCCGCAGCGGACCGGCTGCTGTCGAAGCTGGATGCCGACACCGGGGCCGCGATCCGGGCGAAATCGCTGGACAGCAAGTCTGCCGGGGTCAGCCGGCAGGCGGAGCTGCGCGAGACCTCGGGCAACGACGGCTATGTCGAGGACAATCTGTGGACGGGGATCGGCCGGGCACGCTCCGGCTGCGGGGCGGCGATCGTGGGCGATCCCGATCAGGTGCTGGCGAAGCTGAACGCTTATCGGGCGGAGGGGATAGAGGCCTTTGTGCTTTCGGGCTATCCGCACGCGGCGGAAGCCGACCTGTTCGCGCGCCATGTGCTGCCGCGGATCGCGCACGGGCCGCTGGGCTGAGACAGACGGGCGCAATTGTTGACCTGATCGGTTGATTTTGCGTTCGGGCACGTCCTAGAAGGCGGGTCTTCGCTGGGAAGGGAAGACAGGATGCAGTTCGAGGCTCAGGCGGAGCAGTTCCGCACCCAGGGCTTTGCCGTATTCGAGAAGGCGCTGGACGGCGAATTGCTGCAGCTGCTGCGCGACAGGTGCGACAGCTTCGTGGCGCGCGAGGATGCCCGGCTGGATGCCGCCGGCACGGATTCGCTGGGCATCACCATTCGCGGCCGGCGCTACTTCGCCAATGAATGCCAGCGCGAGCAGCCCGAGCTGCGCCGCATGCTGTTCAGCGAGACGATGGCCGATGTGTGCCGCGCGACGCTGGGCGACACCGCCTACTTCTTTTTCGACCAATATGTCGTGAAGGGGCCGGACGGCGGCACCTCGTTCAGCTGGCATCAGGATTCCGGCTATGTGGTGCACAACGGCGGCCCGACGGACCATCTGCCCTATCTGACCTGCTGGATTCCGCTGGACGATGCCACCATCGCCAACGGCACGGTGCGGCTGGTGCCGGGCAGCCAGCAGCAGGGCGTGGTGCCGCACATCTGGCGCGAGGAGACGCGCGACATCTCGGTGGACGTGGACGAGGCGCGGGCGATTGCGGTGGAAGTGCCCGCCGGTAGCATCGTCGCCTTTTCCAGCCACACGCTGCACGCGACCGGCTCCAATGGAACGGACCGGCCGCGCCGGGTCTATCTCGCGCAATATACTGCCGAGGCGATGCTGAACCCCGGCACGCGGCAACTCAGGCGCAACGCCATTCCGCTGGTGCAGGGCGGGCGGCAGGTGACCTTCGCCTGATGCGCATCGCATGAATCTCTCCCCCGCCCGCCGCTGGGCGATCTTCGCGCTGCTGCTGGCGGCGGGCATCCTGAACCTTGTGGATCGGCAGATCATCGCGGTGCTGAAGCCGGTGATCTCGGCCGACCTGGGCTGGACCGACGATGACTATGGCACGCTGGCGGCCTGGTTCCAGGGTTCGGCGGCAGTCGCCTTCCTGTTCACCGGCTGGATCGCGGACCGGCTGGGGGTGAAATGGGCCAATCCGGCGGGCGTCGTCTCGTGGAGCCTCGCCGCCATTGCCCATGCCTGGGCCTTCACCATGGGGCAGTTCATGCTGGTGCGGGCCGCCCTGGGCGCGACCGAGGCGATGGGTACGCCGACCATGGTGAAATCCATCGCCACCATCTTCCCGCCCAACCTGCGCTCGACGGGGTTCGGGCTTTCCAACGCGGTGGGCAGCATGGGGGCGATCCTGGCGCCGCTGGCCATTCCGCTGATCGCGCTGGCCCATGGCTGGCGCGCCACCTTCGTGATCGCGGGCGGGCTGGGCCTGTTGTGGGCGCTGGGCTGGTTTGCGGCGGTGCGCGGGGTGAAGTTCGACGACACCCCGGAGCGGGTGACGGAGACGGAAGAAGAGGCCGCGCCCGATTATGGGCCGATCCTGAAGGACCGCCGCACCTGGGCGATCTCCGGCGCCAAGGTGCTGTCCGACGCGACCTGGTGGCTGCTGCTGTTCTGGATGCCGGATTTCTTCAACCGGCAGTTCGGGCTTTCCGGCACCGGGCTGGGGCCGCCGCTGGCGATTGCCTACACCGGCGCCGCAATCGGTTCGTTGCTGGCCGGCGGGATCGCCTCCCGGTTGCTGGTGAAGGGCCATGCGCTGAACCGGGTGCGCAAGGGCGTGATGCTGGCGGCAGGGCTGGCCGTGCTGCCGGTGAGCCTCGTGCTGCTGACACAGAGCCCATGGGCGGCGGCTCTGGTGCTGGCGGTCGCGCTCGCGGGGCATCAGGCCTTCTCCACCACCCTGTTCGCAGTGATCTCCGATGTGACGCCCCATGCCAAGGTAGGCCGGGTCTCCAGCTTCGGTGCCTTCTGCGGCAATGTCGGCGGCATGCTGGTGGTGAAGATCGCCGGGCTCGTCCTGATGGCGGGGCTTGGCTATGGCCCGCTGTTCCTGTTCGCCAGCTTTTCCTATCTGCTGGCGCTGGGCTGGATCCAGCTGCTGCTGCCGGTGATCCGGCGAACCGAAGCCTGAGCGGCAGCACTGACAAAGTCTGATATGGTGCGAGGCAAGGAAAAGTTGGTTATCCAACCGGAACGGTAGAGTTACACCCACTCCCAAAATCACGGTCCGCCAGACTTAGGGTCATGGGGCCGGCGGTGAGCACAGGGAGTAGAACAGACATGCGCTTCAACATCGGACAATCGGGCTTTTCGCGCCGCATCCTGCTGCTGGCGGGCTGCGCCATTGCCGCCGCCCAACCGGCGCTGGCGAATGAAGCGGCCGATGAGCAGCCGGCGGCAGGGGAAGGCGACATCGTCGTCACCGCGCGCTTCCGCGAGGAAACGCTGACGGACGTGCCGATCGCCATCACGGCGCTCAGCGGCGCCGATCTGGCGCAGCGGGCGCAGACCAACCTGCAGGACATCTCGCGCAGCGTGCCGACGCTGGATTTCCGTGCCGGATCGTCGAACAAGGACCGCTCCACCTTCATTCGCGGCATCGGCACCATCACCACTTCGCCCGGCGTCGAGCCGTCCGTTGCCACCGTGGTGGATGGCGTGGTGCTGGCGCGGCCGGGCCAGTCCACGCTGGACCTGCTGGATGTGCAGCGCATCGAGGTGCTGCGCGGGCCGCAGGGCACCTTGTTCGGCAAGAATGCCTCTGCCGGGGTGATCAACATCGTGTCGCGCGATCCGGCGACGGATGCGTTCGGCGGCAGCGCGCTCGCCAGCTGGTTCGAGGGCAATGAGTGGCGGCTGAAGGCAACGGTCACGGGGCCCATCGACGACAAGGTGAGCTTCCTGCTGACGGGCCTTGTTTCGGAATTCGACGGCAATGTCCGCAACATCCGCACGGACGAGGACGTGAACGGCTACAAGCGGCAGGGCGTGCGCGGGAAGCTGCGCTTCCAGCCGTCGGAGGATGTCTCCTTCACGCTGGCGGGCGACTGGGCCTATACCTTCGAGGACGTGCCGACCGGCGTGTTCATCTCCACCCAGCGCGTGGCCTTCCCCAGCGGCACCGTCACCACGAACCCTGCGTTGGCGGCTGTGCTGGCCGCCGAGGGCATCACGCCCGGCCTCAACAACACCGACGTGAGCCCAAGCTTCAACGCGACGGTGCGCGACAACAATGGCGGGCTGTCCTTCACGGCCGATATCGGGCTGGGCGATTATACGCTCACGTCGATCACGGCGCAGCGCTGGTGGAACAACCGCCAGCATCAGGACTGGGATTCGACGGGGACGCTGACGGCCGCCATCCCGCGGGGCGAGGATCTGGGGCGTGTGGCCTCCGACCAGTTCTCGCAGGAACTGCGGCTGACCTCTCCGCAGGGCAAGCTGATCGACTATGTGGTGGGGCTCTATTATTTCCAGACCACCACGCGGGAAACCTATCAGCGTGACGTGACGCTGCTGGCCTCGGACGTGGCGACGACCTACACCGGGGTGGCGAGCTATCGCACCAACCTGAAGAATTATTCGGCGTTCGGGGAAGCCAACATCAACTTCACCGACCAGTTCCGCGCCATCCTGGGCGGGCGGCTGATCCGTGACGAGCTGGAATACAGCCATGCCCGGGTGTCGACCACGCTGACAGGGGTTGCCGGCATCCGCCCCAGCTTCGCCAGTTCCGGCAGCACCGCCACGACCGACTATTCGGCGCGGGTCGGCCTGCAATATGATGTGTCGGACCGGGTCAACGCCTATGCGACCTTCTCGCGCGGGTACAAGGGGCCAGCCTACAACGTGTTCTTCAACATGCAGGCCTTCGATCTCGATCCGCTGGAGCCGGAAACCTCGAAGAGCTTCGAGATCGGCTTGAAGGGTGCCGCGTTCGACAATCTGCTGACCTTCGCGGTGGCGGGCTACATCACGAAGTTCAGCGGCTTCCAGGCGAACTTCCAGGACACCTATCTGAACACGCTGGTCACCCGGCTGATCAACGCGGGCGACGTCTCCTCCCGTGGGATCGATCTGGACCTGACGCTGCGCCCGGCGCCGGGTCTCGTCCTGACGGCGGCAGGCGCCTACAACGACGCGAAGATCGACGACTTCAAATGCCCGGCGTCCGCCGCAGTCGGCACCTGCGCGGATGCCGGCGGCAATGCGCTGGTCAACGGCAAGACGCTGCCGTTTGCGCCGAAGTGGAAGTTCAACATCGACGGCAGCTACACCTTCCCCGTGGCGGACCGGCTGGACCTGCAGCTGCAATCCGACTTCAACTGGCGTAGCGAGACGCAATTCTCCATCACCCAGACGCCGGACACGGTGCAGCCCAGCTACGGCATCTGGAACGCGTCGGTCGCGCTGCTGAGCGACGGCGGCTGGCAGCTGCGCGGGGTGGTGAAGAACATCGCCAACCAGCAATACAGCCCGGCAATCGGCTATGGATCGGTCGCCGGCGTGTCGCGCTTCGTGCCGCGCGACAATGACCGTTACTTCGGGGTGATCGGCTCCATCGACTTCTGAGCGGATATGGGAAGAGGGCGCGTGGTGATGCCACGCGCCCTCTTTTTTGATTCCGGAGCGGATATGCCCTGAAGGCATATGTGCAGGGGCAAATTTGTTACCGCAGGTTCAGATTCGCTTCGTTAGCAGGGGTTGCCCTGCCTTCGCCCCTTTCTCTAAGTCGTCTATTGCCCGTCCGGGCCGATCCGCCAGCAATGATGAAAGCAGTCGATACGAGCCCATGGCATCGCCAACCGTCATTCTGGTCGAGGACGACCCGGCCCTGCGCATCCTGATCACGCGGCTGTTTCAGGAGAATGGCTTTATCGTGCGCACCGCAGCCACGGCACCGGAGATGTGGATCGCCCTTGAAAACGGGCCATCGGCCGATCTGATCATCCTGGACATCATGCTGCCTGGCACCAACGGCATCGATCTGTGCCGTCAGATCCGGCGCACGAGTGAGGTTCCGATCATCTTCATAAGCGCGAGAGGAGGCGACATGGATCGCATCCTGGGGCTGGAAATGGGCGCGGACGACTTCCTGCCCAAGCCGTTTCGCCCTCGCGAGCTGATCGCGCGCGCGCGGGCCATCCTGCGCCGGACCCTGTCCGAGGACCGGAGCGAGCCGGGGCGCCGCAACGAGTTCAGCTTCAACGGCTGGACCATCAACTTCGCGCGGCGTGAGTTGCGATCCCCGGCAGGCAGTGTGGTCGACCTGACGGCAGCCGAGTTCGACCTGCTGGGGACCTTCGTGTCGCAACCGCAGCGCGTTGTCAGTCGCGAGCGGCTGATCGAGCTGTCGCGCACCCGGCTTGGGGACAGCTCTGACCGAAGCGTCGATGTTCTGGTCAGCCGCCTGCGCCGCAAGCTGTCTGCCGGGGGGGCGGAGTCCCCGATCATGACGGTCAGGGGTGTCGGCTATATGTTCAACGCGGCGGTGGAGACGGTTTGACACGCTTCCCCTCGATCGGGCTGTTGGGGCGGATCGTCATCATCCTGACCCTGATGCTGTTTTCCGAGATGTTCGCCAACACCCTGGTGCTGGAACGGGTGAGTCGCTTCACCCTGGCGCCTGAAGAGGCGGTGCAGGTGGCCGGAGATCTGGCGACGGCTCAGCAGATACTGGACCAGACGCCGATCGACGACCGTCGCGCGGTTGCAGCCGGATTTCAGCGCCATGGAATGGACATGAAATGGCAGCGCCGGATCGATACGCGGGCTGCCTTGGTCAGCATGGACAAGCTGAGGGAGCAGCTGCTGTGGGCTGATCCCCGCCTCAGCCGTTCGAAGCTGAGGGTATATCTGATGCCGTTGAGCCGGGGCGGAAGTGTGGCCGGCAGCCTCGAACTGTCTGACCACAGCACGCTCGTCTTTCGCATGTCCCATGTGGAAGGCTTCTGGAAGCTGAGGCTGGGCCGTGTCGTTGCAGCGATGCTGCCTGCAATTCTGCTGGCGCTGCTGGGCGGGCTTATGATCCGTCTGACGCTGGAACCGATCCGGATGCTGATGCGGGCAACACGAACGGTCGGCAGCGGAAACCCGGCGCCCCTGCGCGAAAGCGGACCCCGCGAGGTGCGTGAGCTGATCCGGGACTTCAACGCCATGCAGATGCGGATTTCGCGCCTGATGACCACCCGCACCGAGGCTTTGGCGGCGGTTGGCCATGATCTCCGCACGCCGTTGACGCGAATGGAGCTTGCTGTCGAGGGTGCGAGAATTGACGAGACGGCCAAGGCGCTATTGGTTGCGAACATCAACGAAATGGCGGACCTGCTGGAATCCCTGCAGATCTATCTGGGGGGCGAGGGGCAATCGTCGCCGCCCGAGAATGTCGACCTGGCCGTGATGGCGGCGACAATCATCGACGAGAGCCGGGATCTGGGGCACGCGGCGCTGTATCAGGGCCCGGCAAGCCTCACGATAAAAGCCCGGCCGCTGCCGATCCGGCGGTCGCTGCGGAATCTTGTCGAGAATGCAATCCACTATGCCGGGCAGGCCAGGCTCTATGTCCTCCCCCTGGACAGCGGGGTGCGGATTGTCGTGGAAGACGATGGGCCGGGCATTCCGGAGGAGAAACTGGAACAGGTTCTGCAGCCGTTCGTGCGGCTGGACGAGGGAAGGGCCCGCAACACACGCGGTATGGGACTGGGGCTTGCGATCGCCGACAATGCGATCAAGGCCGAAGGCGGTACGCTGTCGATAGCAAATCGGGCTGAGGGCGGATTGCGGGTAACAATCGATCTGCCGCACTGCAGCAACTGATCAACCCTCCAGAAACACTTTCTTACACAACTGTGCGGTTGCAGCAATTTTGCCTGCCTAGCTTTGCCTCCAACCGCGAGCGCGGCTCGCATATTTGGAGCATATCGCAATGAACGAACTGATCGGCCGCGTTTTCAGCTTTGAAAAGAGCGTGTTCCCGGACAGCATGGAGCTTTACTCCAAGCTTGCGAACCATGGGCAAAATCCAAAAGCGCTGATGATCTCGTGCGCTGACTCTCGGGTGGTGCCGGAACTGATCATGCAGGCACAGCCCGGCGATCTCTTTGTTTGCCGCAATGCGGGAAACATTGTGCCGCCGTTCGCCACGCAGAATGGCGGCGTGTCCTCGACTGTTGAGTATGCTGTCGAGGCGTTGGGTGTTCGTGACATCATCGTCTGCGGCCACAGCGATTGCGGGGCGATGAAGGCTCTGAGCGACCCGACCGGCCTTGAGCGGATGCCGAACGTGGCGGCCTGGCTGCGCCACGGCACCGCCGCGAAGCATGTCGTCGACACCTGCTACACCGCGCTGGACGACGCGGCCCGCGTGCGCGCCATCAGCCTTGAGAATGTTGTCGCCCAGCTAAACCACCTGCGCACTCACCCGGCGGTTGCGGCGAAGATCGCAGTTGGCGAAATGTCGCTGCATGGCTGGTTCGTGGATATCCACGCTGGCCAGATCCTGGGTCTCGACGGCAATACCGGCCGCTTCGTTCCGCTGAAGGACGACAGCGCACTGCCGGTCGCAGTTGCCACGGGCCGGCGCATGGCGGCCGACTTCAGCGCGGCTGAGGCTGCGGAATGATCGCTGCGCTTGAAAAAGGCGCGGGAAGCAACACCTGGATCCGGGATTTCACGGCCTCCATCGTCGTCTTCCTTGTTGCCATGCCGCTTTGCATGGGGATTGCGATTGCGTCCGGGGTGCCGGCTGAAAAGGGATTGATCACCGGTATCATCGGTGGTGTCGTGGTCGGGTTCATCGCCGGATCGCCGCTGCAGGTCAGCGGTCCGGCGGCCGGTCTTGCCGTTATCGTGTTCGAGTTCGTAACGGAGTTCGGCCTGGCGGCACTTGGCCCCGTGCTTCTGCTTGCCGGCATTCTGCAGGTCGTGGCGGGTGCTCTGAAGCTGGGCGGTTTCTTCCGCTCGATTTCGCCAGCCGTCGTTCACGGCATGCTGGCCGGCATCGGCGCGCTGATCGTGATTGGGCAGTTTCACATCCTGTTCGATGGCAAGCCGCTTCCAAGCGGACTTGAGAATATAGCGGCCATGCCCGGTCAGATCCTGGGCCTGTCGTTGAACGATGTCAGCTCGACTGAATGGGCGCTGTTTATCGGCCTCGTGACAATCGGCACCATGCTGGCCTGGGAGAAATGGCGCCCGACAAGCCTGAAGCTGGTTCCTGGCGCGCTGCTGGGCGTAACGGCTGCCACGTTGGCCGCTTGGCTGCTTCAGCTGGATGTTGCCCGCATCGATGTTCCGGCCTCCATCTTCGGATCGCTGGAAGTTCCGGGTGCGGGCTTCTTTGCAACGCTCGCCCAGCCCGCGATCATCGTGTCCGCGCTTGCGATCGCCTTTATCGCCAGCGCGGAAACCTTGCTGTCGGCGGCCGCAGTTGACCGAATGCACGATGGTGTCCGCACCGACTACAACAAGGAACTGCGTGCGCAGGGCGTCGGCAACCTGCTCTGCGGGCTTGCCGGGGCGCTGCCGATGACGGGGGTCATCGTGCGCAGCTCGGCCAATGTGCAGGCAGGGGCCGTGACGCGTTGGTCCACCATCCTGCACGGGGTGTGGATCCTCGGTTTTGTGGCGCTGCTGCCCTGGCTGCTGCGTGAGGTGCCGATGGCAGCGCTTGGCGGCATTCTTGTTGTCACCGGATGGCGTCTGGTGAGCCTCAGCCATGTGCAGCATCTGTTCTCGAACTATGGGCTGCTCCCGGCCGCGATCTGGGCGGTGACCTTCATCCTTGTGGTGACCACTGACCTGCTGACCGGCGTGCTCGTCGGCTTGGGGCTGTCGCTGGTGGAACTGTACCAGCACCGCAGTTCGCTTCGCCTGAAGGTGGAGGAGGACCATGCCGAAGACGAGAATGCCAGCCGCCTGAGTCTGCAAGGGTCAGCGACGTTCGTCAGCCTGACGCGACTGACATCCATCCTGGAGGGAATCCCGAGCGGGCGGTCTGTCCACCTCGATCTCAACGGCCTGCGAGGGCTGGACCACACCAGCACCGAAATGGTGCGGGAATGGGTGGCCCGCCGCAGGGCCGGTGGCCAGACGGTGGAGTTCAGCGGCTCGGAGTCACTGATCGCGCGACTGGCGCACTGAGTTCCGCAAGTGGACTTGCGCCCGGCTGGAGTATATCTCCGGCCGGGCGCACTTTTTGCGGGTTCCGTGTTGATTGCGCGAAAGATTTTTTGCCTTGGCTCGGGCGCGCCGCCTACCGCGATTCCTTCCACCAGAGTGCTGTCGAATGCGGGTGCGGCCACGTGAGCGTGAGTTTTAGCTGTGATACTCAGGATATGGGGTGCCGTGCGATCGGATGCATGATGGTCTGACGGCAGGATGGTGAAGAGAGAAGAGGGGAGAGCTTCGCGGCTGAAAAATCAGCCTGAAGGAGATTCAAAATGTCCGGCAGAAGACGGAATTGGACCAGACCGGGTGTCCCAACCCGGATCGAGGGTATTGCGAAGCATGCCGAGAGGCAGGCAACCGGATCCGCCTACGTTGTCTATACCATTCTTGACCCGACCCAACCGGACCCATCCGGTAGTTCCGATACTTGCCAATCCACATCGGAGTTTCGGGTGAGATCCACTGCCGGGAAGAAAGCATTTTCGGCGGGCGGCTTATGATCCCTTCGGGATCACTGCTGAGTTTGAGGTGCTGGTCAGTCCGGACGACAAGCTCGTCGCCAGTATCCGCAACTCTGCCGAAATGGAGTTTCGAGGATGGTGGTAGATTTGTACATGATGCAATGAGCCTCCGCCCGCCCATTGCTTAACATGCGGCGGAGGCCACTCCGCCATCAGCCTACAGCGGTTATGGATATGTCGTGAAAAGCGGCGGGAGCTTTATGTGGTTGCCGCCGTTCCCAAAATGTGGTTGCCGCCGGACATAACCGCTTGGCAGGCCTAGAATGTGGATTCGGGTCACGGTGACCACATGTGTAGCCACCGAAGTACGCTAGGTGTCCGACGCAGACTGTGAGGAAAGACGTTAGCACGATATTTTTCAACGACATAATGTTGTTTATATATCAACAAGATACCGTAAAAAATGGTGCGGTCGAGAAGACTCGAACTTCCACGGCCTTTCGGCCACAGCGACCTCAACGCTGCGCGTCTACCAGTTCCGCCACGACCGCACGCCGATGCCACAACGGGATGCCCCGCCGACTGGTGAGCGCGCGCCCTAGCAGGCACGAACTCCCGGTTCAACCACCTTTTTCAGGCGGCGCCTCGGGTGGCGCTCAGGCCGCCTTGCGCAGGAAAACCGTGCCGGCGGAATATCCCGCGCCGAACGAGCAGATGAGGCCGGTGTCGCCGGCGGCGAGATCGTCGCTGTTCAGGTGGAAGGCGATGATAGAGCCCGCCGACGAGGTGTTGGCATAGCTGTCGAGCACGGTCGGGCTTTCATCCGGGCTGGCCTCGTGGCCGAGCACCTTCGACGAGATCAGCCGGTTCATGCCCGCATTGGCCTGATGCAGCCACATCCGGCGCAGCGAGGCGGATTCCAGCCCCAGATCGGCCATGTGCGCGACGATCATGTCCGAGACCATCGGCACCACTTCCCGGAACACCTTGCGGCCCTCCTGGCGGAACAGTTTGTCCGGCTGGTTCGCGGCTTCCGGCGCGGCGCGGTTCAGGAAGCCGAAGTTGTTGCGGATGTTGTTAGAGAATTCCGTCTTCAGCCGGGTGCCCAGGATTTCCCAATGGGCGGCCGGCGCGATTTCCTGCGATTCCACCAGGATGGCGGTGGCGACGTCGCCGAAGATGAAGTGGCTGTCGCGATCGCGCCAGTTGAGGTGGCCCGAGCAAACCTCGGGGTTCACCACCAGCACGCTTTTCGCATGGCCGGCACGGATGAAATCGGCCGCCGTCTGGATGCCGAAGGTCGCGCTGGAGCAGGCGACGTTCATGTCGAAGGCGAAGCCCTGAATGCCGAGTGCGGCCTGCACCTCGATGGCGATGGCGGGATAGGCGCGCTGCATGTTGGAACAGGCGCAGAGCACGGCATCGACATCCGCCGCGCTGCGGCCGGCGCGTTGCAGCGCTTGGGTGGCGGCCTTCACGGCGATTTCGGCCAGCACGGACAGCTCCGTGTCGGGCCGTTCAGGGATGCGCGGGCACATCACGTCTGGATCGAGGATGGGCGCCTTCGACAGCACATAGCGCGCCTTGATGCCGCTCGCCTTCTCGATGAATTCGGCGGAGGAGGGGGTCAGTGCCTGCACCTCGCCGGCTTCGATGTCGGCGGCGTTGGCGGCGTTGAAGCGCTCGGCCCAGGCATTGTAGCTTTCGACCAGCTCATCGTTCGAGATGCTGTCGGTGGGGGTGAACAGGCCGGTGGCCGAGATCACAGGGTTAGGCGTGCTCAATGGGTTCTCCCGAAGGGCGTGGCTCTAGACGGCCACTGGTGCGGCGATCGCAGGGTGCGGATCATAGCCCGTCAGCGTCATATGCTCCAGCCGATAGTCGAACAGGCTGGCGGCCGCGCCGAGCGACAAGGAGGGGAAGGGGCGCGGTTCGCGCGCCAGCATGGTTTCGACGAGATGGGCGTGGTTCAGATAGAGGTGCACATCCGCCCCCATCCACACGATCTCGCCGGGCGCATAGCCGCACTGATCGGCCAGCATGCGCAGCAGCAGCGCGGCTTCGAAGATGTTGAAGGGGAAGCCCAGCCCCAGGTCGCAGCTGCGCTGATAGAGGATGCCCGAGAGCCGGTCCGGCCCGTCTGAGCGCGGCTCCACGAAATATTGGTAGGTCATGTGGCAGGGCGGCAGCGCCATCCCGCCCAGTTCGGCGACGTTCCAGCCGGTAAAGATGTGGCGGCGGCTGGCGGGGTTCTGCTTCAGGCTGGTCAGCAGCGCCTCGATCTGGTCGTGCGTCTCTCCGTCTGGCCCCAGCCAGCGACGCCATTGCTTGCCGTAGACGGGGCCGAGCTCTCCCCATTCGGCGGCGAAGGCGTCGTCCGACAGGATGCGGGCTTCGAACTCGTCGCGGGTCAGGCTCTCGCCGGTCGCCTTCTGGTGGCGTTCCATCGGCCAGTTCGTCCAGATGTGCACACCCTGCGCCACCAGCGGGCGGATGTTCGTCTGCCCCTCCAGGAACCAGACCAATTCCTTCACGGCCGATTTCCAGAACACGCGCTTTGTGGTGAGGAGCGGCACGGTGCCGTCCGACAGGTCGAATCGGAGCATGGCGCCGAACAGGGCGCGGGTGCCGACCCCGGTGCGGTCGCGCCGCTCGCTGCCCTTGGTCCACACCTGTCGCATCAGGTCCAGCACGGCGGATTCCGGGGGCGGCGATGTCATGCGCAGCGTGCTAGCCCAAGCGATGGCGCGGGGGAAGCGGTTGCTCTTGCCACGGGTGGGGCATGTGCTAGCTAACCGGTCAGGGGGTCGGCCAAAACTGCCTGGGGGCTTTGGCCGTTGATTGAACTGGTGCCGCTGCTGGCCATTCTGGCCGTCCTGACTCGTGAGCTGTTGTGGTTGACGGCTTCGGGAATCTTCCTTTCCAGCATGGACGATATCGCGGTGGACCTGCTGTGGCTGGGGCGTTTCGCCTTTCGGCGGGAGCAGCCGCTGCCGCCCGCGCCTGCCGAGCCGGGGCGATTCGCGCTGATCGTGCCCGCCTGGGACGAATCCGCCGTGATCGGGGCCATGCTGGCGCGGCTGTGCGGCACCATCCCCGATCCGCGCCTGTGTGTGTTCGTGGGGGTCTATCCCAACGATCCCGCGACACTGGCGGCCGTGCAGGCGGTGGGGGATGCGCGGGTGACGCCGGTGCTGACGGGCGCACCGGGGCCGACCACCAAGGCCGACTGCCTGAACCATCTGTGGCGGGGTGTGTTGGCGCATGAGGCGCGGGTGGGCGCGCGCTTCAAGGCGGTGATCCTGCATGATGCCGAGGATGTCGTCGATCCGGCGAGCATCGACCTTTATGACCGCTGGATCCCGGAACTGGCGATGGTGCAAGTGCCGGTGCTGCCCATCCAGGACCCGGACACGCGCTGGGTGTCGGGCCATTATTGCGACGAGTTCGCCCAGGCCCATGCCAAGGACATGATGGTGCGCGGCTTCCTTGGGGCGCCGGTTCCTTCCGCCGGGGTGGGAACCGCGATCGACCGCGACGTGCTGGAACGGCTGGCAGGGCCTGCGCAGGCGCCGTTCGACGCCGCGAGCCTGACCGAGGATTACGAGATGGGTACCCGGGTTCACCGGCTGGGGCTGAAGGGGCGGATGGTGCGCGCCCATGTGAACGGCCGGCTGGTGGCGACACGGGCCTATTTTCCCGCCAGCATCGACACGGCGGTCCGCCAGAAAAGCCGCTGGCTGACGGGGATCGCGCTCTCCGGCTGGGACCGGCTGGGGTGGGACGGCGGGCCCGCCACGCGCTGGATGCTGTTGCGGGACAGGAAAGGGCTGTTCACCGCCGGAATCGCCATGCTTGGTTATGTGGTGGCGGCGCTGGTGCTGCTGCAACTGGCGCTGCGGGCGTGGGTCTCGCAGCGCGCAGGGGTGCCGCTGCCGCCGCTGGTGGCCGGGACGGAATCGATGCTGCCGGGCTTCCTGCTGCTGAATCTGTTGCTGCTGGGGTGGCGGCTGGCGGTGCGGGCAGGCTTCACCGGCGCCGCCTATGGCTGGGCGGAAGGGCTGATGGCGATGCCGCGTGCCGTGCTGGCCAATGCCATCAACTTCCTGGCAGCGCTGAAAGCGTTGGGGAGGTACCGGCAGGCGCTGGGCACGGGCGCACCGCCGGACTGGGGCAAGACCGAGCATCGTTTCCCCGACGCCGGGGTAGAGACCGCCAATGGCTGAGCGGATGGTGGAGGGCCGTGCGCTCAGGACCTATCAGCTGCTGCTCGTGCTGGCGGCGGGCTGGGCGCTGGGGCGGATGCCGCAATGGCTGGAGGCGGAAACGGCGGAGGCGGTGAAGCTGGCCGCTGCGTTGTCGCCGTCTGCACCGGCAGAAGTTGCGCCTGATCGCGAGCAGCTGGCGCGGATGTCGGCGGGGATCGCGGCGCAGGTGGCGGCTGAGGTGGCCGATGCGACCGTGGCGCGGCTGATCGCGGCGGGCTGGGGGCCGGGCGGCGGCGCGGCTGCAGCGCCGCAGCGGGTCGTGCTGGAAGCGCCAAACAGGCTGCCGCCGCAGGAAACGGTGGTGCGGGTGGTGACGGAGCCGCAATCCGCAGGCTGGTTCGGTTACAGCCTGCCGCCGGGGCCGACGCCTGTCGCTGCGGTTTCCACGCCCGCGCCATCCTCGCCGGTGCCGCCGTCGACCTCGCCGGAGGCCCATGCCACCGCGACCGCCGGCTATGCCGCGATCCGCGTGGGCGATCTGAAGCAGGGCGTCGGGTTGCTGAAGGCCGCCGAAGCGATGGACCCGAAGGCGCCGCAGGCCGAAAGCTGGCGCAACGATGTGAAGCAGCTGACCCGGCGCTGGTCCGGCGGCGGCTATGTGCTGACCCGCGAAGGGGCAGGGGGCGGCGACCCGCTCGCGGCTTCGCCGGTGCTGGGGGGCGGGCAGGCGGGCATCGCGCTGGGCTATCGGTTGAACCCGCTGGGAAAGCAGCGCCTTTCCCTGATCGGCCGAGTTTCGGCCGCCACCGCGACGCAGGGCGGGCTGGACGGCGAGACGACCGAAGCGGCGCTGGGGCTGCGCTGGGAGCCCTCGCGCAAGATCCCCATCGCCATCGATGTGGAACGGCGGTTCGCGCTCGGCACCTATTCCCGCAATGCCTGGGCCGGGCGGATATCCGGCGGAGCACAGCAGCACACGCAGGCCTGGGGCACCCGGCTGAAGCTGGAAGGCTATGCCGAGGCTGGCGTAGTGGAAGGCTTCACGAATACGGTCGACCTCTATGGCGGCGCCCAGGCGCGTGGCAGCGTGCCGCTGTTCACGCTGGGCCGCACCCGCTTCGACGCGGGCGCGGGCGCATGGGGCGGGGCGCAGCGCAACTATGGCGTCACGGCGTCGCGGCTGGACGTCGGCCCCTCCAGCCGGGTCTGGGTGGGGCCATGGCCCTTCTATGCCCAGATCGACTGGCGGCAGAAGGTGGCCGGCAACGCACAGCCCGGATCGGGGCCGGTGCTGACGGTGGCGGGGGAGTTCTAGGCCGGAATGGTTTTTGCCTCCGGCGGGCAGTGAACCTCAGCCGTTAACGCAACCTCAATAATCATCCCAAAAATATGGATGCAGGGAGCACGACTCCCTGCCAGCCGGAGGCAGAAATCTAGACGGGGAAGCCTGACGACTTCAGCTCGGCCTTCAGCAGGCTGGTGCCGGTGAAATGGTGGGCGAGCCAACCGGATTCACGGGCTGCCTGCACGTTCGCTTCATTGTCGTCGATGAAGATCGCTTCGCCGTCGCTTAGGCCGAAGCGTTGGCGGGCCAGCGCGTAGATGGCGGGGTCCGGTTTCACCAGACGTTCGTGGCCGGAAACGACGACGTCGGTGAAATGATCGAACAGCGGGGCTGTGGGGCGGAAGCGGTCCCAGAATTCGCCGGAGAAGTTGGTAATTCCGAACTGGGGGATGCCGGCTGCGGCGAGGGCTTCCACCAGTTCATGGGTGCCGGGGATGGGGCCAGGGATGGTTTCCAGCCAGCGCGGGCCATAAGCCGCGATCAGTTCGGCTTCGGCCGGATATTCGGCGATCAATTCCGCCGAGGTTTCGGCGAAGGGGCGCCCGGCATCATGCTGGAAGTGCCAGGCGCGCGTGACCACGTTCGACAGGAACCAGTCCAGCCGATCTGCATCAGGAATCAGCTTCGCATAGAGGAAGCGGGGATCCCAATCATAGAGGACGTGGCCGACGTCCCAGACAACGGCCTTTGGCCTTGGCCAGACGACGGCCTTCGGCCCCGGCACGCTCAGCCTTGGCGAGCCTTGAAGCGGCGGTTCGTCTTGTTGATGACATAGGTGCGGCCGCGGCGGCGGATCACACGGTTGTCACGGTGCCGCCCCTTGAGCGACTTGAGGCTGTTGCGGATCTTCATGTTACTTCCCCGGGGGATTCGAAATTGAGCGGCGCGCATAAGAGGTGGCCCGGAGAAAGTCAATCTGAGGGCAGCCGACAGGGGCTCCGCAGTTGGCAAATCCCGCGCCCCGCTGCTAGTCGGCTGAGCCCATGGGCATCAGCATCAGTTCCGCCTTCGATTCGGGCAATATCCGCGTGATCGGCCAGACCGGCCCGTATCATTTCGCGCTCGCCATCAACATCGATGCGGGCGGCGAGTTTTTCCAATGGTTTCATTTCCGCGTGAACGGCGCCAAGGGTGTGCCGCTGACGCTGGATATCACCGGCCTGCAGAAATCCGCCTATCCGGGCGGCTGGCCGGATTATCAGGCGCGGGTTTCGGTCGACCGCCAGCACTGGGTGCAGGCGGAGACCAGCTACAACCCCGGAGAGGCGGACGGCACGCTGACCATCCGCGTGACGCCCACGAGTGACTTTCTGTGGATCGCCTATTTCGCGCCCTATTCCAACGAGCGGCATCTGGACCTGATCGCGCGTATGGCGTTGCAGCCGGGCGTAGAGGCGAGCGTGCTGGGCCATTCGCTGGACGGGCGCCCGATGGACTGCCTGGAATTGGGAGAGGGCCCGAAGCAGGTCTGGCTCTATGCCCGCCAGCATCCGGGCGAGACCATGGCCGAATGGTGGATGGAAGGCGCGCTGGAGGAACTGACGGACGCGGCCTCTCCGCTGGCGCGGACCTTGCGGGCGAAGGCGCGGTTCCACATCGTGCCCAACATGAACCCGGACGGCGCCTTCCGGGGCTATCTGCGCACCAATGCGGCGGGGGCGAACCTGAACCGGGAATGGGCGGACCCGACGCCGGAGCGCTCCCCCGAGGTGCTGTGCGTGCGCAACCGCATGGACGAGACCGGCGTGGATTTCGCGCTGGACGTGCATGGCGACGAGGCGCTGCCGCACAATTTCATCGCCGGTTTCGAAGGGGTGCCGGGCGTGACCAACCGGCAGCTGGATCTGTTGGAGCGCTATAAGGAATCGCTAGCCGGGCATAACCCCGAGTTCCAGACCAGGATCGGCTATCCGGTGACCCCGCCGGGCAAGGCCAATCTGGCGATGTCGACCAACCATGTGGCGCACCGCTTTGGTTGCGTGTCCGCCACGCTGGAAATGCCGTTCAAGGATGTGCTGGAGTTGCCGGACGGCACTGTCGGCTGGTCTCCGGCGCGGAGCCGGCATCTGGGGCGGGCCTGCCTGGCGGCGCTCGCCGATATCATCGACGATCTTGGTTAAGGGAGTTTAATGGTTCAGCTCGTTCTCATCCGCCACGGACAATCGGCCTGGAATCTGGAAAACCGCTTCACCGGCTGGTGGGACGTGAACCTGACGGAGAAGGGCGTCGCCGAGGCGAAGGCGGCCGGTGCGGCGCTGAAGGCGGGCGGCTATGATTTCGATGTGGCCTTCACCAGCCTGCAGACCCGCGCCATCAAGACGCTGAACCTGGTGCTGGAGGAAATGGGCCGGCTGTGGCTGCCCGTCACGAAGGACTGGCGCTTCAACGAGCGCCACTATGGCGGGCTGACGGGGCTGGACAAGGCCGAGACCGCCGCAAAGCATGGCGATGCGCAGGTGAAGATCTGGCGCCGCAGCTTCGACATTCCGCCACCGGTGCAGGAAAAGGGCAGCGAATATGATGTCTCGACCGACCGCCGCTATGCCGGGATTCCGATCCCGCAGACCGAGAGCCTGAAGGACACCATCGCCCGCGCGCTGCCGGCGTTCGACCAGTTGGTGGTGCCCGAACTGCGCGCCGGCCGCCGCGTGGTGATCGCCGCGCACGGCAATTCGCTCCGCGCGCTGGTGAAGCATCTTTCGGGCATTTCCGACGAGGATATCGTGGAGTTTGAGATCCCCACCGGGGTTCCCATCCTCTACACGCTGGATGCCGACCTGAAGGCGACCGACCGGCAGTTCCTGAAGCTGTAATGCTTGCCAATCGGCGGCCCGTTCCTTAGGGGCCGCTTTTTGCCGGGGATGGGCTGTGACTGCACTGGTCGGGATCATCATGGGAAGCGTCTCTGACTGGGAGACGATGCGCCACGCCGCCGAGGTGCTGGAAGCGCTGAAGGTGCCGCACGAGGTGAAGGTGGTCTCTGCCCACCGCACGCCGCGCCGCATGGTGGCCTATGCCGAAAGCGCGGCGGATCGCGGACTGAAGGTGATCGTAGCGGGCGCCGGCGGTGCCGCGCACCTGCCGGGCATGGTCGCCAGCCTGACGCCGCTGCCGGTGCTGGGCGTGCCGGTGCAATCTGCCGCGCTGTCGGGGCAGGACTCGCTGCTCTCCATCGTGCAGATGCCGGCCGGGGTGCCGGTGGGCACGCTGGCGATCGGCAAGGCCGGGGCCATCAATGCCGGGCTGCTGGCGGCCGCCATCCTCGCCACCAACGACAGCGAGCTGGCCGGGCGGCTGCGCGCCTGGCGGCAGGCGCAGACAGACGCGGTCGCGGACTCACCGCTATAATGCCGATCCTGCCGGGCGCGACCATCGGAATCTTGGGGGGCGGCCAACTGGGCCGGATGCTCGCGCTGGCGGCCGCGCCGTTGGGATATAAGGTGCATGTGTTCGCGCCGGAAGGCGAGGCAGTCGCCGTGGATGTGGCTGCCGCAGAGACTCGCGCCGATTACGGTGACGAGACCGCACTGGCGGCCTTTGCGGGCCGGTGCGACGTGATCACCTACGAGTTTGAGAATGTGCCATCCGCCAGCGTCGCCTTTCTGGAGGCGCTGAAACCGGTGCGGCCGGGGCCCAAGGCGCTGGACGTGGCGCAGGACCGGCTTTCGGAAAAGCAGTTCGTGGAAGCGCTGGGCGGGCGGACGGCGCCGTTCCGTGCGGTGGAGACGCTGGCGGAGCTGGAGACGGCTCTGGCGGAGCTGGGCACGCCCGCCATCCTGAAGACACGGCGTTTCGGTTACGACGGCAAGGGGCAGGCGCGGATCACGACTCCGGCGGACGCGGCGGAGGCCTTTGCGTCTCTGGGTGGCAAAGGGTTGATTCTGGAAGGGTTTGTTCGGTTTGAAGCCGAATTCTCCATTCTGGTCGCCCGCTCCCCGCTGGGGCGCGAGGTGCATTATCCCGCCTGCCTGAACGAGCATGAGGACGGCATCCTGGCGCGCACCACGGTACCTGCTGCCGGCATCGATCCGGCGCATGTGGATGCCGCGACCGCGCTGGTGGTGCGGATCGCCGATGCGCTGGATTATGTGGGCGTGCTGGCCTGCGAATTCTTCGCCACTCCCGCGGGGCCCCTGTTCAACGAAATGGCGCCGCGGGTGCACAACAGCGGCCACTGGAGCATCGAAGGCGCTGCCACGTCTCAGTTCGAACAGCATGTGCGCGCGATCTGCGGCCTGCCGCTGGGGCCGGTGGAGTTGACCGCGCCGCTGGTGGAGATGCTGAACCTGCTGGGCGACACCTCGGCAGAGTGGGGGCGCATCCTGGCCGATCCGACCGCGCATCTGCACCTCTATGGCAAGGCGGACGCCGTGCCGGGGCGCAAGATGGGGCATGTGACGAGGCTGTTGCAGGCCCCCTAGCGACGGCCGGTGGTTGTGATATCCTCTCGGTCGGGAGGATTGAACCATGCGCATCTCACTTGTGCGCGGATTGCTGCCCGCAGCCCTGCTGGCCGCCGCCGCCATTCCCGCCGTCCTCGTTTCCTCGGCCGCCAATGCAGCCGTTTCCATCCTGGGCGGAAATTCCTCCGGGCGGGATTGTTACTTGGCGGCAGAATTCAAGCGCGAGACCCGCGCCAGCCTGGATGTGTGCAGCCGGGCGCTCGAACTGGATTCACTGACTAGGCGCGATCGTGCCGCGACGCTGGTGAACCGGGGCATCGTCTATATGCAGTCGCGCGATCTGGAAAATGCCGTTGCCGATTACAAGGCCGCCATCGCCATGAACCCGGGGCTTGCAGAGGCGCACATCAACCTGGGAATCGCCCTGCTGCATCGGGGCGGGCAGGATCAGGCCGCCATCGACATGCTGACCCGCGCGCTGGATATGAAGCCGGAACGGCCGGAAGTTGCGCTGTATACGCGCGCCATGGCCTATGAGATGATTGGTAACGCCAAGGCTGCCTATGAGGATTACTCTGCCGCCGCCGCGCTGGCGCCGGACTGGAAAGAGCCTGCCGAGCAGCTGAAGCGCTTCTCTGTGGAACGGCGAAGGACAGCGCGGGGGTAGCAGCTGGGCAAAGAGGGCGTTTTGGTGTGCGGCGCGCGATGCGCCGTCAGTTCGTGATTTCCATCTCAAGCTGCGAGAAGTCCCCTCGTGCCAGGGCATCTCTGTCGATCGTCAATACAATCGTGCACAAGTCTCCCCAGATCCAGCCCTGCATCTTGCTTGTTGCCAGTTCCAGCAGGACTTCCGTATTCGTGTCAGGGCCGAGCGGCGTATCCACAAAGCCCAGCGGAGCATGTCCCATTGCGCCGTAAAAGCACTTGGCGTCCTGGTTCCAGATCGTTTCCATCCTGTTTCGCATTTCTGGGCGCAGACGGGCTGGATTTTGAGTGTAGGCGTTCAGGATATGCCAGTATAATTGTGATGAATATGGGCGCCACCACCAATTCTGAATAGATGATGATCTTTCGGGGACATCCCTTAGAAAATAATGAGAAATATTAAAGTTCTCATAATTATTTTCGTCTCTTCCGATTAATTCATAAGAATAATATTTAATATTATTTATTTTATTATAAAAAATTGATAACTTTTCTTCATTAAAATTCGTTGTATATGTAGAAATAAGTTTATTTAATTTTCTAAATTCATTCAAACTATTTTGAGATATTTTCTTAGAGTTATTCAATAATTCAATATTCTCTGGATAAGAATTTACGGAATAAGATAGATGATTCATGATTTCTGCCTGTTTGGCAAAAAAATCCTCCATGATTTTCAACAGGGATGATAGGGAATTCTCGTCAAACGGCTGCATTTCCGGATTTTCGAGATTTGGCTGAAAGCCGCTCCACACATCGCCAATCTGACCTGCGCCAAGGGAATCTTGCCGACCCTCTTCGATCTTCACCGGCCAGCGGGGAAGCTGCTCGTCCCCTGAGAAGGCGGCCTCCTTTTCATACCAACTGGCCCATGACGCACCAATCTGTCCCGGTCCGTTTTGCTCTTCGATTTCTCCCTTGAAATGAAGGGCTGCCGGCTCGGCGGTTTCGGGGTGAAGGAAAATCGCCAGCCAGCCTTCTCTTGGCCCGATCCCTGACCACAAACCCTTGGGAAGGCTTGCCAGATTGATCTGGCAGAGGAAACGCAGCGGCGTGTCGCCCATTTGCGGCCAGGGTGTTTCCCTGGGCAGTTTCGGCTTGCCGCCGAACCAGCTGTCCGTGTCGTCGAACCGGATCGGCACAATTGGTGTCAGCCTTGCGACGGGGCGATCCGCGTCCCACGGTCTTTGTTCAACGGCGAATGTTTCAAGCTGCCGTTGAATGAACTCGTTCCGGAGTTTCAGATCAGCTGCCGAGGGTTTCGCGTTGGTGGCCGAGCCGGGCTGGGAACCGACTGCATTTTGAGCCCTGTTTTGCGGAATGCTTCCAGCCCGCTGTGCGGCGTTGAGAAAGCGCATCATGCCCCATGCCGCGACAGCGCCCATAACGAACAGCACTCCTGCGGCGAGCGGAGCGCCCAACGGACCTACCAGCGTGACATCAACGCCGGTTGCAATTGCGCGGAGGAGGGCCGCCTTAAACCCAGTCTTGCCGGGTTTCATCAAGACCGGGAAGCCATTGAGAAGGTCTAAGGCGATAATCCAGAAAAACAGCGCAGGCGATAAAATCACAAAGATACGCTTTAACATTACAAAATTGCTCCAGTGACCCACTCTTTATTATGGCGCACGCTATGGAATTTAAATGTGATTGCAAGCAGGAAGGAGTTTTTTTCCGAGCAATGAGGTGTGGCCGTTTGCGCTTTGCACAGCCCTGTCAGGGCCGCCAGATAAGGCCGATGTCCGGTGGAATCCTGTTCGCCAGCAGGCGGTTGAAGCTGTCGGTGTAGCCTTGCGGGCCTTGCACGGTTTCCAGATGCAGCCAGTTGGGGGTGGTGGCGAGGAAGGCGGCCATGCTGCTGTTCAGTTCGGCGTCGAAGGCTTGCTGGCCGATTTCGCGGATGCGGTTGGCCCAGTGGGTGGGGGCGAAGAAGAGGGCAGGTTGTGGGCCTTCCAGCGGTTCGTCGGCGGGGGCGGCCCAGTCCGTGTCGCCGACGATGTGACTGGCGCTGAGCGCCTTCAGGTGGCGGTGGAGGCGGGCCTTGAGGGCGCCGTTGCCGGCGAAATCCACGATGACGCAAGGGATTGCGGGATCGAGGCTTTCCAGCGCGTCGTAGGTGAGGACCTGCGCGTAGAAGCCTGTCTGTTCGACGAAATCCTTGTTGGCGGATGAGGTGAGGCCGATGGCCGGGTGGCCGGCGCGCTTCAGATTATAGGCTGTGGCGAGCGCCGTCTTGGCGGAGGCGCTGGTGATGAGGATGGTGCGGCCCGCGCCGATGTCCCCCTGCAGGCTTTGCGCCAGCACGAAGCCGGTGCCGTAGAGCGGCTGGAACAGGGCGATGAGCGGCTCCGCTTCGGGGGTGACGCCGGGGGTGGGGCGGTAGCTGTTGTAGACCGGGGCGAGGCCAAGCCGGTGCGCGCTGATGTCGGAGAAGCCTTCGCCCTTCGGTGGGCCGGGGCGGAGTTTCACATGGGTGGCGGAGGGCCAGTAGCCGAACAGGCGGCTGCCTTCCACGACATGCGGGCTGTGGCTTTCGCTGACAGTTGCATAGCCCCAGACCGGTACAATTCCCCAGGCCGGGTCCGATGCGGGGAAGAAATCCCAATAGTTGAGCGGCGGCCCGCCCATAACGGCATAGGTAATGTTATTTGATGTGAGGGCGGCCAGATCGATTCGGGCAATGATGTCGCCTTCGTCCGGAGAGAGGTCTAACGCCTGAATTTGTTGTTTCGACAGATCCGCGCGAGCAATTTCAATGGAATATTGCGACATTTCGATGAACTCCCTCTCCGCCACTTGAGAGGATAGCCGAAATGCGGGAAGCTGCATCTGCGGATTGGATCAGGGGTGAATCGAAATCCGCAGGCTTGTTGCAGGAGCGGGGCGATGGGCAGGCAGGATGTGCGCGGCATCGCCGCGGATTATGCGGCGCTGATGGCGGCCGGGCATATGGATCAGGCCGCACTGAAATACTGGCATGAGGATATCGCCACCTTCGAGGCGGTGCCGGGCGAGCATGCGGAGACGCGGGGGCGCGCGGAGACGGCCGCCAAGGCGGAATGGTGGGCCGCCAATCACGAGATCCACGGTTTCCGGTCTGAAGGGCCATTCGTGAACGGGGACAGTTTCCTGATCGTGATGGATCTGGACGTGACGCCCAACGGCGGGGCGCGGACGCATGTGCGCGAAATCGTCGGTTACAAGGTGGCCGGCGGGAAGGTTGTGGAAGAGCGTTATTATTATTGAAGAAGGGGCCGGTTTCCCGGCCCCTTCGATTATCGGCTTTTGCCTGCTGCGGGGAAGCTTACGCCGCTTCGCCGTCGATGAGCGGGGCGTCGTTGGCGCCGATCTCCACCTTGCGGGGCTTCTTGTGCTCAGGCACTTCGCGCTGCAGGTCGATATTGAGCAGGCCGTTCTCGAAGCTCGCGCCCGTCACCTTGATGACGTCGGCGAGCTGGAAGCGGCGCTCGAACGCGCGCTTGGCGATTCCGCGATGCAGGAAGGTGCGCTCGGCGGGCTGGGCTTCGTCGGCCGCCTTGCCGGTGACGATCAGGGTGTTTTCCTGCACGGTGATGTCGAGCTCGGAGCGCTCGAAACCGGCGACGGCCATGGTGATGCGATAGGCGTCGGAGCCGAGCTTCTCGATATTGTAGGGCGGGAAGCTGGTGTCGGTTTCGGCGGCGCGGGCGACGCTGTCGATCAGGCGGTTGAGATTCTCAAAGCCGATGGACGAGCGGAGCAGGGGGGTGAAATCGAAGTTGGAACGCATGGGATTTCCCATCCTTTCAAAGCAATGGTCCGTGTGTGGCCCGCCTGACGGCCGGGCCTGTCTGTAGTTTGGCCCGCCTTGCGGCCGGGCCGGCGTGGGGCGCGGCCCCCGAAGGCTGCCGCTGTCCACATCCGGGAATCTGGGCGCGGCAATTGGCGTTTCAAGAGGGGGTGTAGGCGG
Source organism: Sphingomonas sp. (assembly GCA_003248865.1). Lineage (GTDB taxonomy): Bacteria > Pseudomonadota > Alphaproteobacteria > Sphingomonadales > Sphingomonadaceae > Sandaracinobacteroides. Next base: position 110,646 of record QFPK01000005.1, read on the forward strand.
ACTTTCGGGGGGCGGCGTGGCGGCGCTGCACTTGCGCAGGCGGGGGGCGGCCCCTTAATGGGGCGGAAGGTGGGCCGGCGCGGCCCCGTTGAGTACGGAATAGCGAGACACATGACTTCGACCGCCGACATCCGGGCTTCCTTCCTGGACCATTTTGCGAAGGCCGGCCATGCGCTGGTGCCGTCTGCGCCTCTGGTGCCGCAGAATGATCCGACCCTGATGTTCGTGAACGCCGGCATGGTGCCGTTCAAGAATGTGTTCACGGGGCTGGAAACCCGCCCCTACAGCACGGCCACTTCCAGCCAGAAGTGCGTGCGCGCGGGCGGCAAGCACAATGACCTGGACAATGTGGGCTATACCGCGCGCCACCATACCTTCTTTGAAATGCTGGGGAATTTTTCCTTCGGCGATTATTTCAAGGATCAGGCGATCACGCTGGCGTGGGACCTGCTGACGGGCACCTGGGGCTTGCCGAAGGACAAGCTGACCGTGACCGTGTACCACACGGATGACGAGGCGTTCGACCTGTGGAAGAAGATCGCCGGGCTGCCGGAGGAGCGGATCATCCGCATCCCCACAGCCGACAATTTCTGGTCCATGGGCGATACCGGGCCGTGCGGGCCCTGTTCCGAGATTTTCTATGACCATGGCCCCCATATTCCCGGCGGCCCCCCGGGTTCGCCCGACGAGGACGGCGACCGCTTCGTGGAAGTGTGGAACCTGGTGTTCATGCAGTTCGACCAGCAGCCGGACGGAACCCGGCTGAACCTGCCCCGCCCCTCCATCGACACCGGCATGGGGCTGGAGCGGATCGCGGCCGTGCTGCAGGGCACGCACGACAATTTCGAGATCGATATTTTCAAGCAGCTGATCGGGGAATCCGCGGCGCTGACGAAGACGCCGACGGACGCGGTGAACACCCGCGCCTCACACCGGGTGATCGCGGACCATCTGCGCTCCGCCGGGTTCCTGGTGGCCGACGGCGTGCTGCCGGCGAACGAGGGGCGGGGCTATGTGCTGCGGCGGATCATGCGCCGTGCCATGCGCCATGCGCATCTGCTGGGCGCCGCTGAACCTTTGATGCACCGGCTGGTGCCCGCGCTGGTGAGCACCATGGGCGGGGCCTTCCCCGAGCTGGTGCGGGCGCAGGCGCTGATCGCGGAGACGCTGAAGCTGGAGGAGACCCGCTTCCGCCAGACGCTGCAGAACGGGCTGAAGCTGCTGGACGACGCCACCGCCGGCTTGAAGCCGGGCGCGGTGCTGCCGGGCGATGTCGCCTTCCGCCTGTATGACACCTATGGCTTCCCCTATGACCTGACCGAGGATGCGCTGAAGGCGCAGGGTCTGGGCGTGGACCGGGCCGGGTTCGATGCCAGCATGGCCGAGCAGAAGGCACGGGCGCGGGCTGCCTGGGCCGGTTCCGGGGCGAATGCCACCGACAGCCTGTGGTTCGATCTGGCCGAGAAGCTGGGGGCGACCGATTTCATCGGTTACTCTACCACCGGGGCCGAAGGCGCCATCGTGGCGCTGGTGAAGGATGGAGCCGAGGTTTCCGAGGCCCATGCCGGTGACGAGCTGGTGATCCTGACCAACCAGACGCCTTTCTATGCCGAAAGCGGCGGGCAGGTGGGCGATACCGGCGTGATCTCGGTGGGCGAGGCGCGCTTCGAGGTGAGCGACACGCAGAAGCCGCTGGGCAAGCTGCATGCGCATTCTGGCAAGCTGGTCTCCGGCACGCTGAAAGTGGGCGATGCGGTGCAGCTGAAGGTGGATGCCGAGCGCCGGGCGCAGGTGAAGGCCAACCATTCGGCCACCCACCTGATGCATGCGGCGCTGCGCCGGGTGCTGGGCGCGCATGTCAGCCAGAAGGGCTCGCTGGTCGCGCCGGACAAGCTGCGCTTCGATTTCTCGCACCAGAAGCCGATGACGGCGGAAGAGATCGCGGCTGTCGAGGCCGAGGTGAATGCCGAAATCCGCGCCAACGTGGCCGTAGGCACGCGGCTGATGACGCCGGATGCTGCCATCGAGGCGGGCGCGCTGGCGCTGTTCGGCGAGAAATATGGCGACGAGGTGCGGGTGCTCTCCATGGGGCGTTCAGCCGACACCGGCCGCAGCTATTCGGTGGAACTGTGCGGTGGCACCCATGTGAACGCCACCGGGGATATCGCGCTGTTCCGCATCGTCTCGGAATCGGCGGTGTCGTCGGGCGTGCGGCGGATCGAGGCGCTGACCGGGGTGGAGGCGCTGAAGCATCTGGTGCATCAGGAAAATCTGCTGAAGGCGGCGGCCGCGAGCGTGAAGGCGCGGACCGAGGAAGTGCCGGACCGGGTGGCTGCGCTGGCCGATACGGTGAAGAAGCTGGAGCGCGAGCTGGCCGACACCAAGAAGGCGCTGGCACTGGCCGGGCCGGGGCAGGCCGCTGACGTGGCGCTGGAGCAGCTGGGCGATGTGCCCTTCCTGGGCCGGGTGATCGACGATCTGGACCCGAAGGAGCTGCGCGGGCTGCTGGACGAGGAAAAGCAGCGCCATGGATCGGGCGTGTTCGCCATCGTGGCGACGCGCGACGGGCGCGCCTCCATCGCGGTGAGCGTGTCGGCCGATCTGGCGGGCCGTGCCAATGCGGTGGAGCTGGTGCGCGCCGGGGTGGCCGCGCTGGGCGGGCAGGGGGGCGGTGGCCGACCTGACATGGCGCAGGGCGGCGGGCCGGAAGCGGGCAAGGCGGCCGACGCCATTCAGGCGGTAAAGGCCGCCGTCACCCAGGCCGTCGCGGCCTGACGGTGGCGACGGTCGCGGTGCCGCCGGCCGATGTGCCGCTGCTGAACCATGCCAGCCCGCGCATCGCCATCGTCGACATCGGATCCAATTCCGTCCGTCTTGTCGTATACAAGGGGCTGACGCGCACGCCCGCTGTGCTGTTCAACGAGAAGGTGATGGCGGGGCTGGGCAAGGGGCTGTCGCCGGGCGGGCAGCTTTCCGAGGAAGCCATGGACGTGGCGCTGGCGGCGCTGGCGCGTTTTGCCTTCCTCGCGCGGTCCATGGGGGTGGACAGTTTGCGCGCGGTGGCGACGGCGGCTGTGCGCGATGCCGCCAACGGGCCGGAATTCGTGGCGCGAATCGAGCAGTTCACCGGCCTTGAGGTGGAAATCATCGACGGCGAGACCGAGGCGCGCGGGGCGGCCTATGGCGTGATCGCCGGCATTCCCAAGGCCGACGGCGTGGTGGGCGATCTGGGCGGCGGTTCTCTGGAGCTGGTGCGGATCGCCAATGGCGAGGTGCATGAGCGTCTGTCGTTGCCGCTGGGGTCGCTGAGGCTGGACGCCTTCCGCAAGAAGGGCCGGCGCGAGCTGACGCAGAAGATCAACCAGGGGCTGAAGGGGCTGGGGTGGGCTGCCCTGGGCAAGGGCAAACCCTTCTATGCCGTGGGCGGCAGCTGGCGGGCGCTGACGCAGCTGTACATGCACCAGACCGACTGGCCGCTGCCGGTGACACATCATCATGTAATGCCCTCCGACGCGCCGGAGCGGCTGGTGCGCACGCTGGCGCATATCTCGGTGAAGTCGCTGAAGGATGTGCCCAACATCTCGTCATCGCGGGCGCCGCAGCTGCCGGGGGCGGCGGCGATGCTGCGGGCGGTGACAGCGAAGCTGGGCAGCAGCTGCATCATCAGCTCTGCCTATGGCTTGCGCGAAGGGCTGCTCTATCAGGCGCTGTCGCCGGCCGCGCGGCGGCAGGATCCGCTGCTGACGGCCGCGCGTGAGGCGGCCGAGCGCATGGGGCGTTTTTCCGACGGCAGCGATTCCGATGTGGGCGAGGCGCTGCTGGAGTTCAGCGACAGCTTGTTCCCCGATGAAGCGCCCGAGTTGCGCCGCATCCGCCATGCAGCCTGCCTGCTGGCCGACAGCGCCTGGCGGGCGCACCCGGACATGCGCGCGGAAGATGCGCTGGACACCGCGCTGCACGGCAATTGGGTGGGCGTGGATGCCGCCGAGCGGGCGATGATGGCGGCTGCGCTTTGGACGTTGAATGGCGGTGCCATGCCGGGCGGGGAGTCCGATGCGTTGTATCTGCTGGCGCCGGCCGAGCGGCTGGCGCTGGCGCGGCTGTGGGGCCTGACGCTGCGGCTGGGGCAGCGGCTGGGGGGCGGTGCGGCCGAGGGGCTTCGCGGCAGTGCGCTGGTGAAGGAGCCGGGCTGGCTGGTGCTCAGCCTTCCGCGCGGCGCCGAGGCGCTCTACGCCGAACCGGTGCAACGACGGCATCGCTATCTGGCGCAGGCGCTGGGGCTGGAGCCGAAGCTTCGTCTGGGCTGATATCGGGTTCTGATGCAGGCGCCTCGGGCGCGGGCGTTCCCGCCAGCTGCCGCATGCGCATCTTGCCGTTGGAGACCGAGAAGCCCAGCCGGCCTTCCACCAGCGCCAGCGCGTCCTCGCCGAACAGCTGACGGCGCCAGCCGTCCAGGATGGGCAGGCCGTCGCGGGCGCCGGCGGCAAGCGCTTCCATCTCGTCTGCCCGGGCGATCAGCCGCGGCGCAACGCTGGATTCCTTGGCGCGGACTTTCAGCAGCAGCTTCAGCAGGTCTGCGATGAGCGAGGCATCGGTTGAAAGGCCGGGGCGGTTTTCCTTCGGCGGCATTTCCGAATCCGGTAGCGGTTCCGCCGACGCGATGGCCGCCAGCAGCCGCTGGCCGATGGCATTGCCAGCCCAGGTGGGGGAGAGGCCGCGCACCCGCGCCAGATCGGCCTGGGCAGTGGGCGGGGCGGCCGCGAGATCAGCGAGAGTCTCGTCTTTCACGATGCGGCCGCGCGGCACATTCTTGTCGCGCGCTTCCAGTTCGCGCCAGCGCGCCAGCGCCTTAAGCCGCCCCAGCACCTCGGGCTTGCGGTTGGGGAGCTTCAGCCGGAGCCAGGCGGTGTCCGGGTTCACCACATAGTTTGACGGGTCCGACAGGCGGGCCATTTCCTCGTCCAGCCATTCGCCGCGGCCGGTCTTGATCAGCCGGTTCAGCATCTTGGGGAACAGCTGGGAGAGGTAGGTGACGTCTCCGATGGCATAATGAATCTGCCGGTCGGACAGCGGGCGACGGGCCCAGTCGGTGAAGCGGGCGCCCTTGTCGATCTGCTGGCCGGTGAAATGAGCGACGAGATTGGCGTAGCTGACCTGTTCGCCCATGCCCATCGCCATGGCTGCGATCTGGGTGTCGAACAGCGGGAAGGGCACTTTCCCGCTGAGATTCATGAAGATTTCGATGTCCTGACCGCCCGCGTGCAGCACTTTCAGGATCGAGTCGTCGGCCAGAAGGTCCAGAAACGGCTTGAGATCGAGGCCGTCGGCCAGCGGATCGACGGCAAAAGCCTCTTCCGGGGAGGCCAGCTGGATCAGGCAAAGCTCTGGATAATAAGTGTTTTCCCGCATGAACTCGGTATCGACGCAGACCACGTCATGGGCCTTCAGGCGCTCGGTGAGGCGAGCGAGTGTCTCTGTGTCTGTGACAAGCGGGTGAATCTTCATGGAAGCCCGATAGCCTGAGGATGCGCGCTTGACAAAAGGGTGCCCTTTGCCCTTGACCCCCGCCCCATGAGCACCAACACCCAACATGCGTATCGCACCCATCATTGTGCCGAACTGACGGCCGCGAATGTCGGCGAAACTGTCCGCCTCTCCGGCTGGATTCACCGCAAGCGCGACCATGGCGGCGTGCTGTTCATCGACCTGCGCGACCATCATGGCCTGACTCAGCTGGTGGCGGCGGCCGGTTCGCCGTTCCTGCCCCAGCTGGACGGGCTGCGGCTGGAATCGGTGGTGACCATCGACGGCGAAGTCGTGGCCCGCAGCGAAGGCACCGTGAACCCGAACCTGCCCACCGGCGCAATCGAGGTGCGTGTGCGGGGCGTGACCGTGCAATCCGAAGCGGCCGAGCTGCCGCTGCCGGTGGCGGGCGAAGCGGAATATCCCGAGGATATCCGCCTGCGCTACCGCTTCCTCGACCTGCGCCGGGAACGGCTGCACAAGAATATCGTGCTGCGCTCCAAGGTGATTTCCAGCCTGCGGCAGCGCATGCAGGCGCAGGGCTTCACCGAATATCAGACGCCGATCCTGACCGCCTCTTCGCCGGAAGGGGCGCGGGACTTTCTGGTGCCGAGCCGCCTGCATCCGGGCAAATTCTATGCGCTTCCGCAGGCGCCGCAGATGTTCAAGCAGCTGCTGATGGTGGCGGGCTTCGACCGTTACTTCCAGATCGCGCCCTGCTTCCGCGATGAGGATGCGCGGGCGGATCGTTCCCCCGGGGAGTTTTACCAGCTCGACTTCGAGATGAGCTTCGTGACGCAGGAAGATGTGTTCCAGGCGATCGAGCCGGTGCTGGCGGGCGTGTTCGCGGAATTCGCGGGCTGGAACCGGGACAAGCCCTGGGAGGTGACCAGCGGCGCCTTCCCGCGGATTCCCTATCGCGACTCCATGCTGAAATACGGCAACGACAAGCCCGACCTGAGGAACCCGCTGCTGATCAGCGATGTGTCCGATCATTTCCGCACGTCCGGCTTTGGCCTGTTCGAGAAGATCGTGGGCTCGGGCGGTGTGGTGCGTGCCATTCCGGCGCCGAACACTGCGGACAAGAGCCGCAAATTCTTCGACGACATGAACGAATGGGCCCGCAGCGAAGGCCATGCGGGGCTTGGCTATGTGACGCGCAAGGGCGGCGAATTCGGCGGCCCGATCGCCAAGAACCATGGCACCGAGGGCATGGAAGCCATTTATGCCCAGCTGGGGCTGGGGCCGGACGATGGGCTGTTCTTCGCAGCCGGCAAGGAATTGCCTGCCGCGAAGCTGGCCGGTTTCGCGCGCACCCGCGTGGGCGAGCAGCTGGGGCTGATCGAGCAGGGCGCCTATAAATTCTGCTGGATCGTGGATTTCCCCATGTTCGAGGCGGACGAGGAAACCGGCAAGATCGATTTCAGCCACAACCCCTTCTCCATGCCGCAGGGCGAGATGGATGCGCTGGTCAGCAAGGATCCGCTGGAGATCCTGGCGTATCAGTATGACATCGTCTGCAACGGGGTGGAGCTGTCCTCCGGCGCGATCCGGAACCACAAGCCCGAGATCATGTACAAGGCGTTCGAAATCGCCGGCTACACGCAGGAGCAGGTGGACACGAACTTCCCCGGCATGATCAACGCCTTCAAATATGGCGCGCCGCCGCACGGCGGCTCCGCGCCGGGCGTGGACCGGATCGTGATGCTGATCGCGGACGAGCCCAACATCCGCGAAGTCACGCTGTTCCCGCTGAACCAGAAGGCGGAAGACCTGATGATGAACGCGCCGTCTGCCGTGAGCGAGAAGCAGCTGCGCGAACTGCATATCCAGCCGCGCAAGCCGGCGTAAGGCGTATCGCAGAACGGAGATGTGAAAAGGGCGGGGTTTTCACCCCGCCCTTTTTCATTTCGGCCCGGTTCGGGATCAGTATTTGACGGAGCAGCCGTAGGGCTTGCTGGTCGGCGTGCCCACCGCCTTGCCGGCCTTCACATCTGCCAGCGCCAGCTTCACCAGCGGGTCCGCCTTGGCGATATCGGCCGGGTTGGCGCTGGGAATGCTGTCGATGCCGCCGGCGTAGGCCAGCGTGCCGTCGGGTGCGACCACGAACATGTGCGGCGTAGTGCGGGCGCCATAGGCCTGGCCGATGGTGCCGCCCGCATCCAGCAGATAGGCGGTGGACTGGGTGCCTTGCTGGCGGATTTTCGCATTGGCTTCAGTGCCCGTCACATGGCCCTGCTTGCCCGGCGCGCCCGAGTTGATCGTCAGCCAGACGGCGCCATCCTTGCGGGCCTGCGCCTGCAGCTTCTGCATGTCTCCGCCGGAATAATATTTCTGCACGAAGGGGCATTCGGCGTTGGTCCATTCCAGCACCACCGGCTTGCCCTTGAAATCGGACAGGCTGACGGTGCGGCCGTTGGAATCCGTGGCGGTGAAGGCCGGGGCGGGTTGGCCCACGACTGCGGCTGCCAGTGCCGGGGCGGCAATGACGAGTGCGGCTGCTGCAAACAGGGGCTTCATCATGGTCGTCTCCTTCTTGAACATCTTTTGTATCAGCCGGCTGATGAACCGGGGGTTGCAAGCCCGGTAAGCGTGCCGACCGTCAGGATCTGCGGCAATTCGGTGATGGTGCCATCGCTGCCGTAGAAAAGGTAGAGCGGGATACCGGCGCGGCCGCGTTCTTCCAGGAAGCGGGCGATGGCCGGGTCCGGTCGTGTCCAGTCACCCACCATCACCTGGATGCCGGCTTTGCGGAAGGTTTCGGCCACGGCCGGGTCCGACAGGGCGCCCTTTTCGTTCACCTTGCACGTCAGGCACCAGTCTGCGGTGAAATAGAGGAAGGTGGGTTTCCGTTCGGATTGCGCGCGGGCGATGGCCTCGGGGGAGAAGGCTGTGGCGGACAGGCCTTCGGGGCCGGGGTCGGCCGTGAGGCCGCCGTCGTCGGTGGCGAAGGCGCCCAGTGCCAGCGGAGAGAGCAGCGCGAGCAGGGCGGCCAGCGAGATGGTGATGACGACGGAGGCCTGCTTCTGCTGGCGAAGGCCAAGGATCCACAACATGATGGCCAGCATGAGCGAGAGCGTGAGGCCGGTGATGAGCGCGTTCAGCCCGGCCTGACGCCCCAGCACCCAGGCCAGCGCCAGTGCGGTGAGGAACATGGGGACGGCGAGGATGCGGCGGAAATTCTGCATCCAGGGGCCGGGCTTCGGCAGGCGACGGCGGAGTGCGGGGATGAAGCCGATGGCGAGGAAGGGCAGCGCCAGGCCGAAGCCGAGGCCTGCGAACACTGCGACCCCGGCGGCGGGTGGCAGCACGAGCGCCGCGCCGAGCGCGCCTGCCATGAAGGGGCCGGTGCAGGGGGTGGCGACGAAGGCGGCGAGCGCGCCGGTGAAGAAGGCGCCCTTCGAACCGGGTTTCGACGCGAGGCCGGAGCCGATGTTGGAGGTGCCGAGATTGACTTCGAAGAGGCCCGCGAAATTGAGCCCGATCGTCAGCGTGAGCAGCATCAGGAACAGGATAACGCGCGGGTCCTGCAGCTGGAACGCCCAGCCCGCGCCCGCACCTGCGGCGGCAATGGCGATGGCTGCGATGCCCAGCAGCGTGGTGACGAGCATGACGCCGCCGGTATAGGCGAGACCCTCCGCGCGGGCATGGGCCTGAGATTCCCCCGATTTGGCGAGGCTGAGTGCCTTCAGGCTGAGGATGGGGAAGACGCAGGGCATCAGGTTCAAAAGAAGGCCGCCGAGGATGGCGAGGCCGAGCGCGGGCCAGAAGGCGGCCATAGAGGCCGTTCTGCTCTTGCTGCCGAGCGGTTCTCCGCTGGGCACCGTGCCGGGGCTGGCGCTGAGGCTGAGGCCCATCACTTGCCTGTCGCGTTCGATGCGCAGCACGCCCGGAACGGCCGTGGGGGTCATTCCCGGCACGGCGTCGGCCTCGATCACCAGCGAATTTTCCGTGCGGCTGACGGTTTGCGGGGCGGCGAACAGGAAGCTGTCGTCCCCGCCGGCGAAGAAATGGGCTGCCGTGACGGAGCCCGGGTCTGCGAAGGGGATGTTCAGGCGGATGCGCTTGCCGTCGGTCGCGAAGCTGGCTGGTTCGGCAAGCTGGCGGGGGAGAGCTGCCCGGGCCTCGTCGAAATTCGCCCGTTGTGCGGGATCGGCCGCGCCGTCGCCGATGGGAAGGGTGAGGTCAAGATCGGCGCCTTCAGGGATGCAGATCTTGTCGTCGCACACCAGCCAGTCGATGCGGCCTTTCAGCGGAAGCTCGCCGCTGGCGCCCTGCGGCACGGTGACGTCTGCGAGGAGGGTGTTCTTCTCGCCATAGACATGGTTCATCAGCCCGGCGACGACATAGGTCTTCGGCACGGGATAGCGGAAGGCCGAGACGGTGACGCCCTTGGGCAGGGTCCATTCGGCGCGGGTGGCCATGCCGCTGTCACCGGGATTTTCCCAATAGGTGTGCCAGCCGGGCTTCGGCGTCATCACCAGCCCGATGGTGAAGCGCTGGCCGGGCGCGGGGGCTTTGGCCTCGCTGATCAGTTCGACGCTGGTGTTTTCGAGATGCGCGCTGCTGGCGGCGAGGGCCGGACCATGGAGCATGGGGGCAGCGAGGAGGGCGGCGAACGCGAGGAGCAGGCGGGCAAGCATCGGCGCCTGTTTAGGGGAGGGGGCGCGGCGGGGGAAGGGTGGTTGCGGCCGGCTGTGGGCGGGGTGGGTTGGCGGTGGGGCGACTCCGGGCGGGCTGAGCCCGCCCGGGCGCTGGGGTTGGATGCCAAAGAAGGGAAGGAAGCAGGAAGAAGGAGGGGGCGCGGCAAAGCCGCGCCGTCGGACACGCAGAAAAGGCGGGGTTGAGGCCCCGCCTTTTCTCGTGCCGTCCGATCGCGCACGCGAGTCCGTGGGCCTTCCCGGGATTGCTGCGCAATCCCGGTCCAGGCCACGGCCGCTTAGCGCTTGGAGAACTGGAAGCTACGACGTGCCTTGGCCTTGCCGTACTTCTTCCGCTCGACCGCGCGGCTGTCGCGGGTCAGGAAGCCGGCCTGCTTCACCGCAGTGCGCAGGGTCGGTTCGTAACGGGTCAGCGCCTGGGCGATGCCGTGCTTCACGGCGCCGGCCTGGCCGGAGAGGCCGCCGCCGACGACGGTGGCGACGACGTCATATTGTTCACGGCGCTCGGCCACGTCGAACGGCTGGTTGATCACCAGACGCAGCGTGGGGCGGGCGAAATAGACGGTCTGGTCACGGCCGTTGACGATGATCTTGCCGGTGCCGGGCTTCAGCCACACGCGGGCCACGGCATCCTTCCGACGACCGGTCGCATAGGCGCGGCCGAACTTGTCCAGGATCTGCGGGCGCAGCGCGACGGGTTCGGCCTGAACCGGAGCCGGCGCGGTTTCCACGGCGGGAGCGGCGACGGCGGCGGGCGCCGCAGGCGCCGGGGCGGCGGCTTCGGACTGCTGCAGCTTCGCGAGGTCCGCGAGGCTCATGCGGGAATCCTGGAAGCCCTGCTCTTCGGTGTTGTTATCGCTCATTGCGCGGCAACCTTATTCTTGCGGTTCATCGAGGCGACATCGAGCACCTCGGGGTTTTGCGCGGCATGGGGATGCTCGCTGCCGGCGAAGACGCGCAGGTTGCGCATCTGCTGGCGGCCGAGCGGACCACGCGGCACCATGCGTTCCACGGCCTTTTCAAGGACGCGCTCCGGGAAGCGGCCTTCCAACACCTTGTCGGCGCGGACTTCCTTGATGCCGCCGGCATAGCCGGTGTGGCGGTAGTACATCTTCTGCGAGGCCTTGCGGCCCGTGAAGCGCACCTTTTCCGCGTTGATGACGATGACATTGTCACCGCAATCGACGTGCGGGGTGAAGCTGGCCTTGTGCTTGCCGCGCAGGCGGTTGGCGACGATGGAAGCCAGACGGCCGACGACGAGACCGTCGGCATCGATCAGGATCCACTTCTTTTCGACCTCGGCGGGTTTCGCCGAGGCAGTGGTGCGGGTGAGCATCGCTTGTCCTTGGATTGCAGATATGTTGTTCAGGGGTGCGCCCCTAGGGCAAGGCATGGGAAAAGGCAAGGAAATGACGTGTGGTATTTTCATACCGCATGTTGGCGAAGCCCATCGGTCGGGGTGATCAGGGCCTGTTCTTTGCTCTGCCCGTGAGCAGGCGGGCACCGCGCCCATAGGTGAACCAGGCCCAGGACCAGTTCATATAGACCATGACCCTGCTGCGGAAATCGACAAGCAGCATGAGGTGCACGAGAGACCACGCCAGCCAGGCCGGAAACCCCTTCAGCTGGAACCGGCCGAAATCGGCGATGGCGCGTGAGCGGCCGATGATGGCCATGGTGCCGAGGTTGCGATAGCGGAAGGCGGGCGGGGGCGCCTTTCCGGCAACACGGGCCGCCAGCAGCCTGCCAACATATTTGCCCTGTTGTTTGGCGACGGGCGCGAGGCCGGGGAGCGGCTTGCCGTCACCGGAATCATGGCTGGCGACGTCCCCGATCGCGAAGATGTTGGGGTGGCCGGGAACCGAGCAATCCGGCAGGACGCGGACCGCGCCGTTCCGGGCGGCCTCTGCACCCAGCCATTGCGCTGCGGGCCTTGCCTGCGTGCCCGCACACCACAGGACGTTGGCGGCCCGGATGCGCTCTTCGCCGAGCACGATGCCCTGATCGTCCACCAGCGATACGGCCTGACCCAGACGAACATCGACGCCCAGCGACCGGAGCGCATCCGTCGCATAGGCGGGGAGGCCGGCGGGAAAGGCGTTCAGCACATTGTTGCCGGCTTCGCACAGGATGATGCGGGCGGATTTCGGATCGATCCGCCGGAAGTCGCGCGCGAGGGTTGTCTGGGCGAGTTCGGCGATGGTACCCGCCAGTTCGACCCCTGTCGGCCCGCCGCCCACAACCACGAAGGTCATCAGGCGGCGTGCTTCCTGGGGATCAGTCGTCTGTTCGGCTTCCTCAAACGCGAGCAGCAGCCGTTCCCGGATATCGAGGGCGTCGTTCAGCGATTTCAGCACGCGGGCATGTCGAGCCCATTCGTCGTGGCCGAAGAAACTGTAGGCGGCCCCGGTTGCCAGCACGAGATAATCATAGGGGAGGGCGGTGCCGCCCCCCAGCAGGACGCTGCCCTTTTCACTGTCCAGCCCGGTCACTTCGGCCATCAGCACCCGCACGCCGTGATACCCCCGGATCAGTGCGCGGCTGGCCGTGGCGATATCCGCAGGCGACAGGGCCGCCGTTGCGACCTGATACAGCAGTGGCTGGAAGAGGTGGTGATTGGTCTGGTCAACCAGCGTGATGTCGGCCTGGGCGCCCTTCAACGCCCGCACCACTGCCATTCCGCCGAAACCTGCGCCGACGATGACGATCCTTGGGGCCATTTCGTCAGCGATTCCGCGATGGACGGCCTGCGGCATGCGCCCCCCACGCCGTGGCCGCGACCAGCAGTGCGCCGACGGCCTGGTGCAGCACGGCGAGCGTGATGTTCATGCCGGACATCACCGTGGCGATGCCCAGCAGGATCTGGGTGCCGAAGGCGCTGTGGATTGCGATGGAGGCCGGGCGGCTGCCGGCCTTTCTGGCCGAGCGGGCCAGCAGGATCAGCACAGCCACCGCCACCCACGCCCACCAGCGGTGGATGAAGTGCACCAGATGCGGATCGTCCGACAGGCTGGAGAGGCCGAGGAACTGCGCATTTTCCGGGAAGATATGGCCGTTCATCAGCGGCCATGTGTCTGACGCCCAGCCCGCGTTCAGCCCGGCGACCCACGCCCCGAACAGCAGCTGGATGAAGAGGATGACGGCGGTGACGGCGGCGAGCCGCGTGAGACGCGATGGACGCGCCGCCGGATCGGCGGCGAGCGCGCGCAGATCGAGCGCGGTCCAGATGAGGCCGGCCAGGATCAGCAGTGCGGTGAGCAGGTGCACGGCGAGGCGGTAGTGCGAGACATCGGTGCGTTCCGACAGGCCGGACGACACCATCCACCAGCCCACGGCGCCCTGCAGCCCGCCCAGCGCCAGCAGCGCGACGAGGCGCGGGCCATAGCCCCTGGGGATCGCGCGGCGCGCGGCAAACCAGATCAGCGGCAGCGCGAAGGCCATACCGATCAGGCGGCCCAGCAGGCGGTGCACCCATTCCCAGAAGAAGATGAACTTGAAATCCTGCAGGCTCATGCCCTGGTTCAGTTCCTTATATTCCGGAATCTGCTGGTATTTCTGGAACTCGGCCATCCACTGCGCCTCGTTGAGCGGCGGGATGGCGCCGGTGATCGGCTTCCATTCGGTGATGGAGAGGCCGGATTCGGTGAGCCGGGTGATTCCACCCACCACCACCATCGCGAACACGAGCAGGGCAACCGCCAGAAGCCAGTTCGCGAGCAGGGCGGGGCGGGCGGTGGGGGGCGTGAAAATCCGGGGGCTGGTCATGACGGGCCTCCTTAAACCGGGCGGGCCTGCGGCAAAAGGGTGACCGGGGCCTCTTTCGGTTCGCCGACAATCCGCCTAGGTTCGTCGCAGGATGGAAAACGAAAAGACCCCAGAAAGCCAGCCGGCCCCGGCGGATGCCCCGGCCGTGTCGCAACCCCCGCGCGTTGATGTGCGCATGGACCTGCCCGGGGACGCGCCTGTTGCGCCCCCGCCCGTTTCCTACCCCGCGCCGCATGCGGCGGGGCAGCTGCCCGTGGGCTGGGAGTGGCCGTCTGTTCACCCCGAAGCCTGGAAATTTGCGCCCGTCGTCGGGGCGGTGGCGCTGGTGTTCTTCTTTTCCGGCTGGAGCCTCATCGCCTGGCCGCTGGTGGCGCTCGCGGTGTTCATCTGTGCCTTCTTCCGCGACCCGAAGCGTGCTTCTCCGGCGGGCGAGGGGCTGATCCTGTCTCCGGCGGACGGGCTGGTCAGCCAGATCATGACGGTGGAAGTGCCGCGCCAGCTGATCGGCGAAGGCGCGCTGTCTGCGGGGACCGCGACCCGCATCTCCGTCTTCATGTCGGTGTTCGACGTGCACATCAACCGGGCGCCGATCGCCGGCACCGTGACCAAGATGGCCTATGTGCCGGGCGCGTTCCTGAACGCCGATCTCGACAAGGCGAGCGAAGAGAATGAGCGGCAATATTTCCTGATCGAGGGCGCCGACGGCACCAAGGTGGGCTTCACCCAGATCGCGGGGCTGATCGCGCGGCGGATCGTGGGCTTCGTGCGCGAAGGATCGGTGGTGGGCACCGGGCAGCGCGTGGGGCTGATCCGCTTCGGCAGTCGTGTCGATGTGTTCCTGCCTGAAGGCTATGCGCCGCAGGTGGTGAAGGGGCAGCGTGCAGTGGCCGGGGAAACCGTGCTGGCCGTGCGCGGCGCAGCCCCGGCCCGGCCCGGCCCGCTGCAATGAGCACACCTGTGAAGGCGCCCCCGCTGCCGCTCAGGGCGCTGATCCCCAACGCCATCACCATGCTGGCGCTCTGTTCCGGGGCGACCGGCGTGCGATTCGCCATCAGCGGCGATTTCGACAAGGCCGCCGCGGCAATCGTGATCGCAGCCGTGCTGGACGGCATCGACGGCCGCGTCGCGCGGCTGCTGCGCGGCACCAGCCGTTTCGGCGCGGAACTGGATTCGCTCTCTGACGTGACCGCCTTCGGGGTTGCGCCGGCGCTGATCCTCTATCTGTGGGCGCTCGACGATCTCGGCCGCGTCGGGTGGGTGGTGGCGCTGGCGCTCGCCGTGTGCTGCGCCCTGAGGCTGGCGCGCTTCAACACCTCTTTGGATCAGGAAGACCTGCCCAAGAAGCGGTTGGGTTTCACCACTGGCGTGCCCGCCCCCGCAGGTGCTGCGCTGGCGCTGATGCCGTTGTTCTGGAGCCTCGCCCACGACGGCGCGCTCGATCCCGATCCGCACAGCCGCGCGCTGGTGGTGGCGGTGGTCACGGCCGTGACGGCCTTCCTGATGGTGTCTGCGCTGCCGGTTTGGGGGTTCAAATCCGTCCATATCCCGCGCAGCGCCCGTCTGTTCGTGCTGGCGGCCGTGGGCATCTTCGCCGCCGCGCTGGCGCAGGCGCCCTGGCTGACGCTGTTCACGCTGGCGCTGCTCTATGCCGTGGCGCTGCCCTTTGCGGTGTTGCGCTATAGCCAGTTGCGCAAGGCGGAGCTGGCGGCGCGTGAAGGTGACGGCTGAGCGAGAGGTTTTTTTGCCTCCGACGGTCAGGGAGATGATTTCCCTGCACCTCTGAGTTGGCGTCGTGCACTACTCACAAGCCGCGCGCATGACTTGATTTGATTGCCTGCGGCGCCGGAATGCGCTGGCGCCGCAGGCAGTAAACCTGCCCGTGAAGACAACCTCACGGAGTGACCTGCAAAATGTGGGTGCAGGGGCCACGGGCTCCTGCCGCGAGAGTTTGAGGGGGCTGAGCCCCCTCAATTCAACGCTCTGACTCAGGCCGCCTGCCGCACCCCCGCAGGGATCGGCGCAGTCGCGGGCGCGGGCGTCAGCACCGGCGTCGCATTGTTGCGATACAGGCTGAACAGCCGCTCGAAATGCTGCGCCGGGGTGGAGATGTGGCTGCGGCGGGCGCCGATGGCATTCACGCGCAGCTGATCCGGGTTGCGGTTCAGCAGGCGATGGATGGCGTCGGTCGCGGCAGCCGCGTTGCCGGGCTCATACAGCTCGGACCAGGCCGGGTCGGCGGCGTCGGTGCAGCCGCCTTCGGCCGGCAGGATCAGCGGGATGCCGGCGGCAAGGCCTTCGCTGGCAACAAGGCCGAAGGTCTCAGCCCGGCTGCCGTGGATCATGGCGTCGGCGGAGGCCAGGATGCGCGCCAGCTTCTCACGGTCGCCCACATGCCCCAGCAGCTTCACATTTCCGGCGGCTGCCGCCGCTTTGTGCACGCGCTCGTTGGCGAAGCCGTTGCCGATCTGGATCATGGCGACATTCTCGTCCTGCAGCGCGCCCACGGCTTCGAACACCACCGGCCATTGCTTTTCATGATGGTGGCGGCCCACGCCGACCAGCAGGCGCGCCGATTGCGGCAGGCCGAATTCGGCCAGCAGCTGGCGGCGCAGCTCGCTGTCGCGCTTGCAGGGGTGGAACAGTGTCTTGTCCACGCCCAGCGGAACCAGTTCAGAACCGATGCCGGCCTGCTTTTGGATGCGCTGACCGAACCAGCGGCTGCCCACGACCACGCTGTCGAAGCGTTGCGCGGTGCGGGCCAGATAGCGCCAGTACCAGAACGAGGCCTTGTCCACCGTGTCGGCGTGCAGGAAGTCCTGTGTCCACACCTGCAGGTGGGCGGCCACAGGATCGGCGTGCATGAATAGTGCCTTGTGCGCCATGTGTGCGGCGCGGCCCTGCCAGTTGGCGACGATCCAGGCGCCCCGGAACGGCGAGGAGGCTTCCACGACATCGGGCTTCAGCTCGTCGAGCAGCTGCACGACGGGGGCGGCCTTCCAGAACACATGGTAGCGGGTGTCGACCGGGATGGCCGGCGCCTTCACATAGATCACCTGCCCGCCGTCGCGTTGCTCGACACGGTCTTCAGGTCCGGGCGCGATCACGCTGACCTTCACGCCGGTCTGATGGCCGAAGGCGAGTTTCGCGTCGATATAGGTCTTCACCCCGCCGCCCAGCGGCGCATAGAATTCTGCAACGTCGACGATATGCATGGTTGCCCCTACCGGTTTCCGGCCGATTGAAGTTCTTCCTTGGGAATTGGCCCGAAACCAAGCCCCCTCAGATAGTTAAGCGTTACATTGGCTTCGCTGTATCCGTTGTTGAAGCGCATGGAGACTTCGGATGCCTTCGGCTTCGTCTTCAGGATGCTCACCCGCGGGTTGCGCGTGAAGGTCGCGCCATCGTCGCGATAGTTGAACTTGCGCACGCCGGTGGGCGAATGGAACGCGCCCATCGCATAGGTGCCCGGGCCGGGCAGCAGCACGCAGATCTTGGCCGCGCCCGTCTTCGGCACCGGCACCGTCACGCGCTGATAGGCCTTGCCTTCGGCCAGCAGTTCATGGTGGCTGCGCATGAAATCCTGATCATTGCCCGGCCACAGCTCGACACGCAGCGTGCCGTCGCGGTTCTTGAAGCCGTCCACCGTCAGCAGTACGGCGTCCTTGCCCGAACCGGGCAGGCACGCGGCCGCATCGGGGCCAAGGATATCTGGCCCGGCCAGCGCGGGCGCCGCAGCTGCGGTGGCGAGCAGGGCAAGAAATGCAGTCAGTCTTTTCATGTCAGAGGCTCCCGGCTGCCTGTGGCAGCCCTTCTTCGGCCACGGTCTCTCCGCGGCTTTCGATGGTTGATGCCCCCACATATGAAATCACATGGCTCACCAGGTGCAGCGCCCCAGCTGCCGCCATCAGCGCCGCCACTTCGGGCGCGGCGGAGCCGGTCAGGCTCACCCCGATGGCCGCGAACAGCAGTTCCTTGTTCGGCACGAAGGGCAGCCGAGTCACCACCATGCGTAGCGCGCCCAGCACGATCCAGGTGCCCACATCCACCGTCGGCAGCGCCACGATCCAGGCCATCAGCAGCAGGGCCGAGCCGATCAGCAGCCGCGCGCAGTGCAGCAGGAAGATCACGAAATTCTCGCGCAGCGGCAGGCTCATCACCTTGCGGCTGAACAGCAGGATCGCGAGGCTGATGGAAATCACGAAGGCAAAGCCGAAGCCTACCGAACGCATCGCGCCGCCGGTGAAAGCCGCCTGCACAGCCTCTCCGCCGCCCATTGAAAGGGCAAGGCCCAGCATCAGCAGGGTGGCGACATTGCCCGCCAGCGCGGAGGTGATCGCCACATCCTTCACGGCGGCCAGCGGCCCGGCGCCCACTTCGCGCGCGCCCAGCGCCTTCTTCGCCCACATGAACAGATAGGCGTCGCCCGAATAACCGAACACGGCTTCGTTCAGCACCCGCTTCTTGGAAAACACGGCGAGTGCGCGGGGCGTCAGCGGCCACCAGCGGCGGAAGATGATATATTCGGTGACGGGGGTGGCCATGTAGGACATCGCCACCAGCAGATAGAAGATCGGGTTGGCCGGCAGCACGTCCAGCACTTCCTGCCAGCCGATGTTGGCGACGGCGCGCACCAGATAGGCGAGGATGGCGGCAGACAGGCCGAACGACAGCAGCCGCTTCGTCGCCGGAGAGATGGCGACGGCATTCTCCAGCCGGGCCCGGCTGGCGGAAAGCGTCTGAAGTGCAGAGTCGCGGGTCATGACCCTGCCGAGCTAGGACCCGATTGCGACCGGAAAGGGGCAGCAAGGTGCCCGAAACCGGCCACAGTTGTCGCGGCATCGCTTTCGGAGACTAAAGTCTGCCTTCACCCGAAGGCTGCATCATCCGGCCGATAGGCGTGAGACAGTCGCAGTCCGGGCGCCAGGCGCCGGAATAGCGCGTAGCGATCCGGCAGCTTCATTCCCTTCAACTGGTTGGCGAGCCGAAGGCAATCCGCCTGTCGCAGGCCGTCGCGCACCTCCAGCCGCTCCCACGCCGGTAGCCTGCGGCCCAGCACATCTCGTGAGTCGGGCAGGGAAGGGGGATGGAAACGCGCCATCACCACCACATCCCAGCCCCCGCCCGGGAGGCCAAGAGCCACCAGAAACGCCAGCGCCCAGCCCTTACAACGGAATGTTGTCGTGCTTCTTCCAGGGGTTCTCCAGGCTCTTGGTGCGCAGCTTGCGCAGGCCCACCGCGATCCGCTTGCGCGTGGCATGCGGCAGGATCACCTCGTCGATGAAGCCCATGCTCGCCGCCACGAACGGGTTGGCGAAGCGGGTTTCATATTCCTTGGTGCGCTCGGCGATCTTTTCCGGGTCGCCGATGTCCTTCCTAAAGATGATCTCCACCGCGCCCTTGGCGCCCATCACCGCGATCTCGGCCGTCGGCCAGGCATAGTTCAGGTCGCCGCGCAGGTGCTTGGACGACATCACGTCATAGGCGCCGCCATAGGCCTTGCGGGTGATCACCGTGATCTTCGGCACCGTTGCCTCGGCATAGGCGAACAGCAGCTTGGCGCCATGCTTGATGATGCCGTTATGCTCCTGCGCCACGCCCGGCAGGAAGCCTGGCACGTCCACGAAGGTGAGGATGGGGATGCTGAAGGCGTCGCAGAAGCGCACGAAGCGCCCGGCTTTTTTGGAGGCGTTGATGTCCAGGCAGCCCGCCAGCACCATCGGCTGGTTGGCGACGATGCCCACCGTATGGCCCTCGATGCGGGCAAAGCCGATCAGGATGTTGCCGGCATGGCCCGGCTGGATCTCGAAGAAGTCGCCGTCATCGGCCACCTTCGCGATCAGCTCGCGCATGTCATAGGGTTTGTTGGCGCTCGGCGGCACCAGCGTGTCCAGCGAGGGGATGGGCCGGTCGAACGGATCGACGCTTTCCCGGTGCGGCGCGCCCGCGCGGTTGTTCAGCGGCAGGAAGTCGAAGAAGTCGCGCGCACGCAGCAGCGCATCCACATCGTCTTCCAGCGCCAGATCGGCCACACCGGACTTGGTGCTGTGGGTGATGGCTCCGCCCAGCTCTTCCTGCGTCACCACCTCGTTCGTCACCGTCTTCACCACGTCGGGGCCGGTCACGAACATGTAGCTTGAGTCCTTCACCATGAAGATGAAGTCCGTCATCGCGGGCGAATAGACCGCGCCGCCCGCGCAGGGCCCCATGATCAGACTGATCTGCGGCACCACGCCCGATGCCAGCACGTTGCGCTGGAACACCTCGGCATAGCCGGCAAGGCTGGCGACGCCTTCCTGAATGCGCGCGCCGCCGGAATCGTTCAGCCCGATCACGGGGGCGCCCACCTTCATCGCCATGTCCATGATCTTGCAGATCTTCTGGGCATGCCGTTCCGACAAAGAGCCCCCGAACACGGTGAAATCCTGGGAGAACACGAATACCAGACGCCCGTTGATGGTGCCCGACCCGGTCACGACGCCGTCGCCGGGAACCTTGGTCTTCTCCATACCGAACTCGACGCAGTTGTGTTCCACATACATGTCGAGCTCTTCGAAGCTGCCTTCGTCCAGCAGGATGTCCAGCCGCTCCCGCGCCGTCAGCCGGCCCTTGGCGTGCTGCGCGTCGATCCGCGCCTGTCCCCCGCCCAGCCTTGCCGCCGCGCGCCGCTGCTCCAGCTCGTCCAGCACCTTCAGCATCGCGTTCTCATCCCCTTCGTCTCATGTCGTCCAGTCGCCTAGCGGCCCGTCACGCCGCTGTCACCGCCCGAAATTGGTCGCGCCCGCAAGCTGCAGAAAGCGAGCGGCTGCCATGAACTGCGCCCGCCGCGCCGCGCGCCCGGCCGCGGCCAACGCATCCTCGCCCCAATGCGCCGCCTGAAATGTCTCGTCCAGAACGGAGGCCTCCCACGCCGCCTCCTCGCCCAGCGCCCCATGCGCCAGCGCCAGCGGCAGCACCGCCGACCCCGACAGGGTCACCAGCGGCGAAAGCGCCGCCAGCTGGAACGGCCCGAAGCCCCGATACGCCGCCGCAATGCGTGCCAGCGTCGGCGCGGGCTGGGGCAGATGCACCACGCCCGCCGTCACCGAAAAGCCGATGTCGAACCGCGCAGCGGCCCAATCCAGAACCGGCTGCCAGCGCGCCGCCTGCAGCTCCACCAGCGCCGCCGGATGCTCCGCGCGATAGCAGAGCATGTCGCTTTCGGCATACAGCGACAACCCGTCGGCAAAGCCGTGGGGATCGGCCGCAATCAGGTCGACGGCGGCATTTGCCAGCCCCGTCAGCGGCATCTCGTCCGGCTTCAGCTCGCCTGTCACCGCGCGCCATTCGTCCGCCACCGCCTCGGCGGGTCCGGCCGAGGGCAGGCGCAGCGGCAGTCCCTTCGGCGTCTTCACGGCGCGCCCGTCCAGCTTCAGCCCGAAGCCGTCGTCATCGGGCTCCACCGTCACTTCCTGCCAGAAGCGCTTCACTTCCAGCGCGCTTTCAGAGCGCGGGGCCCGAACAGCACGACAATGGCGCCGGCCGCCATCAGCATCAGTCCGCCGCCGCCCGGTCCGCCCGTGGCGGGCGCGCGGCCCACCACCCACATGCCCGCGAACACCAGTAGCAGCCCCAGCAGCCGCACCAGCGTCATCCACCATAATCTAGCCTGAGCGGGATCGCGTTCCGGGGTCTGCGCGGGATCGCGCTCACTCATCGCCCGGGTCCCATCTCAGCACGTCCCGCATGCGCCATGCGCCCAGAAGAAACAGCGCCCCCGCACCGATTCCGGGGGCATGAACCAGCAGGTCCAGCGGCGGCGCCGGAATGTCGCGCACCAGTTCGAACAGCCCGCTGCCGGCAAACCACAGCCCCACCACCAGCAACCCGCGCGCCAGCCAGACATCCCATGGAGACGGCTCGCCTCTCTCCGGCGGTCCGCCGGGTTCCCCGAACGGATGATTATCATTGTCCATGCAACAGCGCCTTCAGTTCGTCCGCATCGCGCGCCACCGCCGCCGCACCGGCCTCCATCAGCTCGGCCGCCTCATGATAACCCCAATCCACCCCCAGCGCCGTCACCCCGGCGGCCACGCCCATGCCGATGTCGAACACGGTGTCGCCGATGATGAAGGCCGAGTCTGGCGCCACCCCCGCATCCGCGATGCACTGCAGCAGCATGGACGGGTGCGGCTTTGAGGGGTGCCGGTCCGCCGTCTGCAGGCTGATGAAATGCTTCTCCAGCCCATGATGCTCCAGGCACAGCTTCAGTCCCCGGTCGCTCTTGCCGGTGGCGACCGCCAGCTGCCAGCCGCCCGCCTCCAGCTCCTCCAGCAACTCGCGCACGCCATCGAACAGAGGCTCGGGGTCCAGCATCTGGTCTGCCCGAAGCCGCTGGAAGGCCAGCTTGTAATCCTCGGCGAGCCGCTCGTGCAGATCCTGCGGTGCCTCGGGCAGCAGCGCCTGCATCGCCTCCACCAGCGAAAGCCCCACCACGCGGCGCACCGCATGCGGGTCCGGATCGTCCAGCCCCAGCCGGGAAAAGCTGCTGTGCATCGCGCGCAGGATATTGGCCTGGCTGTCCACCAGCGTCCCGTCGCAATCGAACACCGCAAGCTTCATGCGGGCTGCGGCAGGGCATGGCCCGACCGCTCCTCCAGTTGATTTCGCACGCCTACACCCTTGTTCTGGCTCATTTTCCAGGTTCCGCGCCACTCCGCCTGCTCCAGCGCGAAGCCGGTGATGGCGCCCAGCAGCGCCTCGAAGCGCGCCGGGTCCATCTTGGCGCGGGTCCAGTCCTCACACACTCGCGCCTCGTGCAGGGCGGACAGCGCATCCAGCTGCGCCACCAGCTCCGCGCGGGACAGGCGCCGGACCCGCCCCGACACCTCGACCGACCGGTAGTTCCAGGTCGGCACGGAGCCCGCCCTGTCGGCATACCAGTTGGCGCTGATGTAATGCCCCCGCTCGGCGAAGCCCGCCACCGCCTCCGCGCCATCGGTCAGCGCCTTCAGAATGCGGTTTCCATTGGAGAGATGAAGCCACAGCTCGCCATCCTCACGCACCCAGACCGGCACATAGGCAAGCGCAACCGATCCCGCAGCGAACAGCTGCGCCATCGCCTGCTCGGCGGCAAACGCACGCATCGCCGGCAGGTCCGTCCACAGGAAGGCGCGGTTGGGATGCATCAGCCGATGGTTGCCATTTCATACAGGAAGTCGACAAAGCCCTTGGTCGCGCCGGCATAGCCCTGCACCTTGGGGTTCGTGCTTTCGATCAGCATATATTCGTCCGGCGCGTGCGCCCCGCCGCCATGGCCCAGCCCGAACTGGCCGGCGGGAATCGAAACCGGCGGCTGGGTGAACACGCTGCCGGGCCAGCTGCCGGCAAGCCGCGGGTTCAGCGTCGCCTTGGCGCCGTACTTTTCATAGACCGCCTGCTGCGCCCGGATGATGCGGGCATTCTCCGCCGTCTCGGTTGGGTCATATCCGCCGGACACGATCACCTCGATGTCGCCGAAGCCCTTCTTCTTCAGATGGGCCTTCAGCTTCTCCTCGGCTTCCTTCTTCGTCTGGTTCGGCACCAGCCGCGCTTCCAGCTTGGCCTCGGCCTTGCCGGGCAGGATGGTCTTGCCGCCGGGGCCGGTATAGCCCGCCACCAGCCCCTGGATGTTCACAGTCGGCTGGCTCGCCAGCCGCTCCAGCGCCTTTTCCCAGGGCTCGTCGTTGATCCACATCTTCACGCCATAAGCGGCCTTCGCCTCGGCCTCGCCCATGGCGGCGGCGCTCTGCGCGATCAGTTCCTTTTCGCGCGCCGTCAGCGGGCGGACATTGTCGAACCAGCCCTCGATGGCAGGCGTATGGCCGTCAGCCTCCACCAGCGTGTTCAGCGCCTGCACCAGATGCCACACCGGCGAATCGATCATGGCATGGGTGGAGCTGTGCACATCGCCCTTCGGCCCCTTGCCCCAGCGCTCCCCGGAGGAGATCAGCTGGAATTCCAGCGGCCCCTTGGCGCCCAGGTTGATGGCGACATTGCCGTTCGCACCCTGCCAGGCAGAGGGGATGACGATGCCGTCGGTCTTCTTCAGCGCCTTCAGCACTTCGGGCACCGCCACGATCTCGTGGAAATTGGGGGAGGCGATCTCCTCCTCGCCCTCGGCCACCAGCACCAGATTGACGGGCAGCTTCTTCCCTGCCGCCTTGAAGGCGTGCAGCGCGTTCAGGAAGGCCATTTCCGGCCCCTTCTGGTTCACCGCACCACGCCCCACCAGCACCTTGCCCCAGCCGGGCTTGTCGGCCATCGTCGCCTGGAACGGCGGGGAGGACCATTCCGCCGGGTTCACCTGCTTCACATCATACATGAAATAGATGCCCAGCGTGCGCTTGGCGCCCGCGTCCAGCGTGGCGAAGATGCCGGGCTGGCCGCTGGTCGGGATCTTCTTCACCGTCTGGAAACCGGCGTCCTTCAGGATGCCCATGGTATAGTCGACGGCCTCGGGCATCTGCCAGTTCTCGGCGGCGATCCCCGGATGCGCGATCCAGTCCACCAGCCGCTTCACGCCGGCGTCCTTGTCGGCCTCCACGGCGGCGATCACGGCGGCACGGTCGCCCGATGCAGCCTTCGCGATCCCCGGCACCAGCGCAACCGCGGCGGCCCCCGCCAGCAGATCCCTGCGTCCGAACTCCATGTCGCGTTCTCCCCTTGCTACCGGCTTCGGCTGCGTCGCTCGCCACGCCGGTTGCCCGATGTGGCGGATGACAATCTGCGGCTCTTCTTGGGCGGTCCAGCCATGGGCTCCGGCTCGGGCAGGTCCGCCTCGCGCGGGTCAAAACCCAGGCTCTCCAGCGTTTCGGCGAAATGCGGCGGCAGCTCCGCCTTCACGTCCAGCGTGCCGCCGTCGGGCAGGGCGATCACCAGCCGCCGCGCATGCAGGTGCATCTTGCGAGAGACATTGCCGGTGAGGAAACTCTCCTTGCCGCCATATTTCCCGTCGCCCACGATCGGCGTGCCGGTGGCGGCGGCATGCACGCGCAGCTGGTGGGTGCGCCCCGTCAGCGGCTGCATCTCCACGAAGGCGGCGCGGTCGGCGGCGCGGTCGATCACGCGGAACCGCGATTTCGCGACCTGTCCCTCGGCCTCGTCCACATGCATCTTCTCGCCGCCGGTGCCGGGCTGCTTGCCGATGGGCAAGTCGATCAGGCTGTCGTCCAGATGCGGCCCGCCCGCCGTGACGGCCCAGTAGATCTTCTTGGTGTCGCGGGTCGCGAACAGCTTGCCGAAGAAGGCCGCCGCGCGGGACGTGCGCGCCAGCAGCAGCACGCCGGAGGTGTCCTTGTCCAGCCGATGCACCAGCTTGGGCCGGTTCTCGGCCTCGAACTGCAGCGCATCCAGCAGCCCGTCGACATGCTCGAAGGTCTTGCTGCCGCCCTGCGTCGCCAGCCCCGGCGGCTTGTTCAGCACCAGCGCATGCTTGGATCGGTGGATCACAAGGCTCTGCGCGAACTCGATTTCGTCCGGGCTCAGCTCCCGCTTCGGCTTCACGGGCTTGGGCGCCAGCGCCGCCACCGGCTGAACCTCGATGGGGGGCACCCGCAGCACCTGGCCTTCCGCCAGCCGGTCGCCCGGCCCCACGCGCTGGCCGTTCAGCCGCAGCTGCCCGGTGCGCGCCCAGCGGCTCACCTGATTGAAGCTCACATCCGCCATATGCCGCTTGAACCAGCGGTCCACCCGGATGCCGTCATCGTCGGCGGCGATGGTGAATTCCTGGCTCATGCCGTCAGGCTCCTCATGATCCACAGCCCGGCCGCCAGCGCCCCCAGCGCCAGCACCACCGACGCCAGCGCATAGGCGATCGCCGTTCCCGCCTGCCCGCGCTCGATCAGCAGCATCATGTCCAGCGAAAAGGCGGAAAAGGTGGTGAAGCCGCCCAGCACGCCAACGCCCAGCAGCAGGCGCCAGCTCTCCCCGCCGGATCCGCGAAACGCCAGCCATCCTGCCAGCAGCCCCATGGCGAAGCCGCCCGACACATTCACGATCAGCGTGGCCCAGGGCAGGGCGGTCGCGCCCACCAACCGGCCCACGCCATAGCGCGCCATGGCGCCCAGCGCGCCACCAAGTCCTACAAGAAGAAAGGCTGTCACAGCCCTGCCATAGCTTGGCCGTCAGCCGATGCCAAACGTCCATCCTTCGGTTCGTGCGATGTCGGCTGTCAGTCCCTCGGGTGCCCACCAATGCGCTTCACCCGAAAGCCGCCTCAGGGCCGCCGCCGTCACCAGCGCGTCCGTCTCATGGTCGCTCAACGCCCGCACGGCAGGGAATGGCGCACTTCCCAGCGCGGCCAGCGCCACGTCCAGCGAAGCCGCCTCGCGAATCTTCAGCCCGCGCCCGCCCGCGTGGCGCAGCATCGTCCGGCCATAGATTTCCACCACGGTCCGCCCCGAAGGCGGATCGAATGGCCAGATGCTGAACTGCCCGCGAAGCCGGTGCAGCACGCGCATTCCCGCGAAGCTCGCCTTGGCCACCTGCGCGGCCCCCACGCAATCGAACAGCGTCGCCGCCTTGCCCCCGCCCCCGGCGTTGAAGCGCAATTCGCACTGCCGAAAGCGCATGAACGGCGCCTTCTGCCCATCCGCCGCCCCCATCCAGAAGAAGGGCCGCGCCGCCCCCGTCATGAACACATGCGCGCCATAATCCACATCGTCAGACGCCTGATCGACGTGCGTCCAGAAGCCAGGCCCGTCCCCCGCTGTCTCCAGCCCCGGCAGATAAGCCCCCTTGTCCACAAAGGGCGGCGCGAAGGAAAAATCAAACCCGGCCAACACCCTGCCGGGCAGCCCCTCCAGCCAGTCCGCCACCTCCGCGCGCGCCCATCCCCCGCGCGAGGGCGGCGGCACCAGCCGGGGCGCTTCAACCCCGGCTTCCGCCACCGCCACGGCGATGCCCTTGTGCCGCGCCCCCTTCGCGCCCGACCAGTCGATGGCAACGAAGCGGTCGAACTCAGACAGTTGTGGGGGCATTCCTTTTCCGCCGAGCCATCAGGCCCACGAACCCAAAGCCCGCGATCAGCATCGCCCAGCTCGAAGGCTCGGGCACCACGCCGAACATCAGCCGGGTGTTGGCGCGGAAATCGGGGTTCGCCAGCACGTCCAGGGTCAGGTTCCAGCCCAGCGCATCGAACGCCGCCAGATCCAGCGAGTTCACCACGCCCATCTCGCCCCGGCGGGAGGTCGGATCCATCATGCCCAGCCCCTCCTTCCAGTGCGATGCCTGCTGGCCGTCGCCCCAGTTCACCCCGGTGGAGAAATATCCGCCCAGCAGGGCCGTCTCGCCGCCGTCGATGGAGAAGAAGGGGTCACCCCCCATGGACCAGTCCAGCCCGTTCTCGGAATAGCGGAACAGGTCCATGCCATGGCCGATCCAGTCATAGTTCCAGTTCCGATAGATGTTCGGCGCGAACTGGTCATAATAATCCACGCCCGACGTGAAGCCCATGATGTGGCCGATTTCATGGAAGGCGGTGAAGGTGAAATCATAGGCGCCCTTCGAAATGCCGTCCGTCGGGTCGAAATCGAAGTTCAGGTCGGAATTGAAGTTGATCGACCCGTCCTTGTAGCTGTCCACATACACCAGCCCCAGCGCCTTGCCCTGGGCCCAGGTCACACCATAGATCCAGTTGTTGTAGCTGCCGTCATTGTCATAGACGCTGCTGTACGGGTCGGCCCCCAGCCCCAGCGCCGGATCGGTATAGCCCGGCTTCCACATCCCGATGCTGCCGCTGCTGGCATTGGGCAGGTGCGCAACCGCGGTCGCATCCAGCGAAGAGGACGCCACGCTGCCCATGGCGTTGATGATGGTGCCGACATTGTCGGTGTAGTAATAGTTGCTGGTGCCCCCGATCGGCCCGTTCACGCCCTGCGAATAGAAGCTCACGTCGATCCTCAGCGTGGTGTCGGTCGTGATCAGCGATTCCCAGAAATCGGCGGCCTTGCGGAAGCTGTTGTAGGCGGCGGTGTCTTCCGCCAGCCCGCCCTGATCGAACAGGTCGATCTTCAGCGCGAACGCCGGCTGCGCGGCGAGAGTGGACGCCAGAACGGCGGCGAGAATCCGAGCTTTCATATTACCCCCTGATTAGTTGCCCGCTCTCAGTTCAGGCCTCGGGGCGGCGGAAGTCAACGGGATTAAGGTTAACGCTTGGCGCTGGGCACCCGCCGCGCCCAGGCTTCCGCCAGCAAGGGCGCCAACTCATCGGCCGGCAGCGCCTCATAGCGCACCAGCACGCTGGGCCAGCCGACATAATGCGGCGTCTGGAAGAACAGGTTGGGCTCCATCTCCATCAGCAGCGCCACCCGCTCCACATCCAGCATCAGCACGAAATGGTCATCCGTCCGCCCCGTGCAGGCGATCAGCTTGCTCTTCACCTTCAACGCCGGGCGGCCATAGCTGGTCGCTTCCTCCACGCCCCTCAGTTGCGCGGCAGCTTGTGTCACGGCGGTCCAATCAACCGCCATGTTCAGGTTTCTCGCACGGCTCCGGCCTGTCCCGGAACAGCGTCCACTTGCCCTTGCGTTCGACGATCCAGCCAGCCTGCCGACGGCCCTCTTCAGCGGCGTCGTTCGAGTCCGTAAAGGCAACGCAGCCGTCATTCACCCAGCCCGAAATCGTCGCCCAAAACAGCCGATCCTCGCGAAACAGGGTTTTGCCGTTCCGTATGTCGATAACGGCAATTCCGGGATACATCGGCTCGTTCACTTCAGAATAGTTCGCGACGGCGGCAACGGGACGCGTCCGCGCCACAACCGGCGGAGCTTCGACATCGATTTCTTTCCGGCCGCCCTTGATGTCGATCAGATAATAAGACCCGGGCATTTCCCCATGGCTGAACTCAAGTCCCAGAAAGCGCCCCTGATAAAGGCCATGAACGCGCGTGCGCTTGCAGGTGTCAAAGCCCTCGCATTCACCGGCATCCACATATCGAAAGGCGCGATTGCCCGTCAGGACGACAAGCTCCGGGCCGCTTCGAACCACCGTTCCCTCTGGCAGCGTTGCCATCACGGTCTGGTTGTCCGGCTTGTCAGCAAGATCTTTGGCGACAGCCGGAAGCAGAGTGGATGCGGTCGGATCCAATGTCGGCGAGCAGGCCGCGAGGAAGAGAGAGATGCTAGGAAGAGCGGCGCGCATTCCGCAATTCCTCCCAGAACGCCAGCCGCTCGGAAATGCGCTTCTCCATCCCCCGCTCCGTCGGCCGGTAGAAACTCTGCCGCCCCAGCCGGTCGGGCCAGTAATTGTCGCCCGAAAAGCCATGCTCCGTATCATGGTCATAGGCATAGCCCGCGCCATGCCCCAGTTCCTTCATCAGTTTCGTGGGCGCATTCACGATGTTCTTCGGCGGCGGCAGGCTGCCGCTCTCCCGCGCGGTCTTGAAGGCCGCCTTCTGCGCCACATAGGCCGAATTGGATTTGGGCGCGGTCGCCAGATACAGGCAGGCATGCGCGATCGCCAGCTCACCCTCGGGCGAGCCGAGAAAGTCGTAAGCGTCTTTCGCCGCCAGCGTCACCGTCAGCGCATTGCTGTCCGCCAGCCCGACATCCTCGCTCGCGAACCGCACCAGCCGCCGCAGCACATACAGCGGCGCTTCCCCCGCCACCAGCATCCGCGCCAGCCAGTACAATGCCGCATCCGGGTCAGACCCGCGCAGGGATTTGTGCAGGGCAGAGATCAGGTCATAATGCCCGTCCCGGTCCTTGTCATACACCGGCACCCGCCGCTGCAGCACGTCTGCCATCGCCTTGCGGTCCAGCGGCGCCGTCAGCCCCAGCCCCAGCAGAGTCTCCGCCTGCCCCAGCAGGAAACGGCCGTCCCCGTCGGCGCCCGCCACCAGCGCCCCACGCGCATCCGCCGTCAGCGGCAGCGGCTCCTCCGCATTCGCCTCCGCCCGCGCCAGCAACGCCTCCAGGGCCGCCTCGTCCAGCCGCTCCAGCACCAGCACCTGCGCCCGGCTGAGGATGGCGGCGTTCAGTTCGAAGCTGGGGTTCTCCGTCGTCGCCCCCACCAGCGTGATGGTGCCATCCTCCATCGGCGCCAGAAAGCCATCCTGCTGGCTGCGGTTGAAGCGATGAATCTCGTCCACGAACAGCAGGGTGCGCGTGCCCGCCACCCGCGCCGCCGCGAAAATCGCCTTCAGGTCCGCCGTGGACGTCATCACCGCCGACACGCCGACAAAGCGATAGCCGGTCGCCTCTGCCAGCAGGCGCGCGATGGTGGTTTTCCCCGTGCCCGGCGGCCCCCACAGGATCAGGTTGGGCAGCCTTCCGGCCGCCACCATCCGTGTCAGCGCCCCTTCCGGCCCCAGCAGATGCTGCTGCCCCACTACCTCGTCCAGGCTGTGCGGGCGCAGCCGCTCGGCCAGCGGGGCGCGGGTTTCATCGGCGGCGGAAGCGAACAGGTCGGCCATGCGGCTGTCCTACACCGGCCGGGCCGGGGTAGAAAGCGCCGGGGTCGGCGATATCCGGGCAGGGGAAGCAGATTGTCACCATCCGTCGAACAACTTGTCGCGGCCGGGATCGGGCCGACAGCCACGCGCCGCTTCCAGCCGGTGCTGGCAGGCGCACTCGCCCGCTTCGGCATCGAGACCCCGCGCCGCGTCGCGGCCTTCCTGGCGCAATGCCATGTCGAATCCGCCGGCTTCACCGCGCTGGAGGAAAATCTGATGTATTCCAGCGCCGCGCGCCTCACCCAGGTCTGGCCCAGCCGCTTCCCGAACGCGGGCGCCGCCACCCCCTTCGTGCGCAACCCGCAGCGCCTCGCCAACCTCGTCTATGCCAACCGCAACGGCAATGGGGCGCCGGAATCGGGGGACGGCTGGCGCTATCGCGGCCGGGGGCTGAAGCAGCTCACCGGCCGCGCCAACTACAGCAATGCCGCGCGCGCCACCGGCCGCCCCTATGTCGAAAACCCCGCGCTGGTGCAGGAACCCGACGACGCCGTCCTGACGGCCGCCTGGTTCTGGCAGGCCAAGGGCTGCAACGAACTGGCCGACCGCTGGGACATCGACAGCATCACCCGCCGCGTGAACGGCCCCGCCATGCTGCAGGCCGCCCAGCGCCGCCGCCGGTCAACCGAGATGCTGCGGGTGCTGGCGGGCTGAACGGAGGGGGGAGTTTTTTGCCTCCGGCGGGGCCAAGGAAATGATTTCCCTGCACCCTCTGAGTTGGCGTTGCGCTCCCACTTCGAACTGGTGGGTGTGAACAGATTCGATTGCCTGCGGCGCTCCGCCCGCTCTCCACCCCGCTCAGGCTGAGCTTGTCGAAGCCCCCGACGCAAAAGCGCAATGGCTGAGTCCGGGCATCACACCCCATGGGGCTTCGACAAGCTCAGCCTGAGCGGGTGGAGGGGCAGTAAGGCAACACCCATAGCGCCGCAGGCAATCCAGCCCACCGACAGCACAACCTCTGGGCTCTCCCACCAATTATGTGGGTGCAGGGAATTCAATTCCCTGCCGGGTTCCAACCATGTTCGGGCGGCAGAGCCCTTGGCCTGTACCTGACCCCTACTTCCGCGCCCGGCTCACCACGCTCTCCGGCAGGTCCTCGCCGAACACGCGCTGATAATATTCCGCCACGATCCCGCGTTCGGATTCGTCGCAGCGGTTCAGGAAGCTGGTGCGGAAGGCGAAGCCGACATTTTTGAAGATGTCGGCGTTCTGCGCCCAGGTGATCACGGTGCGCGGGCTCATCACGGTGGAGATGTCGCCGGCGATGAAGCCTTGCCGCGTCATGTCGGCCACCTTCACCATGGCTGCGATCACCTTGGGGTCGGTGTGCGGGCTCTTGGCGTGCACGATCGCGGTTTCGGTGTCGTTGGGCAGATAGTTCAGCGTGGTCACGATGGACCAGCGGTCCATCTGGCCCTGATTGATCTGCTGGGTGCCGTGATACAGGCCGGATGTATCGCCCAGGCCCACGGTGTTGGCGGTGGCGAATAGGCGGAACCATTTGTTCGGGCGGATCACCCGGTTCTGGTCCAGCAAGGTCAGCTTGCCTTCCACTTCCAGCACGCGCTGGATCACGAACATCACGTCCGGTCGGCCGGCGTCATATTCGTCGAACACCAGTGCTGTCGGCGTCTGCAGCGCCCATGGCAGCAGGCCTTCGCGGAACTCCGTCACCTGCTTGCCGTCGCGCAGCACGATGGCGTCCTTGCCCACCAGATCGATACGGCTGATGTGGCTGTCCAGGTTGATGCGGATGCAGGGCCAGTTCAGCCGCGCCGCCACCTGCTCGATATGGGTGGATTTGCCGGTGCCGTGATAGCCCTGCACCATCACCCGCCGGTTGAAGGCGAAGCCCGCCAGGATCGCCAGCGTGGTGTCGGGATCGAACACATAGGTCGGGTCCAGATCGGGCACGCGCTCATCAGCCTTGCTGAACGCGGGGATCTTCATGTCGATGTCCACGCCGAACACCTCGCGCGCATCCACCTCGGTGTCGGGTGCATCCATCAGGGTGGGGGCGTGGCGGTCGGTGTCAGAGGCGAGGTTCAGGCTGGTCATGGCGCGCAGCGTTGCCGCCCCCGCGCCCAAATCGCAAGGCCCGAATCTGAGGGGGCGAAGCGGCGGAGACCCTGCCGGGAAAGCGGTTAACAAGCGGTAGAGCTGCCGTTTCGTCAAAATGATGTCGGAAAAATACAATCGTTAACAGGTGGAATAGGCATAAGGTCGCTTTGCAGACAAACTTCGCCGTGCTGACAGTCACGGGTTCTGCACGGGGCAGTTGAGTTTCATTCATATTCACTGACGGCGGAAGTTCCGGCGGAGGATGCCGGACTGTTGTCTGCTGCCGTCCAGCTTGGGGGTTGGTATGAAAAGGTTGAAATCTACAACGGCCATTCTGGCCGTGGCCACTGCACTTGCCTGTTCTGGCACGGCGTCGGCCAATACGCTCTATTTTCAAATGAACCCGAACTATCAAGGCCTAGGGCAGCGACAGGTCTTCATTTTCGGACAGGCCAATTCAACGGGAACGGTTACCGGCGGGAACGGCTTTTCGCAGGACTTCGATCTCGGTTCCGAAGGCTTCGCCATCATCACCTTGCCGAACGCGGACGAGCTGACGGCGAACGTCGTGCAGAGCCTCGGTTTTCGCGTGTCCTCAGAAGCGGCGGTCAGCGGCTACTTCCTCAGCCGCCAGTCGGCGACCACCGACATGACCTACCTGATCGACGGGGAGCGGCTCGGCACCAACTATGTCGTCGCCGGCTACCAGAACATCTATCCCGACCAGATGTCGGTACAGGCCACGCAGGACGGCACCGTCGTCACCTTCACGCCGAAGAACAGCACCGCATTCCAGGTCACGCTGAACGCCGGCGAGACCTACATGTATCAGGCGAGCACCAACTTGTCCGGCAGCAGCATCGTCGCCGACAAGCCCATCGCCGTCTTCTCCGGCAACCAGTGCACCAACATTCCCACGGGCGTCAGCGCCTGCGACCACATCGTGGAGCAGATGCCGTCGGTTGACCAATTGTCGTCCAGCTACCTGCTGGCACAGACGCCGCGCACGGGCACGCTCGGCAACGTGATGCGCGTGATCGCAACCGAGGATAACACCGAGGTCCGCGTGAACGGGGCCGTGGTGGCCACACTGGCCGCCAAGGGAGATTATTATGAAGGCCGGGTCGCCGGCGGGGTCGAACTGGTCGCCTCTGCACCGGTTCTGGTCGCGCAGTATCTGATCGGGCAGGGGCAGGCCGGGGTCAACACCGACCCTGCGATGACCATCGTTCCCGGTTCCGACCAGTGGTTGAAAAGCTATGTCTTCGCCACGCCGTCGGGCACTGCGAACTTCCCGACCGACTTCGTCTCGATCGTGATCCAGACCTCGTCGCTCGGCAGCCTCACCATCGACGGCGCGGTGGCGGACGGCACGCTATTCAACCCGCTGGGCTCCACGCTCTACAGCTACGGCAACATCGACGTGTCGGCCTACAGCGGACCGTTCAGCATTTCGGCCGACACGCCCTTCCAGCTGCTGCTCTCGGGCTTTGACAGCTATGACAGCTACTTCACCTATGGCGGCGCCGCCTTCGCGCCGGGCGCTTCTCCGCCGCCCGACCCGGTGGATCCGCCGCCGCCCGGAATCGACGTCTATTGGGACGGCGACGGCGCGGGCAGCGCGGACAACGGCAACGTCGATGGCGGCAGCGGCATCCTCACCGCAGACAGCGTGAACCTCACGCTCGAAAATGGCGCCACCAACAATGTGCTGCCTGAAAGCGCGACGGTCATTTTCGAAGGTACGCCGGGCACCGTCACCATTGATGATGTCGATGGCCCCCTGTCGTTCGCCGGGCTCCGGTTCGGAGTCGATGGCTATGTGCTGACCGGGGATAACTTTGCCCTCGCCGCAGAGGGAACGCCGGTCATCAACGTCGCAGGCGAAGTGGGCGAAGGCGGTACCACCGCCTATGTGGCCACTATCCAGAATGTGATCACCGGCACGCAGGGTTTCGCCAAGACCGGCATCGGAACCCTCGTTCTCTCTGGGCTCAACACCTACAGCGGCGGCACCAATGTCCAGCAGGGCACGGTGATCGGCAATTCCACCACCTTCGGCACCGGCAGCGTCAACGTATCGTCTGGCGCCACAGTCATCTTCAACCAGACAACGGCGGGAAGTTTCTCGCAGGGGCTCGGTGGTGCGGGCAACTTCGTGAAGGCAGGTGCAGCGGCCCTGATCCTGGGTGGCGCCAACAGTTTCAGCGGCTCGGCGCTGGTGCAGCAGGGGCTGTTGCAGGTCAGCGGTTTCGTCGGCGGTGGCAGCTTCAGCGTGGCATCGGGCGGCATCCTGGGCGGCACGGGCACCGTGGGCTCCACGGTTGTGCAGTCCGGCGGTCGCGTGGCGCCGGGCGCGTCGATCGGCACGCTCACAGTGTCCGGCAATTTCACCCAGTCCACCGGCTCTTTCTACGATGTGGAACTGAACTCCCTCGGGGTGTCCGACCTGCTCGACATCAGCGGTACGGCCACCATCGAACCCGGCGCGACGCTCACCGTCACCAAGCTGGACACGGCGCAGACGCTGCTCGGCACCTCCTATCTGGTGCTGACTGCGGATGGCGGTCGCACCGGCACCTACAGCAACATCACCGGGAACACGCGGGTCTCGGCTTTCATCAACCTGGTGCCGGTCTACACTGCGACTGATGTCTGGCTCACCGCCAGCAAGACCCGCGCCTTCGCGGCCGCGGGCCTCACGCCCAACCAGATCGCTGCTGCCGGCGGGGCGGACCATGCCGGCAACGGCGCGCTCTACAATGCGATCCTCTACCTGCAGACGGATGCCGAAGCGCAAGCCGCCTTCGACTCCATCTCGGGTGAGATCCACGCCTCCCTGCGCGGCATCACGCTGGAAGACAGCCGCTTCGTCCGTGAGGCGATGATCAACCGCACCGTCGGAGAGCGAGAGCCCTCCAAGGCGCTGTGGATCCATGGCTATGGCAGCTGGGCGTCGATCAGCAACGACGGCAACGCCGCGCAGCTGAAGCGCGACATCGGCGGTTTCTTCCTCGGCGGCGAAATGGTCAGCGACAGCGGGCTGATCGTGGGTGCCGTCACCGGCTATGGCAAGGGTGATGTGCAGGTCGATGGCCGGCTGTCGTCGGCCGATACGTCCGATGCCTATCTGGGCGGCTATGTCGGCTACAACGCCTTCGGCTTCAATGCCCGGGCGGGCCTCGCCTATCAGTGGCGCGATGTGAAGACGACGCGGCAGGTGGGTTTCACCGGCTTCAGCGACCGGACGACCGCGAAATATGATCTGAACACATTCCAGATCTTCGCGGATGCCGGTTACAAGCTGAACATCGGTCTGGAGCCGTTCTTCCAGCTCGCCTATGTCGATGTCTCCAACGGCGGCTTCTCGGAATCGGGCGGCACTGCTGCGCTTGACGGCTCCGGCGGCGCCAACTTCTGGCTCACCCAGCTCGGCACCCGCTTCGGCTTCGGGCTTGGTACAGGGATTGCCCTGAACGGCTCCATCGGCTGGCGCCACCTCGCCGGAGGGGACCGCAACACGCCGGTTACGATGGCGTTCGGGGCTGGTCCGTCGTTCGATATCCTCGGCGCCTCGCTCGCCAAGGATTCCGCAGCACTCAGCCTCGCCGTCGGCGGCAGCATCGGCAAGAACCTCTCGATCGACCTTGGCTACAGCGGGGTCGCCGGAAAAGGCTTCTCCGACCATGGCGTCCGGGGCTCGCTGACCTTCCGCTTCTAGGGGCCGCATCCGGCGGCTTGTTTCCAATAGCCGCTTCCAGCGGCCGGCAACTTCCGGGCCCACACCCCAAGCGGGGCCAGGGGGCAAGAGCCAGCATCGCGACGGCGTTGCTGGCTCTTCGCACCTCCGGACACTGTCACGCCGGATGCCCCCACATTGAATGATTGTGCCGCCCGCCCGCCTCGCTAGATTTCGCCGATGCGCCTCAGCGATTGCCACAATGTGCAGGATTTCAGGCGGCTGGCGAAGCAGCGGCTACCGGGCCCCGTATTCCACTATATCGACGGCGCCGCCGACGACGAGATCACCAAGGCCCGCAACAGCAGCGCCTTCGACGATGTCGATCTGCTGCCCAATGTGCTGGCGGGCGTGGCCGATGTGGACATGTCCGTCACCGTGCTCGGCCGCAAGCTGGCGATGCCGCTGTTCCTCAGCCCCACCGCGCTGCAACGGCTGTTCCACTGGCAGGGGGAACGCGCGGTCGGCCGCGCCGCCTCGGCCTTCGGCACCTATTTCGGCGTCTCCAGCCTCTCCACCGTCAGCCTGGAGGATATCGGCCGCACCGTCAGCGGCCCCAAGATGCTCCAGCTCTATGTCCACAAGGACGAGGGGCTGAACCGATCGCTGGTGCAGCGCGCGCAGGGCGCCGGTTTCGATTGCCTCACCCTCACCGTGGACACCATCGTGGGCGGCAACCGCGAACGCTGCCTGCGCACGGGCTTCACCAGCCCGCCGCGCTTCACCGCCTCCAGCATCTGGGAATATGCGACCAAGCCCGGCTGGGCGCTCAACTATCTGTTCCGCGAACGCTTTTCCCTTCCCAACCTCGAAGGCCATCTGCCGGAAGGCAGCCAAAAATCCATGTCGGTCGCGGATTATTTCACCCGGATGCTGGACCAGACTCTGGACTGGAAACGCGCAGAGGCGATCCGCACCAGCTGGGGCGACCGCCCCTTCTGCCTGAAAGGCGTGATGAGCGTGGAGGACGCGAAGCGCGCCATCGACATCGGCGCCACCGCCATCATGGTCTCCAACCACGGCGGCCGCCAGCTCGACGGCAGCCGCGCCCCGTTCGACCAGATCGCCGAACTCGCGGACGCAGTGGGCGACCGCATCGAGATCATCTGCGACGGCGGCATCCAGCGCGGCACCCATGTACTGAAGGCGCTGGCGGCGGGCGCGCGGGCCTGCTCCGGCGGCCGTCTCTATCTCTATGCGCTGGGCGCGGCCGGCGAACCGGGCGTTCGCCGTATCCTCGGCAGGCTGCAGGATGAGATCGAGCGCGACATGAAGCTGATGGGCATCACCCGCCTCGACCAGCTGAACCGCAGCAAGCTCCGCTCCAGACGAGGACATGTCAAAAATATTTGACATGCGCTGACCCTTCGCCCATTTCGTGTCGAAGATTTTCGACACGAAGGGATTCGCCTATGTTCCCCCCAGACGCCTCGTTCCGCGAGAAATCAGCGCTCGCCATGCTCATTCTCTGGCTGCTCGTCACCGCCTTCTACATCGTGGAAATGGCGCCCTGGCGCTGGACGATGCACAGCATCCACGCCCCCATGAAGCCCTTCGTGGTCGCCACCATCGCCATCATCATCGGCTCGATCGTCGTGCAGGCGGTGCTGGGCGCCCGCGATCCGAAAGAGGCTTCCGCCCCCGCCGACGAACGGGAACGCCCCATCCTCGACAAGGCCAGCTCATGGTCCGGCACGGTGCTGGGCGTCGGCTGTGTCGCCTCAATCCTGCACTATCTCCAGCACGGCAGCGGAGACCTGCTGTTCCACACCATCTTCCTCAGCCTGATCCTGTCCGCGATGTCCGAGTTCGCCTTCCAGCTCTGGCTGTTCCGGCGTGCTTCGCGATGACGAAGCGCCCCCCCATCACCAACCGGGTGAAGGAATATCGCGAGCGTCACGGCGGCCTCACCCAGGCCCAGCTGGGCGAGGCGGTCGGCGTCACCCGCCACACCATCATCGCCATCGAACAGGGCCATTATTCCCCCAGCCTGGAAACTGCCTTCCGCATCGCCCGCCTGTTTGGGGCCGGGGTGGAAGATCTGTTCGGCTGGGACGGATAGGGCTGGCGAAGCCGCAGCCGCCCGGCTAACCCTTGCCCCCTGCAAAACAGGGCCACGAAAAGGGAAGTGCCGATGCGCAAGAGAGTCTGGATACCGGCCCTGCTGCTGATCCTGCTGGCCGCCGGTTTCGGCTTCCTGCCCGGCTGGCTGGAAGGCCGCACCAACAAGGTGGACGGCCTGCCGCTGATCCCGGTCTCGGCCGAGGCCAAGGCGCTGCACCGCAGCCTGCGCATCGTCGATCTCCACTCCGACACGCTGCTGTGGAACCGCAATATCCTGCACCGCGCCAATCGCGGTCACGAGGATCTGCCCCGGCTGCAAGAAGGCAATGTCGCGCTCCAGCTGTTCTCCTCCGTCACCAAGTCCCCGCGCGGGCAGAATTACGATGGCAACAGCGGCGACACCGACAATATCACTCCGCTCGTCATCGCCCAGCTGCAGCCGCTGCGCACCTGGTCTTCCCTGCTGCAACGCTCGCTGTTCCACGCCGAAAAGCTGGATACGGCCGTCGATGCTTCGGGCGGCCAACTGAAGAAGGTGGAGGACGCCGCTTCGCTTGATGCGCTGCTCGCGGCCCGCGCCGGCGCCGGAACCGACAAGGCGGGCGCAGGCGGCGGCGGCCCGGTCGGCGCCATGCTCACCATCGAAGGTCTGCAGAATCTGGAAGGGGAGGCGGGCAATCTCGATGCGCTTTACGCCGCCGGCTTCCGCATGGCGGGCCTCACCCATTTCTTCGACAATGAACTGGCCGGCTCCATGCACGGCATCTCCAAGGCCGGGCTCACCCCGCTCGGCCGCGAGGTGGTGCGCCGCATGGAGGACAAGGGCATGATCGTCGATGTCGCCCACCTCTCCCACGCCGGGCTCGCGGAACTGATCCGCATCGCGCGCCGCCCGCTCGTCTCCAGCCATGGCGGGGTGCAGGCGATCTGCACCACCAACCGCAACCTGTCTGACGAAGAGATCCGGGGAATCGCCGCCACCGGCGGCCTGATCGGCATCGGCTATTGGGACGGCGCCATCTGCGGCACCGATCCGCGCATGGCCGCGAAATCGATGAAGCATGTGCGCGATCTGGTCGGTATCCAGCATGTCGCGCTGGGCTCGGATTACGACGGCGCCACCACCGTCCGCTTCGATACCAGCCATCTGGAACAGATTACCCAGGCGCTGGTGGATGAAGGCTTCACCCGGGAGGAAATCCGCGACGTGATGGGCGAGAACGCCCTGCGTGTGCTGCGCGCCGGAATCGAACCGCTAGCGCCCTGAGGGCGACCGCCCGCCGGCGCTTTCGGAGCCCGGCCGCCCGAAGGTCGTGCTGGCTTCCAGATGCGTATAGGCCTCGGTCAGCGCAGTGAAACGCGCCTCATGCTCCCGGCTGCCCTTGTTGGCATCCGGGTGATAGCGCCGTGCCAGCTTGCGATAGACCGCCTTCACCTCGGCCAGCGTCGCCGTCTCGGGCAGGCCCAGCTTCGACAGCGCCTGCCGGTCCTCCCGGCTCAGCGGGCTTTGCGCTTTCGCCTGTGCGGTGGTTTTCCAGCGCAGCACGCCCAGCGCATCGTCCACCCGCATCTCGCCGTTGGCGGCATTGTGGGCGAAGGCGCGGGTTTCCCGATCCCATGTCGGATAGGGCGTCTGCGCGTCCCAGATGGCGTCCTCGCTCATCCCCTCGAAGTAATTCCACTTCGCGTTGAACTCGCGCACATGTTCCAGGCAGAAATATTGCCACTCCGGCGGCCCGGAAGGCGCGGCGAAGCTGCTGCCCGGCCGCCGCACCGGCGCACGATAATCCCCCGCTTCGTCGCACCCTTCGTGCGCGCAGGCCTGATTTCCCGGAAATGCGCCGCCCTTCGCCTTCATGCCCGTTCCCTGAACGCCAAAACCCTCCATATAGGGGCTGTATCAGCTTGCGGGAGGTCGTGATGGGTGCCGTGAAAGAGGAAATCGAACTCCGCCTGCGGGAGAATTTCTCGCCCACGCATCTGGAGGTGATCGACGACAGCGCGAAACACGCCGGCCATGCCGGGCACGACCCGCGCGGCGAAAGCCATTTCACCGTCGAGATCGTCTCCGTCCGGTTCGAGGGGCTGAGCCGCGTCGAACGCCAGCGCGCCGTCAACCGAGCGTTGGCCGATCTGCTGGTGGAACGGGTGCACGCGCTGGCGATCCGGGCGTCAACCCCAGGCTGACGGCCGCCCATGGCCGCAGGGCAGCCGCTCTGCTACGCTCCGCCCGTGAGTATCCGTAACCACGGCACAGGTCATGCCCTTGCGTCACGCGAAATGGCCATCCTGCTTGCCGTGGCCGATGCCGGCAGCATCCGCCGCGCCGCTTCCGATCTCGGCCTGACCCCGGCCGCCGTCAGCAAGACGGTGCGCGGCGTCGAGGCGCGTCTGGGCGCCGCCTTGTTCGAACGCACCGCTGGCGGCATGGCCGTCGCCGAGGCCGCCGAGCCGCTGCTGAAATCCGGCCGCAAGGCGCTGATGGAATTGTCCGCCGCAGAGGCCGGGTTCCGAAGCCGGTCGGGCACCATCGCCGGGCAGATCCGCATCGGGGCGGGCCCTTTCCCCGCCGCCTCCGTCGCCCGCATCCTGGTGCCGGAAGCCAAGCGGCGGCTGCCCGACGTCCGCCTCTCGGTGGAACTCGGAACCGCCGAGGAACTGCTGGCGGGCCTCCAGCGCGGCCGGCTCGATCTCGCCATCTGCCATCTGGAGGATGTGGCGCTGCCGCCGGGCTTCCGCGCCCATGTGATCCAGCGGCTGCACTCGGTGATCATGGCCCGCCCCGATCATCCGCTCGCCGGCGTCGCCGCGCTGCCGCCCGCCCGCCTCGCGGGCTATGGCCTCGCCTGCTTCCACCCCTACGGCCGCTTCCTGCGCTGGTATCACGCTGAAGTTGGGGCAGAGGCAGAGATCGGCTTCATCGGCTCTGATTTCGACCTTCTGGCCGAGGCCGTCGCCCAGTCAGACCTGCTGCTGCTCTCCTCGCGCAGCCTCGCCGTGGTGCTCGCCCGCTCGCACGGCCTCGCCGCGCTGGACATCGCCTGGGCGGGCTTCTCGCACGACGTGAACATCATTCAGCCCGAACCGCCGGCCTCTCCCGCCGCAGTCGCCGTGATCGGCCTGATGGACGAAACCCTGCGCCAGTGGGAAGCCTGAGCCCGGCGTCAACCAAAGGTTGACACTGACGCAACCGCGACAGGCCTATTCCCCGCTTCCCACCCCCGGGTAGCTGGCCGGCGCGACGCAAGCCGCGCGCAGCAGGGGAGGAATGCATGAAAGCTTCAACGACAGTCCGGGTCCGTCGTCTGTCCGGCGCCCGCGTCGCCCTGCTGCTGATGGGCGGCGGCGTCGCCGCTCTGCTGGCCGGCGCGGCGCTCGCCCAGTCCGCCACAAACCCGCTGCTCGACCCCAACGCCGCCAAGGGCCTGCATTTTCACCCGCTGGGCCAGCCGGCCTCCGCGCCCACCATCGCGCTCCGCGATCAGGAAAAGGCCGGGCTCCCCTTCGCCGACGAGCGCGACTTCGCCGAGGCGAAGCGCGGCTTCCTGAAGACCCCGCCCTACAAGAAGATCATGGCCGATGCCGGCCACATCGCGTGGGACATGGAAAGCTACCAATGGCTGCTGCAGGGCAAGGATTTCCCCAGCATCCACCCCTCGCTGCAGCGTCAGGCCATCCTCAACATGGGCTACGGCCTCTATGAAGTGCTGCCCGGCAAGATCTATCAGGTCCGCGGTTATGATCTTGCCAACATCACCTTCATCAGGGGCGACAAGGGCTGGATCGTCTTCGATCCGCTCACCTCGAAGGAGCCGGCCCGCGCCGCGCTGAAGTTCATCAACGACACGCTGGGTTATCGCCCCGTGACGGGCGTTGTCTATTCGCACAGCCATATCGATCACTTCGGCGGCGTGCGCGGCGTGGTGGACGAAGCCGATGTCCGTTCCGGCAAGGTGCCCATCGTCGCGCCGGAAAACTTCCTTCAGGAAGCCGTCTCGGAAAATGTCTTCGCAGGCAACGCGATGACGCGCCGCAGCCGCATCCAATATGCGACCATCCTGCGCCGCAGCCCCTTCGGCCATGTCGACCAGTCCATCGGCAAGAATGTCTCGGCCGGTCTGCCGGGCCTGATCGCCCCCACCGTCACCATAGACCAGCCGTTCCAGGAACTGACGATCGACGGCGTGAAGATGGTGTTCCAGCACACGCCCGATACCGAGGCGCCTGCCGGCATGAACACCTGGTTCCCCGATATGAAGGCCTTCTGGGCGGGCGAGAATGTCACCGCCACCATCCACAACATCTACACGCTGCGCGGCGCCCCCGTCCGCAACGCGCTGAACTGGTCGAAGGAAATCAACAGCGCCATCCACCACTTCCCGGATGCCGAAGTGCTGTTCGCCTCCCACAGCTGGCCGCGCTGGGGCAACGCCCGCATCATGGAAGTGCTGCGCGCCCAGCGCGATCTCTATGCCAACATGCACTCGCAGGCGCTGCACCTCGCCAACCAGGGCGTCACCATCAACCAGATCCAGAATGTGTATGAGGTGCCCAAAAGCCTGCAGGCGCAATGGGCCGCCCGCAGCTATCATGGCGCGGTGCGAAACAATGTGCGCGCCATCATCAACCGCTATCTCGGCTTCTGGGATGGCAACCCGGCCAACCTCAACCCGCTGTCCCCGGCAGACATCGCGCCCCTCTATGTGGACATGATGGGCGGCTCCGCCCCGATCCTCGCCAAGGGCCGCGAACTGAACGCCGCCGGCCGCTACCGCGAATCCGGGGAAATCCTCTCCCGCCTCGTCTTCGCCCAGCCCGAAAACCAGCCCGCCCGCAACCTGCTGGCAGACGCCTTCGAACAACTCGGCTACCAGAGCGAGAGCACCAGCTTCCGAAATTCCTATCTCCAGCTGGCGGCCGAGCTGCGCTCCGGCATCGCCGAAGGCACCGCCGCCAACACCAGCAGCCCGGACGTGATCCGCGCCCTGACGACCGGCCAGTGGCTCGATTTCCTCGCCATCAGCATGGACAGCACCAAGGCAGACGGCATGCGCTGGACGATCAACCTGATCACACCCGACAATGGCGAAAAATATCTGGTGGAAATGTCCAACGCCACGCTCACCAACATCCAGGGCTTCACCAGCCCCACGGCAGACCTCAGCATCACCCTCAATCGCACCGATCTGGATGCCGTGATGATGGGCGCCAGAAGCTTCGAGCAGCTCGAAACAGAGGGCAAGGTGAAGTTCGAAGGCAGCCGCGAGCCCTTCAGGCAACTCGCCTCCATCCTCACCATCTTCAGTCCGGATTTCGAGATCTTCCCGAAAACCGCCAACGCCCGGCCCGTCCCCTCCAGCCTGAAGCCGTTCCAGCTCCCGCCGGAGGCGCTCACCGTTCCGGAATAACCCCCACTGCCGCCACGCCGGAACAAGTTCGCCCCCGCGCGGTTGTTCCGGCATGACAGACCCTCGCAACGTCCATCCGCTGGCGCCCCACCCCGGCACCGCCGAGGAGGGCCCCGGCGAAACCGACAACGATCCGGAGTCGGTGCGGCTCCGATCCGGCATCGAAGTCGGAGCCATGCGCTATGTGCTGGGCTTCGGCCTCGTCGTGGCACTGCTCGCGCTGATCGCGGCCTGGCTGTTCGGTTATCTGCCGGTGGCGCGGTAGGCCGAGGCGGATTTTTTTGCCTCCGGCGGGCAGGGAAATGATTTCCCTGCACCCTCAAAGTTGGCGTCGCGCGCAACTCACAAGCTGCGCATGTGACGTGGTTTGATTGCCTGCGGCGCTGGAACACGCTGGCGCCGCAGGCAGTAAACCTCACCGTCAGCACAACCTCTACGAGTAGCTTACGAATGTGGGTGCAGGGAGATCATCTCCCTGCCGGGGTTCCAAGGGCGGAGCCCTTGGCATCTTTCATGGCCATCACCTGACGGCGATGGCGGGCAGAGCCCTTGGCCTTCTTCTCTTCCCCCCCAACCACAGACACGCATTTCGCAGGGTTCAACCCGGCATCGACCTCGGCTAGGTGACTATCGATGGCCATCGATCCCAACCCGCTGGAAGATTTCCGCCAGGCGCTTGCCGCCGGCATGCGTGCCCTCGGCCGCCACCCTGAGTTCGAGCTGGCCTATACGGCCGACAGGCCTGCCTGCCTTGGCGATCAGGCCCGGGTGCCGCAGCCGTCGCGCAGCCTCACGCCCGAACAGGCGGCGGAAGCGCGGGGCTGGGCTGACAGCTTTGCGCTGCGTACTCGCCTGCACGATCCGCGCGCTCATGCGAAGGTGGATGTCGGCCCCGGCCTCCCGCGGGAGATGCTGAACGCGGCCGAGCAGGCCCGTATCGAGGCGCTGGGCGGGCGCGACATGGCCGGCGTGGCCCTGAACCTGCGCCGCATGCTGGATCTCCGCATGAAGACGGATCC
Organism: Sphingomonas sp.; assembly: GCA_003248865.1. Taxonomy (GTDB): domain Bacteria; phylum Pseudomonadota; class Alphaproteobacteria; order Sphingomonadales; family Sphingomonadaceae; genus Sandaracinobacteroides. Next base: position 155,354 of record QFPK01000005.1, read on the forward strand.
GATCGCGCGCGCCCGCACGCCGGACGAAGTGCCGCTGGCGACCGCCGTCGGCCTGATCGTGCGCGAGCGGCTCACGGGGGAGCCCGTGCCGGATGCGGCAGCCAATGGCGTGGACATGGTCCGCAGTCGGCTGGAGGAAGAGGCCGGGGTTCATCTCGACCAGCTTGCGGCCAATGTCGACGATCAGACGGCCTTCGCGGACGCCTTCCGCCGCGTGTTGGCCGATCTCGGCCTCGCTGACGATCCGGACAAGCCCGAGGACGACGAGCAGCAGGACAGCGAGGACGAGGAAGAGCAGGACAGCCAGGGCGAGGACGAGGGCGACGACAGCTCCGAAACCCAGACTTCGCAGCCCGCCGCCGAAAGCCGCAGCGAGGAACAGGAAGGCGGCGAATCCGAGGGCGACACGCAGGAGGTCGAATCCGACGCGGAGATGTCGTCGGATGCGGAGCCTGGCGACGAGGGCGAGGACGGCATGATGCCCTGGCGCCCGAACCTGCCGGATTCCAAGCTGCCGCCCGATTTCACCTACCGCGCCTGGACGACCGAGTATGACGAGACCGTCACGGCCGAAGAACTGTGCGACGCAGAGGAGCTGGCGCGGCTGCGCGGCTATCTCGACCAGCAGCTGGTCAGCCTGCAGGGCGCGGTCACCAAGCTTGCCAACCGGTTGCAGCGGCGGCTGATGGCACAGCAGAACCGCAGCTGGGATTTCGATCAGGAGGAAGGCATCCTGGACCCTGCGCGGCTGACGCGGGTGGTGGTGCAGCCCGATCATGCGCTCAGCTACAAGGTGGAGCGCGACACCGACTTCCGCGACACGGTGGTGACGCTGCTCATCGACAATTCGGGCTCCATGCGCGGCCGCCCTATCTCCATCGCGGCGATTTCGGCCGACATTCTTGCCCGCACGCTGGAACGCTGCGCGGTGAAGACGGAGATTTTGGGCTTCACCACCCGCGCCTGGAAGGGCGGGCAATCGCGCGAGAAATGGCTGGCGAGCGGCCGCCCGGCCAAGCCCGGCCGCCTGAACGACCTCCGCCACATCATCTACAAGCAGGCGGATGCGCCATGGCGCCGGGCCCGGCGCAATCTGGGCCTGATGATGCGCGAGGGGCTGCTGAAGGAAAATATCGACGGCGAGGCGCTGCTGTGGGCGCACAACCGGCTGATGGCCCGGCGCGAGGACCGCCGCATCCTGATGGTGATCTCAGACGGCGCGCCGGTGGACGACAGCACGCTGTCGGTGAACTCGGGCAATTATCTGGAGCGGCACCTGCGGCAGGTGATCGGCTGGATCGAGGGCAAGAGCCCGGTGGAGCTGATCGCCATCGGCATCGGCCATGACGTGACGCGCTATTACAGCCGTGCGGTGACGATCATGGATGCGGAGCAGCTGGGCGGGGCCATCGTTGACCAGCTGGCGGCGCTGTTCGAGGAGGACAAGCGGGGGCGGTAGGGGACTCCCGCACTACCGTCACCCCGGGCTTGACCCGGGGTCCCGCTGGCTCTGCGCAACGTGCGGTTTTGCGTGGAACAATTCCTACAAATCCTACACGTCCTACAGCCAAGCTGTTGAAGTTGCAGTGTAGGACGATGTTCCACGTGGAACAACCAATGTGGTTATCCGATGTTCCACGCGGCCGGCGGCCAGGCCGCCGAGTCCGCTGGGAGAAGGTAAGGGAAGAAAGAAAAAGCGCAGGCAAAGCCTGCGCCGTCGGACTGGCGGGCGATAGAGATCGCCCGCTCAGCCGGCCGGGCTTTCGCCGAGTCTGCGAGTTAAGGCTATGCCTTAATCGCAGCCGGCTTCAGCACTTCTTCGCATTCTTTCCAATCACCGCACCCGTCAACGCCCCGGCACCCGCCACCAGCGCCGTCTCGCCCAGGTTCCCGCCGGCAATCGCCGCAACCGTCCCGGCAGATGCCGCACCCACGATCGCCGCGCGCTCCTTGGATTTCTTCTTGGCGCGCTTGCAGGCCTCATAGCTCTCATAATGATGCCCGTCATATTCCCAGACGGTCTGCTTCTTTTCCTTCGCCGCCAGCGGCAGGGCAGGGCCGGTCACCATGGCAACCGCCACCAGTCCAAGGGTCAGAACTCGCATCGTCTTTCTCCTTTCGAACGCCATCCTGATCATAACCGCCTGAATAGCCGATTGCTCCCCTAATCGTCGGCCACCAAAGCCAGCAACTCATCCCCGAACCGGCTCAGCTTGGCGTCTCCGATGCCGGGCACCGCCGCCAGAGCCGCCCGCGTCTCCGGCCGCATCGCCGCAATCGCCTTCAAGGCGCTGTCATGCAACACCACGAAGGCGGGCACATCCTCCGCCTCGGCCCGGGTCCGCCGCCAGGCGCGCAGCTTCTCGAACAGCCCGGCATCCGCCGCGCCCAGTTCGGCCACCGCCCGCTCGGTGCGCTTCGCCCGCACCCGCCGCTCCGGCGCCCAGTCGTCCTTGCGCACCGCCACCGGCACGCCGCCTTTCAGGATATCCCGCGCGGCGGGCCCCAGCCGCACGCCGCCATGCTCGTCCCGCGCCAGCGCGTCATGCGCTTCCAGCAGCCGCCCCAGTTTCAGCCATTGCGCATCGGCCAGATTGCCGCCGATCCCGAACACGCTCAGCCGGTCATGCCCGAAGCGTTCCACCTTCTCATCGCTCGCCCCGCGCAACACTTTGGCCACATGCGAAAGCCCGAACATCTGCCCGGTGCGATACACGGCGGACAGCAGCTTGCGCGCCTCCTCTGTCACTTCCAGCGTTTCCGGCGCCTCCAGGCAGTTGTCGCAATTCCCGCATGGTTTCGGGTCTGGTTCGCCGAAATGCTTCAGCAGCGGCACCCGGCGGCAGCCGATAGTCTCCGCCCAGCCCGCCAGCTTGCGCAGCATCTCCAGCTCATGTGCCTTGCGCGCTTCGTCCGCCTCGCCGTCGTTGATGCGCTGCCGCGCCAAGGTCACATCTTGCGGCCCCCAGAACAGCATCGCCACCGATGCCGCCCCGTCGCGGCCCGCGCGGCCGGTCTCCTGATAATAGGCCTCGATGGATTTCGGCAGGCCCATATGCGCCACGAAGCGGATATCCGGCTTGTCGATCCCCATGCCGAACGCCACCGTCGCGCACATCACGCCCGATTCCGTGCGCTGGAACCAGCGCTGGTTGGCGGACCGCTCATCGGCGGGCAGCCCGGCATGATAGACCCGGGCGTCCGCGCCTTGCGCCTTCAAGGTTTCCGCCGCCTGCTCGGCCCCGGCGCGGGTCTGGCAATAGACCACACCCGCCACGTCGCCCTGAGACTTCACGAATGCCGCCAGCTGCTCGGCGGGGCGTCGCTTGGCTTCGGCGCGGTACTGGATGTTGGGGCGGTCGAACCCCGCCACCAGCAGGCGTTCCGTGGAAATGCCCAGTTGCTCGCAGATGTCGGCCCGTGTTGCGGCGTCGGCGGTGGCCGTCAGCGCCACGCGCGGCACGCCGGGCAGCAGGTCGCACAGGGCCTTCAACCGCCTGTAATCGGGCCGGAAATCATGCCCCCACTGGCTCACGCAATGGGCCTCGTCGATGGCGATCAAGCTCACGGGGCCTTCGCGCACCAGGTTGCGGAATCCTTCCATCGCGGCGCGTTCCGGGGCGACATACAGCAGGTCCAGCTCGCCCGCGCGGAACGCCCGCACGGTTTCCGCCCCGTCGCCGGACTGGCTGTTCAGCGCGGCGGCCTTCACACCCGCCAGCTCCATCGCCCGCACCTGATCCGCCATCAGCGCGATCAGCGGCGAGATCACGATTCCGCAGCCTTCGCGGCAGATGGCGGGGATCTGGTAGCACAGCGATTTGCCGGCACCCGTCGGCATCACCAGCGCCATGTCGCGGCCCGCCACCACATCGGCGATCACCCGGCCCTGCACGCCGCGGAACCCCTGAAAGCCGAATATGGAATGTAGCGTCTCTTCAGGGTCTCGAATCATCCATCGCTTGTGCGCTGGCACAGCCATGCCCCGCAACGCTAAAGCAGCGGGATGGTCCAGTTCATCGATCGCGGAGACGGAATCCGCCTCGCCGCCACATTCCAGCCCGGCCGCGGGCCCACGCTGCTGTTCCTGCCCGGCTATATGTCGGACATGTCGGGAACCAAGGCGCAGCATCTGCTGCAATGGGCGGCCGACACCGGCCGGCAGTGCCTGCTGCTGGATTATTCCGGCTGCGGCCGGTCGCAGGGGGATTTCGATTCGGGCTCCATCCGGCGCTGGGCGGCGGACGCGAAGGCCGTTGCCGATGCGCTGGCGCCCGGACCGCTGCTGCCCATCGGTTCGTCGATGGGCGGCTGGATCATGCTGCATCTGGCGCTGGCCGACCCATCGCGGATCCATGCGCTGGTGGGAATCGCCGCCGCGCCCGATTTCACCCGCTGGGGTCTCTCGCTGGATGAAAAGGATGTGGAAAGCCTTGCGCATCAGGGCTTTACCACAAGGCCGTCGGCCTATGCCGACAGCCCCTACCGCTATGCCCGCGCGCTGATCGAGGATGCCGAAACCGCCTGCCTGCTGGACGGCCCCATTCCGCTGGAGATGCCCGTGCGGCTGATCCACGGCACTGCCGACCCCGATGTGCCCTGGCATGTCTCCCAGCGGCTGATGGAGGAGCTTCGCTCAACCGACGTTCAGCTGACCCTCGTCAAAGGCGGCGATCATCGCCTCTCGTCCCCGTCCGACCTTGCCCTGCTCGAACGGACGCTCGAAAGCCTCATCCCATGATCAGAACCGCCGCCCTGCTTCTCCTCCTCGTTTCTGCGCCCGTGCTTGCGCAGGAGGAGAGCTATGATCCTTCGCTGGACCCCAAGCGCTATGACGGCTGTGTCCGTGCCATCCCGACAGATGCGCAGAAAGCCGAGGAATTCGCCGTGCAGTGGCAGGCGAAGGGCGGCGGATTGCCTGCGCGCCACTGCCAGGCATTGGCCCAGTTGCAGCAGGGGAAGAATGCCGCTGCCGCGCTGACGCTTTCGAAGGCCGCGCAGGCTGCCGAGGCAGAGAAGAGCCCCATGGCTGCCGACTTCTGGGGGCAGGCGGGCAATGCCGCGCTGCTGGCGGGCGATGCCCGGGGCGCTGTTACCCATTTCTCCAGCGGCATCGTCGCGGCCGGGGAATTCGCGCCCGCCCGCACCGCCAACCTGCTGATCGATCGTGCCCGGGCGCACACCGAGCTCAAGGACCTGAAATCCGCCCGCACCGATCTCGACAAGGCCATCGGCCTTGCCCCCACCGAGCCGACCGGCTGGCTGCTCTCGGCGGCGCTGGCGCGTCGGCAGGACGATCTGGCCCGCGCCCGCACCGACATTGCCAAGGCAGCCGAACTGGCGCCGGCCGATGCCGATGTGCAGTTCGAACAGGGTGCCATCCTCGCGGCGTCGGGTGATATCCCGGGCGCGCGCAGGCTCTGGGGGCAGGTGGTGCAGCAGGCACCCGGAACCGATGCGGCGACGCTGGCCGCAAGGGCGCTGAACGATGCGCCTGCGCAGTGAACGCGGGCCGGTGATCCGATGAAACTCGAGTTCCGCAAGCTGTCGGGCAAGTATGATCGGCTCAGCATCACGCGGGCGGACGGCAGCACGACCGGCGTCGACTGCCCGAAGCAGGGCATGATCCCGCACGACATGGTGCATTACGCCGTGGAATCCGTGCTCGCCGGGCGGGGGTTCCTGTCCAATGTCCGGGACGGCGCAGGGGCCGATTTCACCGACGGTTCCAGCGAGGAGGCCGAGCCTGTCGAGCGCCTCGTGGAAACGATGCAGGCCGATACATGGTCGATGGGCGGGGCCACTCCAGTGGATGAACTGATCGCGCTGTATGAACTCGGCTGCGAAGCCCGGGGGCATGGTGCCGCCCCGGTGACGGCGGACGATATCGCCGCCATCCGTGCCCGCATGGACGACCTTGCGCGGCAATGGGCGGCGGTGCCGCTGAACGGAAGCCTGATCCTCAGTCTTTGAGGAACAGCCGGATCAGTTCCGGCCGCAGGCGGGCGGGGCGCTTCAGCTCCCGGTCCATGATGACCCAGGTGGTCTTCGCCTCCACGCGCAGGCTGCCGTTCGGCCCGGTGATCCGCGTGTGGCGGTCGAAGCGGGCGCCCTTGGGGTTCTCCGCCCAGGTCTCGGCCGTGAGCACCTCACCGGCGAAGCTGGGTGCGCGGTAATCGATCTCCTGTCGGCTGATCACCCACAGATAGCGCGCCTGCGCGTCCGGCGGCGCGATCGCCGCCCAGTGCGAGGTGGCCACATCCTGCAGCCACTTCACATAGACGATGTTGTTCACATGGCCGTTCTCGTCGATGTCCTCCGGCGCGGGCCGAAGCTCGATCCGGAAGGAATCCGCCATCAGGCTTTCGCCTGACCGTCCAGCGCCATCAGGATGAAGGCATATTCCTCGGCGGTTTCCCGCAGCTTGTCGAAGCGGCCGGACTTGCCGCCGTGCCCTGCGCCCATGTTGATCTTCAGCAGCAGCAGATTGTCGTCCGTCTTCACCGCGCGGATGCGCGCGGCCCATTTGGCGGGTTCCCAATAGGTCACGCGCGGGTCGGACAGCCCGCCGGTGATCATCATCGGGGGGAAGCGCCCGGGCTTCACCTGCTCGTAGGGGGAGAGGTGGATCAGCCGCTTCAGCACCACCTGATCGGTGCGCGGGTCGCCCCATTCCGGCCATTCGCCCGGGGTCAGCGGCAGCGTATCGTCCAGCATGGTGTTGACGATGTCCACGAAGGGCACATGCGCGACGATCGCGCCCCACAGCTGGGGCGCCTGCACGACCACCGCGCCCATCAGCCAGCCCCCGGCGGAGCCGCCGCTGGCGCTGTTCAGGCCCGGACGGCCGAAGCCCTGCTTGTTCAGGTAACGGGTGGCATCGACGAAGTCGTTGAAGGTGTTTTCCCGCTTCTCCAGCTTGCCGTCGAGATACCATTGGTAGCCCAGATCATCGCCGCCGCGGATGTGCACGATGGCATAGGCGAAGCCCCGGTCCAGCAGAGACAGCCGGTTGGCGGAAAAGCTGGGCGGCATGGCGATGCCATAGGCGCCATAGCCATAGACGTGCAGCGGCTTCGTGCCGTCTTTCACATAGTCGCGCTTGTAGACCACCGACACCGGCACCAGCGTGCCGTCGCGCGCGGGGGCATAGAGCCGCTCGGTGGCATATTGGCTGGCATCATAGCCCGACGGGATTTCCTGCACCTTCAGCGTCACGAGGTCAGACGAGGCCACCTTGTAATCGAACACGGTGGCGGGGGTGACCATCGAGGAATAGCTGATGCGGAGCGCGGGCGCGTCGGGCTCGGCGTTGGTGCCGAGGCTGGCGGTGTAGCTGGCTTCGGGGAACTTCACCTGCCGTTCCTGGCCGTCGGGGAAGATCAGCCGGATCTGGTCCAGCCCGCGCAGCCGCTGCTGAACCGCGAGATAGGAGGTGAAGGCGCTGATCTCGGTGAGATAGACATCGTTCGAGCCGGCTACCAGCGTGGTCCAGTTGCCCGGATCGGAGACAGGCGCAGTGGCGATGCGGAAGTTCACATGCTCGTCATTGGTGAGGACGAACAGGGTATCGCCGCGGGAATCGATGGAATAGCGCACGCCGGTCTTGCGCGGTTTCACCAGCACGGCCGCCTTGGTGGGGTCCGTCGGGTTCAGCAGGCGGACGTCGTTGGTGGTTTCGGTGTAGCTGTTCAGCAGGATCCATTTGCGATCCTGCGTGACGGAGGGCTGCACCCAGTATCCCGCCTCCTTCTCTTCATAGAGAAGGGTGCTGTCGGGCGTGCCCAGCCGGTGCAGCCAGATCTTGGTGGGGCGCCATTCGGCGGAGGCCTGCGCCCAGACCAGCCCTTTGGAATCCGATGTCCAGGCGACGCCGCCCAGTGAATCCGGCGCCACCGTGGCGATGTCCTTGCCGGTGGCGATGTCGCGCAGCGTCAGCACGAAGCGTTCGGAGCCGTTGCTGTCCACCGAATAGGCGATCAGCCGGCCGTCCGGCGATACGTCCATCGCGCCGAGGCGGAAATAGTCCTTGCCCTCGGCCAGCGCGGTTTCGGAGAGCAGCAGCTGGGTTTCGCCGCCGGCTTTCGGCTTGCGGTACCAGTTGCGATACTGCGCGCCGGTTTCGAACGCCCACCAGTAGAGCCAGTCGCCGTCAGGGTAGGGGACGGAGGAATCATCCTCCTTGATGCGGCCCTTCATCTGCTCGAACAGGGCTTCGGTGAGCATCGAGGCTTCGCGCGCCCATTCCCCGAAATAGGCGTTCTCCGCCTTCAGGTAGGAGAGGATCTGGGGATCGTCGACCTTGGGGTAGTCCTTGTCCCGGAGCCAGGCGTAAGGGTCTTCGATGGTGATGCCCTGCACCGTGAACTTGTGGTTTTCACGGCGGGCGACGGGTGGCTTCATCCGGGGCTTTCCATCTGTGGCAAGAAGAGGCTGGGCGGGAAGGGCGGCGGCGAGGCTGCCGGCCACGAATGTGCGACGATCCATGGGCCGACTTCTAGCGCCCGGCTCGCAGTCCCCGCAAGTTCTTCAGCGGCGCACCAGAACCAGCGCGGCGCAGATGATGGCGGCGCCCAGAATTTCCACCGCGCCCATGGTTTCGCCGAACACCAACCAGCCGATGATCGCCGCCAGCAGCGGCTGCACCAGCAGGCCGACACCGATCACGGCGGCGGGCAGCGATCCGGTTGCGAACACCAGCAGCCCTTGCCCCACCAGCTGGCTGGTGACCGCCAGCCCCAGCAGCGGCCGCCAATCCCCCGGCCAGAAGCCGCCGGGGCCGAGCAGGGCGACCGGCAGCAGGAGGAGGGCGGAAAAGCCTGTGCTCATCGCCAGCAGGGTGGCGGTGGAGAGCCGCCCGCGCAGCCGCATCACCACGATCAGGTAACCGGCGTAGAAGGCGGCCGCCAGGAGGCAGAACAGATCGCCCATCAGGTGACGCGGGCTGAGTTCGGCCGAGGCGCCCAGCAGCAGCAGGGTGCCCGCCAGCGCCATGCCCAGCGCCGCCAGCTTCGCGCGTTCGGGCCGTTCCCAGCCGGCCAGCATGGCCCAGCCCGCCAGCATGAAGGCCGCGCCGTTGCCGAACAGGGTGGCGTTGGCGACCGTGGTGCGGTGGATGCCCATGTGCCACATCGCGAGATCGGCCGCGAACATGGCGCCCGCCGCCAGCGTCAGCCCCCAGGGCAGCGCCTTCAGCGCCAGCGGTGCCGCCTCGCGCCGACGCGCGACCAGCGCCACCAGCGTCAGCACCGGCAGCGCGAGACCCATGCGCCAGAACGCCGAGGACACCGCCGACACGTCGGACAGGCGCACCAGCATCGGCCCGAACGCAAGGCAGGCGGAGCCGAAAATCAGCGCCGCGAAGGGCAGGGCCGTGCTGCGGCTGCGGGTTTCGGGAAGGGCGTCCATGATGGCGGCCGGACTAGGCCGGATCAGGGGGGAAGGCCACCATCCTTTTCCTGCGCGGCGCGCAAAAATGCCGCTCTACAGGCTGCCCGCGAATGTCCTTAGGTCTGCCAGCAGCAGTTCCGGTTCTTCCAGGCCGATGAAGTGGCCGCCGCGCGGCATGTCCGTCCAGTGCACCACATTGTAGCCGCGTTCGACCATGGCGCGGGGCGGGAAGGCGAGCAGGTCGTAGGGGAAGGAGGCCACCCCCACCGGCACTTCGATGCGACGGCCTTCGGGAATGCCGAAGCCGCCTTCCAGCACCATGCCGCGATAGATCCATGTGGCGGTGAGGAAGGACCGCGTGCTGAGATAGATCATGATGGTGTCGAGCAGCACGTCCATGGGGAAGGGCGGGTCGTCGGCGCCCTTGCGCAGATCCGACCAGCCGCAATATTTCTCCGCGAACCAGGCGGCGACGCCCATGGGGGAATCCATCATCGCGAAGCCCAGGCTCTGCGGCTTGGTGGATTGCAGATGGAGGTAGCCGGTCTCGGTCGCCTGCATATGGGCGGCGCGTTGCAGCCAGCGCTTGTCCTCGTCTGTGACGGGGCGCATGTCTGCCGAGCGCAGGCCGTAGCCGTTCAGGTGGATGGCGCGGACGCGGCTGCTGTCCAGCCCGATCCAGCCGCCGATCACGCAGCCCCAGTCGCCGCCCTGATAGAGGAAACTGCTGTAGCCCAGCGCCTGCATCAGCCGGTCGTAGAGGCCGGCGACCGCGCGCGGGCCGATCGGCACTTTGGGCCGGTCGCTCCAGGCGTAGCCCGGCAGCGAGGGTGCGACCACATGGAAGGCGGGGGCCGCCGGGTCTTCCGGTTCGGCCAGACGGCGGTAGATGCTTTCGAACTCCAGCACGGAGCCCGGCCAGCCATGGGCGATCAGCAGCGGCTGTGCGTCTGCGCGGGAGGAGCGCAGGTGGATGGCGTGGAGGGAGAAGCCCGGCTCCACCTCCACCCGGACATGGGGGAAAGTGTTGATGCGCGCGACGCTGGCGTCCCAGTCATAATGTGTCAGCCAGTGCGCGCGCAGCCGCTTCATATAGGCGCGGTTGGCGCCATGTTCCCAATGATGGCCTTCGGGTTCCTCGAAGAAGCGGTAATCCTCTACCCGGCGGCGCACCCAGTCCCATTCTTGCGCGTTGGCGGGAACGGTGAAGGGGGTGACGCTCATGCCGCGAGCCTTGCGGAGGCCTTTTGTTCGCGCCGGATCTGATCGGCCGCCTTTTCCGCGATCATGATGGTGGGGGCGTTGGTGTTGCCGCTGACGAGGCAGGGCATCACCGAGGCGTCCACCACCATCAGCCCTTCGACGCCGTTCACATGCAGGCCGATGTCGGTCACGGCGTCTGCATCCGGGCCCATCCGGCAGGTGCCCACCGGGTGGTAGATGGTTTCGGCCCAGTCCTTCAGCTTCGCGGCGAGGGCGGTGCCCTGCACGCTCTCGCCCGGCCAGGCCTCTCCGCCGTTGTACGGGGCGAGCGCGGGCTGGCGGCCGATGCTGCGCGCGATCTCCACGCCCTTCAGCAACGTATCCAGATCCTCGGGTGCCGAGAGATAATTGGGATCGATGGCGGGATGCGCCGTGGGATCGGGCGATTTCAGCCAGATCGCGCCCCGGCTTTCCGGCCGCACCTGGCACACATGCATCTGATAGCCATGCTCGGGCGTGAGGCCGCCGATGCCGTGCGCCATGCCCTTCACCGGCATGAAGTGGATCTGGATATCCGGGGCCGCGAGGCCCTCTCGGGTGGAGACAAAGGCGCCGGTCGCGGTGGGCATATAGCTGGCGTTGCCCTGCTTGCGCACGATCCAGTTGAGCCCCGTCCACAGCTTCACCAGCGGATTGGTGTTGGCATTGAGCGTGATCGGCTGGCTGCTTTTCCATTGCACCAGCACGTCCAGATGATCCTGCAGATTCTGCCCGACCTGCGCGCGGTCTGCCACTGTCTGCAGGCCCAGCGCCTTCAGCTGGGCGCCCGGCCCCACGCCGGAGAGCAACAGCAGCTGCGGCGAGTTGATCGCCCCGCCCGAAAGGATCACTCGGCGCCCGCGCACGATCTGCCCGCCGGAATAGCTGACGCCCACGGCGCGCTTGCCATCGAACAGCACCTTTTCCGCCAGTGCGCCGGTGATGATCTTCAGGTTGGGGCGCCGCCGCACCTCGTCCGACAGATAGGCGCGCGCCGCCGAGCAGCGCTGCCCGCCCCGGATGGTGGAATCATAGCCGCCCACGCCTTCGAACTGCGGGCCGTTGAAATCGTCGGTGTGGGGCCAGCCGGCCTGAACGCCTGCTTCGAGGAAGGCGGTGTTCAGCACATGCGGGAGCATGCGGCGCGTGGTGGTGAGCGGGCCGCCCGTGCCATGATATTCGCATGCGCCCCGGTCTGAATCCTCGGCCTTGCGGAACCAGGGCAGCACATCCGCCCAGCCCCAGCCAGTGCAGCCCAGCTGCGCCCAGCGGTCATAATCGCTGCTGTGGCCGCGGATATAGACCATGCCGTTGATGGAGGAGGAGCCGCCCAATGTCCGCCCGCGCGGCCAGTAGAGCTTGCGCCCGTTCAGATGCGCTTGCGGCTCTGTCCAGAAGCCCCAGTTCAGTTCGCTCTGCTTTTCGGGCGGAATGATCTCTCCGATGCCGGCGGGCATGTGGATCAGCATCGCCTTGTCGTTGCCGCCGGCTTCCAGCAGCGCCACGCGCGTGCCGGTATCTTCCGACAGCCGTGCGGCCAGCACGCAGCCGGCCGATCCCGCGCCGACGATCACGAAATCAAACTCGTCCATTGTCTTCCTCCCGCCCTCTCCCAAAGGCACGGCCCTTCCTAGCCCAGCGCCAATCGCGGAGCCACCCTCCGCATAATGCGACCCTTCCGGTCCGGGGCGGCCAAGCGACGGACCGAGCCGGCTGCCCTTGCCCCCTGAGGCTGAACGGCTAGGAAAGGGGCGATGCGATTTCGTCTGTTGCCCCTTCCTGTGTTCCTGATCGTCGCTGGCTGCTCGATGGGCCGGGTGGAAACCCATCGCCCGCCCGCGCCGGTGATGCGCCCGATGCCGGAGGTGTTCGACTGCCTGCGCGAGCGCCGACTCGCGCTGGTGTCCGCCCATCGCGGCCAGAAAGACCCGATGGCGGCTGAAAACAGCATCGCGTCCTTCGCTGAGACAACCCGCCGCGGGCCCATCTTCATCGAGGTGGATATCGCCCGTTCCGCCGACGGCGTGCTGATGCTGATGCACGACCAGACGCTGGACCGCACCACCACGGGCCTCGGCCCGCTGGCGGGCTATACCTACCAGCAGCTGCGCCGCGCCTGGCTGAAGGACGGCAAGGGCGCGATCACCGAAGAACGCATCCCCACGCTGGAGGAGGCGCTGATCTGGGCGCGCCGCAACGGGGCGGTGCTGCAGCTGGACATCAAGCCCGGCACGCCGCTGACGGAGGTGCTGGAGCATGTGCGCGAGCAGCGGATGGAAAATCAGGTGATCCTGATCGCCTATAATCTGGCTGATGTGCGCAACTTCCAGCGCGCCGCGCCCGAGATGATGATCTCCGCGAGCGGCCGCACTGCAAAGGAGGATGCCGCCATCCTTGCCATGGCCAATCCGCGCCTGCTGGTGTTCACCGGCACGAAGGAGCCGGACCCGGCCGTGATCGCGCGGCTGGACGCTGCGGGGCTGGAGGCCATCACCGGCACGCTGGGCGCGCCCGGGCAGCGGCTGGACGATCTGTATCTGGCGGACGGAAACGGCAGCGAATATGCCGATCTGGCGGCGCGGGGCGTGGCGCTGATCGCCACGGACCAGCCGGCGGCTGCCTGGAAGGCGCTGAAATCGGCAGACCGCGACGGGACCATCTGCCTGCTGGGAGTGAAGCAATGAAGGCCATCCAATTCGCCGAAACCGGCGGCCCGGAGGTGATGAAGCTGGTGGATGTGGCGGTGGGGGAGCCCGGCCCCGGCCAGGCCCGCGTGCACCACACGGTGATCGGCGTGAACTTCATCGACACCTATCACCGTTCCGGCCTGTATCCGATGCAGCTGCCCGCCGGGCTGGGCATGGAGGCAGCCGGCATCGTGGAGGCGGTGGGGGAGGGTGTCTCCCATGTGAAGGCGGGCGACCGGGTGATCTACTTCGCCAATCCGCCCGGCGCCTATGCGACGCACCGGGTGATGGATGCCCGGCCGCTGGTGAAGTTGCCCGACAGCGTGTCCGAGGAGCAGGCGGCCGCGCTGTGGCTGAAGGCCTGCACGGTGGAATCGCTGGTGGAGCGCTGCACCCGGGTGCAGCCGGGGCAGACGGTGCTGGTGCCTGCTGCGGCAGGCGGTGTCGGCGTGCTGCTGTGCCAGTGGCTGAAATCGAAGGATGTGACCGTGATCGGCACTGTCGGGTCGCCCGCGAAGGTGGAGATCGCCCGTGCGGCGGGTGCCGACCATGTGCTGGCCTATGACGAAGTGCCGGTGCGCGTGCGCGAGCTGACCGGCGGCAATGGCGTGGACGCCGTGATCGACGGTGTCGGCAAGGCGACGTTCGAGACTTCGCTGGACAGCCTGAAGCGGCGCGGGATTCTTGCGAGCTTCGGCAATGCCTCCGGCCCGGCCGGGCCGCTGGAGATCGGGCTGCTTGCGCGCAAGGGGTCGCTGTTCGTGACGCGCCCGACGCTGTTCGATTATTATGCCACGCCCGAGGATTTCGCGGCGGGCACGGCCGCCGTGTTCGCGAAGATCGCGGGTGGCGTGCTGAAGGCGCATATCGGCCAGACCTATGCGCTGGCCGATGCGGTTGCCGCCCACAAGGCGCTGGAATCCCGCCAGACGGTTGGTTCGTCGCTGCTGATTCCCTGAAAGGCGGTTGCCGCCGTCAACCGGTGACGGCGGTGCTTTCCAGCCCCGGCACCGGGATCAGCGGGGCGACCGCACGGCCGCCCGAGATGATCATCTCCATCGCGACGTAGAAAATCAGCGCGAGGCCGATCCAGCCGATCCAGTGATAGCGTTCGATCAGGCGGGCGATGTAGTTGGCGGCGATACCCATCAGCGCGACGGACAGCACCAGCCCAAGGATCATGATTTCCGTGTGGTGGCGCGACGCGCCGGCGACCGCGAGCACATTGTCCAGGCTCATGGAAAGATCGGCGATGGCGACGGCCCAGGCGGCGCCCCAGAAGGTCTTGGCGGATCTGGGCGCGTCGTGCGCGACGGTGCCGTCGTGCAGCACCACCTTGGTGTCGGGCTTCAGTTCCCGGTACATCTTCCAGCAGACCCACAGCAGCAGGATGCCGCCCGCCAGCCGGATGCCCACGATATCCAGCAGCTGCGTGACAACCAGCGCGAAGGCGATGCGCATTACCAGCGCCGCCACCATGCCCAGCGCGATCACCTTCTTGCGTTCCGCCGGGGGCAGCCCGGCGGCGAGCGCGCCGATCACGATGGCGTTGTCGCCGGCCAGCACGAGGTCGATCATCACCACCTTGCCCAGCGCCGCCCAGGCGCCGGGTTCAGCCATGAAACTCAGGTCGAAGAAGGTCATGTCGCGCTGCTAGCGGAAAGCGCGGCGCATGCAAGCGGGACAGGGCACAAAATCAGCGCCCCAGCAGCTCCACCGTGACATGGCTCAGCTCGTGCACCTCGCGTAGCCGTTCGCGCACCGCCTCCGTCGGGGCGGCGCCTGCATAGCTGACGATGGCGCCATGGGCGTTCGGGCCCAGCCGCCACACATGCAGGTCCGCGATGCGGGCGTCGCCGGGGCCTTCCACCACTTGCCGCACTTCCGCTTCCAGCGGCGGATCTGAGGCGTCGAGCAGCACGGCGGCGGTGTCGCGGATCAGGCTCCACGACCAGGTCGCGATCACAGCGGCGCCAACGATCCCCATCACCGGGTCGAGCCAGGTCCAGCCCATGAAGCGGCCCGCGAGCAGCGCCGCGATGGCGAGAACGGACGTCAGCGCATCGGCGATCACATGGATGAAGGCGGCGCGGAGATTGTTGTCTCCGTGGCCGGATGCGTGGCCGTGGTGACGATCATGGTGCTGATCGTGATCGCCGTGATGATGGTGGTGATGCCCGTGCCCGCCCATCAGCAGAAGGGCGCTCACCACATTTACGGCGAGCCCGATCACGGCCACGATTGTTGCCTGGCCGAAGGCCACGTCCCTCGGTTCGAACAGGCGGAGCAGGGATTCCCAGGCAATGCCCAGCGCCACAAGCCCCAGCACCATCGCGGAGGCGAAGCCGGCCAGATCGCCCACCTTGCCGGTGCCGAAGCTGTAGCGGCCGCTGCGCGCGTGGCGCCGGGCGAAGGCGTAGGCGGCCGCCGCAACCGCAAGCGCGCCGGCATGGGTCGCCATGTGGAAGCCGTCTGCCAGCAGCGCCATTGATTGGAAGGCGAGGCCCGCCACGATCTCGCCCACCATCATCACTGCGGTCAGGGCCACGACCCAGAGGGTGCGGCGGGCGTTGTCGTCATGCCCCACGCCCAGGAAGTCATGGTCGTGGGTCAGTTGGTCCAGTTCGTCGTCGAACGCCATTGTGCCTGCCTATTTCGCATAGCGGCGGATCGCCGCGATCACTTCATCTGAGCCCTTGCGGCGGCTTTCCGCGTCGAGCCCGGGTGCCGCCACATGCTCGCGCAGATGGGCTTCCAGTATTTCTTCCATCAGCCCGTTCACGGCGCCGCGGATGGCCGCGACCTGCTGGAGAACGGCGGTGCAGTCCGCGCCGTCGTCGAGCCCGCGCTCCACAGCGGCGAGTTGGCCGGATATCCGGCGGACCCGCGCCACGAGGCCGGGCGTGTCTGAGATATGGGACATTCTATACTCCACTAGAGTATATTCGACGCACTGCCTAGCGGCTTTGAGCTATTCAAATTCTGGTGCGGACGGCGGGACTCGAACCCGCACTCCCCGAGGGGAAAGGGATTTTAAGTCCCGTGCGTCTACCAGTTTCGCCACGTCCGCATGTGAAAGCTCGGAATCAGGAGGCCGATGGCGGGGTGTCCGCGATCGGCCTGTGTGGGACTGTTAATGAAGGGGGGAAAGCCAATGAGGGGTGATGGAACCCTGCTCAGCCCATGTTGAGGCGTTCGCGCAGTTCCTTGCCCGGCTTGAAATGGGGCACGCGCTTGGCGTCCACATCGACCGATTCACCCGTGCGCGGGTTGCGCCCGGTGCGGGCGTCGCGCTCGCGGGTGGAGAAGGCGCCGAAGCCGCGGAGTTCCACGCGGCCGCCTTCGCCCAGACGGTCCGTGATGGAATCCAAGATGGTGGAGACCACGCGCTCGGCCTCGCGCTGACCCAGATGGGGGTTGGCGTCTGCAATCTTCTGCACCAGCTCGGAACGGATCATGATGGTCCCCTGACTCGACGGCCAAGACTATGATCCCCATTCCCGCTGCCGGTCAACCCCTTCAATCGTAAAGCAAAAGGGGCGGCACCTTGCGGTGCCGCCCCTCATGCGGTTTGCAATGCCTGGCGGGCGGCTCAGCCGTCCTGCTTGGCCTTGTTCAGCGCGGCACCCAGGATATCGCCCAGCGAGGCGCCCGAGTCCGACGAGCCATATTGCGCAACTTGCTGCTTTTCCTCAGCGATTTGCATCGCCTTGATGGACAGCATCGGCTTCTTGCCACGCTCGAAGCCAACCACCAGCGCATCGACCTTCTGGCCGATCTGGAAGCGCTCGGGGCGTTGGTCGTCGCGGTCGCGCGAGAGGTCGGAGCGCTTGATGAAGGCGGTCGGGCCGTCTTCGCCGATCTGCACTTCGATGCCGCCGTCGCGGCTTTCGCGAACGATGGCGGTGACCACCTCGTTCTTGGACAGCCCGCCCGAGCTTGCGACCGGGGCGGCGGCACCGGCGCCGGCGGAGGCAGCAGCGCCTTCGGCCGAGACCTGCTTGATGCCCAGCGAGATGCGCTCGCGCTCGACATCGACTTCCAGCACCTGGGCCTTCACCATCTCACCCTTGTGATGCAGGGCGAGGGCGGCTTCACCGGACACGCCCCAGGCGATGTCCGACATGTGCACCATGCCGTCCACTTCGCCGGGCAGGCCGATGAACAGGCCGAACTCGGTGGAGTTCTTGACTTCGCCTTCCACCACGGAGCCCACGGGATGCTCTTCGGCGAACACTTCCCACGGGTTGCGCTGGGCCTGCTTCAGGCCGAGGCTGATGCGGCGCTTCTCGCCATCGACTTCCAGGACGACGACGTCGACTTCCTGGCTGGTCGACACGATCTTGCCGGGGTGGACGTTCTTCTTCACCCAGCTCATTTCGGAGACGTGCACCAGACCTTCGATGCCCGGCTCCAGCTCGATGAAGGCGCCGTATTCGGTGATGTTGGTGACGCGACCCTTCAGCTTGGCACCGACCGGGTACTTGGCGTCTGCGCCTTCCCACGGATCCGATTCCAGCTGCTTCATGCCCAGGCTGATGCGCTGGGTGTCGCGGTTGATGCGGATGATCTGCACCTTCACCGTGTCACCGATGTTGATGACTTCGTTCGGGTGGCCGACGCGCTTGTAGCTCATGTCGGTCACGTGCAGCAGGCCGTCGATGCCGCCCAGGTCCACGAAGGCGCCATAGTCGGTGATGTTCTTCACCACGCCGTCGATCACCTGACCTTCGGACAGGCTCTGGATCAGGCCGGTGCGGGCTTCGGCGCGGGTTTCTTCCAGGATGCTGCGGCGCGAGACCACGATGTTGCCGCGCTTGCGGTCCATCTTCAGCAGCTGGAACGGCTGGGCGATGCCCATCAGCGGGGTGACGTCGCGCACGGGGCGGATATCGACCTGCGAACCGGGGAGGAACGCAACCGCGCCGCCCAGATCCACGGTGAAGCCGCCCTTCACGCGGCCGAAGATGGTGCCGTCCACGCGCTCACCGGCGTTGAACTGGGTTTCCAGCTTGTCCCAAGCGGCTTCGCGGCGGGCGCGATCGCGGGAGAGCATGGCTTCCCCGAAGGCATTTTCCACGCGGTCCACATAGACATCGACTTCTTCGCCGACGGAGACCTGCGGGGCCTGGCCCGGGGGGGTGAATTCACGGATCGAAACACGGCCTTCCGACTTGAGGCCCACGTCG
The DNA here is from genome assembly GCA_003248865.1 of Sphingomonas sp. GTDB lineage: Bacteria > Pseudomonadota > Alphaproteobacteria > Sphingomonadales > Sphingomonadaceae > Sandaracinobacteroides. The sequence goes on from QFPK01000005.1 coordinate 173,862, forward strand.
ATCACCACCAGATCATTCTCGATGGCGGTGACCCGCCCCTTCACCACCTTCCCCTCGAAGCTCTGGGATTCGCCCAGCGATTTGTCGAGGAGCGCGGCGAAATCGTCGCGGGTGGGCATTGCGGTCGAAGCCATGTAGATCCTATCGTACAATCCGGCCGGCCGCGGTCCTGTTTGCGGCCATGCCCGGGTTAGAGCCAATCCACGGATTTCCCGACAAACAGAAAATGGCGCGCGAGTGCGTTTTGCCCTCGCCGCCGACTGTCAGGAAACCCGGCCCAGTTGGCTGGAGACGAGCTCCACGGCCTTCCGGACGGCCGCCGCTATATCCAATTCGCTCGTATCTAGCAAGTCGGCGTCGGCCGCCTGCCTGAGCGGCGCGTCTGCACGCCCCATGTCGCGCGCATCGCGTGCCACGATGTCGGCCAGCACCCGCTCCTCGCTGACGTCACGCCCCGCGGCGGTCAGCTCAAGAAAGCGGCGGCGCGCCCGGATTTCCGGGGCCGCCGTGACGAACAGCTTGGCCTGTGCCTCGGGTGCGATCACGGTGCCGATGTCGCGGCCGTCGAGCACCGCGCCGCCGGGCTGGGCGGCGAACGCTTTCTGGAAGGCGAGGAGAGCCGCCCGCACCTCGGGCAGGGCGGAGACGCGGGACGCCGCCTCGCCGGTCTGCGCGCCGCGCAGTTCGGGATCTTCCAGCAGCGAGAGATCAAGCGCCGCCGCCTTGGCACCGACGCTTGGCCCGTCGGCGAGGTCCAGCCCGGACCTGAGCGTCGACAACGCGACCACCCGATAGAGCGCGCCCGTATCCAGGTGCGGCACCCCGAAGTGCCGCCCCAGCGCCCGGGCGATCGTTCCCTTACCGGACGCCGCCGGCCCATCCACCGCAATCAGAGGCAAGATTTATTCACTCAGCAGTTTTCCGATCTTGGGCGCGATGTCTTCCGGTTTCACCGTCGGCGCGAAGCGCTCCACGGCCTCGCCCTGCCGGTTCACCAGGAATTTGGTGAAGTTCCACTTCACGCTTTCCGATCCCAGCAGCCCCGGTGCCTGCGACTTCAATTGCTTGTAAAGCGGATCGGCGGCGTCACCGTTCACCTCGATCTTGCGGAACACCGGGAAGGTGACCGGATAGGTGGTGGAGCAGAATTTCGCGATCTCGGCCGCGTCACCGGGTTCCTGCTTGCCGAACTGGTTGCAGGGGAAGCCCAGCACCGTGAAGCCCTTGTCGTGGAAGCGCTGATACAGCTCTTCCAGCCCGGTGTATTGCGGCGTGAACCCGCACTTCGAAGCCACGTTCACGATCAGCAGCACCTGGCCCTTGTAATCCGCCAGGCTCACGTCGCGCCCGTCCAGCGTGACTGCATGATGGTGATAGATATCGTCTGCCAACAGAACCTCCCGAAATCAGCCCCTCACCATGATCCATGGAACGCTGCGCCGGGAAAGGGAAGGGCTGTCGGCTGTTCCGACTCAAATTCACGCCGCTAAGCGGGCTTTCACCTGCGGCCCGGAGTTTTCGTCCCCGCATCCGGCACAAAAAAAGAAGGGCCCGGTGTCGCGCCGGGCCCCTCCGAGGGTCGCTCTTCTTGCAAATCGGTCAGTCGCGCTGGCCCAGGAAGCTCAGCAGGAACTGGAACAGGTTGATGAAGTCCAGGTACAGGGTCAGGGCGCCCATGATCGCTGCCTTGCCCGCCATGTCGGTGCCGGCGACATAATCATAGGTTTCCTTGATGCGCTGCGTATCGGCAGCCGTCAGGCCGGCGAAGATCAGCACGCCCAGGATGGAAATGGTCAGCGCCAGCGTGCCGGACTGAAGGAACATGTTCAGCACCATGGCAACCAGAATGCCGATCAGGCCCATCACCAGGAAGGTTCCCAGCTTCGAAAGGTCACGCTTGGTGGTGTAGCCATAGAGGCTGAGGCCCGCGAAGGCCGCAGCGGTCGCGAAGAAGGTCGTTGCGATGGAGGTCGAGGTGTAGACGAGGAAGATCGTCGACATCGACGCGCCCATGATCGCGGCAAAGGCCCAGAACAGCCCCTGCACAGCCCCTTCGGACATGGTCTGATATTTGAAGCCGAGGAAGAACACGAACGCCAGCGGTGCCAGAGACACCACCCAGCCAAGGCCGGAAAGCCCGCCGGACACCGGGTTCACCAGTGCGTTCACCGCGCCGGTGTAGGCCATGCCAAGGGCGACGAGGCCCGTCAGCAGAACACCCGACATCATATAGTTGTAGACGCTCAGCATGTGCTTGCGCAGGCCGGCATCATACTCGGCGGCATCAGTCCCGGCGCGGGCGGCAGCAGCGCGTCCAAAGCGGGGATCAGCCTGATTAACCATTGGTTTCCTCTCCATCGATCCGGGGGGTCGCGCCCATTCCAACCGGCATGCATTCAATCACTTAGCCACCGGTCGAACGGGCACCCGTCTCGACGCTCTATATCGCTCATGTAACATTGGGATTCAAGGCTTGTCCAGCCTTATTTTGCACGCGTGAAATATTTCATCCGTCACGTAACACGCGTGCAACTTTCACCCCCAGCGTCCGCCAGGCGCCCGCCAGCCCCAGCAGCAGGGTGATGGCCGCGCCCGCCAGCACGGTCGCCAGCGCCACGCCCCAGTCGGGCGCCCACTGGAACTTCAGCACCTGCGTCACCACGATCCAGCCCGCCAGCCCGCCCAGCAGCAGCGCGATTCCGGAGACCAGCAGCCCTAGTCCGGCATATTCCATGCCGGCCGCCGCCATCAGCTGCCGCCGCGTCGCGCCCAGCGTCTTCAGGATCACATTGTCATAGATGCGCGCGCGCGCCTGCGCCGCCAGCGCGCCCACCAGCACGGCGATCCCGGCCAGGATGGCAACGCTCGCCGCCGCGCGCACGGCGGTGCCCATCTGCATCACCAGCTCGCTCACCTCGCCCAGCACATCCTTCACCTTCACCACAGAAACGGTAGGGAACGCGCGGGAGATCGTGCCGGTGAAACCGTCCTCGGCTGCCTCCGGCGGAGTCACCGTCGCCATGTAACTGTAGGGCGCATCGCGCAGCGTGTTCGGATCATAGATCAGCACGAAGTTGAACCCCATCGAATCCCAGTCGACTTCGCGCAACGAGGCGATCGTCGCCTCGATCTCCACGCCCAGCACCGACACCGTGATCCGGTCGCCCACCTTCAGCCCCAGCAGCCCGGCCTGCTCCGCATCCATCGACACCAGCGGCGGCCCGGCATAGTCGCGCGGCCACCATTTGCCCGCCACCAGCCGGTTGCCCTGCGGCACATCTTCCGCCCAGGTCAGGCCCCGGTCTCCACGCAGCACATAGCTGCCCTCGGGCACATCCTTCAGCTCGGAGGCCGGCACCCCGTTCACGGCCGTCACCGGCCCGCGCAGGCTGGGCACCATCTTCACCTCGGATCCGGCGGGCAGGCTGTCGCGGAAACGCGCCGCATCCTCCTTCGGCAGGTCCAGCAGGAAGAAGCCCGGCGCCTTCGCCGGCACCGTCTTCTGCAGTTCGGCGTTGAAGCTCGTCTCGATGAAGGCCAGCGTCGCGAACAGGGACAGCCCCAGCCCCAGCGCCACCACCAGCTGCCGCGTCATCGCGCCCGGCCGGTGCACATTGGCCAGCGCCAGCCGGGGCAGCACGCCCTTCGGCCGGGGCAGCCGCGCGGCGCCCCGCTGCACCAGCGTGCCCGCCCCGAACAGCAGCAGCAGCACAGCCGCCGCACCGCCCAGGAACCCGGCCGCGAACAACCGCTCAGCCGCTTGCCACACTGCCAGTGCCGCCACCACGGCGCCCGCGCCCAGCGCCACCCCCAGCGCGCGCGCCGATGGCCAGGGCCATTGCTCCACGCTGCCGCGGAAGATGCGCTGCGCAGGCAGGGCGCCCGCACGCGCCAGCGGCGGAATGGCAAAGGCCAGCGCGACCAGCAGCCCGAAGGCGATCGCCGTCAGCATCGGACCCCAGTGCAGCCCCAGCGCCGGCGGCACCGGCAGCGCGTCGCCTGCCACCATCACCACGATCCACGGCACCAGCGCCCCCAGCAGCGCCCCCACGGCCGCCGCCACCAGCGCCACGCCGCCCACCAGCAGCAGATAGGTCTTCAGTACCAGCTGAGACGATCCGCCCAGCGCCTTCAGCGTCGCAATGGTCCCGGCCTTGCGGTCCAGATAGGATCGAACGCCATTGCCCACGCCCACGCCGGCCACCGCCAGCGCGGTCAGGCTCACCAGCGTCAGGAACTGCCCCAGCCGCTCCACGAAGCGGCGCACGCCCGGCGCGCCGTCACGGCTGTCGGCCAGCCGCCAGCCGGCATCCGGATGCGCCTTCTCGATGGCCTCCCGCACGGCCACCGGATCGACACCGGGCGGCAGTTTCAGCTTCACATGATGGCGATAGAGGCTGCCCGGCTGCACAAGCTGGGTCTGCTCCAGCCGCGGCATGGAAATCAGCACGCTCGGCCCGAAGGTGAAGCCCTCGCTCGCCTTGTCCGGCTCGGCGGTCAGGATGGCGGATACGGGCATCCGCGCCTCGCCGATCCCCACTTCGTCGCCCACTTTCAGCCCCAGCTGATCGGCCAGATCGGCCGCCACCACGGCGCCTTTCGCCAGCGCGGCCTGCACGGCTTCATTGCCGCCGCCCGTCACATTTGCGGCTCCGCTGCGGGCGCGCACATCGGCCGCGCCATACATGGGCCATTGCCCGTCCACGGCCTTCAATTCGGCCAGAAGTTCCCGGCCCGCTGCCGCCCCGGTCTCGCCGCGCACCATGGCGCGCATCTTGATGTTCTCGGAAAGCGTGCCGCCGAACTGCGTCAGCGTCGCCCGCTCCTCGGGCGTCGGCGCGCGCTGCGTCAGCCGCGCCTCCACATCTGCACCCAATATGGCCTGCCCCTGATCGCGCAGGCCCTGCTCGATTGCGGTCGCCAGGCTGCCCACGCCGGCCATGGCCAGCACGCCCAGCAACAGGCAGACGAACAGCAGCCGCAGCGCCCCCAGCCCGCCGCGCGCCTCGCGCAGGGCAAAGCGGGCGGCCAGCGGCCATTCCTTCACCGGCCCGTTCGCGGCCGGCACCGGCGCCATCATGTTCACGCCGGAACCCCGTCAGCCACCAGTTCGTCGGACACGATCACGCCGTCGCGCATGCGGATCACCCGGCTGCACTTCGTCGCCAGCTCCTGATCATGGGTGATCAGCACCAGCGTCGCGCCGGTTTCCGCCAGTCGCCGCATCAGCAGCTCAACCACCGCCTCGCCGGTGGCGGCGTCCAGATTGCCGGTCGGTTCGTCGGCGAAGATAAGGGCAGGGCGCACCGCCAGCGCGCGCGCCAGCGCCACCCTTTGCTGCTCTCCGCCGGACAGCTGGGTGGGGTAGTGCGTCACCCGATGCCCCAGCCCCACGGCCTCCAGTTCGCGCTTCGCCTCTCCGAACGGATCGGCATGGCCCGCCAGTTCCAGCGGCACCGCCACATTCTCCAGCGCGGTCATGGTGGGGATCAGGTGAAAGGCCTGCAGCACGATGCCGATGCGCCCGCGCCGTGCTTCGGCCAGCGCATCCTCGGAAAGCCCCATGATCTCGGCGCCCGCCACCCGGATCGAGCCGCCGCTCGCGCTTTCCAACCCCGACAGCACCGCCATCAGGCTGGACTTGCCGGACCCGGACGGCCCCAATATGGCCACCCGCTCACCGGCGCCCACCTGCAGGCTCACCCCTTTCAGAATTTCCACCCGGGCCGCGCCGTCTCCCAGCGCCAGCTTCACATCCCGCGCATCGATCACCATATCTGCGCCCACGGCAGTTCCCGGCATGGAGTTCCCTTTGAGAAAGACGACCTTGAATCCGCGATCATATGGTCAGACCCGGGCACTTTTCCAGTTTCTGTCTTTCATCTCTGCAATATTTCTGCTCGCGCTCGCCAATCCGGCCGCCGCGCAGGATAAACTGATCCTCGCGCTCGGTGACAGCCTGACCGCCGGCTATCAGCTGAAGCCTGCGGAAAGCTTCCCCGCCCAGTTGCAGACGGCGCTGCAAAAGGAAGGCCGTAAGGTCCGCGTCCACAATGCAGGCGTCAGCGGGGACACCACGGCGCAGGGGAAAGCCCGGCTGAACTGGGTTCTGGCCAGCCTGAAGCAGAAGCCCGATCTCGCAATAGTCGCATTGGGCGCCAACGACATGCTGCGCGGCCAGCCCCCTGCTCAGGCCCGCGCCAACCTCGATGCCATCCTTGCAGAACTCGACAAGCGCGGCATCCCGGTGGTGCTGGCGGGCATGCTCGCCGCCCCGAACATGGGCGCGGCCTATGCCAAGGAATTCAACGCCATCTACCCCACATTGGCGAAGAAGCACGGCGCCACGCTCTACCCCTTCTATACGCAGGGCGTCACCGCCAACCCGAAGCTGCTGCTGGCAGACGGCATGCACCCCAATGCGGCCGGCGTCGGCGTGATGGTGAAGAACATCCTCCCCACCGTCCGCAAGGCGCTCGACACAAAGAAATAGCATGCGCCTGTTCGTCGCCCTCCGCCCCCCGCCCGATGTGCGCGACGCCCTCACCGCGCTGGCGGGCGGGATCGAGGGCGCCCGCTGGCAAAGCGACAACCAGTTGCACCTGACGCTAGCCTTCATCGGCGAAACCGAACCGCATCAGGCCGAAGCAGCGGACGAAGCCCTCTCCACCCTGATCGCCCCCCCGATCGAGCTGACGCTGGGCCAGTTCGGCAGCTTCGATGCCGGCCGCCCCGACCGCACCGCAACGCTCTGGATCGGCGTGGAGCCGGCCGGGCCGGTCTCCCACCTCGCCGCCGCCATCCGCTCCGCCCTGCGCCGTGCCGGCCTGCAGCCCGAAACCCGCCGCTTCGTGCCGCACATCACGCTCGCCCGTTTCAGCCGCGCCGGTGCCCCCCGGGATGCGCTGCGCCCCTTCCTCTCCACGCAGGCGCCGCCGCCGCTCCACTGGCGCGCGGAAAGCTTCCATCTGGTGGAAAGTCGCGTGGGGCATGGCGGTTCACACTATGAACCGGTGGCAAGCTATTCGCTGCGGTAGCCGTTCACAGAAAACTCTGCGGGTCCACGTCCACCGCCACCCGCACGCTCGAAGGCAGCTGCACCCGCCCCAGCCAGTCCCGCACATAGGCCTGCAGCGGGGAGGTCCGCCGCGCATGCACCAGCAGCCGGTGCCGGTGCCGCCCGCGCAGCATGGCGAGCGGCGCGGGCGCCGGACCCCACACCTCGATCCCGTCGGCATGCGGCGCCGCCTGACCCAGCCGCTTCGCCGCATCGGCCGCCGCCGCTCCGTCCAGAGACGACACCACAATCGCCGCCAGCCGCCCGAACGGCGGCATCCCCGCCGCCAGTCGCACCTCCCGCTCTGCGGCATAGAATTCGTCGCGCGCGCCATGCAGCAGCGCCTGCATCACCCGCGCCCTCGGCTGGTGCGTCTGCAAAAACACCTCGCCCGGCTTCGCCCCCCGCCCGGCGCGCCCGGCCACCTGCCCGATCTGCTGGAAGGCCCGCTCGCTGGCGCGCAGATCGCCGCCTTCCAGCCCCAGGTCGGCGTCCACCACGCCCACCAGCGTGAGGTTGGGGAAATCATGCCCCTTCGCCAGCATCTGGGTGCCGATCAGGATATCCACCTCGCCGTCGGCCACGGCAGCCACCAGCGCCGCCATGTCGGCAGAAGTGCGGATGGTGTCCGACGTGGCCACGATCGCCTTCGCCTCGGGCCATGTCGCGGCCACTTCCTCCGCCAGCCGCTCCACCCCGGGGCCGCAGGGCGCAAGGCTGTCCTCCGCGCCGCAACTGGGGCACGCTTTCGGCGTCGGCATGGAATGCCCGCAATGATGGCATTGCAGCCGCCGCGCCAGCCGATGCTCCACCAGCCATGCGGTGCAATTGGGGCACTGGATGCGCTCCCCGCAGGCCCGGCACAGCGTCAGCGGCGCATAGCCCCGCCGGTTCAGGAACAGCAGGCTCTGCTCCTTGCGTTCCAGCCGCTCCTCCACTGCTTTCGCCAGCGGCGGCGCGATCCATCGCCCGCGCGGCGGCGGCTCCCGGGTCAAATCGATCAGATGGATGTCTGGCAACAGCGCCCCGCCGTGCCGGTCGGGCAGCCGCAACTCCCTGTAGGTGCCGCGTGCCACCTGCTCCATCGTCTCCAGCGCCGGCGTGGCTGTCGCCAGCACCACCGGCACGGCCTCGAACTGCCCGCGCATCACTGCCACGTCGCGCCCATGATAGGGCACGCTCTCCTCCTGCTTGAAGGCCTGGTCATGGGCCTCGTCCACCACGATCAGCCGCAACCCCGGCATGGCGAGGAACAGCGCAGACCGCGCCCCCACCACCACGGCCGCCTCGCCGGACGTGATCGCCCGGAACGCCGCCCGCCGGGCGCCGGGCGTCAGCCCCGAATGCCACATCGCAGGCGCGAAGCCGAAGCGCCGATGGAAACGCTGCAACCAGGCCTCGGTCAGCGCAATTTCGGGCAGCAGCACCAGCGCCTGCCCGCCTTCGCTTATGGCCTCCGCAACCGCCTCCAGATAAACCTCGGTCTTGCCCGCGCCCGTCACCCCGTCCAGCAGGAAGGTCTGCGCCTGATGCGCCGCCACCGCCGCACGCAGCTCATGTGCGGCCTCGCCCTGCGCCGGGCTCAGCACCGGCCCGGCGGGCAGGGCAGGGCGCTGCACTTGCGCGTCCTCCTCGCTCGCCTCGGCGGGCAACAGCACGCCAGCCTTCACCAGCCCCCGCAACGTCTCCACTCGAGCCTCGGCCGCCGCCGCCCACACTGAGAGTGGCGCAGGCCCGATCCCCCGCACCAAATCCAGCCGCGCCAGCATCTCCCGGCGCGCGGCCGACTTGCTGTCCGGAATATCCCCCAGCACGAACTGCCCCGGCCCCTTGGGCGGCGCCAGAAAGGCGGATTGCGGCAACACCATCCGCAGCACGGCAGCAGGTGGGGCGAGATAATAATCCGCCACCCAACTCACCAGCTTCCGAATCGGTTCCGGCACCGGCGGCATGTCCAACAGCCGCACTTCCCGCAGTTTCGCCTCGTCCACCGGCCGGGTCTGGAACACGCCATCATCCCACAGCACGCCCGGCACCCGGCGCGGCCCCAGCGGCGCATCCACCACCGCGCCCGGCTCCGCCCCTTCGGGCGCCAGATAATCCAGCGGGCCCAGCCCATGCTGCAGAAGAAGAACGGTCGCGCGCATTGACTCGCCAGCTAGCCTCGGGCTTTGGAAGCCTCAACCTCAAGATCCAGGGAATCTCGCCATGAAATTCTTCGTCGACACTGCCGACGTCGCCGAAATCGCCGATTTCGCAGCCACCGGGCTGCTCGATGGCGTCACCACCAACCCCAGCCTGATCCACAAGTCGGGCCGGAAGTTCCTGGAAGTGGTGAAGGAAATCTGCGCCATCGTCGATGGCCCGGTCTCCGCCGAAGTCGTCGCGCTCGATCTGGACGGCATGCTGCGCGAGGCCGATGTGGTACGCAACCTCGCCCCCAACGTCTGCGTGAAACTGCCGCTGACGTTTGATGGCCTGAAGGCCTGCCGCCGCCTCACCTCCGAAGGCACGCAGGTCAATGTCACACTCTGCTTCTCGGCCACGCAGGCCCTGCTCGCCGCCAAGGCCGGCGCCACCTTCATCTCGCCCTTCGTCGGCCGCCACGACGACATCGGCTTCGACGGCATGGACCTCATCGAGGACATCCGCCTCATCTATGACAATTACGAATATGACACGGAGATCCTCGTCGCCTCGGTGCGTCACCCGGTCCACATCCTGCAGGCCGCCAAGATCGGCGCCGATGTCGTCACGGCCCCGCCCGCCGTGCTGAAGGCGCTGGCGAAGCACCCGCTCACCGAACGCGGCCTGGAACAATTCCTGGCGGACTGGGCCAAAACAGGGGAAACCATCGCCTGATGGACGCAGGCGACCTCGTCGAGGGCTGGCTCGCCAGCCTCGCCAACGAGCGTCGCCTCTCCGCCCACACGCTGCGCGCCTATCGCGCCACGCTCTCGCGGTTCCTCGCGCACCTGAACGACGCGCAGGGCCGCCCCGCAGACCTCGCCCTGCTGGAATCGCTGACCTCGGCGGACATCCGCGCCTTCCTCTCGGCCCGCCGCGCGGAAGGGCTCGCCAACATCTCCGCCGCGCGCGAGCTTTCCGCCGTCCGCACCTTCGGCGGCTATCTCAGGGATCGCCACGGCAGCAGCATCGGCGGCCTCGAAGGCGTCACTGCGCCCAAGGTGAAGAAGGGCCTGCCGCGCCCGCTCTCCCCGGTGGACGCCACCGCGCTCGCGGAAACCACCGGCGAATTCCACGACGAACCCTGGATTCAGGCCCGCGACACTGCGGTGCTGCTCCTCCTCTACGGCGCAGGCCTGCGCATCGGGGAAGCGATGTCGCTCACCGGCAGCATCCTGCCGCTCGGCGAAACCCTCCCCGTCACCGGCAAGGGCCGCAAGACCCGCACCATCGTCCTGCTTCCGGCCGTGCGCGATGCCATCGACCAGTATCTGAAACTCTGCCCCTATGCGCCCGCGAAGGACGCCGCCCTGTTCCGCGGCGCCCGCGGCGGCCCCCTCAACGACGCCGTCCTGCGCGCCACGCTGCGCAAGGCCCGCGTGGCGCTGGGCCTGCCGGACAGCGCCACCCCGCACGCGCTGCGCCACAGCTTCGCCACCCACCTGCTGGCACGCGGCGCAGACCTCAGAACGATCCAGGAACTGCTCGGCCACGCCAGCCTCACCAGCACCCAGATCTACACCAATGTGGATACCGCAAGGCTGCTGGACGTCTACAGAAGCGCCCATCCGCGCGGTTAGCGCGAGGGCCTATGCTCAAATGGATATCAATCAATATCGACCAGCTTCTTTGCGAATGCCGAATATCGATTTATCCAATGCCAATGAGCGAAAGCGGGTATAAGGGTGGACCGACAGTTGAAGGCCGATGGGGCTGCATTGCCTCGGCTGTTGTGGGCATCCCCATCTTCATGTTTCTTGTACTCGCTGATGCATTGGGGGACTGCGCGCCGGATGCCGCATGCAAAAAGGGATTTCTGACCCAGGTTTTGCTGCCCACGGCTGCCCTCGCAGCAAGTGTTGGATTGCTTGTCCGTTCGGCGGTCAAGAAAGCAAGGTGGAAGAATCCTTAACGGAACAAAGTCATGCCGGCGCGAATTCATCTCCGTCGCCCACACCATCGGGCCAGCGCGCCGACGGTGGGGTTGATTGCCTGTACGATCAGCAATTTCCAGCGCCGCAGGCTGTCAGACAGCATCACGCACGCGAAATTGCAGTGGTGCGCAACGTCAATATAGAGGGTGCAGGGAAATCATTTCCCTGCCCGCCGGAGGCCCTCTTATTTTGTCTCCCCGCTCTTGATCGCGGCATGGCCGATGGCATCCAGCGATCCGCCGTCGAAGCCCAGTTCCTTCAGCAGGCTGTCCACCACCGGCGCCTGCGCGCGATAGCGCAGCGCGGCCTGCACGGCGGCATCTGCCAGATTGCCCTGTCCGCCGCCTGCTTCTCCGGCAGCACCCCCGCCGCCTGACGCGCCCAGTCCATCCACCTGCACGATTTTGATGGAATCGATGGCCTCCATCGGCTTCGCCGCCTCGCGGATCACGTCCGGCAGCACCTTCAGCAGCGCCAGCTTGGTCTGCAGCGAAATCTGCTCCGATCCCAGCAGGTTGGCGGCTTCGTTGATGGCGCGCTGGCCGGCAGCTTCCACTTCCAGCCGCACCCTCGTCGCTTCAGCCAGCAGCTTCTCGGCATTCGCCCGCCCTTCGGCTTCCAGCCTCGCGGCCTCGGCCCGGTCGGTCGCAGCGGCGCGCTCGGCTTCGGCCGCCAGCTTCAGCCCGATGGCGGCACGCTCGGCTTCCTTGGCCGCCTCGATCAGCTCGATGCGCTTGGCCCGCTCGGCCACTTCGCTCTCGCGCGAGGTCGTCACCCGCTCCTCGGCGGCAACGGCTTCGGCACGGGCCTGATCGGCCTCCGCCTTGGCCTGGCTTTCGTCCCGGCTCTTGTTGGCGATGGCGATCTGCTGCTCCTGCCGTTTCAGGGCGAGCGTCTGTTCCTGCGCGATCTTCGCCTCGGCGATCTTGCGGTCGGCCTCGATCTGGGAGGCATCCACATGCTGCTTCGCGGCGATGCGCGCCTGTTCGGCCTCCTGCCCGCGCTCGGCCTGCAGCCGCGCCACTTCGGCCTCCTGTGTCGCCTTGGCGACCTGCACTTCGCGCTCCTGATGCAGCCGGGCGAACTCGCCCTCGCGCGCCACCTCCAGGCTCTTGCGCTCGGCCTCCAGATTCTTGGTCTCGATCTCCACCCGCGTTTCCTGCTCGATGGCGTTGCGGGTCTTGCGGCGCAGCTCGATCTGCTCGGTCAGCTTGGTCAGACCCTCGGCGTCGAAGGCGTTGTTGGCGTTGAAATGCTCGATGGAGGTCTGGTCCAGCCCGGTCAGGCTCACGCTCTCCAGCTCCAGCCCGTTCATGGCAAGGTCGGCGGAACTCACCTGCTGCACCTTCTGCACGAAATCAGACCGCTGCTCGTGCAGCTGGTTCATCGTCATCCCCGCCGCCACAGAGCGCAGGGCATCGACGAACTTGCCTTCCACCAGCTCCTTCAGCTGCTCGGGGTGCATGGTGCGCTGGCCCAGAGTCTGCGCCGCAATGCCGATGGAATCGCGGTCGGGCCGCACCCGCACATAGAATTCTGCTTTCACGTCGATCCGCATCCGGTCGGATGTGATCAGCGCGTCAGCATTCTTGCGCTCCACCGCCAGCCGCACCGTGTTCATGTTCACCGGCATGGTTTCGTGGAAGATAGGCAGCACCAGCGCGCCGCCGTTCATCACCACGGATTCCCCGCCCAGCCCCGTGCGGACAAAGGCGATTTCCTTCGTCGCCCGCCGATACAGCCGCGCCACCAGCAGGCCCACCGCGAAGAAGGCGAACAGGCCGATGCCGGCAAGGATCAGGATACTCCACAGGGCATTCATCAGGTCAGGTCTCCGTCAGGCAAAAGGAAGGGGTGGGGGGCAACCGCGATGGCACGGAACAGCTCGCCGTCACGCCGCAGCAGCAGAACCTCGCTGCGTTCGGGCAGCGGCGCGCCGCCGGCTTCGGGCTCCACCAGCACATGGTGGGTGCCGCCCAGCCGGTCCTGCACGCGGGCCGGCGCCGGCAGCCCGGTGCGGGCGGTGCCGGTCGTCACCGTCGCACGCAGGCCGACCAGCGCATCGCGGGAAATCGCGGTGGTCTCGGTGCGGGGAAACACCCGCCCCACCAACCGCCCCGCCCAGCGCGTCACGGGCAGCGCGGCGATCAGGGCGGCGGGAACGGCCAGCAGCAGGGGCAGGGTGGCGCCAGTCACGGCCTGCGCCACGCCCTGCAGTGCCAGCCCCAGGATGCCGAAGCTCGCCAGAAACAGGATGATCAGCGCCATCGCGGGAATGCGCCCCGCATTCAGCCAGTCCAGCGGCGTGGCATCGGCGTCCGTTTCGGGCAGCTCGAAATCACCCAGCGCAAGCGCCTGCACCGCCGCCAAAAGCAGCATCAGCCCGATTGCGGCGGTGAAGGGAATCGCTCCCGGTTGAAACGCAAACATGTCCATCCCGCAATCAACTTAATGTCCAACCGGCCCCCCGCAAGGCGAAACGGCCGCCCCCTTGCGATTCCTGTTGCGCCGCCTAGTCTCCCGCAAAAGGGGCCTGACATATGCAGACGGATCGGGCAGGCGGAATCGGCCCTCTGATGGCCACCTTCCTTGTCACCACCACCATGATCGGCTCGGGCATCTACATGCTTCCGGCCGTGGCCGCGCCGCTGGGCAGCATCGCTATCCTGGGCTGGCTGTTCGCCGCGCTGGGCGCCATCGTGGTGGGGCTGACGCTGGCGTTTCTGGCGCAGGCCGATTGCGGCAGCAGCTTCCTCGAATCCATCGGGCGCCAGCTGGGGCCGGCCACCGGGCTCGCCGCCACCGTCTTTTACCAGCTGTCGGTGCTGGTCAGCCTGCCGATGGTCGCGGTGGCAGCCGCCGGCTACACGGGGTTCCTGTTCCCGGCCGCCGCGCAGCATCTAGGCAAGCTGTGGATGGCAATCGGCTTTATCTGGCTGTTCGTCGTCATCGCCTGGGGCGGCGCGCGCCTGATCGCCCGCTTCGGCTCCGTGTCCCTCATCGTCGGGCTGGTGCCGATCCTGCTGCTCGCCACGCTGGGCTGGCGCCATTTCGACATGGATCTCTTCCGCGCCAGCTGGAACATTTCGGGCCAGTCGGACGCGGCGGCCGCGCTGCAATCCACCATCATCCTGTTCATGGCCTATCTGGGGCTGGAAACCGCCTCCGTCGTCTGCATCCACATCCGCAATCCCGAACGCAATGTGCCGATCGCAACGGTCGGCGGCATCGCCATCGCCACGCTGGTCTATATTGCCTCCACCACGGTGATCTCGGGGCTGATCCCGGCGGCCACGCTGGCGAAATCGGCGGCCCCCTTCGCCGATGCCGCCGTGCTCATGTTCGGCACCATCGCCGCGGTCGCGGTCGCGGCCTGCGCTGCGGCCAAGGCCGCCGGCACGCTCGGCGCGCTGCAACTGGCGATGGTGGAAGCGGTGGTGGTGATGCGGCGGCAGATGGATGGCGGCGCGGCTTCGCGCGGGCTGGCGAACATCGGCATCGGCCTGCTGGCGACACTGCTGGCGTTCGCCACGGATTCGCCCGACCTCGCGGCCCAGTTCGGCCTGCTCAGCAGCGCCGTGGTCTCGTTCAGCTTCTTCTGCTTCATCCTGGCCGGCATCGCGCTCGCCCGCCTGTCCACCGGCCTCAAGCGAGTGACGGGGCTGCTCGCCTCCGCGATCTGCCTCGGCCTCACGCTGGCGCAGCCGGCAGAGGCGCTTCGCCTCACCGGCTGGCTGCTGGCGGGAACCTTGCTTCTGGTGCTGGCGCTGCTGGCCTGGCGCCGAAGGGCGCTCGCCGCCGCCTGACCTTAAATCCCCCTTGCACGCCTCCAAAAAACTGATATCAATTTAATATCAGTTTAAGGGAGCGCACATGTCCGAATCCTCCGTCCCCACCCTCTCCGCCAGCCGGGAGGTTCCGGCCCGCGCCTTCAACGGCCTCTCCATGCTGGTGGCGCTCGCGCTCAGCTTCGGCCTGCTCATGCTGGCCGTCACCGCACGGGTGCCCGCGCTCATCCTGCCGGCCGCGCTGCTCGTCCTTCTGATCCTGCCCGGCTTCTACATGATCCAGCCCAACCAGGCCGCCGCGCTGATGCTGTTCGGCGCCTATCGCGGCACGGATCGCAAGGAAGGCCTGCGCTGGATCTGGCCCTGGATCAGCCGCAAGAAGATCAGCGTCCGCGCCAACAACCTGATCTCGCAGCAGATCAAGGTGAACGATCTGCGCGGCAACCCCATCGAAATGGCGGCCCAGGTCGTCTGGCGCGTCACAGACACCGCACAGGCCCTGTTCGACGTGGACGATTACCGCGAATTCGTCGTCGCCCAGATCGAGGCCGCGATCCGCACCATCGGCGCCCGCTACCCCTATGACGATTTCGAACATCTGGAAGTCACCCTGCGCGGCAACCACGATCAGGTCGGCGCCGAACTCCGCATCGAACTCATGAACCGCCTCGCCGTCGCCGGCATCACGGTCGATGAATGCGGCTTCACCCACCTCGCCTATGCCCCCGAAATCGCAGGCGCCATGCTCCGCCGCCAGCAGGCAGAGGCGGTGGTCGCCGCCCGCAAGACGCTGGTCGAAGGCGCGGTCGGCATGGTCGAAATGGCCCTCGCCCAACTCAGCGAGAAGGATGTCGTCACCCTGGACGACGAGCGCCGCGCGGCGATGGTCTCCAACCTGATGGTCGTGCTCTGCGGCGATCAGAATGCGCAGCCCGTCCTCAACGCCGGCACCCTCTATCAATAGGCCGGTCGGGTGCCCGATCCCCGCAAGTCGCTTCTGCTGCGCCTGTCGCCCGAATTGCACACCGCGATCGAGCGACTGGCCGCCGCAGACCTGCGCTCCGTCAACGCAGAGATAGAGCTTCTGCTGCGCGAAGGCCTCGCCCGCCGCGGCCACAAGCTGCCCGCCGCCACCCCCGTCCGCCGCGGCCGCCCCACCAGGGAAGGCTGACCCTCAAGCCAGCCGACCCGGCCGCAGACCCGAAAGCCCGCCCGCATGAGCAACAACCCCAACAACCGCAACCGCCGTCCGGGCACCAATTCCGGCCCCAGCCTCGATGACGAGGAAGCCTGGTTCGCCCCCCGCAAGCGCGGCATCGGCTCCGGCGTGCCGATCCGCTGGCAGGGCTGGGCCCTGATCGCGGCCTATGTGCTCACGCTCATCGGCATCAGCTTGCCCGGCAAGAAGCCGGATTCGCTCCGCATCACCCTCATTTTCGCCGTCACAGCCGTCTTCCTCCTCATCACCGCCCGCAAGACAAAAGGCGGCTGGCGCTGGCGCAACGGAGACGACCGCTAGGGTAGCGGGAAGACAGGAGCAGAGTTTTTTTGCCTCCGGCGGGCAGGGAAATGATTTCCCTGCACCCTCAAACTTCAGTGGATGGCAACTTTTGTGCCGGTAGCGGACGGCCGTATCTTGGTCACGTAAATATCGTAAACAGATGGATCAAGCGCTGGCGCCAGATGTCTCGAGTGCAGCAAACTCTCGACTGGCCTGCAGGGCAAGCCAGCAGAGATTTACTGGATTGTGCTTGCCCGTTAGATTGAGCTATTCTGCGGTTCGAACCCCCTTGTCTTTTTGATGGGCTATATTTAGTTTCTGCCCCGCAGGGGAGGCGAATTCACCAAATGAGCAGACTCTTAGACGCGGTCGCCTCGCATTCGGCTTCTTAATGTGGCAAAGTTGGCGATGCGGCAATTGGGGCAAAGCGCGTGACTGATTTTCCAATGTCCACCGCCCATTTACCCAACTTCGAGATTCCGGAGCAAACTCCGATTCACGATCTTCTGGAAGTTCACCCGACGTTCTCAACCATTAGAACGCCTTTCGCAGTAGCCCTCGCCACTCAGTTGAACGACATCATCAAGGCGCAGATCCTTGAAGCGGCAATACAAACCCAACTGCAGAATACGGTCGAGATCATCCTGCCCCTCGTCGCGGGGAAAAAGGCAGGCTACCTTCTACGGGTAAATCTCTATGCAGACCAACTGGGTAACGTGTTCGTTCCCGGCGGCCAGCTTGTCTCAGCGGTCGGACTAGGTGTGGAGCCGCTGGACGCGTTAGCTGAAGCCTACCGTGCGCCGTCCATCCGCAATGAACGCCCTGGCGGGACGAGAGACGTGAGCTCGTACGTCTGGATCAATCGTGACGGCAATAAGCTGGTGATGTCGACAATACCGGAGCCGCTTGCCCGAGACTTCGAGCGCACCTCATGGACCGAAGCTCGCCGTCGTCGTGCGCTCGGTGGAACGTTTGTTACATCGGCACCGGAAGCGCTTCGGCAGGTGAAGCAGGCAGAGTTTTGGGCAGAGGTCGAGCGAACACGCCTGAACGCTCTCAACGACAGGCAGTCACGACAGCGCCTTCGTGCTCTGCAGTCGCGTTACAGGGACGCGCAAATCAAATTCAACGACGCGTATCGCAGCTACCAACTAGCAGAAAGAGCGATGGCCGATCACGCTTCGGCGATAGCAACTCTTGCCAGCATCAAGGCGGTAGCATCTCTGATCCAAGCAGGAATGTCAGCTTTCAACGAGCCACATAGTACGGCCGCTACGGCGAAGCCCGGGCTCTCGCAGGAGAAGCTTGAAGATTACAGTCAGGCCCGGGGGCAGGTAATTAAAGGCGTCATCCAGGCCAGTGAAGCCGAGGCCAGAGCTAATGGCACAACACTCCGCTCGCTGGAAATTGAGATCCGAGCGGAGTGGAACAAGCAGGGTGTCCGTCGTCAGAACATTTGGCACAACTCGCGGCGTAAGTTAGCGGAGTGCGGACCTCGTCTGGGGGTTGATGTTAGGCGGCGAGCTTGCGGTGT
>QFPK01000078.1 GCA_003248865.1 Sphingomonas sp.
GTCCCCAAAGCTTCCCACCGTCACCGGATGTGAGCTCAAGGGGGTCGACGAAGCGTCTTGCAACGTTGTTTCCAGATCCAGTCGGGTGGGCCACTCGTCTGTCATGGGCAATTTTCCAAACCGACGAACCCGGTTCCAGCCCCGTTGATACTGAAGCGTTCCCTGGAACACCAACCACCCCGGTCCGGCATCAAAGTCGCCTTGCGAAAACCCTGGCTTGATCGAGACGGTGTTCCCATGCATGACATCGTTGTGAGCCAGGTTCCACGCTTTGTCTTGCGCGGTCAGGGTGATGAAACGGGCACGTGGGTGGCTGTGGATGGTCTCCCGGGTGGTTTCAAAGCCAGCAGGAACCTCCGAGTAGCTCATGCTGCAGCCGCGTTGAACGCCATCGGTGTAAAGAGACACGGCGTAACGGGAGGTGGAATCCTGCCGCCCGATGACGCCACAGGCTTCGTGTCCTGTGGTTCGGGTGTGCGCATCCAGCACCAGCCCCAAGCGCTTGAGAAACCCGTCCAGGGTCTCCCTGGGATTGCTGGCGTAATCGCCCAGGTGCTGCCGTTCCCACCCCACTGGAGAAGGTTCGAAAGCCGACGAAAGGGTGGCGATAAAAAACCAAAGCATCAAAATCCTTGGGCAAGAACGCTGATAGTATGCACAAAGTGGTAGGTTTATGAGAAAGTGAGAAAGAGGTTAAGAACAACTCCCGTTCTCTGAAAGAAAGGTTTGACGTTCTTCTGCCCAAAGGCTACTGTGATGGCCAGAAGGGGAGTAGCTCCCAGCGTTGTCGCCGTCATGTCGGACCCTGGGTCCCGGTGCAATGGCAGCCCACCAGGGTTGTGAGCAAGACCTTCGCCGCCCAGGCGAACGGTCCCCCCTCTTCCTCCCCGATGAGTCAGGCCGCCCTCCTGGGTGACCTGACTTTTTCTTTGGGAGCACGGGATGGAAACGATTGGCAATGCATGGTTGTGGGGCGGGTTCACCGCAGTGGTGGCAGTCGCCCTGCTGGTGGATCTGGTCTTGATGAAGCATGGGGGTCCCCACAAGGTCACCTTCAAAGAGGCGGCCTGGTGGAGCGCGGGGTGGGTCGCCTTGGCCTTGCTCTTCAACGCAGGCTTGTGGTGGTACCTGCAGGGCTCTGCGGGGCCTGAGGTGGCCAACAAGGTAGGGCTGGAGTTCCTCACCGGCTACCTGGTTGAAAAAGCCTTGGCGGTGGACAACATCTTTGTCTTCTTGATGATAATGAGCTACTTTGCGGTGCCGGAGGAGCAACGCCAGAAAGTGCTCATCATCGGCATCCTGGGCGCCATCGTGTTGCGCAGTGGCATGATTTTCGCGGGCACCGCACTGGTCTCCCAGTTCCATTGGTTGCTCTACGTCTTTGGGGCGTTCCTGCTGTTGACCGGCTGGAAAATGTGGAAGGCCGCCGGCACCGAGCCCAATCTGGAAGACAACCCTGCCTTGCGCTGGATGCGCAAGCACCTGCGTCTGTTGCCCGACTACCATGGCAACGCGATGAGCGTGAAGAAAGACGGGGTGCGTTGGTTCACCCCCTTGTTTGCGGTGTTGCTCTTGATCGCGGTGAC
>QFPK01000045.1 GCA_003248865.1 Sphingomonas sp.
CAGCACCGCAAGCTTGCCGCCTAACATCAACCCCCAGACGAGGCCCGCACTCCGCTAATTTACGCCGCGAGATGCGCCAAATGTTCTGACGACGGACAGCGCCGGTTCAGCTCAAAAATGGTGCGCAGATACACATAGGTTTTGCCCGTCCCCGTCTCCATCTCCACCGTGAACATCATGCTATCCAGCCGGCCTTCCACCGGCAGAGCGCCGGCCAGCTGCACCTGTTGCAGATTGGCGTGGATTTCTTCGGGCAACAGCGTCAGCCGGTTGCCATAGCCCAGCTGCCGGTCGCCCAGGGGCAGCTGGCCGGCCTTCGCAGTGGGCTGCACGGTGAACACGCTGGCTTCCGCCGGCTGGCCTTCAAACAGCATGCAGGCGGCTTCAATGGCGGCCTGCTGGTGCGGAAGATCGGCTTCGAAGCGGAATTTCACAGCGCGGCAATCCGGGCAATATCGGTGGCGGCAATCCGCTGCTTCAGAATGGCGGCGACATTGGCCTTGGCCGCCGCACTGGCAAAGCCCGAATCCTTGAACCAGAAGGCAGTTTGCGCGGCCGGCGCCAGTTCGGCGCGCCAATCGGCGATGCCGTGGGCCAAGGCTTCGGCCGCATCATCGGCGATGGCAGACAGGCAGACGATCAGCGCCCCGCCGCCCAGCGCATGCGCCCTATGCCCGGCAATGTCGCGGCTTTGGGTGGGGAGCGTGAGATCAATGCCGGTTTTCAGCAAGAGTTCGGTCAGCAGATCATCCTCGCTGCGGCCGGGCAGGATATTATCCACCCCATCCAGCAGGCTGGCCGCCAGATTTTCGGCATGGGGTTGCCAGGGCCGCAGGTTGGAGGTGGCCAGCTTATAGACGCGAAAGCCAGTGTCGAAATCCTTGCCCGGATGGTCTGCCTTCAGCTTGGCGCCGGCGCGACGCAGCCGTTCCTTGGTGAGTTCGGCGATGGTGCGTGGTTTGCCGAGCGTGTCGCAGAAATCGGCGGCGGTTTTCTGGCTACTGTTGGCGGGATCGAGCGGTTCGGGCAATTGCACGAGGATATGGCGACGGCGGCCGCCATCGGACGCATTTTGGGCCATCACGGCATGGCCGGTGGTGCCGGAACCAGCGAAGAAGTCGAGGATCAAGTCGTCCGCCGTCGCGTTGGCGGTTTGGGCAATCCTAGTCAGAAGCCTAATCGGCTTAGGCGTCTGAAAAACATCTTCTTCCATGAGCCGCTTGGTCTCTTTACGAGCCTCATCGGTGTGACCCGCCTCAGTGTGTGGCCACCATCCGGATATCACCACTCCATCTTTGGTTTCAGATAGAAAACGCTTCACCCTAGGCACCCCATTGCCGTCCGGTCCAAACCAAACGCGATTGTCAGCCATCATCTGTTCAATTTGGGCTTCCGGGTGTCTCCAGCTTGCATTACTTGGTGGGAGGTGTCGGCGGCCAGTTGGAGCTACGATCTCGTAGCGATCTCGTTCGCGCAACTCGTTACGAAGGAGATCGCCGGACGTCCAAACTCCCCGAGGATCGTTGTCGGGATTACTGTAAAGCGACTCCTGCTTTTCGGTACGCGGAAGTAGGCCAGGCTTAAATGAAGGGCTTCTTTGGACAGACACGATGTAGTCTTGCATGAGTGGAATGCCTTTTGCATCCGCTGAAACGCCATACTTTTTTTGCCACGCAATCGTCGCGAGCCAGTTCTCTTCTCCGAAAATTTCCCCACATAATGTGCTAATATTAGAGAGTTCTTCATCTCCAATCGAAATAAATATTGCACCATCGTCGCGCAGCAATTCTTTAGCTAGCACGAGTCGAGGATACATCATATTCAACCAGTCGGTGTGAAATCGTCCGCTGGCTTCCTTGTTGGATGTCATTCGCGCGCCATCCGCGCCACGCTGGCCGGTCAGCGCTTCATAATTGCCGATGCTGTCACGATAATCATCCGGATACACAAAATCATTGCCGGTATTATAGGGCGGATCGATATAGATCAGCTTCACCTTGCCGGCATAGCTGCGGCGCAACAGCTTCAGCACTTCAAGATTGTCACCCTCGATCAGGATATTCTGCGTGCTATCCCAATCCACGCTGTCTTCGGGCGCCGGGCGCAGCGTGCCCAGGCTTGGCGTCAATGCAAAGGCGCGGGCGGCGGCCTTGCCCTTCCAGTTCAGGCCATAGCGTTCTTCGCCTTCCTCTACCGCCTCGCCCAGCAATTGCCGCAGCACCTCGAAATCAATCTTTCCATCGGTGATGATCTGCGGAAACAGCGCTTTCAGTTGCGCAACATTGCCGGCGATCAGATCCCCGCTGTGCGCCGCTTCATTTGTGCGGCCGGGCATGGAAATCGGGGTTTCGGGCATCAGATACCTGTCCTTACACAAGGGCGGCGTGCAAGGGGCGCGGCGCATGGTGCGCCTGCTATGCCAATCCCCCCACAAGCGCCTGCAACGCCAGCCGCTTTTGCCGCGCAACCTCGCCCAGCGCAACCGCCTGCCCCAGCCGTTTTTCCCGCCGCGCCGCCCGCGCCGCCTCCTGCCAGGCGGCATCCGCCAGCCGCCACTGCGCCAGCGCCTCCCGCCGGGCGACGGCCTCTGCCAGCGACAGCGGCAGCCGGAAGGCGGTGTCGCTCAGCCTTGCGGCAATCCAGGCCTCTACCCGCACCACCAGCCCGTCATACAATGCGCCAATGTCCAGCTGCGGTAACCCGCTGATCGGCAGACTGCGCAGGAAGCCGGCCGGTGGTGGCAGCGGGGGAGAAAGGACAACTGCCTCTGTCACCAGCGTCCGCCCATCCTCCCCCAGCCGGCGCGGGGCCAGCGAAAGCCGCGGCGCATCATCGGCAATCAGCAGCACGATGGGCGCGGGTATGGCGCGGTGGATCAGCTCCAGCAGGCGCAGCGGTGGCGGGCCATTCGGCGTAAGGCACAGGATATTCACCGCAGGCGCCGGCGGATCGCCGCGCGCCGGAATGGCCACCGTGGCAGGCGATAATTCTGCCAGCCAATCCAGCCGTGCAATGCCGCTGTCCACCAGCCGCGCATCCGGCTTGCGGGTGGCGCCATGATCGATCAGCGCGGTTTTGGGAATCCGGCGATCCACCCGCGCCGCTGGCGGCAGCTCAAAAGCCTCCAGCACGCTCGCCACCGTCGCCTCACTCATGCGGCAGCACGGCCAGCCAGCTAACAACTTCCCAATCGTCCAGATCGCCACCACCCGAAACGCCAGCGCCGCCACGGGTGAACAACGCATCAACGGCGCGCTCCTCTGCCTTGCCGCCCACGGCCGCCACGGCGCGGGCCAGCAGGCGTTGCCAGGTGCCCATCCGGTCTCCGCCATGGGTGCCGCGATCAAAGCGGCCCCAGGCTTCAGCTTGCGCCTCATCGGGCAGTTGCGCGGCCAGCCGCAGCAGATCGAGCGCCTTTTTGGGGTTCGACGGCGAGATGTGGATGGTTTCGTCCATCGCGATATAGATCAGCGCATGCGGGCGGATCGGGTCTGCCGCGTCGATTGTGGCCAAGGCGGCAGGCGTTTCGGCGCGCAGCACAAACAATGCGCCGGGCGGAAAATCCTCCGTGGCGGGAATGGGCGCATACAGGCAAGGAAGGGCCGGCGCTGTGCGCAATGTTTCGGGAAGCTGGGCGAAATCCAGCCGCAAGTCGTTCAACGTCATGTCGGTGATGGTGACGCCGCCGGATATATCCTCCAGATCAATGGCGCGCGATTGCAGCGCTTCCAGCTGGCGGCGGCGGTAATCCAGATCGTTCATCCGGTCTCCGGCGTCGACCGCGATGATATTTTCCTCGCCGGTGGCGGAAACGTCCAGCAGGGTCATCTTGCCGGAAACGCTTTTCTGCAGGCCGATATAGGCATCCAGATCGACGTTGGGCCAGAAATTGATCAACTGAACGCAGGCGTTGCGCGAGCCAAGCCGATCAACCCGGCCAAAGCGCTGCACGATGCGCACCGGGTTCCAGTGGATGTCGTAGTTCACCACCGTGTCGCAATCCTGAAGGTTCTGCCCTTCGCTGATGCAATCGGTGGCAATCACGATATCCAGCGCCGGGCCAGGCCGGCTGCCGCGCGAACCAGGCGAGTAGGCGTTGAGCAAGGACGCGAGATCGGTTTGCAGGCCAGGCACATTGCTTTTGTTGGTGCCGGAGCCGGTGATGAGCGCCATGTTCGCCGGATACAGTGGCGCCAGCGCTTCGAAGAGATAGGCGGCCGTGTCGGCAAAGGCAGTGAAGATGAGCAGCTTGCCGTTGCCGGGGTTGAATGGGTCGCGCCGCTTGCTGGCGATAAGCTCTTTCAGATCACGCAGCTTGGCGTCTCTTTCAGCGGTAATGAGGCGGGCCTTGCTGGCAAGATCAGCCAGGCGTGCTTGATCGGCCGACAAATCCTGCCGCCAGCGCACCAGATCCGCATCGGACAGCAGCACCTTCACCCGACGGCCGACGCCCAGTTCATCCAGCAGCGGGTCGTCTTCGGCGATAAGATCGACATCAGGCGCTTCGATGCTTTCGTCATGGCTGTCGATGCGCTGGATCAGGCTGGTGACTTCGGCCAGCTGCCGTTCGATGGTAAGGGCAAAGGCGTGGACGCTGGATTCCATGCGTTTCAAGAGGTTTATCCGCATGAGCGCGACAAGGCTTTCCTCGCGGTCTGCCTGTCGGAACACGCTGGCGCCGTCTTTCACAGTCTGGTTATAGCGTCGATCATAGGCCTCGCGGCGGCTCGGAAGCACATAGCGCAGCGGCGCATAGGCCGAGAGTGTGAGACGGCGAATTTCACTGTTGATATCGCCGATGGGCGGGAAGCTGCCTTCGATGTCGGTATCGGCATAAATGTTGCGGGGCGGTAGCTTGACCGGAAAGGTGCCGGTTTCTTCCGTGCCATAATATTTTTCGATGTGTTTGCGAGAACGCGCAATGGTGAGCAGATCGAGCAGGCGGAAATAATCAAAGCCCAGCATGTCCAGCAGCTTTTCCGATGATCGGCGATCATCGGGCAGGGCCTGCCAGCGGTTGAACTGGCTTTGCGCAAGGCGCACGGTGGCGTTGATGCTGGCGATGCCATGGGTGGCAAGCGCAGTGTCATTGCCTTCGGTGGCGAAGGCAATCTGGTTTTTCAGATCATTCAGCCGGTTGTTGACGGGGGTGGCCGACAGCATCAGCACCCGCGTCTTGACGCCGGTTTTGATGATCCGCTCCATTAGGCGATCATAGCGGCTGTCATGTTCCGCGCCCGTTGGACGGTTCCGGAAATTGTGCGATTCGTCGATAACGATCAGATCGTAATTGCCCCAGTTGATGTGATCCAGATCGATATCGCCAGACAATCCCCGATCGCGCGAAAGGTCTGTGTGGTTGAGGACATCATAGCCAAAGCGGTCAGCGGCCAGACTGTTGCGGACATCATTCTGGGTCCAGATCGTCCAGTTATCGCGCAGTCGTTTGGGAGCGAGCACGAGGACGCGATCATTGCGCAGTTCGAAATATTTAATGACGGCGAGCGCCTCGAAGGTTTTGCCCAAGCCGACGCTGTCGGCGAGAATGCAGCCGCCGAAACAGTCCAATTTTTCGATGGCGCCAACAACGCCGTCCTTCTGAAATCGATAGAGCTTTGACCAGATCACGGTCTCGCGGATGCCGGTGGCGGTGCGGACAGAGGCCGCATTCAGCGGATCAGCGAAATCTTCGAACAGGGCCGTCAGCCCCTGTGCATAGATTCGCGCCGGGGATGGACGGGAGGCATAGTCGAGCAGGGCCGATCGAAGCGGGTGCTGCTCTCCGGCAATCACGGCTGCATCCCACTGGGACTGGAACCATTTATGCAGATAGGCCAGCTCGTCCGGGCCATCGCTGACCTGGACAAATCCCAACGACGCGGCCGGCGACAAGCCAAGGCCCTCCGTAGTGATGTCGCAAGCGCCTGAGATCGCGATGTAAGGGCCGGATGCTGTAGATAGCAGCATCAACGATTGGCTTATTGGTAAACGGGCGGAGCGGATTTCGCCATTGTTGTTCAAGCGTTCCGCCAGCGCTCTCGCATTGGAACGATGCCTGAGTTCTGCACGCCTGCGGCGGTCAGATGTATTGCCATTGAGGTCGGTGAGGGTGTCTGGCTGATTGGCGGTTAGCAAAGACAGTGCTGAATGGGCGGGCAAAGCGCGGAGCAAGGCTTCCGCGCCGTGCAGAGAGATGTTGCCACTGGCCAGATGAACGGCCGAAGCGGTCGCGCTGTCGCGCTCCAGTAGATCCGAAACGCGGTCTGCCCCGCTGTTGGTGAGAATACGCATTCCGCGACTATGGTTTGCGGCGGCAGTAACTTGCAAGCAGTGTGAGGAGAGTCAGAGCTTCGCTTCTCGTCTTTGACGGGTTGAGAGCCGGGAGGAGTTTTCCGGCGCCCGTCGCGGAGATGGGTGATGCTGGACATGGATGTGATGGCGCCGGCTGCGGCGCGCAATGGCGGCTACAAGGTGGATGTGTCCCGGGGCGAGCGGATCGGGCGTGTTTCGTCCGAATGGTTCTCGCGGCCGGATGACGAGCGCTTTCTGTCGCTTTCGGAGCTGTTCGCAAGTGTGAAGTGCCGCAGCGACCACAGCCGGACGCGGACGGTCGAAAGTGCGGCGATACGGGTCGAGGCGTCGCGGGATGATCCCGAGCGGCTGGCACTGCTGCTGCCCGACAGCGAACGCCTGGTTGCGCCCACGCACTGGAGTTTTGGACAACTGGCGAGCCTGGTAGGCGCGCCGTCTTCCTATCTGCGGCAGCTTCCCGCACCACTGGCGGCGATCAACTTGCAATATGGGCTGACGTCCCATCGTGCCGAGCAGGTGAAGACGCTGGAAATCGAGGATGGCCGTGTCGAGCTGCGCGCGGTAACCGGCCCCGATTATGGCCGTATCCATGACCATGAACTGGTGTCAGCCGTGCAGCGGATTGCCGGAAATGGCACGGGCGACACGCGCTGGAAGGTTCCCGGCGTGCTCGACTGGTCGACCGGCATCTATAATCCGAACGTCGATGTCTCCAAGGATACCACCACGCTCTATGCATCCGACCGGGACGTGTTCCTGTTCCTCGTCGACGACCTGAACCCCATCGAGGCTGGCCGGCTGCCTGATGGCTCGCCCGATCTCTATTTCCGGGGCTTCTATTGCTGGAATTCCGAGGTGGGGGCGAAGACGCTGGGGATGGCGAGCTTCTACCTCCGTGCCGTCTGCCAGAACCGCAATCTGTGGGGCGTGGAGGATTTCGAGGAGATCACGATCCGCCACTCCAAATATGCGGCATCGCGGTTCGCTCAGGAAGCCGCGCCGGCTCTGACGAAGTTCGCAAACTCTTCGCCCACGCCATTCCTGAACGGCATCAAGAGCGCCCGGGAACGGATCGTGGCCCGCAGCGACGAGGACCGGCAGGACTTCCTTCGCAAGCGCGGGTTCTCCAAGGGCGAGACCGCCCGGATCATCGACAGCGTTCTGACCGAGGAAGGCCGCAAACCCGAAAGCATCTTCGACTTCGTACAGGGCATCACTGCCATCGCGCGAGGCAAGACGCACCAGGATGCGCGGCTGGAGATGGAAGGCAAGGCGAAGAAGCTGCTCGATTTCGCGGCATAGGTCGCCCCGCTCATACCAATCAGCGCCGTCCTCGAGTGAGAGGGCGGCGCTGGTTTCATGACGGGTTTGAGGTTGGGAGGAGGTCTCCCGGCCGCCCGTCGTGGAGTGATGACCATGGCCAATGCCAATACGAAAATCAGCCTTGCGGCTTCCCGCGACATTCCGTTCAACCTGCTGCAACGGAGCCAGTCGAACGTCCGCCGGGTGAAAGCCGGCGTGTCGATAGAGGAGCTTGCGGGCGATATTGCGCGCCGGGGCCTTCTGCAGGGCCTGAGCGTCCGCGCCGTTATCGATGACGACGGCAACCCGACCGACCGGTTCGAGATTCCGGCTGGCGGCCGTCGCTACCGGGCGCTTGAATTGCTGGTGAAGCAGAAACGTCTTGCGAAAACCGCACCCGTGCCCTGCATCGTGCGGGAAGGCGGCATTGCCGAGGAAGACTCGCTGGCCGAGAATGTGCAGCGCGCTCCTTTGCATCCGCTCGACCAGTTCCGGGCCTTCCATGCCTTGCGTGAAAAGGGCCAGTCAGAAGAGGAGATCGCGGCGGCCTTCTTCGTGCCCGTGGCGGTCGTGAAGCAGCGGCTGAAGCTGGCATCGGTGTCTCCGCGCTTGCTCGACATCTATGCCGAAGACGGCATCGCGCTCGACCAGTTGATGGCGTTCACCGTCTCCTGTGACCATGAACGGCAGGAACAGGTGTTCGAGCGAATGAGCCAGGGCTACGACAAGCAGCCCTATGCCATTCGCCGCATGCTGACCGAGAATGCCGTCAGGGCGTCGGACCGGCGAGCGAAGTTCATCGGCATCGACGCCTATGTGGAAGCCGGCGGCACCGTCATGCGCGACCTGTTCCAGGGCGACGAAGGTGGCTGGTTGCAGGATGTGCAGCTGGTCGACCTTGTCCGTCGTCAGAACATTTGGCGCATCTCGCGGCGTAAATTAGCGGAGTGCGGGCCTCGTCTGGGGGTTGATGTTAGGCGGCAAGCTTGCGGTGC
>QFPK01000079.1 GCA_003248865.1 Sphingomonas sp.
GCGCTGCAACGTGCGGTCGAGGCTCGTCCACCGCTCTTGCTCCACCTCGCGCTGCAAGGTCTGCTGGATCTCCAGTTCGGTGCGCGGCCCCAGCCATTCGGTCGCCAGTTCGGCGGCGCGATGGCGAAAGCCGTGGGCGATGTAGTCGCCCGCGATGATGAGGTCTTTGCCGGTGTCGTCGCGTCCGCGCACGATCAGGTGAGTGTGCGGGTTGTCGGTGTTCCAGTGATCGACCGCCACCCAATCCAGCCGCGTTCCCAGGTCGGCTTCCATCCGGTTCACCAAATGCCGGGTATAGGTACGCAGGTCGTCCAGCTCGGCGCCGTCCTCCGGGGAGACGATGAAGCGGAAATGGTGCCGGTCGTCGGCGGCCCGCTCCTTGAAGGCATCGAGGTCGGCTTCGTCGGTCGGCGGCCCGTAGGCCCGCCCAGGTTCGCCATCGCGGCCGGCGCCGTCGCGCTCGATGTAGCGCAGATGCTTGGCGAGCGATTGCGGGCTGGCGTTGCGCTGATTGACCAGCAGGGTCTTAATAGTCACGCGCCGCGACATGGGCGTCAGCTTCGCCCCGGCGAAACGTGCCGCCGTATGGCCGCGCCCCAGGCGCGAGCCGGGCCGCTGGCCGGCGCGTGCGCCGACGCCGGCTGCGGAATGGCGCATCGAGGACTTGCCGCCGCTGGCCTTGCCTGCCTGCTTGAGCACCTTGGAAACGAAGCTCTGGCCCTGGCCCTTGCCCCGGTTCTTCGGGGCGCTGGGGCGCACGCGGAAATCGTTGTCGCGGCGGTCGGTCATGGCCGCGCTCCCCGCAAGCTCCGGCGTTTCCGGTCGTGCGAAGCACGCGGACATGCCTGCATTGGCGCGGGCCTCGCGCCCCACGCGGCACGGCGGCGAAGCCGCTGCGTGCCGCGCCACCCCCATGTGCAGAAAGGCTTTCGACGCGGCTCGGTGCCGCGTCCTTTTGTCTTGCCTTCCGCCTTTTTCCGTCGCTGACGCTCCGGGCGGCGGCGGCCCGGCGGCGCTGCTGCGTGAGCAGCCAGCGCGCCGGCGAACGCGCGAACCACGGCAATGAGGGCCACAGGCCGGGGGCGTTCGAGGCAAGACGCCTGCACATAGGAAGGCTGCGCGAAGTGCTGCGCGTATGCGCTCGCACTGCACGCGCGACGACACGGCGACGGCCAGCAGAACGATACGCCCGATGGCACGACAAGATGCACGGCAACGTGCAGCGAGTCGGCGGCCATCATGGGCGAGACTCCAACCAGACCGAATGCGCAATGCCGATCACGGCGGATGCGCTGACCGGCCCGAAATACCGGCTGTCGAACGACGCCGGGTTGGTCACACTGAGCAGGAACAGTTCGCCGGGTTCGAGGCGGCGGCATTGCTGCCAGGATGGCAGCGGCCGGCCCCAGTGGTCAGCAGGCAGCACGGCGGCCGAAGGCACGCCGTCGATGCGGACGATGCCGCCCGCGATGCACACTTCCTGCGGCGCGACGGCGCCCACACGCTTGAGCAGCGGCACGCGCGCCGGCAGGTAGCCGCGCTGCGCAGCCAGCGC
>QFPK01000080.1 GCA_003248865.1 Sphingomonas sp.
CTGCTGGCCTTTCTCTCTTCCGTTCTTCATTCCAAGGACATCCCGTGACCGCTCGCACCAAGGCTGTTGTTTCCGGTTCGTTTGACCCCATCACCAAGGGCCACCTCTACGTGATTGAGCAGGCTCGGAAGATGGCCGATGAGGTCATCGTACTGGTGGCCAACAACCCCGACAAGCGCTACCGCTTCACCCTGGCCCAGCGCCGGGACATCATTGCCCGGTCGGTGGAAGAAGAACTGGGGCAGAACGAGGGCATCTCGGTCCAGGAACTGCCCCACGGTCAGTTCACCGCGCGGGTGGCCCACCAACTGGGTGCCTCGTTGGTGGTGCGGGGCCTGCGCAACGTGGTCGACTTTGAATACGAGCACACCCAACAGCTCATCAACGCCACCATCGAGCCGGAGGTGACCACCGTCTTTCTCATGCCTCCCACCCACCTTATCGCGGTCAGCTCCTCGCTCATCAAGTCGATGGTGGGCATCGAAGGCTGGGAGGAACTGGCGGAAAACCACATCCCGCTGGCCGCCCTCAACGCGCTTCGGCAGGCCTGATTCATGTCCCCGTGGGCTTGGCTCAAAAAGACCCTGGCCTTTTTCAAGGCAGATCCGAACGCCTTCGCCCACCCCTCTATTCCCAGCACCGACATGCGTGACCGGGCGTATTGGGCCCTGTTTCCGCCCACCCCACCCCCCGAGGTGGTGGTGGACTGGGACCAAGCCCCCGAAGGGTTTTACATTCGGCATTCATGACTTTCGGTTTTCTCGTCCTGTCCCTGTTTTGCTGACGCCATTGTGGCTGACAAAACCGGCCGAGAATCCCTCATCTGGTTCCCGCCCACGGACGCCAATGCCTTGGCGCGGCACGTTTCCCAAGATCCGGCAAACGGTTCTGCCACCCCGTCTCCCCTGCATGGCGCAGGTTCTCGCCACTGTTTCGATCCCGGTCATGGTCGGTGCCGCACGCGGCACAGACCCAATGCCTTACAACGTTGCCCTTCAACCCTGCCGGGCCCGTGAGGGCCTTGCAGTGGCTGCAGCAACGCGTGGAGTTCCATTCGTTCACTTTTCCCACCACCCGGCCGGCCCGATGGCCCATCGCTTCCAGGGTCGTGTAAGCCGCGCCTAGCGCTGCATCGTGAATCGATTTGGCTTGGCCTTTCAAGGTAGACCTGGCCATTTTCTTCGGGGACAAATCCCCGACCCACACCCGCGCATAGTCTGCGACCACGCCGCGGCAAAACGTGTTTCGATCGTCCAACCGCTGCCGCTTCACCTTCCTGCTCAGCCGTTTGGCCTGGGCTGGGTGAGCGCGTTTCTGCGCCCGTTGAATCCGGGGCTCCATCTCCCGGTACCGACGGCTGCGCAACGCGCGGCCGTCGCTGGCGGTCATCGCGGCAATCTGCCCCGGATCCAAGCCGATCGAGGAGTCCGGTCCGAACACCGGGGCCAGCTGCAGCTCAACGTGGTCGATGACCACGTTGAGGTACCAATCCCCGACCGCGTCTTGGCTGAAGTTGCCGGCCCGAAGCTTTCCCACCCCTTGTT
>QFPK01000081.1 GCA_003248865.1 Sphingomonas sp.
CTTCTGGGAAAACAGCGCCGCCAACACGCTTCCCCCGCCCGACATGGTGGCCGCCTATCAGCGCAATCGCCCCCTGCCCACGGACGGCATCGACACGCGCAAGGCCTATATCATCGGCGGCGGCATCGCCGGCCTTGCCGCGGCTTATTATCTGATCCGCGACGCGCATATGCCGCCGGCCAACATCATGATCCTCGAAAATCTCCATATCGAGGGCGGCTCGCTCGATGGCGCGGGCAATGCGCAGGACGGCTATATCATCCGCGGCGGGCGCGAGATGAACTGGAACTACGACAATCTGTGGGACATGTTCCAGGACGTGCCCGCGCTCGAACTGCCCGAAGGGTTCAGCGTCCTCGACGAATATCGGATGGTCAACGACAATGACCCCAACTGGTCGAAGGCCCGGCTCATGCACCGGCAGGGCGAGATACGCGACTTCTCGACCCTCGGCCTCACCCGCGCCCAGCAATGGGAACTCATTCGCCTGCTGCTCAAGCGCAAGGAGGATCTGGATGACCTGACGATCGAGGATTATTTCTCCAAGGGCTTTCTCCAGAGCAATTTCTGGTTCCTCTGGCGCTCCATGTTCGCCTTCCAGAACTGGCAGAGCCTCCTGGAAATGAAACTCTACATGCACCGCTTCCTCGATGCGCTCGACGGACTGCACGACATGTCGGCGCTGGTCTTCCCCAAATATAACCAGTTTGACAGCTTCGTCCGCCCGCTCAGCAAGCTCTTGCGCGACAAGGGCGTGCAGATCCGCTTCGACACCCAGGTGCGCGACATGCGCATGCGCCTGGAGGGCGACCGGCGCACCGTCACCGACCTGCTCTGCCGCATCGACGGCCGGGAAGACAGCATCGCCATCGGTCCCCGCGATCTGGTCTTCGCCCTCACCGGATCGATCACCGAGGGGACGGCCTATGGCGACATGGACCATGCGCCGGTGCTGGAACGGGGCAAGGCCGATCCCGGCCCGGACAGCGACTGGACGCTGTGGAAGAATCTCGCCGCCAAGTCGCCGGTCTTCGGACGGCCCGAAAAATTCTATGGCGACGCGGACCGTTCCACCTGGGAATCGGCGACGCTCACCTGCAAGCCATCGCCGCTGGTCGATCGCCTGAAGCAATTGTCCGTCAATGATCCCTATTCGGGCCGCACCGTCACCGGCGGGGTCATCACCTTCACCGACAGCAATTGGGTGATGAGCTTCACCTGCAACCGCCAACCCCATTTCCCCGACCAGCCCGGCGATGTGCTGGTGCTGTGGGTCTATGCCCTGCTGATGGACAAGGATGGCAATCATGTGAAGAAGCCGATGCCGGCCTGCACCGGCCGCGAGATATTGGCCGAACTCTGCTATCATCTGGGCATCGCCGACCAGGTCGACGCGGTCGCCGCCAACACCAAAGTGCGGCTGGCGCTGATGCCCTATATCACGGCCGAATTCATGCCGCGCGCGGCTGGCGACCGCCCCCGCATCGTGCCGGAGGGCTGCACCAATCTCGGCCTGCTCGGCCAGTTCGTGGAAACCAACAATCGCGGGTCGCGGTCTACACGCTGCTCGACATCCCCAAGGCCGTGCCGGACCTCAGCCCGACCCAATATGATATCCGCAATCTGCTGAAAGCCGCCCGCGCGCTCAACAATGGCGAGCCCTTCATCGGCGAGCGGCTGCTGCGTCGCCTGCTCGACCGCACCTATTTCGCCCATATCCTGCCGCCCGCCCCCGACGGCGCGCCGCTTGACCGGGCGGAGGAGGAATTGCGCGGCCTGCTCGGCAAGGGCGGCGACGCGATCCAGCGGGTCGGCACCTGGCTCCTGCTCGGCGCTTACGCGCCAGCGGGGGTCGGATCGCCGAACGGCCCCTTGCGCTTGCGCGTCTTGGGGATGGACGACCCCGCCGCCGGGATCACCGACGGCTTGATCGTGGTGCCGTCGTCGCGG
>QFPK01000082.1 GCA_003248865.1 Sphingomonas sp.
GCAGATCGCGGCCATGCGCGCGAACATGCCGATCTGCTCGCCGGCCAGGCCATTGGGATAGCCGCTGCCGTCCAGCCGCTCATGATGGTTGAGGCACACATCCAGCACTTCCGCCGGCATTTCGCCGCCCAGGGTCAGGAATTCATGCGCCAGCGTGGTGTGGCTCTTGACCACGTCCCACTCCTCCGGCGTCAGCGGTGCGTCCTTGTCCCACACTTCCTGCGGCACATGGGCCATGCCCATGTCCATCAGCAGGCCGGCGAGGCCAGCCTTGCGAATATCCTCTGGCGACAGGTGCATCTGCTGGGCAAGGCCGATCATCAGCGCGCAGACCGACAACGCATGTTGATAGAGATATTCGCCGCTGTTCTTCATCCGCGTGATCGCCATGAAGGCATGCGGGTTGCGCTGCACGGAGCTGGAAATCTCGTCGACCATGGTTTCCAGCTTGGCCGCCTTCACCGCCTTGCCCAGCCGCACATCCTCATAGAGCTTGCGCATGGTACGGCCCGATTTGCGCGCCAGCCGCTGGGCATGGACCATCTCGGCGCGGATCGGCAGCTTGTCCTTGGACAGGGGGTCGAAGGGACGGTCGACCGGCTGCGGCGCAGCGCGGCGCACGATCGTCGGCCCGGCACGGCCGAACACCCGTTCGCGCGGTTCGGCCATCTGCACCACGCGGGATGGCACCGGCTGGGCCGGAGCGACATCCGCACCGCGCGACACGTCGATCGTCACCCACTCGACCTTGCTGGCATGCAGGTCCGCCAATTGCTCGGGATCGTCGAGCAGCATCTTGCGCTTCCAGAAGGGGTGGGAAAACCACGACCCGTCCAGCTTGTGCAAGAACATCCCCAGTTTGACGTCCTGGGTGCGGATTTTTTTCAGCATTAATACGGCCCCGTAGTCCCCGGAGTCATTTCGCAGGCCGTGCCTTTCCAAAAGGTTAAGACATGCCCCTGCAGATCGAATGCAATCACATGATTAACCGATCGACGGCATCACAACGCCTACCGCGATCAGCCATTCTTGCTTATTCTCTACCCATCCGACAGGGAGGCGATCGATGCGCGTGATGGTGCTGGTAAAGGCGACGCAGGACAGCGAGGCGGGTGGCCCGCCCGATCCTCAGATGATGGCGGCGATGGGCCGCTTCAACGACGAACTGGAAGCGGCCGGGATTTTGCGGATGGCCGACGGGCTGCTGCCTTCCTCTCATGGCAAGCGTATCGCCTTCGACGGCGCCGATCGCCGCGTCATCGATGGCCCCTTTCCCCAGGTCGGCGAACTGGTCGCGGGCTTCTGGCTGTGGGAAGTGGCCGACATGGACGAAGCCGTCGCCTGGGTGAAACGCTGCCCCAACCCCATGCCCGGCCCCAGTGAAATCGAAATCCGCCCCTTCCACGAATGGCGCGACGATACCTGATCGGAGGAGAAAATGGTGCACCCGACGGGATTCGAACCCATGGCCCTCAGATTAGGAATCTGATGCTCTATCCTGCTGAGCTACGGGTGCACGCAGCGCCGGCTCTA
>QFPK01000083.1 GCA_003248865.1 Sphingomonas sp.
AGCAATCCCGTCACGGCCTGCAACCAGACATTGTCGACATAGCCGCGGGTCAGGATCTGGAGGCTGTCCGACGCGATATAGAGCTGGCTGATCATGCGGTGCGCTCCTCGCCGAACGGATCGTCGTGGAGCGACCGGCCTGCCGTTTCCGGCATGAAGCGCAGCGCAATCAGGCCGATGATGCAGGCCGCCATCATGTAGAAGGCCGGCATGAGTTCATTGCCGGTCATGCCGATCAGCGCGCTGCCGATCGCCGGCGCGGTGCCGCCGAACAGCGAGGTCGACAGATTATAGGCGATCGCGAAGCCGGCGAAGCGCGCGGCGGTGGGGAACAGCGCCGGGAAGGTCGCCGAAATCGTCGCCAGTTGCGGCACATAGAGCAGGCCGAGCAGGACGAAGCCGATGATCGCGCCGACCAGGCCCGTCGCCATCAGCATGTAGAGCGGCACCACCGCGACCAGCAGGCCAGTGAGCGACAGCCGCCACATCGGCCGCCGCCCGATCCGATCGGACATATGGCCGGCGATCGGCAGGAAGAGCATCATGAAGAGCATGCCGATGATCGGCACCACCAGCGCCTCGTCCGGGGACAGGCCGATGCGGCGCTGCAAATAGGTCGGCATGTAGCTGAGCAGCGTGTAATTGACGACGTTGAGCGCCACGACCAGCCCGCCCACGACCAGCATCGGCCGCTTATGGTCGCGCAGCAGCCGGGAAAGGGATGGCGATCCGTTGCCTTCGGCTGCCTGCTCGCGGAAGACCGGCGTGTCCTCCATCCTCGACCGCAGATACATGCCGATGAGGCCCAGGGGCGCGGCCACCAGGAAGGGAATGCGCCAGCCCCAGGCGTGCATGACCGCATCCCCCAGCAGCAACGAAAAACCCAGCATCAGCGCCGCACCGAAGGAGAAGCCGGCGAGCGTGCCGAACTCCAGGAAGCTACCATAGAAGCCGCGTCGGGCGTCGGGCGCATATTCGGCCATGAAGGTCGCGGCCCCGCCATATTCTCCGCCAGTGGAAAAGCCCTGCACCATGCGCAAGATGATGAGCAGCGCGGGCGCAGCCCAGCCGATCTGCGCATAAGCGGGGATGAGGCCGACGGCCAGCGTCGCGCCCGACATCAGCAATATGGTCAGCGCCAGCACCGACTTGCGCCCCAGCCGGTCGCCCAGCGGTCCCCAGAACAGGCCACCCAATGGCCGGACGAGGAAGGAAATGGCAAAGGTCGCCAGCGCGAACAGAATGGCATCGTCCACCTCGCCGGGAAAGAGCGCGGCAGAAATATAGGTCACGCCATAGGCATAGATGCCATAGTCGAACCATTCGGTGGCATTGCCCAGCGCCGACGCAGCAATGGCCCGGCGCAAGGTGGCCTTGTCGGCCTGCACCGGGGCAGCAGGGGTGGCAGGAACGGCGGAAGCGGTCATTCAGTCTGTCCGTCTACGGTATTGGGATCGAGCAGCGAGGCCACCGGCGTGGTGCGCGGCACGATCTGGAAGTCCTGCTGGTCGGGCACCGGCACGGGCGGGGTCG
>QFPK01000084.1 GCA_003248865.1 Sphingomonas sp.
GGCCGGGACACCGACATCATCGGATCGGTCGCCGACCGGGCGCTGATCGAGCGCGTCTTTGCCGAACGCGGGATCGAGGCGGTGATCCATGGCGGCGCGTTGCACAAGCCGGACATCGCCCGCTACCCCGCCCAGGCCTTCATCGACGTCAATGTCACCGGCACACTCAACCTGCTGGAGGCGGCGGTCGCGGCGGGGCATGACCGCTTCGTCATGACATCCACCACGTCGCTGATGATCAGTCAGGCGGTGCGCGACGAGGCCGGCGAGGCGGCGGTGTGGCTCGACGAGCAGAGCGGGCCGTTGGAGCCGCGCAACATCTATGGCGTGACCAAGCTGGCGGCTGAGGGGCTGTGCCGGGTGCAGCAACTGGATCGCGGCATCGGCTGCACCATCTTGCGCACTGCCCGCTTCTTCCCGGAGGATGACGACACGGACGCCAGCCTGACGGGACAAAATCTGAAGGCCAATGAATTTCTCCATCGCCGGCTGACGGTCGAGGATGCGGCGCGGGCGCATCTGGTTGCGCTGGAACGGACGCCGCCGGCGCGCTGCGAAACCTATCTGGTGTCTGCGCCGACACCCTTCGTCCGCGAGGAAGCCGTCGAACTGAAACGCGATGCGGCAGCGGTGATCGCGCGCCATTTTCCCGAAGCCGCAGAGCTATATGCCCGGCGCGGCTGGCAACTGCCCGCTTCGATCGGCCGTGTCTATGACGCGGGATTGGCGCAGCGCCAGATGGGGTTTCGCTGCGCGACGGACTTTGCCGCGATCCTGACGGCGCTGGCGAACGATGCAGCGATGCCGTTCATCCACGACGCCGATTATGTGTCACCGGCGGTGCAAAGTTGACAGCGAAGCTGACAGTTTGAGCCCATTGTTGCGTTACTGATTTGAAAGCGGCCATTCCGATCATTCGTTACTTATAATCACGAATAATGATCGATCCGCTGCATCAGTGTGAGTGGAGAGATGGATGTGACTCTCCGCTCGCATTATGCGATAATGATTTGCATGAGCAAAATTGAAGCTGCCATCGGTGTGCCAATCCGGCAGATAGTCCGCCCGCTGCAGCTGGCAATCGGGGGCACCATCACCCTGTCGGGCATCGGGATTTTGCTGACACAGGTCACTCGCCTGCTCTGATGGTCAGCAGGGGCGACCAGCGGCCACCCCTGCGGATCGAAGCTCAGTTGGCCAGTTCGGCCTTCGCGAAGTCGCGGATATGGGCGCCGATATCCTCGCGCTCCAGCGCCAGGGCAAGGTTCGCCTCGATATAGCCGGCCTTGGAACCGCAATCGAAGCGACGGCCGTCGAAGGTGACACCGTGGAACGGCTGCTTGCCGATCAGCGATGCCATGGCATCGGTCAGCTGAATCTCGCCACCGGCACCCTTTTCCTGGGTTTCCAGGATCTTCATGACGTCGGGCTGCAGGATATAGCGGCCGGGCAGGATGAGGTTGGAGGGGGCAGTGCCGAGCTTGGGCTTTTCCACCAGGCCCTTCACTTCGGTCAGGGCGCCGTCGCG
>QFPK01000046.1 GCA_003248865.1 Sphingomonas sp.
GGCGGAACACCTGCCGGACAACTTCCGCTTCAGCGTCGTTGATGGTGCGCTCGCCGTGAACTGCCTCACCTTCGCTGGAAAAACGACGCACGACGTCATAGCCGTAGCAAAGGCCGCCGCCGGACTTGCCTTTCTCGACGCGTCCGCGAAGGCCACGATGGGTCTTCTTGGCAAGATCCTTGAGGAAGAGGGCGTTCATCGTGCCCTTCAGGCCGACATGCAGTTCCGAAACCTCGCCCTCGGCCAGGGTCACGATCTTCACGCCCGCGAACTGAAGGTTCTTGTATAGCGTTGCCACGTCGGCCTGATCGCGGGAGACGCGATCAAGTGCTTCAGCGAGCAGCACATCGAAGCGGCCCATCTGGGCGTCCTGAAGCAGCGCCTGAATACCGGGCCGCAGGATGACGCTCGCACCCGAGATCGCGGCATCCTTGTAACTACCGACGATGCGCCAGCCTTCGCGCGCAGCCTGTTCGCGGCAAACCAAAAACTGATCCTCGATGGAAGCTGGGCTCTGCTTGTCATCGGAATAGCGGGCATAGAGCGCTGCGCGGGTCATTTCTGTCTCCTGGATCGGACAAAACGTAACATGATGTTCTTTGCAGGCCAAATGAGGCGCTGTTTGAATAGGATTGCTACTTACAATGTCGCCCTCTTGTAGGACGGCTTCCATCACGACGCCGCCAACTTGCAGGCGGTGAAAACGACACGGGCGATAGAAACCCTCCAGCACTGCTAGCGGCACACAATGTGGCGACCGTGTTGTGGTACAGGCTGGTGGCCATCGCAGCGATTTCACGGAGGCGACATCGTCGGAACCATGGTCGGACGTCCATGACAGAGATTTCAAAAGCCAGCGCTGGTCCACGCACCATGCGCGACGATCAGGTCTTGCATGTCGGAAATTCCAACATTACATTCTGCAGATGTAGTCGAATCGTGCGAGGCTTGAATGGCAACAGTTGCTCCTCCCGCGCCAACCGCTCCTGCCTTTCCTAAGGCGGATGTCATCAAGGCGCTCGTCGATGAATTGCTAGAAGTCGCACGTATCGAGGCGCAATTGCGCGGCATCGCGCTCCCAAAAGATCAGGGTGCCGCAATGAAGGCGCCGATTGCGCTCGACTCGCTTTCGGTCGTAGACACGCTCTGCGCCATCGAGACGGTCATCGGGATCGAACTGCGCGATAATATTGTCCAGACCGGTGGTTACGCTTCGGTGGAGGAAGCGCTCGGCCATCTTGTTCCTCGTATCGAGAAAGTCTGGGTGAAGAAAAAAGGATCCAAGCCATGAACGGTATGGCTATCCGGCAGGAGAATGACGAGCTGGAGCGCAAGCAGCTAGGT
Source organism: Sphingomonas sp. (assembly GCA_003248865.1). Taxonomy (GTDB): domain Bacteria; phylum Pseudomonadota; class Alphaproteobacteria; order Sphingomonadales; family Sphingomonadaceae; genus Sandaracinobacteroides. Next base: position 1,345 of record QFPK01000046.1, read on the forward strand.
GACCGGCTGCGAGAGGCGCGCAAATATCTTGGGCTCAAGCAGGATGAGGTTGCGACCTATCTTAAAATTCCGCGCACCGCCCTTACCGACATCGAAAGCGGTCAGCGACGGGTTGAGGCAATTGAACTTACACGTCTCGCCAAGCTCTATCGCCAGTCAGTTGGCTATTTTACGGGCGAGGATGAAGCTTCGGCAAGCTTGCCTGCCGATGTGGCGCATCTCGCACGCCGCGTTGCCGATCTCTCGGCCGACGACCGCGCTGAACTCAGTCGCTTTGCTGAATATCTGCGCGCGCGGTCGGGTGGGGGACAAGTCTGATCCATGGCTCGGGACTATGACGGCGCGGTGCGCGCGGGGACCATGGCGGCGGGGCGCCTGCATCGCCAACTCGGTACTCAGGCCCTTATCGAGAGCCAGGGAGGCAATATTGATGTGTTCGGGGCGATCCATGCGCTCGGCCTGCCGCTCCTGCTCCGTCCGCTCAAAGGGCTTCTCGGCGCTTATCTGAGCGTGCCGATACCGGGGGTTCTGGTAACGACCGAGCGGCCGATGAGCATCCAGCGCTTCACCGCAGCGCACGAACTCGGTCACTTCTCGATGAAGCACGAACCGAGCCTTGACGATGAAAGCATTCTGCGTCGCATGCCGATGAGCCCAGAACCGGGTCAGGCCTTCGAGGAAACCGAAGCCGACGCATTCGCGGTCGCTTTCATGATGCCCAAATGGTTGATCGGCCTGCACTGCGCCCGTCAGGGTTGGCAGGCGAGCGACCTTCGGCGTCCTAATATCGCCTACCAGCTCTCACTGCGCGTCGGTGCGAGCTATGAAGCGACGTGCCGCACGCTTGTCCGCTATGGCATCATCAGGCCCGCAATCATGCGAGAACTGCTCGATACCCAGCCGCGTAGCCTCAAGGTCGATCTCCTCAAGGATTATCGCCCCGAAAATTATCGCGGCGATGTTTGGCTCCTGACCGAGCGAGACGAGGGCACGCGGCTGGACGGCAGCCGCAATGACCTGTTTGTGCTGCGGCTGCAGGAAAACAGCGGCGGCGGTTACCTCTGGGATCTCGACCAGCTAATCGCCAGCGGATTCGCGGTCGTGCGTGACGAAAGGGAGGCGTTCGAAGCCGATGCGATCGGCGGCCCGACCGTCCGCCGCGTCACCGCTGCGCCCGAGGAAGCCCAGCGCGGTCGCATGTCGCTAAGCGAACGGCGCCCTTGGCAGCCGACCATGACTCATGCGAGCCTGACCATCGAGTTCGACCTCACCGGCCCGGAACAGGAAGGCCTGTCTCGCGCCGAGCGGCGCCATCTGCTCGAGGCTGCCTGACCCCATGATCGATATCGTGACTGATCTTAGGCCGATGCTCGGCCCTGTCCGTGATCAAGGCGCGCGGCCGACCTGTCTCGCCTTTGCTGCGAGCGACGCGCATGCCGCCTTGCGCAACGGCTGGACGCCGCTTTCCTGCGAGTTCGCTTATTATCACGCGCAACGTCGCGCCAAACGACCGCATCAGAGCGGCGCAACCTTGTCGTCGATGCTCGAAACGTTGCGGACTGACGGTCAGCCGGCCGAAGCGGGCTGGGTCTATCTCGATAAAGTGCCGGACGACATTGCTGCATGGGCGCCGCCGACGACAGTTGGCCAATGCTTTGGCCGCGATGGGGGCGCTGCCGCCATTGACCTCACCAGCATACTTGTCGCGCTCGATCAGCAGCGACCGGTGATGCTGCTCACGAAACTGTCACGGTCATTCTACATGCCGGGCTCCCAGGGAGTGATCGATCCGGCCAACGACGAGATGCCGGACGACACTCTAAGGCATGCTATCGTCGCGGTCGGCCACGGCACGACCGACGGCCAGTCCGCCCTGCTTGTCCGCAATAGCTGGGGGGAGAGTTGGGGCATCGATGGCCATGCCTGGCTCACCGAGAAATTCCTGAAGCCGCGCCTCTTTGCGACGGCAATCCTGACGGGGGATGTCGATGTATCTTCCAGTGCCGCCGCAGCCTGATTGTGTCTCGGCGTGGCGCGAAGCGGTCCGCCTCGTCGACCAGCAGTCACAGCATCACGCCTACAATGTGATTATCGACGTCGTCGATCCGCTGGCGCGTGCGAGCCTTGCTGATCCGGTAATCGCCGCAGTGGATGCCTTTCATCAGGCGCACGATGCCAAGCGCATCGAGACGGTCGCCAATACAATTTTCCCGGCCGGGCTCTATCGGCGCTACGGCTTCCCCAATTTCTTCGATCGCTTTAGGGACAATGTGCTGCCCAAGGTACGAGGCAAGAAGCCCACCTGGTCTGGCTATTATTTCGAGCGGATGATGCTGTTGCCGCAGGCACAGGGCGAGCCGTTGAACCAGCTCGAGGAGATTATCGGTCGCTTGAAGAACCCTAATGTCCGGGCGCTCAACAAGTTCGAGTTAAGCGTTTTCGATCCGCTACGCGATGTCGATGACTCGCCATATGGCGGGCAATGCCTGAGTTTTGCGAGCTTCAAGCTCATCGGCGAGGGCGCAGATCGCAGGCTCGGCCTCACCGCTATGTACCGCAACCATTATTATATCGAGAAGCTGCTCGGCAATCTCATCGGCCTCGGCCGTTTGCTCGACTTCGTCGCGACGGAGGCGAAGATTCCCAGGGGCTCGCTGACCATCGTCTCAACCCATGCCAAGATCGACACCGATAAGTGGAACCGCAGCGCGATCCTGCCGATGCTGAGCGCGTGCGATCAGGCCAGCGCGCAACTTCTGGCTACGGCCCCATAGAGCGGCAGTTCGGGGGAGGCCGGTTCCCGTCCGTTGATTCCATAAAGATCGAACATGCCGTCGATGAACTCGCGCTGCCCGCCATAGCTTGGGTGGCGGATCGCAGTGGTGGGGATATTCAGCCCGTCAAGCGCCAGATGCGCATCGCGTCCGATGGCGACGATGCGCTTTGGACGCACCATCGAGACCAGCGCCTGCAAGAACGGCCAGGTAGCCTCGCGTTCGGCGCGTGTGTGGCAGCGATTGGACATGGGATCGCCTTCCTCATGTGGATGAAACGGAAAGACGTTCCACAGCATGACAGGTTGGCCAATGCGGCCAAGCACCTGCCAGACGATAGCAGCAGTGCGCTCGGCAATCGCAGGGCCTTGGGTGGCGCGCTCCAGCGCGATGCCGCCCATGAGCGCCGCCGCATGGTTCAGATGGATTTCATCAGTCAGCGGCACGCCGGTGCGACGACCGCCGCGATAGCCGAGGTCACGAGCGATCCAGATGGTCTCGACCCGCGCGTCTAGCGCCGCAACGAGTACGCGTTCAAGATTGGCGCGCCGCCGGGCAGCGGCGTCGCGGCGGTCGTGAATGGCGCAGCGATCACGCCATGGATTGAACACTGAGGGAAGATCCGCCGCTGCCAGTGCCGACACGAAGCTTTTGGGGGTCATCACGGCAACTCCTTGATGGTTAGGCGGCGGCGCGCGAAATCGATGCCGATTCGCGCGCGGCGGTTCTTCTGCAGGAAGCGAAACGCCGCATAACCCTGGAGAATTGCCTCTTCCCAGAGCCACAGCGGGCAGTGCTCGGCCTCGTAGCCGGCGACGAATTGGCGAACATGCTTCAACATGTCCAGCGGAAGTCCGCCCGGCTTCACACCTTCGAAGAATTGAAGCTGTTGAGCCTTGCCGAAAAGCCACGATGTTACGCCTTCTTCGATGAGGACCGCGCGGGCGCCGTCCTCAACCTCGTCAAGCTTGGGATCGCTCTTGCGCTTGAGCCGCAGCAGCGCCCGGATCACCGGGGACCATCCCAGCACCGCGACATAGGCATAGTGGAAGACGTCGTGGAACCGATAATCGTCAGGCTCGATCGCATTGTCGGTAAGCCGATCGCCCACATAGACACCGCTCGACCGCTGAAACACATAAGCTTGGCCGCGCACGGTCCGCTCGTAAATGTCGATTTGCATTTTACGCGGGAGTTGTTCTTCCGGGTCGCAGCCCTCATCGAGCGGCGGCGGATAGCAACGTTCGCGCGGCCAGCGATCGAAGATCTTTTGGAGATTCTTGAGCGCAGCGATTTCAAGCGGAACGCCGGACTCGGTCGCGGCTTGGATCAGCCGGCGCATGACGTTGACTAACAGGTCAGCCATGACCTGGCGACCAGGCTCGCTGGCACCTACCCTGATGAGCGTTCCGACGTCGCCGGCGAGCGCGAGGAGGCTATGCTCGAACTCTGCCGTTGGCGCCTTGGCGATCGGCATGTGGGCGGGCTGTAGTGCGTGAAGGGTCAGCGTACCGTTACCGCCGGCCTTGTGGGTGCCTCTGGGCGCGAGCGCTGCTGTGGCGATATCGCTTAATGCAAGTCGGTAGCGGCGCGACACCGCTGCCAAATACCAGAGGACATCGCCAATCTCCTCCGCGACCGCCTCTGCATAACCGAGATAGGAGGCGGCATCGCGCTGCTTCTTCTTCGCCTCGGTAAGCAGGCTTCCGGTTTCACCGAAGAGGCCGAGCATCGTGAAACCGGCCGTGCCTGGCCCCTTGCGCTGATCGGTCCGCGCAGCTTGCCGCGCATATTCATCGATCGTGAGCGCTTCGTCATCGGGCGACATCAGCCGCGCTTCCGCCGGTCGGTGATGGCATCGCCGGGGACCGTCACGCCATAAGCTTTGAGCGCGCGGAGCACGACCATGCGGATCGGCTCGCGGCTGTCGAGCGCGCGTTGCCCAAGGTCGCGCTTTGTGATGGCCGGAACCTGGATTTGAAGATGCTCATCATCCCCCTTTCCATCCGCGTCTCCATATTTCATGAAACCATGTAATCGTATTTTCATGAAATATGGAAGTGAATTTGCAAATTTTGGCCGTTAGAGTTCAGCGCCTCGTCAGCATTGCTGAGCTGCTGCCAACAATCTTCTAATTCGGCGAAAATGAGACGTTCAGGCAATTTGCCGTGGGGCCGGGAAACGAAAATCCACTCCAACCGGTGCTGATCCATCACCTTTAACGGCTGCTCGGTCAGCACGTCCCGGTCAGGCTAACGGTGTTCAATGCGGCTCTTCCGGAGCCTGGGTCTCTTTCGCGATGTGCTCTTCATGGAGTTCGCGAGCCATCTGACGCCCGAGAAGGCGAGCCAACCGGATGATCGCGGCATCCGCTGCGGGAGAGATATCCGGTTTGTCGGCCGGATGGCGCGACTTGCTTTTCATGGCTGCGTAACCGCTCGACCCGCGAAATAGGTCGGTATCGGGACAAGGAACGGACCGACTTGAAGTGGAGAAAGAGTGGTGGGGAGGCCGAAATCGCACGAGCGGGCTGTTTCGTCGGAGCGGACAAGAGCAGCTGAAGGTTTTGCCACATCGTCATCCGTGCTATTCTTCTTTCCGGAAAGGCTCTGCTCATGCAGGAATTTACCGAACCTGATCAGATGGACGAGGCAGCCCCGCAAGCGCCGTCTCCGCGCGCTGCGGATTGGTTCTGGCGCCCATGGTATGCGAAAGTCACCTGGGCGTTGACGCTGCTCTACTGGATCGGCCTCGAGGGTATGCTTGCGGTGCCTTTCGACCGGTTGAACATCTATCTGGTCAACACAATGGTCCTGTTGATCTTCGTCTTTAATCCGATCTCTGTCGTTGCGGTCCTCGGATATGGCTTCCTCAAGGCCAAGGTCGCCTGCGGAGAGTGGATCATTACGCCAGGACCGCCCCCGGAAAGACCAATTATTGATCCCTACACCGATCCGTTCGACTCGCGCTCGGGCGACATCCATCTGCGACACATAGGAGTGATCCAGGATTGACATCATGGATCCCGACGCTCCTTGAAGCTTGAATCCCCGTCAGCCATTCCATTGTCGCGGTCGAACAATAGCCGACCGGTACCAAGGATCGACGATTGCTCCATCGATGTGATCGGACCCGTGACATCGAAGGTGCCACGCCCAGCATCGGCCTGCTTCAGATACCGGTTGCGCAGACCATCATTGCCAAGCACACGTTCGCTGAGTTCTTGGGCAAAAGTCTCCTCGGGACGACCGGAGCGTGCGGCTGCTTTCTCGGCAGCCGCGATAGCATCCCGCACATCATAGTTCACCACGTCGATGGAAGAGCGAGCCGAGACCGCCGCTACTCCTCGATCGACAATGTCGGCGTTCAACCTACCGCTCAGCGAGCCTGTGGCGCTGCTTTTGCCGCCACCTTTTTCTTCGCCGCCCTTGTCGCCGGAACCAACTCCGCGCGAGGCTGAAGCCGTGAGATCGCCGGAGATGCTCTGACTGTCCGCGGTTGAGTGCTCCGCCGACCGTGAAAGCGACCTCTGCCATCCGGTCTGCACCATGATCGCCGTGACATCGCGCTCCAGCGTATCGGCAACCTGCGGCTTGAGCCGCCAGTTGCCGCGCCGATCCATCTCGAACCCACCGCGAAGCCATCTGGCCATGGCGGCCTGACCTTCCTTGCCGCTGCCAAGAAAATGCTCGATCGTATCGGGACCCGCCTGCTTGCCGGCTTCGAACCGCGTGCTGGTGTCGTTGCGCGCCGACTGGCTGAACCCGGTGCTGCTGGAAACGAGCAGATCATTGTGCGCAAAGCTGAGCCGCGCGTGCCCGCCATTGGCGATTGCACCGAGCTGGCCCTCGTTGATGAGGCCGCCGCGCCACATCTGCGCCGCAAGCTCCGGTGTCAGGTTGAGGCTGACATCGCCATTCTGGCTCATCGCGATCTGTCGCTTGGACATCTCGACGCCATGCTCGCGCAGAAGCGCCTGCGTACGGGTGAGACGCTCCTTGTCGACGATCCCGGTCAGCCGCTCGTTGCGGGCACGGTCGGCGATCCCCTCCGCGCCGCCTTCGGCCATATCGACCTGGTTGCCGGCCGTGCCGGCGAGCGCGCGGATAAAGGAATCGAGCCGCGCGGCCTCACGAACCGATACGCCC
>QFPK01000085.1 GCA_003248865.1 Sphingomonas sp.
GGCCTGTCTGGCGCTGTTGCTGCCGGTGGGCGCACGATTGCGGCACATGCTGGTGGCGGGCGGCTTGTTGGCTTGTGTTGGTTGCCTGCTGGTCTGGGGCAAGGCGACATGGCTCGGTCAGCCGCCGCTGGCCCGTCCCATATTCGCACAGGTGACCGGCACGGTGACGGCAGTTGCCAAGCTGCCGGCGCAACAGATGGTGCGGGTGGGCTTGCGGCCGATCGAGGCGCCGGTGCTGCCCGCGGCGATCCGGGTGAATATCGCGGAGGCGGATATGCCTGAAGGGCTGGGCAAGGGGGCGGTGCTGCGTTTTCGCGTGCGGCTGATGCCGCCCGCGCCGCCGAGTGTGCCGGGGGCGTTCGATTTCGCGCGGCGCGCCTATTTTCAGGGGGTCGGGGCAACCGGGCGGGCGCTGGCGCCGGTCGAGGTGGTGGAGCAGACACGTGAGGGGCCGACGCTGCGGGCGCGACTGTTCGATCACATAAGCGGACAGGTGGCGGACGCACCGGCGGGGATTGCAGTGGCGCTGGCGACCGGCGACCAGGGCGCGATTGCCGAAGCGGATGCGGAGGCGATGCGGCGCAGTGGCCTTGCCCATCTTCTCTCGATCAGCGGGCTGCATGTGACGGCGCTGATCGGGGCGGTGATATTCCTGCTGTTGCGCCTGCTGGCGCTGATCCCGCGCGCGGCGCTGGACTGGCCGCTGATGCTGATCGCGGCGGCCGGGGGCGCGCTGGCGGGGATCGGCTATACGCTGCTGACCGGCGCGGAGGTGCCGACGGTGCGATCCTGCATCGCGGCGCTGCTGGTGCTGGGCGGGCTGGCGCTGGGGCGGGAGGCGGTCACCCTTCGGCTGGTCGCGACCGGGGCGCTGGTGGTGCTGGTCTTCTGGCCCGAGGCGCTGATCGGCCCGAGCTTCCAGATGAGCTTTGCCGCAGTGGTCGCGCTGGTGGCGCTGGGCGAGCATCGGCGGTTCAAGGCGTTCGCGATGGCGCGGGACGAGCCTTGGTTGCGCAAGGCCGGGCGGACGGTGGCGGCGATGCTGATGACAGGCCTTGCCATCGAACTGGTGCTGGCGCCGATCGCCCTTTTCCATTTTCACAAGGCAGGTTTGCTGGGCGCGGTGGCCAATCTGGTCGCGATCCCGCTCACGACCTTCGTCATCATGCCGCTGGAGGCGCTGGCGCTGGGCTTCGACGTCGTCGGGCTGGGCGCGCCCTTCTGGTGGCTCACGGCCAAGGCGATCGCGCTGTTGCTGGCGGTGGCGCATGGCGTGGCGGCGAGCCCGATGGCGGTAATGCTGGCGCCGGCGGTGCCGGGCTGGATTTTCGGGATCATTGTGGTGGGAGGCCTTTGGTGCCTGCTCTGGCGCAGTCGTTGGCGCTGGCTGGGGCTTGGGCCGGTGGCGGTTGGGCTGGTCGGCATCGCGTTGCTGGCGCCGCCCGATATCGTGGTGACGGGCGATGGGCGACATGTCGCGGTGCGGACGCCGGCGGGGACGATGGCGCTGCTGCGCGG
>QFPK01000006.1 GCA_003248865.1 Sphingomonas sp.
GCCGACCGCGCCGCGCTGGTGGGCGTGGGCGGCGTCGGCCCCGAAGTCGCCTCGGCACTGGCCGATTTCTGGAGCGAACCGCACAACCGCGATCTGGTCCATGATCTGCTGGCGCAGGTGCAACCGGCCGAAGTGCGGCTGGAAACCCGCGAAAGCCCGGTCTCCGGCAAGACCATCGTCTTCACCGGCACGCTGGAAAGCATGGGCCGCGACGAGGCCAAGGCCAAGGCCGAAGCCCTGGGCGCGAAAGTGGCGGGCAGCGTCAGCGCGAAGACCAACATTGTGGTTGCGGGCGCAGACGCCGGCTCCAAGCGCGCGAAGGCAGAGGCACTGGGCGTGCAGGTGATGTCAGAGGAAGATTGGCTGGCGATCCTTGCTGCCAGCGCCTGACCTTACCACCGCTTCACGCCGGGTTTGACCCGGGGTCCAGCTTCGTCGCCATCACAGCAGTTGCGGATAGAGATCGCTCCAGTCCGGATTCGCCTTTTCGATCAGCGTGAACTTCCATTCCCGCTGCCAGCGTTTGATGCGCTTTTCCTGTGCGATGCAGGCCCTGATGTCAGAGCCCTGTTCCGCCCAGACGAGCCGGGTAAGTCCATGCCGGGCGCAGAAATCCGATCCCTCGCCAACACGATGCTGGTGAACACGAGCCGCGAGATGCGATGTCACGCCGACATAGATCGTGCCGCGGTAGCGGTTGGCCATGATGTAGACCCAGCCGCCCTGTCGCTCGCGATCCATGGCGGTGAGGGTGAAGACAAGCTGGACCCCGGGTCAAGCCCGGGGTGACGGATTTGGAGCCGTCGATTGATTTCGTCACCCCGGGCTTGACCCGGGGTCCAGCTTTCTCGTTTCAGCCCGAACCGTGGCTACAGGCTATCAATCCGCCACCCGCGCCCGGCCGTCTCGCGACGGCTGCCGCGCAGCGCCGCGCGGCGGTTTGCGGGCGCATCCTTGCGGAACAGCAGCACCGCCCATTCGCGACGCGGAGAGCGGTCGATCAGCGTTAGCCCCTGCGCGCGATAGGCGGCGATCACCTTCGCCGCCTGCGGTTGCAGCAGTCCGGCCAGGATCAGATGCCCGCCGCGCGCCACCACGGCGGAGACTGAAGGCGCCAGCGCCACCAGCGGCCCCGCCAGTATGTTCGCGAACACCAGATCATAGGGTGCGCGGCCCGCGATCAGCGGATGCTCCACGCCGGGCGCGGCCAGCAGGGTGATTTCACCCGGCCTGCGGCCGGCCCGCACGCCGTTCAGCCGGGCATTCTCCACCGCAACCCGGGTGGCGATCGGGTCCAGATCGGCCGCCGTCAGGCGTGCCTTGGGGAACAGCTTGCGCGCCGCGAACGCCAGCAGGCCCGATCCCGTGCCCACATCCAGCACATTGCGCTTCGGTCCCCGCTTCGCCAGCCGGGCCGCGATTCCGATGCAACCAGCGGTCGTCGCATGCTGGCCGGTGCCGAACGCCAGCCCCGCATCGATGCGGATCGGCCATTGCCCCGGCCTGGCGGTGCCCACCCAATCGCCAGTGTGCACATGGAAGCGCCCGATATCCACCGGCTCCAGCCCGGCCTGCGACAGCGTCACCCAGTCCGCGTCGTCCACGGTCGAAACCGAAGGCGCCCGGCCGGAGGAGGGGGCCAGCGCCCGGAACGCGGCCAGCAGGTCCTCGGCAGGCTTTTCCTCGCTGTAGAGCCGCAGTTCCCAGACATCGTCGGTCTCGGCCGCCACCAGAGTCGGCGTGGGCTCGAAGCCGGGAAAGGGCTCGTCCATCAGCGCGGCGGCATCGGCTTCGCCACGGGAGCAGGGCAGGGTGGCGATCCAGCTGCTCATGCGTTCACAGCAGCCAGTCGGGCATCGATCAGGGCCTCGGCGGCCTTCTTGCGCTCGTTCCAGCTGCCGGAAATGCGGTGCGGCTCGATCCCGCGCGCCGCGAATTCCGCGACCACCAGATCATGGAAGCGCAAGCGTTCGGGATCGTTGCCGAACATCCGCACCGGGTCCGCCACGAAGGGCACGTCCGGCAACAGCAGCAGATGCAGGTCAGCCCGGCTGGCGCGGCTGGCCAGGATCGGGTCGCGCCCGCCGAACAGCATGGTCGCCCACACGCTGGTCATCACGATGTCGGTGTCCTCGATCAGCACCGGCGGATCGGCAGCCGCGGCCTGATCGGCGGCGATCTCATGGCCCTCGGCGATGGCGTAATGATCCTCCAGCGTCAGGTCGCGCCGCAGCCGTTCCGTGTAGGTGCGGCCGAATTCCGGCACCAGCAGCCCGCGATACTGTTTCGCCAGCATCGCGGCCAGGGTGGACTTGCCCACCGATTCCACCCCAGACAGCACCACCCGCAGCATCAAGCCTGTTCCCGTTCAACCCGGCGCCATTCCCGCCAGCCATAAAGGGCGACCGCCAGCAGCACCGCATAGACGGCGCTGGTGAACCACAGCCCCTGCGAGGCATAGAGCCCCACCGAGACGAGGTTGACGAGGCACCACAGCGCCCAGGTCTCCACCCGGCGGCGCGCCTGCCAGAACTGGGCAGAGAGCGCCAGCGCCGTGTTCAGGCTGTCCGCGAAGGGCACGGCAGCATCCGTCGTCAGGTGCAGCAGCAGCCCCACCAGCAGCGCGGCCTTCAGCGTGCCGCCCAGCGTGATCCATTTTTCCAGTCGGCTCATGCGCAGCACGGGCACCTCGCCGGTTTCCGCCATCGAGCGCCGCCAGTTGAGGAGGCCATAGAGGTTCAGCGCGAGGAACAGGAACTGAAGCCCGAATGCCGCATAAAGATGCGCGCGCCAGAACACGATCGCATAGAGGCTGACGGCCGCGATCCCGAACGCGTAATTCCAGAGAGAGCGTCGCGCCACCAGCCACACATTGGCCAGCAGCAGGGCTGCGGCGAACGCCTCGAGCTCCCAGCTCATCGTGCCGGTTTCATCAGGATGCGCTCCCCCCAATGCCAGCTTGCCGCCTGTGCGCGCTGCGCCCAAGGCAAAGGTCGGGAGACACGGGAAGGGAATGCATGGCGGGTATCCGGTGGCGGCAAATGGCAGCGCATGTCAATCAAGGCTGTGGGCGAGGCTGCGGGCAGGCGGACAGCGATGCTTGATCCGGCAGGCGAGGGGAAGGCCGCCCTGCAGGCCCTGATCGGCCGGGGCCTCGGCGAAACAGTGGCGGTGGGGCAGGTGGCGCAGCTGTCGGGCGGCGCTTCCAGCGCGACATATCGCGTGGAGATCGAGGACGGCAGCGGCCTGCGCCAGTTGATCTTCCAGCGCAGCGCGGGGGACATGAACAACAGTGCCCCGCGCCGGGTGCAGGCAGAGGTGCAGACCCGCGCCGGTGCGCTGGGGGTGCCGGTGGCGCGGGTTGTCGCGATCACGGTTCCGGGCGACGATTTGGGGGACGGCGTCGTCACCGAACTGGTGGAGGGCGAGGCGCTCGCCCCGCGCTGGCTGCGCAGCCCCGATTATGCCGCCGCGCGGGACAGGCTGACCGGGCAATGTGCGGAGGCGCTGTCGCACCTGCATGCCGCGCCAGTCTCGCATTGGGCGGACCTGCCGCTGAAAAGCGGATCAGGCGCGGAGCTGCTGGCCGACATGTTCGAATGGTATCGTCGGCTGGGCGTGGATGTGCCCGCCTTCGATCTCGCCTTCGCCTGGGCGAAGCCGCGCATGCCCGCCACGCCCGCCAGTTGCCTGGTTCATGGCGATTTCCGATCGGGCAACATCCTTGTCGGGCATGACGGTCTGACGGCCGTGCTGGACTGGGAGCTGACCCACCTGTCCGTTCCGGCGGAGGATCTGGGCTGGCTGTGTGTGCAGGCCTGGCGCTTCGGCCAGTGGCAGCTGCCGGTCGGCGGCTTCGGCACAAGGGAGGCGCTGCTGGAGGCCTATGGCGGGGGGGTGACGGCCGAGGAGCTGCACATCTGGGAAGTCTATGGCAATCTGAAATGGGGCATGAGCTGCCTGCAACTGGCCGACGACCACGCCTCGGGCCGGGTGCCGTCGGTGGAGCGCGCCGCCATCGGCCGCCGCGTCAGCGAGGTCGCCGCCGATCTCACCTATCTTCTCGCTTTCGGAGAGCTTTGAGATGAGCCACCCCACCGCAACCCAGCTGGTCGAGGCCGTGCAGCTGTTCCTGAAAGAGGCCGAGGGCGCGCTGGAAGGCCGCTTGGCGTTCCATGCGCGCGTGGCGGGCAACGCGCTGGCGATCGTGGCTCGCGAACTGGCGCAGCAGCCGGACGCGGCCGAGGCGGCTGCGCTGGCGGAATTCGGCGGCGTGACGGCGCTGTGCGAGGGGCTGCGCAGCGGCACGCTCTCGCCCGAGGATCCCGCCGTTCTGGCCGCCATCCGCGAAGCCGCACTCGCGCGGCTGGCCGTCGACAACCCGCGCTACGCCAGCTTCGAACGGCTCTCTACGCGCAGCCTGTCGTGATGCGAATGCGTCGCAACAGCAGCCATGCGCCTGTGGCATGGCTGCCACGTTCGCTTCGGAGCGTGTGCGACCTTGGTATCGACTGTTGCAACAGCGCAAAAACCGTCCCAATGCAGCCCGGCATAAGGGGATAGAAGGAAAACCAAGGGCCATGGCTTCCAGCCGACCGCTGTCGCCGCACCTCTCCATCTGGAAATGGCGCGTGCATGCCATCACTTCGATCACGCACCGGGTCACCGGCAACGGCCTCGCATTCGTGGGCCTGTCGCTGTTCGCCTGGTGGCTGGCTGCCGCTGCGACCTCCAAGGAAGCCTATGAGACCTTCCTGACCTTCGCCACCCATCCCGTCGGCTGGCTGGTGTGGGTGGGCATCAGCTGGTTCTTCTTCCAGCATCTTCTGTCCGGCATCCGCCACCTGCTGATGGACACCGGCTGGGGCTATGAACTGGGCGTCGCCAAGCTCAGCGCCACCTGGACCTGGGTTGGCTCCGTTCTGCTGACCGCCGCCTTCTGGGGCGTGGTGCTGTTCGGGCGGGGGATCATCTGATGGCCGGCAAGTTCCAGAGCGCCTCCGGGCTGAAGCAGGTGCGCGGCCTCGGCAGCGCGAAATCCGGCGTCCACCACTGGTGGCTGCAACGCGTCACGGCGGTGGGCACCTTTGCGCTGGCAGTGTGGTTCATCGTCTCGCTGATCCTGCTGCCCAACCTCGATCATGGCAGCGTGACGGCGTGGATCGGCCAGCCGCTGGTGGCCGTGCCGCTGCTGTTGCTGACCGTCTCCGTGTTCTGGCACGCCCGGCTGGGCAGCCAGGTGCTGATCGAGGACTATGTCCATTCCGAAGGGCTGAAGCTGCTGGCAGTGGTGGCCTTGAACTTCTTCAATCTGGGCGTCGGCGCCATCGCCTTCTTCTCCATCGCCCGCATCGCCTTCGGAGCCTGACCCGTGTCTGACGCTTACAAGATCATCGATCACACCTACGACACCGTCGTGGTCGGCGCGGGCGGTTCGGGCCTGCGCGCCACCATGGGCTCGGCGGAATCCGGCCTGAAGACGGCCTGCATCACCAAGGTGTTCCCCACCCGCAGCCACACGGTCGCGGCGCAGGGCGGCATCGCCGCCAGCCTGGGCAACAACACGCCGGACCACTGGACCTGGCACATGTACGACACCGTGAAGGGGTCGGACTGGCTGGGCGACCAGGACGCCATCGAATATATGGTGCGCGAAGCCCCGGCCGCCGTCTATGAACTGGAACATGCGGGCGTGCCCTTCAGCCGCAACCAGAACGGCACCATCTACCAGCGCCCGTTCGGCGGCCACATGCAGAATATGGGCGCCGGCCCGCCGGTGCAGCGCACCTGCGCCGCGGCAGACCGCACCGGCCACGCCATGCTTCACGCGCTCTATCAGCAGAGCCTGAAATATGATGCGGACTTCTACATCGAATATTTCGCCATCGACCTGATCATGGAAAACGGCGCCTGCCGGGGCGTGATCGCGATCTGCCTGGCCGACGGGACGATCCACCGCTTCCGCAGCCATGCGGTCGTTCTGGCGACGGGCGGCTATGGCCGGGCCTATTTCTCCGCCACCTCCGCCCACACCTGCACGGGCGACGGCGGCGGCATGGTGCTGCGCGCGGGCCTGCCGCTGCAGGATCTGGAATTCGTGCAGTTCCACCCGACCGGCATCTACGGCGCGGGCGTGCTGATCACCGAAGGCGCGCGGGGGGAGGGCGGCTACCTCACCAATTCCGAAGGCGAGCGCTTCATGGAGCGCTACGCACCGTCCGCCAAGGACCTCGCCAGCCGCGACGTCGTCTCCCGCTCGATGGCGATGGAGATGCGCGAAGGCCGGGGCGTCGGCGCCAACAAGGACCATATCTTCCTGCACCTGGATCATATCGATCCCAAGGTGCTGCACGAGCGGCTGCCGGGCATCACCGAGAGCGGCAAGATCTTCGCCGGCGTCGATCTCACCCGCGAGCCGCTGCCCGTCACGCCGACGGTGCACTACAACATGGGCGGAATCCCCTGCAATTATCACGGCCAGGTCGTCACCAAGGTGGGCGACGATCCGGAAGTGATCGTGCCGGGCCTGTTCGCGGTCGGCGAAGCGGCCTGCGTGTCGGTGCACGGCGCCAACCGCCTCGGCTCCAACTCGCTCATTGACCTTGTCGTGTTCGGCCGGGCGACGGGCCTGTTCCTGAAGGACAATCTGAAGCCGAACGCCGCGCACAAGACGCTTCCGGCGGATTCAGCCGATCTCGCGCTGAGCCGGCTGGATCATTACCGCAATGCCAAGGGCGGTTCGCCGACCGCGCAGGTGCGGCTGGAAATGCAGCACACCATGCAGAAGCATGCCGCCGTGTTCCGCGACAGCGAGCTTCTGTCGGAAGGCGTCACGCGGATGGCCGAAGTGAACAAGCGGATGCAGGACATCGACGTTCAGGACCGCTCGCTGATCTGGAACACCGACCTGATCGAGACGCTGGAGCTCGACAATCTGATGTCGCAGGCGGTCTCCACCATGGTCAGCGCGGAAAATCGCAAGGAAAGCCGCGGCGCCCACGCGCACGAGGATTATCCGAACCGCGACGACGAGAACTGGATGAAGCACACCATCAGCTGGTTCGAAGGCTGGGGCGGGAACGGCGGCAAGGTGACGTTGGGTGACCGCCCGGTGCACACCTACACGCTGACCGACGAGGCCGAATACATCAAGCCGAAGGCGCGGGTTTACTGATCATGCGTCCATTCGCTTTGACATTGACTGCGATTTGCTCAGTTTCGGCAAGCCCAGGCTTTGGCACAAGCTTCAAAGACGTTATTCGGGAAATGCAGAAACCTGTTGGATCTGCCGGTGAGTATAAAGATGGAAACCAAATTCTGGTGAAATCCTTTACTTCAACCGAAAAATGGACCGATGTCCGTGAAGCGGCGTTGCTTCGTATTGCTGATATGACCGAAGCAAAAGGCTACAAGCGTTTTGCTGTATCGTCAGAGCGTTGCACCTCGCAGAAACGAGGTAGTCAGAGTGAGTGCAAGATCAGAGCGCAAATGCTGGCTGATGAAGAAGTTGCAATGTTCGATCCGGCAAAACCGGTAGTTTATCATCTGGTCGCCGATGTTCGTGAAGGTCGGTTTGGCGTGACCCCGCCAGCGGATGCTGAACGTGCGCGCACTTGGTTTGGGAACAATTGATGGCCGAATTCCAACTCCCCGCGAACAGCAAGATCTCCGGCAAGGGCAAGTCCTATCCGGCCCCGGCCGGTGCGCAGCGCCCGCGCACGTTCAAAATCTATCGCTGGTCCCCGGACGACGGGCAGAACCCGCGTTACGACAGCTACACCATCGATCTCGCGCAATGCGGCCCGATGATCCTGGACGCGCTGATCAAGATCAAGTCCGAGATCGACCCGACGCTGACCTTCCGCCGTTCCTGCCGGGAAGGCATTTGCGGCAGCTGCGCGATGAACATCGGCGGCTCCAATACGCTCGCCTGCACCATGGCGATCGAGGATGTGAAGGGCGACATCACCATCACCCCACTGCCGCACATGGAAGTGGTGAAGGATCTGGTGCCGGATCTCACCCATTTCTATGCGCAATATGCCAGCATCAAGCCCTGGCTGCAGACGGTCACGCCGGAACCCGCGCTGAAGGAACGCATCCAGTCGCCTGAAGACCGGGAGAAGCTGGACGGCCTGTATGAGTGCATCCTGTGCGCCTGCTGCTCCACCTCCTGCCCCAGCTATTGGTGGAACGCCGACCGCTTCCTGGGCCCCGCGATCCTGCTGCAGGCCTATCGCTGGCTGGCGGACAGCCGCGACGAATACACCGGCGAGCGTCTGGACGCGCTGGAGGATCCGTTCCGCCTGTATCGCTGCCACACGATCATGAACTGCGCCAATGTCTGCCCGAAGGGGCTGAACCCGGCGAAGGCGATTGCGGAAGTGAAGAAGATGATGGTGGCGCGCGCGGTCTGACGGCCACGCCTGAGCACCGCCTCCATCTTGCCGCCGGCCCGCTGCATCCCTAGGAAAAGCAGGATGAGGGGCCAACGATACGGCATCATCTGCCTGACGGCAGCAACGCTGTCCCTTGTGGCTCATAATGCAACGGCCCGGTCCGATCCGGCAGTCGAGGCAGATGCTGCCTGGGAAGCCGATGATTATGCCACGGCCCGTCCGCTCTATGCTGCGCTGGCGGCGGATCCTGGCAATCATCAGGCGCAGTATCGCTACTCCGTGATTCTGGAATCCGGTTTCGGGGAGCCACCGGACCCCGCCACCGCCATGCGATACCGTGTGCAGGCCGCACAGGGCGGAAATGCCGATGCGCAGACCAATCTCGGCTACATGCTGGTATGGGGAGAGGGTGCGCCGAAAGATGTGCCGGCAGGTATCGCCTGGTTGGAGAAGGCGGCGATCGGCGGTGATCCCTCTACCCTCTACACGCTCGGTGTTGCGCGACGGGTGTTTCTGCATGATCCGGTCGGCGCATTCCCGCTGATTCTACGCGCGGCCGAGGCTGGCAACGACGATGCGATTTCCGATATCGCCATGCTGTACCGAGACGGGGTTGGCACCGCGAAGGATCCCGCCGCCTATGTCCAATGGCTGAAGCGTGGTGCCGTGAAAGACAACAGCGGCCGTCGGGCGCTGATTGCCCAAGCCTATGCGAACGGAACCGGCGTTCCACGTGACATGATGAAATCGCTGGCCTGGGTGTTGATGGCCGGTGACCGAGTCTCTCCCGAAGGGCGCAACATCGTGACCACCGGGACGACAGCGAACGAGAAGATGGCGGCCCGCGCGCTGGCGGATCGCTGCATGGCCAGCAATTACACCGATTGCGATTAAGCCCATAAGGGCAAGAACAAGGGGACTGACGGAATGGGTATAACACGGTTCCTTGCGGCAACGGCTGCGATTGTCGCACTCACCCTCGCGGCCTGTTCCACCCCCCGCACCCAGACCCCCGCGCCCGAACCCTCGAGCCCCGCCCCGGCCCCCGCGCCGCTCTCCCCGATCCACCAGAATCTCGATCCGCTGGAAACGGTTTGGCATGTCCGCGCCGGGCTGAACGTGGCGGCGCTCAGTTGTGCCCAGCGCGTCGGCCCCGGCATCGTCACCGACTACAACGCCTTCCTGAAGGCGAAGAAGGCGCTGCTGACGGAAGCCTATGATGCGCTGTCGGCGGAGTACCGCGCCAAGGGCGGCAACTGGCAGCGCAGCCTCGATACCGATATGACCAAGCTTTACAATCACTTCGCCTCGCCGGATGCGCAGGCGGGCTTCTGCGACGCAGCGGCCGTGGAAGTGAAGCGCGCCATCGCTGCCACGCCGGATGAACGCCAGGCCTGGGCGGAAACGGCGCTTGCAAGCCTGGACAAGCCCTTCACCGCGCCGCCGCAGATGGCGATGGCGCGCGGCCTGCTGGCGATGCCCGCGGCGGAGCCCGCGATCCCGGCCGGCTGGCGCATTCAGCTGGGGGCGTTCGGCACGAAACAGGCGGCCGAAAAGGCCTGGGTGGATGTGAAATCGCGCAGCGCCGAACTGGCCGGTCTCACCCCGCATTTCGAACCGGTGCCCGGCAAGCCGCTGACCCGGCTGCAGGTGAAGGGCGTGAACAGCCGCGCCGAGGCGATCACGCTGTGCGCCCACGCGGCGGCCGCCAATTTCGACTGCATCCCGGTGAAAGAAGGGTAGCAACCCGCCGCCCGCGCCTGCTAGGCCCGGCTTCATGGCAGCAATAGTGGTGGAAGATGGCCCCTGGAAGGGCTGGCGCGCCTGGCACGCAAAGCCGGAGGGGCGCTTCGTGGATGGCCTTGGCGATGTCTATTATCGCGATGAGCCGCCGGGCATCCTCTCGTGCATCGAAACCGGCCGCCAGCATTCCAACGGGCTGGGCTTCCTGCACGGCGGCTTCCTGATGGGCTTCATCGACGTCACGATGTTCGCCACCATCCGGCACCAGCTGCAGCAGTCGGCGGCCGTCACGCTGCAATGCTCCACCGATTTCATGGCCGCAGGCACCTTCGGCAAGCCGCTGGAAGGGCGCGGCCATGTGGTGAAGGAAACCGGCAAGCTGGTCTGGGTGGCGGGCACGCTGACGCAGGATGACGGCGCGGCGCTGCTCTGCCAGTGGCACGGCCTGCTTCGCAAGGTTCCCAGAAAGCAGTGAAAGGCAGCAAGTGAGCGACGTTCGCAAGGCCTATGACGCGCTTGTCGCGGGCGGAGAGCTGCGGCCCGATCCCGCGCAAGCGGCCGTCGCGGACCGGCTCGACCGGCTGGCCGCCGAGCTGGAGCGCCCGCAACCGAAGAAGGGCCTGTTCGGCAAGCTGTTCGGCGGCGAGGCCCCCCCGGCGCCGAAGGGGCTTTACCTGTGGGGTGGCGTGGGGCGCGGCAAGTCCATGCTGATGGACCTGTTCTTCACCCATACCGCTGTTGAACCGAAGGCGCGCATCCACTTCCACCAGTTCATGCTGGAAACCCATGCCCGCATCTTCGCCTTCCGTCAGAGCGATCCGGGCGACCCGATCCAGCCGGTCGCGAAAAGCTGGGCGGACGAAGCCCGGCTGCTCTGCTTCGACGAGCTGCAGGTGAACAACATCGCAGACGCGATGATCCTCTCGCGCCTGTTCACGGCCCTGATGGCGCTGGGTGTCACCGTGGTCGCCACCTCCAACCGCCCGCCGGCCGATCTCTACAAGGACGGTCTCAGCCGGGAACTGTTCCTGCCCTTCATCGCCCTGATCGAGAAGGAGCTGGAGGTGATCCCGCTGGACGGGCCGACCGATTACCGGCTGCACCGCATGGGCGGCATGCCCACCTATTACACGCCCAACGGGCCGGAGGCGACGAAGGCGCTGTCCGAGCTTTTCTTCCGCCTCACGGACTTTCCGGTGGAGGACCGCAACAATGTGCCGTCGGCCGATCTGGGGCTGGGCGGCGGCCGCATCCTGCATGTGCCCAAAAGCCTGAAGGGCGTCGCGGTCTTCTCGTTCAAGCGCCTGTGCGGAGAGGCGAGGGGAGCCGCCGACTATCTGGCGATCGCCCGCGCCTATCACACCGTCATCCTCGTCGGCGTGCCGCGCCTGGGGCCGGAAAACCGCAACGAGGCCAGCCGCTTCGTGACACTGATCGACGCGCTGTATGAATGGCGCTGCAAACTGCTGATCGCCGCCGACGCCCCGCCCGAGGAGCTGTACATGGCGGGCGACGGCCGCTTCGAATTCGACCGCACGGTGTCGCGGCTGATGGAGATGCAGTCGGCCGACTATCTGGCGGAAGGCCACGGCCTGAGGGTCTGACCCATTGCCGTCCGCATGGCTGCCACACCACCGTTCGTCGAGCATCGGTGAGAGAGAAACTTGTCGGCACCACAAGTGCCGCATAAGGTCCACTCTTATGTTTCGAGTCGCACTCAATATGCTCCCGCCCGGTCGGCGAGGCTATTGAACGGCCGCCCGGAGCCTTTGCCACTCTCGCCTGTTTCGCCAGTTATCCGTGCAGCCCGCACGCAATAGGTTTCGCCCCATGAACCGCATCCGCAACCATATCTTTCCCATCCTGGTCGGCGCATTGGCGCTCGCGGCGATCGGCTTTGGTATCTGGTGGTATCTGGAAGGCCGCTTCTGGCAATCCACGGACAATGCCTATGTCGAAGCCGATATGGCGGTCATCGCCGCCAGGGTGACCGGCTATGTGGCGGCCGTTGACGTGACGGACAACCAGACGGTCACCGCAGGCCAGCCGCTGGTGAACATCGTGGACATCGATTACCGCGCCGCGCTGGCCCGGGCGGAAGCACAGGTCGAACAGCTGGCGCGAGCCCGTGGTGCGGCGGGTTCGCGCACGATCGCGCAGGCGGGCGCCATCACGGAGGCCGAAGCCTCGCTGCGCGCCGCAGAGGCCGAGGCACGCCGGGCAGCGTTGGATGTGGGCCGTGCGGAAAACCTGCTGAAGCAGGGCTTCGCCACCCGTGCCACGGTCGATCAGCGCCGGGCCGACGCCGAATCGACGGCGGCGCTGGTCGCCGAGCGCCGGGCCGGTGTGGCTGCTGCGCGCGCGGGCCGGGATGCTGCCAGCGCCGATACCGGCGGGGCAGGAGCTGCGCTGAAGGCTGCCGTCGCGGCGCGGGATGCGGCCGCGCTCGACCTGCAGGATACGGTGATCCGCGCGCCTTTCGACGGCATCGTCGGGAACCGCACGGTTCGCCAGGGGCAGTTTGCCCGGCAGGGCCAGCAGATGATGGTGGTTGTGCCGGTCAGTCAAGCCTATCTCGTCGCCAACTTCAAGGAAACGCAGATTGGGGGCATGGCGCCGGGCATGCCGGTTGAAGTGAGGCTGGATGCCTGGCCGGACCGGCCGCTGAAGGGCCGCATCGACAGCCTGGCCCCGGCTTCGGGTTCGCGCTTCTCGGTGATCCCGCCGGAAAACGCCACGGGCAACTTCACTCGCATCGTGCAGCGCGTGCCGGTGAAGATCGTGCTGGACCGGCCGCTGCCCGAGGGCGTGCATCTGACGCCCGGCATCTCGGCGGACGTGCGGGTCGATCTTCGGCGCCAGCCCGGCGAATGACGGGCGCCGCCCCGGCACAGGCGGCATCGTCGGGCGGCCCACCCATGGTGGTGCCGGGCAAGCCGGACGCCGCCAGCTTCATCGCCTTCGTGTTGATGGCGTTCGGCATGTTCATGGCGATCCTGGATATTCAGATCGTCGCCGCGTCGCTGGGGCAGATCCAGGCGGGGCTCGCGGCCTCCGCCGACGAGATCGCCTGGGTGCAGACCAGCTATCTGATCGCAGAAGTGGTGATGATCCCGCTGTCGGGCTTCCTCTCGCGCGCGCTCGGCATCCGGGTGCTGTTCCTGATCTCCTGCGCAGGTTTCACCTTCGCCAGTCTGCTCTGTGCCATGGTGACCAGCATCGAGGGGATGATCGCTGCGCGCGCCTTCCAGGGCTTCATCGGCGGCGCCATGATCCCCACCGTCTACGCGGCCTCTTTCCTGATGTTCGGGCGGGAGCGGCAGGCGAAAGTCACGGTCGCCATCGGCTTCATCGTCACGCTGGCGCCTACCATCGGCCCGGCGCTGGGCGGCTGGCTCACCGGTTTTCTCAGCTGGCACTGGATCTTCCTGATCAACCTGGTGCCCGGCATCTTCATCACGCTGGGCGTCGCGCTGCTGGTGCGCATGCCCGACACGCCCGATCACAGCCTGCTGAAGCGGGTGGATGTCGCCGGCCTCGTCGCGCTGTCGCTGGTGTGCGGCGGCATCGTCTTCATTCTGGAGGATGGCGCCCGCCGCCAATGGTTCGAGGATGAGGCGATCCGCAACATGGCGGTCGTGGTGGTCATTGCCGCGCTGCTGCTGTGGTGGCGCATCACCCATGCGGCCGAGCCGATCATCAGCGTGAGGCCCTTCACCAACTTCAATTTCGCAGCCGGCGCGTGGCTGGGGGCGATCTTCGGAATCGGCCTCTATGGCCTCGTCTATCTCTACCCGCTGTTTCTGGCCCGCATCGCAGACCTGTCGTCCGAACAGATCGGCACAACCGTATTCGTGACCGGCCTGTTCATGGCGATGGGGGCACCACTCGGCGGCTTCCTCTCCACGCGGATCGACATCCGCGCGCTTGCTTTCATCGGCTTCATGCTGCTGGCGGCCTCAACCTGGATGACGACGGACATCACGAACGAGTGGCGTTTCTGGCAGCTGTTCTGGCCGCAGGCCCTGCGCGGCACCGGCATCATGTTCTGCATCGTGTCTGTCAGCGTAATGGCCTTTGCGACGCTGCCGCAGCCGATGATCAAGGATTCGACCGGGCTGTTCACGCTGATGCGCAACATGGGGGGCGCAGCCGGCATCGCCATCATCAACACCATCCTGCAGGTGAGAACCAACTTCCACCAGGCCCGGCTTGCCGAGTCGGCCAACCCCGGGCGGCCGGAAATCGCGGAGCGACTTGAGATGATCGCCAATCTCGCCACATCGCGAAACCTGCCAGATCCGGAAAATTATGCCCTGCGGCTGATGGCCGGGATGCTGCACCGCGAAGCAACCGTGATGGCGATCGCGGATGCGTTCCTGATCCTGTCGATCATCTTCATGATTTCCGCGTTCATTCCGCTGTTCCTGAAAAAGCCCGGAACCTTCGCCGATTCGGTACCAGACGCGCATTAGAAACAGGTTCAGACCAAAGGCCGGTTGACCATTGTGAAAGCCGGGGTCTATCGCGTGCCTCGCATTCGCAACATCCATCCTGCAGAGGACCATCATGGCACGCAGCAAGATTGCGCTTATCGGCGCTGGCAATATCGGCGGAACTCTGGCGCATCTGGCCGCCGCGAAGGAACTGGGCGATGTCGTCCTGTTCGACGTGGTGGAAGGCGTGCCGCAGGGCAAGGCGCTGGACCTCGCGCAATGCGGCCCGGTCGAAGGCTTTGACTCCGCGCTGAAGGGCACGAACGACTATGCCGACATCGCCGGCGCAGACGTGATCATCGTGACCGCCGGTGTCGCCCGCAAGCCGGGCATGAGCCGCGACGACCTGCTGGGTATCAATCTGAAGGTGATGAAGGCCGTCGGCGAAGGCATCAAGGCCAATGCCCCGAACGCCTTCGTGATCTGCATCACCAACCCGCTGGACGCCATGGTGTGGGCGCTGCGCGAATTCTCCGGCCTGCCGCACAACAAGGTCGTCGGCATGGCCGGCGTGCTGGACTCGGCGCGCTTCCGCCACTTCCTGGCCGACGAATTCAAGGTCTCGGTGAAGGACGTGACCGCCTTCGTGCTGGGCGGCCATGGCGACACCATGGTGCCTGTGGTGGAATATTCCACCGTTGCCGGCATCCCGATCCCCGACCTCATCAAGATGGGCTGGTCCACGAAAGAGCGGATCGACGCCATCGTCGCCCGCACCCGCTCGGGCGGCGGCGAAATCGTCGGCCTGCTGAAGACCGGCAGCGCCTTCTATGCGCCCGCCACCAGCGGCATCGAGATGGCGGAAGCCTATCTGAAGGACAAGAAGCGCGTCCTGCCCGCAGCCGTGAACCTGTCCGGCGAGTATGGCGTGAGCGATCTGTATGTCGGCGTGCCGGTGGTGATCGGCGCGGGCGGCGTGGAAAAGATCGTGGAGATCGAACTGACGGCGGAAGCCAAGGCCAACTTCCAGGTCTCGGTGGACGCGGTCAAGGAACTGCTGACGGCCTGCAAGGCCATCGACCCGACGCTGGCTTGAGGGGACACAGATGAACATCCACGAATATCAGGCGAAGGAACTGCTCGCCAAATGGGGCGTGCCGATTCCGAAGGGCATTGCGGCCTTCTCCGTTGAAGAGGCTGTCGAAGCTTCGAAGCAGCTGCCCGGGCCGCTCTATGTGGTGAAGGCGCAGATCCATGCCGGCGGCCGCGGCAAGGGCAAGTTCAAGGAACTTCCCCCCGAAGCCAAGGGCGGCGTCCGCCTCGCCAAGTCGGCCGAGGAAGTCGGCCTCGCTGCCGGCGAAATGCTGGGCAACACGCTGGTCACCATCCAGACAGGCGAAGCCGGCAAGCAGGTGAACCGCCTGTACGTCACCGACGGTGTGGACATCGCCAAGGAATTCTACCTGGCGTTCCTCGTCGACCGCGCCACCGGCCGCGTCGCTTGCGTCGCCTCCACCGAAGGCGGGATGGACATCGAAACCGTCGCGCACGACACGCCGGAAAAGATCCGGACCTTCACCATCGATCCGGCCACGGGCTGGGGCGCTCACCATGGCCGTTCCGTCGCCGCCGCGCTTGGCCTTTCGGGCGATCTCGCGAAGCAGGCGGCAGACACCGCCGCCAAGCTCTATGCCGCCTTCATCGGCACGGACGCCTCGCAGATCGAGATCAACCCGCTCGCCGTCACCAAGGACGACAAGCTGATGGTGCTGGACGCCAAGGTCGGCTTCGATCCCAACGCGCTCGGCCGTCACCCCGATCTCGTCGAACTGCGCGACCTGACGGAAGAAGACCCGGCCGAAGTCGAAGCGTCGAAGTATGACCTCGCCTTCATCAAGCTGGACGGCAACATCGGCTGCCTCGTGAACGGCGCCGGCCTCGCCATGGCGACGATGGACATCATCAAGCTGAACGGCGCCTTCCCGGCCAACTTCCTGGACGTCGGTGGCGGCGCCAACAAGGAGAAGGTGACCAACGCCTTCAAGCTGATCCTCGCCGATCCGGCGGTGGAAGGCATCCTCGTCAACATCTTCGGCGGCATCATGCGCTGCGACATCATCGCGGAAGGCATCATCGCGGCTGCCAAGGAAGTGAACCTGGGCGTTCCGCTCGTCGTGCGCCTCGAAGGCACCAACGTCGAGCTGGGCAAGGAAATTCTCGCGAACTCGGGCCTGCCCATCGTGAGCGCCGACGATCTGGGCGATGCCGCCCGCAAGATCGTCGCCGAAGTGAAGAAGGCGGCCTGACCCATGAGCATTCTCGTCAACAGCAACACCAAGGTCATCACCCAGGGCTTCACGGGCAAGCAGGGGACCTTCCATTCCGAAGCCGCCATCGCCTACGGCACCAAGATGGTCGGCGGCGTGGCCCCGGGGAAGGGCGGACAGACCCACATCGGCCTGCCCGTGTTCGACACCGTGCTGGAAGCCCGGGAAAAGACCGGCGCCGACGCGTCCGTGGTCTATGTCCCGCCGTTCGGCGCGGCTGACGCTATCCTGGAAGCGATCGCGGCGGAAATCCCGCTGATCATCTGCATCACCGAAGGCATTCCGGTGCTGGACATGGTGCCCGTGAAGCGCGCGCTGCAAGGCTCCAAGTCGCGCCTCATCGGCCCGAACTGCCCCGGCGTGCTCACCCCGAACGAGTGCAAGATCGGCATCATGCCGGGCTCCATATTCTCGAAGGGTTCGGTCGGCGTCGTGTCGCGCTCGGGCACGCTGACCTATGAAGCCGTGTTCCAGACAACCAACGAAGGCCTGGGCCAGACGACGGCCGTCGGCATCGGCGGTGACCCGGTCAACGGCACCAATTTCATCGACATGCTGGAACTGTTCCTGGCCGACGACGCCACCCAGTCCATCATCATGATCGGCGAAATCGGCGGCTCGGCGGAAGAAGAAGCCGCCCAGTTCCTGCGCGACGAAGCCAAGCGCGGCCGCAAGAAGCCGATGGTCGGCTTCATCGCGGGCACCACGGCGCCTCCGGGCCGCCGCATGGGCCATGCCGGCGCTATCGTGTCGGGCGGCCAGGGCAAGGCGGAAGACAAGATTGCGGCCATGGAAGCGGCCGGAATCCGCGTCAGCCCCAGCCCCTCCGAACTCGGCCGCACGCTGAAGGAAGTGCTGAAGGGCTGAACCACGACGCCCCTGTTTTCCGGCCGGTTGCCGTGCCGGCCGGAAAAATCAGGGCAACTTTGGTCGCATGGCAGCCATGATGGTGGCGTAAGCGGTTGAGGAACAAGTCCTCAGCCGCTATCTGCGGGTTTAGAAGGCCCTTGATGGTGATTTGGGCCCCTAAAGGTGATTTGAAAGATGCAAGACGAGCAGGGATTCCCCGACACCCTGCCACGCCCGAGCTGGGCGCGGCCGAACTGGCCCATCACTCCGGATGACGAGCTGACGCTGTCGCTGGACGCCGGCCTGCCGGGCAAGGCGGCCGCCGCCGTCGCCAAGGCAGCCGGAAAGCCCGCCCCCGCAGTCGGTTCCGGCGAAGCCCGCCGCGCCGCCGACGACACGGTGAAGGCGACGATGCTGATCCGCACCTATCGGGTGCGCGGCCATCTGGCAGCCAATCTCGACCCGCTCGGCCTTGCCGACCGCCCGATGCCGGCCGACCTTACGCCCGAATATCACGGCCTCACCGATCCTGAGCGCACCGTCTATATCGGCGGCCTGTTCGGCGGGCTGGAAACCGTGAAGGTCGGCGAGCTGGTCGATATCCTGCGTCGCAACTACTGCGGCCATGTCGGCCTCGAATATATGCACATCAACGATGTGGAAGAACGCCGCTTCCTGCAGGAACGCTTCGAGGGCCGCGACAAGGAGATCCAGTTCACGCCCGAAGGCAAGAAGGCGATCCTGAACAAGCTGATCGAGGCGGAGCAGTTCGAACGCTTCCTCGCCCGCAAATATGTCGGCACCAAGCGCTTCGGCCTTGAAGGCGGCGAAGCGGCGATCCCGGCGCTTGAATCCATCATCAAGGTCGGCGGCGCGCACGGCGTGAACGAGATCGTGATCGGCATGCCGCACCGCGGCCGCCTGAACGTGCTCGCGAACGTGATGCGCAAGCCCTATCGCACCATCTTCCACGAATTCTCCGGCGGCTCGTCCAACCCGGAAGATGTCGGCGGCTCGGGCGACGTGAAATATCACCTCGGCGCTTCCACCGACCGCGAGTTCGACGGCAATCATGTCCACCTGTCGCTGGCGCCGAACCCCTCCCACCTCGAAGCGGTGAACCCGGTCGTGCTGGGCAAGGCGCGCGCGGCCCAACGGCTTCGGGGCGCAGGCCTCACGTCCCCCACATGGTCCAGCCTGCAGAACCAGGTGCTGCCCGTGCTGCTGCACGGCGATGCCGCCTTCGCAGGGCAGGGCATCGTCGCGGAATGCCTCGGCTTCTCCGGCGTGCGCGGCTATTCCTCGGGCGGGACGATCCATTTCATCGTCAACAACCAGGTGGGCTTCACGACGTCGCCGGCCTTCGCCCGCTCCAGCCCTTACCCGTCCGACGTGGCGAAGCTGGTGCAGGCGCCGATCTTCCACGTCTATGGCGACGATCCGGAAGCCGTCACCTTCGCCACCAAGGTCGCAACGGAATTCCGCCAGACCTTCCACCGCGACGTGGTGATCGACATGTGGTGCTATCGCCGCTTCGGCCACAACGAAAGCGATGAGCCGTCCTTCACGCAGCCGCTGATGTACGCCAGGATCCGCGATCACAAGTCGGTCGCGACGCTCTACAGCGAGCGGCTGGTGGCTGAGGGCCAGGTGACGCAAGCCGATGTGGCTGCGATGGAAACCGCCTTCATCGATCGGCTGGAGGCTGACTTCGCTGCAGCTTCCAACTTCCGCGCAGACAAGGCCGACTGGTTCGGTGGCCGCTGGATGGGCCTGCACCAACCGGCTGATCCAGTCACCGCCCGCCGCTCGGCGGAAACCGGTGTTGCGGTCGAACAGTTGAAGGCGATCGCCTACAAGCTGCACACCGTGCCGGAGGGGGTCACCATCCACCGCACGCTGGATCGCGTCATCAAGGCGCGTGAAGCAACGGTCACGGCGGGCGAAGGCCTGGACTGGGCGACGGCGGAAAGCCTCGCCTTCGCTACCCTGGTCACCCAGCAGCCGGAAGCCTACAGCGTCCGTCTGTCCGGTCAGGACAGCGGCCGCGGCACCTTCTCGCAGCGCCATGCCGTCTGGGTCGACCAGAATTCGGGTCAGAAATATATCCCGCTCAACAATCTGGGCGGCGATTTCGAGGTGTATGACAGCCCGCTGTCCGAATTCGGCGTGCTGGGCTTCGAATATGGCTATGCCATGGCCGATCCGCGCAAGCTGGTGCTGTGGGAAGCGCAGTTCGGCGATTTCGCCAACGGCGCGCAGGTCATCATCGACCAGTTCATCGCCTCGGGCGAAGCCAAGTGGCTGCGCGCCAACGGGCTGGTGATGCTGCTGCCGCACGGTTACGAAGGGCAGGGGCCTGAACATAGTTCGGCCCGTCTGGAACGCTATCTCCAGCTCTGCGCAGAAGATAACATCCAGGTCGCCAACTGCACCACGCCGGCGAACTATTTCCACATCCTCAGGCGGCAGATGCTGCGGCCATTCCGCAAGCCGCTCATCATCATGACGCCGAAGTCGCTGCTGCGCCACAAGCGCGCCGTGTCGTCGCTGGCGGACATGGGTGAGGGCTCCAGCTTCCACCGCTGCCTGAACGACCTCACCCCGGCCGATCCGTCGAAGGTGAAGCGGCTGATCCTGTGCTCGGGCAAGGTCTATTACGACCTCGCCGACGAGCGCGACGCGCAAGGGCGCGACGATGTCTACATCCTGCGGGTGGAACAGCTCTATCCGTTCCCCGGCGATGTCATCGCGGACTATGTGAAGAGCTTCCCGAAGCTCGAGACCGTGGTCTGGTGCCAGGAAGAGCCGAAGAACGCCGGCAGCTGGACCTTCGTCGATCCGCTGATCGAGGATGCCATCGGGCGCCGCGCCGTCTATGCCGGCCGCGCGGCTGCCGCCGCCACGGCCACCGGCCTTGCCCGCCGCCATGCGGCCGAACAGGCCAAGCTCATTCACGAAGCGCTGGGAGAGGACAAGAAGGCGGTTCGCGCCGCCATCCGCTCCAGCCTGAAATCCAGCGGCAAGAAGGCCGCCTGAGGGGACGACAATGGACGTTGTGATTCCGGCGCTCGGCGAGAGCGTCACCGAAGCGACCATCGGCCAGTGGCTGAAGAAGGTGGGTGATGCGGTGAAGGCCGACGAGCCGATCGTCAGCCTGGAAACCGACAAGGTCGCGGTGGAAGTGAATGCGCCCGCCGCCGGCGTGCTGACCGAGCTGAAGTTCAAGGAAGGTGACACCGTCACCGTCGGCGCCGTGATCGCGTCGCTGGAAGCGGGTGCCGCCGGCGCTGCGGCTCCGGCCCCTGCAGCGGCCGCGCCGGCTCCTGCGCCCGCAACCGCTGCGCCGGCTCCCGCCGCTGCTGCGCCCGCACCGGCTCCTGCTGCTGCGCCCTCGGCAACACCGTCGGCCTATGAAGCCATCGCCCCGGCTGTGCGCGTGCTCATCGAAACCTACAATCTCGATCCCGCCAGCATCACCGGCACCGGCAAGGATGCCCGCCTGACCAAGGGCGACGTGCTGGCCGCCATCGAAGCCGGCACCGCCAAGGTGATCGGCGCCGCCGCCCCGGCAGCCGCTGCTGCGCCCGTGGCCGCCCGCACCGAAGAGCGTGTCCGCATGACGCGCCTCAGGCAGACCATCGCGCGCCGCCTGAAGGAAGCGCAGAACACGGCCGCCATGCTCACCACGTTCAACGACGTGGACATGACGGCGGTGATGGACGCCCGCAACCGCTACAAGGATGCGTTCGAAAAGAAGCATGGCGTCCGCCTCGGCTTCATGTCCTTCTTCGTGAAGGCCTGCGCGCTGGCTGCCAAGGACGTGCCCAGCGTCAACGCCCGCATCGAAGGTGACGAGATCATCTTCCACAACTATTTCGACGTCGGCGTGGCAGTGTCCTCGCCCGGCGGCCTGGTGGTTCCCATCCTGAAGAACGCGAACGCCAAGAGCTTCGCCGAGATCGAGCTGGAAATCGCCGACTTCGGCAAGCGCGCGCGTGACGGCAAGCTGAAGATGGACGAGATGCAGGGCGGCACCTTCACCATCTCCAACGGTGGTGTGTTCGGCAGCCTGATGTCCACGCCGATCATCAACCCGCCGCAATCCGGCGTGCTCGGCATGCACCGGATCGAGGATCGCCCGGTCGTGGTGAAAGGGCAGATCGTGATCCGCCCGATGATGTATCTGGCGCTCAGCTATGACCACCGCCTGATCGATGGTCGCGAAGCGGTCACCTATCTGGTGCGCATCAAGGAAGCGCTGGAAGATCCCACGCGCCTCGTCATCGATCTCTGATTTTCCTGCCGCCGTATCTGAAGGTGCGGCGGCAATCTGTTGAACTGCAAGGACAAGTAAAATGGCCGACTATGACGTGATCGTGATCGGCGCTGGCCCCGGCGGCTATGTCGCTGCCATTCGCGCCGCGCAGAACGGCCTGAAGACGGCCTGTGTCGAATCCCGCGAAACGCTGGGTGGCACCTGCCTCAACATCGGCTGCATCCCGTCCAAGGCGTTGCTGCACGCGTCCGAGCTGTACGAAGAGGTCTCGGCCGGCCATCTGAAGAAGTTCGGCATCACCGCCAGCGCCAGCATCGATCATGGCGAACTGCTGGCCTCCAAGGACAAGGCCGTGAAGGGCCTGACCGACGGCGTCGCCTTCCTGTTCAAGAAGAACAAGATCGACTGGCTGAAGGGCCATGCCAGCTTCGAATCGAAGACCAGCATCAAGGTCGGCGATCAGGTCTACACCGCGAAGAACATCATTGTCGCCACCGGCTCGTCGGTCACCCCGCTGCCCGGCGCGGATGTCGACAATGACAAGGGCGTCATCGTCGATTCCACCGGCGCGCTCAGCCTGAAGAAGGTGCCCGGCCACCTCGTCGTCATCGGCGGCGGCGTGATCGGCCTGGAACTCGGCTCGGTCTGGCGCCGCCTCGGCGCCAAGGTCACTGTCGTCGAATATCTCGACCAGATCCTGCCCGGCATGGACGGCGAAGTGCGCAAGGAATCCGCCAAGCTGCTGAAGAAGCAGGGCGTCGAATTCCTCACCTCCACCAAGGTCACCTCGGTGAAGACCGGCAAGTCCGGCGCCACGCTCACGCTGGAACCCGCCGCCGGGGGCGAAGCCACCACGCTGGAAGCCGATGTGGTGCTGGTTTCCATCGGTCGCCGCCCCAACACCGACGGCCTCGCCATCGAAAAGGCCGGCCTCGAACTCAACAAGCGCGGCCAGATCGAAGTCGATCATTATCTCTCCACCGCGGTGCCCGGCATCTGGGCCATTGGCGATGTCACCCCCGGCCCCATGCTCGCCCACAAGGCCGAGGACGAGGGCATTGCGGTCGCCGACAACATCGCGGGCCTCACCGGCTATGTGAACCATGAGGTGATCCCGTCGGTCGTCTACACCAACCCGGAAATCGCCGGCGTCGGCCTCACGGAAGAGGCCGCGAAGGAAAAGGGCGAAGTGAAGGTCGGCAAATTCCCGTTCCTGGGCAACAGCCGCGCCAAGGCCAACCAGGATACAGACGGCTTCGTGAAGATCATCGCCGACGCCAAGACCGATCGCGTTCTGGGCGTGTGGATCGTCAACACGCTGGCCGGCACGCTGATCGCGGAAGCCGCGCTGGCGATGGAAATGGGCGCCTCCAGCGAGGATATCGCGCTCACCTGCCACGCCCACCCGACGCACGCCGAGGCGCTGAAGGAAGCTGCCATGGCGGTGACGGGCAAGCCGATCCACATCTAAGCCCAGCGTCGTGGACGCCGAGGCGCTCGACCACCTCCGGCGCGTCTTCCTCGCGCTGGATTTCGTCGGCGTGTTCATCTTCGCCGTCACCGGCGCGCTGGTCGCTGCCCGCGTGCGGCAGGATTTCGTCACCTGCGCCTTCTTCGCCGGGATGACAGGCATGGGCGGCGGCACCATCCGCGACCTGCTGATCGGTGCCCCCGTGTTCTGGATGGGCCATGGCTGGTTCATCGCTGTCTGCCTGCTGGCGACACTCGCCGTCTGGGTGCTGCGGACGGACCAATGGCCCGGCAAGCCGCTGCGCTGGCTCGATGCCGTCGGCCTTTCCGCCTATTGCGCGTTCGGGGCGCTGAAGGCGCTCAGCTACGGGGTCGATCCCGTTCCCGCCGCCGTGATGGGCGTCGTCACCGCAACCTTCGGCGGCGTGGTGCGCGATGTCGTCGCCGGCCAGCCCTCCATCCTGATGCAACGCGAAATCTATGTCACAGCCGCCATCGCCGGCGCGGCGGCCACCGTACTGCTGTCCGCCGGAGGTAACCTCAACGGCTGGATCGCGGGCGGGGCAGGGGCGCTGATCGCCTTCGCCATCCGTGCGGGCGCCCTCACACGCGGGTGGAAGCTGCCGATCCACCCGGGTTAGGGGCTGGGCGGCTGGGTTTTTTGCCTCCGGCGGGCAGGGAAATGATTTCCCTGAACCCTCTACATTGGCGTTGCGCATTGCTCCGAAGGTGCGCGCGTGACGATGTTTGATTGCCTGCGGCGCTGGAACTTGTCGGCGCCGCAGGCAGTCAACTCGTCCGTCAGCGCAACCTCAACGATTACCCCCCACTAATGTGGGTGCAGGGAGGTCACCTCCCTGCCGGGGTGAAGGGGCAGAGCCCCTTCAATCCAGCGTCGCCGCTCGCCCCCGCCGTGCCAGAAAGAACAGCAGCGTTCCTACCACCACGCTCCCGGCCAGCATCGCCCAGGCGTCGGCCTTGGTCTGGGAAATCGCCCACAGGCACAGCGCCGTCGCGATCAGCAGCGCCAGCGAAAGCCCCAGCGGCGGCAGTGCGGGTTCCCCGGCATCGCGGCGCAGCTTGGGCAGGCTGGCATAAACCATCAGGAACAGCACCAGCCGCGCGACTGTTCCGACGACCGCCAGCCAGACGAAGCTCCCCGTCAGCGCCAGCAACAGCGCGGCGGCGCCGAAGGCGAGGATGGCGTTGGCAGGTGTGCCGAACGCGGCCGAGACGCGGCCGAACCAGCCCGGCAGCACCTTCTGTTCGGCCATGGCAAACAGGATTCGCGGGGTGGAGAGCAGGTTGGTGTGAAGGTTGCCCGCCAGTGAGCACAGCGCGGCGAGCGTGATCGCGGTGGCGCCCGCCGTTCCCGCAATGGCGGCGCCGAAGGCGATCATCGGCGCCTCTTCACTCAGCGGCGGGTCCACTGCCAGGAAGGCGAACTGGATCAACATGAAGAAGGCGCTGGTCATCAGCAGGGTCAGCAGCAGCGCGCGCGGGATGGTGCGCTTGGGGTCACGGGTCTCGCCGGCAGGCACTAGCACGCTTTCGAACCCGACAAAGGCATAGAGCAGGATCAGCGCGCTTGCTTCCACTTCGCTGAGCGGCGGGAACGGCCCAGGCGGCGGCAGCGCGCCACCCAGCATCAGCAGCGCCAGCACCGCGAGCGCAAGCAGCGGCGCGACTTTCAACACGGAGACCAGCATCAGCAGCCGCATGGACTGCTTCACCCCGGCGACATTGGCGGCCATCAGGCTGCCCACCAGCAACAGGATCACCACCGCCGTGGCGACCGGCCCGGAAAGGCCCGGCACCAGCCCGGAGAGATAGGATGCGAACACATTGGCATTGGCCGCCAGCGCCGTCAGCTTGCCCAGCGTGAACAGCCAGCCGGCCTGAAATCCGGCGAAAGGCCCGAACGCGCTGCCGACATAGGCCGCAGGTCCGCCGCTGATGTCGAAACGCGCGGCGGCAGCGGCGAGAGGCAGCACCATCAGCAGCATGATGAGCCCGAACAGCGGGAACAGCCACGGCCCGAACGGTCCGAATGCCTGATGCACCAGGCCGGGCAGCATGAAGATGCCCGCGCCGACGATGCCGTTGAAGGTGATCAGCGCGGCGCCCAGCGGGCCGATCCCGCGTTTCAGCCCCTCAGTCAACGAGCAGGGCCTTCAGGGCCGGCAGCAGCTCCACCGGGGCGGACGCCCGGGCGGGAATGGAATAGCCCATGCAGGTCAGGCAATGCGCCTGCACCGTGGGGCCGTTGGCGACGGAGATCGCGGCCTGCACCTGCGCCGCGGCCTGCAACCGGGAGATCGCCACCGCGCGCCCCATGGCATCCCGGCTCATCGCGCTGTTGTCGGCCGCTTCGCCGCCTTCCAGCTTGGAGATCAGTTGCACCAGCAGCGACCGGGGCGGCATCATCACCTTGATGCGCGGCTCGCCTTTCAGCTCTGCGCGGCGCCCGGCCTCGCGGATGGCGGTCTGCAGGTCGCCATATTGGTCGATCAGCTTCAGCTGCTTGGCCCGCGTGCCGGACCACACCCGGCCTTCCGCGATCGGCTCCACTTCGGCCACAGGCAGCTTGCGCGCGGCCGCCACCAACCCCACGAACTGCTTGTAGATGTCCTGCACGCCCGCCTGGATCAGCGTCCGCGTCGGGTCGTTCAGCCCGCCCACCACGTCCGGCTGGCCGGAAAAGGGCGTGGTCTTCACGCCGTCGGTCGAAACCCCCAGCTGCTTCAGCGTGCCTTCGAAGGTGGGGATCACCCCGAACACGCCGATGGAGCCGGTCACGGTGGCCGGGCTGGCGAAGATCATGTCGGCGCCGGTTCCCACCCAATATCCGCCGCTGGCCGCCACCGGGCCAAAGCTCGCGATCACCGGGATCTTCTGCGCCCGTGCCTCCAGCATCGCCTGCCGGATCTCTTCGGAGGCCAGCACGGAACCGCCGCCCGAATCCACCCGCACCACGATGGCCTTCACGTCCTTGTCGGTGACTGCATCTTCGATCAAACGCCGGATCGTTGCGCCGCCTGCCGTCCCCGGGGGGGCGTCTCCATCGACGATGCTGCCGGCCACATGCACCACGGCCACCGCAGGCCCGGTCTCTCCCACAGGCCGCCGCGCCGCCCAATAGTCCCGCACATCGATGCGCTTGAAGTCGCCCGGCCGGTCGGGCTCGTCGCCGTCGCCCAGCTTTTCCTTCAACCGCGCACGCCAAGCGTTCTCGCTGATGACTTCGTCCACGAAGCCGGCATTCTTCGCCAGTTCGGCCTGGGTCTGGTTGGCGCCTGCCACCCGCTGGGGCCAACTCGCCAGCGTCGCCGCCACGTCCAGCTCCTGCCGCTCGGCCTGCACCGTCGCACGCCAGGTCGACCACAGGTCGTCCGCCAGCGTCTGGTCGGCTTCCTTCGCCGCCGGGGAGGCTTCGTTGCGCGTGAACGGTTCCACGAAGCTCTTGTAGGTGCCCACCCGGAACACCTCCACATTCACCTTCAGCTTGTCGAGCGCGTCCTTGAAATAGAGGTTGCTGCCCCCCGGCCCGCTCAGCGCCATCGCGCCCAGCGGAGAGATGCCGATGCTGTCGGCATGGGCCGCCAGATAATAGCCGGCGTCGGTATAGGCGGTCGCCCAGGCCTCCACCCGCTTCTTCTTGGCACGGAAGCGCTTCAGCGCGGCGCCCACGCTCTGCAGATTGGCCTGCCCGCCGCCCATGAAGCTGTCCAGGTTCAGCGTGATCATGCTGATCGACGAATCGTCGGCCGCCTTGTCGATGGCGCGCACCAGCGCCAGCGTGTCGGTTTCCGGGATCACCTGCTGCCCGCCCAGCAGCGCCATCGGCTCCAGCTCGGTCGGCTGGTCCACCAGCAGCCCGTCCAGCCGGATGTCCAGCGCGGCGCCGTTGGGCACGGACACCGCCGATGGCCCGCCCATCGACAACCCGGCCCACAGCAGCCCGAACAGCAGCAGCATGAAGATCAGCACCAGGGCGTCCTTCACGCCCACCAGAAATGTCCAGACACCCTTCAGGAACTGCATGCGACCGGCTCCGACTTGAATCCTCTCAGCCTTAGCGGCTGGCGGGCAAGTTGCAATGCGCCCCGAAGGGCGCTCCCGCGTTGACTTCCCCGCGCGGCCCCGCGATTCTGCACCCATGGATATCCGCCGTGAAGATCTGGACGCCGCCGTAGAGGCCGGTGTCATCGATGCCCGCTCCAGAGAGCGCCTCATCGCGTTCGCCCAACAGAGGCTGCAAGGCGCCGGGCCGGACAATGAGAGCTTCCGCCTGCTGACGGGCTTCAACGACATCTTCGTCGCGCTGGCATGCCTGCTGGTGCTGGGCGCCTTGCCGGCGCTGATGCCCACGCTGCCGGCTGCCGTGCTCACGGCGGGGCTCAGCTGGGGGCTGGCGGAATATTTCACGCGGCGGCGGCGCATGGCGCTGCCGTCCATCGTGCTGCTGCTGGCATTTGTGGGTTCGGTGTTCGTGGGCGTGTTCACGGCGATCACCGCAGGCGGCCATTGGGGCAGGGCGGTCCAGCAGGTGTGGCAACAGGGCCAGTTCGTGGCCGTGCTGGCGCCCACCATGGTCGCCGGGCTTGCGGCCGCAGCGGCAGCCGCTCTGCACTGGCGCCGGTTCCGCGTGCCGATCACGCTGGCGGCAGGCGCGGCGGCACTGGCCATCGGCGCGGTCGCGCTGGTCGGTGCGGTTATCCCGTCCGAACTCGCCATGCGCGTCGCGGCTTTCCTGGCTGGTCTGGGCATCTTCGCGGCGGGCATGTTTTACGACATGCGCGATCGGGATCGCGTGACCCGCAACACCGATATCGCCTTCTGGCTGCACCTGCTGGCGGCGCCGCTGATCGTGCACAGCGTGTTCAAGTTCACCGGCGTGCTCGATTCCGGCGCCAGCACTGGCGGTGCCGTTGTCGTGCTGCTGCTCTATGCCGCGCTCACCTTCGTCGCGCTCGTCATCGACAGGCGCGCGCTTCTGGTGTCGGCGCTGGTCTATGTGCTGGTGGCGCTGCAGGGCCTGTTCGAGGCGGGGCGGGTGGCGGCGGGCTTCGGCCTCACCGCCCTCATTCTGGGCAGCTTCCTGGTGATGCTGTCGGCGGCCTGGGCTAGTCTTCGCCGTCGCCTTCTTGCACTGTTGCCGGCTTCGTGGGCCGCGCGGCTGCCATCCGCTGGTCCGCCGGCTGACCCGCCAGCTGCTGGCCGGGCGCCGGCCTGATCGCAGCCCACACCGGCTCCCCGCGCGCATCGCGCGGAATCTCGCCCCAGGTCACGGCGCCCCGGTGCATGCCGCTTGACGTGTAGAGAGGCGCAGGCGCACAGGCTGCCAGTCCGACCAGTGAGGCCAGCACCGCCAGCTTCGCAACAGAGCCTGTCCGGCTCGCTCCCCGAATGATGTTCATACGTTTCTGTCCATTAACGCCAACAGGATAAGCCCCCTTTCTCATATGACAGGCTCGTTGCATAGCGTGGTGATCGAACGGTTCGCCGCACGCGGGGATGGCGTCGCCGCAGACGGCCGCTTCGTGCCCGGGGCTGTTCCGGGCGACCAGCTGCTGCCCGACGGAAGCCTTGTCTTCGGCCCGGATCATGTCGAACCGCCCTGCCGCCACTTCGGCGAATGCGGCGGCTGCCAGCTGCAGCATGTCTCTGATCGGCTGATCGCGGCCTTCGCCCGGGATCGCATCCTCGCCCCGCTCGCCCGCTCAGGGATTGAGCCGCAACAGGTGATGCCGGTGCACGTCTCGCCCGAAGGCAGCCGCCGCCGCACCGCGTTCCGGGCCACCCGCACCGACGGGCAGGTGCGGCTGGGCTTCAACGCCGAAGGCGCGCACCGGCTGGTGAACATGGAAGAATGCCCGGTGCTGCATCCGGCGCTGTTCGCGCTGGTGGAACCACTGCGCGCGCTGCTCGGCCCCATGCTCGCCGAACGCTCTGCCATCGGCATCACCATGACGCTGACGGACACCGGCGTCGATCTTCTGCTCGCCAATCTTCAGGCCAACAGCGTGCCCCGGATCGAGGGGCTCACCCGGTTCGCGGCCGAACATGGCCTTGCCCGCCTCTCGGTCGAAGGGCCGATGGGGGTGGAAACCGTCGTCGCCAACGCGGACCCGGTGCTGCGCATGGGCGGCGTGCCCGTCACCCTGCCGCCCGCCGCCTTCCTGCAGGCCACCGCCGATGGAGAAGCAGCGCTCGTCGGCGCCGTCACTGCCATCCTGGGCGATGCAGCGCGCGTGACGGACCTGTTCGCGGGCAGCGGCACCTTCGCCTTTCCCGCCAGCCGTTCGGCGCAGGTCCATGCCGTGGATGGCGCGGGCCCGGCGATTCGCGCCCTGGGCGAAGCCGCGCGCAGGGCAGGGCGGCCGGTCGCCACCGAGCATCGGGACCTGTTCCGCAAGCCGCTGTCGGCCGAGGAACTGTCGCGCTTCGACGCCGCCATCATCGATCCGCCGCGCGCGGGCGCCATCGCGCAGACGGAACAGCTCGCCGGCAGCCGCATTCCAGTCGTGGCCGCCGTCAGTTGCAACCCCGCCACCTTCGTCCGCGATGCCGAGCGGCTGGTGGCGGCAGGTTTCCGCCTCGGGCGGCTCTGGCCGGTCGCACAGTTCCGCTGGTCCACCCATGTGGAGCTGGTCGCCGAATTCCGGCGCTAAGGTCATGCTCAGCGGCCCACGCCTTGGTATCGCGCTCCGCACCGTTGCGGCCGTCAGCTTCTCGGTGATGGGCGCGCTGTTCAAGCTGGCTGCCGAAACGGGCGATGCCAGTGCAGCGGAAATGCTGTTCTATCGCGCGGCGGTCGGCATTCCGGTGCTTCTGGTCTGGGTTCTGACGGGGCCGGGGCTGGCGCAGCTGGGCACGAAGCGGCCGTTCATGCATGCGGGCCGCGCGCTGCTGGGCAATGCCGCCATCCTCTGCACCTTCCAGGCGCTGACGATGCTGCCGCTGGCCGAAATCACCACCATCGGCTTCATGGCGCCGGTGTTCGCCACCATCCTGTCATTCCTGATCCTGCGGGAACAAGTCGGCCCGCACCGCTGGTTCGCAGTGTTCTGCGGTTTCGCGGGCGTCGCCATCATCATGCAGCCGGGCCACAGCGGGCAGGCGCTGCCCGCGCTGGGCCTCGCGCTGGCGCTGGTGGGGGCGCTGGGCGCGGCGGGCGTCACCATCGCCGTGCGGCAGATGCGCGGCGAGCATGTGGCGGCAATCGTGTTCTGGTTCATGTCGCTCTCGCTCGTCACCAGCGGCCTGATGCTGCCCTTCGCCGGCCATTGGCACGACTGGCCCACGCTGCTCCTGCTGCTGGGCGGCGGCGCTGCCGGGATTGTCGCCCAGATCACCATGACCAGCTCGCTGCGCCACGCCGCCGTCTCGGTGCTGATGCCGTTCGATTACATCCAGCTGCTGGGCGCCATCGCCTTCGGCTGGTTCCTGATGTCGGACGTGCCGGGGTGGACGACGCTGGCAGGGGGCGCCCTTATCGCGCTCTCCGGCCTCTACACGGTTTGGCGGGAATACAGGTTGCAACGCGCGCAGGATGTGCGGCCGCCACAATCTGTCAGCTGATCACGCGCGCCACAACATTGCGCAGGCGTTACATACACTGATTGACAGAAACCCTTCAGATTTCGCGATAAAGGCCACTCAGCCCGAAGCTGATCGAAGGGTCGGCGGCTTCGGGTGAGAAAGGGTCGTTTTATGAAACTCAACATCCTGATCACAGGAGTTGCCTGGGCCTTGCTGGGAACGGCAGCAAGCGCGGCAACCCTGTTCACGCAAGACACGCCCACCGGCGCACTGACGAGCCCCGGCTCCGTCAGCTACCAGTTCGAAGCCAATGCCGGCGCCGGCCTCACCAGCTTCACGCTGAACGGCTATGCCTCACTGGACGGCGAAGGCAATGGCTACACCGATGTCTTCACCCTCAGCCTGAACGGCACCGGCATCCTGTCGGGCAGCTACAATCTGGGCGGTGGCGGTTATGACATCACCTATTTTGCGCCGGTCGGCAGCAGCGTCTCGATCAGCACGCCCGGCTCCTGGGCCGGCGGCACGGGCCTGTTCAGCGTTCCGCTGGCGCTCACCACGGGCACCAACACGCTGACGCTCAGCTATTCCGGCAACGCGCAGGGCCTCGGCGACGAAGGCTGGGGCGTGTCAAATCTCAGCGTCACCGGCGGCGTCCCCGAACCCGCCACCTGGGCCATGCTGGTGGCCGGCTTCGGCTTCGTGGGCGCCTCGCTCCGCCGCCGCCCGCCTGTCGGCGCCGCCCTGGCGTAACGGGCTTCTCCTCCCCTCTCGCAACTGTAAGACCTGCGGCGAGAGGGGGTCAGGAGGACCAAAGGCACCTTGTCCCTTTGGTTGCCCTGTTTGGCGGCCTCGCTCTCACCACTCTCACCGACGCCGGCGGATTCGATCCGCGCGATCACCGGGCTCCGCTTGCCGACCACCCGTCTCGGCCACGAACGGGTCTGGTCCACAGGCGACAACAGCTTCGACATCTTCACCTCGGCCCGACCAGGCTTTCGAGCAGACGATGCAGAAAATCTGGTCGGGTCCCGGATCCCGAGCCGGACTGACGGATCGCCAGCCACAAGGGCTATCTGGATGCCTGCCTGGCATGATGCACGACATGCAGGTGGAAAGCCCACTGCCGCTGCTTCAGCCCTGACATGATTGGCGGGCGGCAGAACAGTCAAACAATCTTACAGCCTGCTGCTGCTCGCCCGGGAAAAGGGCAATGGAATCAAGACGCCTGCCGATGGCATATTTCTTGCTCGAAATACGGCGCCGGCACTGGCGCCGGCACGAAGGAGTGCCGCATGCTCGGGAGATTGCCTGTCGCCGCCGCTGTCGCCGCCTGCCTGTCGCTGCCTGCATCTGCCGACGCAGCCGTGGTCGCCGGCCCGGATCATGGCGGCTATGCCACTTTCACCGACACGCTCACCGGGCGAAGCTGGATCAGGCTGGACAGTTTCTTCAACGTCAGCTTCAACCATATGGCATCCACTGTGCAGGCCGCTGGCTTCACCGTCGCTGGACTGGGCGATGTGTCGGCCCTTCTGCTCAGCCTGCCGCTCGACGAGCCCAGCAACTGGTCAGCCTATGCTGATGTGATGGGCAGCGCGCCGTACAGAGGGCTCATATGGGGTGCCTTCGATATCCCGAACCCAAATGCGATGGGCTGGGGCTATGCCTATGAGGGTGCGGCCTGGACTATCGGAACCGGGTTCGGATCGCGCGACGAGATTCAGAATGAGGGCACTGATGAAGCCGATCTCAACATCTTCGCCTATGTTTCGGGTGATGCCGCTCCTGCCGTTCCCGAACCCGCCAGTTGGGCCCTGCTGATCACCGGCTTCGGCATCACCGGATTCGCGCTGCGCCGCCGCCGCGTGCCCGAGACAACAGCCGCCTGAAACGCGAAGGGCGGATGCATCGCTGCATCCGCCCTCGTTTCCCGGTCTCTGGCCCGAACTCAGCCGAACAGCTTCGCCCAGCCGCGCTTGGCGCGATCCTTCCAGTAGCCGCGGTGGTACGCGTCGGAGGCCAGCAGCGGCATCACGCTGCCCGCTTCCGCGAACACCATTTGCTCGATGCCGGTGTTCACCTTGCCCCAGCTCGCCGCTTCCTGCAGCGTGGAAGACGAGCAGGCGCCGTCGCGCACGTCGGCCACCGTGATCTGCACGGCATATTTGTGCACTTCCACATCCTCATGGCCCAGGATCTCGGCGCAGACGACGGTGTCCTGGATGAAGTTCTTCGGCACGCCGCCGCCGATCATCAGCAGGCCGGTGGTGCCCGCCTTGATCTTGATCTCGGTCAGTTCGCGGAAGTCGGCGATGGCGTCCAGCACCATATAGGGCTGGCCTTCCTTGGCGCGGTCCACCTGATGCTTCACCAGCCCGAAACCGGCCGAGGAATCCACGAACGCCGGGCAGAAGATCGGCACGTCATGCTCATAGGCGAGCTTGACGAGGCTGTTCTCCTTCTTGCCGTGCTCCACCAGATATTTGCCCATCTCGCGGATGAACGCGCGGCTGGAATAGGCGCGCGGTTCCAGCGAGTTGGCGATCTTGTTGATGGTGAAGTCGCAGTCCTGCAGCTGCTCTTCATCGATATAGGTGTCGTAGATGCGATCGATATACAGCGAACGCAGCGTGTCGTCGTCCGGCACTTCCAGCGCCTGATAATGCTTGTGGCCAAGGCCCTCGAAGAAATCCATGTCCACGATGGTGGCGCCGGTGGCGATCACCACATCCACCATGTTGTTGCGGATCAGCTCCGCATACAGGTCCATGCAGCCCCCGGCCGAGGTGGAGCCCGCGATCACCAGACACACGGTGCAATCCTTGTCGGACAGCATCTGGTTGTAGATGCCGGTCGCGCGCGCAAGGTCGCGGCTGGTGAAGCTCATGTTCGCCATCTGGTCGATGATCGGACGGGCATCGAAGCTCTTGATGTCGATATGCTCGACCTTCTTGGAAAGAAGCTCGGCCTTCCGCTGTGCGTTCACTTGCTCGCTCATGTTCGTCTCCAACAGGAATAGAACCCCACCGCCGAAGCGGTGGGGGAAAAGAATGAAACCTTGATGACGCGGTTAGCTCCGCGCAGCAACTCCCAGCGGAACCACGTTCGCCGGAACGGTCGGCATGCCGCCGTTCGGGATCAGGCTCGCCATCGGCGCGTCGGTCACGATCACGGTCGCGCCTTCACCGAAGCCGTTGAACCCGGTGCGCATGGCCTGACCATAGGCGCCAAGCTGGCCGATCTCGATATAATCGCCCGCCTTCACATCGCCCGGCAGCGCGAACGGACCCTTCATATGATCCATGTCGTCGCAGGTCGGGCCATAGAAGGAAAAGTCCGTCAGTTCGGCTTCCGACGCATCGGCGCGCACCAGCTTCACCGGATAGCGCCATTCCACATGGGCCGCATCGAACAGCGAGCCATAGGCGCCGTCGTTGATGTACAGTTCGTCGCCACGGCGCTTTTCCACCCGCACCAGCACGCTGGCATAATCGGCGGACAGCGCCCGGCCCGGCTCGCACCACAGTTCGGCGGAGTAGGAAACCGGCAGCGACTCATAGGCCCGCTCGATCACCGCGAAATAGGTTTCCAGGCTCGGCGGTTCCATGCCGGGGTAACGGCTGGGGAAGCCGCCGCCCACGTCGATCACGTCCACGGTCACGCCCGCTTCCACGATCGCCGCGCGCACGAAGGCCATGGCGTCGGCATAGGCGGCCGGGCTCATCGCCTGCGATCCCACATGGAAGCAGATTCCCAGCGAATCCGCTGCCTGGCGCGCGGCCAGCAGCAGGGCAGGGGCATCGGCCACGCCGATCCCGAACTTGGAGGCCAGGCTCAGCTTGGAATAGCCGGACGAAACCTTCAGCCGCACGCACAGGGTCAGGTCGTCCGCCGGCACGCCGTCGG
Organism: Sphingomonas sp.; assembly: GCA_003248865.1. GTDB lineage: Bacteria > Pseudomonadota > Alphaproteobacteria > Sphingomonadales > Sphingomonadaceae > Sandaracinobacteroides. Next base: position 34,958 of record QFPK01000006.1, read on the forward strand.
TCGCGCAGGCCCGCACGATCTTCGCCAGTTCCTCATGGGTATCCAGGCTGAAGATGCGCACGCCGTGGGTGTGATAGGCCTCGGCGATGGCTTCCTCGGCCTTCACCGGATGCATGAAGGCCAGCACGGCGCGCGGCAACAGCCCACGCACCAGCCGCACCTCGGCGATGGAGGCGACGTCGAAATGGCGGATTCCACCGGCCCACAGCGTCTCGATCAGATGCGGTGAAGGGTTCGCCTTCACGGCATAGAAGCTCTTGCCCGGAAATGCCGAAGCAAAGAAGCGCGCCGCATCGAGAGCAGCCTCAGGACGGACAAGGGTGACGGGAGCTGCCGGTTGCAGCTCGCCCGCTACCCGAAGCGCGTTATGATGGTTGTGCAATTCAAGGGACCTCCGGGGTGCAGTTTCAGAATCGACTGCCTTGCGGTGGAAGTCCCATGGGGCAGCGGAGCGCGCATATGGGGACGTTGCCCCCCCATGTAAAGTGGAAAATTGTGACAGTCCGCCCGACGCTTAGCGGGGGGTCTATTCAGCGCGCCGAGCTGCCCTCAAGCTTGGCCGAAACGAAGTCCGCCAGCGTGCCCAGGCTTTCGAACAGTTCGCCGGTCACCTCGTCGTCGTCGATCAGGATGCCGAAGCGATCCTCCAGCGCCGTCAGCACAGTCGCCACAGCCATCGAATCAAGCTCCGGCAGGCTGCCGAACAGCAAAGTGTCGCGGGTCAGGCCCGCAGCCACATCGGGCGTCAGAGACAGCGCATCGGCCAATGCCGCTGCGACATCCTCCACGATCTTGTCAGGCGTAACAGACAGACTTGCCACCTTGGTGCTCGCTCCCCGTTGGCGGGTCTCTTGTTCGGGGGCACGGCTGCATCGGCCGGGCATCTCCGAAACTTGGTCTAGAGGCCGCGCGCCTTACTCCGCCAAGCGCTGCATTGCAACAGCGGGGGGAAGGGGCATTGCAACCGTCGCCCCCCGCCCATAGATGCGAAACCCTATGGCGACAGCCTTTCTGAAGATGCACGGGGCCGGCAATGATTTTGCCATCTTCGATGCCCGGCAAGTGGCCCTCGCCATGCCGCCCGAGCGTGTCCGCCGTCTGGCGGACCGGCACCGGGGCATCGGCTGCGACCAGCTGATCGTGATGGAACCGTCCGCCCGCGCCGACGTCTTCATGCGCATCTTCAACCCGGACGGCAGCGAATCCGGCGCCTGCGGCAACGCCACGCGCTGCGTCGCCCGCCTGCTGGGGGGCAGCGCCACCATCGAAACGCGTGGCGGCCTTCTCACGGCAGCGCTCGCCGAAGACGGCGTCACCATCGACATGGGCGCCCCCCGCTTCGGCTGGGCGGAGATCCCGCTGGCATACGCAATGGACACCGCCGACATGCCGGTTGCCTGGGGAGAACTGGAACGCCCCTCGGCGGTGAACATGGGCAACCCCCACGCCATCTTCTTCGTGCCCGACACCGATTCCGTCCCGCTGGACAGCCTCGGCCCCGAGATCGAGCATGACCCGATCTTTCCGGAGCGGGTGAACGTCAACGTCGCCACCATCCTCAGCCGCAGCCATATCCGGCTGCGCGTGTGGGAACGCGGCGCCGGCCTCACGCTCGCCTGCGGCACCGGCGCCTGCGCCACCTTCGCCGCCGCCCGCCGCCGGGGCCTTGTGGACAGCCGCGCCACCCTCAGCCTGCCCGGCGGAGACCTGGTCATCGCCGAAACTCCGCACGGCACGCTCAGCATGACGGGCCCGGTGTCCACCGCCTATCGGGGTGAGACCGACCTTTGACAGCAAGGGTTGTCATCCACGGCTGCCGCTCCAACCTCGCCGAACGCGACGCGCTTGCGTCGCTGGCGCCCGACGGCGCCACCGTCATCAACAGCTGCGCCGTCACGACCGAAGCCGTGCGAGACGCCCGCGCCGCCGCCCGCACGGCCGCGCGCACCGGCCCGGTCTATGTCACCGGCTGCGCTGCCACGCTGGAACCCGAGCGCTTCGCAGACGTGGCAACCATCATCCCCAATGCCCTGAAACTGAACGGGGAAGCCTGGGGCAGGGCAGGGCAGCAACCCGCCGTCACTCGCCAGTCCCGCGCCTTCGTCGCCGTGCAGGATGGGTGCGACCATGATTGCACCTTCTGCGTCACCCGCCTCGCGCGCGGCCCTTCGCGCTCCGTCCCGCTCGAAACCACCGTCGCCCGCGTCGCAGCGCTCGCGGAACAGGGCGTCGCCGAAGCGGTGCTCACCGGCATCGACACCACCAGCTACGGGCAGGACCTTCCCGGCCGCCCGCTGCTCGGCCAGCTGGTGCAGGCGATCCTCGCCCGCACGGTCCTCCCGCGCCTTCGCCTCTCCTCGCTGGACGCAGCGGAAGCCGACGACGCCCTGCTGGAGGCGCTGGCGGACGAACGGCTGATGCCGCAGCTCCACCTCTCGCTGCAATCCGGCGACGACCTGATCCTGAAGCGCATGAAACGCCGCCACAGCCGCGCAGATGCCGTGGCCCTTGCACAGCGCCTGCACGCCATCCGCCCGGGCATCGCGCTCAGCGCAGACCTGATCGCGGGCTTCCCAACCGAAGGCGAAGCCGCCCACGCCAACAGCCTGTCCCTGCTGGCGGATTGCGACCTCGCGCAGGCCCATGTCTTCCCCTATTCGCCACGCCCCGGCACGCCGGCGGCCCGAATGCCGCAGGTGCCGGCTGCCGTCGCAAAGGCGCGCGCCGCCGAACTCCGGGCCGAATCCACCCGCCGGCTGGCCGCTTTCACTGCTGCCTTTGTCGGATTGCCAGTCGACACCGTCAGCGAAGGCGGGCAGGGGCTCAGCGCGCACGGGCTTCGGCTGCGCTATGCCGCGCCCCGGCCGAAGGGCGCTCTCGTGCGGCTCACGCCCACCCATCTGAACGACGGACTGCTGGCTGAATGAACGACGTCACGGAAAAGACAGGCTGGCTCGCCCGCATGCGCTCGGGCCTCGCCCGCTCGTCAGAAAAGCTGGCGCAGAACCTGACCTTCATGGTCGGCGGCGGCCGCATCGAGTCGGAAGACCTTGATTCGGTGGAAGATGCGCTGATCGCGGCCGATCTGGGCCCGGCGGTCGCCGAACGCATCACCCGCAAGCTGGCCGATGCCCGGCTGGCCGGCGAGATCGACATGGCCCGTGTGCGGCAGGTCGCGGCAGACGAGATCGCCGCCATCCTCGCCCCGCTCGCAAAGCCGTTGCTGGTAACAGCCTTCCCGCGCCCACACACCATTCTCGTCGTCGGCGTGAACGGCACCGGCAAGACCACGACAATCGCCAAGCTGGCGCACAATTTCCAGGAAGACGACTACGCCGTGATGATGGCCGCCGGAGATACCTTCCGCGCCGCCGCCGTCGAGCAGCTGAAGGTCTGGGGGGATCGCCTCTCCATCCCCGTCATCTCGGGGAAGCCGGATGCCGATGCGGCCGGCCTTGCCTTCACCGCGATGGAACAGGCCCGCGCCTCCGGGCGGGACGTGCTGATGGTGGATACGGCCGGCCGGCTGCAGAACAAGGCGGGCCTGATGGACGAGTTGGCGAAGGTCCGCCGCGTGCTGGGCAAGCAGCACCCCGGCGCCCCGCACGACACCATCCTCGTGCTCGATGCCACAACCGGCCAGAACGCACTCAGCCAGATCGAGATTTTCCGCGAGGTGGCGGGCGTGACCGGCCTTGTGATGACCAAGCTGGACGGTACTGCGCGCGGCGGCGTGCTTGTCGCCGCAGCCGAGAAGTTCGGCCTGCCAATCCATGCCATCGGCGTCGGCGAACGGCTGGGGGATCTACGCCCCTTCGACGCCCGCGCCTATGCGAACGCGCTCACAGGAGCCTGAGTTTGACGGAACAGCCTCAAAGCGCGCCCGCGCGCAGGGAACTCAGCGGCTGGACGAAGCTCGCGGTCGATCTCGGCCCGCTCCTTGTCTTCTTCGCCGCCTATTCGCGATTCGATGTCTATGTCGGCACGGCGGCCTTCATGGCGGCCACGGCCGTCGCCATGGCAGTCGCCTGGATTTTCACCCGCCATATCCCGGCGATGACATGGTTCTCCGCCGTGCTGGTGGGGGTGTTCGGCGGCCTCACGCTCTGGCTGCACGACGACACTTTCATCAAGATGAAGCCGACCATCGTCTTCCTCATCTTCGCGGGCGTGCTCGCCTTCGGCCTGCTGCGCGGCCGGAATTATCTGAAGTCGCTGCTCGGCTCGGCGCTTCCAGGCCTCAGTGAACGCGGCTGGACCCTTCTGACCCGTCGCTGGGCGCTGTTCTTCCTGCTGCTCGCAGGGCTCAACGAACTGTTCTGGCGCTTCTTCCCCACCGACATCTGGCTGCACTTCAAGATGTGGGGCGACACCCTCATGACCTTCCTGTTCATGGCCGCACAGATCCCGCTGATGATGAAACATGGTCTCAGCTTCGAGGATCCGGAAAAGGACGATCCGTCAAAGTCTTGAGGCTATTTTCGCAGAAGTTGCAGAAATTTGCATTGTGGGGCTGGCGCGGCTGATCGGGCTTCGCTACAGATCGCTCAACGTCCAGGCTGAAACCGCTGAGAATCATCGGAAAGCCATGGTCGAACTGAAATAATAGGGGTCGCTACCTATGCTGAATCCGATTGCCGCTTTTGCGGTTGCCACGCTTGCTGGCGCCTTCGTCGTCGCAACGCCTGCGTCGGCCGTCACTGTCATGTTTGGCGGCGCAACGCAGAATGTCTCCAGCGTCACGCGGACGGCAGACGGCGTGGATTTCACCTTCACCGCCGTTCGCTTTACGGGCAACCCCGCCACGCTGTCCGGCCTGTCCAGCCTCGGCGCGCCGCTTCTGGTTTCCGTGTCGGCCCCGGGCCTTGGCGTTGATGGCGGTGGCTCGGCCCCGCAGGTTGATACGAACCAGGCCAACCGCCGTGAGGCGCTCATCCTCACGGCCAGCAGCCCGTTCGAGATTGCAAGCCTCAAGCTGTCGATGGTCGACTCCAACGACACGCTGATGCTTTATGGCGTCAACCCGGACGGCAGCTTCATTCCGCTGATCAACTCGGGCACGATCAAGTCGGGTCTCGACGGCGCGGCTTCGGTCGTGAACAGCAATGCAAACGGTGGCACCTCGCTGCTCACCTTCTCCAACCCCTGGGGCAACTTCAGCCAATATGTGTTCACGACGCGGGTTGGCGGCGACGTGATCTACAATGGTGACCGCGGCCAAGGATATCGCCTCGATTCGATCGGCTTCAACGTGGTTCCAGAACCGCGCATGTGGGCGATGCTGATCGTCGGCTTCGGCCTTGTCGGCTTCACCGCCCGCCGTCGCCGCAAGCCGATGGTCTCTGCCTGATCGATCCGGGCACGGCCGACAACGTCCGCGCTGATCCGTTACACCCGGCAACCGCAATGGTTGCCGGGCGTTTACCCATTCCCTTTGGAATTAACGCCATAAAAACTGGATGAATTGGCCGTTACTGCCCTAACCCCTGTGCAACAATCGCTGCCCGGTCGGGGGCCGCGAATCCTAGCCAGGGGCATTTGTCATGAAGAAGATCGCTGCGGCCGCCATTGCGGCTGCACTCGCTGTTTCGCCTGCCAGCGCGGCCGTCATCGTGCTGGGCGGTCCGTCCGCCAACGTCAGCAGCATCACGGGTTCGGTGGATGGAATCGGCTATACGTTCGAAGCCCTTCGCTTCGAAGTCGCGCCGTCCGCGCTCACCAGCTACAGCCAGTTCAGCTCCACCAGCAGCTCCGGCTCGGCGATGCAGATCAGCGTCACGGCCCCCGGCATCGGCGTGAACGGCGGCGGTTCGGCTCCGCAGGTCGATACCAACCAGGTGAAGAACCGCGAGGCGATCCTGCTGACGACCGACAAGCTGGTCGACATCAGCGCGCTGAAGCTTTCCTACATCGACAACAACGACACGCTGCTCGTGCTCGGCGTGAACGACGATGGCAGCCTGGTGTCGCTGGTCGGCGCCGGCACCATCAAGTCGGGCCTCGGCGGCACCGCGGGTGTCGTCAACACCGCCGCGAACAACGGGACCAGCCTGCTCAGCTTCGCCGATGCCTTCGGCAGCTATAGCCGCTACATCTTCACCACCAGCGTCGGTGGCGAGCTGAACTACAACGGTCTCGTGGGCCAAGGCTATCGCATCGACTCGATCACGCTCAACGCGGCCGCAGTGCCGGAACCCGCCACCTGGGCGATGCTGATCACCGGTTTCGGCTTCGTTGGCGCCGTTGCCCGCCGTCGCCGCGCCGGGATGGTTTCGGCCTGAACAGACGTTCGGCCATAACAGACTTCCGGGTTGGAAGTTCGGGGGCGGCGCCACAAGCGCCGCCCCCTTTTTCATGTCCGCTTACTGCTCGTAGCTGCGGATCAGCTGATCGAACAGCCGCACGCCATAGCCGCGCAGGCCCTTGGGCACCGTCGGCAGGTCGGTCGCGGCAGTCATCACCCCTGCCATGTCCACATGCGCCCAGGCGGTGGGCTCGGGCGTCAGGAAGCTGATGAAGTGCGCGGCCGTTCCTGCCCCGGCACGCCCGCCCTCGTTCGCATTCTTGATATCGGCGATGTCGCTCGACATGTCGGCGGCATAACTGGTGTGAAGCGGCATCCGCCACACATCCTCGCCCGTACGGGTGCCGGCCGTCGTCAGGCGGGCGGCCAGATCCTCATTGCGCGCGAACAATCCGGCATATTCGTCGCCCAGCGCAGCCGAGATGGCGCCCGTCAGGGTGGACAGGTTCACCACCACGGCGGGCTTGTGCTGCCGGATCACCCACTGGTTGGCATCCACCATCACCAGACGCCCTTCGGCATCGGCATTGATCATTTCCACCGTCTTGCCGTTCAGCGTCCGCACCACGTCGCCGGGGCGCTGGGCCGTGCCGCCGGGCATATTTTCCGCCAGCGCCGCCACGCCGATCACATTGGCCTTCGCGCCGCGCTTCGCCGCCGCGATCGCCGCGGCCACGGCACCGGCCGCGCCGGACATGTCGGCCTTCATCGACCACATGCCGGCCGCCGGCTTGATGGAGTTGCCGCCGCTGTCGAAGGTGATTCCCTTGCCGACCAGCGCGATGGGCGCGGCATTGCCCGCGCCGCGATACTCCACCGCCAGCAGCCGTGCGGGCCGGGCAGAGCCTTGCCCCACGCCCAGCAGCGCACCCATACCCAGCGCGCGCATCTGCGCTTCGTCCAGCACGGTCACCCGTACATTGGGAACGCCCTTCAGCTCCTTCTGAACGGCCGCCACGAAGCTCTCGGGATACAGCTCGTTGGCGGGCGTGATGATCAGGTCCCGCCCGAAGCGTATGGCAGAGGCCACCTGCGCCAGATCGGCCGCATAGGCCGCAGCCGCGCCCGCTTCATCGGTCACCACCGTCACAGGGTTCACCGGCGGCACCTTCGGCTGCGACTTCAGCCGGTCATAGCGGTAACCCGCCAACTCGGCGCCATAGGCCAGATAGGGCGCCGATCCGGCGGGCAGGGCGCCGCCCAGGATCGCGATTTCCGAGGGCTCGTCGCGCAGCGCCTGATAGGCCTTGCCGGCCGCATCGGCGAGCGCGCTTTCCTTGGGCGCCGTCAAGGCTTCCACGCCGACCAGCACAATCGCCGGATGCCCGCCGATGTTGAAAAGCTTCAGCGTCGACAGCGGCTTGGCATCGAACCGTGCCGCCTTGGCGGCCGCCGAAATCGCCGCCACGGTGTCGGCCGGCAGCCCCGGCGCGGCCTTCACGATATCCAGCGGCGCGGTCACCGGCAGGATCAGCGCGGCGCCCGCCGGCACGGTGGCGGCAAAGCGGATCGGCCGCTGCGGGCTGTTCTCCCGCGTGGAGGGCGCCACGCCCGACCCGACGAGACCGGCGGGCCGGTCCTGCGCCAGCGCGGGCGAGGTGAGGGCGGTTGCAATCAGCAGGGCGGCAAAGGGTGCGATCCGCATTCTTCCTAAATCTCCTGTAACATTGTTACAGGATTGCCTACCGCTCGCTGCCCCCCTTGCCAACCCATGCCGCGCCCTGTTTTCCCGCCAGCGTCACTAGGTCGCCCAGTGCGACATTCATGTCGATCAGGTGCAGGCCCCAGCCCGGCAATCCCGCGTCGATCCGCACAAAGCCGGATTGCACCCGCTCGACAGGGCTGGAAACCGCGAGGAAGCTGGTGCCGCCCTCGCCGCGCACGCATTCGCCCTTCACCATGCCGTTCAGCTGGTAGGAAACCGTCGTCAGCGGCAGCGGGGAAAGGTTGGCAGTCACCCCCGACGACCCCGCTGCGCGGGGGTTGGCGGGCATGATCGGGCTCAGCCACGCCCGCCCCAGCAGCGCCGCCGGGTTCACGCACGCCACCATCAGCCCGGCGGCCGGCGGCCCGGCAAAGCGATTGCCGGCAGCCGGCGGGTTGCCGGCCAGGAAGGTCACATAGCCCACCGTGCATCCGATGTCGGTCGCCTTGGTGCAGGCGGGCAGGGCGGGCGGCGGCGTCCCGGCTGACGCAGCCGTCGGGTCCGGCACCGCGATCGGCCAGCCCAGCAGATGCGCCGCCACGATGTGCCTTGCGACAGGCTTGCCCGCAATTTCTTCGGCAATCAGCCGCGTCAGGTGCCGCGACCCTTGCGAATGGCCCACCAGCAACACGCCCCGGCCCTGGTTGTCGGCCGCCAGATAGCGGTCCCAGGCCGCCTTCACATCGGCATAGGCCAGTTGGCCGTCGGTCTTGAACTGGCCGACGATGCTGCCCAGCGTCGATTGTCGGTACAAAGGTGCGAAGCGGCGGCACACCTCGCCATATCGGGCGAACTGCTGCTGCACCACATAGCGCTCGTCGTCGGTCGCGGTGCCGTCACTGTTCCCGGTCTGCTGGCGGGAAACGGTGGGATAGACATAGAAGCAGTCGAATTTCGCGGTCGCGGCCGGCGGCGTCACCGGCACGGCCCCCGCAGCGCTCACCGCCGTCAAAGACAGATCGGTGTCGCACGGCCCATTCGCATCCGGGCGGCACAGCCAGTTCTCCGGCTTCGCATAGTCCAGCGGCGCAGCTTCGGCGCCTTGCGCGCCGGCCAGTGCCGCCGCCGCGATCAAAAACCTCCGCATTTCGTCCTCCCCTCTGAGTTGAGCGTTTTCCTGCAATCATTGCGGCTCTACCAAGGGGCGTCAAACCCCGGGAGAGAGAGTGGGAGAGAGAGACATGCGCGAAGCCCTGAAATTCTACATCGACGGCCAGTGGGTCGATCCGGTCGAAGGCGTGAAGCCGCTCGACGTCATCAATCCGGCCACCGAACAGGCGTTCGGCCGCATCGCCATCGGCACCGCCGCCGATGTGGACCGTGCCGCGAAGGCCGCCGCCGCCGCCTTCACCAGCTTCAGCCGCACCAGCCGCGCCGAACGGCTGGAACTGCTGGGCGCCATCGTCGCCGAGTATCAGAAGCGCCACGCCGACATCGCGGCCGCCATCACGGAAGAGATGGGCGCCCCCGCCTGGCTGGCCACCCAATATCAGGCCGGGCTGGGCATGGCCCATTTCAACACCACCATCGAGGTGCTGAAGGGCTACAGCTTCGAAGAGGATCGCGGCACCACCCGGCTGGTGAAGGAACCGATCGGCGTCTGCGGCTTCATCACGCCGTGGAACTGGCCGATCAACCAGATCGCCTGCAAGGTGGCGCCGGCGCTTGCCACCGGCTGCACCATGGTGCTGAAGCCCTCTGAAGTGGCGCCGTTCGATGCGATCATCTTCGCAGAGGTGCTGCATGCGGCGGGCGTGCCCAAGGGCGTGTTCAACCTGGTGAACGGAGACGGCCCCGGCGTCGGCGCCGCCATCTCCAGCCATCCGCTGATCGACATGATCAGCTTCACCGGCTCCACCCGCGCCGGGATCGAGGTGGCGAAGAACGCCGCCCCCACGGTGAAGCGCGTTTCGCAGGAACTGGGCGGCAAATCCCCCAACATCGTGCTGGATTCGGCAGACCTTGCAACCGCGGTCGGCGGCGGTATCCAGTCCATGATGCTGAATTCCGGGCAAAGCTGCAACGCGCCGACTCGGATGTTCGTGCCGCGTCCGAAGATGGAACAGGCCAAGGCCATCGCGAAGGCGGCGGCAGAGGCCGTGACCGTGGGCGACCCCAACGGCAACAGCGTGATCGGCCCCGTCGTCTCCGAAGTGCAGTTCAACAAGATCCAGGGCCTGATCCAGAAGGGCATCGACGAAGGCGCCACGCTGGTGGCGGGCGGCCCCGGCCGTCCGGAGGGGTTGGACAAGGGCTATTATGTGAAGCCCACCATCTTCGCCGACGTCACCAACGACATGACCATCGCCCGGGAAGAGATTTTCGGTCCTGTGCTGGCGATGCTGCCCTACGACACGCTGGAACAGGCCATCGAACAGGGCAATGACACCGTCTACGGCCTCGCCGGCTATGTGCAGGGCGCAGAGGATGAAGCCCGTCAGGTCGCGCGGCAGCTCAGGGCCGGTCAGGTCAACATCAACGGCGCGGGCATCGATTTCATGGCGCCGTTCGGTGGCTTCAAGCAATCGGGCAACGGCCGGGAATGGGGCGACCATGCCTTCGCCGAATTCCTGGAGACCAAGGCCGTGATCGGCTGGAGCGCGGCGAAAGCCGCCGAATAAGGGAAACAGACTGATGACCTGCCGATGAGGTTTCTGCTGCGGGCGCTGGGCGCCGTTCTGGCGCTCGCGCTGGGCTTCATCGGCTGGGGCTATTGGGGGGCCACAAGGCCCCCCATCGTCGTGCCGTTCGAGTATCAGCTGAAGGGGCTGCCGCCCGGTACGCGTCTCAGAGTCCTGCTGATCAGCGACACCCACCGCGGCCGCCCGGACATGTCGGCGGCCCGGCTGGACTCCGTCATGGCTGAGGCCAATGCCCTGAAGCCGGACCTGATCCTGCTCGCAGGCGACTATATCGGCGGCAAGCCCATGGGACTGAACGACAAGCCCAATCTGGAACCGGCGATCCGTCCGCTGGCGCAGCTCCACGCCCCGCTCGGCGTGTTCGCGGTGCTGGGCAACCACGACAATGGCCGATGGGGCCCGATCGTGTTCGCCGCGCAACCGTCGCCGCGCCTGCTGGTGAACCGGTCCGTGGATATCGGCCCGCTAGTGATCGCCGGAGTCGATTCCATCGAACATGGGGCTGATGTCACGGCGGCTCTGGCCGGAGCCCCGCCCGGCAAGCCGGTGCTGCTGCTGCGCCATGAAGGCGATGCGCTGGCATCGGTCTCGCCACCAAAGGACCTGTCGGTGCTGGCGCTGGCGGGCCACACCCATGGCGGCCAGATCATGCTGCCGTTCATCGGTGCCCCATCGGACCGGCTGCTTTACGATGGCGCACCACTCTGCCGCCGGGGCTTCTGCACCCTGAACGGCTGGCCGCTCTATGTGACTTCAGGCGTGGGAACCAGCGTGCTGCCCCTTCGTATCGGCGTTCCCCCCGAAATGGTGCTGATCACCCTGACTGCGGGCTAGCCCGGCAGCCCCAGCGCCACGCGCCGTTCCTCGCGCGCGGCCAGCATCAGCGCGCGCAACCCCGGCGCGGCAACATCCTTGATGTCCCGAACCTGCACATGCCGCATCGCCTTGCCGGTTCCCCGCAGCAGCCCGTCGGGGTCCGGCAAGGCCGCACCCCGATAGAAGCCAAGATTCACATGGCTGCGATAGGGCAGGGCATAGGCATAAGCCTCGCTCATCTTCTTCGCGGCCCAGCCCCAGCTCACCGCCCGGTCGCCGGGGCGGGATACTTCCACAAGGCCGGGGTGCAACTCGAACGCCAGCGCGCGCAGGGCGCGCAGCACAGCTTCCTGTGCCGGCGCCAGCGCGACGATGTCGTCGAAGCTGCCGATCACTCCGTCGGCAGGAAGTCGGGCACGCTCAGATAGCGTTCGCCGGTGTCATAGTTGAAGCCCAGCACCTTGGCGCCCGAGCTCAACTCCGGCAGCTTCTGCGCGATGGCTGACAGCGTCGCGCCGGATGAGATGCCCACCAGCAGCCCTTCCTGCCGGGCGGATTTCCGCGCCCATTCCTTGGCATCGTCTGGCGCCACCCGGATCACGCCGTCCAGCAGCTCCGTGTGCAGGTTGCCCGGGATGAATCCCGCGCCGATGCCCTGAATCGGGTGCGGCGCCGGCTGCCCGCCGGAAATCACCGGAGACAGCGTCGGTTCCACCGCGAACACCTTCAGCTTCGGCCATTCCGCCTTCAGCACCTGCGCCACCCCGGTAATATGACCGCCCGTGCCCACGCCGGAAATCACGGCATCCAGCCCTTCGGGGAAATCCGCCAGAATCTCGCGCGCGGTGGTACGCACATGGATGGCGATGTTGGCCGGGTTCTCGAACTGCTGCGGCATCCAGGCGCCGGGCGTTTCCGCCACGATCTCCTGCGCGCGGGCGATGGCGCCCTTCATGCCCTTCTCGCGCGGGGTCAGGTCGAAACTGGCGCCATAGGCCAGCATCAGCCGCCGCCGCTCCACGCTCATGCTTTCGGGCATCACCAGGATCAGCTTGTAGCCCTTCACGGCGGCCACCATCGCCAGCCCGATGCCGGTGTTGCCGCTGGTCGGCTCCACGATCACCCCGCCGGGCTTCAGCGCGCCGGAGGCTTCGGCATCCTCGATCATCGCCAGCGCGATGCGGTCCTTGATCGACCCGCCGGGGTTCTGCCGCTCGCTCTTGATCCACACAGAGGCATCGGGGAACAGGCGGGATACCCGGACATGCGGGGTGTTGCCGATGGTTTCCAGGATATTGGCTGCTCGCATCGGAAAGTCCTCCTCTTCAGCTCTTCAGATTCTCTGGCACATCCAGCCGGTCGGCGTCACGCAGTTCCGGGAACAGCCGGGACCACAGGATGGTCACGATCAGCGCCAGCAGGCCTCCGCCCACCGTGGCCGCCAGCGGGCCGATGGCGGCGGCCATCACCCCGGCGCGGAACTCGCCCAGCTCGTTCGACGCGCTCACGAACAGCAGCGACACCGAGGAAACACGCCCCCGCATCGAATCCGGCGTGTGCAGCTGGATCAGCGAGGAGCGGACATACACCGAAACCATATCGGCCGCCCCCAGTACCACCAGGCTCGCGATGGAAACCCACAGCGTGGTGGAAAGCCCGAATGCCATGGTGGCCAGCGCGAACAGCCCCACATTCACGAACATCTTCTGCCCCACGCGGCTGCCCAGTGGATTGCGCGTCAGCCAGAAGGCGACAACCGCCGCCCCCAGCGCGGGTGCCGCGCGCAGCCAGCCCAGCTCGGCAGGCCCCACATGCAGGATATCGCGTGCATAGATGGGCAGCATGGCGTTGGTGCCCGCCAGGATCACGGCGAACATGTCGAGCGAGATGGCGCCGAACACGATGCGGTTGGTCCGCACATAGTCCAGCCCCTCCTTCACGGCCGAAAACCCCTTCGCCCCCGAAGAGGGCGGCAGCTTCACCGGCGGAATGAAGAACAGCGCGGCCAGCGAAACCGCCAGCAATGCAGAGGCGAGCCAGAAGGGCAGCGCAGGATGGCCATCATAGGCGAAGCCGCCCACCACCGGCCCCAGCACAGCACCCGTCTGCCAGCCGATCGAGTTCCAGGCGATGGCGGTGGGCAGCACATGGCTCGGCACCAGATTGGGTGCGAGCGCGGACAGGGACGGGGCCGCAAACGCCCGCGCCACCCCCAGCGCCACCGCAACCGCAAACAACGGCCACAGCAGGGTAGATCCCGAAGCCGCCAGCACGCCCAGCGTCAGGGCGCAGCCGAGTTCCAGCGCGATGGCGAAGCGCGCGATCACCCGCCGGTCCACCCGGTCGGCGATCACGCCCACCACAAGGCTCAGCAGGAACACGGGCAGGAACTGCGCAAGCCCGATCAGCCCCAGAAGGAACGCGGCCTCGCGGATGGGCAGCGTCTGCCGCGCGATATCATAGACCTGCCAGCCGATCACCACGACCATCATGATCTGGGCGAGTGTCGATCCAAGCTTCGCGACGAAGAAGGCGCGGAAGGCCGGCCAGGCGAAGGGGGAGGGCGGGGAGTCAGCTGCAGCGGTCACGCGCGCTGCCCTAGCAGCGCGGGCGCGATTTCGGAAACGGCAGATTGGGTATAGCTGCCGCAAGCGCAGCTATCCTCGCAGTTTGCCCATGTTTCGCGGCGCCGAAGAAACTGGGAAAAGCCCATATCCGGCCGCCTGTTGGGAGAGAGGGGTTGCCGCACCAGTTTGCCGGACCAGTCCGGCGGGCCTGTCTGGGGAGACATATGAAGATCGTCACGCGCTCGGGCGTTTCCGCCCTCACCATCGCCGTCCTGCTGTTCGCCGCCGCCTGCGGCCAGCAGAAGGCGGCCGCCCCCGGCGGTTCGGAGGACAGCCTCGCCGCGCAGGGCTCGGCCGGCGCCCAATGGCTCAGCTATGGCGGCACCTACGACGAGCAGCGCCATTCCCGCCTCACCCAGATCAACAAGAGCAACCTCGACCAACTCGGCGTTGCCTGGACCTACGAGATGCGCTCGGGCCGCGGCATCGAAACCACCCCCATCGTCGCGGACGGGGCGATGTACGCGACCTCCAGCTGGTCCATCCTGCACGCGCTCGACGCGAAGACCGGCAAGGAATTGTGGGTCTATGATCCGGCGGTCGACAAGGCCGTGGGCGTCGACGCCTGCTGCGATGTCGTCAACCGGGGCGTGGCCATCAAGGACGGCGTCATCTTCCTCGGCGTGATCGACGGACGCCTCGAAGCCATCGACGCCAAGACGGGCAAGCCCATCTGGTCGGTGCAGACAGTGGACCGCTCCAAGCCCTACACCGTCACCGGCGCGCCGCGCGTGGTGGGCGACAAGGTGCTGATCGGCAACGGCGGCGGCGAGCTCGGCGTGCGCGGCTATCTCTCGGCCTATGATGTGAAGACGGGCAAGCTGGTCTGGCGCTTCTTCACCGCCCCCAACCCCAAGATGCAGCCCGACGGCGCCGCTTCGGACGAAGTGTTCGCCCGCCTCGCCAACGCCACCTGGGGCCGCACCGGCCGCTGGACGGTGGACGGCGGCGGCGCAACCGTCTGGGATTCCATCGTCTACGACGAACCCAACAAGCAGATCATCTTCGGGGTGGGCAACGGTTCGCCCTGGAACGCGGCGCTGCGCGATCCGACATCGAAGGGCGACAACCTCTTCGTCTCCTCCATCGTCGCGGTCGATGCCGACAGCGGCAAGTACAAATGGCACTTCCAGACCACCCCGCGCGACAACTGGGACTATACCGCCACGCAGACGATCATCCTCGCCAACCTGCCGCTGGGGGCGAACGGCGCCCCGCGCCGGGTGGTGATGCAGGCGCCCAAGAACGGCTTCTTCTACGTGCTGGACGCGAAGACGGGCGAGTTCATCTCGGGCAACAACTTCGTGCCGCAGAACTGGACGACCGGTCTCGACGCGCGCGGCCGTCCGCAGGAAACCGCGGAGGCGCGCCCCACCTCCGGCACCAGCGTGCTGCTGCCGGGGCCGCAGGGCGCCCACAACTGGCACCCCATGGCCTTCAACCCGGAACTGAACCTGGCCTTCATCCCCGCGCAGGAGCTTCCGCAGGGTTACGCCCCCAAGACAGAGGCCGACCCTCACACCAAGTGGAACACCGGCTTCAAGTTCGAGGACGGCCTGCCCGTCGACCCGGTCGATCCTGCGACGATGAAGGCCATGCGCGCGGCCTTCAAGGGCCGGCTGATCGCCTGGGATCCCATCAAGCAGGCCCCGCGCTGGTCGGTGGAACTGCCCACGCCGTCCAACGGTGGCGTGCTCTCCACGGCAGCCGGCCTCGTGTTCCAGGGCACGGTGGGCGGCGATTTCGTCGCCTATGACGCGGCAGACGGCAAGGAACTGTGGCGCCGCAACCTGAAGGGCGGCATCATGGCCCCCGCCGTCAGCTACGAGATCGACGGCGAGCAATATCTCGCCATCGCCAGCGGCTGGGGCGGCGCCTATGCACTGGCGGCGGGCTTCCTGTTCGATCCGGCGGTGCAGCCGCTCAACGGCCGGGTGATCGTGTTCAAGCTGGGCGCCAAGGGCGAGATCCCCGATCACAAGGGCATCCCCGTCGATCGCAAGCCGCAGACCGCCGCCTTCGGGGATCCGGCCATGTTGCAACGTGGCCTCGTCGCCTACAGCCGCAACTGCATGGTCTGTCACGGTCCGATGGCGATCTCGTCCGGCGTGCTGCCCGACCTGCGCTGGTCCCCGATCTCCGGCGACGCCGAAGCCTGGCGCGACGTGGTGATCGACGGTTCCCGCGCGGAAGCCGGCATGGTCAGCTTCTCGAAGCAGCTCAGCCCGGACGACGCGGAAGCGATCCGCGCCTACGTCGTCCACCAGGCCTATGGTCCGAAGAAGTAATTCACAGCGGCAGATACTGCCCCGCAAGGAAGTCGGGCCGCTGGCTGGCGGCCCGCCAATAGGCTGAAAGCCCGATCCGGTCGCACAGCGGCAGGAAGCGCGCATCGGCGCGCATTGCGGCCAGCGGCGGCAGGAACAGCACCATCGTGCCGGTCCGGTGGCGGCGCGCCAGCCGCTCTTCCGCCGTCAGGCCGGGCGCTGCGGCGTCGCCATACCACTCCTCCGCCACCCGGAAGGCCGCGTCGCGCCGGTCCAGCCCGCCCAGCCCCAGCAGGGAAACGAACCGCGTCGAGCCGCCCAGCCGCGCGATGCGCAGCAATTCCGCTTCGGCAACCCCGGCATCCGCCTCCAGCCCGGAGCCGATCGCGCGAACCGTCTGCCGAACTGCCGTCAGGATGTGCGATGGGCTCTGCTGGGCCGATTGCACCGCCAGCGCCGCCGTTTCCGCTTCCGCTGCGCGCCCGGTAAACGCGAGCAACAGCAGATAGACCACCTGCATCGCGGCTGAACTTCGGTCGCGCACGACCTCCGCCTCTGCCAGCGCTGCCTTCGCGCCCCTTGCTGTCCAGAGCCCATAAACCCGCCATTCCGGGCCCGCACGATGATCCGGATGCTCTGCCGCCAGCCGGTCCGCAAGCGCCAGCGAATCCCGGCTGCGCCCCACAGCTGCCGTCAGTTGCGCCAGCCCTGCCAGCCCATGCGCATTGCCCGGGGATATATCCATCGCGCGCGTCAACAGCTGCTCGGATGTCTGCCAATCCCCGAACATCGGCTTCAGCAGCGCAAGCGCGACATGGGCGTCACCCTGTGTGCGGTCCAACGCCAGCGCGTGTTTCGCGGCCTCGCGGGCATGGGCTTCAGCATCCGCGATGGTTCCGGCCGTGGTGGCACCTGCGATGCGCTGCCAGGCAATCGCCAGCAGACCCCAGGACGCGGCGTTGTCAGGCTGCAGCCCGATCGCCTGCTCCAGCAATCCGCGTGCACGGCCTTCCGATCCAAGTCCGCCGCCCGCCAGTTCCGCCGCTGCGCTCTGCACCAGCCGCGCATGCTCATCTTCCGGCCCGGGTCGCAGCGCGATCCACCCTGCGGCCGCGGCAGCGGCTGCAACCGCGCCACCCAGCAACCAGCGGCGGGAAAGCCCCGCCTCGCGCACAACCTCATCGGCCCCCCGCACACGGGGGCCTGCAGGCTCCCCCTCGGCGACAAGCCGATAGCCGACCTTGGAGACCGTCTCGACACGCACCCGCCCGGTCCCCACCTCCCGCAACGCGCGCCGCAGGCCGGCAACTGCCCTGTGCAGCGAATCCTCACCCACCAGCAGGCCCGGCCAACAGCGTTCGGCCAGCAGCGCACGCGGCGCCACATCGCCGTCGGCATCATGCAGCGCCACCAGCAACTGCATGATCCTTGGCTCCAGCGAAACCGGCCCCAACGGACCCTCCATCCGCCTCTCCGCAGGCCGGATCTTCAGGTCGCCAATCCCGAACGCGGCGCTCCGCCCCAGGTCCACCGGCCCCAGATCTTCCGGCAGCGCCTGCGGTTCGTGCAGGTTCGTTGTCGATGCGTCCACGATGCCCCCCGTTTCTGCTCCGTCGGAACAATATCAGATTTTCGTCATGGCCTCATCATGGTCCGCGCCACGTCGCTCGATCATCTTCGCGTCGATGGCCTCACCGCCATCCGGGCAAACAGGGAGAATGACCATGTTGAATTCCTCGGGGCTGACCGCCATGCTGGCGGCCGCACTGCTGGCCGCGCCGGCCATGGCGGGCACCTATGTCTCCAAGGTGGTGGCGACAGGCCTCAACAATCCGCGCGGGCTCGCCTTCGGGCCGGACGGCGCGCTCTATATCGCGGAAGCCGGCTATTATCTGGCGGGCGGCCCTGTCGCCATCACGCCGCGCGGCCCGGCGGGCTATTCGGAAACCGGCTCCATCACTCGCCTGTCCGGCGGCACGCAGGTCCGCATCCTGTCGGGGCTGCCCTCCATCGCGCTGACGAACGGCACGGACGTGTCCGGCCCGAACGACATAGTCTTCACACCGGACGGTATCGGCCATGTCGTGGTCGGGCTGGGAATGGACCCGACCTTCCGCACCACCGAACTGTCGCCGGAAGGCGGCAATCTCGGCAAGGTTTATTCCTTCTCGCCGGGCCCGTTCACACCCATCGGCGACATCTCGGCCTATGAACTGGCGCACAACCCCGTCGGTGGCGCGCTCGACACCAATCCGTTCCACGCCGCCGCCATCGGCAACAATCTGCTGGTCACCGATGCCGGCTCCAACACGCTGCTGAAGCTGGATCGGGAAACCGGCGTCGTCTCGCTCGTCGCGGCCTTCCCCGGCCGCTTCATCGGCCCGCCCCCGCCTTACAGCGACAGCGTCATCACCGGGGTCGCCGTGGGGCCGGACGGCAATTACTATGTCTCTGAACTCACGGGCTTTCCCTTCACCGAAGGGGCCGCGCGAATCTATCAGGTCACGCCCGGCGGCGATGTCAGCATCGCCTATGAAGGCTTCACAATGATCAGCGACATCGCCTTCGGCGCAGATGGCAGCCTCTATGTGCTGGAGGTGGATTCCAACGGTCTCGCCACGGAAGGCGGCACAGGCCAGATCATCCGCATCAGGCCGGGCGGCAAGCAGAGCAACGTCATCTCCGGCCTCGTCATGCCCACCGGTCTGGAGGTGGGTGGCAACGGCAAGCTCTATGTCACCAACTTCAGCGCGATGCCCGGTATCGGGCAGGTGCTGGCGATCTCCTATGTGCCGGAACCCGCGAGCTGGGCGATGATGATCGCGGGCTTCGGGCTGGTCGGCACCATGGCCCGGCGCCGAAGGGCGAGGTCGGTGTCAGCCTGAGAGGAAATCGGGGCGGCGGCCCGCCGCCTCCCAATAGCGCGTCAGTCCGATGTTGTCGGCCAGTGTCAGGAAACGCGGGTCGGCCCGCATCGGGGCGGTTGCCGGAATGAACAGCATCATGGTCTTGCGCCGATGCTGTTCATTCAGCGTCGGCGCAATGGCGGGATCGGGTTGCAGAGACCCGACTGCGGGGCCCTGCCGCTGCAGATAGCCTCGCGCCACCTCGAAGGCGCCGTCCAGATCGCCCAGCCAGGCCAGATGCTGGACCGAGGCGACCGCGGCGCCGGGGGCCTTCAGGGCGGCAGCCCGGTTCAGTTCCACGGCGCGCGCCACATCGGCCGGTCGCCGGCTTTCGCCCGCCTCGAAGGTCGCAAGATAGAGTTCGGCCATGGCAGGGCCAAGGCTGCGGCGCTCCACGGCCTGGCGGATCATGCGCAGCGCCGCCTCCGCACGGCTGGTATAGCCATAGGTCCACATCCGGGCGAACCAGATGGCGGGGTGCCCGGGCCACAGCGACAGGGCGCGATCCGCCACCCGGTCGGCTTGCGCGATATCGCCCGCCGCCCACAGCCGATACACCAGCTTGTGCTGGAACACGGCGGCCAGCGGGTCGGCGTCGGCCAGCCGGGCGGCAATCGCCAGCCCCTCGCGCCCATAGCCGCTGGAAAAATGCAGCACGCCCAGGGCGTCCAGCGCCGGTACCTGATCCGGCTGGATCGCCAGCACCTCGTTCAGCCGCCGGCGCGCTGCGCCCCAGTCCCCGAAGATGGGCAGCATCATCGCGCGGGCGGCCAGCGCATTGCCTTCCCGCCCGTCGATCGCCAGCGCGCGCCGGATGGCGGACTGCGTGGTTTCGAACGCCGCCTGCGCTTCCTCCGGCACGCCCATTTCCCACACATTGCGCGCCAGCAGCGCCACAAGGCCCCAGGCGCCGGCATCCTGCGGGGCGATCCGGGCCGCCTCCTGCACGAAACCGAGGCCCTGTGATTCCGCATCCGGCAGGCCCTGCCGCCAGCTGTCCCAGCCCTGCGCCTTCAGCTCATCGGCCTCCGGGACTGCCTTCGGTCGGCGCGCCAGAAAGGCGGATATCCCGGCTGCTCCCACGGCAGCGACGGCCAGCCCGCCCAGCAGGTTGCGGCGCGTGAGGTCGCGGTGTGGGGGAGGCGCGGCGGCGGGCAGGGCGGGTTCGGCTGCCGTCTGCTCTTTCGGCGCCGCAACCAGCCGGTATCCGGTCTTGGGGATGGTCTCCACCTTCAGCCGATCCGATCCCACCTCGCGCAGGGCGCGGCGGATCGCGCTGATGGCGCGGGTCAGCGAATCCTCGCTCACGAACAGGCCCTGCCAGCACAGCTTCTCCAGCATGTCCCGCGTCATCACCCGCCCGTCGGCGTCGGCCAGCGCCAGCAGTACCTGCATCACGCGCGGCTCGATCTGGGTTTCGCCGCGGGGGCCGGCCAGCATCCGGGTGGCGGGGTCCAGCCGCACATCGGCCACCTGCAGCGGCGCCCGCTCGGCCAGCGCGATGCGGTCGGCAGTCTGGCCGGTCAGTCCGTGCAAGTCCCTGAACTCCCTCAGCTTCGGAAAAACATCGGAACTTCTTCAGTTCGTCGCCATGGTCTCACAGCAACCGGAAGTCCAGCATCCGGCGGCCCAAGACAAAGGGGCAGAACAGGTGGAGAAATATCATGGTTCGTCTGAATACGACAGCCTGGCTCGCAGCCGGACTGTTTGGCGTTGTGATGTCCGCGACACCCGGTTCGGCCACGACGATTGCCGATCCGGCCGGCGATTTTCTGGCCAGCTATACCGGGCCATTGAACGCAGATGTCGATATCCTGTCGGCGACAGCCGTGCGCGATGCGACGGGGGTACGCCTCAGCGCGACGGTGGACGGCGATATCGGCACGGCCGGCGCGCTCTATGTGTGGGGGATCAATCGCGGTGCGGGCACCGCGCGGCTCAGCTTCGGAAGCCCGTCGGTCGGCAGCGGGGTGCTGTTCGATGCGCTGTTCGTGATGTTCAGCAACGGCGATTCCCGGGTGGTGACTTTCCCGTCCGTGGGGGCGCCCACAATCCTGGTCTTCCCGTCCTCGCTCGAAATCTCGGGTGGCCAGATATCCGGGTTCGTGCCGTTCAATCTGCTGCCGTCGACCGGTTTCGCCCCGGCCGACTACCAATATGCGCTATGGAGCCGCCAGCGCGTCAATCCGGCCATGGACGGGCCCAACAGCGAGATCGCGGATTTCGCACCCGATGTCGCCGGCTTCACCGCCAGCGTGCCGGAGGCCTCGACATGGGCGATGCTGATCGCCGGTTTTGCCTCAGTCGGGGCAGCCGCGCGGCGGCGAAGGGCGGCAGCGGCGGCCTGACAGGCCTGTTTCGCGTGGAACATCTCCTACAAATCCAACAGCTCCTACAGACAAGCTGTTGAAAACAAAGTGTAGGACGATGTTCCACGTGGAACAACCAATCTGGTTATCAACCGCTCAGGCCCGATCCCAGCACATTGATCACGAAGCCGATCACGCCCAGGTTGAACAGGAAGGCCGCCAGCGAATGCAGGGTGACGACGCGGCGGAAGGCCGGGGTCTTCACCGCCGTATCGCTGGTCTGGAAGGTCATGCCCAGCGTGAAGGCGAAATAGAGGAAGTCGCCGTAATCCGGCAGCTTTTCGCCGGAAAAGCCGAGCCCGCCTTCGCCATCGTCATCTTGCCGGTAATAGAGATGGGCATAGTGCAGGGCATAGACGCTGTTCGAAAACAGCCAGGCAATCGCCAGCGTTCCCACGATCAGCAGCTTGCCGCCGCCGGAGGTGGCATGGGGCAGCAGGTTCACCAGCGACACAAGGATCGCCAGCATGGTGAGCCCGGTGACGGCCAGCAGCATCGGGCGGTTGGCGTCATTCTCGGCCACATGGCGGCGCAGCACGGCCGGGTTGTGCAGCCTCAGCAACGGGGCGCACAGCAACAGGAACAGCAGAGCGGCGAGATCGAAACCCAGCGCAAAAGCCTTGGCGGCGGGCTGTCCCGACAGGTGGAAGGTCAGGGTGGCCAAAATCAGCGCCAGCAGGAAGGCCAGGAATCGGGGCGGCGCCACCCGCCGTCCCAAAAAGCCGATGAAGCGCCTGCTCATGGCGCCGATTTCAGGCCGGGCTGACGAAACTGTCCAGCACCATTTTGGTGCCGGCGGAATCGAATTCGATCTCCAGCTTGTTGCCGTCCTGCCCCTTCACCGTGCCCATACCGAACTTCGAATGGAACACCCGCGCGCCGATCGCCAGATCGTCCCGCGCGGCGCCCCCGACGGAGGAACTGATCGGCCGGGCGTTGATCACAGCACCCCGCTTCGCGGTGGAACGGTCCAGCCCGCCCCGCGCGGTCGCCCGTTCCCAGCCCGGCCCGCGCCCGCTGCCCCGGTTCACATCCTCGAAGGGATCGCGCTCGTCCAGCGCCGCCCGCCACAGGCTGGCGCCGCCGGTCAGCGTGGTCTCCACCGTCACATGCTCGGGCGGCAGTTCGTCCAGGAAACGGCTGGGGATGGCGCTGGTCCATTGCCCGTACACCCGGCGGTTGGCGGCATGCAGGATGGTGGCGCGGCGCCGGGCGCGGGTGATTCCCACATAGGCCAGCCGCCGCTCCTCCTCCAGCGCAGCGGCGCCATTCTCGTCCAGCGCACGCTGGCTGGGGAACAGCCCTTCCTCCCAGCCGGGCAGGAAAACATGATCGAACTCAAGCCCCTTGGCGCCGTGCAGGGTCATGATGATCACCTTGTCCTCATGGCTGCCCCGGTCGTTCTCCATCACCAGCGCGACATGCTCAAGGAAGGCCTGAAGGTCGGTGAAACCCTCCATCGCGCGGACGAGTTCGGAAAGATTGTCCAGCCGGCCCGAGGCTTCGGCGCTGCGGTCCGCTTCCAGCATGGCGATATAGCCGGATTCCTCCAGCACGAGTTGCGCCAGCGCGGCCTGATCCATCGTGTCCATCTGCCCGCGCCAGCGCCTGAGGCCCGCCAGCAGGTCGCCCAGCGCGCGGCGCTGGGCGGGGGGCAGTTCCTCGGTCTCCACAAGCTGTTGCGCGGCGGCGGGCAGCGTCAGGCCGATCAACCGGGCATGGGCCTGGATCTTCGCCTGTGCCTTGTCGCCCAGGCCCCGCTTGGGGGTGTTCACGATCCGCTCGAACGCCAGCGCGTCGTCGGGCTGGGACACCAGTCGCAGATAGGCCAGCGCGTCGCGAATCTCGGCCCGTTCATAGAAGCGGAAGCCGCCGACGATGCGATAGGGCAGGCCGATGGAAATAAAGCGGTCCTCGAACTCCCGCGTCTGGAAACTGGCGCGCACGAGAATGGCGATTTCCGTGGCCGAAGCGCCTTCGCGCAGCAGGCGTTCGATGCGTTCGCCCACCAGCCGGGCTTCTTCCGGCCCGTCCCAGATGGCGACGACATTCACCTTTTCTCCGGCGTTCAGCTCGGTCCAGAGCGTCTTGCCCAGACGGCCCTGATTGTTGGCGATCACATGCGCGGCCGCCGCCAGAATGTGCGGGGTGGAGCGGTAGTTCTGCTCCAGCCGGATCACTTTCGCGCCCGGGAAGTCCTTTTCGAAGCGCAGTATGTTGGCGATTTCCGCGCCCCGCCAGCTGTAGATGGACTGGTCGTCGTCCCCCACGCAGCAGATATTGCCTTGCCCGCCCAGACTGCGCGCGGCGAGCAGGGTGAGCCAGCGATATTGCGCGGCATTGGTGTCCTGATACTCGTCCACCAGCGCATATTTGAAGCGCTTCTGCCAGTCGGCCAGCACGTCCGGGTTGCTCTCGAAGATGCTGATCATGTGCAGCAGCAGGTCGCCGAAATCGGCGGCGTTCAGCTGCTTCAGCTCGGCCTGATAGCGGGCGTAGAGTTCGGCGCCCCGGCCGTCCCCGAAAGCGAAGGATTCACCTTTTGGAACGTTGTCAGGTAATTGTGCCTTGTTCTTCCATCGATCTATCAGACCGGAGAGCTGGCGGGAGGGCCAGCGCTTCTCGTCCAGCCCGGCCTCGATGATGAGGCGCTTCAACAGGCGCAGCACATCGTCGGTGTCGAGGATGGTGTAGTTGGATTTCAGGCCGACCAGTTCGGCGTGGCGGCGCAGCATCCGCGACGCGATGGAGTGGAAGGTGCCGACGAACGGCATGCCTTCCGCCTGCGGCCCCAGCAATGCGCCAAGCCGGTGCCGCATTTCGGCGGCGGCCTTGTTGGTGAAGGTGACGGCGAGGATTTCAGACGGCCAGGCCCGGCGCTCGTGCAGAATCTGGGCAAGGCGGGCGGTGAGCGCACGCGTCTTGCCGGTGCCCGCGCCCGCCAGCACGAGGACGGGGCCGTCGAGCAGGGTCGCGGCTTCGCGCTGGGGCGGGTTCAGCCCCCGGAGCCAGGGGGGGTCTTGGGGGGACAGGCTTGCCATGGGTGAGAACAGATAGCGAACTTAGGGGGCTGGGCGCAACAGATGGAGTGCGGCCTTGCCGACCGGGCGGGTGGTTTCCAGTGTGAAGCCGGTTGCTTCCACGGCTTCGTCGCGTGCGGTTTCCAGGCTGATCCAGCTGTGCGGGGCGATCCAGCCCATGGCCTGTGCCGAGGCGAGAGCGGGCGCCCACAGGCCTTCGCCGTAGGGCGGATCGAGGAAGATGAGGTCTGCCGGGGCCTTGGCCGGGGGCAGGGCGGTGGCGTCATGCGCGATCAGCCGGGCATTGGCGCCGAGCTTGC
Organism: Sphingomonas sp.; assembly: GCA_003248865.1. GTDB lineage: Bacteria > Pseudomonadota > Alphaproteobacteria > Sphingomonadales > Sphingomonadaceae > Sandaracinobacteroides. The sequence continues at coordinate 59,934 of QFPK01000006.1, forward strand.
GGATGTTGGCCTCGATGGCCTTGCGCGCCGGGGGCGTGCGTTCGGCCAGAAAGGCCTGCGCCGCGCCACGCGACAGCGCCTCCAGCGCGAGCGCGCCGGAGCCTGCGAACAGGTCCAGAACGGTCAGCCCCTCGAAGCTGCCGAGGCGGCTGAGGAGCATGGAGAAGAGGGTCTCGCGCGCCCGGTCCGCCGTGGGGCGGGTTTCCGCGCCGGCCGGTGTTTCGAGCGGGCGGGAACGCCATGCACCCGCGATGATACGCATCCTAATCCGCCTTTTTCGGGGTGCGGATGAGGCTGCGCTTCAGGTTTGCGACGGCCGGGCCGGGCACTTCCTCCAGCCCGCGCGCGGCGAGCTCGCCCAGACGGAACGGGCCGTAGCTGGTGCGGATGAGGCGGCTGACCTTCAGGCCCATCGCTTCGCAAAGCTTGCGGACTTCGCGATTCTTGCCTTCGGTGAGCGTCATCGTGAGCCAGATATTGGCGCCGTCGGCGCGGGCGCGGCGGTCCACCGAGGCGTCGACCGGGCCGTAGTGCATCCCCTCCAGCGTGACGCCCATCGCCAGCGCTTCCAGATCCTGCTGCCGCACTTCGCCCAGCGCGCGGACGCGATAGGTGCGGGGGACGGCGTTGGCCGGCAGTTCCAGCGCGCGCTTCAGCTCTCCATCGTTGGTGAGGAGCAGCAGGCCTTCGGTGTTCATGTCGAGCCGGCCGACCGGCACGAGGCGCGGCACGCCCGGCGGCAGCGCGTCATAGATGGTGGGGCGGCCGCCCGGATCGCGCGCGGCGGTGAGGAAGCCCGACGGCTTGTGGAACAGGAAGATGCGGGTGGCTTCCGCGGCGGCCACGGGCTTGCCGTCCACCGTGACGCCGTCCAGCGACTTCAGGATCGTGGCCGGGGTTTCCAGCGCAACACCGTTCAGTGCCACGCGGCCTTCCGCGATCATGCGTTCGATGTCGCGACGCGAGCCGACACCCGCGCGGGCCAGCAGCTTGGCGATGCGGTCTCCGCTGCCGGGCGCCTTCTGCGCGCCGGGGGGCGGGGCGCTGCGGGCGACGCGGGCTGCGCGGCGGCCGCCGGTTGTGGCACGTGCGCCGGACGCCGGGCCGGCGGGGCCGCGACCGCCGCCGGAGCCGGGGCGGCGGGGGCCGCCGCTGCTTCCCCCCGGACTTTTTCCGCCTGGCCCGCCGGGCCGTCCCGGACCTGTGCGGCGGGGCGGGCGGCCATCAGCCATCGACCGGCACGCCGATCTGCGACTTGGAGGTGCGGATGGTGAGCGAGGTTTTCACGCTGGCGACATTGGGGGCGCTGGTGAGCTGCTCGGTGAGGAAGGCCTGGAAGCTGGGCAGATCGCGCGCCACGAGCTTCAGGATGAAATCGATCTCTCCGTTCAGCATATGGCATTCGCGGACCTGCGGGAGACCTGCGACATGGGCTTCGAAGGCGCGCAGGTCGGATTCGGCCTGGCTTTTCAGGCTGACCATGGCGAACACGGTGATCGGCCAATCCAGCGCGTGGGCGCTGAGATCGGCGTGATAGCCCTTGATGACGCCGGCTTCTTCCAGCGCGCGGACGCGCCGGAGGCAGGGCGGGGCGGTGAGGCCGACTTTCTGCGCGAGATCGACATTGGTCATCCGGCCATCGGCCTGGAGATTGGATAGAATATCCCGATCAATCTGATCGAGCTGGTGAATACGAGTCATTTGCAGCTTCATGTTCCAAAAACGGGTTTTCGCTATAGGATTATTGCGCGGCCGCGCAAGGGCCTTGCTTCCAACTGTGCGACGAATGGTTGGCTTTCGCTCTTGAAGGGGCAGCCATGCCCCTGAACTTGCGCGTCTGGGGTGTGCCGCCTAAGTCAGCGGTTGAAAGGATTTCAAATGAGTGACGTCAGGCGCACGAAGCTGCTGATCATCGGCTCGGGGCCGGCCGGCTACACTGCCGCCGTTTACGGCGCAAGGGCCATGCTGGAACCGGTGCTGGTGGAAGGCCTGCAGCCGGGCGGCCAGCTGACCATCACCACCGATGTGGAGAACTGGCCGGGCGAAGTGGCCATCATGGGCCCCGAGCTGATGGCGAAGCTGCGCACGCAGGCCGAGCATGTGGGCACCCACATCATCACCGACATCGTGGCCGAGGTGGATTTCAGCCGCCGCCCGTTCCGCGCCGTGCTGGACGGCGGCGAGGTGATCGAGGCCGAGACCGTGATCGTGGCGACCGGGGCCAGCGCCCGCTGGCTGGGGCTGGAGAGCGAGACCCGCCTGCGCGGCAAGGGCGTTTCCGCCTGTGCGACCTGCGACGGCTTCTTCTTCCGGGGCAAGCATGTCGCCGTGGTGGGCGGCGGCAACACCGCCGTGGAAGAGGCGCTGTTCCTGACCAATTTCGCCAGCAAGGTGACGCTGATCCACCGCCGCGACGAACTGCGGGCGGACAAGACCAATCAGCAGCGGCTGTTCGCCAACCCCAAGGTCGAGACGATCTGGAACGCGACCGTGTCCGAAGTGACCGGCGCCGACGGGGTGGGGGGCCTTGAGCTGACCGACACGGTGACGGGCGCGAAGCGCGCGCTGGAGGTGGACGGGCTGTTCGTGGCCATCGGGCATGAGCCGGCGACGAAGCTGTTCGAAGGCCAACTGGCGATGGACGAGGAAGGCTATGTGCTGGTGACGCCGGGCACGCCGCTGACCAATGTGCCGGGGGTGTTCGCCGCCGGGGACGTGACCGACAAGCAGTATCGCCAGGCGGTGACCGCCGCCGGGATGGGCTGCATGGCGGCGCTGGAAGCCGAGCGTTTCCTGGCGCATGGAACAGTGACGCACCAGCAGGAAGCCGCCTGAAGCGGCCGGACATTTTGTGCGGCCGGCCCATCGCAGGGCCGGTCGACTGCAGGGATTTGAAGGGAGCGGCCGAGGCGGCCGTGATGTGGGGGAGCTGAATGCCGATCGACTGGGACAAGCTGCGGTTGTTTCACGCAGTCGCCTCCGCCGGGAGTTTCACCGAAGGGGCGCGGCGGCTGAAGCTGTCCCAGCCGGCGCTGAGCCGGCAGGTGATCGCGCTGGAAGAGGCGCTGGGGGCGAAGCTGTTCCATCGCCATGCGCGCGGGCTGGCGCTGACCAACGAAGGCGAGCAGCTGCGCTCCACCACGATGCGGATGGCCGAGGAGATCGAGCGCACCCGCAGTTCCATCGAGGCGACGCGCAACCGGCCGACCGGCGAGATCAAGCTGACGACCACGGTGAGCTTCGGATCCTCCTGGTTGCCGGTGCAGCTGAAGGAGTTCCTGGATCTTTACCCCGATATCCGGGTGAGCCTGATCCTGTCGGACGAGGAGCGCGACCTGGCGCGGGCGGAGGCGGATTGCGCCATCCGCTTCCACAAGCCGCACCAGGCCGACCTGATCCAGCGGCCGCTGGCGACCATCCGGCATTTCCTGTGCGCGTCGCCCGCCTATCTGGAGGCCTTTGGCGAGCCGAAGACCCCGGCGGACCTGCTGGAGCACCGCATGATCGCCTATGGGCCGGAGGCGCCGGCCTATCTGCGGAGCATCAACTGGGCGCTGGAGCTGGGGCATGACGGGCCGCCGCGCGAGCCGGCGCTGAGCATCAACAACAGCTTCGGTGTGCTGCAGGCGGTGGAGGCAGGGGCGGGAATCGCGGCGCTGCCATCCTATCTGATCCGGCATTCGGGCAAGTTGAAGGTGCTGCTGCCGGAGCTGCAGGGCGCGATCTTCCAGACCTATTTCGTCTATTCCTCCGAATTGCGGGGATCGGTGCGGGTGGCGGCGCTGCGGGACTTCCTGATCGAGCGGATGACGCCGCAGAATCTGGGCGACCTGCAGGGCTGAGGCGGCGGGAAATCAGCGTTGGGAAACGCCGATCGCCATGCATTTTGCGCATGGCTGCCAGTGTTTGTTCGCACTTGCACAATAATCCGGGCTCACATACATAGGCTCTGTTGCTGCATTGCAGCGCATGCCGGTCAGTCTCACTCCTCCCCGAGGCCCCGGTATGGTCGACCGCCACTCTCCCTCCCTCCCTCGGAGGTCGACCGAAATCTGGGCCCGGTATTGAGCTTGCTCTACCGGGCCCTTTTTCGTTTTCGGGCTACCGGGATCAGGGTTTCGCTGCGGATTGCGCCCGGTGCTGGTCGGTGAGCGCGAGGCGGGCTGGCACCCACAGGCGGAAGCGGGTTGGCATCGCAGGTTGCAGCATAAGCTCGCCACCGTGGGCGCGGGCGATCTGGCGGGCGAGGCTGAGGCCGATTCCGCTGCCGCCCTCCCTTGTGGTGAAGAAGGGGCGGAAGATGCGGTCCCTGATATCCTGCGGGATTCCTTTGCCGCTGTCCTCGACTTCGATGGAGGTGCCGGACGGGTCGTGACGGAGGGTGAGTTGCAGGGCGGCGGGGGCGTCGCCTTGCAGGGCTGCTTCTGCGCCGTTGTTGAGGAGGGCCCAGATGGCCTGGGTGAGCTGGTCGCGATCCAGCAGGGCCGGGCCTGTGGCGGCCACATGCGTGCTGAAGGCGATGCGGTTGCCCCATTGCAGGGCGAACTGGCGCTGCAGGTCTGCGGCCAGTTCGTCGAGTGCGATGGGAACGGGCAGGGGCTGCGGCAGTCTTGCCAGCGCGCGGTAGGAGGATGTGAAGCGCATCAGGCCGTCGGCGCGGCGGGAGAGGGTGCCCAGTATTTCAGGTAAAAGTCGCTCGCGCTTGTCGGGCTGCGCCATCGCCTGCTCGGCGCTTTCGGCCAGCGAGACGATGGGGGCGAGGCCGTTGAGCAGCTCGTGGCCGAGGATCTCGATCATTTCCTGCGAGGCCCGGGCTTCGGCGGCGCGGGATTCTGCCTCGATGTCGATCAGTGCCATGATGCTGAAGCGGGTGCCGGGCGCCTGCACCCGATCGATCCGCCAGGGGCGGCCTTCGTGCCGGAGCAGGGCGGATTGTGGCGACAGCAGCTCCGGCGGGGCGGGGACGATGCGGTCGTCGGTGCCGAACAACTGCCGGGCGGCGCGGTTCATGGCCGTTGCCGTGCCCGTTTCCAGTCGCACCAACGGGGTCGGCAATTGATCCAGCAGCATCGGCAGCATGGCGGTATCGGACTGGTCCACGCCTGCGTCTGCTGTCGCCGGCTTTCGACGAAGGGGATTTTCCCATGGGATGGCGATCAGCAGGATCAGCAGAAGACAGCCGGTGAAGGTTGCCCAGAAGCCGTGCGTGAAGGCCAGCGCTCCGCCCGCGCCTGCCGCTGCCAGTATCAGGACGGTGCCTGCCCTAAAGACCATGCCGCGCCATCCGGCGGTAGAGCGCGCCCCGGCTGAGGCCGAGCGCCTGCGCGGCCTGGGTGACGTTGTGGCCATGTTCGCGAAGCGCAGCCGCGATCATCGCCCGTTCGCTTTCCAGCAGGTCGAAGGCGGGGCCTGCGGTGTCCTCAGCTATGGGCGCGGGGGTTTGGGGGGCGAGCAAGGCAACGTCGATGCGGCCGTCTTCGGAGAGGAGCAGCGCGCGTTCGACGGCCAGTTGCAGTCCGCGCACCTCGTCTGGCCAAGGGTGGTTCAGGATCAGGGCTTCTGCCGCCTGACTGAGCTGCGGTACCGGGCGGCCATGGCGTTCGGCGGCAGTGCGGGCGAAATGCCGGGCCAGAGCCAGTGCGTCCGCGCCCCGGGCCGACAGCGGAGGGACGCTGATCTCCACGGTTGCGATCCGGGCCCGAAGCGCGGGTGACAGGCGGCTGCTGTCTGTGAGGGGGGCGAACACGCGGCAGGGCTGGGGGAGGCGGCGCAGCAGCCGTTCCTGCGCGACGTCGTCCAGCCGGTCTGCGTGGCGCAGCAGCAGGTCGCCGCCGTTTGGCATGGACCAGCCTGACTCGTCGCGGGCGTCGATTTCGGCCAGAGGGCGATCTGCGTTGGTGGAAAGGGCGTGGAGCGCGCGTGCGACTAGCGCTCGGCCGCTGCCGGCGGGGCCGATGATGCCAACGCTTGCGGCGGTGGGGCCGATGCGGGCCACCAGCCGCCGGACGTCCGCCATGGCGACGCTTTCACCCAGCAGGTGGACGGGCGCGTGGGGACCCGGGGAGGGGGACAGGGTGCGCGTGGTCGGCACCATTGCGGCCTCTACCTTCGCCACCAGTTCGGGATTGCGCCAGGGCTTCATGATGAAATCCCGTGCGCCCGCCTGCATGGCCGCCACGGCGATGCGGATGCCGCTGTGTGCGGTGATCACCACCACACGCGCGGCCGGGTCCTGCCGAAGCAGCCGCTCCAGCATGGCGAGCCCCTCTTCGCCGCCGGTCCGGCCGGCCGAGAAGTTCATGTCGAGCAGGATCGCATCGTAGCTTTGCGTCGCCAGCCGGGAAAAGCCCTCCTCGGGGCTGGTCGCGACATCCAGCCGGTGGCCCGCCAGTTCCAGCGCGATGGCCATGGCGCGGGCGACCTCGGGGTTGTCGTCCACCAGCAGGATGTGGGCGCCGTTCGATCCGTCTCTTGACGCGCCGCCCGACTGTCCATTTCCGGACAGTGTGTTCGCATCCGGACGGGGCGTATCGCCGCTTCCTGAAGAATAGTCTTTGTTCATCGTGGCTTAGGTGTTTTCCCGAGTCTGGACGATAGTGTGTCCATGATGACCGAACAGCCCAGCGACGCAACTGCAACCGGCGCTGAACCTTTATCCGCCGCGCCCGGAGCGGCGATGGACCGGCGGATCGAGCGGCGGCCCCGGGCGCGCTGGCCGCTGGTGCTGGCCGCTGTGGCCGCGCCCGTCGCGGCCTTCGCGGTGTGGCGCCTGCTGCCGGAAACCGGCTCCACGGACATCGCCGCCGCCGACATCCGCATCGGCACGGTGCAGCGCGCCGCGTTCGACGATTATCTGCCGGTTCGCGCCACGGTCGCGCCCCGTCTCACGACATTGGTGGGGGCGATGGCGGGCGGGCAGGTGGAGACGCTGCACGCGCAGGACGGCGAGCTGGTGAAGGCCGGCCAGCCGCTGGCAACGCTCGCCAACCCGGAGCTGAAGCTGGAGGTGCTGACGCGCGAAGCGCAGATCGCGGCCCAGCTGGGCGATGTGTCGGGGCAGGATCTCTCGCTCCAGCGCGACCGGCTGGATCGTTCCGCCCAGATCGCACAGGCCAATTACGAGCTGATCCGCGCCCGGCGGGATCTTTCCATCCGCGAGCAGTTGCACAGCCAGGGTTTTGTGTCGGACGCGGGCGTGGAGAGCTTCGCCGAGGAGGCCCAGTATCGTGAGGCGCGGCTGAAGCAGCTACAGGGCGGGCAGAGCCGCGAGGCCGGGATCAGCGCCACGCAGGGCGCGCGGCTGGCGGATACACGACAACGGCTGTCCAGCAACCTGTCCGCCGTGCGGGCCAGCCTGGACGCGCTGGTGATCAAGGCGCCCATGGCCGGCCGCCTGACCAATTTCATTATCCAGCCGGGGCAGGCGCTGAAGGCCGGCGATCCGGCGGGGCAGGTGGACAGCGAAGGCGCCTGGAAGCTGGAAGCCGATGTCGACGAATATTTCCTGGGCCGGGTGCAGGCGGGGCAGAGGGGCCGCACCAGCGATGGCGCGCCGCTGTCCGTGCTGCGGGTGTTGCCCGCCGTGAAGGACGGCCGTTTCCGCACCGAGCTTCTGTTCGAGGGCGAGACGCCTGCCGGGCTGAAGCGCGGGCAGACGGTGGACGTCCGCGTGACGCTGGGCAGCAGCGGGGTCGCCACCGTCGCGCCGGTGGGCGGCTGGCTGGATTCCGGCGCGGGGGGCGCGGTGTTCGTGCTGGACGCCGATGGCCGCCATGCCCGCCGCCGCGAGGTGAAGGTGGGCCGCCGCAACCCCGAACAGGCCGAGATCCTCTCCGGACTGGAGCCGGGGGAGAAGATCATCATCAGCAGCACGTCCGCCATCAAGAGCTACGTGCTCAACATCCGCTGACCATTGGGAAGAGCTTTATGATCCGTCTTGAGAATATCCAGCGCCGCTATGTCTCCGACGAGGTGGAGACGACTGCGCTGAAGGACATCCATCTGGTGGTGGAGGAGGGCGAGTTCGTCGCGATCATGGGGCCTTCGGGCTGCGGCAAATCCACCCTGCTCAACACGCTGGGTACGGTGGATCGGCCCACCAGCGGGAGCTACCTGTTCGGAGACCGGGACCTGGCCGCGCTGGACGAGCGCGAGCTGGCGCGGTTCCGGGCGGAGACGCTGGGCTTCGTGTTCCAGAGCTTCAACCTGATCGACGAGCTGACCATCGAGGAGAATGTGGCGCTGGGCCTTGCCTATCGCCGCGATGCGACAGGCAACCGGCGGGACAAGGTGGCAGCCGCGATGGACCGGGTGGGGATCGCCCACCGTGCGCGGCACTTCCCGCACCAGCTTTCCGGCGGGCAGCAGCAGCGCGCGGCCATCGCGCGCGCCATCGTGGGCAACCCCCGGCTGATCCTGGCGGACGAGCCGACCGGCAACCTCGACACCGAGAATGGGGCGCAGGTGATGAACATCCTGACCGGGTTGAACAATGCCGGGGCGACCATCGTGATGGTCACCCACTCCCCCAGCCATGCCGACATGGCGCTGCGCCGGATCGACATGCTGGATGGCCGCATCGTCGCATCCGCCACCCGCGCCATCTGAGGAGCCCGGCATGAACAATCTTTCCGTGCTCCCGCTGTTGCGATCGCTGTCGCGCCACAAGCTGTATGCCGCGCTGAACATCGGCGGGCTGGCGATGGGCATTGCCGTGTTTCTGGTGCTGTCGCTCTATGTCCGCTTCGAGACGAGTTTCGAGACCTGGCTGCCGCACCATGACGAGCTTTATGTGGTGCAGACGGAGTGGCGCATTCCCGACAGCACTGTTCAGGGGGCCTATCCCTATACCATGTCGGGCCTGCTGGAGCAGATGCGGGAGGATTTCCCGGACGTGGTCGGCACCCGCATCCGCGGCGGGGAGCGGGGCGGCAGCGTCATCCAGGACGGTGTCGCCGTGATGGAGGATGTGGCGCAGGTTGATGCCGCCTTCTTTGAGGTTTTCGACCTGCCGATGCTGAGCGGCGCCGGCAAGGCACTGGCCGATCCCGCTGCCGCACTGATCAGCCGCGCCACCGCGCGCAAATATTTCGGCGGCGCCGACCCGATCGGCCGCACGCTGACGATCGCGGTGGACGAGCCGCTGCGATATCGCATCGCGGGTGTGTTCGAGGACCTGCCCGACAACACCGACCTGCAGGCTTCAATCCTGATCAATCTGCCCAAGACGCCGCCTGCGGCCAGCGCGGCCTATTGGTTCAACTGGGGCAGCACATCGCTCCGCACCTATCTTCGTTTCGCCACCCCCGATGAAGCTGGCGTGTTCCAGGAGAAGCTGCCGGCCTTCGTGGACCGGCGGGGACGGGAAAATCTGGGGTCCAAGCCGTCTGACCTGCTGGGGCTTTCGCTGCTGCCCCTCACCCGCGCCCATCTGGAGCCTGAGGGCCAGCAAAGCGCCAGCCGCAAGCTGACGGTGGCGGCGCTGGGGATCGTGGGGCTGCTGACGCTGCTGATCGCCATCGTGAATTATGTGAACCTCGCCACCGCCCGCGCCGGCCTTCGGGCGCGCGAAGTGGCGATGCGCAAGGTGCTGGGGGCGGACCGTGCCGCGCTGGTCCGCCAGTTCCTCGCAGAGGCGGTGCTGACGGTTTTCGTGGCGGCGCTGCTGGGCCTGATCCTCGCCGAACTTGGCCTGCCGCTGGTGAATGCGGCCGGAGGGCTGAGCCTGAGTCTGCCCTATGCGCTGGTGGTGCCGGGGCTGGTCGTGCTGGGGCTTGCAGTAGGGGTTGCGGCTGGCTTTTACCCGGCGCTGCTGCTGTCGCGTTTTCCGGCGGCTTCTGTGCTGGCATCGGCGCGGGCGCCGGGCGGCGGGCGGGCAGGCACGCGTGCCCGCGAGCTGCTGGTGGTGCTGCAATTCGGGCTGGCAATCGCCTTCATCATCGGCACGCTGGTGCTGGGGGCGCAGACCCGCCATGTCCGCTCGTCTGACGTCGGCTTCCGGCGTGACGGGCTGCTGGTGGTGCAATCCATGGCGGACAGCGGAATCAGCCCGGTGCAGGCACGGGAGCTGATCACGGCACTGCGCGCCCTGCCGGATGTCCAGGCGGTGGGCACCTCCGAAACCGCGGCCGGCGGCGGGGGCAGCAACAACACGGACAGTGTGGAACTTCCGGGGCGGCCAGGGTCTGGGCCCAGCCTGCGCCGCATGGCGGTGGGGCCGGGGTTTTTCGAGGCCTATCAGCCACGCCTGCTGGCAGGACGCCTGTTCGACGACGCCTATGGAGCTGACGATTCCCGCGGCTGGAGAGACCGCAAGGCCGCCCGCAACATCGTCATCAACCGCAAGGCGGTTGGAACGCTGGGCTTCGACAGCCCGGAAGCGGCGATCGGCAAGACCGTCGGCGGACGGGAGCCGCTGAACATCATCGGCGTGATCGACGAGTTGCGCTTCTTCACGCCGCGCTTGCCGGACGACGCCACCTTCTACGTCCATTACCGCGACAATCCCGCGAGCCCCTTCGCCAGCATCCGCTATCGCGGCGACAGCCGCGCGATGGAAGCGAAGGTGGAGGCGTTGTGGAACCGCACCGTGCCGCAGGTGCCCTTCAACGCGCGCTCGGCTGAAAACCTGCTGTCGGAATTCTATGAAGCCGATGACCGTGCTGCCCGGTTGTTCGCGATCGGATCGGGGCTTGCCATGCTGATCGGCTGCATCGGGCTGTGGGGTCTGGCCTCGTTCAACACCCAGCGGCGGGTGAAGGAGATCGGCATCCGCAAGACGCTGGGGGCTTCGTCTGCCGATATCGTGAAGCTGCTGGTGGGGCAGTTCCTGCGCCCGGTGCTGATCGCCAATCTGGTCGCCTGGCCGCTGGCGTTCGTGGCGATGCGGGCCTGGCTGTCCGGATTTGACGACAGGGTTGCGCTGTCTCCGCTGTTCTTCGTGGCGGCCACGCTTCTTGCCATGCTGATCGCGGTGCTGACGGTGCTGGCGCAATCGCTGCGCGCCAGTCGGGCCGCGCCATCCTGGGCGCTGCGGCATGAATAGGCTGGCCGCACTGGCGGTCGGCCTGCTGCTGGCGGCGCCGGCGTCGGCCGAAACGCTGGCTGATGCGATTGCGAAGGCCTATGCCCAGAACCCGGCGCTTGCGGCTGCGCGGGCCCGGCAGGAAGCGGCCGCCGAAGCACCGGCGCAGGCGCGGGCGGCCGGGCTGCCGACTGCATCCGTGGAGGGCGGGGCGGCTTACGACAATCAGGGGTACGGCAAGACGGCGTCCGCTGCGGTAAGCGCTGCCTTGCCGGTGTGGACCGGCGGGCGGGTGCCGGCCGCCGTGCGGGCAGCTAATGCCGATGTGGAGGCGGGTGCTTTGGCGCTGCGGGATGCCGAGGCCGCGCTGCTGGAGGATGTGGTGTCGGCCTATGCCGACCTGCTGTACCAGCAACAGGCCGTGGAGGTGGCGCGTGTCGGCATCGCCCGGCTTGAGCGGCAGTTGGCCGAGGCGCAGTCGCGCTTCAATCTGGGGCAGGCGACGCGGACCGATGTCGCCCAGCTGGATGCCCAGCGCGCCAGCGTGGTGGCGGCGCTGGCCGACGCCGAAGGGGCGCTCGCTTCGGCGGCGGCGCGCTACAATGCCATCGTGGGGGAGCCGTCGGGCGTGCTGAGCCCTGAGGTGCCGCTGCCTGCGGGCTTGCCCGAAACGCTGGCCGAGGCGCGTGGTGCGGCGGACTCCGCCAATCCGCTGCTGCTTCGCCAGCAGAAACTGGTGGAAGCGGCTGATGCGCGGGTCAGCCGCGAGCGGGCCGAGCGGGCGCCGATGCTCGATCTTGGCGGCAGCTATGGCCGGGGCAATGTGCTGGAGCGCGGGCAGGCAGGGTATGAGGCGGCGACGGCGGGTGTGACGCTGCGGCTGCCGCTGTTCACCGGCGGGTTGGTCGAATCCCGGGTGCGGCAGGCGCGGGCGCTTTGGCGGGCGGAGCAGCTGGAGGCCGACGCGGTTGGGCGCGATGCCCGGCGCGGGGCGGATTCGGCCTGGGCCCAGTTGCTCGCGGCCCGCAACGGGCTGCAGGCGAACAGGCTGGGGCTGGAGGCGGCGGATCTCGCCTTACGCGGCGTGCGGTCGGAATATGGCTTCGGGCTGCGCACAACACTCGATATTCTGGTGGCAGACCAGAGCTATACGGCGGCCCAGCTGGCCGTGGCGCGCAGCCAGCGCGACCTGCTGATGGCGCAGGCGGCTCTGCTACGCATCGTCGGGCGGCTGACCGTGGCGAGCTACGGTTAAGATGAGGCTTTGTCGCTGGTCTGGGAGGTTGGTGGGCCCGGCAGGACTCGAACCCGCAACCAAGCCGTTATGAGCGGCCAGCTCTAACCAATTGAGCTACAGGCCCCACCGTGGGTGACGCCGATAGCGGCCCGGTGCGGGAATGAAAAGCGGGATGGGCTTAAAGCGGCTTGGGGCCGGGCTTTTCGGCGATTGCCGTGCGGGCGGCCCACGCGGCCCAGCCCGAGGCGAGGCCGGGCGCCGCGGCGAGGGCTGCCAGTTCGGCCCTGTCCGGCGGGGACCGGTATGAGGCGGTCGCGACTTGCGCGATGGAGAGGCTGCCGGCCGGGCGGTGTGCGAGGATGATGTCGTCTCCGGCGGCCATCAGCCCTTCTTCGAGGACGCGGAGATACCAGCCGCAGCGCCCGGTCTTCACCATCGCCTTCACCATGCGGGGATCATCGAACCAGCGCGAGAAGGTGGCGCAGGGTTGGCGCGGCTGGCAGGCCTCCACCAGCGCGGTGCCGATGCGGAACCGGTCCCCGATGTGGGTGGTCTGTTCGTCGAGGCCTTCGATCAGCAGGTTTTCACCGAAGGCGCCGGGGACGAGCCGGGCGACGTGTTGCGGGTGATCGGCGGCCCAGAGCGGGTAATTGGCGGCCGGATAGGCATAGACTGCCTTTTCGGGGCCGCCATGGACCCTGGTGTTGGCCACTTCATCGCCCTCCAGTCCAAGGGCGTGGGCATGGACCGGGCCCTGGCGCGGATCCTTGCCATAGGCCGTGACATGGCCGCCGATATCGCGGGCCTTGCCGGTGCGGAGCTGCAGGAGGCGAGGCATCACCCTCTCTAACCCATGCGCTTGCAGCGGGCCAGCGGCGGGCGCAGGTTGTGGAGGGAGAGACGAGGGAGGATGGGATGAGCGAACTGACGGCTGCCGCGCAATCGATGCTGCACGCCATATTGGCGATGGGGCTGCTGACGCTGCTGATGTTCCTGTGGATGTATGCGACGCGGCTTCCGGCGTTTTCGAAGGCGAAGCTGGACCCGCAGGAGGCGATGCATCCCGGCAGCTATCACGAACGCATCCCGAGCGAGGTGCGGCGGGTGGCGGACAATTACAACCATCTGTTCGAGGCGCCGACGCTGTTCTACGCCACGGTGCTGGCGGTCGTGCTGCTGGGGCTGGCGGATGGTGGGCATGTGATTGCCGCCTGGGCCTTCGTGTTGCTGCGGGTTGTGCATTCCATTGTGCAGGCAACAGTGAACAGGGTGGTTGTGCGGTTTGCGCTGTTCGCGCTGAGCTGGGTGGCACTGGGTACGATGATCGTGCGGGCAGCGCTGGCCAGTTTCTGAACGAGTGGCAAAGGTTAACGACAAGGTGGAGTGTCGGTTTTCTTTACGTTTTGATGATGGTGCATGAACTCGCTCGAGTTTGCTGCAATTGGCATGAAATATGCAACTCAATAAATCTGGGCGGATGGGCCCTGGTGTTTGTTGAGGGAAAAATCATGATGAAATCTATCCTTGGGGTAGCTGCCCTGGCGCTGGTCGGCGCGCCGGCGAGTGCAGCTGCATTGATCTCCTTTGATGCTGGCCTGGCTACGCCGTCTGCCGGGTACACCGTGATCGACACATTCGATGATTTGAGCGGTGTGACCATCAACTACGGCAGTGTGCTGATCAAGACGCCGCCGGCTGATGTCAATGGCGCCCCGCCGGCCAATTCGGTTCCGGCTGGCACCAGCTATCTGTCTGTGCTGGGCGGCGGCAGTGCCACGATCAACTTCGCGGCCGGCACAACCGCGTTCCAGTTCGATTGGGGTTCGATCGACAGCTACAACACGCTGACGGTGGTGAGCAGCACGGGCAGCTATGTGTTCGTTCCGGGCACGGCCAGCTTTCCGAACGCCGCCAACGGCGATCAGCATGCCGTCGGGACCAACGGCCGTGTGACGGTGTGGGGCAGCGCGCCCGGCGAGACCTTCTCGTCGATCACTCTGACCTCCTCGAGCAATTCGTTCGAGATCGACAATCTGGCGACGGCTGCTGTGCCGGAGCCGGCCACCTGGGCGATGCTGATCACCGGCTTCGGTCTGGTGGGCTTTGCAGCCCGCCGCCGCGAGCGGCGCATGGCGCGCGCAATCGCCTGAGATACGCCTCAGGGTTGCGGGGGAAGGGGCGGTGGCCGGAAGGCCGCCGCCCTTTTCCGTTTCAGGGTCAGCGCGCCATCAGGTCGGGGAGGAACGCCTCATGCGCCTTGCGCAGCGCGCCGACATCCTGGGCGCCGACGCCTTCCACCTTCAGCGCGCAGCCGCCGGTGGTGCCGATGCGGACCAGCGGGACGGGGCAGGGCGGCAGTTGGGTGCCGGGCTTCACCGTGACGATGTAGCGGCCTTGATCCTCGCCATAGGCCCAGGCAGCCAGATGGTTGCCTGAGGGCGTCACGCCGGCGCCGATCTTGCCCGCCATCGCCATTTCGGCGAGCGCGACGAGAAGGCCGCCGTCGGCCGTGTCGTGCACGGCCGTGAGCGTGCCGTTGAGGATGAGCTTGCGCACCCAGTCGCCGGCGGCGCGTTCTGCAGCGAGATCGACCAGGGGCGGCGGGCCTTCCTCTTGCCCGCGCACGTCGCGCAGCCAGATGGACTGGCCGAGATGGCCGTGGGAAGCGCCGACCAGCCAGATCTCTTCGCCCTCGGCCTTGAAGGCGACGGTGGCAGATTGTTGCCAGTTCGCGATCACGCCCACGCCGCCGATGCCGGGGGTGGGCAGGATGCCTTGCCCTTCGGTTTCGTTGTAGAGGCTGACGTTGCCCGAGACGACGGGGTAGTCCAGCGCGCGGCAGGCTTCAGCCATGCCTTCGATCGCGCCCACGAACTGACCCATGATCTCTGGCCGGGTGGGGGCGGCGAAGTTCATGCAGTCGGTGACGGCGAGCGGCGTGGCGCCGACGGCGGTGATGTTGCGCCAGGTTTCGGCGATAGCCTGTTTGCCGCCCTCGGCCGGGTCCGCGAACACATAGCGCGGGGTGACGTCTGTGCTGATCGCCAGCGCCTTCTGCGTACCGTGCACGCGGACCAGTGCGGCGTCCCCGCCGGGGCGCTGCACGGTGTCTGCGCCGACCATATGATCATATTGTTCCCACACCCAGCGACGTGAGGCGAGATCCGGCGAGCCCAGCAGCGTCACCAGATCGCCCATCAGGTCCGTCGTGTCGGCGACTTCGCCCAGCGGCGCGCGGGGCGGGGTGGGCACCCAGGGACGGTCATATTTCGGGGCGTCCTCGCCGATGGGGTCGAGCGGCAGGTCGCAGACCATCTCGCCCTGCCATTCCAGCTGCAGTCGGCCGGTGTCGGTGACATGGCCGATCACGGCGAAATCCAGCGCCCATTTGCGGAAGATCGCCTCTGCCTGGGGCTCCGCGCCGGGCTTCAGGATCATCAGCATGCGTTCCTGCGATTCCGACAGCATCATCTCGTAGGGCGTCATGCCCTCTTCGCGGGTGGGGACGTTGTCCATCACCAGCTTGATGCCGACGCCGCCCTTGGACGCCATTTCCACGCTGGAGGAGGTGAGGCCGGCAGCGCCCATGTCCTGAATGGCGACGATGGCGTCCGTGCCCATCAGTTCGAGGCAGGCTTCGATCAGCAGCTTTTCCATGAAGGGGTCGCCGACCTGTACCGTGGGGCGCTTCGATTCCGAATCCTCGTCGAACTCGGCCGAGGCCATGGTGGCGCCGTGGATGCCGTCTCGGCCGGTCTTGGAGCCGACATAGACCACCGGGTTACCGATGCCCGCGGCGGCCGAATAGAAGATGCGGTCCGCGCGGGCGAGGCCGACGCACATGGCGTTGACGAGGATGTTGCCGTTGTAGCTGGGGTGGAAGCGCACTTCGCCGCCGACGGTGGGCACGCCGGTGCAATTGCCGTAGCCGCCGATGCCCGCGACCACGCCGCGCAGCAGCTGCTTCGTTTTCGGATGGCCGGCGGCGCCGAAGCTGAGCGAGTTCAGGTTGGCGATGGGGCGCGCGCCCATGGTGAAGACGTCGCGCATGATACCGCCCACGCCGGTCGCCGCGCCCTGATAGGGTTCGATGAAGCTGGGGTGGTTGTGGCTTTCCATCTTGAAGATGGCGGCGTCCCCGTCGCCGATGTCGATCACGCCGGCGTTTTCGCCGGGGCCCTGGATCACCCAGGGCGCCTTGGTGGGCAGCTTGGCCAGGTGGATCCGCGAGGACTTGTAGGAGCAATGTTCCGACCACATCACCGAAAAGATGCCGAGTTCCAGCAGGTTGGGCTCTCGCCCGATGGCCTTCAGGATGCGGGCATATTCATCCGGCTGCAGGCCATGTTCGGCGACGATTTCGGGCGTGATCGTGGAGGGTGCGCTGCTCATGGCGCCGCGCTTAGCGGAGCGCGCGCCAAGAGTCATCCGGTGGGTTGTGCCGGATTTGTGTTCCTGTTATGTTCTGTGACGATGGGATGAGGGAGAAGATAATGACCGTGCGCAATCCGCCTGAGGGCTATGCGGGCGTGACGCCCTATCTGACGGTGGCCGATGCCGATGCCGCCATCGACTGGTATCAGAAAGCGCTGGGCGCCGAGCTGAAGTATCGCATGGAATGGAACGGCAAGGTCGGCCATGCAGAACTGGCGATCGGTGGCGGGCATTTCATGCTGGCCGATGAGTTCCCCGACATGGACATGATGGGGCCGGGAAGCCGGGGCGGCACCACGGTGGGGCTGCTGGTCTATGTGCCGGACGTGGATCTGGCGCATCATCGGGCGTTGGCGGAAGGGGCGAAGGAACTGCACCCGCTGGACAACAAGCCCTGGGGGGACCGCAGCGCCCAGATCGTGGACCCGTTCGGGCACCGCTGGACGCTGGCGACCCATGTGGAGGATGTCTCCAACGCGGAGATCGACGCGCGGATGGCGAAGATGGCGGGCTGAACGCTGGTCAGGCGACGCGGGCGTCGATCCAGCTGACAATGTCGGCCATCACCTGGTCCTTACCGAGGTCGTTCAGGAGGTCGTGGAAATGGCCTTCGTAGAGCTTCAGCGTCTTGTCGGTGGAGCCGGCGGTGTCGAAGAACAGCTGGCTGCCGTCTGGCCGGGTGGTGTGATCCGACGTGCCGTGCAGGATGAAGACGGGGAGGGTGATGCTGCCGAACTCCCGCTCGAGCCGTTCGCCTGCGCGGGCGAGAGCGGCGACGGTGGCGACGGGCTGGGCTTCGCCCTTGATCAGCGGATCGGCATACATGGCGGCGACCGCGGCGGGATCGCGCGAGAAATCATCGAACTTCAGTTTCAGCACACCGGCGTGCGGGGTGACATGGCTGAGACCCTTCATCAGCGTGAGGGCGATATCCGGGGCGAACACGTGCAGCGCGAAGCTTTCGCAGATGAGCCCGGCGAGTTCCGGCTGATTGTCCAGCGTGTAGGTGCAGGAGACCACGCCGCCCGCGCTGTGGCCGAGAAGGTAGAGGGGCAGGCCGAGATATTGCGCCTTGGCGTGGCGGATGAGGGTGGCGAGGTCGGCGACATAGTCGTCGATGGACTCGGCGTAGAAACGCTCGCCCTCTGACCTGCCGCGACCTCGCAGATCGAGCGCGAATACGGCGAAGCCGGCTTTGGCCAGTTCGGCGCCCGCCCACAGATACTGGCCGCTGTGCGAATTGACCCCGTGGCAGATGGCGATCACCGCGCGCGGGGACTTTGCCGGTTTCCAGTTGCGGGTGAACAGCTTCAGGCCCGAGGGGCCATCCAGAAAGGCTTCCGTGGGGTCTGGGGCAGTCGGCTGGGTCATCGGGCGCCTCGATCCATGCGGGGATTTCGAGGCAGCATGGCGTGATTCGGGTGTGCTTCCAATTCATCCGAAGGGGTTAGCGGGGGTTGATTGCGGATGAGGCCGGAACCGGGGAGACTTGGTTTCGGCGCGAAGCGCTTTAGAGGGTCATCGGGCGACGCCCACCAGCACTGTGGCGGTGTAGCCGTCTGTGGTGTTGCCGGACATGGTGAGCGTCTGCTGCTCCATTTGCGCCGCGCTGTTGTCCCCGAACACATTGTCGGAGCTGATGCTGGTGCGGTTGAAGCGGGCGAGACTGCTGCTGTAGCCCGAGGCATTGGTGTAGACATCGGTGCATACGGCCGCCGGGATCGCCATCTGTGAGGTGAGTACCGCATATCCGCCGTTGGTCGCCGTGGATGTGCTGGAAAACACTTCGAAATGGATGTGCGGATAGCGGCCTTCATAGCAGCCGGGCACGATGGTGGTGAATGTGACCTGGCCGTTGGCATCGGTGACCTGCACGCCACGCAGCCAGCTTTCGGTCGGCACGTCGTACAGCGAATATTGGCCGATGCGGTCGCAGTGCCAGACGTAGACCGGGTAGCCCTCCAGCGCGGCGCAGGCAGCGTTCACGTTGACGACGGTGATGGTGAGCCGGATCGGTACGCCCGGGGCCGCCGTGGTGGAACTGCCGACGAAGCTGGTGCGGATGTCCGAGCGGATCACGCCGCTTTGGGTGAGGACATTGGAGGTGAGGCCCGGCGCGGTGTTGCGGCCGTCGGCCGGGTAGGGGCCCATGGTTTCGCTGCTGTTGACGATGCAGGTGCCGGTGGGGGTCGGCGTGGGAGTTGGTGTCGGGGTTGGCGTTGGTGTCGGCGTGGGGGTTGGTGTGGGTGTCGGGGTTGTTGTTGTCGTGCTGCTTGAGGTTCCGCTGCTGCCCGAGCTGCAGCCGGCGAGGATGCTGGCCGAAGCCGATGTGGCGAGAAGGGCCATGAGGTCGCGGCGGCCCAGGCGGTGGATCGCCTCGGCATCGCGCTGGAGGTGGGAGGGGCGGCGTTTGAGCGTGTCCGGCATGCGCGATATCCCTGTTTGGTTTTGCGCATTTGCGGGGCTGGGTGCTGAACGGTGGATGAGTGATTTCGGCTTTGCGACGAGCCGTTTTCGGGCGTGCGGGCCTATTCGTGGAATTCAGCTGCGTCCGGGATGCGGCCGAAGGCGATCTTGGTGCCGATCAGGCCGGCGCGGCCCTTGGCTATTGAGCCCAGCGTGACCGTGTTGCGGCCGAATTTCTCGTTGAGGGCATCCATGGCGCGGGCGATGCGGAGCGTCGGGCGGGGCGGGGCATCGAACAGGTTGAGCTGGGTGCCGACGGCCGGGCGGATATCGTCCAGCGTGACGCCGATGACGCGGATTCGTTCGGGGCCGATTTCGCGGACCAGGCGCGGCCAGAGCTGGGCGAGGGCGTCGAGCAGGGGGAAGCTGTCGTCTGTCGGGGCGAGTTTCAGCGTGCTGTACCAGTTCCGGCGGGATTCGAAGCGGGCGTGGAGCGTGAGGTGGCGGGTGACGCACTCCGCGCGGCGCAGGCGGCTGGCGGCCTTCAGCAGCAGGCGGCGGGCGGTTTCGCGCGCGGTTTCCATCGAGCGGAGATCCGGCGCGATGACATGGCTGTGGCCGATGGAACGGCTCTGCTGCGGCCGTTCGGGCATGTCCTGACCGTGGAGGGCGTACCAGAGGCGGGTGCCGACGACGGAGCCCCAGCTGGCGGTGGCGGCGTGGGGATCCTGGGCGAGCAGGTCTGACATGGTGCGGATGCCGCGGGCATTCAGGCGGGCTTCCATTTTCGCGCCGATGCCGGGGATGTCGCGCAGCGAGAGCGGGATGAGGGCCTTGGGCAGGTCGGCGGACTGGATCAGGGTGAGGCCGTCGGGCTTCTGCATGTCGGATGCGATTTTCGCGACGAGTTGAGATGGGGCGATGCCGATGGAGGAGGTGAGGCATTCGCCGACCCGCTCGCGGATGCCGGCCTTGATGCGGCGGGCAAGGGCGAGGGCCTGTTCGGGGCTGTTTTCATTGTCGAGCAGACGGCAGGCGACCTCGTCGATGGAGCAGACATGGGTGACGGGGATGTGGCGCCAGACTTCCTCGATGATCCTGTCGTGATACGCCTTGTAGTGGCTGTGATCGCCGCCGCAGAAGATGAGGTGCGGGCAGAGGCGGCGGGCTTCGCCCACGCGCATGCCAGTGTGGATGCCGAACGCCTTCGCCTCGTAGCTGGCGGCGATGATGGTGCCGCTGTCGATGCGCTCAGGGCCGACGGCGATGGCCTTTCCGCGCAGCTGCGGGTGGCGTTGTTGCTCCACGCTGGCGAAATAGCTGTTGAGATCGAGATAGAGCCAGCGCAGCGGTTGCATGGAGTGGAACATAACAGGAACAGTTGCGCGGGTGAAGGGGCTGGGCCAAGCTGTGGGGGAGAATCGAAAAGGGGCGCCGCGTGACGGAACAACGGGTAGAGGGGCTGGTGGTCGAGGAGCCCGAGGGCATCCGCGCCATCGAGGCAGGCGCCATCGAGGGGCGGCGGCTGAAATATTACGATTATTGCATGGCGGCCTTTGCCGTGATCCTGATCTGTTCGAACCTGATCGGGGCAGGGAAGGTGGCGGAGGTGAACCTGCCGCTGCTGGGAGCCGTGACCTTTGGGGCGGGGATTTTATTCTTTCCTTTGAGTTATGTGTTGGGGGATGTTCTCACCGAGGTTTATGGATATGCGCGGGCCCGGCGCGTGGTTTGGGTGGGGTTTGCGGCCTCCGTGTTCGCGGCCGGGATGGCGGCGACGGTGGTGGCCTTTCCACCAGCGCAGGACTGGGGCGGGCAGGATGCGCTCGCCGTCGTGATGGGGCAGGCGCCGCGGATTTTCGCGGCCTCTGTGCTGGCCTTCTGGGCCGGGGAGTTTGCCAATGCCTTTGTGATGGCGCGGATGAAGGTGTGGACTGGGGGCAAATATCTGTGGACGCGGACCATCGGCTCCACCGTGGTGGGGCAGGGGGTGGACAGCCTGATCTTCTATCCGATCGCGTTTCTGGGCGTGTGGGAGACGAAGCTGGTGCTGACCGTGATGGCGACCAACTATCTGATGAAGGTGCTGTGGGAGGCGGTGCTGACGCCGGTGACCTATCAGGTGGTCAACCGGATGAAGGCGGCCGAGGGGCTGGACGTGTTCGACGTGGAGACGGATTTCACGCCGTTCAAGACGAAGGTGTGAGTTGAGCCCGCTGCAGGAGGCGAAGTGGCTGCTGATGGAGGGGACGGGCCTCTCCAAGGACGCGCTTCATGTCTATGTCGGGCTGGGAGTGCTGTTCGGGGCCGCGTTGCTGGGGCGCTGGCGCGTGGGGGACTGGCGACCGCTGTTTGCGGTGCTGCTGGTGGCGTTGGCTGGCGAGCTATGGGACCTGATCGACAATATCCGCACCGCCGCGCCGATGCAGTGGCGCGGGCATGTGAAGGATATTGTGAATACGCTGTTCTGGCCGACAGTGCTGACGGGACTCGCCCGCACGCGATTGTTCAGGCGCTAGACGGCTCAGGCCAGGACGTTGAGGAGGCCTTCGAACAGCTTGCGGCCGTCCTGGTTGCCGTGGGCCTGTTCCACCACGCGTTCGGGGTGGGGCATCATGCCCAGCACATTGCCTTGCGCGTTCAGGATACCCGCGATGCTGCGGGCGGAGCCGTTGACTTCTTCGGCATAGCGGAAGGCGACCTGGCCCTGCTGTTCGAGGCGGTCCAGCGTGTCGGCGTCGGCCTGGAAGTTGCCGTCGTGGTGGGCGACGGGAATGGTGACGGTTTCGCCCGGCTGATAGCCCCTCGTGAAGGGGGTTTCGGTGGTGACGACTTCCAGCTTCACGTCGCGGCAGACGAAATCCAGCCCTGCGTTGCGCATCAGGGCGCCCGGCAGCAGGCCGGATTCGGTGAGGACCTGAAAACCGTTGCAGATGCCGAGAACGGGCAGGCCCTTGCCGGCTGCAGCGATCACCTCGCGCATGATCGGGGCGCGGGCGGCGATTGCGCCGGAGCGCAGATAGTCGCCGTGGCTGAAGCCGCCGGGGAGCGCGATGAGTTCGAGGCCCGAGGGCAGTTCGTTGTCGTCATGCCAGAGCATGGCAGGCTTCACGCCTGTGATCAGTTCCAGCGCGACGGCGAGGTCGCGATCGCAGTTGGAGCCGGGGAAGACGACGACCGCTGTCTTCACGCCAGTTCGACCTTGAAATTCTCGATCACGGTGTTGGCGAGCAGCTTCCTCGCCATATCCGCCACCTGATCTTCGGTGGTGCCATCTGCGACGTCCAGCTCGATCACTTTGCCGACGCGGACTTCGGCCACATCGGGGAAACCGAGGCCTTCGAGAGCGTGCTGGATGGCGCGGCCCTGCGGATCGAGGACTCCGGGCTTGAGCGAGACGGTGACTCGGGCTTTCATGGGGCGTGCCTATGCGCGCGCGGGCGGCAAATGTGAAGGGGGCGGGGATGGAGGGGCTGGGGATAGAGGAGCTGAAGCAGGGCTGGTGGCGGCGGCCGCTGAAGTGGTTGGCGATTGCCGGCGGGGTGGCGCTGTTCGCCTCTGGGGTGGCGTTCGCCACGTTGTGGTCGGTTTCGGAAGAGCGGTTGTCCCGCCAGTTTCCGGCGGACGCGCCTGCGTTGCGGGTGAGCGGCGCGGCGAATGTGGCCGAAGGCGGACGGCTGGTGCAGGTGTATGGCTGCACCGCCTGCCACGGCAAGGAACTGGCGGGCACGGATTTCTATGGCATCCAGACCCCGAGCATCCGGCGGCTGGCGAAGCTGTACGGGGCGGACGGCTTTGCCTTTGCCGTGCGGCACGGCGTGCGGCCCGACGGCACCGCACTGACCTGGAACATGCCGAGCGACTTCCTGTCGGTGATGGCGGACGACCAGATCCGGGATATCCAGGCCTATCTGGCGTCGTTGCCGGAGGTGCCGGACGATGTCTCTGCCACGCGGATGCCGATGAAGCGGCTGGGGGTGGCGGTGGGTGAGCTGTTGCTGATCCCCGATGTGTGGCGGCCTGAGCCGGTGCCGGCCAAGGCGCCGAAGCCGGGCGATCCGGCGTTCGGGCCCTATTTCGCGCGTGTGGCCTGCGCGGAATGCCATGGGTTCGATCTGAACGGATTTCCGGACGGCAGTTCGCCGCCGCTGTCTGTCGTGGCGCGGGCCTATGACCTGACGGCATTCAAGGCCTTTCTGAAGACCGGCAAGAATCTGGGCGGGCAGGAGCTGCCGATGATGTCCGGCGTGGCGCGCTGGCGGCTTTCGCACATGACGGAGGCCGAGGTGGAAGCGCTGCATGCGCATCTGACGAGCCTTCCCTTACCCGGCGAATGAAGGCAGGGACGGCTGCGAGGAGGCCGGAATGGCGAATGGAATTGCGAATATCGCGCTGCTGATCGATGCCGACAATGCGTCGCCCGCCGCGATCGATTCGGTGCTGACGGTGCTGGCCGAGCTGGGGTCAGTGAACATCCGCCGGGCCTATGGCAACTGGAGCAAATCGGCGCTCTCAGGCTGGTCTGGCCTGGCAGATCAATATTCCATCGATCCGCAGCAGCAGTTCGACGTGACCAAGGGCAAGAATGCCACCGACATGCGCATGGTGATCGACGCCATGGATCTGCTCTATTCCGGGCGGGTGGATGGGTTCGGCATCATGTCGTCCGACAGCGATTTCGCGCCGCTGGTGCGGCGGCTGCGGGAAAACGGCCTGCCCATCTATGGCTTCGGCACCGACAAGACGCCGCTGAGCTTCCGCCAGGCCTGCACGCGGTTCATCGATGTGACCCGGTTGCCTGGCGACGCCGAAGCGGCGCCGGATGCACCCAAGACGGTGGACGCAGATGTGATCGACCTGCTGACGGACGCCTGGAAGGCCTCCAAGCGGGATGACCGCGGCTTTGCGAGCCTGAGCGAAGTGGGGCAGCGGGCCGGGAACCGCTCCTCGTTCGACGCGCGCAACTATGGGGCGTCGCGGCTGTCGGAACTGGTGGAGCGGCTGCCGAATTTCGTGGTGGAGCGGCGGGATAACCAGAGCTTTATGAAGCGGGTGCGTTAGGGCGCTGAGGGTGGAGGTTTTTTGCCTCCGGCGGGCAGGGAAATGATTTCCCTGCACCCTCGAAATTGGCGTTGCGCACTACTCTGATGTCGCGCGTGAGATTTGGTTTGATTGCCTGCGGCGCTGGAGCTTACTAGCGCCGCTGGAAGTAAGCCTTGCCGTCAGCACGACTTCAACGATTGGCCTGCTAATGTGGGTGCAGGGGCCACGGGCTCCTGCCGGGGGAGTTTGAGGGGGCAGAGCCCCCTCAATTCTTACTTGGCGAATGCCTCCACCGCGCTGACCGCCTGTGCGAAGGGACGGGTGCCGGGGGCGATGACTTCGAAATGGCCTGCCACGGGGGCGAGCCAGATGTCGGCCTTGTCGCCCGCCTTGCGGGCTTCGCTGGCGAAATCGAGGCCGACGGCCGGGAAGGCGACCGGATCATAGACGCCGTGCAGCATCACCACGGGCACGCCCAGCGGCAGCAGCTTGTCGGGGCTGGTGTCTGTGAAGCGGACGTCATCCGTGCGTTCGCTGCCGTCCTCGGCGGTTTTGGGAGCGAGCTTTTCGAGCGTGTCGGCCCCGCAGTTGGTGGCGATTTCGGCGGACCAGTTGGCCAGCGAGCCGAAGCCGCCGACGGAGACGACTCCGCGCGGTTTCAGCGGGTTTTCGCTGCGCAGCGGGCTGGATGCGGGGATCTTCGAACGGCCTGCGGCCCAGAGCGCGAGGTGGCCGCCGGCGGAGTGGCCGTAGAAGACGATGCGGTTGAGATCGAGCTTGTTGGCCTCGGCATGTTCGCGGATGAGATCAATGGCTTTTGCCACATCCTGATAGGTGCCGGGATAGCCGCCGCCTTCCTCGTCGATGCGGCGGTAGCCGATGGACCAGACGGCGTAGCCCTTGTCCAGGAAGGCGCCTGCGGCCGGGCGCAGCAGTTCGGGGCCGGCGACTTTCTGCCGCCAGCAGCCGCCATGGACCATGACGACGACCGGGCGCAGTGCGGCCGGCGTTTCCGCCGAGGGCTTCGGCAGGAACAGCTCGACGAGCTGGCTGGGCGCTTCGCCGTAGCGGATGGTTTCCGTGGGCGTAGCGGCAGGCAGCGAGGCGACCGCGCGCGGCCCCATCAGGCGCGGCAGTTCGGTGAGGGCGCTGGATTGCGCTGACAGCGGGGCCGACAGCGGGGCGGCGGCCAGTGCCGCCGCGAGGATCAGCCGCTTCATTCGCCTTTGCGCGCCTTGCGGGCTTCGTCGAGGTCAAGGACGGCGCCGTCGGCGCCTTCGGGCAGCAGGCCCAGCCGGCGGGCGACTTCCTGATAGGCTTCGACTTCGCCGCCGAGATCGCGCCGGAAGCGGTCCTTGTCGAGCTTTTCGCTGGTCTTCATGTCCCACAGGCGGCAGCCGTCGGGGCTGATTTCGTCCGCGAGGATCACGCGGCTGTAATCATCTTCCCACAGGCGGCCGAATTCCAGCTTGAAATCGACCAGGCGGATTCCGATTCCGGCGAACAGGCCGGTGAGGAAATCGTTGGTGCGGATCGCCATATCGACGATGTCGGCGAGCTCGTCTTGCCCGGCCCAGCCGAAGCAGGCGACATGTTCCTCGGTGATCATGGGATCGCCGAGCGCATCGTCCTTGTAATAATATTCAAGGATGGTGCGCGGCAGCTGGGTGCCTTCCTCGATCCCGAGGCGCTTGGAGAGCGAGCCGGCGGCGACATTGCGCACGACGACTTCGATCGGAATAATTTCAACCTGCCGAACAAGTTGTTCGCGCATATTGAGTCGGCGGATGAAGTGCGTGGGGATGCCGATATTGCCGAGCAGGGTGAAGAGATGCTCGGAAATGCGGTTGTTCAGCACGCCCTTGCCGGAGATGGTGCCCTTCTTCTGGGCGTTGAAGGCGGTGGCGTCATCCTTGAAATACTGGATGAGCGTTCCGGGTTCCGGCCCCTCATAGAGGATCTTGGCCTTGCCCTCGTAAATCTGGCGGCGGCGGGACATCGCATGCGTTCCTTGGATATTGAAGCCGGGGCATAGCCGGTTCGTGCGCGCGCGGCAACGTGGTGGCGCCGGGCCGGGAGGCACGCTAGCGTGGCAGGATGTTGACCCTGATGATGTTGGCGGCTGCCGCCGTTTCCGATCCGCTGGCTGTTGTGCGGCCTGAGTGTGGCGCTGCCTATGCGGGGCGGGTGGTTTCCAATGATGCGGCGGATGCGGACATGGCCGGCAAGTCGCTGATCATGCATGTGCGGGTGTGTGACGGGGGTGAGGTGCAGATCCCCTTTCATGTGGGGGAGGATCGGTCCCGCACATGGTTCCTGACGGCGGTTGAGGGGCGCTATCGGTTGAAGCACCGGCATCGCCATGCCGACGGGTCGCTGGACGCGCGGACCTTCTATGGTGGTGAAAGCGTGGGGCCTGCGAAGCCGCTGCCCGGCGGGGGGTGGCAGGTGGCGTTCCCGGTGGACGAGTTTTCGAAGCAGATGTTCGTGGCGCAGGGGATCCCGCAATCGGCCACCAATGTGTGGACGGTGGAGCATGTGCCGGGCCGGATGTTCGCCTACCAGTTGGCCCGGCCCGGGCGGCTGTTCCGGGTGGAGTTCGACCTGACGAAGCCGGTGGCGCTGCCGCCTGCGCCCTGGGGGGATGAGGGGGCGGTGAACCGTTGACGGGATTGGAAAGCAGACCTTCCTGTGCGAGCGTCATTCCACGATCATAAAAACCCTCGCTGCCTTTTCTTCATTGTTTGGACCGCGAACCATATAGTCAAACCATGCCAGTCCTTTGAATCCGTTTAGCGAACGGACCTCTACAGTCTGATCGGGATTAAGAGCTGCAGAAATGGCAGCCTGATGAGCCTGGGGAACCGAGACCGAGGTAATCGGCATGCTCAGACCGGCTGGCGTGTGGTGTTCGAAGTAGATGTCATTCCACCACAATGGCGTATCGTGGTGCGTCCAGCCTGGTGGAACCGCGTCAATTATTTTCGTACTATCGGGGGCGATGACAAAAAAATCAGGTTGAGGAAAGACCCGTCCGGTGTTCGGGGGCGGCAATGGCTCAAATTTGTCGATAAAATTTCTTGCATCCTGAGCAGTCAGTAAAAGCATTTTATCTGCCAACTCAGGGCTGTTCGTCAAGTCGAGTGACATCAATTTCGGGCTGAGCCATCCTTTGATACCAAGCATCTTTTTCCCAGCATCGGACTTGCTCTGAATGCGGGGCCCGATGGCATCAGCATAAATATTGATGAGATGGACGATTGCATCGAGTACTTTCGGCCGATACGCGACACCATTGTCTCTCGGCAGGCTTTCAATCAGCGCCTTGGTTCCGATTGTTGTGAACAGTCGGGTTTGCGGGTTGTCCTTGAGAAACGATCCGACCAGACCCGTGTCAGCCTTAAAGAAGCGGTCAATCGGAGGAGGTCCTTCTTCTACAACGGGACTAGCGCCCCCTCTCAGCAGTTGCGTAGCAGAAGCAAGAGCAAGCACTCGTACGTTATTGGCAGCCATTTCCTGTGCTGTCAGACGATCCTGACTGTTCTCTGACTCGAAATTGAGAGGAGTAGAGAAATTCTGAGCATCCACATATGCAGATGATGCATATTTTCCATCCCTGATTTGAAGTGCAGATAGTGCAATTTCCTGATTTTTACTTGAATAAATCAAATCAGTAACAGGGGAAATGGTGGTTGATCCCTTCGGAGCCCGGACTCCTATGTAAAATCCGGATGTTAGATCAACTGTGGATGAAAGAATGTAATAGTCAGGTTTCCACGTAAAAGACATTTTAATTGAAGACGACATTATATCTCCGGAGCGAGAATATGTTATATCTCCATTTCTATTGGAAAATATGACTGCTTCAGTCGTTCCGGTGTTTGTGGAAACCTCGTCGTCGGCGTAGAACCATCCCCCTGACAGAACCGATATGGGCGCTTCAGCGCGGAAAGTGACCGGATTTGCGATGGGAGGCTGCGTCGTCACCGGCGGGGGTGGTGGTGTCGGGGCGGTGCTCGTGCCGCCCCCGGCAGCAGAAGGGGCACTGCCGCCGCCACCGCATCCCACCAAAGAGATCCCCAGACAAAGGGCAAGAACACAGCCGTTATTCAACGCAATACGCATTATCTTGTTTCCGTGCGACTTACTTTACGTCATTCCGGATAACGAACAGTGTTCCTTGCGACAATCAGAGACTGGTCAGAGACGCATAGAGTCTCAAAGTTTTACCAGCATCTTGCCGGTGTTGGAGCCGGAGAAGAGGCCGATGAAGGCGTTGGGGGCCTGTTCGATTCCGTTGTGCACGGTTTCTTCCCAGCGGATCTTCCCCTGCTGGATCCAGCCACCCATTTCCGCCTGGAACTGGGTTTGCAGCCCGGCGAACTGCGTGACGATGAAGCCCTGCATCTTCAGGGATTTGCCAACGACATACATGATGTTGCGGGGGCCGGCCACGGGCTCGGTGGCGTTGTAGTTGGCGATCATGCCGCATTCCACCAGCCGGGCGAAGGGGCGGGCGAGTTCGAGGGCGACTTCCAGATGCTCTCCGCCGACATTGTCGAAATAGACGTCGATGCCCTTGGGAACCGCATCGCGGACGGCGCCGAGCAGGCTGGGGACCGTCTTGTAGTTGATGGCATGGTCGATCCCGGCCGATTTCAGCCAGCCGACCTTCGCGTCGGTGCCGGCGGTGGCGACCACGGTGCAGCCCTTGATCCTGGCGATCTGGGCAACGGCCGAGCCGACGGCACCCGCGCCGCCCGAGACGAACACGGTGTCGCCGGGCTTGGGTTCCCCGATCTGGGTGAGGCCGGACCAGGCCGTGAGGCCGGGCATGCCGAGGATGCCGAGGAAGGCCTGCACCGGCACGCCTTCGATGGCGGGCAGCTTGGTGAGCGCGGAGCCGGGGGCGACGAAGCCCTCGCGCCAGCCGAGCATGGAGCTGACGAGATCGCCGGGGTGGAAATGCGGATCGTTGGAGGCGACGACTTCGCCGACGGCGCCGCCCTGCAGCACTTCGCCCACCTGGAAGGGCGGGACGTAGCTGGGCCGATCGTACATGCGGCCGCGCATGTAGGGATCGACCGAGGAATAGAGGTTCTTTACCAGAACCTCGCCCGCGCCCGGGGCGGGGAGCTCGACGCTTGCCAGTTCGAAATGCTCGGCGGCGGGCGTGCCGACCGGGCGGCTCTTCAGGCGGATTTCGCGCGATATGGTCATGTCTCTCTCCCCAGTTGCTGGTTTAAACTGACTCTCGGGATAGAGGCGCGCTGTTTCAACCCGCCAATCGCGTCAGTTTGCCGTTCAGTGGGCAGATTTCGGCGTGCGCAGCTTGCCGACCAGCATGACCACCTGCGCGATGATGGCGCCCAGGATCACCCCGAAGATGCCGGCGAAGGTGGCATGGACGACCCATTCGATGGCGCCCTGCGCCACCGGCGACAGCGAGGCGGCGGCATGCGCCCATTCGGTGAGCGCATGGGGCAGGGCAGGGAGAATGCCGATGACCTCCATGCCGTGCAGCACGATGCCGCCGCCGACCCAGGCCATGGCAGCGGTGCCGATGACGGAGAGCGCGGCCAGCAGCTTCGGCATGGCGGCGACCAGGCCCTGGCCGATGGCCTGCGAGGCGCCATTGTCCACGCCGGCGAGACGGACACCGACATCATCCATCTTCACGATGAGGGCGACGCCGCCGTAGACGAGGACCGTGACGGCGATGCTGACGCCGACGAGGGCGGCCGCCGTGGTGGCGAGCGGCAGATTGCCCAGCTCGCCCAGCGCGATGGCGAGGATTTCGGCCGACAGGATCAGATCGGTGCGGATGGCGCCGTTCACCATCTTGGTCTCGCGCTCCGCCGGTTCGAGGATGACGGGCGTGTCTTCGTCATGCGCGGCGTGGTGCAGGCCGAGCTTTTCCATCACCTTTTCCGCCGCTTCGAAGCAGAGGAAAGCGCCGCCCAGCATCAGGAGCGGGGTGAGGGCCTGCGGCAGGAAGGCCGCCAGCGCGATGAATACGGGGGTGAGGATGAACAGCTTGTTGCGGAGCGATCCCTTGGTGATCTTCCAGATGATCGGAAGTTCGCGATCGGGTGTGAAGCCGGTGACATAGGTGGGGGTGACGGCGGCGTCGTCGATCACGACGCCGGCCGACTTGGCGCCAGCCTTGGCGGTGGCGGCGGCGACATCATCGAGCGAGGCGGCCGCCAGCTTGGCGATGGCCGCGACATCGTCGAGCAGCATGATGAGACCGGACGCCATTCCTTACCCTTCCCGTGATTCGAGCATGGAGGCAATGGCCTCGTTCGCGAGCGCGTCGGCGCGCTCGTTCATCGGATCGCCGCTGTGGCCCTTCACCCATTGCCAGCTGATGCTGTGCGGGCGGGCGGCGGCATCCAGCGCCTGCCAGAGCTCGGCATTCTTGACCGGATCCTTGGCGGCATTGCGCCAGCCGTTGCGCTTCCAGCCGTGAATCCACTTCGTCATGCCTTCCAGCAGATATTTGCTATCTGTGACGAGGGTGATCTGGGCGGGGCGCTTCATCGCCTCCAACGCCTTCAAGGCGGCCGTCATCTCCATGCGGTTGTTGGTGGTCTGGCGCTCTGCGCCCTTCAGCACCTTTTCGGTGCCGTTCCATTGCAGGATGGCAGCCCAGCCACCGGGGCCCGGGTTGCCCTTGCAGGCGCCATCGGTGGTGATGCGGATTTCGGGCAGCTCAGGCATCGAGGCGGGCATAATGGGCGAGCCGGCGGGCGAAGGGCAGGGGATCTTTGCGCTGCACCAGCGCGTCTGACGGCGGGGCGAGCCAGTCCTGCGCGCGGGTGAGGAGGAAGCGGAGCGCGGCGCCCTGGCCCAGCAGCGGGAAGGCGGCGCGTTCGGCGTTGCTGAGGGGGCGGACCAATTCATAACCTTCGAAAATCGCGCGGGCGTGGTCTTTCAGCGGGGCGCGGCCGTCTTTGGGGAAGGCCCAGGCGGCGTGCAGGACAGCCAGATCATAGGCGTAGAGATCGGTGCAGGCGAAGTAGAAGTCGATGAGGCCGGTGACGGTTTCGCCCAGCATCAGCACATTGTCCGGAAAGAGATCGGCGTGGATGGTGCCGCGCGGGAGGTCCGCGGGCCATTGGCGGGCGAGCAGGTTCAGCCGCTCGGCGACGAAGGCGGCGAGGCCGGGTTCGATGCTGTCGAGCCCGCTGCCCAGTTCGGCGGCGCTTGCCTGCCAGTGGGCGAGGCCGAGCGCGTTGGGGCGTTCGGCGGTGTAGCTGCTGCCGGCGAGGTGGAGGTGCGCCAGCGCCGCGCCCGCTGCGCGCGCCTGACCTGCCGTGGGGACGGAGACGGAGACGCCCGGCAGATACTGGATGAGGCAGGCCGTCTTGCCGACGAGCTGCTGGATCGCGATGCCTTGCATGTCGCGGATGGGGTGGGGGACGGGTTGTCCGGCCTCCGCCAGATGCTCCATGAGCGCGATGAACCATGGGAGTTCATCGAGATCGATGCGCTTTTCATACAGCGTGAGGATGTAGCGGGCGGTCTCCGTCTCGATCAGGAAATTGCTGTTGGAGACGCCTTCGGCGATGCCCTTGGCCGAGAGCAGGGCGCCGCTTTCATAGCGCGAGAGGAAGCGTTCCAGCGCTTCGGCCGGGACTTCGGTGTAGACCGCCATGGAGAGTGCGGATCAGGCGGCGACGAGGGCGCGGGGCAGCTTGAAGACCACCTGCTCGGTCGCGGTGGTGACTTCCTCCACGGTGACGTCGAAGCGGCAGCGCAGGGCATCCAGCACTTCCTGCACCAGCACTTCAGGTGCGGAGGCGCCGGCGGTGAGGCCGACGGTGGTGACGCCTTCGAACCAGCTCCAGTCGATTCCGGCGGCGCGCTGGATCAGGCGGGCCTGTGCGCCTTCGCGAGCGGCGACTTCGCGCAGGCGCTGCGAATTGCTGCTGTTTTCCGCGCCGATCACCAGCACCAGCTGGCATTGCGCGGCGATGGCCTTCACAGCCGTCTGCCGGTTGGAGGTGGCGTAGCAGATGTCCTCGCCCTTGGGGCCGATCAGCGAGGGAAAGCGGCGCTGCAGGGTGGCGACGATGTCGGCGGTGTCGTCCACCGAGAGCGTCGTCTGGGTCAGGAAACCCAGTTCCGGCGTGGGCGGCTGCACGGATTCGGCATCTTCCACGGTTTCGATGAGCGTCATCGAGCCTTCGGGCACCTGGCCGAAGGTGCCGATCACTTCCGGATGGCCGGCATGGCCGACGAACAGGATGTGACGGCCCTGTTCCACCAGACGTTCAGCCTGGCGGTGCACTTTGGAGACGAGCGGGCAGGTGGCATCGAGCCAGTCCAGACCGCGTTCCTGCGCCGTGGCGGGGATCGCCTTGGGCACGCCGTGCGCGGAGAAGATCACCTGAGCGCCGTCAGGCACTTCATCCAGTTCCTTCACGAACACGGCGCCCTTGGCCTTCAGGCTGTCCACTACGAAGCGGTTGTGCACGATCTCGTGCCGGACATAGACCGGGGCGCCATGCTTCTCGAGCGCGAGCTCGACGATCTGGATGGCGCGCTCCACACCGGCGCAGAAACCGCGCGGGGCGGCGACGAGAAGCTTCAGGGGCGGGGAAGAGGGCATGGATCCAGCCCTTAACGGAGTTTCGTGCCGCCATGAAGCCCCCCAGCCTTCCGGCGCGCACCGGCTTGCGGTGAGGCGCCGATGAAGCCCCTTCCCAGCGGCGAGGCCTTCGCCTAGGGACGGTTCTGCTTCGGGCCCGTACCCCAACGGATCATGGGCCCGACAGATCATCAACCGGGGGCTGGCGAGAGGAGACCCTCAATTTTGTCAAAACCCTATCTGGCTGTCGGGCTCCTGGTTTCGGCGCTCGTGCTGGCCGGCTGCAATCGCAACCCGCTGCTGGTGAAGCGCTCGCCATGCCCGGCCGTGGCCATCCCGACCTATTCGGGCAGCGTGACCAAGTTCGATCCGGCACAGAGCCGCGACGCCGACGCCATCG
Organism: Sphingomonas sp.; assembly: GCA_003248865.1. GTDB lineage: Bacteria > Pseudomonadota > Alphaproteobacteria > Sphingomonadales > Sphingomonadaceae > Sandaracinobacteroides. The sequence goes on from QFPK01000006.1 coordinate 93,073, forward strand.
ACGTGACGGCGCAGCTGATCGACGTGGTGGGCACGTGCAGCGAGAGTGCCGAGTATCTGTCCACAGACCTCTCTTTCAAAGTGACAGCGCAGCGCCGCAAGCCGGGGCCTGCGCGGCAGGTCTATCTGCCGATCTTCGTCGCGCTGGCACAGGGCGGCAATGTGCTGGTTTCCAAGCAGGTGACCGGCGTGATGGTGGAATTCCCCGAAGGCCAGTTGCGCGCGGAAGCACGTGGTGGCGCGCGGGCTGACGTGCACCGTTCCGCAGTGACGTTGCCGACCGAGGTGCAGGACCGGATCAGCCGCCCGCGCCGGCCTGACGAGCCCGATGCACTGGTCGACCCGCTGTCGGATCCGCAGGTGCGGGCCGCAGTGCGTGCGGCGAGCTTCGAGGTGCTGGTGGGCTTCCAGCTGGATGACGCCAGCCTCGCCTATAATGTGGGCAAATAAGCCGGGCGCCAGCTTCGGCTTCGCTTGACGGGAACCGGCCGCTGGCCCTATGGGCCTCGGCCTTCCCGTGGGCCGGCTTCCGGCTGAGGGTTTGTGGCGACCATAGCTCAATTGGTTAGAGCGCCGGTTTGTGGTACCGGAGGTTGCGGGTTCGAGACCCGTTGGTCGCCCCACTTTCCCCCTTTCTCTTGTATCATTCCCCGATTGGATTTCATCGGGCAGGAGCGGACCTTCATGCGCGACGGCAACGGTTACGGCGTGTTTCTGTTCCTGGGACTGATCGCCGGATTCGCCATCGGCATTGCCGTGGGCCAGCCTTCCGCCGGGACCGTGATCGGGCTGGGGGCAGGTGGGCTGCTGGCGTTGGGATTGCGGCTGAAGCGCTAGAGCAGCGACAGGGCTAGAGAAGCGGTCTGGCCATCCAGACGATGCGGCCGACGATGCGCAAGCCCGCCGGATCGCAATCCGGGAAGGATGGATAAGCGGCATTGTCCGACAGGATGGCGATGCGGCGGGTGACAGGGTGCACCGAGAGGCGCCGGGCGGCCGGGGCCGAATCGCTTTCGATGACATAGAGGCCGTCGCGCGGTTGACTGCAATCGGTGCGGTCGATCAGCAGGCAATCCCCGGCCATCAGGGTGGGGGCCATGGAATCGCCTTCGACGACATGGGCGGCGAGCCGGATGCGGGCCAGCGGGGGCAGGCGTTCGATCAGGCTGCTGTCAAACCGGAGGCGGGGGCTTTGGCGCGGATTGAGCCAACCGATCTCCAGCAGGCTGTGGCTGGTGGAATCGGGTTGCAGCCGTGTCGCGTCTGCCGGGCCGCCGAGCAGGGCTTCCGGGACGCCGAAGTGTCGGGCGAGGATCCGCCGTTCCTCTTCGCCCAGGCGGCGGGGAACCCCACGCTTGATGAACTGCTGGATATAGGCCGGATTGCGGCCGATCAGGCGGGAGATTTCCGCATAACCCTGGCCCGAGCCCTGGATGAGGGCGTCCAGCTGCTCGCGGATCCCGAGATCGCGGCCCCGTTCACTGTCCGCAGCGGCCCGGTCGGGCAGTTTTTCGGGGGGCATATGGTCGGGCAGTCTGTCGGCCATAGGCCCGCGCTCCTTCCTTGGCTGTCGGAATTGCCTATTTACCATAAGAAAATACCTAGACTAGTAGGAAAATCACTATCAGGATCATTCTGTCGATTCGGGTGGCGGTGGGGCCTCCGGGTGGTTCGGCCGGATCGACGACTGGGTCGACATGTGGAGGATTCCTTTCATGTCGTTGCTGTATGCCATTGAGACTTGCCTGAGAATTTCCAACGTGCCGCCATCGCGCTTCGGACGGGACAGTGTCCGCGATCCCCGCCTGGTGCACGACCTGCGACGCGGGCGACAGCCCGGGCGCCGCATGGAGGAGCGGGTGAAGCGCCATATCGAACATGTGTTGAAGACATTGCCTGAAGACGGCGTTCCGCCCCGTTCCGGCTGGAGGCGCGGCTGATGCGGGCTGGGCTGTCCATGGTGAATGCGCGGTTGCTGCGCGCCATTCGCGGCCGGGCGGGCGGCCTGCCGGGGGACGCGGGGCAGGGTGCGCAGCCGTTGCTGGTGATCGAGGATTTTTCCGAGACGCCCTGGGCGAGCCTGACCTTTTCCGGCAGCCGCCACAGTGTCGACATCCGGCTGGAGGGTGGCGAAGCTGCCGTCCGCAAATTGTCCGGCGAACTTGCCGATTGGCCCGACAGCCTGTGCGAGGGGCTGGCGGGGCACTTCCTTGCCGAGATGGGGGTGACGGAAGGGGCGTGTCTGCATCTTGATGATGGCCGCATGTCGCTGAGCCTCCGCCTGGAAGCGCTGACCATAGAAGAGTAGGAAATAGACGCAAGCATATATAGGCTAAGATAGGATTATGCCGCTTGGGATTTGGCACTGTTTTGCTGAATTCCGAGCGGCACTCAAATTCTGCTGGCGTCCTGCCGGGGCTCGCGATAGAAACTGAGTGGCACCCAAATCGGGTGGGCTGTTCAGTGGGTGATCACAGTGGCAGGGCGACGGCTGGGGCGATTCCGCTTGTGCGGGGCGATGGTGCTGATGATCGGAGCCGGCTTTGCCGCGGCTTCCTGCAGTGGCGACGCGCCGGCGGCGGAAGCTCCGACGGCGGCTCCGCCGGTGACGCTGCACCGGGTGGGCAGCGCAGGCATGACATTGGAAACCCACGCCTCCGGTACGGTCCGGCTGCGGCGGGAAACACCGCTGGCGTTTGTGAGCGATGGCCGGGTGCGAACCGTCGCCGTTCGTGAAGGTGATGTAGTGCAAGGCGGGCAATTGCTGGCGCAGCTGGACCGGGTGGCGATCGATGCGCAGGCGCAGGCAGCCGCGGTGCGGACGCGGCAGGCCGATGCCGAGCTGCGCCGCCAGCGCGACCTGCAGGCCAAGGGCTGGGTCACCAAAGCGCGGGTGGAAGCGGCCGAAGCGACGGCCGAGGCCGCTCGCGCCGAACTGAGCGGTGCGCGCTTCAACCAGCGCTTTGCGAGCATCGCGGCGCCGACCTCCGGCGTGATTCTGGCGCGGTTGGCGGAGCCGGGGCAAACTTTGGCGGCTGGAACGCCGGTGCTGACGCTGGGCGAATTTTCCAGCGGCTTTGTGTTGCGCGTGCCGCTGCCAGCTGGCCGTGCGGCTTCCTTGAAGCGCGGCGACACGGCTGAGGTGAGCTTCCGTGACGGCGCCGCGCCGGAGATGACGGCGCGGATCATCGAGATTGCCGGGCGGGCCGATCCTGCCACCGGAACTTTTCAGGTGGAATTCGGACTGCCCGCGAATGCAGCGCTCCGGTCCGGCCTGATCGCCGATGTGCGGCTGGCCGGTGCCGGAGCGCAGGCGTCCGGGCTGGCGATTCCGGCCTCTGCGCTGTTCGGCGCGCGGGCGGACGAGGGCTTTGTGTGGCGCTATGATCCGGCGACGCGCAAGGTGAAACCGCAGATGCTGAAGCTGGGCCGGGTGACCGGCGACGGGGTGGAGGTGCTGTCAGGGCTGGCGCGCGGTGACCTGATCGTGGGGGGCGGCGTGGACCGGCTGATGGACGGGCAGCTGGTGAAGCCCGTGCAGACGGCAGCGAACTGACCGGCGATGCTGAATGGCCTGATCTCTTTCGCGGTGCATCGCTGGCAGGTGACGCTGGTGGTGTTCGGCCTGATCACCGCGCTGGGCGCGCAGGCCTTTCTGACCATTCCCCGATCGGTGGACCCGACCTTCAGGGCGCCCTTCGTGCTGATCCTGGCGAGCATGCCCGGCGCCGACCCGGCCGACATCGAGCAGACCGTGACCAAGCCCATCGAGGAGGTCGTCTCGGGGCTGGATGCCATCGACAAGCTGGAATCCCAGTCCATGGACGGGCAGGCGGTGATCGCGGCGCACTTCCTGTGGAGCGCTGACCCCGACCGGGTGTTCGACGAGACCGTGCGCGAGGTGAATGCCATTCGCGGCACGCTGCCGACGTCCATGCAGCGGCTGGAGTATCGCCGCATCCGCACCACGGAGGCGGTGGTGGCGCAATATGCCATCGTGTCTGAAACGGCGTCCTGGCGGCGGATGGAAAAGATCGGGAAGGATCTGAAGGAAGCCTTCCAGCGTCAGCCCGGCGTGCGGCACGCCGTGGTGTGGGGTGTGCCGAAGCCCGAGATGCGGGTGTCGGTGGATCTGGGCCGGCTGGCGGAGCTGGGGATTCCGGTGACGCAGGTGACGGATGCGCTGCGCGTGGGCGGGACCGACAGCCCGCCGGGCGCGATCCGCTCCGGCGGGCAGCGGTTGAACCTGAAGGCGGGCGGCGCCTTCCGCAGCGTGGAGGAAGTGAAGGCCGTTCCGCTGCGCGCGGTGAGCGGCCGCGTGGTGCGGGTGGGGGATGTGGCCGACGTGAGCTGGGCGACCGCCGAGCGCAGTCATTCCACTCGCTTCAACGGCCAGCGCGCGATCTGGGTGACGGCCACCCAGAAAGACAATGTGAATGTGCTGGATGTGGAGCGGGCGCTGATCGACACGGCCGACGCCTATGCAAAGACGCTGCCGCCCGACGTGAAGCTGAAGCTGGCGTTCGATCAATCTCAGGATGTGAAGCGCAAGCTGGCGCTGCTGGCGCGGGACTTCGGGCTGGCGCTGGCGCTGGTGTTGCTGACGCTGCTGCCGCTGGGGCCGCGCGCCTCGCTGGTGGTGATGGTGTCGGTGCCGCTGAGCCTGGCCATCGGCGTGTTCGTGATGAACGTGCTGGGCTATACGCTGAACCAGCTGGTGATCACCGGCTTCATCGTGGCGCTGGGCATCCTGGTGGATGACAGCATCGTGGTGGTGGAGAATATCTCCCGCCATCTGCGCATGGGCTATTCGCGGACGGCGGCCGCGCTTGCGGGCACGCAGCAGATCGCCATTGCCGTGGTGGGCTGCACGGCGGTGATCGTGTTCGCCTTCCTGCCGCTGACGGCGCTGCCCGGCGGTGCGGGCAAGTTCATCAGGGGCCTGCCCATCGCGGTGATGGCAACCGTGGTCGCGTCGCTGCTCGTTTCGCTGACGATCATTCCCTTCCTCGCCTCGCGGCTGTTGCCGCGGGACACCGATCCGCATGGCAACCGCTTCCTGCAGTTCGTGGATGGCGGAATCCAGCGGATGTATGCACCGATCCTGCACCGGGCGTTGGAGAACCCGCGCACGACCTTTTTGGGCGCGACGCTGTTGTGCATCGCGGCGCTGGGCTTGGTGCCGGTGCTGGGCTCCAGCCTGTTTCCGCCCGCCGATGCGCCCTATTTCCAAGTGGAGGTGGAGACCTCCGAAGGCACCGACACCAGCGCTACCGCGCGCGCGGTGGAGTTTGTGGACAAGGTGCTGGCCGCCGAGCCGATGGTGGAAAACCGCATGGCCAATGTGGGGCGCGGCAACCCGCAGATCTTCTACAACAAGGGCGAGACCAGCCAGCAATCCAACATCGGGGTGGTGGCCGGCACGCTGAAAAGCTGGGATCCGGTGGAGACGCCGGCGCTGATCGCACGGCTGCGTGAGCGGTTCGACAGCTATCCGGAAGCGCGCATCCAGCTGAACCCCTATCAGAACGGGGCGCCCATCGATGCACCCATTCAGTGGTTCCTGACCGGGCCTGACCTTGAGAAGCTGCGCGAGCTTTCCCTGAAGGCGGAAGCCGTGGTTCGCGCCGTTCCGGGCACCCGCGACGTGCGCAACCCGCTCGCCTTCGAGCGGTTGGACCTGAATCTGGGGCTGGATGCCGACAAGGCCGCGCTGTTCGGCGTGGCACCTGCCAGCGCCCGCCGCGTGACGCGCTTGGCGCTGGCCGGGGAGACGGCCGGGCGCTTCCGCGATGCCGAGGGCGACAGCTATGACGTGGTGGTGCGGCTGCCGCAGCCGGACTTCACCGGCGTGGCGCCTGGCGAGCGGCTGGGGGCGCTGCAGGATGTCTCCGCGCTGGAGCGGGTGTTCGTGCCGACCGCCGACGGCGCGGCCGTGCCGTTGCCCGCCATCGCCACGCCCCGGCTGGAAGGCGGCCCCGCCTCCATCGACAGGCATGGGCAGCAGCGCAGCGTAGGCCTGACATCCTATGTCGCCGACGGCTATCTCACCTCCAAGGTGAACCAGGAAGTCGGCGCGAAGCTGAACGCGATGGACCTGCCGCCCGGCTATGGCTTCGTACAGGGCGGCGAGGCTGCCGAAGCCGAGGAAAGCTTCGGCGGGCTGGGTGGGGTGATCCTGTTCGTGGCCTTCTCCATCTTCGGCGTGCTGGTGCTGGAGTTCGGCCGCTTCCGCGAAACCATCGTGGTGGCGGGCGTGGTGCCGCTGGGCATGTTCGGCGGGCTGATCGCGCTGTGGCTGACCGGCAATTCCATCAGCTTCACCGCCGTGATCGGCTTTGTCGCGCTGATCGGGATCGAGATCAAGAACAGCATCCTGCTGGTGGATTTTACCACCCAGCTGCGCCAGCAGGGCGTGGAACTGCGCGAAGCCATCGAACGAGCCGGCGAAGTGCGCTTCCTGCCGGTGCTGCTGACCAGCGTGACCGCCGTGCTGGCGCTGCTGCCACTGGCGCTGTCCGGCTCCGGCCTCTACTCGCCGCTGGCCTGGGTGATCATCGGCGGGCTGATCTCGTCCACGCTGCTCAGCCGGATCGTGACGCCGGTGATGTACCTGCTGCTGGTGCGCCACGCACCGCCGCCGCCGCGGATGGCCGAGGCGCCTGCGCCTTTGCCGGAGGCTTGAGGCGCGGGACGGGTGGGGGTTTTTGCCTCCGGCGGGCAGGGAAATGATTTCCCTGCACCCTCTAAGTTGGCGCCGCGCACCACTCTGATGCCGCGCACGTTAGTTGGTTTGATTGCCTGCGGCGCTGGAGCTTGCCGGCGCCGCAGGCAATCAACTCAGTCGTCAGTGCAGCCTGACCGACCACCCTCGTAATGGGGGTGCAGGGAGCACGGCTCACGCCGCGCTCTGCGCGGCAAGCCTGAACAAGCCGGTCTATGCCCGGCGGGCCGGGTTCCAAGGGCAGAGCCCTTGGAGTTACTTACGGCGCTTACCCCAACCGCGCCAAGGCCGCGCGCAAACGGGAGACTTCCGAGGTGCGGGCTTCATAATCCTCGCGGGCCTTTTCGACGGCTTCCGGTTTGGCGCGCTCGACGAAGCCGGGGTTGGACAGGCGGCCGTTGAGGGCGGCGGCTTCCTTTTCGGCCTGTTCGGCGGCTTTGGAGAGGCGGGCCTTTTCGGCGGCGAGATCGATGACGCCTTCCAGCGGCAGGGCGTAGGTGCAGCCTTCGACCACGATCTGGGCGGAGCCGCCGGCGGGCGGGGCTTCGAACGACAGGGTTTCGATGCGGGCGAGGCGTTCGAGGGCCGGGAGCTGGCTGTGCAGCCGGGCCTTCAGGGCCTCGTTTGCCTCAGTTGCGTGGAGGACGAGCTTTGCGGCCGGCGGCACGTTGAGTTCGGTGCGGGCGGAGCGGATCGCGGAGACGAGATCGATCAGCCAGCCGATTTCGGCGCCGGCCTCGCTGGGTTCGGGCGTGAGGGCGGGCCATTGGGTGACGATCAGGTCGTGGCTGCGCGAACCTTGCGCGTGCCACAGCTCCTCGGTGAGGAAGGGCATGACGGGGTGGAGCAGGGTGAGAATCCGGTCGATCACCCAGCCTGCGACGGCCTTTGTCTCGTCTGCGGCTGCGCCGCCTTCGGCGAGCAGCGGCTTGATGAGTTCCAGATACCAGTCGCAGAAGCGGCTCCACACGAACTGGTAGAGGCCGAGCGCATATTGATCGTAGCGGAAGGCTGACAGGGCGGTTTCCGCGTCTGCCGAGGCCTGCGCGGTTTCGGCGAGGATCCAGCGGTTGACGGGCAGGGTAGCTTCGGGCGTTTCGGTGCCGCCTGCGGCGATGCCTTGCGCCTGCGCGAAGCGCACGGCGTTCCACAGCTTGGTGGCGAAGTTGCGATAGCCTTCCACCCGCTTTTCATCGAACTTCACATCGCGGCCCTGCGTTTCGGACGCGGCCATGGTGAAGCGCAGCGCATCCGCGCCGTAGCGGTCGATCAGTTCCAGCGGGTCGACCGTGTTGCCCTTGGACTTGGACATCTTCTGGCCCTTGGAGTCGCGCACCAGGCCATGGATGTAGACAGTCTTGAAGGGAGCTTCATTCGTGATTTCAATCCCCTGCATCATCATCCTCGCAACCCAGAAGAAGATGATGTCGAACGCCGTCACCAGCACGCTGCCGGGGTAGAAGCGCTTCAGATCGTCGGATTGCTCGGGCCAGCCGAGCGTGACGAAGGGCCAGAGGCCGGAGGAGAACCAGGTGTCGAGGACGTCTTCGTCCTGCGTCAGGGGCACGTCGGCGCCGGCCTTGGCCTGCGCCTCCGCTTGTGTGCGGGCGACGATGGCGGTGCCGTCCGGCGTGAACCACGCCGGAATCCGGTGGCCCCACCACAGCTGGCGGGAGATGCACCAGGGTTGGATGTTGTCCATCCAGTTGAAATAGGTTTTCTCCCACGTCTTCGGCACGAAGCTGGTGTCGCCATTGGTGACGGCTTCGCGGGCCTTGATGGCGAGTTTGCTGGTGTCGACATACCATTGGTCTGTCAGCCAGGGTTCGATCACCACGCCGGAGCGGTCGCCGTAGGGGGTCTGGATGACCTTGTCCTCCACCCGCTCCAGCAGGCCCAACGCATCGAGATCGGCGACGATTGCCTTGCGCGCCTCGAAGCGTTCCAGTCCGCGATAGGCTTCGGGGATGCTCTCATCCGTCAGGATATTCGCCTGGGAATCGAGGATGTTGATCCAGCCGATTTCCTTGTGGCGTTCATAGACCTGCCAGTCGTTGAAATCATGCGCGGGGGTGATCTTCACGCAGCCGGAGCCGAGTTCGGGATCGGCCCAGTCGTCGCCGACGATGGGGATCAGCCGGCCGGTCAGCGGATGCGCGATCTTCTGCCCGATCAGATGGGCATAACGCTCGTCTGAGGGGTTCACGGCGACTGCCGTGTCACCCAGCATGGTTTCGGGGCGTGTGGTGGCCACCACCAGATGGCCGGACCCGTCCGCCAGCGGATAGCGCAGGTGCCAGAAATGGCCCTGTGTCTCGCGGGTTTCGACTTCCAGGTCGGAAATGGCGGTCTGGAACTTCGGGTCCCAGTTCACCAGCCGCTTGTCGCGGTAGATCAGGCCGCGTTCGTGCAGGGTCACGAACACCTCGATCACGGCCTTGTTGAAGCCGTCGTCCATGGTGAAGCGTTCGTTGGACCAGTCCGCGCTGGCGCCCAGACGGCGCATCTGACGGGTGATGGCGCCGCCGGACTGTTCCTTCCAATCCCACACATGGGTCAGGAACGCCTCGCGGCCGAGGCTTTGACGGGTGAGGCCCTGGCCGGCGATGGTGCGTTCCACCACCATCTGGGTAGCGATGCCGGCGTGATCGGTGCCGACGATCCAGCGCGCATCCTTGCCCTTCAGCCGTTGCCAGCGGATCAAAATGTCCTGCAGCGTCTGGTTGAGGGCGTGGCCGATGTGCAGCGTGCCGGTGACATTGGGCGGCGGCAGCACGATGCCGAACGGTTCGGCATCTGGCCGCGCAGGGCGGAAAAGGCCCTGCTGTTCCCAATGGGCATACCATTTGGCTTCGATGGACGCGGGCGTGAAGGTCTTTTCCAGCATGGGCGGCGGATTAGCCGCTGGAAGCGTCCGGCGCTAGTCGCCGACGATCAGCACGGCCGCCACGATCATCAGCGCGAAGCCCGCGAACTGGCGCATGCTGATGCCTTCGCCCAGCCACAGCGTGGAGACAGCGAAGAAGGTGAGGATGGAGAGCATTTCCTGGATGCCCTTGAGCTGCGGTGCGCTGAACACCTGATGCCCGATGCGATTGGCGGGCACCTGCAGCGAATATTCGAACAGGGCGATGCCCCAGGCCACGAAGATTACCAGCGCGAGCGGCGCGGCCTTGAACTTCAGATGGCCATACCAGGCGATGTTCATGAACAGGTTGGACACCGTCAGCAGCAGGACGGTGGTGACCTGTGGGCTCATTCGTGGCGCAGGATCATTTGCGGCCGGTTAGCCGGGCGATCTCGTCGGCTGCCATCTTCTGGATCAGTTCGGGCAGGTTCGCCTTCAGCCAGGCATCCACCTGCGGGCGGATCAGTTCGGCGAGGAACTCCTCCACCGTCTTGCCGCCGGATACGGCGGGGGGAGGCACGGCCGGCGCCGTCTTGCGTGGAGCTTTTGGTTTTGCGGCGGTGAGGGCAGGCGCTTCCGGTTCCTCTACAATCTCCTCGGGTTCAGGCTCTGGCGCAGGGGGCGGCGTGTCGCCGCCCACCGTGGCCCGGATCGAATCGAGAATGGACGCGAGGTTGGGATCCAGCGCCTTCCGTGTCATCTGCCTGCGATCATTGTTGCGGCCCCATCAATGGTGCGGTGTTGCGCTCGCGATCCGTGGCTGGATCGGGATCGTAACCGAACTCGTTCCAGCCCTTGCCGCGCACACGTTTGGCGTTGGCGGCAGGATCGTAACGTTGAACGCCCGCGGCTTCCAGCACGATATCTGCGGCGCCAACCGATTGCAGCAGCTGATAGGCTGCCACATAGCGATCCCGTTCGGCCTGAACCAGTTGCACCCGGCTGTTCAGCAGTTCCTGTTCGGCGTTCAGCACATCCAGGATGTCGCGGCTGCCGACCATATTTTCCTGCCGGACGCCTTCGGCAGCCAGCGTGTTGGCGCTCGTCTGTGATTTGGCGGCCTGAATGGTGGCTTCCGCCGTCGTCAGCAGGGCCCAGCTGTTGGCGACCCCCTCGGTCACCTGCCGTTCGGCGAGGCTGATCGTCTCCAGCGCCTCGCTCTGCCGGGCCTGCGCCTGCCGTACCTGCGCCGCGATCAGCCCGCCGGAGAACAAAGGCATTCCCGCCGAGATTCCGATGCGTTGATCGAGGCCGTCCACGGCCAGCATGCCCGGGGGAATATTGGTGTAATGGGTGTAGGCAGCCGATGCCTGCACCCCGACCGATGGCATGCGGCCTGCCTTGGCGGCGCGCACATCCTCAGCGGCGGCCTTCTCACTCGCTTTGGCGGCAGCGAGCGACGGGTTCAGATCGGCTGCGCGGGTCTGAGCCTGACCTTCGCTGTCGGGCAGCGGCGGAAGGGGCGGCAGGGGTTCCAGCTGACCCGGGGCGCGACCGACAAGGCGCTGATAGGCCTGACGGGCGAACACGGCGTTGCCGCGCGCGGCGATCAGATTGGCCTGAGAGGCGGCGAGCCGGGCTTCGGACTGGGCGACGTCGGTCAGCGTGACATCTCCCACTTCGAATCGGTCGCGGGAGGCGCGCAGTTCCTGCTCCAGCACGCGAACCTGATTCTCGTTCAGCTTCACGATCTCCTGCGTGCGCAGAACATCGGCGTAAGCCGTCACCGTATCGGTGATCAGCGCCTGTTCGGCTGCCGCCAGATCGAGCCGGCTGGCTTCGATGCGGGCTTCCGCACCGGAGATTCCGGCGCGGATGCGTCCACCTTGCCAGATCGACTGCCGGAGCGTGAGGCCCCCGGTCCAGACCTGGCCGAGATCGGAGAAATTGTCGGACAGGCTCTGGTTGAAGGTGCCGCTGAAATCCAGGCTGGGGCGGGTGCCGGCTGCCGCGATCGGCACGCCTTCATCCGCCTGACGCACGCGGGCGCGGGCAGCGGCGATGGACGGGTTGTTGGAATAGGCCTGGGCGATGGCATCGTTCAGCGATTCGGCCGACACAGGGGCAGCCGTCGCCAGCAGCAGGGCTGTCAGAAGAGAAAGTCTCATGAGGGGGCTTTCAGAAACGGAAGGTGGTGGCCTTCCGGAAGGGCGGCAACAAAGCTGCGGCTGCCTCGGCGAAGGGCTCAAGCCGGACCAGCCCGGCCCGTTTCACGCCCTTTGCCGCGCGGCCGACGCCATCGCTGCCATGAACGATCGCAACCACCCGGCCCCCCTCGGCCAGCTGGGCGATCAACGCATCGGGGAGGAATTCGATCCCCCCTTCGATCAGGATCAGATCATAAGGTGCGCCATCGGGAGCGCCTGCGTCGGGCGCCGCTTCGACGATGCGCAGATCGGCATAGCCGGACAGCAGCTCCGTCGCGCGTGCCACGAGCGCGGGATCGCTTTCAACAGCGGTCACAGTGGCACCGAGCTGGGCGAGGATGGCCGCAGAGTAGCCGGTCGCGGCGGCCACCACGAGCGCCTTTTCACCCGGCTTTACCTGTGCTTCCTCCACCAGCAGGCCCAGGCTGAGCGGGGCCAGCAGTTCGCGCCCATTGCCCAGCGGCTGGGCTGCATCGACATAGGCGAGGCCGCGGCGGCCTTCGGCGACGAAATCTTCACGGGCGACAGCGAAGAAGGCAGCCGATGTCCGCGGGTTCACGACTCCGCAGGGCTTCAGCTGGCTGTCGATCATCGCTTCGCGGGGGGCGAGCGGGGAAGCGTAAGGGGCGGAAGCCACGGCGGAGAAGCCCTTCATTCGAGTGTCGCGCAAATTCAGTTTGCCCTGTTACCGAACGGGCGTGTCCGCCGCAACAGGCCCCGTCATGTTGTTTCGACGCCATGCTGTTTGCCCATCATGCCGTTTCACGGAGGTTGCGCATCAGCAACGCTGCCGCGAGCAGCGCGGCGGCCGCAATTGCCATCAGCCAGATCGGCTCCGCGGGGAAGGCCATTTTCATGATACTGCCCATCAGAGATGAAACTACTAGCTGAGGAAACACGATGAACATGTTGAAAATACCCATGAACACGCCGAGTTTGGCTTGGGGCAAGGCGGCCGAGAGGATGGCATAGGGCATGGTGAGGATGGAGGCCCAGGCGATGCCCACCAATATCATCGGCGGAATCAGCCACAGCGGCTCTCGCACCGGCAGGATCAGCGCGAAGCCCAGTGCGCCGCACAGTAGGCCCAGCATATGGGTGCGGCTGCGCCCCAGCCTGGCGGCCACGGTGGGCAGTGCGAAGGCCGCCAGCACCGCGACGCCGTTGTAGACGGCGAACAGCACGCCCACCCAGTCCGCGCCGTCGTTATAGGCCTGGCCCGACGTCTGGGTGGCGCCGAACATGTAGCGGGTGACGATGGGGGTGGTGTAGATCCACATCACGAACAGGGCGAGCCAGCTGAAGGTCTGCACCAGCGCCAGCCGCTTCATGGTGGGTGGCATGCGGATGAGATCGGAGACGATTCCGGTGACCGGGCCCGCCTGTTTCCCGGCCAGCGCGTGGCGGCGGGTGAGTTCCTGCAATCCGCCATAGCCCAGCAGCGCGCCGCCCAGGATGTAGATGGGCTTATCCAGCTGGAACTGCGACACGCAGATGATGACGATGGCGCCGAAGGTGACCCACCAGAAGCCGTTGAGCGGGGTGGCCAGCGGTTCGTTGCGGGCGTTGTCTCCACCTTCGAAGCGGCGCATTTCCTCAGGCGAATATTCCTTGCTGCTGAACACCGTCCACAGCACGGAGGCGAGGAGCACGCCCGCGCCCAGATAGAAGGCGAGGCGGACGGAAGGCGGAATCTCGCCCGGCGGGGCAACGTTGGAGATGCCGAAGACGCGGGTGATGGCGGCCGGCGCCAGGCTGGCGACAACGGCGCCTGTGCCGATGAACGCAGTCTGGAACGCATATCCGCTGGTGCGCTGGCGATCCGTGACCATGTCGCCGACGAAGGCGCGCAAGGGCTCGGTTGCGATGTTCAGTGAAGCGTCCAGGATCCACAGCATAGCGGCTGCAAACCAGAGAGCGTGGGAATTGGGCATGCCCACAAGGGCAAGGCTGGCAAGCAGAGCGCCTGCAAGGACGTAGGGGCGCCGGCGGCCAAGGCGGGTCCATGTGCGGTCGGAGAAGTAGCCGATAAGCGGTTGTACCAGCAGACCCGTAATCGGCCCGGCGATCCAGAGCAGAGCGAGATCGTCGATGGAGGTGCCCAGCGACTGGAAGATGCGGCTGACGTTGGCGTTCTGCAGCGCGATGCCGACCTGAATGCCGAAAAAGCCGAACGACAGGTTCCACAGGCTGCCAAAACTGAGCCTGGGACGCTCGATCCGGCCCCCGGGAACCGCCATGTCCATCCGATCTGCCCTCCGCAGGCGGTGTAACGCAAAGCCGGGCTGGCGCGAAGGGGCCTTGAATGCAATGAACTGCGGCATGAAGCGGATGCTGGCGGCGATATTGGTGATGGCCTGCGCAGTTGCGGCAGCGCCGGGTGACACCTTGCAACAGGCGGTGATCGAGGTGGTGGCGCACAACAGGCCGCCTGCGTTGCTGACGGCCGCGCTGCAGGACGGGCCATCGGCCGCAGGGGCGACGACGGAGCTGGGGTGGCAGGATATCGGCCGCTTCGAGGCGCTGGTGCAGAGAGCAAATCCGCAGGCAGCGGAGGCCGAGCGGCAGGCGAGGGTGAAGCTCGCCTATTCGCTGCTGATGCTATTGCGGCGGGACGGGCAGATGTCTGCGGCTGGCGGAGGGTATGCGCGGATGTCGCCTCTCGACCGCCATATCGAGCTGCTGGCGAAACTGGTGGCAGCGGAGCCGTCGCTGCGGCGCGGAGAGATTCAGCTGCTAGCGGCTGATGCGGAGGGCCCCGGCCTACTGGCGGTGGCGCGCCGACTGCCGGAAGGCAATCGTGCCCCCTTCATCGATACCATCCTGCTGTTCAACACATCCGGCGCGGCCGTTACAGCTGCCGTTGCTGTCGATCCGCGGATCGAGGTGACGAAATCCATGCTGGGCGATTGCCCCCTGCCTTCTGCGCGTGGGGTGCTGACGGTGGAGATCGAGCCGTTCGGGGCGCTTGTCTGCGCCGGGGCGGTGGCTGTTCGCTGAGGTCAGGTGGGTTGCCATCGGCCGTTTTACGCGGCGAAATGGGCTGACGGCGGGAATACGAATTCACCTCTGGCCTCTGCCGCCGGCCTTGCTAGGACAATTGCCCATGACTGCGGTTCTTCTGTTCGGCGCGACCGGCGACCTTTCGCGGCGGATGCTGCTGCCGTCGCTGTATGGCCTGTCGGTGGACGGGCTGTTGCCGGGCGATGTGCGCATCGTGGGCACCGCGCGATCGGTGCTGGACGATGCCGCGTTCCGCGCCATGGCGGCCGAGGCGCTTGAGCCGCATATCGAGAACGGGTTGGGCGATCAGGCGAAGGCGGACCGCTTCCTGCAGCAGCTGGCTTATGTGCCGCTGGATGCCACCGACATGTCCGGCTACCAACGCTTGGCCGACGCGACCTGTGCGGCGGACGGGACCTGCGAGAGCCAGTCGATCTCGATCTTCCTGTCTACCGCGCCGTCGCTGTTCAAACCCACCATCGAGGGGCTGGCGGGCGCGGGGCTGACTGGCCCCAATGTGCGGATCGGGCTGGAGAAGCCGCTGGGCACCGACCTCGCCAGTTCGGCCGAGATCAACGACGCGGTGGCGGGGGCCTTCAGCGAAAGCCAGATTTTCCGCATCGACCATTATCTGGGCAAGGAAACCGTCCAGAACCTGCTGGCGCTGCGCTTCGCCAATGTGATGTTCGAGCCCTTGTGGCGGTCCGAATGGATATCGCATGTGCAGATCACGGTGGCGGAAACCGTGGGGCTGGAAGGCCGGGTGGATTTCTACGACGGCGCCGGTGCGCTGCGCGACATGGTGCAGAACCATATGCTGCAGCTGCTGGCGTTGGTGGCCATGGAGCCGCCCAGCCACTTCAGCGCCACTGCCATTCGCGACGAGAAGGTGAAGGTGCTGCACGCGCTGCGCCCGATCGACGGGCGGACGGCCGCCAGCCACAGTGTGACGGGGCAATATGCGGCGGGCGCCGTGAACGGGCAGCCGGTGAAGGGCTATGCCGAAGAACTGGGCCGCGCCAGCACCACCGAGACCTTCGTGGCGCTGAAGGCGCATGTCGACAACTGGCGCTGGAAGGGCGTGCCTTTCTATCTGCGCACGGGCAAGCGGCTGGGCGCGCGCAAGTCCGAGATCCTGATCGCGTTCAAGGATGTGCCGCACAATATCTTCGGCGAGGGCGTGAAGGGGATGCAGCCCAACCGGCTGCTGATCAGCCTGCAGCCGCAGGAGAATATCCAGCTGCAGCTGATGTCCAAGGTGCCGGGGCTTTCGCGCGGCGGCATTTCGATGCGGCCTGTCGCGCTGGATATCGGCCGCAAGGATGCCTTTGCCGATACCCGTCGCCGCATCGCCTATGAGCAGTTGCTGCTGGACCTGATCGAAGGGCGGCAGACGCTGTTCGTGCGGCGCGACGAGGTGGAGGCGCAGTGGGACTTCATCGACGGCATCCGCAAGGGCTGGGCTGAAAACGGCATCGAACCGAGGCCTTACACCGCCGGCAGCTGGGGGCCATCCGCCGCAATCGCGCTGATCGAGCGCGACAATGCGAGCTGGAACGACTAGCCGCGTGCGATCAAAAGGAGATTCGGATGATCGACGCGGAATGGTGGGAATATGACTCGGCCGAGGAGCTGGCCGAGGCCGTGGCGGGTGACGCGCAGTTCGTGATCGAAAGCGCGCTGGATGCGCGCGGGGATGCCGTGGTGGCGTTTGCCGGCGGCACCACCCCGGGGGCGGCGCAGGCGCGGCTCGCGAAGGCGAAGCTGAAGTGGAAGGACGTGACCATCGTTCCGACCGACGACCGGCTGGTGCCCGTGCAGGACAAGCTTTCCAATGTGCGCGCCTTGGCCGAGCGATTCCTGCCGCTGGGCGCGCGGGTGCTGCCGCTGACCGGCGGTGACCTGCCGGTGGACGCGGCGGGGAAGGCGGCCGACGCGCGGTTGCAGGCAATCCACTGGCCGCTCGATTTCGTGTGGCTGGGCATGGGTGAGGACGGGCACACGGCTTCCATCTTCCCCGGACCCGATCTGGAAACCGCGCTGTCTGCTCCGCACCGGGCCGTCGGCGTGACGCCGTCTCCGTTGCCGGCGGAAGCGCCCGTGGCGCGGGTGACGCTGACCAAATCCGCGATCCTGGGCGCGCGCGCCGTGATGATCCAGATCACCGGCGAGAAGAAGCGCAAGGTGCTGGAGAAGGCGTTGAAGGACGGCGCAGGCTCCACATATCCGATCGGACGCCTGCTGGCGGATGCCACCCAGGCCATCGATATCCATTGGTGCCCCTGAAATGACGGTGAGGCCGCGATGACTTTGAACCCGACAGTGGAGGCCGTGACGGCCCGCATCATCGAACGTTCCCGGGACAGTCGCGGCCGATACCTGGATCTGGTTGCGCGCGAGGCCGAAAAGGGCCTGAACCGCCATGTGCTGGGCTGTTCGAACCTGGCCCATGCCTTTGCGGCCTCGGGCGAGGACAAGCCCGTGATCAAGGCGGGCAAGGCCTTCAACATCGGCATCGTCACCGCCTACAACGACATGCTGTCGGCGCATCAGCCCTATGGCCGCTACCCCGAGCAGATGAAGGTCTTCGCGCGCGAGGTGGGGGCGACCGCGCAGGTGGCGGGCGGCGTGCCCGCCATGTGCGACGGAGTGACCCAGGGGCAGAGCAGCATGGAGCTTTCCCTGTTCAGCCGGGACACCATCGCGCTGTCCACTGCGGTCGCCTTGAGCCATGCCATGTATGACGGCGTGGCGATGCTGGGCATCTGCGACAAGATCGTGCCGGGCCTGCTGATCGGGGCCTTGCGCTTCGGGCATCTGCCGACCGTGCTGATCCCGGCGGGGCCGATGCCCTCCGGGTTGCCCAACAAGGAGAAGCAGCGTGTCCGCCAGCTGTATGCGGAAGGCAAGGTGGGCGAGGCTGAACTGCTGGATGCGGAATCGGCCAGCTATCACAGCCCGGGCACCTGCACCTTTTACGGCACCGCCAACTCCAACCAGATGATGATGGAGATGATGGGGCTGCATGTGCCGAACGCGGCCTTTGTGCATCCGGGCACGAAGCTGCGGCAGGAACTGACCCGCGCCGCCGTGCACCGGCTGACGGAGATCGGCCATGGCAGCAATGATTACCGCCCCATCGGCCATGTGGTGGATGAAAAGGCCATCGTGAATGCCGTGGTGGGGCTGCTGGCGACGGGTGGGTCCACCAACCATGCGCTGCACCTGCCGGCGATTGCGCGGGCGGCGGGCATCCAGCTGGACTGGGAGGATATGGACCAGTTGAGCGCAGTCGTGCCGCTGATCGCCAACGTCTATCCGGCGGGGCAGGCGGATGTGAACCAGTTCCATGAGGCAGGCGGGATGGCCTTCACCATCGCCGAACTGCTGGGCGCGGGGCTGGTGCATGGCGATATCCTGACGGTGGCGGGCGAGAGCCTGGGCGATTACGCCGCCGAACCGGGACTGGAAGGCGATGCGCTGGTGTGGACTCCGGCGCCGGAGACGAGCCGGGACGACAGCATCCTGCGCCCGGTGAGCGCACCGTTCCGGCCCGATGGCGGCATGCGGCTGGTGCAGGGCAATCTGGGGCGGGGCACCTTCAAGACCAGCGCGGTGGATCCCTCGCGTTGGACCATCGAGGCGCCTGCGCGGGTGTTCGAGGATCAGGCGGAGGTGAATGCCGCCTTCAAGCGCGGCGAGCTGGACCGCGATGTTGTTGTGGTGGTGCGCTTCCAGGGACCTCGTGCCAACGGCATGCCGGAGCTGCACAAGCTGACGCCCCCGCTGGGGGTGTTGCAGGACAAGGGGTACAAGGTGGCGCTGGTGACGGATGGACGCATGTCTGGCGCGAGCGGCAAGGTGCCGGCCGCGATCCATATGAGCCCGGAGGCGCTGGGCGGCGGGCCGCTGGCGCGGGTGCGCGACGGCGATATGATCCGGCTGTGCGCGGCGAAGGGCACCATCGATGTGCTGATGAACGAAACCGAGTTTCTGGCCCGGGAACCGGCCCTGCCGCCGGTGGATGCCGACGGCACCGGGCGGGAGCTGTTCGCGCTGTTCCGGCAGGCGGCCGGCACCGCCGAATCCGGCGCTTCACCCATATTGGAGGCAGCCGGCCTGTGACGGACCTGATCACGGCAGATATCGGCGGCACCCATTGCCGCTTCGCCATTGCGACGCGGCTAGTGGACGGCGGCATCGCGCTGAGCGATATCGCCAAGCTGAAGGTGGCGGATCATGCCAGCCTGCAGAGCGCGTTCGAAACCTATCGTCGCGGGCTGGGGCGGGATGTGCCTGCCCATGCCGCGATTGCGCTGGCTGCGCCGACCGATGTCGAGCTGATCACGCTGGCCAACAACCCCTGGGTGATCCGCCCCGCGCTGGCGGCGGAGCGGCTGGGGCTGGAATCTGTGATGTTCATCAACGATTTCGCGGCCGTCGCGCATGCCGTGGCGAAATGCGGGGCCGATGAGGTCGAGTGGATCGCGGGGCCGCATGAAGGGCTGCCGGCCGATGGTGTGGTCAGCGTGATCGGGCCGGGAACGGGTCTTGGGGTGGCGATCCTGCTGATGGGCGAACAGCCGCGTGTTGTTCCGACCGAGGGCGGGCATCTGGATTATGCCCCGCTGGACAGCCTTGAGGACCAGATCCTGCAGCAGCTGCGCAAGCGCTTCCGTCGCGTTTCCGGGGAACGGATCGTGTCTGGATCAGGGTTCGCCAATGTGTTTGGGGCGCTGGCCGCCATCGAGGGACGCGCCGTGCCGCCGCGCGACGACGCGCAGCTGTGGTCGGCCGCGCTGGAGGAAGGCGACCCGTTGGCGCAATCGGCGTTCGACCGCTGGTGTCTGGCACTGGGCGCGGTGGTGGGCGATCTGGCTCTGGCGCAAGGCGCAGAGGCCGTGGTGCTGGCGGGCGGCATGCTGCCGCGCATCCGGCACCTGCTGGGCAGCAGCGGGTTCCATTCGCGTTTCACCGCCAAGGGCCGGTTCGAGGCGCGCATGGCCGCGATCCCCATCTTGCACATCACCCATCCGGAGCCGGGCCTGCTGGGGGCGGCGGCGGCCTGGTTCGCGAAAGGACGGCCATGAGCGCGATTGAACCCATCATGCGGCTGGCGCCGGTGATTCCGGTACTGGTGATCGATTCGCCGGAACATGGCGTGGAGATCGCCGAAGCGCTGGTGGCGGGCGGGCTGCGCGTGCTGGAAGTGACGCTGCGCACGGCAGGTGCGCTGGACGTGATTCGCGCCATGAAGCAGGTGCCGGGGGCCGTGGTGGGCGCCGGCACTGTGCTGAACGTGCGCGATCTGGATGCGGCGATTGCGGCCGGAGCAGAGTTCATCGTTTCCCCCGGGCTGACCGACAAGCTGGCGCACGCCGCGCTGGACCGGGAGATTCCCTTCCTGCCGGGCGTTGCGAACGCGGGTGACATCATGCGCGGGCTGGATCTGGGGCTGGACCGGTTCAAATTCTTCCCGGCCGAAGCGGCCGGTGGATTGAAGGCGTTGAAGGCGCTGGCAGCGCCGTTCCGCAATGTGCGTTTCTGCCCCACGGGCGGCATCACCCAGGCGTCCGCGCCGGACTGGCTGGCGGAAGAGGCCGTGCTTTGTGTGGGCGGCAGTTGGCTGGTGGGCAAGGGCGCGCCTGACACGCAGGCGATTCGCGCGGCCGCCGAAGCCGCCGCCGCGCTGGCGTGAGCGGCGAGATCAAGCTGGAGGAGAGCTGGCGCCGGGCGCTGGCCGGGGAATTCGAGCAGCCCTACATGCGTGACCTGCGCGCATTTCTTGTGGCCGAGCGGGCGGCGGGCAAGCGAATCTATCCGCGTGCGTCGAACTGGTTCCGCGCGCTGGACCTGACTCCGCTGGACAAGGTTCGGGTCGTGATTTTGGGGCAGGACCCTTATCATGGGCCGGGGCAGGCGCATGGCCTGTGCTTTTCGGTGCAGCCCGGCGTGAAGATTCCGCCTTCGCTGGTGAATATCTACAAGGAGCTGAAAGGCGATCTGGGCCTGGAGCCCCCGCGCCACGGTTTTCTGGAAAGCTGGGCCGGGCAGGGGGTGTTGCTGCTGAACAGCGTGCTGACGGTGGAGGACGGCAAGGCGGCTTCCCACGCGGGGCGTGGCTGGGAGCGATTCACGGACGCCGTTGTGCGGCTGGTGGCCGAGCGGCCCGAACCGGCGGTTTTCATGTTGTGGGGAAGCCATGCGCAACGGAAGGCGGCTTTTGTCGACGGCTCGCGGCATCTGGTGCTGAAATCGGTGCATCCCTCGCCGCTGTCGGCTCATGGCGGATTTTTCGGCTCGCGGCATTTTTCGCGCGCGAATGCGTTTCTGGAGAGCGCCGGCATCGGCGCCGTGGACTGGCGCTTGCCCGAACTGGCCTGAGGGCAATTTCTTAAAGTGCCATATCAGCAAAGTCGCAGAATGCTCGTCTTCGAGTTATATCTTAATGTAAAATCTTAGAAAATAATAATATTCAATAAAATCAATATATTGTGAAAGTATTTTGTTGATGTAAAAACTTAACACAATGACACGGTCGTGCGATTTCGCGCAACTTTTTGCGCGATCCGTAGGGCGGTGGGATATGTGGGAAGGGGCGCTGGAAAGATGGAGGCCCGAGCCGGAATCGAACCGGCGTGCACGGATTTGCAGTCCGCTGCGTCACCACTCCGCCATCGGGCCTCGACAGCGCGGACGGGGCGTCTAGCAGGGCTCCGCCGGCTTTGGAACCCCCGACAGATTCGCAGCGGCTTCAGGTTGCACTGGCTTTCAGGGATTTGCCTTCAGATGGGCGCCGATCTCGTCGAAGAAGCGTTCCAGCTGGTGCAGCACATTCAGCTTGAAGGCATAATTCACGTCGGCCGAATTGCTTTCGATGATCGTCGATTCGTCCACTTTCTCCGCATAGGCGTTGGCCAGATTCTGCACATAGGTGGGCGTCAGCTCGATATGGCCGCCATCAGCCAGCAGGCGCAGTTGCACCACCATCATCTGGCGCACCAGCATCTCCAGCGTGGTGATCCGCGCGACGACGACCACCGGGTCCAGCTCGATCTGCTCCTGCGGTTGTTCGTCTGACATGCGGTCCTCCTGTGTTCGCGCCTATATTCACTGACGGGGGAGCCTAGCCCTGCCTTTCGGCCGGCGCTAGGCATCTGGGGCCGTTGGGCCGGGGCCTTATCGGCCACCTTGATGTTTAACGGCCATGCCGAGGCGTTGCCAAAGGTTGAACAATGGGGCGGTGCCCCTGTAAGCGACGCCTGCATCATATGAGCACAGGCCATCGAGCACAGACCATCGATCAAAGGGAGCACCCATGACTGCCATCGTCGACCTTATCGCCCGAGAGATCCTCGACAGCCGCGGCAACCCGACGGTGGAGGTGGATTGCATCTTGGAGGACGGCAGTTTCGGCCGCGCCGCCGTGCCGTCGGGCGCGTCCACCGGCGCGCATGAGGCGGTGGAAAAGCGCGACGGCGACAAGGCGCGTTACCTGGGCAAGGGTGTGAAGGACGCGGTTGCCGCCGTGCACGGAGACATTTCCGACGCGCTGATCGGCCTCGATGCGGAAGAGCAGGAACATATCGACGCGCAGATGATCCAGCTGGACGGCACGCCGAACAAGGCCCGGCTGGGGGCAAACGCGATCCTGGGGGTGAGCCTGGCGGTTGCGAAGGCGGCGGCCGACGCGCGGGGGTTGCCGCTGTATCGTTATGTCGGAGGCACCGCGGCGCGGCTGTTGCCGGTGCCGATGATGAACATCATCAACGGCGGCGCACATGCCGACAACCCGATCGACTTCCAGGAATTCATGATCATGCCGACCGGCGCCGAAACCTTCTCCGAAGGGCTGCGCTGGGGGGCGGAGATTTTCCACACGCTGAAGAAGATCCTGCACGATCGCAGCTTGTCGACGGCGGTGGGTGATGAGGGCGGATTCGCCCCGAACCTGTCGAGCGCGACCGAAGCGCTGGACGTGATCCTGCAGGCGATCGAGAAGGCCGGTTACAAGCCGGGTGAAGATGTGAAGCTGGCACTGGATTGCGCATCGACCGAATTTTTCAAGAACGGCTCATATCTTATGGAAGGAGAAGGAAAAAATCTTTCTTCAGATGACATGTCAACATTCCTTGCCGATCTTGTCTCGCGCTATCCGATCGTTTCCATCGAGGATGGGATGGCAGAGGACGATTGGGCCGGCTGGAAGCTGCTGACCGACAAGGTGAGCGCCAAGGTGCAGCTGGTCGGCGACGACCTGTTCGTCACCAATGCCACGCGCCTGCGCGAGGGAATCGCCAAGGGAGTCGCGAATTCCATTCTGGTGAAGGTGAACCAGATCGGATCCTTGTCGGAAACGCTGGAGGCGGTGAACACTGCGCATCACGCACGCTATACGGCGGTGATGAGCCATCGGTCCGGGGAGACGGAGGATTCGACCATCGCCGATCTGGCGGTTGCGACCAACTGCGGGCAGATCAAGACAGGGTCGCTGAGCCGTTCTGACCGGTTGGCGAAGTACAATCAACTGCTTCGCATCGAGGGTGAGCTTGGCGACACTGCTGTGTATGCGGGACGCGTTATCAAGCTGTAATCCAAACGCTATCTGTCGAAAGGGCGCGGAGAGCATTCTTCGCGCCCTTTTTCATGCGCGATGGGAATGGAATGAGAAAGGGGCCCGGCTTCGTGTGAAGCCGGGCCCCCAGGGTTGCTTGTTTCTCTAGGGTTGGAAGTTGCGATCAGGCAGCGACCTTACGCCTGCTCGCTGCAACGCCGGCCAGGCATATGCCCGTGATCAGCATTGCAAGATTGCCGGTATTCGGCAGTGGCGGCAGTTGGCTGCCGCTCGATTGTTTGAAAGCGACTCGATCTGGTTCTGATTGAATAAAAGCGACTTTTTCTGGCGTCGTCTTAACAGTGACGATCTGTGTTGCGGTCGTTGCACTTGCCCCCAGGTCGACTGCCTGAGTTTGCGCGAGTGCCGGAAATCCTCCGACCGAGAGGATTGCGAGCGCGGCGCCTGCCTTCACACGTTGGCTTAACATGGCGACTCTCCATTATCAGGGCGACCCGTTATTGTTTTCCGCCCGTTAACGCTGGGATATCCGGTTACGAACGAGTGTTAAAGATAAGAAATCACCTGTTTACATTCATTCACGTTCTCAACGCGTGCGGTGCGGCAAATTTGCAACAGTTATGCCATGAGTCAGATATCTTCATATGGTGTGTTAAGAATGTGTTCGCACAACGTGTGAACTCGCTGCGGCACAACATATTGGGTTTCAGCAGGATATGCGCCCGCGTCAGTCGGGTTTGGCCCATGGTGAACCTTTTTGGCTTTGGGGTGTTCCGGACAGGCGGTGATGTGCCGGAATCCATGTCAATTTGTGATTCGTTCGACGGAGCCCGACTGTTTGCTTGACTGATTCGGGCGCGCGTGATTCTGTGAATCATGCACCCCGCCTCTCTTTTCGATCTGATGAAGCGCGCTGCGCTTCCGGCGCTGTGCCTGCTCGTGATTCTCTATTTCGGCACCCACGCACTTTTCGGCTCGTCCGGATTCTTCGCGCTGGATGATATCCGTCGCTCCAAGCAGGACCTGTATCAGCAGCATGCGGAGCTGTCCGCGCGGAAGGCTGCGATCAGCCGCAACATCGCGTTGCTGAATCCGAAGGGTGCGGATCCCGATTTCGCCGACGAACTGGTTCGTCGGCATCTGGGCGTGATCCGGCCTGATGAAGTGATCGTGCCGTTGGAGGCCCCCCGCGACCCGCGTTGAGGGCTGCGGCTTGCGATCATTGCAGAACTTCGGCCCGCCCGGTTTCGGTTGGGGTGGCTTCGCTGGAATTCGTATTCGGCGATAGCAGCCCCACCGTCGGTGGCGGTTGAAACTTGGGGCATCCGGCGTAGAACGGCCTCATGGCAGTTGTGCCGAAGGGGCGGCCGTTCGGTGGCCGCGAAGAGGATTGAGGGGATCGCCAGTGGCAAAGGCAAAGTCCGGCACCGGTGCGGCGTCGGAGGCGCGCACGCCCGTTCAGAAAGGGCATCTGGAGAAGCTGCCCAACATGAAGCGGCATGAACCCACGGCGGACGAGTATCGTGACTATTATCGCATGATGCTGCTGATCCGCCGCTTCGAGGAGAAAGCCGGCCAGCTATATGGCATGGGGCTGATCGGCGGCTTCTGCCACCTTTATATAGGGCAGGAAGCGGTCGTGACCGGCCTGCAATCTGCGATCGTGCCCGGTAAGGACAGTGTCGTGACCGGCTATCGCGACCATGGCCATATGCTGGCCTGCCATATCGACCCCAAGGAGATCATGGCCGAACTGACCGGTCGTGCCGCCGGCATCAGCCGGGGGAAGGGCGGCTCCATGCACATGTTCTCCGTGGAACAGGGCTTTTACGGCGGGCATGGCATCGTGGGCGCGCAGGTGCCGATCGGTGCGGGCCTTGGCTTTGCGCACAAGTATAAAGGCGATGGCGGCGTGGCGCTGGCCTATTTCGGTGACGGCGCTGCCAACCAGGGCCAGGTCTATGAAGCGTTCAACATGGCCGAGCTGTGGAAGCTGCCGGTGATCTTCGTGATCGAGAACAACCAATATGCGATGGGCACCTCGGTGAACCGGGCCTCTGCGGAGGACCAGCTGTATCGCCGGGGCGAGAGCTTCCGGATCGAGGGGCTGCAGGTGGACGGCATGGATGTGCTGGCCGTGCGCGGCGCCGCGACCGTGGCGCTGGAGTGGGTGAAGGGCGGCCATGGCCCCATCCTGCTGGAAATGAAGACCTACCGGTATCGCGGCCACTCCATGTCGGATCCGGCGAAGTATCGCAGCCGCGAGGAAGTGCAGACGATGCGCGAGAATCGTGATCCCATCGACCACGCCAAGCGCGAGATGCTGGAGCGGGGCGATGCCGATGAAGCCTGGTTCAAGGCTGTCGAGCAGGAGATCAAGAAAGTCGTGGCCGAAGCCGCGGACTTTGCGGAGCAAGCGCCGGAGCCGGAACTTTCCGAGCTTTATACGGACGTTCTGGTGGGGACTTACTGATGGAATTGAAGCTGCCTGCGATGTCCCCCACGATGGAGGAGGGGACACTAGCGGCCTGGCATGTGAAGCCGGGCGATGTGGTGAAGCCCGGCCAGGTGATCGCCGAGATCGAGACCGACAAGGCAACGATGGAACTGGAAGCCGACGAAGGCGGAACGGTCGTTTCGCTGGACGTGGCCGCCGGGACCGACGGGGTGAAGGTGGGAACCACCATCGCCGTCATCGCGATCGAGGGCGAGGATGCGCCGTCTGCGACGAAGGCGCCGACTGTGACCGCGCCGGAGCCGACCGAGGCGCCTGCCAGGGACGCGGGCGTGAAGCTGGATGCGCCGACGCCGGCGCCCGCCGCCCCCCCTGTGGAGGTGACACCCGCGATGGCCGCCGTGTTCGAGGGGCCGACCCGCAAACAGACGGTGCGCGAAGCGCTGCGCGACGCCATGGCCGAGGAAATGCGTGCCGACGAAACGGTGTTCGTGATGGGCGAGGAAGTCGCCCAGTATCAGGGCGCCTACAAGGTGACGCAGGGGCTGCTGGACGAGTTCGGTGACAAGCGGGTGGTGGACACGCCCATCACTGAGTATGGCTTCGCCGGCCTTGGCGTGGGCGCGGCGATGGGAGGCCTGAAACCCATCGTGGAGTTCATGACATTCAACTTCGCGATGCAGGCCATTGATCATGTTATCAATTCCGCCGCGAAGACCAATTATATGTCGGGTGGGCAGATGCGCTGCCCCATCGTGTTTCGCGGGCCGAACGGGGCTGCTTCGCGTGTCGCGGCCCAGCACAGCCAGAATTACGGGCCTTGGTATGCCAGCGTTCCCGGGCTGATCGTGCTGTCGCCCTATGATGCGGCCGATGCCAAGGGGTTGTTGAAGTCGGCGATCCGTTCGCCTGACCCGGTGGTGTTCCTGGAGAATGAGCTTCTTTATGGCCACAGCTTCGAAGTGCCTGAGGGCGAGCATGTGGTGCCCATCGGCAAGGCCCGGCTCTATCGCGAGGGTGCCCATGTGACTCTGGTGTCCTACTCCATTGGAGTGGGGATTGCGCTGGAGGCGGCCGCGACTCTGGCAGCCGAGGGAATTGAGGCTGAGGTGTTGGACCTGCGCTCGCTGCGGCCGCTGGATGAAGCGGCGGTGCTGGCATCCCTGAAGAAGACGAATCGGATGGTCGTGGTGGAAGAGGGTTGGCCTGTGTGCAGCATTTCCTCTGAAATCATTGCCATCGCGATGGAGAAGGGCTTCGACGATCTGGATGCGCCGGTGCTGCGGGTGACGAACAAGGATGTGCCGTTGCCCTATGCCCACAATCTGGAAAAGGCAGCGTTGATCAAAGCGGCAGACGTGGTCTCCGCTGTGAAATCCATCCTGTAAGGGGCTGAAAACATGGCAATCGATATCACCATGCCGGCCCTTTCGCCCACGATGGAAACGGGCACGCTGGCGAAATGGCATGTGAAGGTCGGCGATGCGGTGAAGCCCGGCGACGTGATCGCCGAGATCGAAACCGACAAGGCGACCATGGAAGTGGAAGCCGTGGACGAGGGCGTCGTGACCGAGATTCTGGTGTCGGAAGGCACCGAAGAGGTGAAGGTGAACGCCGTGATCGCGCGGTTGCAAGGGGAGGGCGAGGAGGCATCTCCGCCGCCCGTCGCCAAGCCCGCGCCCGCTGCCGCTGAACCGGCGCCGGTGGCGAAGGTGGTAGAGGCGGCTCCGGCTGCACCTGCCCCGACTCCGGTTACAGCGCCCGCGCCGGTGGGTGCCCGGCATATCGCCAGCCCGCTGGCGCGTCGGATCGCGCAGCAACTGGGTGTCGATCTTGCTGCTGTGACCGGCAGCGGCCCGCATGGGCGGATCGTGAAGGCCGATGTGGAAGCGGCCGCCGGCAAGCCGCTCGTCGCAGTTGCCGCGCAGCCGCCTGTGGCGGCGCGTGCGCCGGCCCCGGCCGCGCCGAAGACTTCGGCTGCGGCGGACGTGGGGGCGCCGTTCGAGTCCGTGAAGCTCAGCAACATGCGCAAGACCATCGCGCGGCGGCTGACGGAATCGAAGCAGCAGGTCCCGCATTATTATCTGACGGTCGATGTGCAGCTGGACGCCTTGCTGAAGCTGCGAGGAGAGTTGAACAAGGCCTTGGAATCGCAGGGTATCAAGCTGAGCGTGAACGACCTTCTGGTGAAGGCGGAGGCGCTGGCGCTGCTGCAGGTGCCGGATGCCAATGTCAGCTTCGCGGGCGATACGCTGAAGAAGTTCAGCCGCGCCGACATTTCGGTGGCGGTGGCGATTCCGGGCGGCCTGATCACACCGGTCATCCGTGACGCCGCCAATAAGCGGCTGAGCCAGATCGCGACGGAGATGAAGGATCTGGCCGCGCGGGCGAAGGACGGGAAGCTGCAGCCCTCGGAATACACCGGCGGCACGGCGAGCATCTCCAACCTGGGCATGTATGGGATCAAGCAGTTCGATGCGGTGATCAACCCGCCGGAAGCCCTGATTCTGGCGGTCGGCGCGGGCGAGAAGCGGCCCTATGTGGTGAATGACGAGCTGGCGATCGCCACCGTGATGACGGCGACCGGCAGCTTCGACCATCGGGCGATTGATGGCGCGGTGGGGGCGGAGTTCCTGTCGGCCTTCAAGCGACTGGTCGAAGCCCCGCTGGGGATGCTGGCCTAGGCCTGGCCCCAGCGAGGAGACGGCTGCTTGCCCACCGCGATTTCCTTCAGTGACTTCCTGCTTGCGGTGGGGGTGGTCGGCGGCCTGATGCTGATCGCCGGCGCCACGCTTCGCCCCTGGCTGGAAGACTTGATGGACCGGGCAGGGCGGCGGCTTCGGGTGGAGGTGCATGACGATCGCAAGATCACCATCTACATCCCCGAAGGCGTGGAGCTGACCTGGCAGGGCAAGCAATATCCCCGCGTGGTGCAGCAGGAAATCCTGCTGGAGAACAACACGCGCAGCGTGTTCCACGAGGTGGAACTGCGGCTGCGCTACCGGCCGTTCAACGATGTGCTGCCGGACGAGCCGCTGCTGTTGGGTATGGTGGTGCCGCCATCACCCAATACGGTCGCCACCGTGCACCCGCCTGCGGTCCGCGGTGAGCGCGTAGTGGAATTTGAGTATATCTCGCCGCAATCCCAGGTTTCTATGCTGGTGTTTTCGAATCATGATGGCGAGATCAGCTTCGAGACGCTGTGTGACCGCGAGATCGTGGTTCGCCATGTGGGCGTGTTGTTTTCGGAAAATGTGCAGAAGGTCATGCCGGCCTGGATGACGGTGCTGAAGCCGATCGTGCTTCCGTTCACCATAGCCACGGTCGTGCGGGAGCGCCTCCGCAGGAGAAAGAGAAAATGAGCGAGCAGTTCGATCTGGTGATCATCGGATCCGGCCCGGGTGGCTATGTGGCGGCGATCCGCGCGGCGCAGCTGGGGCTGAGCACGGCGATCGTGGAACGCGAACGGCTGGGCGGCATCTGCCTGAACTGGGGCTGCATCCCGACAAAGGCGCTGCTCCGTTCCGCAGAAATCAAGCATTATCTGGATCATGCCAGCGTTTATGGATTGAGTGCTGGAACCGTAGGCTTTGATCTCGCCAAGGTCACGGAGCGCAGCCGTAAGGTGGCGGACCAGCTGAACGCGGGCGTGAAGGGCCTGATGAAGAAGAACAAGGTGACCGTGGTGGAAGGTGTGGCCACGCTGACCGGCCCGACCAGCGTGAAGGTGGGCGAACGCACGCTGCAGGCAAAGAATGTGATCGTGGCGACAGGCGCGCGCGCGCGGGAGCTGCCGCATCTGAAGGCCGACGGTGAGCGGGTGTGGACCTATCGCCACGCCATGGTGCCGCCGACCATGCCGACCGAGCTGCTGGTGATCGGCTCCGGCGCGATCGGGGTGGAGTTTGCGAGCTTCTACAGCGACATGGGTGCAAAGGTGACCATCGTCGAAGCGGTGGACCGCATCCTGCCGGTGGAAGATGCCGAGGTCTCCGCATTTGTGGAGAAGGCGCTGACGAAGCAGGGCATGACCATCCGTACCAAGGCGACGGTGGACAAGCTGGAGGTGAAGCCTGACGGGGTGGTGGCGACCATCAGCGGCGAGGCGAAGAATTTCTCCCATGTGATTGTTGCGATTGGGATTTCGCCGAACACGGAGAATCTGGGACTGGAGGCACTGGGGGTGGCGCTGGATCGCGGCCATATCGTCACCAACGAATGGGGCCAGACCAATGTGCCGGGGCTGTGGGCCATCGGCGATGTGGCGGGTGCACCCTGGCTGGCGCACAAGGCGAGCCATGAGGGGATCGTGGCGGTGGAGAAGATCGCGGGCGAACCGCATGCGCATCCCATGGACAAGAGCAACATTGCCGGTTGCACCTATGCCCGCCCGCAGGTGGCGAGCGTGGGGCTGACGGAGGCGAAGGCGAAAGAGGCCGGTTATGAGGTGAAGGTGGGCAAGTTCCCCTTCATCGGCAACGGCAAGGCCATTGCGCTGGGCGAGGCCGAGGGCTTCGTGAAGACGGTGTTCGACGCAAAGACCGGGGCGCTGCTGGGCGCGCATATGGTGGGCGCGGAAGTGACCGAACTGATTCAGGGCTATGTGATTGCCCGCCAGTGCGAGGCGACCGAGGCCGAACTGATCCAGACCATCTTCCCGCACCCTACGCTGAGCGAGATGATGCACGAGAGCGTGCTGGATGCGTATGGCCGCGTCCTCCACATCTGATCAGATCCGGTTGGCGACGCTGGCGGATGCGCCGGCCTGTGCCGACATCTACCGCGAGGCCGTTCTGAACGGCACCGGCACGTTCGAGACCGAGCCGCCCGATGTCGACGAGATGCGGACGCGCATGGGCCGGATTCTGGGTGTCGGCAGGCCCTGGCTGGTGGCGGAGCGAGACGGACGGCTGATCGGCTACGCTTATATGGGCCAGTTCCGCGAGCGGGAGGCCTATCGCCATTTCGGCGAGACCAGCGTCTATGTCGCGCCCGACGCGAAGGGGCAGGGGATCGGCAAGCGGCTTCTGGAGCGGCTGCTGGTGGATGCGAAGGCAGCCGGATTCACGCAGGCCGTGGCAGTGATCGGCGACAGCGGCAATCAGGGCTCCATCGCGCTGCACACGGCTCTGGGGTTCCAACATGTCGGCGTTCTTGCCGGCGCCGGGCTGAAGTTCGGGCGCTGGCTGGACGTGGTGCTGATGCAGCGGGCGCTATAGCTTCACGGCCACCGGCACGAACTGCCCGGTCTTGTCGTCCAGGATTTTCAGCGTGCCTTCGGCAATGTCGAAGATCACGCCGTGCAGCTTGATCTGCCCTGTTGCTTCGGCTTCGGCGACGAAGGGATAGGTCCGCAGATTCTCGATCCCCACACGGACATTGGCCTGCTCCAGCGCGCGCTGGGCATCGATATCCTGGGAAATGGCGCAGGCGGCGCGCACGGAATCGCGGGCGGGCGCAATGAACTCCATCCAGGCATGGACATGCTTGCCGGCGACGGGATTGTCGAAATCACCGGCCAGCGCAGCTGCGATGCCGCCGCAACGGGCATGGCCGAAGATCACGATATGATGCACATGAATGCCGGTGACGGCATATTCCAGCGCGGCAGCCACGCTGGACTGGCCGGAGATCGCCGAATAGGGCGGCACCAGATTGGCGATGTTGCGCAACACGAACATCTGCCCCGGCCCGGCATCGAACACGCGGGTCGGATCCACCCGGCTGTCGGAACAGGCGATCACCATCACCTTCGGGTCCTGGCCCTGGGCGAGCTTGTCATAGCGTTCGCGCTGTTCGCGATACTGGCCGACGCGGAAGCGGCGATAACCTTCGATGAGCGCATCAAATTCGGACATGAGTGGCCTCATGCCGGAGAAGGGGCAGCAGGGGAAGAGGGCGTGGACTGTCGGAGCGGTTGCGTCTCAGCCTGAAGGGCAGGGCGCAATCACGCGGTGATGTGCCTCTCCGCCGAACATCCACTGCAGTGCCACGTCACAGCCCTCCTCGCCGCAGATGCGGGGCTGGGCCTGCAACCACTGGATCGCGAGGGTTTCCTGAGCCGGGGTGAGTGGCACCGAGGGTGGTGTGAGGTCGAGCGAAATCGGCGTCAGCGACTGGAGCTGGGAGCCGATGAACAGCGCCAGCAGGTCCGCGCTGAGTTGCGGGATGGCGGGGCAGGGGCCGCGATTCGCGGTGCCGGAAGAGCCTGGATCCAGATAGTCGAAATGCTCCCCGTTGAAGATGCAGGCATAATGATCAACCCGGGTCTTGAGGATCAGCGGACTCCGCTCCGGCAGCTCAAGGTCTTCGGCTCCATTGCGATGGGCGAACATGAAGAAGCTGGTGCAGGGGATGGCCGCCAGAAGCTCGGCGGGGCCTGACGTCACCTCTGTAAAGACACCACTGAGGCAGCCGAGCGCGCCGACCCCGGGTGTGGCGGCTGCATAACGCGTGGCCAGCAGCGCGCCATAGCTGTGCCCGATCACGGCGCGGGAACGGGGACGGTGATTCACCCATGGTGCGCCATGCCAGTGATCGAACAGCCATTGCACTACCGGTGCGACCATTGCCGGCGATGATTCGACATTGAGGGAAAGATTGGGAACGAGCACGACATGACCGCTTCGCGCCAACGCGACCGGAATTCGCCACCAGGCCCGATGATAGCCCTCTGTGGCCGTGCCCGATGGCGGGTGACCATGCAGGAAAATGACGAGTGGCCAGCTCCAGGCGCACTGCTGGAGCATCGGCCTCGGCGGAATGAACCGCGCGCTGGGGTAATAGATGCTGAGGGAACGGGCACACCATCTGACGGCGTAAGATGCTCCTCGCCCCAGGCGACGGGTTTGCCGGCGTCCGGCAGCCAGTTCACCGGACCGGCGGCGGTCGGATCGGCGGGGCAGGGCGGCAGTGGTTCCCTGGGCAGGCAGCCCGGCAGCAACGCCAGCGGGCCGGCGAGGGCGAGCCTGCGGCTGAAGGTGAGTGAAGCTGGATTCGACATCTCATGCGCCTCCTTCAGGATGCGGAAGATGCGGCCCCTCTGTTGGTGATTACCAGCAAGATTAACAGCTGTTCATGTTTTGGGAAAGCACCGGCGCGAAGGCCTTCAGACCTTGCGCTGTTCCGCCCGGCGCTCCGCAGCCGCCTTTAGGACCTCGTAGGCAGCCTGAGCCGCCTGGAAGCGCGCGGCGGCTTCCTTGTCTCCGCCCGTGACGTCCGGGTGGTTTTCCTTCGCCATGCGCCGGTGCGCGGCCTTGATGGCGGCTTCGTCGGCGTCCGGGTCCAGATCGAACAGGCGCAGGGCGTCCAGCTCGGCGCGGCTGCGGCTGCCGTCTCCCTCGCCCCAGTCCCAATGGCGGGCACGCTGGTAGCTGCGCTCGCCTTGCTGCTCCTTCGCTTCCTGTTCGGCGGCTTCTTCCTCGGTCAGCGCGTCGAAATAGTTCCAGCCCTTGTTGTATTCGGCGGCATGGGCTTCGCAGAAATACCAGCGGTCGGGGCGGTTCGGTGCCTTGGGGGCAGGGCAGTTGCCGGGATTGGTGCAGCCCTCGCGGTCGCACAGGCGCTGGGCTTCGGGCACCTTGCCCGCGCCTTCATAGTCGCGCCAGCGCGGAAAGCCCCAGTCAGAGCTTCGGCGCGGACGTGGCATCTGGGGTGGCCCATTCGAATCGCATCAGGTCCGGTTCCACCAGATGGCGCCGGGCTTCAACCGAAAACAGGCGGTCGGCGCTGAAATGGCGCAACGGTGCGTCGCGGCGGCCTTCGGGCGACAGGATGAAATTGTTCACCCGCTGCAGCAGGTCGCCATCGGGGTTGGCCGCCAGATATGCACGGGCGCTGGCGATCCAGAATTGCGTCAGGGTTTCGTGATAGCCCTGATTGTCGTCATTCACGCCGCCCACGCTTTCGTTGAAGCGTGAGATAATGCCAGGAAGCTGTTGTTCCAGCGTGATTTTCGGATGATCGAGGATCAGCGTGGCGACGGCGGCCAGATGAGCTTCATGCGTCCATGCCGCGCGAGGCAAGGTGCAGGTGAGAAGCCCGGCGGCGATCCGCCGGACTTTCTCCTCCGCCTCGAACAGTCGGGGCGGAAATTCTTCCGCCCCGGATGTCATCTCAGGCGGCTTTGGGGGCGGCTTCGCGCACGCCCTGTTCCACATGATCTTCGAACTGGGCGAAGTTCTCCACGAACATCTTCACCAGATGCCGGGCCTTTTCGTCATACTGTTCCGGGCTGGGCCAGGTGCTGCGCGGATCCAGGATGCCGGCATCCACGCCCGGCACCGAAACCGGAACCGCGAAGCCGAAGAAGGGGTCCTTGCGGAACTCGGCATTCTTCAGCGATCCGTCGAGCGCGGCGTTCAGCAGCGCGCGGGTCACCTTGATCGGCATGCGGCTGCCGGTGCCGCCGGTGCCGGCGCCCCCGCCGGTCCAGCCGGTGTTCACCAGCCAGCAGTCCACGCCGCCCTTGGCGATGCGTTCCTTCAGCAAATTGCCGTAGACGGAGGGGTGACGCGGCATGAAGGGTGCGCCGAAGCAGGTGGAGAAGGTGGCATCCGGCTCGGTCACGCCGATCTCGGTGCCGGCCACGCGCGCGGTGTAGCCCGACAGGAAGTGATACATCGCCTGATCCGGCGTGAGCTTCGCAATCGGGGGCAGGATGCCGAAGGCGTCCGCCGTCAGCATGATGATATTCTTCGGCACCGGGCCGAGGTTTTCATCACTGGCGTTCGGAATGAAATCGATCGGGTAGGAACCGCGGCTGTTTTCGGCGAGCCGGTTGTCGTCCAGATCGATCACCCGGGTTTCCGGATCGATCACCACATTTTCCAGCACCGTGCCGAAGCGCTTGGTGGTGGCATAGATTTCCGGCTCGGCGCTTTCCGAGAGGCGGATCATCTTGGCGTAGCAGCCGCCTTCGAAGTTAAACACGGCGGTGTCGGACCAGCCATGCTCGTCATCGCCGATCAGCGTGCGGCTGGCATCGGCGGACAACGTGGTCTTGCCGGTGCCGGACAGGCCGAAGAACACGGCGGTGTCGCCCTTGGCGCCGATGTTGGCGGAGCAGTGCATCGGCATCACGCCCTTGGTGGGCAGCAGATAGTTGAGGATGCCGAACACCGACTTCTTCATTTCGCCGGCATATTTGGTGCCGCCGATCAGGATCAGCTTCTCGGTGAAGTTCACCGCGATCACCGTTTCGGAGCGGCAGCCGTGGCGCGCCGGATCGGCGCGGAAGCTGGGCAGATCGATGATGGTATATTCAGCCGCGAAGCTGGCCAGTTCTGCCGCGGTCGGCCGCACCAGCAGGGTGCGGATGAACAGCGAGTGCCAGGCGAATTCGGTGACGACGCGGACGTTCACGCGATATTCCGGCTGCGAACCGCCGAACAGTTCCTGCACGAACAGCGTGTCCTTGCCCGCCACGGCCTTCAGGAAATCTTCCTTCAGGGCGGCGAAATGGGCCGGATCCATGGGCTTGTTGCTCTTGCCCCACCAGACGCTGTTTTCGGTTTCCGCGTCCTTCACGGTGAACTTGTCGTTGGCGGAGCGGCCGGTGTGCTGGCCGGTTTCCACCACGAAGGCGCCGTCCTTCGAGAACAGGCCCTCGCCACGGCTGGACGCCAGTTCGAGGAGCGGCGCGGTGCCGAGGTTGCGGTGCACGGTGGCCCCGGCGTTCACGCCAAGCGCTGCCAGCCCGTTCGCGTTCGAATTGCCCACCAGATTTGTCCCTTCATCTTGGTCCGGCCTTTGCGGCCGGAGTTCCCGTTGCGGCTTTGCGCCGATCATTCCGCCTGATCGCCTGCGACCCCTCGCCGTGCTTGATACCGATCAGTGCGCTTTATTGCCTGCCCGTTTGATATTCCGATCATTTCGCACATGAGCCATGCAGCAGAATGACGGCAGGCTCACATACGTATGCATAGGCACTACATAAGCTCGCACGCCATGTGAAGTATCTGAAACATGAACCTTTGGATCAATGAGCGTTAGCAGCTATACACCGTCCGCATGACGAACCGTGCAACAGAACGGCCAGCCGCATGTCCTCTGATCTGACCCCCACTATAGCGCTGGTCGACGACGACCGGAACATCCTCACATCCGTCAGTCTTGCGCTTCAGGCCGAAGGCTTCACCACCCGAGTCTATGCCGACGGCGCTGCCGGGCTGAAGGGGGTGATGGAAAATCCGCCGGACCTTGCCGTCGTCGATATCAAGATGCCGCGCATGGACGGCATGGAAATGCTGCGCCGTCTGCGCGAGAAATCCGATGTGCCGGTGATCTTCCTCACCTCGAAAGACACCGAGATCGACGAGGCGCTGGGGCTGGCGATGGGCGCCGACGACTATATCGGCAAGCCCTTCAGTCAGCGGTTGCTGATCGAGCGAATCCGCGCTGTGCTGCGCCGCACCGCCAATCGCCGGGCCCCGGCGGATGCGGACGAGGTGCCGTCCGAACCGATATTGCGCGGCAAGCTGGAGATGGACCCGGCGCGTCATCGCGTGCGCTGGGGCGGGCGCGACGTGCCGCTGACGGTAACGGAGTTCCTGATCCTGGACGCGCTGGCGCAGCGGCCCGGATTCGTGAAATCGCGCGACCAGCTGATGGACGTGGCCTATGCGCACGACAGCTATGTCGATGATCGCACCATCGACAGCCATATCAAGCGCCTGCGGAAGAAGTTTCGCAGTGTCGATCCGACATTCCAGGCGATCGAGACGCTGTACGGCGTGGGATATCGCTTCGACGAGGAAGACTGAGTTGAAGCGGAGTCGGGTTTGAACGAGCAGCCGAGTTTCCGCGACGCCCAGCTGGCGGCACGACGGGCGGGCGCCACGCCCCGGTTCACCGGGCTGTCGTCGCTCGTCACGCGAATCCTGATCGTGAACCTCGTCGCGATCCTCGCGCTGGCGGGGGCGCTCTTCTACATTGAGAGTTTCCGCAGCCGGCTCCTGGAAACGCGGGAACAGGAATTGCTGCGGCAGGGCGAGATCATCGCCCAGTTCCTGTCGGCGCAGGGTGTGGAAAAGGGGCGGCAGGACGTCACCGACATTTCCAGCCCGCGCGGCACCCGCATCCGCCTGTTCGACAGCGCCGGCGCGCTGGTGGCGGATAACTGGAGCAATCCCGCCGTAACCCGCTTCGAGTTGGTTGACCCGACGACAGAGGGCTTCCGGCGGGAAAGCGCGATCCTTATCGACCGGGTGATCGATTTCCTGACGGGGCAGGCCGAATTGCCGCCGCTGCCGGAACCCCTGATGGATGCGCGGTCTGTCTGGAGCGAGGCGGACATCGCGGCGCGTACCGGCAATTCGGTGACGCAGGGTCGGCAGACCGAGGACCGGCTGGTGGTGCTGCAGGCGGCCGTTCCGGTGCGCAATTCCAGCATGGGGCCGCCCTGGCCGGTGGTGATGCTGACGGTGGACACGCCGGACGTTGTCGATCTTGTGCGCCGCGAACGGATGACCTCGTTCATGGTGTTCCTGGTGGTGCTGGCGTTCAGCCTGGCGCTCAGCCTGTATCTGGCGCGCACGGTTGCCGTGCCGCTGCGGCAGTTGGCGCTTGCCGCGCATCGGGTGCGGCTGGGGCGGCAGCGCGATGTGGTGGTGCCGCGCCTGCCACACCGCCGCGACGAGATCGGCGGGTTGGCGCGCGCGCTGGCCGACATGACGGCGGCGCTGAGGCAGCGCATCGATGCGACGGAGGCCTTTGCCGCCGATGTGGCGCATGAGCTGAAGAACCCGCTCGCCAGCCTGCGCAGCGCGGTGGAGACACTGGGCAATGTGCGGGACGAGGGAGTGCGTGCCCAGCTTTTCGACATGATCGAGGAGGATGTGCGCCGCATCGACCGGCTGATCACCGATATTTCGGCGGCGTCTCGGCTGGATGCCGAGCTGTCGCGCACCCGCCTGCAACCGCTGGATGTGGCGCAGCTGGTGGAGACCATCGTGACGACGCAGACCGCCGGCGGGCCGTCGAGGCGTGGGGCGCACATGACGCTGGACCTGCCCGCGCCGGGCACGGCGATGGTGATGGCCGATGGCGACCGGCTGGCGCAGGTTCTGAACAATCTGATCGACAATGCAATCAGCTTTTCGCCTGAGGGCGGGGAGATCATCGTGTCGGCCTGGCGGCAGGGCTCGGCCGTGAACATCGCCGTGACGGACGAAGGGCCGGGCGTGCCGCAGGTTGCCCGCCAGTCCATTTTCGAGCGATTCTATTCCGAGCGCACCGACGGCCAGGAATATGGCCGGCACAGCGGGCTGGGGCTTTCCATTGCCAAGGCCATCGTGGAAGCGATGGATGGGCAGATCCGGGTGGAGGATCGGCCGGACGGGCGGAGCGGCGCGCTGTTCCGCGTGACCCTTCCCGCGCTGTGACGGGCTCGATTCACGCGACCGCCGTCTCGATCGGGGGGCGGGGTGTTTTGCTGCTGGGGCCGCCGGGCAGCGGCAAGTCCGATCTGGCGCTGCGGCTGATTGACCGGGGGGCGCTGCTGATCGCGGATGATCGTGTCTTGGTGGGGCCCGGCGTGCCGCCGCTCCTGTCTGCGCCGGCGACCATCGCCGGGAAGATCGAAGTGCGCGGGGTGGGGATAGTGGACATGCCGCATGTGGCGGAGGTTCCGGCCGCGCTCGCAGTGCGGCTGGATGCCGTGTCGGAGCGGCTGCCCGAGCCACAGCGATTCGCGCTGGGGGATGGCAGCGTACCGCTGATCCATGTGGCGCCTTTCGAGGCGTCTGCTGTGCTTAAGGTCGAACTAGTCTTGGCGCATGGGCTGCCGAACGGGTAGAGCGGGCGCCATGCCAGAGCGATCCACCACGGACTTTCCCATGAAGGACGAGCCGCCCGCCCCG
Source organism: Sphingomonas sp. (assembly GCA_003248865.1). Classification (GTDB taxonomy): domain Bacteria; phylum Pseudomonadota; class Alphaproteobacteria; order Sphingomonadales; family Sphingomonadaceae; genus Sandaracinobacteroides. Next base: position 131,744 of record QFPK01000006.1, read on the forward strand.
GTGCTGCTGGTGACCGGCCTGTCCGGCGCGGGCAAGTCCACCGCGCTGAAGGCGCTGGAGGACATGGGCTATGAGGCGGTGGACAATCTGCCGCTGTCGCTGCTGGGTCCGCTGCTGGCGGTGCCGGGCGGGCACAAGCTGGCCATCGGCATCGATGCGCGCACCCGCGCCTTCAGCCCGGAACTGGTGCTGCAGGCGATGGCCGAGCATTCCGACCCCGGTCGGCCGATCCGCATCGTCTATCTCGATTGTTCCGGGCCAGAACTGGTGCGGCGCTTTTCCGAGACCCGCCGCCGCCATCCCATGGCGCAGGACCGGCCGGCGGGCGACGGCATCGCGCTGGAGCGGGAGCTGCTCTCTGAATTGCGGCGCGTGGCCGATGTGGTGATCGACACCACGGATTTCTCCACCAACGATCTGCGCCGCGCCGTTTCCGCGCGGTTCGGCGTGGCCGGGCACAAGGCGCTGACGCTGACGCTGATGAGCTTCGGCTATTCGCGGGGCGTGCCGCGCGACGCCGATCTGGTGTTCGACATGCGCTTCCTGAAGAACCCGCACTGGGATCCGGCGCTTCGGCCGCTGACGGGGCTGGATGCCGCCGTCAGCGATCATGTGAAGTCCGATCCGGCCTTCGCGCCGGCCTTCGAGACAATCGTGGGGCTTCTAACCCAGCTGTTGCCGGGCTATGCCAAAGAAGGTCGTGCCTATCTGACGGTGGCGTTCGGCTGCACCGGCGGCCGGCACAGGTCCGTCGCCGTGGCGGAGGCCGCCGGGGCGGCACTGGCTGCGGCGGGCTGGGTGAATTCGGTGGTGCATCGCGATTCCGCGATTGCCGCAGTGGATGAAGAGCTGCCGCGCGAGCCGGTTGTCGGTGAAGGGGTCGGAGAAGGGAAGGGTGCTGGATGATCGGGTTGGTTCTGGTGACTCACGGCAGGCTGGCGGCCGAATTCATGGCTGCCATGGAGCATGTCGTGGGGCCTCAGGCGCAGTGCCAGGCGATCTGCATCGAGGCGAACGACGATATGGAAGAGCGCCGCGCGGATATTGCGAAGGCGGCGGCAGAGGTGGACAAGGGCGACGGCGTGATCCTGCTGACCGACATGTTCGGCGGCACGCCTTCCAACCTTGCCATTTCGCTGCTGGGGCGCCCCAATCTGGAAGTGATCGCAGGGGTGAACCTGCCGATGCTGATCAAGCTGGCCAGTGTGCGCAAGGCGAAGACGGTGGGGGAAGCCGTGGATCTGGCGCAGGAAGCGGGGAGGAAATATATCAGTGTTGCCAGTCGATTGCTTGGTGAAGCTGCTTGATGGTGTGAGCGCTTGAGCGCCGGACCTGTCACCGTCGCGATTACCAACCGGCGCGGGCTGCACGCCCGGGCCAGTGCGAAGTTCGTGACGCTTGCCAGCCAGTATGATGCGACGATCACCGTCTCCAAGGACGGGTCGGATGTGCTCGGCACCTCCATCATGGGGCTGATGATGCTGGCCGCCGCGATGGGGGAAAGCATCGAGGTGCGGGCCGAAGGCGTTCAGGCCGGCGAGGCGCTGGCGGCGCTGGTGGAGCTGGTGCAATCCAAATTCGGGGAGGAGTGACGCGGGGCGATCATTCGCCCCGCGCCGCTTTCGTCAGCGCCCGCGCGCACGCGTCAATCAACGATTATCGGGCTGACTCCGCACCAGTTCCAGCCCGCGTCGGGTGATGCGATAGGGTTGTCCGCTCGCCGAGGAAATCGCCCGTCGGCGCTTCAGCTTGCGGAACAGGGCGAGATCGAATGCGCTCAGTTGCCAGCCCTCGCGGGTGAAGCAATGCGCGGCGACGATCTGGCCGCGCTCGTCCTTGATGGGCGTGATTGAACCGCCCTGGGCGAGCAGGTGCAGAATGCGCTGCTCAGGCCTTGAAATGTCCATTGAGAATGTCCGGTGCTGCGGGCCGCACGGGCCCAAGCCAAACGGCCCTGCACGCATGAGGCGGGCAGGGGGCTTTGGTTTGGCGCCTCACCCCGCAGGGTGAGGCCTCAGCAGGTCTCGGACAGGTTCATATGCACGGGCGGAACATAGGTCGCCGTGCACGGGTCGGCAATGGCGGCCTAGCTGCCTGCAGCTTCAGATTGCAGCTGGATATAGTTCTGCAGCCCCTGATCCTTGATCATCTGCTGCTGCTTCTCGATGAAATCGACATGCTCTTCCTCGGCTTCGAGGATTTCCGTCAGCAGTTCGCGCGTGCCGAAGTCGCGGATGCTCTCGCAATAGGGGATGGCTTCTTTCAGCAGGGCCAGCGCCTCATATTCCAGCTCCAGATCGGCAGCCAGGATTTCGGGCACATTCTCGCCGATGCGCAGGCGGTTCAGCGTCTGTAGATTGGGCAGGCCATCCAGGAACAGGATGCGTTCCATCAGCTTGTCGGCATGCTTCATCTCGTCGATCGACTCATGATATTCATATTTGGCGAGCTTCAGCACGCCCCAGTTTTCCAGCATCCGATAGTGCATGAAATACTGGTTGATGGCGGTCAGTTCGCCCTTCAGCACCTGGTTCAGATAGTCGATGACCTTCTTGTCGCCCTTCATGGCAGCCTCACTTTGTTCGGGAATTGACGGCAGAATAACAGGGTTAAAATAAAAATCAAGCAAAATCAGCCAGTTAGTTGAGAACGAGTTTGCGCAGCATTCGCAAGGCCGCCAAGGGTTGCGCGCGGCCAAGGATGCTCTAAAGCCTTCGCCCGCCATGACAGAGCAATCCAGGGCGGCAGATTACCGCCATACCGTGTTCCTGCCCGAAACGGGCTTTCCCATGAAGGCTGGCCTTGCCCAGACCGAGCCGCGCCTGCTGGCGCGCTGGGCCGAGGAAGGCGCGCACGACAAGCTGCGCGAGCTTCGCACCGGCGCCGCGCGCTGGATCCTGCATGACGGTCCGCCCTATGCGAACGGCGACATGCACCTGGGCCATGCGCTGAACCACATCCTGAAGGATTTCGTGGTCCGCAGCCGCACTCAGCTCGGCTTCGACAGCCCCTATATCCCCGGCTGGGATTGCCACGGCCTGCCCATCGAATGGCGGGTTGAGGAACTGAACCGCGAAAAGGGCATCAAGAAGGGCGAGATGGATTTCATCGCCTTCCGCCAGCAGTGCCGGGATTATGCCGCGCATTGGGTGGGGGTGCAGCGCGAGCAGCTGAAGCGACTGGGGATCTGGGGGGATTGGGATAATCCCTATCTTACCATGAACTTCTCGTCGGAATCTGTGATTGCATCTGAACTGATGAAGTTCGCGGAGACCGGCCAGCTTTATCGTGGGGCCAAACCGGTGATGTGGTCTCCGGTGGAGCAGACCGCGCTCGCCGAGGCGGAAGTGGAGTATGAGGACATCATTTCCACTCAGGTCGATGTGGCGTTCGAGATCGTGGAGGCGCCGAACGCGCCGGAACTGGTCGGTGCCCATGCCGTGATCTGGACGACGACGCCTTGGACGCTGCCGGTTAACCGGGCCTTGGCGTACGGCGAAGACATCGAATACCTTTACTGCTGGCTTGGCGATAAACGCGTGATTGTCGCGGAGGATTTAGCGATTAGGCTGGCCGAGCGCATGGGTATTGCGCGTGAAAAGAGTGAGACTGAGAGCGAACTTTACGGACGTTTCGAAGGAATCAGCCGCATTTCGGGGCGCAAACTGGAAGGCGCCGTTGCCCGCCACCCGTGGCACCGCCTTGGCGACTTCTTCGCCGAACCGCGCCCGCTTCTGGCCGGGGATTTCGTGACCACCGATGCCGGCACCGGTCTCGTCCACATGGCGCCGGACCATGGCGAGGACGATTTCTACCTGTGCAAGGCGAACGGCGTCGATCCGAAGTTCGTGGTCGGGCCGGACGGTGTCTATCAGGCCGACTGGCCCGTCGTCGGCGGTAGCCATGTCTACAAGGTCAATTCGCCCGAGGGACCGGTTTGCACCGCGCTGCGCGAGGCTGGTGCTCTGTTGGCGGCCTCGGCCGATTACAAGCACAGCTATCCGCACTCATGGCGCTCCAAGGCGAAGCTGATCTATCGCTGCACGCCGCAATGGTTTGTGGCGATGGATCGTGACCTTGGCGACGGCAGCACGCTGCGTGGCCGCGCGCTGAAGGCGATTTCCGACACCCGCTGGTTTCCGGCGCAGGGCGAAAACCGCATCCGCGCGATGGTGGAAGGCCGGCCGGACTGGGTGCTCAGCCGCCAGCGCGCCTGGGGCGTGCCCATCACCCTGTTCGTGAAGAAGGGCAGCGGCGACTATCTGGTCGACCCGCAAGTCAACGCCCGCATCGCCTCGGCCATCGCGGACGAGGGCGCCGACGCCTGGTGGACCCGCGATCCGCAATGGTTCCTGGGCGACGCCCACAAGGCGGACGAGTATGAGCAGGTCACCGACATCCTCGATGTCTGGTTCGACAGCGGCTCCACCCACGCGTTCGTGACGGAAGCGCGGCTGCACGCGCATCAGGCCGACCTGTATCTGGAAGGCTCCGACCAGCATCGGGGCTGGTTCCAGTCCTCTCTGCTGGAAAGCTGCGGCACGCGGGGGAGGGCGCCCTACAAGGGTGTGCTCACCCACGGCTTCACGCTGGACGACAAGGGCCGCAAGATGTCCAAGTCGCTGGGCAATGTGGTCGACCCGCAGAAGATCATCGGCGAATCCGGCGTGGATGTGCTGCGGTTGTGGGTCGCCTCCACCGACACCTCGGAAGACCAGCGCTTCGGCAAGCTTTCCATGCAGACCAGCGTGGACAATTACCGCAAGCTGCGGAACACGCTGCGCTATCTGCTGGGCGCGCTGCAGGGCAGCAACGACGAAGAGGCGCTGCCGGTTTCGGAGATGCCCGAGCTGGAGCGCTATATTCTGTCGCGTCTCGCGGGCCTCGATGCCGAAATCCGCGCTGCGCTGGACAGCCATGCCTATGCCCGGATGATGGCGGCGATCTTCAGCTTCGTGAACGTGGACCTGTCCGCGTTCTTCTTCGATGTGCGGAAAGACAGCCTCTATTGCGATGCCGGGTTTGCGCCCAAGCGTCGGGCCTATCGCACCGTGCTGTCGATCCTGTTCGAGGCATTGAACCACTGGCTCGCCCCCGTGCTGGCGTTCACGGCCGAGGAAGCGCATGAGCATCGCCACGGCGACGGCACTTCGGTGCACCACGGCACCTACGCCGACATTCCCGCCGCATGGCGCGACGAGGCGCTGGACGCGAAGTTCGAGCGGCTGCGGAACCTGCGCGCGCTCGTCACGCAGGCCATCGAGCCGATGCGGCGTGAGAAGGTGGTGGGCTCGTCCAACGAAGTGGCTGTGGTCATCCATGCTTCCGCCGAGGATGTGGCGCTGGTGAAATCGGTGAACTTCGCCGAGCTGTGCATCGTCGCCCATGTGGACGCGTTCGCCAGCGAAGCCGAACCCTCGGTCGCGGCGCTGCCAAGCCAGGATGTGCGCTGCGCCCGCTGCTGGCGGCACCTGCCCGATGTCAGCATCGAAACCGACCTCTGCATGCGGTGCGACGAGGTCGTGGCGGAGATGGACGAATGAAGCGTCTGGCCTATGGGCTGGCGGCGGTGGTGTTCCTGCTGGACCAGCTGGTGAAGCACTGGATCGTCAACATCGTCCAGCTGGAAGAGAAGATCACCATTCCCGTGCTGCCCTTCTTCTCCCTGACATGGGTGGAAAACAGGGGCGTTTCGATGGGGATGCTGACCGCTGACACCGAAGTGGGGCGCTGGCTGCTGGTGGGCCTGACCGCTCTGATCGCGACTGTTGTCGCCGTGTGGATCCGCCGCGAGCGGCTATGGCCGGAATCGGTCGCGCTGGGGCTGATCCTGGGCGGGGCGCTGGGAAATATCGTGGATCGGGTGCGCTTCGGCTATGTGGTGGACTTCGTGCATTTGCACTGGGGCACCTGGTCCTTCTATGTGTTCAATATTGCGGATGCGGCCATCACCATCGGTGTCATCATCCTGTTGTTTCGCGCGCTCATCGGCCGTTCAGACGGCAACTCGGAAAGACTTCCAAATGCGTAACCTGCTGATCCTCTCCGCCGCGGCCCTCTCGCTGGTCGCCTGCAAGAGCAACGATATCGCCGACCGCAAGCGGCCCGACGAATTCGCCATCGGCAAGCAGGCGCCGCTGGTGATCCCGCCCGACTATTCGATGGCTCCCCCGCGCCCGGGCGCGCCGCGCCCCATCGGTGCCGACAGCCAGCAGCAAGCGCTGGAAGCCCTCTTCGGCCCCGGCGTGCAGCTGCCGCCCAAGTCGCAGATCGAAAACCAGCTGCTGTCGGACGCAAAGGCAACCCGCACCGATGCCGGCATCCGCAACACCGTGGCGGACCTGCCGGGTGCCACCGGCACCCAGACGGTGGACAAGGGCACCTTCCTGCGCGAACTGCTCGACGCCCCGGCCTCCACGCGCAACGCCGAAATCGCGCGCGTGACGGTGCCGGGCGCTTAAGGTTTCTTTGGCCTCCGGCGGGCAGGGAAATGATTTCCCTGCACCCTCTTAGTTGGCGTTGTGCGCTACTTCCACGTTGTGCGTGCGATTCAGTTTGATTGCCTGCGGCGCTGACAAGCTGCGCTTTGCGGTCATCTCTCACTTCGTCACCCCGGGTTTGACCCGGGGTCCCGCTTCTTATCCCGACGTTGCCGAAGAACAGCTGGACCCCGGGTCAAACCCGGGGTGACGACGGGGGAACGGACGGGCGCAACATTCCCAGCGCCGCAGGCAGTCAAACTGCTTCGTCAGCACAAGCTCACCGGGTGGCATAGTAATGGGGGTGCAGGGAGCACGGCTCCCTGCCGGGGTGAAGGGGCAGGGGCCCTTTTGAGAGCAACGAAACCGGCGGTGTGACCTACTTCTTTGGCGCTTTGAATGTTGGGCTAACGATCTTCGTTTCGTCGGTGTTTTGATTGCCCTTTTTCTGAGGCACATCAGCTATTCGACGTCCTCCACTATTCCCCTTGAGTAGCCCATCGAGAATACCGCGAACCAGTCTTCTACCTACGTCAACTGCTACGGCCGTCACGGTTGTAGCAACCACCTTTTCCACTTTGCCTGCCGTGGAATTGCGATAAGCGCGGTCTACCGCTGCCTTTTCCTTGGCTTCTTCCGCAGCTGCTTTTTTTGCGGCGGTAGCCTCATTCTCCGCAGCTTTTGCATCCGCCTGTGCTGCGACTTTGGCCGACAACATCTCGAACGCGGATTCGCGGTCGATGGTTTCCTCATACTTGCCGGCGACGGGCGAGCTGGTGACGATCACCTTGCGTTCGCCGGGCTCCAGCGGGCCCACGCGGGAGGAGGGCGGACGGATGAAGACGCGTTCGACGGGGGAGGGGGCGCCATCGGGCTGCAACAGGGAGACGAGCGCCTCGCCGGTCTTCAGCTCGATGATGGCGGTTTCCACGTTGATCGCGGGGTTCTGGCGGAAGGTGGTGGCCGCCGCTTTTACTGCCTTCTGGTCGCGCGGGGTGAAGGCGCGGAGCGCATGCTGCACCCGGTTGCCCAGCTGCCCGGCGATGGATTCGGGCACGTCGATGGGGTTCTGGGTGATGAAATAGACGCCCACGCCCTTGGATCGGATCAGGCGGACGACCTGTTCCACCTTGTCGAGCAGGGCCTTGGGGGCCTCATCGAACAGCAGGTGGGCTTCATCGAAGAAGAAGACAAGTTTGGGCTTGTCTGGATCGCCGACTTCGGGAAGCTCCTCGAACAGTTCGGAGAGCATCCAGAGCAGGAATGTGGCGTACAGCTTGGGGCTGGAGATGAGCTTGTCGGCGGCGAGGATGTTCACCTGGCCGCGCCCGTCTTCGCCCACCTTGATCATGTCCGTCATCGCCAGCGCGGGTTCGCCGAAGAAACGGTCCCCGCCCTGCGATTCGAGGCTGAGGAGCTGGCGCTGGATTGCGCCGATGGAGGCCGTCGTGACATTGCCGTAGTTGGTCGCGAGATCCTTCGCATTGTCGGCGCACCAGGCCAGCATCTGCTTCAGATCCTTCATGTCCAGCAGCAGCAGGCCCTGATCGTCCGCCACCTTGAAGGCGATGGCGAGAACGCCTTCCTGGGTCTCGTTCAGGCCCAGCAGACGGGCCAGCAGCAGCGGCCCCATTTCGGAAATGGTGGTGCGGACGGGGTGGCCCTGTTCCCCGAACAGATCCCAGAAGACCACGGGATTGTCGTGATATTCGTAAGCGGAAAGGCCGATCTGCTTCGCGCGGGCGGTGAAGGCGTCATGCAGTTTCGCGGTGGGGCTGCCGGGCAGCGCCATACCGGAAAGGTCGCCCTTCACATCGGCGAGGAACACAGGAACGCCGGCTTCGCTCAGGCCTTCGGCCATGACCTGCAGCGTGATGGTCTTGCCGGTGCCGGTGGCGCCGGCGATCAGCCCATGGCGGTTGGCGCGCTTCAACACCAACGCCTGTGCTGAGCTGCCGTCATCCTTCGCGCCGATGAAGAGTGTGGCGTCCGCGTCCGACATGCTGGCTCCCTTGGCAGTTACCTGCAAAGTGCTAGCGCGTCGGGCGCGGAAAGTAGAGGGGGTTACTGAACCTTCACGCCAACGAAGCGGCCAGGCGTGTTGCCGCGCTGCACGAACAGCAGCACGGTGTCCCGGCCGGCCTTGCGCGCGGCGGCGACTGCGTTGGCAGCCTCCTGCGGGGTCTTCACCGCCTGCTGGTTCACCGAGACGATGATGTCGCCGCGTTGCAGGCCTTCCTCGGCCGCGCTGGAAGAGGGGTTCACCTTGGCCACGACCACGCCCTGCACGGTATCCGGCAGGCGGAGTTGCTGGCGGATTTCCGGCGTGATGGCTTGCAGCGTCAGGCCCAGCGACTTGCGCGCGGCTTCTGCGCCGGGCTGGTCTGCGGACGGCTCATCGGCGCTCTCAGCCTGATCCTGCTGACCCAGCAGCGAGGCTTCGGTTGGCCGTTCGCCGATGGTAGCCGTCAAGGTGAGGCGCTTGCCGCCGCGAACGACCTCGATGGGAACGCGCGAGCCAATCGGGGTATTGGCGACGATGTAGGACAGGCTGTTGTCAGCTGTGACTTCCTGGCCTGCTACCTTCACAACCACATCGCCCTGCTGAACACCAGCCGCACGGGCGGGGCCCGACGGCTCGACAGCTGCGACGATTTCGCCGCGATCCTTGGGCAGGCCCAGCGACGAGGCGATGGCCGGTGTCAGCTGCTGAATCTGCACACCCAGATAGCCGCGCTTCACCTTGCCGCCGTTGCGGAGCTGTTCGATCACCGGTTGTGCCAACTCTGCGGGGATAGCGAAGCCCACACCGACGTTGCCGCCCGTGGGCGAGAAGATCGCTGTGTTCACGCCGATAACATTGCCGTTCAGATCGAACAGCGGACCGCCGCTGTTGCCCTGGTTGATGGAGGCATCGGTCTGGATATAGCGATCATAGGCGCCGCCGCCCTGGATGCCGCGGTGCAGCGCGGAGACGATGCCCGCGGTGACGGTGCCGGAGAGGCCGAAGGGGTTGCCGATGGCGATCGCCCAGTCCCCGGGGCGGATGGCCTGGGAATTGCCGAACTGCACATAGGGCAGGTTCTGGCCGTCGATCTTCAGCAGTGCGAGATCCGACATTGGGTCGCGGCCGATCACGCGGGCGCTGTACTCGCGGCGGTCCGACATGGTGACGGTGATGGTGTCGACCAGCTTCTGGCCGTCGCGGCCGGAAATCACATGGTTGTTGGTGACGATGTAACCATCGGGCGAGATGATGAAGCCGGAGCCCAGCGAGGTGGCTTCGCGCGTGACAGGCTGGCCATCGTCCGTCTGCTGCTCCTGAAAGCGGCGGAACAGGTCTTCCAGATTGGTGCCTGGGCCGAAGCGCGGGAACTTGCCCACTTCCACCCGCTGGGTGGTGGAGATGTTGACGACGGCCGGTTGTAGCCGTGCGGTCAGGTCTGCGAAGCTGACAGGCGCACCGCGCGGAGGCAGGGCTTGCACGGACGCGGCCGGTTGCGCGGCAGGAGCCTGTGTGGCGGTCTGCGCCAGCACCGGGATCGCCGTGGCGACTGTCGCGGCGACGACGGCTGCAATACCGGCAGAGATGCCGGTGGTCAGGAAGCGGCTCTTGTTCGAGCTGTCGGGCACGTGTGTTTCTCCAAAGGAAGCTCTCTCGATCCGCTTCTAGCAGCCGGCCGATTGAATGGTGGCTGAATTGTTCAGAATCGAAGCTGAGTCGAAATCAACGCCTGTTTCCGTTCCGCTTGACTTAGCCGCCGCGCCGTCCCTGGAACTCGCGTAGGAACTCGTTGCTGGGGCTCAGCACGACGTTGCTGTTTCCTTGCGCGAAGCTTTTCTCATACGCCTGCATCGAGCGATAGAAAGCGTAGAAATTCGGATCCTTGCCAAAGCTTTCAGCATAGACCCGAGCGGCTTCGGCATCGGCCTCAGCGCGGATGATCTGGGCGTTCTTTGCGCCCTGGGCCCGGATCGTCAGCGCTTCCTGTTGTCGTGCCGTGCGCATACGCTCGAACGCAGCTTCCAACGGGGTGCCGGGCGGAAGATCGGCGCGTTTGATCCGCACATCAATGATTTCCGCGCCATAGGCCTGTGCCGAACGGTTCACCGCGAGCTGGATTGCATCCATCGACTGGCCGCGTTCGGGCGACAGCATCGCATCGAAGCGTTGCTTGCCCAGCTCGTTGCGGATGCGCGACGAGAGAATTCGCGACAATTCCTCCTGCAGCCGCTGTTCCGTGCGTACCGTTTCATACATCTTCACGGGGTCGGTGATGCGGAAGCGGGCGAAAGCATCCACAACCAGCCGCAGCTGATCAGTGGACAACACCGTCTGTGGCGCAATGTCCAACGACATGATGCGTTTGTCGACGAACACGGTATTTTGCACGAGCGGCTTTTTCAGCACCAATCCGGCGCCCGTTTCACCGAATTGCTGATTGGGCTGATAGGTGTTGACCGTGGCTTCCGGGCGGCCGAGCTGCAGGATGATCGCCTGCTTGTCTTCGGGAACACGAACGACGGACAGGGCGGCAGCAATACCGAGAGCGACGAGGCCGACGCCGCCGATCAGAAGAGCGCGTTGACTGGTCATCGCTGCGTCTCCTGCGCTTCCCGATTTGCGGCTGCACGACGCTGAATCTCCGGCAGCGGCAGATAGGCCTGCACACCGGGAGTTTCGATCACCGTACTGTCCACCTTGCCCAGAACCCTCTCCATCGTTTCAAGATACATGCGCTTGCGTGTTACTTCCGGCGCCAATCGGTATTGTTCGTAGACCTTGTCGAATGCGGCCGTGGCACCTCCCGCCTGCGCCTGCACCTGCTGGGCATAGGCCCGGGCCTGGTTCAGGAACTGCTGGGCATCCTGTTGGGCAGCCGACACATCTTTGAAGGACTCGTCGACGGCGGTCGGCGGATCGGCCTTGTTGATGTCCACACCTTGAACCAGCACGCCAGATCCATAGGAATCCAGGATCTCCTGCACCCGTTCACGCACCTGCTCGGCAATCGCCGCGCGCTCCGGGCCGATGGCGTTGTTCAGCGTGGAGCGGGCGATGATTTCGCGCATGGCGCTTTCGGTGGCGTCGCGCACGGTCGCTTCCGGATTGGCGATCTGGAACAGGAAATTCTCGGCATTCTTCACGCGCCAGCGAACCGCATAGGCGATGTTGATGACATTGCCGTCGCCCGTGATCATCAGATTTTCCGCGTCGCCTTCGGCCGTGCCGATCAGGTCGGTGCGGATATCCTCGAACTTGATCTTGTTCACCTGATCGATGGGGGCGGGCAGCTTGAAATGGAATCCAGGCTCGCTGGTGGAACTGTATTGCCCAAAGCGGGTGATCACCGCGCGTTCGCCGGCATCGACGCGATAGGCCGAGGTGGTCAGCACGAGCACAAGCGCAAGGCCGCCCGCGATCAGGCCCCAGGGAATGTCGGGCATGCTGCCGCGCCCGCGGCTGCTGCCGCCACCGCCGCCTTGCCCGCCGCCCAGTCCGCGCAGCCGTTCCTGGCTGCGGCGGATGAATTCATCGAAATCGGGGGAGCCGCCGTTGCGGCCGCCATTGCGGCCACTGTCATCATTGCCGCGCGGGCGGGGTGTGTCGCCCCAGGGACTGCGCGGGCCATCGCTGCCTTTGTTGCCCCCGCCCTGATTATTGGCGCCACCCGCCGACCCTCCCGTGGAACCGCCCCAGGGGTTGCGGCGGCCGCCTCCCTTGCCGTCGGAACCGTCGCCGTCCTCGTTGTTCTGCCAGGGCATGTAGGCCTTTCCGTCCCCATGTGCGTGCCAAGAATAGCTGCTCCAATTGTGATTGGATTGCAGCAGGTCTTCATGGGGATATAGGGGCAGCCTCAACGGAAAGCGAGGGGCGGATGCCAGGCAAGGATGTCGCGGAAGCAACGCTGAAAGCGATCGACGATCCGGTGCGCCCGGGAAACCTGCTCTCCAGCGGCCGGGTTACGGGCCTAGTGGTGCGCGGAGACGACAGCGTGGGGCTGGTGTTGGGGGTAGACGATCTGGCGCGTGCCGCTGCGCAGACGGTGGAGGGCCGGATCGACAAGGCGCTGAAACTGGCTGGTTTCACCAGCGTGCGCGTGATCCAGACGGCAGAGCGCGGCGACGGGCCAGCACCCCAAGGCAGCGCGGTTCCGGGCGTGTCGCACATCATCGGTGTCGGCGCCGGGAAGGGAGGGGTGGGCAAATCGACCGTCGCGGTAGGGCTGGCGCTGGCGCTGAAGCGGCGAGGCCTGAAGGTCGGCATTCTGGACGCGGATATTCAGGGGCCGTCGGTGCATATCCTGCTCGGGCTTGCTGAACGCGCCCGGGCGACGCCGGAAAAGCGGCTGATCCCGCTCGAGGCCAAGGGCCTGAAGATGCTGGGCATGGGCGCCATGGCAGACCCGGACAAGGCCGTCGCGTGGCGCGGGCCGATGGTGGCTGGGGCCATGGTGCAGATGGCGACCGTCGCGGATTGGGGCCAACTGGACGTGCTGGTGGTGGACTTGCCGCCGGGCACTGGCGACATCCATCTCTCGCTTGCGCAGAAGCTGGCCCCTTCGGGCGCACTGGTCGTCACCACCCCGCAAGCGCTCGCGCGTGCCGACGCCCGCCGGGCGGTGGCTTTCTTCGAGCAGCTGCAGGTGCCTGTGATGGGTGTGGTGATGAACATGGACGGTATGGCGCTGCCGGACGGGCAGGTTGTTCATCCATTTGGCAAGGCGCCTGCGGAGAGCGGGCTGGGGGCCGAGGTGGTCGCAAGTCTGCCGCTCGATCCGGCGGTCGTTGCGACATCGGATGCCGGCATACCTATGGAAGCCGGAGCCGTCGCAAACGGCCTTGATGTTGTGGCAGCGCACATCGCACGGCAACTTGCGCTTTAACGGGGGGAAGCCGGGTAACTTAGGAAGCCGGCATCCTCCCAATCAGGCATAGGGATCGAACAATCCGTGTGCTTTCAGCGCTTCTCTCAACCCGTTGGCCGAAGGTGCGCCCAGCTGGTTGGCAATCCAGCGCCGCGCCAGCCAGCGGAGAAACATCGGTAGCTTGGGAGCAAAGCTGCGCACCGCCACGTCCGAAAGAGCTTCGGCCCGGTCTTCGATCAGGTGCACAAGCGAGTCCGGATTGAAGTGGGGCCGCAGCCCGCCGGGCCAGAGCGGGGAGATTTCCAGCAGGGTTTCACGAACAAAGGCCTTGCGCTGTTCTTCGCTGTCCTGCGTGCGCCGCCGATCACCTGTCTTCATCGGTTTCGTCGCAATGGCGCGCAGGGGCGGGACGATCAGTCGCTCTCCCCTTGAGTCCGCGTCGGCTGTCAGCGTCAGATGCTGTGCTTGGGCGTCTGTGCTCTGCGCGGCCCACCAGCCCTGATGGAACAGACTGTTATCTTCCGGCAGCGCGAAATAGTTGCGCAGGAAATTCTCCGCATTCCGCCGCCCAAGCAGGAAATCATGATGACGATAGGCGCGTGAGAGGAAACCCGAAAAACCGCCCATCGCGCCGCTGGCGATGGCAGCCTGGCCCAGCGCGGTCGTGCCAAGCCCGCCATCCGGTGTGCGCCGCCCCCGGAGCGGTGAAAGCATGAAGCGGCTGTAGGTGTCGATGTCGGCGGCAAGTGCCAGGTCGTTGGCGTCATAGCGGGCCTGGTTGATCCATGCCCGAAGCAGTTTTGCGGCCGCACCCACCACGCCCAGCGGCACTCGGGGCGGGATGTCTAGGCCGGCCGGTTCCTTCTTCTCGTCGGCGGGGAAGGGATCGATGATCACCATCGCTTTGCGTGCCGTTGCCCCTTTGTCGTCCAGCTCCCCAAGCGGCCCGGTCAGAATGCTGCGGGCATATTGGAACGGCTGGTTGTTCATCGTGCCGCCGTCGGCAGTGTCGAAGCGATGATCGATGCTGCCATCTACAGTGGAGAATCCAGCGCACAGCGTTGCCGGTTGTGCCCATTGCGTGTCGTCCGCCACTTCGGTGTCGCCGCGAATTCTGAGGTCGAAGCGATAGTCGTCGGCCGATTTGGTGAGTTCGATCGGGGCGAAGGCCAAAGGGAAGGCGCCGCTCGCCAGCGCTGCATTGGCGAGCGCAACCCATTCGCCGGCCTTCGGGTTCAGTGTGGCATCGCTTGTGGGAACGCCCTCCACGATACGAAATCCGCCCGGACGACCGGGTTCGGGCAGGGGTTTGCTGTCGGCGTGGACCAAAAAGCGCATCACGTCTGCATGGCGGATGGTGGCGAATCGCGCGCCCTCAAGACCCTCGAAGCGATACCGGAACGGTACGCCATTGAGATTGGCGACGCTGAGCGCGACCGGCAGCGGGTCGGCCAGATAGCGCCTGATACCGGGGAATGTGCGGCCTTCCACTGGACCTTGCACTGCGGCGAGCACCGAATCTGCGGCCGATCGCACCACACCGCTGTTCAGCAGCGAACGCAGCGTCATGAAGCTCGTCTCCGGCCCGATGTCTCCGGTGGCCAGCATCCCCCGGATATCCAGCCGGTTCACCCACAGGTCGTAGAAGGGATTGTCGGCCCGATCGGCATCTGGCCCGCCAACATTCTCCTGCGTTGCGCGTACTGGCAGGAAGTGCCGCTGCGCCGCGACCGCGATCAGCGCGGAGCAAACGCTTCCCGCGGAAGCGCCCGCCACCACTCGAATGCGGAGCGCATGCGGCGGCACGCTCCACTTTTCGAAGTCGTTTCCATGTTCCCAGGCGTCGGTTTCCTTGGCGACCTCCCAGTCGTCCAAAGCTTCCCAGAGATAATCGAGGACACCTGCTGAATAAGCGCCGGCCGAAACGGCCCCTGCCAGAACAAGCCCGATCTCGAAGCACTCCACTGCCACGGTGCCGCCGGACTTCGTTGGATAGTGCACGGCTTCCGGCGTGGAAAGCGCCACAGGCGCGCCAAAACGGGGAAGATCAACCGGATAGCCATCCGTGTTCGGATCCGAGAGATTGACGAAACGGCTCAGATGTTCTGCGGGCATGCCAACATCCCCCTCAGTTCGGCCCCGTCAGCCTGTTGCCGCAAGGGTTGGACAGGCGCAAGGGAAGGGTATGCATTCACCGATTGAAACCGTGCTTGTCGATACCGCTGCCTGCCGGCTGAGCGCGGGCGGCCAGTGCCACCGCATAGCCATCGGCAAGGGCGGTGTTCGCCTGGCAGGCGAGAAATGTGAAGGCGATGGTGCCACGCCGCTGGGCCGTTGGCGGATCGAAGGCCTGCTGCTGCGGCCTGATCGGTTTCCTGCCCCCGAAACGCGCCTGCCCTGGCGCTGGCTGCGGCCGTGGGACGGCTGGTGTGACGATCCTGCGGACCCAGCCTACAATCAGCCCGTCAGCCACCCCTATCGGGCATCCGCCGAGCGGCTGTGGCGCGACGACCACGCCTATGACCTGATCCTGATCTTGTCGCATAATCGGCACCCGGTGGTGGCAGGTGCTGGCAGCGCGGTGTTCTGGCATGTCGCTCAACTGGACTGGCGGGCGACAGAAGGCTGCATTGCCATGGATGCGAGCGAGCTCTGGTCGCTGCTGCCGAAGCTTGCATCGACGACGACGCTCGATATCGGTTGAACCTTGACTTTGCAGCCCCGTCGCCGCATCAGCCCGGTCCGCGCAAGCACCCGTAGCTCAGCTGGATAGAGCGTTGCCCTCCGAAGGCAAAGGCCACACGTTCGAATCGTGTCGGGTGCGCCAATCTTCTCAAACAGTTATAGGTTTGCCGATCGCGGAGAATGCGGTTGATATCTGTGACTCGTCCCAAATTCCCTTCGGAATCGTTCGTCATTCGGGCTGGCCGTACCGGCCCCCTCCTGGCACCGAAATGGAAAACGCCGCCCTGGCTGCAACCGAGGGCGGCGTTGATTTTGAAGCCTGTGAGCCTCACCTGCGTACATATCGAAATCCGCCTCGTTCGGCAAGAATCGAACGTCCTTTCTGCAGCCTCCTCGTCTCTGTGGAAGGTGAATCGACCAGAGGTGCGAGATGATCGCAGGGCTCATCCACACGGGCCTTCCGGCAGGGCAGTCGAAGAAGGACGTAATGTTGCTCGTCGAGAACCTCGGCAAGCGCGGACTAGGTATTTCGAGCACGGCGTCGCGCCTGCTTCGGCACTATGTCTGGCGATCGCGGGATACGGATTACCAGGCGGGGAGAATCTGCGCCGTTTGGGACAGGGTGAGCCACACCGCCGAGCTACTCGGCTTGTGCAGTCGTGGTATCAATGAAGCCGAGCGGGAGTTGGAGGCTCGCGGTCTGATCCTCCGCTCCACGGGCGGAAATGGCGCTCGATCCGGGCAGCGCGTCGATGGGGTCATCCGATGGGCAGCCGGGATCAATCTCGCACCTCTGATATCGCGCTATGCCGAGTTGAAGACGGTGTGGGATGGTCGTTGCCTGCACCAGCAGGCGATTGCCGAATGCAAGGCCGAAATCCGCCATTTGCGTCGGATGATCCGGGAAGGGGAAAGGCCCGACCTGTTCGCGAAGGCTGATACGATCCTGCCCTGCGGTCGTGTCGCGCCAATCAACGATTTGGAGCGCCTGAAGGCGATCCATGCTGCGCTGAGCCTGGTGTTAGACGATATCCAGAGAGCCGCCGGTGCGACGGAATCTTCCGATCGATCGGAAGAAACCGTCACACCTGATATACAGAAACAGGATTCATCACGACCTTGTAGCAGTCGGCCACCAATGGCGGTGACGCCCCGCATGGCCCTCGCACTGGCTTCGGCAGAATACCGGACGTTGGCTGGCGCTGACGGTGAGCCGACGTGGCTGCGTCTCATCGAAACGTCCTACCGGATGGCAGGCTGGCTTGGCATATCGCAGCGGGCGTGGGGACAGGCCTGCACGACGCTCGGTCGCGAGCGAGCCGCGCTCTGTGTGCTGGTCATTGAACGCAATGCGCGAACTCCGGTCGGGCATCGGTATCAGGCACGTCACCCCGGCAAATGCCTCTCTGGAATGATCAGGAGCGCCGCCAACGGGCAGCTCAATCTGCACGGGCTACTGAGGGCTTGCCATGGTGAAACGCCTCCCCCGACGGCCACTGACCCCCCGCAGACATGCCAGAGCGATGCCGGTCGGGGCGGGGCTATCGGGTCGCTCGCCGCCAGCATTCTGAGCCGGGCTGCTGTACAGATGGGAGGGCGCCCATGAACCGGTTGGTCGGCCAGCAATGGGGTTCGCCACCTCTGGAATACACGGAAGTACGGGTGCTGCTGCCCGGGGGTTGCGTTGGGCGTGCCCTGCGATTCCGACATCGATCACCATGGCCCCGTCACCGGATACGGCCAAGCGGAAAACCCTGTTGCTTCGCTGCAAACCCGCTTTCCCCAGACGTCATTCAATCAGAAATCGGCATGCTGGAAGATGCACACACCACGCTACTGTGGGTGGGGAGAGGATGTCAGACAACTAGCTGTTATCACTCACTTATATCCAATATTGGTGAATCTAGCTCGCCCCAAAGAGCTCTTTCGCGCTGCGCTGCACGGATCGCTGGCGTACTAGAACATAAATATATCAAATACTTAGTTTTTGGCTCGACCTACATCTCGAACCGCTTGCCAAGGAAGGCGCGCTGAGATGGCCCAGATCAATATCAGTTGCGACGACCGCATCGTCCGCGAAATCGATCGTGTCGCTGCCGCTCGGGGCGAACGCCGTCTCGCCATGCTGCGCCGCGTTCTTGAGGAGGTCATAGAAGCGCACGATGCTGGGCGGATGACGTTCCAGGTGGACGACCAACCCCGCATCGACAGCAGTCTGAACGGGCTCGCTATCCAGTTGCGCGAGGCTGTTGTCGAATTGGACCGAACCCAGCGGGCCTCTCAACGTCACGAAAAGAAGCTGCTAGATCTCTGGAACGGCGGCGAGGAAGCAAACCGGACTGCGCAGGAACAGTTGTCAGCCCGGCTGAACCAGATGGCGCGCGAGGGCTACCAGCCATTCACGGAAAAGCTGAGGCTGCTGCAGGAAAAGTGATCAACCTCGCCGCCCTTCGGTCTGCGGGCGCGGCAACCGCTTATTATCAGGCTGACAACTATTACCTGAAGGATGAAGCCGCCGAGGCAAGCGCGTGGCATGGCGCAGGGGCGCGGAATCTTGGGCTCGAAGGGCGCGTAGGCGAGGAGGAATTCGCTGCACTGCTGTCCGGAAAGCTGCCCGACGGGGGGCAAATACCGGCGCAGCATGGTGTTCACCGGCCGGGTCTGGACATGACGTTCAGTGCCCCAAAGTCAGTGTCATTGATCGCGTTGATCGGGCGTGACCAACGGATCGTTCAGGCCTTCCGGGAAGCTGTGAATTCCAGCCTCGCGTGGGTCGAGAAGAATATTGTGGAGGCACGAGTCTGGGATCCGGTGGCGAAGGGGCAATTGGCCGAGAGGACAGGTAATCTGGTGGGTGCAACCTTCCTGCACGACGTCAGCAGGAACGGCGATCCGCAACTCCACACCCATGCTGTGATCCTCAATTCGACGCTTGCATCGGACCAGAAATGGCACGCCATCCGCAACGACAAACTTTACCAGGACCAGCATGCCATAGGCGCGGTGTTCAATGCAGAACTGCGTTCCCGGGTCGAGGCGCTAGGATATGAAACCGCAGCAGCCCCTAACCCAATCGGCGGCGCATTCGAGATTCGTGGCGTAACGCGTGAGGTGATCGAACTCTTTTCCACGCGCCGGATAGAGATCCTCGAAGCCCTCGCCCAAGAGGATCGTGGCAGCCCACGCGAGCGCGAACTGGCCGCCCTGTCGACCCGGCAGGCCAAAAACCCAGAGTTCACGCCCGTTGGCCGTGCGGCCGAATGGCAGAAGACTGCGGAACGGGTGGGCTTCGACCCCACCGATCTGATCACCGCCGCAATTGGTCGCTCCTCGCGGGCAGAAACTATCTGGTCGCGAGCCATGGTCGGAGTGCGCGGAATCGGTGAGCGCGGAATGGCGATCGCGGCCGCGATGGGTCTGACCCCGAGCGATGGCGATGAACTTGTGCCCGAGCGTCTGGGGCATCTCAAACCGCGGGCCTTTGCCGCCGCGCAGGCGGTGGCGTCAGCCGCAAGGGAGTTGGGTGAACGGGAGGCGGCATTCAGCCGCAATGACCTGATCAAAACGGCGCTCGAATATCGCGGCCCGATCACGGTCGCTGAGGTGGAAGCGCGGATTGAATTCTTGCGCGATAAAAGCCTGCTGCTTGGCGGCGAGCGACTGATGACAAGCCAGTCAGCTTTGGCTCTGGAGAAGCGCGTTGTTGTCGCCGCCCAGCAAGGCCGGGGCGAGGTACAGCCGGTTGCCGCTGGCGTCGATCTCGCCGCGCGTGTGCAGACGGCCGCGCGCGAACTGGGAATGCGGCGGCTAACCCCGGGTCAGGAAAATGCGGCGGTATGTCAACTGTCTTCCGCCGATCGCGTCATGCTCGTGCAAGGTGGTGCTGGCGTTGGCAAATCAGCGGCGCTGGCGCCGGTTGCCGCCATCGCTCGCGAAGAAGGGCGCGCCGTTATCCCGCTTGCCCATGTGGGCAGGATCGCCCGCGAGTTCGGGGCGAAGGTAGGCGGGGAGGGGGCGACCGTAGATGCGTTCCTTTCCCGCTATGTTGCCGTGCTGGAAGGACGCGCCGGTCCAGAGCGACTTGCAAATGCCAAGGCAGAACTTTCCGGCTCGGTCATCATGGTCGACGAAGCGAGTATGATTGGCAACGAGCGGCTGCTGAAGCTGATCAGCCTTGCCAACAAGATGGATGCAGGACGGCTGATACTGGCTGGCGATGTGAAACAGCTACAGGCCATCGAGGCCGGTAAGCCGTTCGAGATGCTGCAGCGCGCCGGTGCGCCGACCAGCGAAATCAGCGAAAACCTTCGGGCTAGCTCACCGCAAATGCGCGACCTGAACACGGCTCTTGGAGAAGGCGATATCAGCCGGGCGTTCGCGATCCTGAAGCCGGACACTTTTGAAGCTCCCACTGGGAAGGCAACGGCAGCCGCCGCGCAAATGTGGGCGAAGCTGCCCAAGGCTGACCGAGACCAGACCATCCTCCTCGCCTCCGGCCGGGCCATGCGGTCAGCAGCCAACAGCGCCGTGCAGGCGGAGCTTCGTGCGAAAGGGGAGCTCAGTCCCGAGGCATTACATCTTACCGTCCTCGACCGGGTCAACATAACCCGGGAAGGCGCACGACAGTTGAAGGCCTATCAGGAAGGCCGGATCGTCGAGTTCCGCACCAGCCTGCCGAAGCTAGGGTTGAAGCGTGGTGATCGGGGCACGGTACGGTCGATCGAAGGTGGCAAGGTTCAGCTTCAGATGGCGGATGGCAATACAAGGATGTTCAATCCCGACCGCCTGCCCCGCAATCTCGCCCATGATGCGGTGTCGATCTTCCAGCCGAAGGATCTCGATATCCATGCAGGCGACCGTATCCGCTGGACCGAGAAGGACACGGAACGCGGATTGCTGAACGGCGACATCGCACAGGTCGAGCGCATCGGCCGGCATGGGGTCGCGATCGCCACCGCCGACGGCCAGCGGCACAGCATCCGCCGCGATGATCCGGCTCTGGAGAGGATCGACCTGGCCTATGCCATCAACGTCCACGTCAGTCAGGGTATGACCGCGAAGAACGGCATCATGTTAATGAGCGAGCGGGAGCGAATGCTGAACTCAACCCAGTCATTCTTGGTCGCGGTCACGCGGATCGCTGAGCATGCATCGCTGGTGGTCGATAGCGCGAAGGGATTGGAGCGCGCTGTTGCCCGCAATACCGGGGAGAAGACCTCGGCGATCGAAGCAGCAAAGCCCCAAAAGCCTTGGCATGTGGATCAGCGCGAACCGATCCTGGAACGCCAGCTCGAGCGAGGTCGGGATTTTGAGCGGTAGGCAGGGCCGTTCTGGAACAAACTCGGAGAACATGACCGCTATGTCGGGCGGTCCGGAACGGCGGCTTGCAAGAGCTTGCGCTGAGATAGCGGACGCTCCGGGCGACAACTCGGCGTAAGCGTCGATTGCGGGAAACCCAATGTGGGGGCAAGAACCCAGAGCAAGGCGCAATGCGTTTTCAGAGCACCTCTTGGTTCCCCTTTTGTTCTGGGAATTGTATGGCGTGAATGGTGGTGACTAGGGAGAATCATGGCAAAGCCATATGCAACAGAGATGGCGCGGCTTGCGGAGACGTTTGCCTGGGCTGACGAGGTGGACATCGGAGCCCTGCGACGCGCAGTGAGAACGGCCGGAGGAATGCCGCTTCGCGCGGTGGGATCTGGGGGATCCCTTACCGCGGCGCACGCGCTGGCGCAGCTGCACCAATATGTTACACGCCAACTCGGCGTAGTCGCGACCCCGCTTGATGTGACCGAGCCAAGCGCCGCGCCGCTCGCAAACTGGCTGCTGAGTGCCGGTGGTAGTAACGTCGACATTCTCGGCGCGGCGCGAAGGCTCGCAAGTCAAGAGCCGCGGCAATTGGCTATGGTCTGTGGTCGTTCGGATAGTCCCTTGGCCGATCTTGCACGCGCCCACCCGTTCGCTGATCTCCTGCTTTTTCCTCCACCCGCCGGCAAGGATGGCTTCCTCGCTACCAATTCCCTGCTTGGGTTCATAGCCGTGCTTGTTCGCGCCTATCTCCTTGAGCTCGACAGCGCTGAGGCGTGGGAAGCGGTACGTGTCAGCGTCGCGCCGTTGCTCGACCCAAAGTCGGGTCAAACGGTGAATTGGGCAGCGGCGACCGAGCCTTTGTGGTCGCGTGGCACGACCCTTGTCCTTCACGACATGGACAGCCGGATCGGTGCGGTCGATCTCGAATCCAAGTTCACTGAGGCTGCGGTGGGCAATCTGCAGATCGCGGATTTCCGCAATTTCGCGCATGGTCGGCACCATTGGCTCGCGAAGCGTGGCGATGATAGCGCCATCCTCGCATTCTATTCACCGGCTAGCGCCGACCTTGCCGAGCGCACGCTCGCCCTGCTGCCGCAAGCCATACCCGTGGCACGGCTTGTACTGCCTGAATCGCCGATGGCGACAATGTTGGCGTCCCTCATCGCGGCGTTGCGGATCACGGGTTGGGCAGGGCGCGCGCGGGGCCTTGATCCGGGACGTCCAGGCGTTCCCGAATTTGGGCGCAAGCTCTATCATTTGCCCTTGCCACGCGTCCCGGCGCGACGCATCGCCAACCTGTCCCCCAGGTATGCCGCGGCGATTCATCGTAAGGCCGGCGTCTCCGCGGCGCGGCTGGCCGATGCGGGCGACCTGTCACGCTGGCAGAGGGCATTGGAAGCTTTCCGCGAGAGGCTGGTGGGGCCTGTCTTCCGGGCAATTGCGCTCGACTATGACGGGACACTGGTCGATACGCGGCATCGGTTCGATGCCGTGACACCTGAGATCAAGAGCCAATTGAATCGCCTTCTGAGCGCAGGCGTCAAGTTGGCAATTGCCACGGGGCGGGGCGCATCGGTGCGGCGCGACCTTCAGGCTGTACTGCCTAAATCATCATGGGAAAACGTGCTGATCGGCTATTATAACGGCGCCGAAGTAGCAGCGCTGGGGGAAGACAATGCGCCGGATGGTAAAGACGAACCGTGCGACGAGCTTGCGGCACTGTCGCTAGCGCTACGCGATCAGCCGGAATTGGCAGGTGCTGCGATACAATCGGATCGAAAATACCAGATCACATTGGAAGCCCGACAAGGACTATCGGAATCGCGGATGTGGGATCTGGCGCATGAAGTCCTGCTCACGCAGAGAATGCGGAACGTGATCGTTACGCGGTCGAGTCATTCGATCGATATCGTTCTCGGGCATGTGTCGAAGACCAATGTGCTGTCGGCGATCCGTAGTCAAATCGATGGTGGTGCCGTACTAGCGATGGGCGATCGCGGTCGGTGGCCGGGAAACGACTATGCGCTTCTGCGTGAGCCGTTCGCCTTGAGTGTAGACGAGATCAGTTTCGATCCCAGCACATGCTGGAACCTTGGTCAGCCAGGGCAGCGGGGCCTGCAAGTGACCCTCGAATATCTGGACGCGCTTGAGTCGTGTGAAGGTGGTGTCCGCTTCAAGGCGGATGCGCTGCTATGAACCAGGATCTCGGCCTCAAGATCCTTGCCGACATCATGCACTGGAGCGACGAGCGCGCCCGGGAGGAATATCGCTGGCTGCGGCTGATGGCGCGGCTGAAATATGACGGCTACCGGGATTTCCAGGCGGGCATGCGGTTTTTCGAGAGTCTCGCCACCTGGCTCCAGCAGTTCGATCGGACGGAACGCGAGACGGCGTATGCGTTCGTGCGCAGCAGGCTGGTCTATGTCGGCCCCATCGAAATGCAGAAGCTCGTCGAGCAATTCTATCCAAAGACGATGCGGGAACGTCTGGTGTCGACGGTCGCGGCGCAGCGTGGCATTCCCGCCTTTCGGGTGCTCGGGGATGACGCGGCGCGTAGCGACGTGGATCGCTTGCGCCGCCAAACCCTCGTAATGGGGTTGAGCGACGGTGCGCGGATCGACGGCGTTCGACATAGTAATGTCGGTCTGCTCACCAATGAGCAGTTGGTGCTTGCAACGCAGCTGGATAAGGAAAAATGGGAAGACCTTCTCGGCAACCTGCGCGAGGATCTGCAGGACAAGCAGGCGCTGTTTCGGCTGGTCTATCTGGTCGACGATTTTGCGGGGACGGGTACGTCGTTCTTCCGCTACAACAAAAAGAAGCAGAGGTGGTCGGGGAAGCTCTGGCGCTTCAAGGAATCAATCGAAGGTGCGCGCCAAGTGCTCGGGAGCGACCCGTTCGATCCGAATTGGGAGCTTTGCGTGCATCACTACATTGCCTCATCGACCGCAGCGCAGGCAATCGGCGAGCGTCAGGAGCTCGCAAAGGAAGCGCTCGCAGGTGACTGCTGGGCTAAGGCGGTCCATATTTCGTTCGGCACGGTCCTCCCAACCAACCTGCCGCTGGGCATTATCGAGGGGCGTGACGATGCGTTCATCAAGCTGACCCAAACGTACTACGATCCGATCATTCGCACAAAGCACACGGATGTCGGCGGTGTCGTACATCTCGGCCTTGGCTATGGCGGCTGCGCGCTCCCGTTAGTGCTCGATCACAATACCCCGAACAATGCGGTCGCATTGCTCTGGGCGGAGACTGCGGGCGGCGACCGTGACGGTGTGGTGGCTCCGGCGATGCGCCCGCTTTTCCGCCGGCGGCAACGGCATATCTGAGCGGCGGCTATGCTTAATCCCTTCGAGAAGCGCGCCACCGAATATCTTCGTGAAGACGAAGCCTTTTTGGCCGTCGTAACGCCCGAACCGCTGTCGACGTTCTTCGAGAAGCCGGCAAAGGATGGACGACTCTATGATCGCCTGGCGATGGTGATTGGCACCCCAGGCAGTGGCAAGACGACCTTAGCCCGGCTGTTCCAGTATGCGACGCTGCGCACGCTACTGCGCAATCGCGGCCTCAACACCTACAAGCCGTTGATCGACACACTGACGGCGTGCGGCGCACTGGCCGATGAGCAGCCAGTGCTGCTGGGCGGCAGGCTTCCACTCGAGGCGGAATACCGCGAGTTCTGGGAGTTTCCCTATCCCGACGAGCTCAAGGCAGGGTTGATGATCGCCCTCCTGCAGGCACGCACGATCCTGACTTGGCTGCGCAATCTTCAGACGGCAGGTGTCGCACTGGATCAGGTCGAGATCATTCCGCGCGCTAACGCGGATGCGGCGTTGAGCGCGATCGGGGGAACAGCCGGGCCCGATCTGCTCAAGCGCGCGCGTGAAGTCGAATTCGCGATCTATCGGATTTCGGCGGCGCTCATGCCGCCGGACGTCAAGGATATCGATGACCAAGCGGCGGCGGCCTATCGTCCGTTCGACGTCATCGAATCCTTCCGCATTGTCGATGGCGAGGATGTGTTGACGCTCCGCCCGTTGATCATCTTCGACGATGCGCATAGCCTCCATCCGGCTCAATTGGCGGCCCTACAACGCTGGCTCGCGCGGCGGGAACTCAAAGTGTCACGCTGGATACTGACTCGGCTCGACGCGCTCACGCCCGCCGATGTCCTACTGGATACCGAACCGCAGGATGGGGAAGAGCCAGGGCTCAAGCGTGCCCGGGAAATCACCGATATCTGGATGCAAAGCACTGATGACCGGCTCGGGCAGCGGCGAGCGTTCCGGAAGATGGCGCGGGATATGGCTGGCCGCTATTTGAGTCAGATGGAGGTGTTCAATCGCCGCCGGCTAAACAATCTCGGCGATCTTTTGTCGACCACGCCCGAGATCATCGCGCAGAGTAAGCGGGAAAGGTTGGCGGAGCATGTCGATGTGCTCCAGCGTCGTCATAATATCTCCGCGGATCGTCGCAGCGCGCTTGAGCAGGACGTCGCAAGCTATCTGGCCGGCACTGACGAGGCTGGCGAGGACATGCAGATGGCAATGCTGTCGGTGCTATTTGAGCGCTATGCTAAACGGATTCCCCAGCGGAGCCTGTTCGATCAACCGGAGGAGGATGTCGAGCCGAACCGACCGCTGACGGTCGATGCTTCAATCGCGGAAGGTGCCCGCATTCATCTCCTCCATCGCTATGATCGGCCTTATTATTTCGGGATCGATGCACTCTGCGATGCCAGTTCTGAGAATGCCGAGCAGTTCCTACAACTGGCTGCTCGCCTGGTCTCCCAGTCGGAAACCCAGCTGATACGCGCCAAGGCACCGACGCTGCGCAGTGGCATGCAGCACAAGCTGCTGCGCGAACGCGCCAGTGAGATGGTAAGGGAATGGGACTTCCCACAGCAACAATTGGTCAAGCGTCTGTCGGATGGGATTGCTCGGGAATGCGTTGCCAAGAGCCTTGAAGGCAATGCGTCGTTAGGGGGCGGGGCGACCGCCTTCGGAATTCCGCAAGACGAATTCGACGCGATCCCGGCGAGCCATCCAGATCTCGCCCGCGCGTTGCAGTTCGGCGTGGCCTACAACGCCTTCGTGCTTGTGCCGGACCATGGCACGAAGAAGCGCAAATGGTGTCTCATCGAGCTGGGCGGCGTGTTGCTGCTGCATCATGGTCTGACCCTCAAACGTGGCGGATTTCTAGAGCGGCGCGCGGACGATCTGGTTCGGCTGCTGGATGAGGCCCACTGATGGCTGGCCGATGGGATCCCTGTGTCTCGCATCGCGGCGCCGAGATTGACGGCTTTGTGGACGCCTATTTCGCGCGCCCCGAACGGCGCATCCTGTTGGTGGGTGGGGCCGGCTTTGATCCCCGTTCTACGGCCGTAGCGCGGCGGCTCGCCAAAACGGAAGGCCAAATCCGGGGGTTGTTCCTCCAGGAAGAGCGCCCGAAGCCAACGCAGACACTGATCGACCGCGCGACCGCGAATGGTGATGTGTTGCGGGCGGCGATCCCGGCCCATGAGATGGCATCGGTGAACATCTTCGGGAGCGATGGCGCAGTGGTGGGCGGTCGGAATGCGGTCGGGTTGATCGGACGGCAGGATTTCGCCGAAACGACCGACGTTGTGATCGATATCAGCGCACTTTCGGTCGGCACGGCATTCCCGATCATCCGCTATCTGGTCGAACGCTCGGTGCGGGCACCGACCGAGTTCAATCTTCACCTGTTCGTAACTCATGATCCGGCCCTCGACGTCGCGATCACGTCGGTATCAAGCGATGCGCCAGGCTTCGTGCATGGCTTTCGGGGCGGATCCACCCTAGACGGCTCCGCTGGCGCGGCGAAGTTGTGGCTGCCGCAACTCGCATCAGGGCGGGCGGGCGCGCTTGGGCGGCTGCATTCCTTTGTCGACCCGCATGACACGTGTCCGATCCTGCCGTTTCCGGCGATCGACCCGCGGGGGGGCGACCGTCTGGCGGAGGAGTTTCTGATCGAGTTCGAGAGCGGATGGTCGGTCGATACGCGCAACATTGTCTATGCGGACGAGTCGGATCCGCTCGATCTCTATCGAACGATCCTACGTCTTGATGACCTGCGAAAGCCGGTGTTCGCAGAGGTTGGGGGATCGTTGCTGATCCTTTCGCCGCTCGGAAGCAAGGTCATGGCGCTTGGTGCCTTGATGGCCGCGCTCGAGCGTGATTTGCCTGTCGCCTATCTGGAGGCGATCGGCTACGAGCTGGAGGGACCGGCCTCCGAGGAGGCGGCCGAGATGATTCATATTTGGTTGGAAGGGGAAGTCTATCCGGAGCCTCGACCGGCGCTTCACAATGAGGGGGTAGCGGCGTGAACACTGCTGAAAGCAACAAGCCGCGCGCATTTGGGACCGGCCTGATCGCACTTGATCTGGTGATGAGCGCGAATCCTGACCTGCCAGTCCAAGCCTGGGCGGGCGGGACCTGTGGGAACGTCTTGTCGATCCTCGCCTATCTGGGGTGGGAGAGCTACCCGATTGCTCGCATGAACGGCGACCCTGCCTCGGAACGGGTCAGGGCCGACATGAGCCGCTGGGGCGTGAAGTTGGATTTTGCCGGTTGTGAGCCGACCAGCCATACGCCCATCATCATCCAGGAGATTCGTCGCGGTCGCGACGGATTGCCAACGCACCGTTTTTCTTGGGCTTGTCCGCAGTGCGGGCAATGGCTGCCGAGCTTCAAGCCGGTGACACGCCAGGCCGTCGACGCAGTCGGCGACGAACTCAATGGCGCGCAAGTCTTCTTCTTAGATCGGCTATCGCGCGCGGCACTGACCTTGGCAGCGCGAGCGGCAGACACGGGCGCGATCGTAATGTTCGAGCCGTCGGGCAAATCCGATCCCAAGCTCTTTGCAGAGGCGTTGCAGCTCGCCCACATCGTCAAATATGCCGATCAGCGCCTGAGCGAAGCGGGCGGCGCGATGGCAGCCAACAGTTCCACGGTGCTCGAAGTCCAGACCATGGGCACCGAGGGGCTGCGTTTCCGTCATCGGCTGGCAGTTCAGCCGTCCGATTGGGCGCATCTACCGGCGGTTAGTGCGCCGCAGTTTTTGGACAGCTGCGGGTCTGGCGATTGGTGTTCGGCGGGACTGTTGTCGAAGATCGCTCGCACGGGCGTGTCGGGATTGCGGACCGCAAGTGCCGATAATTTGCGGGGCGCTCTGCGCTTTGGCCAAGCGCTCGCAGCGTGGAATTGTGCGTTCGAAGGTGCGCGGGGCGGCATGTATGCAGTCGACCGCGACCGCTTCGACGATCTGATCGGGCAGATTCTCGACGGAAGTCTAGGAGGTCCAATTCCGGGGCCGAAGGCCGCGCTTGACGAAATTGTTAGCTGTCCTGCTTGCACGCCAGTGAATCGTGGTCGTCCTAAACGGACTCTTAGCTTGCCACAGTCTAGAAAAGGGGGCCGTCGCAACGCGGCTTAGCGGCCTCGCATAGATATCAGATATGCAGTCTTGTGTAAGACGGGCGCAGTTTTCCCAAGTCCGAACCCGATCCGCGTCATGCCGCCTATGGGTTGTCGGCCTGGATCGCGCCTCATTTTGACGGGTGACCGAGCGGGCGTTACCGACAGCCAAATGAGGTGTGGCAGAAGGCGGCGGTAGTTGGAATTGTTGCTATTCATTTTCCACGGCGAGGATTAGCTGAATCCCAAGCGCCCAAAGCTCGACTCCTACAGCGGCTGCGATCGCCTGCTCGCGGGTTTTCGCTCGGCCAAGAAGTCTCTCTAGCCGCCTTGTTCGCTGAGTTTGGGCAAGTTCGCCGGTTGCACGGTATGCAATAGCCGGCCCCCGTTCCGAAGGTCCGCGTTCCTGCGCTTCCGATACTCGGCGCACCGATGAGCGATCTCCCAATCCTTCAAACACACGTTCAAGCAACTCGCCTACTTGCTGCTTGCGTTCTCGGACTATGTTAGAAACTGCTGCAATTGCCTCGTCGGCATCGACGTTGGAGATCCGCATCGGCTTTGAGCACACATGTACACGGTATCGGTCGTACACGATGCGATGCGGGCCATCTGGATCGCCTTTATTCACTAGAGCCGTCCGGACTTCTGACGGCCGGATCAACAGTGAGTTGTCGAGCACTTGCCTTCGGTCGAACAGTTCTGCGTAATGGGGCCAGTCTGAAAAGCGCGGTGCAACATAGTAAGTCTCTGCGCCGTCCTGTTCGGCTTTCAGGAGCGTTTCGAATTGCCCATCAGGCTCTGAGGTATCGATATTGAACCGCCAATACGGCCGATCGAGCAGAGGTGGTGGCTGCGTGAGGTCTGTCCGTCGAAAGGTCTTGAGGGAATGGCCGAGCTTGAATTGGAGCAGTAGCGCAGCGCCCGGACGATTGAAGCCTACGTCAAACCCAAGCTCGTTTTCCTGGATCAAGTTGGGAAGAAATGGGACAGCGCGAATTCCAATGCCTTCCAACAGCCCTTCGGTTTCGCGCGTGACACCATAGCCGTAAGAATACTCGGAAAGTCGTTCGTGCAGGTCAATCATTATAGGTTTCTCTGCTGTAGGAGGACTACAGCCCTCTTCGCCTAAGTGGATGAACGAACGGCTGCTTTCAAGAAATGATTCTTGTCGCTCGAATGGCAGCTACGTCGGCGAAAGGTGGTCCGGATTTGGTCCGAAAATCGAGATTGAGAGTAAATTTCATCCGGCGATGATTCTCGCAGAATCGTAAAGCCGCCAGCACCATCTTCGCAATCGCGGGCTCCACCCCGGGTGATGCCGTCCGCGCTTTCTTCCAGCACAGACGGGATCACCGGGGAATGCTATTTCGCAACCAGCCCAAACTCTCCGAGCAGTTCGGCGATCTGGGTTCCCTCCAGCTTCTTCATCAGCATCTTGCGCACGAAGGACGGGCCGGGAATGTCGATCGCCTTGCCGTCGCGCAGCCGGCCGGTCGCGGCCAGCAGACTGCGGATGTCGTAGGTGGAATTGAACACTTCGGGGACACCACGCTCCACGTTCAGCAGGGTATAGACCGCCTCCATCGGGGTGCGCACGGAATATTCAGTGGTAAAGATGCAGTCCCTCTGCTTCGATTCCGCGAACTGGCCAATGAAGGCGAAGTTCAGCGCGTCCCTTGGCACCACATCCGGCCGGTCACCGGCCTGGCGCGGCATGAAGAAAGAGGTGATATAGGGCATCATGACCGGTACCGTCTTTGCGCCGGTCGCAGCCATGTCGGGGATATCCTCCACCGGAACGCCGATGTGATAGAGCCATTCCTGCGTGATTTCTTCACCCGTGCACGCCTGCATCGATTTCTTCACATAGTTTCCGGGCGTGTCCACGAACAGCGCGTAGACCCAGACGACAACCTGATCCTTCGGCTGCTTCTTGAAATGCGGTTGGCGGTTCACGGTCCAGCTCATCAGCCAGCTGGAATCTTTCGCCGTCACGATACCGCCCGTCACGACCTTGCCGCTCAGCGGGTCGCGCTTTGCGATTCTGTGAATATATTCGGGGATACGGGCATCCAGCGTCGTGACCGTCGCAGATTCCCACTTGGTCTCGGGAATATGCGCGCCGAACACATCGGGACGGCCGAAATCATCGGCCTTTGCCGCGATCCGCCGCCACAGATCCCAGGCCGGCGCCGGGCCTTCGTTCAGCTTAGCCGGCGTCTTGTGGTCGCCATTGTCCGAATTTTCCGTCAATGATCCGATCGTCATGAAAACAAGATCGTTCCGGGTCAGATCGACTCCGCCTTCGGCACCATTCTCGATCCAGTGAATCCGCGTCGCCTGCCGGGCGCCGGGACGGATATCGAAATCGACATCCGTCACCTCGACTCCATAGCGGAATTGAACGCCATGATCCTCCAGCCATTTTACCAGCGGCAGAACCAGTGATTCATACTGATTATACTTCGTGAACATCAGCGCGGAGAAATCCGGCAGGCCGCCGATGTGGTGGATGAAGCGGTGCAGGTACAGCTTCATCTCCAGCGCGGAATGCCATTCCTCGAAGGCAAACATCGTGCGCCAGTAGAGCCAGAAATTGCTCTTCAGGAAATCGGCGCCGAAAACCTCGTTGATCCGCTTGTTCTCCATCTCCTCGCGCGTGGCGAGGAAGATGGCGATAATCTCTTTCTGGGCAGTGTCTGTCAGCGTGAACAGGCCGTTGGTCTCGGCATCCTTGCCTTGCTCCACCGTCGCGCGGCACAGGGAATAGTTGGGATCATCCTTGTTCAGCCAGAAGAATTCGTCGAGCACGCTGGCGCCCTCGATTTCCAGCGAGGGGATCGACCGATAGAGATCCCACAGGCACTCAAAATGGTTTTCCATCTCGCGGCCGCCGCGGATGACGAACCCTTTCTCCGGCTCTTCGATGCCGTCGAGGGCGCCGCCGGGCAACAGTTGCTGCTCCAGAATGGTGATCCTATCGCCAGCCATCTGCCCATCGCGGATCAGGAACGCCGCTCCGGCAAGGGCAGCAAGACCGGAACCGACAAACCAAGCCGTCTTTCCCTCCACGCCTTCGGGTTTGCGCGGGCGGGCGAAGGCCGCAAAATTTCCACTGGTATAGTCCATGCCGTTTCTCCCTGTGCTCAGGATCAGTTTGCGGGCTTGTAATGGTAGAAGCCCTCACCGGAGGCGATGCCGAGTTTGCCTTTGTCGATGTAATTTTCCTTCAGCCAGACCGCGAGTGCGCGGGCGCTCTCATCCCCCTGCGAAAGGATATTGTAAGGGGTGGTAAGCCCGATGATGTCGTAGATTTGGAACGGCCCCATCGGCGCTCCCGTCGCGATCCGCCAGACCGTGTCGATATCCTCCGGCTCGGCATAGCCGCCCGCCGCGAGACCGGCAGCGGCGTTCAGGAACGGAACCAGCAGGGAATTGAGGACATAGCCCGCCTTTTCCCTGTGCATCGGGATGGGCACCATGCCGATGGCGGCGGCAAATGCCACCACCGCATCAAACACCGCCGCGGCGGTCTCATCCGTGCCCATCACCTCGGCCGTGTTGAACTTCCAGATATTGTTGGCGAAATGCAGCGCCAGAAAGCGGTCGGGACGGCCGGTGAAGGCTTTCAGGTCGCTGGGCAGAAGGGTGGAGGAATTGGTGGCGAAGATGGTCTTCGCCGGGGCGAGTGAGGCCAGCTTCTGGTAAGTCCGTTGCTTGATCGCCGGAACTTCTGGAACCGCCTCGATCACGAGATCCGCGTCCACCACAGCCGCCGCCAGATCGGAGGTCAGCAGGATGCGCGACACGGCATCGGCGGCCTTGCCGGTGGCGGCACCTTCGACCTCCCGGCTGTAGGTTTCGACCAACGCACCGAACCGCCCGCGGGCCTGTGCCAGCGCGGCCTCGCCGATGTCATAGGCGGTCACGTTGAAACCACTATAGGCTGTCTGGAACGCGATCTGGCTTCCCAGCACACCGGTGCCAAGCACGGTGACATTGCGGATGTTTGTCATTCAGGAACACTCCCTTGTCCGTCGTGATCCAGAAAGGGCGCTGACACCTCCGGGAGAATGCGGACCGGCTTCAGACTTGCCCGGTCGAGCAGCGCCCAGCGAGAGTGCGCGGAGACAATGACCCGACTGTCTGCCGCAAGAAACGCCACGCTGCGCTGATAACGGGCGCCGCGCGGGGCCCCATCCAACCAGGTGATTGCGCTGATTTCGTCTCCGGCTGCGATATTTCCGCGGTAGTCGATTTCGTGCCGCATCACGACGGCAACGAAACGGTCGCGATCCTGCATTCGCGCCGCGACCAGCCAGTGCGCAACGGAAACCTCCTGGATCCATTTCACCCACACCGCGTTGTTGACATGTCCGAGTTCGTCGATGTCCTCGTCCTGGGCGCGGAAACGGGCGTGAAACCGACGATTGTCATCGATATGCCCGGCCCAGGGCTCGCCATTCTCGTCGCAGCCGATACGCCGGCAATGTCCGAACGCCGCGTTCACAACCTGTCTCGTCCCGCTTGCGGGGCCGGAAGGCCGGACAGCGCGCGGAAGAAAACCGTCAGCATCTGTTCGCGCGGAACGGCATCCGCCGTATATCCCTGCACGGAAAGGCCCGCCCATAGCGCATAAAGCGCGATGCCCGCCTGCATCGGCGGCAGCGCGGGGGTGAGTCCGAAGCGCTGCACGAGATCCGCGATCAGGTCGGCGAACGCGCGGTAGCAGGCGGCCTTGCCCTCGCGATGCCGCGCAGCGAAATCGGGATTCCGCCGCGCGTGCAATTGGAGTTCGATCGACAGCAGCGACCATTGCGGTTCATCGGCCAGCATCGCCAGCCGGTCGACCAGCATCCGCAGGATGTCTTCGATGTCGTCGCTGGCCGTGTGCGTGACCAGATTGCGCAAGAGCGCGACCTCATCCCGGATATGGGCGTGAAGGATATCGACGAGAAGGTCATCCTTGCTCGCGAAATTCGAATAGAAGGCCCCCTGCGAATGGCCCGCTGCGCTGCAGACGTTACGGATCGACATGGCAGCAACGCCCTCCTCGACGATCGAGGCATGGGCGGCCGCGATCAGCCGGTCGCGGGTCTGGCGCTGCGCGTCTTTTCGCGTCGGCCGCATGGAGTCACCCTTCACAAATCCGGTACACGGATTGCAACCATCACATTTTAGATATCGCATGATATTTGAAATGTGGCAAGGTTATGCAACCAAAAATGACGACACTCTCACGAGCCTGATGTGACAGATCCGAATGCACGTTGGTGATTGGCCTCCTGCATTTGCCGCTTGGTCGTAAGCGTGGTGTGAGGGCCGCAGCTATGCGGCTTCAGCGATGCTCTGGTTTGCTGGCGCCCAGTTCCACGGCATGAGTTCGTCCCATCGGGATGCTGGCCAGCCTTTGGCGATCTTCTCGATGACGTCTGCGATGTAGGCCTGTGGTTCGAGGCCGTTGAGCTTGGCGGTCTCGATGACGGTGTAGAGCTGGGCTGCGCGTTCGCCGCCTGCCTTTGATCCGGCGAACAGCCAGTTCTTGCGGCCGATGGCGATGGCACGGATAGCGCGCTCGGCGATGTTGTTGTCGATCTCGGCGCGACCATCGTCGAGGAAGCGGGTGAGCGCAGGCCATCGCTTGCGGCCATAGACGAGTGCCTTGGCCAGACTGGACTTGGGCGACAGACGGCGCAACGCGTCGTCGATGGCGAGGCGCAAGGCCTCGATCTGTGGCCTGCTCTGTTCCTGGCGGACCGCGCGTCGCCGGTCCGGCGGCTCGCCGCGGATCTGCTCCTCGATCCTGTAGAGACCAGCGATGCGGTCGAGCAGATCGATGGTGAGCGGCGTGGGGCTGGTGGCATGGTTATCGAAGATTTTGCGGCGGACATGGGCCCAGCAGGCGACCTCGCTGATGCGGTTGCCCTGGTAGAGCTTGTCGAACCCGGCATAGGCGTCAGCCTGCAGGAGGCCCGCAAAGGTCTTCAGCTCGGTCTGCGGATGGATGCCACTTTGATCGGGGGTAAACCGATACCAGACCAGCGGCGGGGATGTGGCGCCGGACGCACGATCATCCACCACATAGGCCCAGAGCCGGGCCTGGGCGGTCTTGCCTTTACCAGGGACCAGCATGGGGACAGGCGTATCGTCGGCATGGATCTTGTCGGCCTTCAGCCTCTCCTCGCGGATGCGGCTGACGATGGGATCGAGCAGATGCGCGGCCTGTCCGGCCCATCCGGCAAGCGTGGCGCGGTCGATATCTATACCCTGTGCCGCCATCATCTCGGCTTGGCGATAGAGCGGCAGGTGGTGATCGAACTTGTGCACGACCACATGGGCGAGCGTGGCGAACGTTGCCCGGCCGCGGGCGATCGCCTTCACTGGCGCCGGTGCCTGCACGACCTTCTCGCAGGAACGGCAGCTATACTTGGGCCGGATGGTGCGGATGATCCGCCACTGCACGGGGGCGACATCCAGCATCTCGTCCTGGTCGTCGCCAAGCGCTCGGAGCGCACCGCCGCAGGCCGGGCAAGCGCAGCTGCCGGCAGCCGGTTCGATCCGCTGTTCGATGCGCGGCAGATGTTCGGGAAGTGCGCGAGCGGGTGAAGAACGTTCCGCGGAGACAACCGCGTCGGTCTTGCGGGCGTCGGCAACTTCAGCTTCGCCTTCCAGCTCCTCAAGGGTCAGCTCGAGCTGTTCGATCTGGAGGGAGAGCTTCTCCGACGACTGGCCGAAGGTCATCCGCCTGAGCTGGGCCAGCTGGAACCGGAGCGTCTCGATCAGCGTGTCGCGTGCGGCCAATGCGGCTTCCAGCTCGGCGATCCGCGCGTCCCGCACATCTTCGCGCAACGGCGATCCTGGGCTGGAAGATGCTTGGTCCGGCACGCTGAAGCGTTAGCAGAATCGGCTCCAAGCTTCCAGAACAATCCCCCAAAACCTGTGCTTTATCAGCCCGTTCTACCCAGCCAGTAAAGGCGTAACCGTGCGCTCCGGCCGGCGCCAGTCAATGCCTTCCAGCAGCATCGAAAGCTGTGCCGATGACAGGCTCACCTTGCCAGTCTGGGTCACCGGCCAGATGAACCGGCCGCGGTCCATCCGCTTGGAGAACAGGCATAGCCCCTGACCATCGTACCAGAGCAGCTTCACCAGATCGCCGCGCTTGCCGCGGAACGCGAACAGCGCGCCGGAATGCGGCTGCTCCGCCAGCACCTGCTGCACCAACACCGCCAGGCCATCGAACCCCTTGCGCATATCCGTGGCGCCGCAGGCGAGATAGATGCGGGTCAAGCCTGTGCCCGCGAACGCGGGTAGCGGCAGCGCAATCATCGGCCGACGACGGCGAGCACCCGAGCGAGCGCATCCGTATCGACGCTCGCATCCACGGTCAGCCGAACGCCGGATGGCAGCACAATGCCGATCTGACCCGCTATGACAGGTGAGGATGAAGCGCACGCCGCTGTTGAGACGTACGGCAGCAATGGCGATGGTGCCGCCTGCGGTGCCGCAAGAGACGCAGGCGTTACCCCCACCTCGGCGAATGCCGGCAGCGCTGCAATCTTCAGGCCGGTCAACTCACCCGACATCGCCTGCCGCCGCCAGGTGTAGATCTGGCCGCTGCCGATCCCGTGCCGCTCGCACGCATCCCGCACCGAGCCATCAGCGCCAAACGCATCCCGCAGCATCGACAGCTTCTGCTCCACCGTCCACCGACGACGGCCCGCCACAACCTCGATCCGAGCACTCATACGACTGCTCATATGACCACTCGCCCGTTCGCAATCGATATCAATGTCCATCGCCGCTCCCATCAGAAGCAGCCATCAACCCGTCAGAACTCAACCACGCAAGGCGCCCCACAGACCACGGTTACGCTTGGTCTACAGGCATGAAAAGAAAGCCAGCGCGCTGTGCAGATTGCGCTTGGCCACAGCAGGTCCACGAATAGCGTTCGCCATCTTGGTATCGAGGTCCACAACGCACCGATGGGTTCGGAACGCACAGAAATCCGGTAACTGGGTTCCTCGCTCCCGTAAGAAGTTATCTCAACGAACGGCAGGTCCAGGTCGACCTTAGCCAAGTAGGAACGTCAGGAAAGTCGGCGGTTGCCTCCCCAACTACGTGTCTGAACTACAGCGCGCATCGAAGCGTCGCGCCAGTTCTGCGAGGCTGACGGTGCCCAGCCGTTCGATGAGCAAGGCCTCGGCCTCGTTGAGCGCACTCTCCAGAGCTTCATTGACGACCCTCTCGACCGCGCAATCGGCGTTCGGATTCTCGTTGCCGATGGTGAACAGACGTGGGCCGCCTACGGCGCGGTGAACGTCCAGTAATGTCACGGCCGCAAGGTCGGTAGCGATCAGCCATCCGCCACCGTGGCCCTTTTCAGACCGCACATAACCGGCGTCACGCAAGCCAGCCATCGTCCGGCGCACCACCACCGGATTGGTGCCCAGCATCCGTGCGATCTCGTCGGAGGTCATCGGGCGCTCGTGTCGCGCCATGTGCAGCAGCACATGGAGCATGCGCGAAAGGCGGCTGTCATTGCGCACGAAATATTCCTCCGAAATCCAAGCGGGATTGGCAAGCGTCGATAGTTACGATACTTATGATGTTACATGATTCGTGGAGCATCGAGAATGGCTGAATATGAAGAGGCTGACCATTGGGACAGCGCCGCCCGGCACTATGAGACAACCGCCCATCCCTTCACGGCGCGCTATGCCAAGGCAGCGCTGGCGCGCGTTGCGCTGACGCCCGCACACCGCGTCCTCGATGTCGCGGCCGGCACCGGTGCGCTGGCCCTGCTGGCGGCCCGAACCGGCGCGCAGGTGCTGGCGACGGATTTCTCGCCCGGCATGATCGCGCGCATCGCGGCGGCGAATGTGCCGAATGTCGAAACGCGGGTGATGGATGGCCAGGCACTCACATTGGAGGACGCCAGCTTTGATGCAGTGTTCTCGATCTTCGGGGTGATCATGTTTCCGGACTGGCGCCGGGGCCTGGCAGAGATGGCCCGGGTAACGCGCCCCGGTGGGCGTGGGGTGGTCGCGACCTGGCAGGAAGGCGGGGCTGCAACCTTCCTGCTGCTCGGCCAGATCCGACGCAAGCTGTTCCCCGGGCGGGAGGGGATGGCGATGCCGGCCGCGGTGCAGGCGCTGAGCGACCCGGCGGACTTCGCCCGTGAACTGATAGCCGCCGGCTATAGCGAGCCCCGGATCGAATCCTGCACGCATGACTTTGTGCTGGAGACTTCGGCCCTTGCCGAACCGGACATGCTATTCGGGATGTCGCCCGACTGGACCAGCCTCGATCCGGCCGAGAAAGAAGCCGTGGTCGCCGAGGTGCGGCAGATGGCCGGCAAAAGCGCAACCCTGCCGATACCATCCACGGCGCTGATCGCAGTTGCTCGGCGATAGCGCTGAACGAATGGCGGGAATCATGTGCGCAGCGCCGGGCCGGGAATGCCCGGAATGCGAGGCGGAATCCGCTCAGCCTCGGTTGGGTCGCTTGCGCGCCTCCCAATCTCACGACCCCGACTGTCGATGTCGAAATGGACCTACTGTCCTTTTGCTGCCGCTTGTCGAGCAGCGGCCAGCAATTGACCGATACTTGTCCGGTCGTGGTAGCTGCCACGGGCAAACACTCCAGCAATACGGCGAGTGTTGGAAATATCGACCAACGGGTCTGCATCGAGCAGGACCAGATCGGCGCGCTCGCCGGCCGCAAGCAGCGGCACGGCCGTATCGCGCCCCTGATAGAGCCGCGGGTTGAGCGTGGCAGCACGCAAGGCCTCAGCCGGCGCCAGTCCGGATTCTACAAACAACAGCAATTCATCATGCACGCTCGAGCCGGCAAATACCCACGGCTCGTTCGACGTATCCGTTCCAGTCAACAATTTGACGCCTCGATCCTGCATGGCGCGGAACATGCGCATCTGTGCCGCGAGCGCCTCGCGCCCGTTGGCAAGTTCGGCCCGGTCGGCCTCTCGCCCCCGTGACTGCCATTCGGCCAATACATTGGCGGGAACCTGATCGGAACGCGGATCGATTGCCACCGCGAGTTGGTCGGCGAAGAAGTATCCCTTCATCTGGATCAGCGTCGGTACCTGCCACACATCTTTTGCGGCAAACTGGCTGAACTGGGCATCGCAGACCGCCGGATCATAGTGTCCGAGTGCCGCCGCCATTCGCGCATCGGCAATCAGGGCGAGGCTGTCCACCGTCTCGGGTTTGGCCGCCTGCTCTGAATTCACCAGCTTTATGGCGCCGGGAATGCAGGCCTCCATCACCAATGTGAGATGATCGATCAGCGTCTGCCCTGCATTTACCGCCGCATCGGGGGAAATCGACAGCGGCACATGTCCTTCCAGTCGCATTCCTCGCGTCTTCGCTTCAGCGGCGATCCCGCGATAGGCTTCGGGCGTCAGCCGGTCGTAGACCTTGATGAAGTCGAAGCCCATGCGCTGCATTTCCCGCACGAGCACACGGCCTGATTGCTCGTCTTCGGCGGACAGGCCAAAGGAATTAATCTGCGGTGCGCCGTCGATGATCGGCGAGCCCCAGATGACATGGGGCGCGAGCGGGTCAGCGACGGCCCGTTCCCGCGCCGCCAAGGCAGAGCCTAGGTGAGAGCCTGCATCACGCACGCCCACTACGCCCCAGGCGCGGAACAGAGGATAGTGGTAAGTCCAGCGCCTCTCCCTATGCGAATGGACGTGCATGTCCCATAGGCCGGGGATGAGGAACTTGCCACGCCCATCAATCCGCTGGCTGCCCTCGGGAATGGCGACCGCTGCCCTTTGACCTATCGCCTGAATGGTCGTTCCATCGATCACGACAGTCTGGCCGGTCCGGTGCGTGCCGGTTTCGACATCAACAAGGGAGACGTTGTCGATTGCATAGCTGGCCGCAACGGCCGGAGCTGACGCAGCCAGTAGAACGGCACAAGAGAGGCTACAGATGCCGCGAAGCCCTTTCGACGAGTTCACCAACGCCGACTTCTCCTTTGTTCGCTATTTGCCTTCCGCTTCAAGGATGAATGAAGGACGCAGAATAGGAAGACCAAATTGCTTTGGAACGTCCGATTTGTCGGCGGCTACCGAAGTCCGGCAATCAGGCCGTCCATCGTCCAGCGGCCCAGCCATTGCCCGCTGCGGGCTGCGGCTCCTTCGTGCCCAACTGATTCCGCATGCCTACGGCAGATCTCGCCGAAAGCCACGCCGTTCGCTGCATCTGCCAGCGCCGCAGCCTCTCCACTGGCGAGCAGTCGGAAACACGGCTCAAGCCCCGCTCGCCAGACTGCGACCATTCCGGGCATTGGCAGGCGGGCGTTGGGCAAAGGCGATATGTCTGCGCCGATTGCCGCCCAAATTGACACGACATCGTAGAACAGCGTCCTCGTCACCAGCTCGGGCGCGAGAACGAGGCGCATTTCCTCCCAATTCGCTTCGGAAAAACGGGCGGTGGTTTCCGTGAAGCTGCCTGCATCCAGCCGCGCCCCATCCGGTGCGGTGAACAGTCTCGCCATCTGCCATTCCAGCCAGCCCAGTTCGGCAAGCTCCGGGTTGTCGGGAAACAGCTCGGCGAGCGTTTCGTCGAAGCCGGTGCCCAGAGCGTCCAGCGTCCAGCTTTGCGGCGGGTGTCGGATGCAGTGGTGGCTTGCGGCTGCATCAAATGCCTCGTCGCCCGCCCAGGCGCGGCATTTTGGAAAGCTTTCCTGCAGGCAGCCAATCAGCCGCGCCCGATAGGCGTTGCGATAGACCTGAAGCCCCGCGTGCATCGGCTCCGGCCAGCCGCCATCGTCAGGCTCTCCCGGGCTGGAAACGGCTTTCAGAAAGCTGCGCTGAACCTCGATCAGGCGCATCGGGCGAGCCTGCCTGCGCCGGCTGCAATCGCGCGGGCAATGGCGAGTTCCGCCAGAAGCTCCGGCAGCGGAGGGATATGATCGTCGCGCTCGATCATCACCGCCACCGGCCCCAGCCTGGGCAGGGTTTCGGCGAGCAGCGCCCAGACCGGATCGGCAACGGGCGCGTCGTGGGTATCGATCAGCATGTCGAGGCCCTGTGAATGGCCCGCCAGATGCACCTGCCGCACCCGGTCGGCCGGGATGCCTGCGAGCCAGGCGCGGGGGTTGAGGCCATGGTTCGTGCAGCTGACGAACACATTGTTGATGTCCAGCAGCAGGTAGCAGCCCGTTCGCGCACAGATTTGCGACAGGAACATCCATTCGGGCATCTCGTCCTCGGCAAACTGCACATAGCTGGACGGGTTTTCGAACAGCATGGGGCGGCCAAGCGCTTCCTGTGCCTGATGGATGTTGGTGCAGACTACCTCCAGCGCCTGCGCCGTAAGGGGCAGCGGCAGCAGGTCATGGCTGTTGCCGCCATCGACGCCGGTCCAGCACAGATGGTCCGACACCCAGAGCGGATCGAGCCGGTCTGCCAGCGTTCGCAGCCGCGCGAGATAGTCGCGATCAAGCCCGGTCGCCGAGCCGATGTTCAGCGAGACGCCGTGTATGGCGACCGGAAGCGACCGGCGCACGGTATCCAGCACAACGAGGGGACGGCCACCGTCGACCATGAAATTCTCGGAGATGATCTCCACGAAATCCACGTCAGGTACCGGCCCATCGAGGAATGCCGCGTAGTGGTCCCGGCGCAGGCCCAGGCCAAAGCCGGTGAAGGGCGGAATATCGGGTTGCATGTCAGCTTCTTTCTGGAGCTTCGCCGCCCGGCCGCAGGGGGAGAACGGCCGGGCGGCGCGCCTGTCAGCCGAGGTCGCCGATGGTGCCGCCGGCCTTCAGGCATTCGCCCGCCTGCATCGCCTTGAAGCCGTGGCCCTTGCAGGCGTTCTGGCCCTTGCAGGCATGTTCCGCTGTCTTGCAGTCGGAATTGCCCTTGCAGCTGTGCAGGCCATAGCAATGCACGGTGTCGGTGGTGGTGAGCGCGCGGCCATTGCTGCCCTGCGGCGACGGGGCGGCCAGCGCCATGCCGGAAAGGGCGAACAGCGCGGCGGCCGATGCGATGGCGATACCTGTGGTGTGTTGGGTCATGAAACTGCTCCCATCTGATTCAGCCGA
The DNA here is from genome assembly GCA_003248865.1 of Sphingomonas sp. Lineage (GTDB taxonomy): Bacteria > Pseudomonadota > Alphaproteobacteria > Sphingomonadales > Sphingomonadaceae > Sandaracinobacteroides. The sequence continues at coordinate 173,606 of QFPK01000006.1, forward strand.
AGTGGCTATCCGGGATACGCACGAAGGGTGCGACTGGTTACACCGGGCGATATCCGACAATCCGCGGACTGCCTGTAACTTCCGGGCAGGGGCCGTCGAACAGGTCAGCAGAGGGCGGCGTTCGGCCGACCCGGAGGGAGACAGGACATGCGCAATATCACACGCACAGGCACCCTGCTGGCGGCGGCAGTCGCCGCCGGGATAGCAGGGGCCGCCCACGCCCAGAGCAAGCCGGCCATGGAAAAATGCTATGGCGTATCGAAGGCCGGGCAGAATGACTGCGCCGCCGGACCCGGAACCAGCTGCGCCGGCACCTCCACGACGGATTATCAGGGCAATGCCTGGAAGCTGGTTCCGAAAGGCAGCTGCCTGAAGATGCAGACGCCGAAGGGGCCCGGCTCCCTGACCGAGAAGAAGTGAGGCGGCGATGACGGCGCTCTGGAGACTGGCGGGCCGGGCGCGTGATGGCGTGAGCAGCGCCTGGCCCGAGGCGCTGGCGCTGCTGCTGGCGCGGCTGTCGCTGGCAGGCGTCTTCTGGCGATCGGGGCGTGCCAAGATCGCCGACGGCAGCCTGTTCACGATCAGCGACAGCACCTACTATCTGTTCGCCGAGGAGTATGTTGGCGTTCCACTGCCATCGGACCTCGCCGCCATCCTGGCGACGACGGCCGAGCATGTCTTGCCGGTGCTGCTGGTGCTGGGGCTCGCCACCCGGCTGTCGGCGCTGGGTCTGCTGGGGATGACCATGGTGATCCAGATCTTCGTCTATCCGCAGGCGTGGTGGCCGGTACATTCGCTGTGGGCGGCGCTGGCGCTGGTGCTGATCGTGCGCGGCGGCGGGCGGCTTTCGGCCGACCATCTGTTGGCGGCCCGGCTCAGCCCCGCATGAGGGCAGACGGCGTCACGCTTGGCCGGCTGATGGCCGAAGCCCAGCGTGGCGACCGCCGCGCCTATGCACAGCTTCTGCAGGAATGCGCCGGCTGGCTGAAGCGTTTCTATGGCCGCCGCGTTCCGCCCTGCCAGATCGACGACCTGATCCAGGAGACGCTGATGTCGGTGCATGGCAAGCGCGCAACCTATGATCCCACGCGCCCCTTCCTGCCATGGCTGGCAGCCATCGCCCGCTGTTCCCCGTCAGCACCTATGGCACAGATTTGAGGTTGTGAATTAAGGAGTGTTGGGGCTTCGTCGTAGTGACGAAGGAACGAAGATGAAGCCCCA
>QFPK01000047.1 GCA_003248865.1 Sphingomonas sp.
CCTGCGCCAGCTGGTGGGGTTGAAGTGGAAGGACATTGACTGGGTCGCGCGCTCCATCCGCTTGCGAGCCGAGACGAGCAAAACGAAGCGTGAGTGGGATGTGCCCATATCGGACGCACTCTTGCCCACGCTCGAGGACCTGCGCAGGCGGACCAGGGAGATTGTGGGATACGACCTGGCCGATCGACAGGTGTTCTGCTTGCCGCTCTTCTCTGCGAGGCCGTTCAAGCACGACGTGATGACTGGTGAGCGCGTCATCAGGTTCTTTGCACGCTTTCATAGCAAGCAGGACGAGGACTCTGTTCGCATGACTGCGCACAAGATCCGGCACACCACAGCAACGCAGTTGCTACGGGGCAACAGGTCGAGCCTCAAGGTGGTGCAAGAGCTTCTTGGCCATACGACGCCCTACACCACGCTGCAGTACGTCCATCCGGATCTTGAGGACATGCGCGCGGCGGTGGACCTTCTGTAACACATCACCATGCGAATGTTTGACACGTGATTTTTCCCGTATAAACTAGGTACTTGAGAGGGCTTTGCAGCGAAGGGTTCGCCGCAGGGGCTTTAAGCATGGCTTAAAGACCTCTCAACCTTGTGTCTTCGGTCAGGCGCTGGCCGGCTAGGGGTGGACGGACTCTTAATCCGTTGGTCGAGTGTTCGAGTCACTCAGGGCCCACCAAAAATTCGAAGAAGAATCAAAGGCCTGCGCGAAAGCGCAGGCGAGCCTGTCAGGAATTTTGTGTGTGAGGCATACGATGACCACCAGGAGCATGTATGCCAAGCAAGAAGAAGCCGGCGGCGCAGTTGCCGGCGATCCCCCAAGAACTCATTGATCAATTCGTCACTGGCCCGATGAGCGCCGAGGCGGTGCAAGCCGCCTCGATGGCCTTCAAGAAGGCCTTGATCGAGCGTGCGCTGGGCGCGGAGATGTCCCATCACCTGGGCTATCCACCCGGGGCGGCCAGGCCCGAGGAGGCGGGCAACCACCGCAACGGCCGCAGCGCCAAGACCGTGCTGACCGAGGACGGGCCCTTGCGCATCGAGGTGCCGCGCGATCGCCAGGGCAGTTTCGAGCCGATCCTCATCCCCAAGCACGAGCGGCGCTTCACCGGCTTTGACGACAAGATCATCGCCATGTACGCGCGCGGCATGACGGTGCGCGAGATCCGAGCCTTCCTGGCCGAGCAGTACGCCACCGAGGTGTCGCCCGAGTTCATCAGTTCGGTCACCGATGAGGTCATGGCCGAGGTCACGGCCTGGCAGGGCCGCCCGCTGGAGCCGATGTACCCGGTGGTGTTCTTCGATGCGCTGCGCGTGAAGATCCGCGAGGACGCGGTGGTGCGCAACAAGGCCGTCTACCTGGCCCTGGGCGTATTGCCCGACGGCACCCGCGACATCCTGGGGCTGTGGATCGAGAACACCGAGGGGGCCAAGTTCTGGCTGAAGGTGTTCAACGACCTGAAGACGCGCGGCGTGGACGACATCCTGATCGCCGTCACCGATGGCCTCAAGGGCTTGCCCGAGGCCCTGGCGGCGGTGTTCCCGGCCACCACGCTGCAAACGTGCATCGTGCACCTGATCCGCAACAGCCTGGACTTTGCGAGCTGGAAGGAGCGCAAGCTGCTGGCGGCGGCCTTGAAGCCGATCTACACGGCGCCCAGCGCCGAGGCGGCAGCGGCCGAGCTCGATGCCTTCGAGGCCGGGCCCTGGGGCCGCAAGTTCCCCACGGTGGTGGCAGCGTGGCGCCGGGCCTGGGACCGGGTGATTCCATTCTTCGCGTTCGCGCCGTCCATTCGCCGGGTGATCTACACGACCAACGCCATCGAGAGCATCAACGCGCGGCTGCGCAAGATCATCAAGACGCGAGGGCACTTCCCCAGTGATGATGCGGCTGCCAAGCTGATCTGGCTGGCGCTGCGCAACATCACGGCCGACTGGGGGCGTGCGGCCAAGGAGTGGCGAGAGGCAATGAATCAATTTGCCATCGCCTACGGCGATCGCTTCATGCGAGCCGCCGTGTAGCATGAGACCGACTTGCCCACCGCGTCGGTCGTTCGTCGCAGGCGACGCCCGCCGCCGTGGACAAGTCTACGCAGCGCCTTGCACACAAAAATTCAGACAGCCCCGCGCAGGCCTTTTTCTTTGCTCAACCGGTTCTCAATCCGGTCTGTGCTCAGACCGGTGCACGCAGGCGCCGTTGCAGCCAGCGCATCAAGCCGCCCAGCAGTGGCAGCTTGGCATACAGCTCTTGAGCCGCGTCCCAGTAGTCACGATGCAAGGTGACAAGCCCCAGCCCATCAAAGCGCAGGTGCGTGGCACCGTGGATGCACATCGGCAGGCCGGAAGGCTGGCGCCGGAAATGAAAGTCCCAGGTCAGGAAGGCCTGTTCGCCCTGCGTGATGGCTTGCAGCACCTGAAAGCGTGGCTGCTCCACCGTGGCGAACATGTGGCTGAAGATGCGTTCGATGCCGGCTCGGCCGGCCACCTCGTTGAACGGGTCCGTGAAGGTGGCCTGCTCGGCATAAAGCGCGAGCAGGGCGGGCAATGAGTCCGGGCTCAGGTTCTCGAAGGCCTGGATGAGGCGTTGGGTGCGCGGGTCGCTGCTCATCTCAGTTCCCGGTCACCCGGCGAACGGCCGAAAAGAACCACGCGTCGGGAAGGTGGCGAAGCAGCCTCATCCAGAACGTGAACCGGCGGGGAAAGTTCATCTCGAAGCGACCGCTGGCCCATCCGCGCAGGATCTCCTCGGCCGCTTCGTCTGCGGTGATCATCTGTGGCATGTTGAACTGGTTCTGTGCCGTCAAAGGGGTGTCGACAAAGCCCGGGTTGACGATGGACACCCCCAGGCCGCGAGGGTTCAGGTCAAGATAGAGGCATTCCGCCAGGTTGTTGAGGGCTGCCTTGGTGGGGCCGTATGCCAGGGACATGGGCAGGCCCCTGTAGCCCGCCACGCTGCCGACCAGGCTGATGTGGCCGCGACCGGCCTTGAGCAGAGCGGGCAGCACGGCGTCCAGCCAATGCAGCACGCCTTCGTAGTTGACCGCCAGGTGTTTGCGCATCTCGCTCAGATCATAGGCGTCGGCGCGCTGGGCCTTGTAGTGCCCGGCGCAGTACAGCACCAGGTCCGGCGCACGCCCGACGACTTGCTCGATGTGCGCCAGGGCCTGGTGCGCCGCTTCGGGAGCCGTCACATCCATCGGCAGGGCGATCGCGCCTGGGTGGGCCTGGGCAAAGTGTTCCAGCGCCGAGGCCTGCCGGGCCGAGACGATCACGCGCGCGCCTTGCCGGTGCAGGGCGGCGGCGGTGGCACGTCCGATGCCCGACGAGGCGCCAACGATCCAGGCCACTTGGCCTGACCAGGTGCGCAGAGGTGGGTTGCTGTTCATGGCTCAACCCCGGCGGATGTCGAGCACCAGTTCGCCCAGGTTCAGGCCGAACTTGCTCATGCGGGACCGATTGAGCACCGTCTGCTCGTCGACGCGGTACATCCAGTCGTCGAGCTCGACATGCCAGGTGCGGCCGTCGACGGGCAGTTCCAGCGTGTAGACCCAGTGGAAGGCGTTGCCGGCGCTGCGGCCCTGGGCCTCGCCGATCACGTCTTCTGCTCGCCCCAGGTAGCGCTCCTGGCCGAGGTCGCGAAGGTGCCAGGTGCGCACGGAGGTGCTGCCGTCGCTGTAACGGAAGTGCTCATCGAGGGTGCCGTCAGCCCCCTGCCAATGGGCGTTCATCTGCACGACGAACCGTTTGACCACGTGGCCGTTGCGATCAAAGAAGATGCCGCGGCCTGTGAGGCGCCCGTCGAAAAACCCCCGCAGGTCGAACAGGGGGCGCTCTTGTGCGTGGTCCTCGATGCGAGGCGCAGCGCAGCCCGCAACGCTCAGTGCGAGCAGCGAGCCCAAGGCCCGGCGGCGCGTGAAGGTGGGGGCGTGGGTCATGTGCAGGCTCTCCATGTCGGGTGCTTCTGTTCGCCGCGCCACAAGGTGAGGGCGGCCATCAACTTCAGGATGCAAGGCAGGCCCGCGTAGGCCAGCACCAGCGCCTGCAAGGCAGCTGGCTCGCGGCTGCCAAGCTGGTAGCCCCACGCCTGCAGCAAAGGCAGGCTCAGCCCTGCTGCCAGCGCCAGGCTCAGCTTGCCGACGAAGGCCCACCAGCCCGCGTGCAACCCTGCGGAGGCCGGCTGCAGGCCTTGGTCTTCAGCTCCGGTGGGTGGATGCGGTTGAGCCGATTGCTGGACCAGACCCGTCAGCAGCGCACCGGGCACGGCCAGGTCGGCGCCCAGGGCGGCTCCGCTGGTCACGCAAATGGCCATGAACCACCAGGTGTCGCCGGTGCTCACCAGGGGCGTCAGCGCAAAGGCGATCACGGTGCACACCATGCCCCGTCGCCAGGTGGGCGCGAGGCCGCGCCGAGCGACCATGTTCAGCCACCATGGCGTGGCCAGGGCGGCCGCCCCGAAGTAGCCGAGCAGGAACAGGCCCTGCATGGCGGGTTGTTGAAGCCGGTCTGCAACGAAGAAGGGCAACAGGGTTGCCGGGATGGCGGCGGCCATGCCATTGATCAGGTGGACCGTGGCCAGGCGACGAAACGCTGGGTTGGCCCAGGGTGATGCGGTCTTGGGCGAGGTCGCTGCTGGTGCGGTGGTGCTGCCCTGGAGTTCGAACGTGCGGCGCAAGCCCAGCATGCCGGCGACCAGGCCGATGACCAGCGCCGAGCTCTGCAGCAGGCCATTGGGCAGGCTCATCAAGGCGCTGGCGAGCATCACGCCGAAAAGGGCCGAGGCTTCTCGCGATGTCGCGATGCGTGCCCGCCAGACAGGCGCCCCTTGCCACCGGGTGCCCCAGGCCAGGTGCATGATCGTCAAGCCAGTGCAAGCCAGCGTGCACAGGGGCAGGACGATCAGGAGCCAGAGCAGGGGGGCGATGCCTTCGGGCACCCGCCACAGCATGGTGAACCCGATCGCCAGCAGCACACAGCCCAGGCAGGCCACGAGCCAGGTGTGGCGCTCGCTGCGGCGCAGCAGTGAATCGACCCAGCGTCCCAGCAGCGGGTCGACAACGGCGTCCAGCCCTCGGGTGGCCAGCAAGACGGCGCCCAGCGCACCCACCTCCACGCCGGGCAGTTGTGCGTAGTGATGAGGCAGGGCCACGTACAGCGGCAAGGCACCGAAGGCCAGGGGGGCGCCGAGCAGCCCGTAAGCCACCTGGGTGCGAAGCGATGTGCCGGCCATGGTGGGCGTGCCGTGGTGTGTTGCTACTCGCTCAGTCCCAGCAGGGAGGCGCGCAATGCCGGGGCGGAGGTCTGTGGTGCAAGCCAGATGCCGAAGAACAGGCGCGCGTATTCGCGGTCTTCCAGCTGGGCCGTCTGACGCCCGTTGTGAAAGAAGCGCACGCCACCTTGTCCGTTATTGAGCCCCAGCAGGCGGTCGCTGGCGACCACGTTCGGGAAGGCGATCTTCATCGTGGCCAGCCAGCGCTTTTCCTGGGCGTCGCCAAAGGGCGCGACCCGGCGCATCTCGGCAATCGAGCGTTCGGCGATGGCTTCACCGTCCAACTTGCGGGCGTAGGTCAGCTCCAGCGCAAAGGGCTGTTGCTCATAGGTGTCTGTCTGAAGCGGTTGCGGCGCCCACAGCCTGGCGTCGTAGACCAGCAGGCCGAAAAAGCGCAGCGTGCCCTGGCCGATCAACCGTGCTTTGGGCAATTCGGCGCGCAACTCCGAAGGTGGTGCGGGGGTGGCGATGGCAGGCATGTGTCGTCCAATCAGGCTGCAGAGCGTGCCAGCGATGGCGGCGCGCCGACTCAAGGGTGTCATGGCAGTTTGCGCAGCGTGAACTGCATGACGTCGGTGTTGCCGCTGTCGAACGCGGCTTCGCAGTAGGTGAGGTAGAAGTTCCAGATGCGCACGAAACGCTGATCGAAACCCAGGGCCAGCACGCGATCCAGCTCGCCATGAAAGCGAGCTCGCCAGCGGCGCAGCGTTTCAGCGTAGTCGAGGCCGAAGGCCAGGCGGTTGACGACTTCGAAGCCCGCCTTGCGCGCCTGGTGTTCGAACGCCTGAGGCGATGGCAGCAGGCCGCCCGGGAAAATGTACTGCTGGATGAAGTCCGTGGACTTCACGTAACGATCGAACAGGTCGTCGCGGATGGTGATGGTCTGCACGCAGGCGTGGCCACCCGGCTTGAGGCAGGCGTTCAAGGCCTTGAAGTAGTCAGCCCAATACGCCTGGCCGACGGCTTCGAACATCTCGATGGACACGATGGCGTCGAATGGCTCGCCAGCATGCCGTGCAGGCAGGTCGCGGTAGTCTTCGTAGCGGAATTCGGTGAAGTGGCCGAGCCCTGCGCCCTTGAGCCTGTCGCGCGCCCACTGCAGTTGTTGCTTGGAAAGCGTCACGCCCGTCACGTGGGCCTGGTGCTCGCGCGCTGCGATTTCCGCCAAGCCGCCCCAGCCGCAGCCGATCTCCAGCACGCGGCTGCCGGTGCCCACGCGCGCCTCGCTCAAGGCCCGGCGCACCTTGGCTTCCTGGGCCGCTTGCAGGTCGGCGGTGGCGCGATCTTGCCCATCGAACAGCGCCGAGCTGTAGCTCATGCTGGCGTCCAGCCAGAGTTGATAAAAGCCGTTGCCCAGGTCGTAGTGCGCATGGATGTTGCGCGCGCTGCCGGCCTTCGTGTTGCGGCGACGCAGGTGCTGGATGCGGTGCCACAGCGAACCCCACCACGAGCCATAGAGCACGCGTTCGATGTGTTCGCGGTTGGCCAGCATCAGGCGCATCAAGGCGCTGAGGTCGGGGCTTTCCCATTGGCCGTCGATGTGGCTTTCTGCGAAGCCGATGTCACCACTGCGCACGGTGCGCTCGAACACCTGCCAGTCGTGCACTTGGATGCAGGCGCGCAAGGCTGGCTGCGAGCCGCTGACGTCGCCGGCAGGGCTGGCCGGGCAGCGCAGGTTGCGGCCATCAGGCAGTTGCAGGTCCAGTTGCCCAACGGGCAGGCGCTCGAGCAACCGAAGCACCTGGCGGGCCGCACGCGGGGCGGGGGTTGGCCTGCTCGAAGGCGAGGCCAGGGTGGAGGCGGTGGTCGTGTTCATCGTGTGACGAAGCGCTCGGGCTTGGCTGGTTTGCGGAAAAAGGGCACGCGCTTGAGCCACAGCTGCAGCGCCTGCCAATGGATGCGCAAGATCACGCCCAGGGTCATCCAGGGGGTGCCAAAAAAGGCGCGACGCAGGCTGGCCGGGGTCAGCGGCTCCAACTGGCCGCTCAGGCTGGTTTGAAGCAGGGGCCCTTCGGCATCGAGCAGGTCGATGCGCACCTGGTGCCGCATGCCAGCTGGCGCGACCGAGCGGTTGAAACGGAAGCGGTACTGGCCTTGGGTGCTGCAAAACGGTGAGACATGGAAGACCTTGTCTGCGTGCAGGTCGCGATCCCAGCCAAGCGATGGGCCGTGCAGCAAGTAGCCGTGGCGTTCGCCAAAGGTGTTGTTGACCTCGGCCAGCACCGCCACCAGCGAGCCGTCTGTGCGGTGCGCGTACCAAAAGCTCACGGGCTTGAAGGTCAGGCCTAACACCCTGGGGTAGGTCTGCAGCCACACCTCGCCATCTGCGTCGGTGATGCCTTCCTGGGCCAGCACGTCTTCGAACCAGCGCAGTGCATCCGGTCCACCCAAGCCGTGATCGGCGTCATGAAAGCTGAGCCAGCCCCAGCGATTGCGAGTCAGGCTTGCTTCGCCGCTTGCTCGCATGCTGCGCAGGGGCAGCATGAGGAAATAGTTGCCGTAGCGAAAGGCGTGTCTGTGCGGCCTCACGCGCTGGTGCCAGACGTGGCCAAAGCCGATCTGTGCGCCGTGTTGCTCTGGGTGGGGCGTCATCACGCGGCTCCCTGCCACTCGGAGGCTTGCCAGCTTGAGCGCGCGGCCAGCAGGCC
>QFPK01000086.1 GCA_003248865.1 Sphingomonas sp.
ACGAAAGCGCGGTGGCGATTGCCAATCAGCTGCTGATAGCTGGGGCGAGCATGGACACCCAGAGTTGGGCGGTCCTTGACGTCTCCCAGTCCTCCAAGAAGGGGTGGGTGTCCTTCCGTGACACAGTTCGGGCTGCCAGTTTTGACAGGGCCCAACGCTGGAACCAAGGGGTGGGCCTGGCCCACTCGATGATCAAAAACGCCCACCTAGAGCAACGGTTGACCGGACCGGTGGTCAGCCGGCCCCTGGTCCGCCTTTGATGGGAGCCGGCTTTCCTGGGTGCACGCCCAGCCAGGTCTGGGTTTGTTCCATCCCTTGAGAAAAACCTGGGACTGGAAAAAGGCGTTTGACTTGAGGTAGTCTCGGGGCCAACGAAGGTCCCGAGGGCACGTCATGTTGAAAAATTGGTTGGCAAGGTGGAAAAACGGTGCCCCCCAGGCCCCCTCTGGCGAGCTTGAGACCGACCTGGACGGCGTGGAGGTGCCCCTCAGCGAGCCCTTGGCCAGTGGGAGTGAGCCGCCGACCCCGGACCTGCCTTCTTGGGTCATCCCCAAGCCCACGTACACCCGTGTGGAAACCAGTGTGTTTCGCGCGCAAGGAACGCTGGAAAATTTGCTGGGGCCCTACCTGCGAAGCGGCCGCAAGGTGACACTGAACGAACAACCCTTGTCGTTGAAAGAAGCCACCGAGCACTTGCTGGGGGCCTGGTTTGCCCTGGCCGACGTGGAAGCACGCCAGCACGGGGTGAAGTTTGTGACCCGATGGAGCCGGCTGGGAAAACTGGTGGACCTTTACCCCACGTCCTGGGTTCATGGCGTGGTGAAGACAGAAGATCTGCTGGCGTGCCTGATTCACCCTCTCCTTGAGCAGCCCTCCATTGAGCTGCGGGGGGTGTTTGAGCCGGTGGCGGTGGCCGTGGCGCTGGGCCAATTGCCAGGAATTCCTGCCGACGTTTTGAGGTGGGGGCCGCAAAGCACACCGTCCTCTTCTCTCTCTGGCGGTGCCTCTGTTCAAGACCCGAGCGATGTTCAATCCATTGTGGACATCATCAGCGGCATGCATGTCGACAGGGACCCCACCTCAGGAGAGGAAGGTGAGCTGGAAAATGAAGGGGGCGAGGATGACCAGGAAGAGGAGCACGGGCGCACGGCCATGGATGAGGTCCCTGACGAGCAGATTCGAGCCTCGGTATCGGCGGTGCTGGAGGGCTCCGGAGGGGCGGCCGTGCGCTACCGGAAGGTGTTGAGGCAAGAGGGGGCACCCCCCTCCCGCCGAAGTGATCAGGAGATTTACGATCGCTTGGTGGATCCGTTGCGCCAGGGATTGGCACTCAAGCCCTGGCCACCGACAGAAATCTGGAACGCGTTGCGCCGGGAGTTCCCTTGGGCGGTGGAGGCCTGCCAGGATCTCGAGCGCCTGTCGGGGCTGGCGCATTTTGTGGGACAGCCGATGTTCCA
>QFPK01000023.1 GCA_003248865.1 Sphingomonas sp.
CCCACGCCCACCAGCGCGGCGCGGTCGGCTGCCACGCGCTTCCAGTGCTTTTCCTCGGTTTCGCCCAGCACCGCTTCCGGGGCGTGGGCGACGAGCCGGTCCAGCAGCGCTTCCACATTGGGCCAGACATGATAGGCCCGCGCCAGATCGCGCGCCGTCACTTCGCCCACATGGCGGATGCCGAGCCCGAACAGCAGCCGGTCCAGCCCGACGTTGCGCCGCGCCTCGATGCTGTCGATCAGGTTCCGGACGCTTTTTTCCTTCCACCCCTCGCGCCCGAGCAGTTCATCGGCGTGAAGGTGCAGGCGGAAGATATCGGCCGGGTTGGCGATCCAGCCCAGCGCCAGAAACTCCTCCAGGCTCTTGCCGCCCAGCCCGTCGATGTCGACGGCGCGGCGCGAGACGAAGTGGCGCAACCGTTCATAGCGCTGCGCCGGGCAGATCAGGCCCCCGGTGCAGCGCCGCACCGCCTCGTCATCCTCGCGCACGGCGAGGCTGCCGCACTCCGGGCAATGATCGGGAAAGACATATTCGGCGCGGGCGGCGTGGGCGGCTTCGTCGCCCGTCCAGCGCAGGATCTGCGGGATCACATCTCCGGCGCGTTGCAGTTCCACCATGTCGCCGACGCGGACGTCCTTGCGGCGGATCTCGTCTTCGTTGTGGAGCGTGGCGTTGGTGACGACCACGCCGCCGACATTCACCGGCTTCAACCGCGCGACCGGGGTGAGCGCGCCGGTGCGGCCAACCTGGATGTCGATCGTCAGCAATTCCGTCAGCGCGCGCTGGGCGGGGAATTTGTGCGCCAGCGCCCAGCGGGGGTGACGCGCCACCTGCCCCAGCCGTTCCTGCAGGGCGAGACTGTCCACCTTGGAAACAAGGCCATCGATGTCATAGCCCAGCGTCGGCCGCGCGTCCTGCAACGCGCGATAGCTTTCCAGCACTTCCGCCATGCCATGGCAGCGGCGCAGCGTATCCGACACGGGAAAACCCCAGCTTTCGAAGCGCCGCATGCAATCATATTGCGTGTCGCCGATGGGCGCCGACAATTCGCCCCAGCCATGGGCATAGAAGGCCAGCGTGCGTGAGGCCGTGATGCGGGAATCGATCTGCCTGAGCGAGCCCGCAGCCGCGTTGCGGGGGTTGGCGAAGATCTTGGCCGAAGCCGCTTCCTGCGCGGCGTTCAGAGCCTGAAACGCGGCCCACGTCATATAGACCTCGCCGCGCACCTCCACGATGTCCGGCGCGTCGGCTGGCAATTCGTGCGGGATCACGCCGACAGTCAGCGCGTTGGCAGTCACATCCTCGCCCTCCGCACCGTCGCCGCGGGTAGAGGCGGAAACGAGACAGCGGCTTTCATAGCGCAGGTTCAGCGACAGGCCGTCGATCTTGGCTTCGGACGTGAAGATGATCGCTTGCGCCTCGGGCCAGTTCAGGAAGCGCTTCACCCGCGCCTCGAACTCCAGCGCATCTTCATCCGAAAAGCCGTTGTCCAGGCTGAGCATGGGCCGGGCATGGCGGATCTTGCCGAAGCCGGATGCAACGGGCGCGCCGACCTTCCGGCTGGGCGAATCGGCGCGGACGAGATGGGGGAACTGCGCTTCCAGCCGCTTGTTCTCCTCGACCAGATCATCGAAGTCAGCGTCTGAAAGTGTGGGCGCATCTTCCTGATAATAAAGGCGGCTGTTCTCCGCGATCCGGGCCGCAAGTTCGGCCAGCCGCTGGGCGGCCTCTGCTTCCGTCATTCCGCGATCACGCCCGTCCATTCCATGCCCCCTAGCAGGCGCGGGCGCTGGCCGGGAAGGGCCGACGGGCTCCATGGCTGATCGCCCGCGCGCTGCGCCACGCTGTCGAAGCGGCGCGTGGAGGTTCGGATGCTGACGGCGCCGTCCAGCCGCAGCGCCGCCTTGTCCAGCTTCAGCCAGCGCGGCGCGCAGGGGCTGTGGAGGACGAAGGATGCCGTCACCAGATCAGCCTCTGCGCACAGGCGGGTGAAGCCGTCGGGCAGATCATCCTTCAGCGCCAGCAGCTTCAGGCCGTTCAGCGTAAGCAGGCACGCTTCCGCTGAGCAGCTAGCGCCGGGAAGATCGGACAGGCGGGCGGTGGGGCTTGCGGCGGACTGTTCCGACCAGTTGCTGACCAGAAAGCCCTCGCGATGCCCGCGCAGGGTGTGCAGCCGGCCATCGGCGACCACGGCCACCTGTCGCCCGTCCGCGCTGATGAACAGGTCGGGGCGCGGGACCAGCACTGCCGCCAGCGCGCCCGCCAATACCAACGGCACGCCTGCCCAGCGGAGGCGCCCCGCCAGCAGCGCGATCAGCAGCCCGCCCGCCAGCATCGGCAGCAGCGCTGCCCATGGCATGGCGGCCAGCTGCACGGTGGCGCCGGGCCATCCGGCCACCGTCTCGCCGATCCATGCCAACGCGTTCAGCGACCAGATCAGCGGCGTCGCGACCAGAGGACCCAGCCCGATCAGCGACAACGCCAGCCACAGCCCCAGCAGCGGCATGATCACAAGGCCCGTCAGCGGAATGGCGGCGAGGTTGGCGATCAGCCCATACACCCCCGCGCGCCCGAAATGGGCAAGCACGATGGGCGCCAGCGCCAGTTCCACCACCAGCCCCGTCAACAGCAGCGCGGCGCCATGGCGGGCCAGCCTGTGGAGCGCCGAATCCCCTGGCTGGCGGCGCAGCCGGGCGCCCAGAGGAGAAGCCGCCAGCGCGGCCAGCGCGGTGACGGCGGCGAAGCTCAGCTGGAAACTGGGGTTCAGCAGCGCTTCCGGCCGGGTGAGCAGGATCAGCAATCCCGCGAAGCCGATCAGCCGCAGCGACAACGGATCGCGCCCCAGCATCAGCGCGCCCAGCACCGCCCAGGCGGCGATGGCGGCGCGCACCGCCGGCAGATCCGCGCCCGACAGCAGGGTATAGAGCGTACCGGACACCCCCGCCCCGACGCCCGCGATCCGCGTGACGGAGGTGCGCAGCGCCAGCCAGGGCCACAGCGCCAGCAACCTGCGCAACAGCAGCAGCATCCCGCCCACCACGACGGCGATATGAAAACCCGACACCGTCAGGATATGGGCCAGCCCCGCCGTGCGCATCGCCACCAGCAGATCGGGGCGGATATGGCCCTGCTCCCCATAGATCAGCGCGACGGCGATGGCGCCTGCGTCGCCGTCCAGCGCCTGCATGGTGGCGGCGCTGCCGGCCGCGCGGATTGCGGCGAGCGGTGGCGGGCCGCCGGGGGCGGGAGCCAGAAGGCGGGGTTCGCCGAAGATGCGCCCGGTCGCGGACACGCCCTCGAACCAAGCGCGGCGGCCGGGGTCATGCCCGCCGGGCAGCGCCGGCGCCGGCGGCGGGCCTAGACTGGCGAGCGCGCTGATCCGCGCGCCGGGGCGCAGCCAGTCCGGCGGAGGGCGGTGCAGCGACAGCCGCACGGTGACCGGCGGATCGACTACGTTGGCGTCGCGGCGGAGCAGGATGGCATAGCGCGCCCCGCCCTCATACGGTCGCACCGCCAATACCGTGCCGCTGGTTTCGAAGGGCGTCAGCCGATGATGCAGCCGGGGCGCCGCGACGGAGGCGCTGCGATATTCGGCGGCGCCGATTCCCAGCGCCAGCAGCAGCCCCAGCGCCACCGTCAGGCGCCGCGCCAGCCCGCCCATCGCCAGCCCGGCCAGCGCCACCGCCAGCGCCGCCAGCAACGCCCCCTGCCGCTGGCTGTTGAACGGCAGCGCGAACCACAGGGCGATGCCGCCTGCGAATGCAACCGGTGCGAACAGGATCAGCTGGCGCTGTTGCGCCACCACCAGCGCCACCAGCAGTGCCTCTAGGCCCGCGCGCCATCCGGCCGGCGTTTCAATCGCCTTTTGCCCATATGCGTCGATGGTGCTAGCCACGCGCCGACTTCAGCCCCTTCGCCTCCGCCGACCCCGGGGGCTTCAATCGGACCCTTTGATGCCAGACGCAAGCGATACCGTGCTTCCCGACTATGCCGGCCTGCCCCGGCCCGTTACCCGTTTTGCCCCCTCACCCACCGGCTATCTGCACATCGGCGGCGCGCGCACCGCGCTGTTCAACCTGCTCTATGCCCGCCACCACGGCGGCAGCTTCCTGCTGCGAATCGAGGATACCGACCGCGCGCGGTCCACCGACGACGCCATCGCCAAGATCATCGACGGGCTGGACTGGCTGAATCTCTCGCCGGACAAGCCGCCGCTGTTCCAGTTCGCCCGCGCCGACCGGCACGCGGCCATCGCCCACCGCCTGCTGGCCGAGGGCAAGGCCTATCGCTGCTATGCGACGGCCGAGGAACTGGAAGCCATGCGCGAGGCGCAGAAGGCGAACGGCCTGCCGCAGCGCTATGACGGGCGCTGGCGCGACCGCACCGACACCCCCGACCTTCCCTATGTCGTGCGGCTGAAAGCGCCGCAAACCGGTGAGACGGTGATCGAGGATCAGGTGCAGGGCCGTGTGGCGCAGGCCAATGAGGTGCTGGACGATTTCGTGCTGCTGCGCTCCGACGGCACACCGACCTATATGCTGGCGGTGGTGGTGGACGATCATGACATGGCCGTTTCCCATGTGATCCGGGGCGACGACCACTTGACCAACACCTTCCGCCAGCTGGCGCTGATCAAGGCGCTGAGCTGGCCGGAGCCTGTCTATGCCCATGTGCCGATGATCCATGGGCCGGACGGCGCCAAGCTGTCCAAGCGGCATGGTGCGCTGGGGGTGGAAGCCTATCGCGACGAAATGGGCATCCTGCCGGAAGCGCTGGAAAATTACCTGCTGCGCCTGGGCTGGGGCCATGGCGACACCGAACTGGTGACGCGGGACGAAGCCGTGAAGCTGTTCGATCTGGATGGCGTCGGCCGCTCGCCCGGGCGGTTCGACCTGAAGAAGCTGGAAAGCGTGAATGCGCATTATCTGAAGCAGGCCGACAATCAGCGGCTCGTGGGGCTGATCGCACCGCGGATTGAGGCGCTTCTGGGCGTCTCGCTGACGGCCGACGCCCGCGAACTTCTGCTTCGCAGCATGGGCGAGCTGAAGACGAGGGCCAAGAATCTCAACGAGTTGGCATCGTCTTCTCTGTTTCTTGTTCGCAATCGCCCTCTGGCGATGGACGAGGGCGCTGCAAAGTTGCTAGACGCCGACGGCAAGGCGCTGCTGGCGGAGACCCGGGCAGCACTGGCAGCGGTTTCCACATGGGACCGCGAAGCCCTGGAAACGGCCGCCAAGGCGGTGGCCGAAGCCAGGGGATTGGGTTTGGGCAAGGTGGCCGGGCCGCTGCGCGCGGCGCTGACCGGGCAGCCCAACGCCCCCAGCGTGTTCGCCGTGATGGCGGTGCTGGGGCGCGACGAAAGCATAGGACGCATCGAGGATGCGTTAGGTTCATAAGCCCGCCGCAGAGCGGGAGTGGTTCGCAGCGCATACGAATGCGCAACAAATCAAGCAGGCGCCCTGGCGCCTGAAAAACCGGGATTGGAAGGGCAGACATGAGCGCAGAAGCCACACTCACCCTGGGTGACAAGACCGTGAACATGCCGGTGAAAGACGGCACCATCGGTCCGCAGGTCATCGACATCCGCAAGTTGTACGGACAGACCGGCGCCTTCACCTTCGACCCCGGCTTTACCAGCACCGCCAGTTGCGAATCCGCAATCACCTACATCGATGGCGACAAGGGCGTGCTGCTGCACCGCGGCTACCCCATCGAGCAGCTGGCCGAGAATTCCACCTTCATGGAAGTCGCCTACCTGCTGACCGAAGGCGAGCTGCCCTCCGCCGAGGAGCTGAAGCGCTTCGAATATACCATCAGCCGCCACACCATGGTGCATGAGCAGCTGCTGCAGTTCTTCCGTGGTTTCCGTCGCGATGCCCACCCGATGGCCATCATGTGCGGCGTGGTCGGCGCCCTGTCCGCCTTCTATCATGACTCCACCGACGTCGACGATCCGAAGCAACGCATGATCGCCAGCAACCGGCTGATCGCGAAGATGCCGACGATTGCGGCGATGGCTTATAAATATTCCGTCGGCCAGCCCTTCGTCTATCCGGACAACTCGCTGAGCTACACCGGCAATTTCCTGAAGATGACGTTCGGCGTGCCGGCCGAGCCCTATGTGGTCGATCCCGTGATCGAGCGCGCGATGGACCGCATCTTCATCCTGCACGCCGATCATGAGCAGAACGCCTCCACCTCGACCGTGCGCCTGGCGGGCTCCTCGGGCGCCAACCCGTTCGCCTGCATGGCTGCCGGCATCGCCTGCCTGTGGGGCCCGGCGCACGGCGGCGCCAACGAAGCCGCGCTGAACATGCTGCGCGAGATCGGCCGCCCGGAACGCATCCCGGAATTCATCGCCCGCGCCAAGGACAAGGACGATCCGTTCCGTCTGATGGGCTTCGGCCACCGCGTCTACAAGAACTACGATCCGCGCGCGACGGTGATGCAGCAGACCGCCAAGGAAGTGCTGGAAAAGCTGGGCGTGACCGACCCGGTGTTCGATGTCGCCCGCGAGCTGGAGCAAATCGCGCTGAAGGACGAATATTTCGTCTCCAAGAAGCTCTATCCGAACGTCGACTTCTATTCGGGCATCATCCTGTCCGCCATCGGCTTCCCGACCAGCATGTTCACCGTGCTATTCGCGCTGGCCCGCACCGTGGGCTGGGTGGCGCAATGGAACGAGATGATCGGCGACCCGGAACAGAAGATCGGCCGTCCGCGCCAGCTCTACACCGGCGCGCCGCAACGGGATTATGTGGCCATCGGCAAGCGCTGAGGCGCCCGCCCAAGGAACATGCGCGGCGGGGCTGCCCTGTGCAGCCCCGCCGTTCCTTCTTGCGAAGCCCGACCATAGCCCGCAATCTGCCCCGGCACAGTGTTTTGGGGGCGTTAGAATATGGACAGGCACGACCGGCAGCTTCGGCTGATCCAGTGGGTGATCGCCCTGCCCTTCTTCGTGCTGGGCGGCTGGGCGCTGCTGGCACCGCAAAGCGTGATCGACCTGACGCTGCGGCCGGAATACCGTATCGACAATCGCATCCTGCCCTTCACCATCGCCTGTTTCGGGGCGCAGGCGCTGATCTCCGGCCTGTTCGCCGCATGCAGCCGCTTCACCCGCGCCACCTTCCTCGCCTATGGTGTGGCGTTGTTGCCTTTTTTCCTGTTCAACTATTGGTTCACGGTGGTCGATCCGGTCTTCACCCGGCTTGGCCTGCTGGACCTTGTGGGAAACCTGCTGATGTTCGTGGCGTGCGTTGTGGGGTGGCGAAAGGCCGGCAGCCGGCGCGCCGCCGCGAATAACTGATCAGGCAAGAAAGACTCTCATGGTGCATCTGACCGACCACGCCGCCATGTCGGCCGGCGAGGTGAAGCGGCTGAAATGGTATCAGCACCTCTATTTTCAGGTGATCGTCGCCATCGTGGCGGGGGTGACGCTGGGGCATTTCTGGCCCGAGACCGGCGAGGCGATGAAGCCGCTGGGCGATGCCTTCATCAAGCTGGTGAAGATGATCATCGCGCCCGTTATCTTCCTGACCATCGTGACCGGGATCGCCGGCATGCGTGACCTGAAGGCGGTGGGCCGGGTGGCGGGCAAGGCCTTCGCCTATTTCCTCACCTTCTCCACGCTGGCGCTGATCCTGGGGCTGATCGTCGCCAACATCGTGCAGCCGGGCGCCGGGCTCAACATCGATCCCGCCAGCCTCCACGGCGACAAGGTCGCGGAATATGCCCAGAAGGCGCATGATTCCACCCTCACCGGTTTCCTGCTGGGCATCATCCCCACCACCATCCTCTCCCCGCTGACAGACGGGAACGTGCTGCAGACCCTGTTCGTGGCCGTGCTGTTCGGCATCGGCCTCGCCATGGTGGGGGAGCGTTGCGATCCGGTCGTCCGCCGGCTTGAGGATGTCTCCGTCGCGGTGTTCAAGGTCGTCGCGCTGCTGATGCGCACGGCGCCCATCGGCGCCTTCGGGGCCATGGCCTTCACCATCGGCGCCTATGGCATCTCCACGCTCACCAACCTGCTCGCTCTGGTGCTGACCTTCTATCTGACGGCACTGTTCTTCGTGGTCGTGATCCTGGGCCTCGTCGCCCGCGCCTGCGGCTTCTCCATCCTGAAGCTGCTCGCCTATCTGAAGGAGGAACTGCTGCTGGTGCTGGGCACCTCCTCCTCGGAAAGCGCCCTGCCCGCGCTGATCGGCAAGATGGAACGCGCCGGCTGCCCCAAGCCCATCGTGGGGCTGGTGGTACCCACCGGCTACAGCTTCAATCTGGACGGCACCAACATCTACATGACAATGGCCGCCCTGTTCATCGCGCAGGCCCTGAACGTGGAACTGACACTGGGCGAGCAACTGCTGCTGCTGGGCGTCGCGATGCTCTCCTCCAAGGGCGCGGCAGGCGTCACCGGCGCAGGTTTCATCACGCTGGCCGCCACTCTCTCCATCGTGCCGAGCATCCCTGTCGCCGGCATGGCGCTGATCCTGGGGGTAGACCGCTTCATGAGCGAATGCCGCAGCCTCACCAACTTCATCGGCAACGCAGTGGCCACCATCGTGGTCGCGAAATGGGAGGGCCAGCTGGACAGCGAACAGCTGGACCTCGCGCTGTCGGGCAAGCTTCCGGCCGAGCCTCGGGGGTAGCGGGCGGCGTTGCTGTTGAGGGGGCTCTGCCCCCCTCAAACTCCCCCGGCAGGAGCCCGTGGCCCCTGCACCCACATTTGCAGGCCATTCGGTGAGGTTGCGTTGACGGCAAGGTTTATTGCCTGCGGCGCCAGCAAGCTCCAGCGCCGCAGGCAATCAAACAGCATCACGCGCGCAACATCGGAGTAGTGCGCAACGCCAACTTAGAGGGTGCAGGGAAATCATTTCCCTGCCCGCGCGGCGCGCAAAAAGCCGCCCCGTTCAAGCCGCCTCGTTCGCCGCCTTCCACCCCAATCGCTTCAGCTTCTCGACCAATGTCGTGCGTTTCAGCCCCAGCAGGCGGGCGGATTCGGCGATGGTGCCGTTGGAAGCCGCCAGCGCCTGCGCGATGAGGGTGGCTTCGGCCTCGGCCAGCAATTGCTTCAGCGCCATGGGCGCGAGTGGGTTTGCTTCGACGGCGAGGCTTTCGGCGAAATGGCCGGGGCGCGCGGCGGGCGTTTCGGGCGGGGCCTGCAGCCAGGCGTCCATGGAGCGACGGCGTGGGGTGAGGAGCCGTTCGACGGTTTCCGCGGGCAGCAGGCGTTCGCCCAGCGCCAGCGCACGGTCGACGAAGTTGCGCAGTTCGCGCAGGTTTCCGGGCCAGTGATGCGCCTGAAGTCGGGCGAGGCCGTCGGGCGGGAGGTGCAGGCGCAGGCGCTGCGCGTCGGCGAAATGGGCGACGAGCGCCTCGATATCCTCCAGCCGGGCAGCGAGCGGCGGCAGTTCCAGCAGCACGACGGCGAGGCGCCAGTAGAGATCGGCGCGGAACTGGCGGGCGTCGACCGCCGCTTCCAGATCGACGTTCGTGGCCGCGACGAGGCGGAAATCGACTGCGATGGGGCGGCCACCGCCCAGCCGTTCCACGCTGCGGGTTTCCAGTGCGCGCAGCAGCTTCACCTGAATGGGCAGCGGCAGGTCGCCCACTTCATCAAGGAACAGCGTACCGCCATGGGCGGCTTCCAGCCGGCCGATGCGGGTGCGGCTGGCACCCGTGTAGGCGCCGGCTTCGGCGCCGAACAGTTCGGCTTCGGCGAGGTCATGCGGGATAGCGCCGCAATTGACGGCTTCGAACGGGCCGGCGGCGCGCGGGCTGGCAGCGTGCAGGGCGCGGGCGGCATTCTCCTTGCCGCTGCCCGACGGCCCCGTCAGCAGCACGGTCGCATCCGAAGGCGCCACGCGGGCGATGGTTTCCCGCACGTGCCGCATGGCGGCCGAGCCGCCGATCAGTTCGGCGGATGCGCGCGGCCCGCGGGAGGTGCTTGCCGCACCGGATATCGGAACTTCGCCCATCCCTCTATGCTCCTGTCGGGGGTGTTTGCTGAAGTTGTTCGACCCATTTCATGCGAGCCATTGCTGGCGAAACCGGTTCGGGCCCGCCCCTTCCGGCGGGTGATCCAAACCTTGCAGATACGCTGCGCCACCTCCTGCCGGGTGATCTGCTGACCACCGTTGACCTTTGCCTGCCGACCGGCGAAATGAATTCCGGGGTCGGCGGGCGATCTTTGGCACGGCTGTCTGAACAGCCTGAGCCGGAAAGCGACCGCTCTGGCAGGATTTGCGCAGCCGGAGGGCTTGGGGCGCGAATGTCCGGCCGGGGAAAACTATTCAGTTTTCAACGGTTAGGAACAGATTGTGGCCGACTATGATGCAACCGGACTGGATCGAACCGCACTTTATCCACTGAAAATATTGCTGCTCGGCACGGGGTTTCCGTTGGCCGACCTCAGGCAATGGCAGCTGGTGACGGCGTCGGGCGATGTGCCGGCCCAGCTTCGCAACGAGCGGCCGGACCTTGTGCTGGCAGAGGCGGCAGCCGTGGGGCCGGATGAGGCCGCGCTTCTGCTCTCCCCTGAATTCGTGGATCTGCCGCTGATCCTGCTGGTGCGGGATGGCGATGAGGAGAAGGTCGGGCTGCTGCTGGACCGGCCGTTCGCGATTGCGGCGACGCCTGCGCAACTGGTGGCGGAGGTGGCACAGGTCGCGGCAGGGTTTTCGGGCGGGGCGGCGGATTCCAACGCGCGCTATGATGCCGACGAGCGACTGGCCGCGCTGAAGCGGGATGCCGAGCGGGTGGCGGCGGCGCTGGCCGATCTGGCGGGCCTGCGCGGTGCGGACCCGGCGCGGACGATAACACCGGCCCGCATCCGCGCGCATATTAAGGCGCGGCGCAACCGGGAGCGCTTCTTCGCAGCCGAACTGCTGGCCGACCCAGTGTGGGACATCCTGCTCGACCTGTCGGCGGCGCGGCTGGAGGAGCGGCCCGTCAGCGTGTCTAGCCTCTGCATCGCCGCCGCCGTACCCACCACGACGGCGCTGAGGACGATCCGGACCATGGTGGATCGCGGCATGCTGGTGCGGCGCAGCGACCCCACAGACGCGCGTCGCAGCTTCATCGCGATGACAGCGCACAGCGCCAAGGCGATGGAGGGTTGCCTGGAGGCGGTGCTGAACCAGCCCGGTCAATAGGTTGCGCCCGCCCGACAATGCGCCCACTCTGCACGCGGGAGACTGCGGGAGAGTGGCGCGATGCGCACATTGGCGATCATCGGATCGGGGCCGGCCGGATTCTACACGGCCGAAGCCGCACTGAAACTGTTCGGGGACGAGGTGCGGATCGACATCATCGATCGGCTGCCGACCCCCTATGGCCTGATCCGCGCGGGCGTGGCGCCGGACCATCAATCGATCAAGGCCGTGTCGCGGCGCTACGATCAGGTCGCGACGGACCCACGCGTGCGCTTCCTGGGCAATGTCGCGATCGGCAGCGACGTGTCCGCCGAAGAGCTGACCGCCATCTATGACGACGTGGTTCTGGCCGTCGGTGCCCCGCAGGACCGACCGCTGGGCGTACCCGGCGCGGACCTGCCGGGCGTGGTGGGCTCGGCCGCGTTCGTGGGCTGGTACAATGGCCACCCGGATTTCCGCGATCTAGCGCCGCAACTGGAGACCGAGGCGGCCGTGGTGGTGGGCCATGGCAATGTCGCCATCGATTGCGCGCGCATCCTGGCGAAGACCGATGCGGAGCTTCAGGCCAGCGACATCGTGAATCATGCGCTGCAGCCGCTGGCACAATCGCGGGTGCGGCAGATCCATGTGCTGGGGCGGCGCGGGCCGCATCAGGCCAGCTTCACGCTGAAGGAAGTGGGCGAGCTGGGCGAACTGGCGCGAGCCACTCCCGTGGTGCGGGCAGAGGATTTCCCGCCCGCCGAGGAGGACGGCTGGCTGGAAAGCGGGCAGCGCCGTGTCGTGGAGGTGCTGCGCAAGTTCGCCGCCGCCGGGCCGGACCGGTCGAAGCCCGTCACCATCAGCCTGGATTTCTTCACCCGCCCGCTCCGCGTGATCGGGACTGACCGGGTGGAAGGGGTCGAGATCATGAAGACCCGGCTGGATGCGGTGGGCCGTGCCGTCGACACCGGTGAGACGGCGATCATTCCCTGCGGGCTGGTGGTGGCGGCCATCGGCTATCGCACCACGCCGATTCCGGGCGTTCCATTCGACGAGGCGGCCGGGCGATTCGTGAATGTGGACGGCCTGATCTCCCCGGGACTGTGGTGCGTCGGCTGGGCCCGGCGCGGGCCTTCTGGCACCATCGGCACCAACCGGCCCGACGGCTTCGCGCTGGTGGAACGCATCGCCGCGACCGCCGCAGCAGACGGTAAGTCGGGGCGGGACGGCATGGATGCGCTGCTGGCGGCGCGCGGGGTTCATGCGGCGGATTTCGCCGACTGGCAGATGATCGACGCGCTGGAAATCTCCCGCGCGCGGATGGGCGCCCCGCGCGAGAAGATCGTGGCTCTGGAGGAACTGCGCGCTGTTTTTGCGGGCTGAAGCGGATTTGCGTGTTGACGCGGGGAATCCCCGCGACTATCCCGCCGCCTCGGTCCGGGGAATAGCTCAGCCTGGTAGAGCGCTGCCTTCGGGAGGCAGAGGCCGGAGGTTCGAATCCTCTTTCCCCGACCAGATCACGCAAGTGGAACAGGAAGCGCATGCGAGTGGCGCTGCGACGGAGTGGCACGCTCCCAGCTTCCCTATGTTCGACACTCTCCTCGCGAACTGAAGCTAGTCAGCTTGCCTTGCCAGCGAGTTGGACATGCGTACCACACATACTGACCGACATTGTCCGCGAGAGCGATCGCCTTACTTTGACCCGGCCGTACAGTTGTCAGAGAATCTCCGCCATTTGCGCAAGATAGACCCTTGGAGCAATATAATATGTTCACATCATAACCGCACCCATTGACGACAACCCGCTTATACCCAAGCCCATTTGCATCCTCAAATCGAAGGCACGGCCTCGGGTCAGGAGGATTCTGATTGGAAATTTCACGATATGAACTTTTCATCGATGTATTGGCGTTCTGATTTGATCCGCCTGATTGTAATACTGAACTTCTGCTATAAGAGTATTCCATAGAATTTGGCGCGTTACTCATGGTTGTCTTATGCGGCACCACATTTTTTGGCGTAACGGCTACACCTATAGCTTGATTCAGCGAATTCTGAGCCAGTATCTCTCCGGTTGGGCTGCCACCTTCGGCGATGATTCCCAAAACGAGTTGGGCCGACGATGCATCCATCTGGGTTGCCGCCACTCCCAACAATCCCAAAGTGGCAATTTCAAACGCACCGCCCAGACTCCACCTACGATGAGTTCGGTCGGTTTCGGGCGACAACGCTCCATATCGTTCAGCGGTTTCTCTCTCAGACAGCGTCGACAATCGGCCATTGCCGACATCGGATAGTGCCAACGAAAGAGTCGAATCCCTCGCGGGTGCATCAAGAGCCACCGCCTCGGCAGGACACTTGCTTCTTATCAAAGCCGCGCGGCCTATGCGATCCCTCATTGCCAAAGATTTTCGCTCAGACAAGTATGAACCAACCAGCGATTGGCAATCATTATTATACAATATATCAACACTACTAGCAAATACAATTGATGGTAATAAAGAAATTGATAGAAAAATGCATACGGCATTAATTTTATAATTTCGAATCATATGTAAAAATATCATGACTATTCTCCAAACATTTTATTAATAGGCATAGACGCATATGATTCAAGAATTTTTTTATCCAATATCTGATAGTTACAACTAAATACGCTACACTTTATACCAGTGTATTTGTATATTTTTGACAAAGATGATTCATTTTCATATTTAAAATATTCTTCATTATTTAAATTTATTATAGTAATTTCATAAATGATTTTGAACGGATGCTGATAATCTTCTTTACATTTTTTCATTGCGCGCATATCAAATATTAAAATATCATAATTAATATTATCTACATTAATATTTTCTACTGAGTCCGAGAATGAGACATCTTTCCAGTACTTTTTTAGTGCTACATTCAATGAAGTTGAAAATATTGAACGAACAGAATGACTTTCAAGAGCCCTTTCGTCTTCTTTCATTGACCCAAACACATCCGGAATTCCAAGTCCAAGAAATCCTTTTTTGCTCTCTTGATATGCCATTGACCTGCATTGATCCAAATACTTAATAAATTGTATTGCATTATTATCTAGTATAACAACAACATTATCAGATCTAATAATTTGTTCTTTCTTTTCAAGTCCAGATATTGCATCATTGTTAAGTATAGACTCGATTTTGATTGGAATTTTTACACTTTTTGCTAAAAGTTCATTTGGAATTATCGCTGAAATTATCAATATTACAAATATAGGTATCTTCATATTGAATTCTCCTTTAGACTATTAACTGCTCTGCATATTCTTTCTTTCTGGTTTTCTGCTAAAGCTATTGCGCGTTCGCATCGTCCGAAATCACCCGAATGGGTGATATTGTCTTTGCGGATTTGAAAAATTTCGACAGAATGGGCCGAATTTTCATATTGAGGTTTCCCCCGTTCAGAAATCCGGGCGGTGCACGGTCCCGGCCATGGGGCGAGTGAAGACCAGCATACCCGCCAGCAGCATCGATCGCAGTCCCGACGCCGTGCATGGCGGCAGTCGGGGTGTGTATGCCGATCCATAATCGATGCGGCTCATCGCCGGCCCGGAGACGCTGCTCAACATGCCGTCCGATACCAGCGCGAGTAAACAGCCCCTCGCATACAGCAAACGCATCGGCGTCAATCAGTTGAATTAGTCCATTTGTTCACTATATGTTCTGAACTATGGTCGGATCATGCTCATCGATTCACAACGGGCCCGCAATGCGGCACAGCGCAAGCCTGCGCGCCCCTCCCATGCGGCCCATCTCTATTTCGCGGCCGTCCCGCCGCCGGACGTGGTCCGGCCGATGTCGGAAGCCTGGGCGCGCCACGGGACCGATGCCGAGTTCCGACATGACAAGCTGCACCTGACGCTTCTGGGCGTGCACAAGGGGGACGAACCGCCCGTCGACCTTCTCGACAAGCTATGCGCGATGGCGCTGGCGCCGCGCGTGGGCGCCTTCGAACTGCAGTTCGACCGGATGATGGCGTTCAACGACGCCATTGTCCTCGCGCGATCCTGCCGGGATCGGCTGCCCGCCTATCTGGCCTATGATCTGCACCGGGCCGCGCTGAAGCAGGCGGTGTTCACAAATCCGGTCAGACAGCTGAACCCGCATGTCACCCTGGCCTATGATGGATTTGCCGATCCATGCGCGCTCGACCGGCCGATCCGATGGACCGTCGATGAAGTCTTCCTGGCGCTGAAGCGGCCTGACGGATCCCCGCTGAAGCGACTGGCCCGCTGGAAGCTGCCCGCCAGGGGCGCGATCCGGCTGGAGGATGGCGAACGCTATGTGTCCCGACCGGTACAGCTGGCGCTGCCGGGGCTGTTCAATGATTGAGTAGCCGGGGATCGAGCAGCCGGGCGACCAGCGCCTGCGCGGCGGCATCGACATCGGCCCAGCTTTGCGCGAAATCCTCGGGCCCGCCGTAGTAAGGATCGGCGACGGCCTGCCCTTCCCGCCCCTTCACCAGATCGAGCAGCAGTGCCAGCTCTGCCGGGGACGGCTCGGGCGCGAGGCGCCTGAGGTTGGAAAGATTGCTCTGATCGGCCGCGAAGATGTGGCTGAAGCGGCTGAAATCCTGCCGCTGCACCTGCCGGGCGCGCAAGCCGCTGATATCCACACCATGGACCTGCGCGACTGCCTGCGCGCGCGGATCCGGGGGATGGCCGATGTGCCAATCCCCCGTGCCGGCGGAATCGATCAGCAGGTCCAGCCCGGCGGCGGTGGCGCGGGCGCGCAGGGCACCCTCCGCCAGCGGCGAGCGACAGATGTTTCCAAGGCAGACGAAGAGGATCGAGGGCTGTTGCACCTCGCCTAGTCTAATGCCTTGATGATCGCGGAAAAGTCGAGCCCGCCCTGCCCATCCGCCGCGAAGGCCTCATACAGCTCCAGCGCCCGCGCGCCCATCGGTGTGCTGGCATAGGCGCCGTTGGCGGCCTCCGCCGCCAGCCGCAGGTCCTTCAGCATCAGGTTGACGGCAAAGCCGCCCTGATAGCCGCGATCCGCCGGCGTTTCCGGCCCCACGCCGGGCACCGGGCAATAGCTCGTCATCGACCAGCACTGCCCGGACGAGACCGAGGCGATGTCGTAGAAACGCTTCGGGTCCAGGCCCAGCTTGCCCGCGAGCACGAAGGCCTCGCCTGTTGCGATCATCGAGGCGCCGAGCAGCATGTTGTTGCAGATCTTCGCCGTCTGCCCCGCCCCGCCGTCGCCGGCGTGGATCACCGCCTTGCCCATGGCTTCCAATATGGGCTTCGCGCGCGTGAAGCCCTCGTCCCTTCCGCCCACCATGAAGGTCAGCGTGCCCGCGTTCGCCGCCGCGATCCCGCCGGAAACCGGCGCATCGACAGCGACATAGCCCTTGGCGGCGGCTTCGGCGCCCAGCGCCTTGGCGGTGGCGACATCGATGGTGGAACAGTCGATCAGCAAGGTGCCGGGTGCTGCCTTGCCGAACACGCTGTCGCGATAGACCCCCGCCACATGGCTGCCGGCGGGCAGCATGGTGACGATGATCTCGGCCCCTGCGATCGCGGCGTCGGCGGACGGCGCGGGCGTGCAGCCCGCCGCCTCCGCCTTGGCAAGCGCATCAGCGGAGAGGTCATAAGCGCGGACGGTGAAGCCCTTTGCGGCCAGGTTGGCGGCCATGCCGCCCCCCATGTTGCCGAGCCCGATGAAGGCGATCGTGGTCATGGCGATCAGCCCATCGTCGGGATGACGAAGCTGTTGCCGCCATCCGCGCTGCCGTCAGGCCATTTCTGCGTGATCGTCTTCACCTTCGTCCAGAAGCGCACACCTTCCGTGCCGTGCTGGTTATGATCCCCGAAGGCGGAGCGCTTCCAGCCGCCGAAGCTGTGATAGGCGACCGGCACCGGGATCGGCACGTTGATCCCCACCATCCCCACATTCACCCGCGCGGCGAATTCGCGCGCGGCATGGCCGTTGCGGGTGAACAGCGCGACGCCATTGCCATATTGATGCTGGCTGGGCAGCGCGATGGCGTCCTCGAAGGTCTCCGCCCGCACGATCTGCAGCACGGGGCCGAAGATCTCTTCCTTGTAGCTCGCCATCGACGGGGTCACATGGTCGAACAAAGTTGGGCCGATGAAGAAGCCTTTCTCATGGCCCTGAAGCTCAAAACCCCGGCCATCGACCACCAGTTCAGCGCCTTCGTCGATGCCGGTTTGGATCCACCCTTCCACCCGCGCCTTGTGGGCGCCGTTAATGACGGGGCCGTAATCGGCATCCGGGTCCGTCGAGATGCCCACCCGCAGCTTGGCGATGGCTTTCACCATCCGCTCGCGCAGCTCGTCGGCGGTCGCCTTGCCCACCGGCACCACCACCGGCAGCGCCATGCAGCGCTCTCCGGCGGAACCAAAGGCGGCCCCCGCCAGATCGGAGACGACCTGATCCAGATCGGCGTCGGGCATCACGATGCCATGGTTCTTGGCGCCGCCCATCGCCTGCACGCGCTTCCCCGCCGCGACGCCGCGCGAGTAGACATAGTGCGCGATGTCGGACGAACCGACGAAGCTGACGGCGGAAATGGCGGGATGGTCCAGGATGGCGTCCACCATCTCCTTGTCGCCATGCACCACCTGCAGGATGCCCTCGGGCGCGCCCGCTTCGCGCAGCAGTTCGGCCAGCCGCACCGGCACCGACGGATCGCGTTCGGAGGGCTTCAGGATGAAGGCATTCCCGCAGGCAATGGCTACGCCGAACATCCACATCGGAATCATGGCGGGAAAGTTGAAGGGTGTGATCCCCGCGCCGATACCCATCGGCACGCGCGTGGACAGCACATCGATCCCCGGGCCCGCGCCCTGGGTATATTCACCCTTCATAAGATGGGGCACGCCGCAGGCGAATTCGATCACGTCCAGCCCGCGCTGGATGTCGCCTTTCGCATCCGCGATGACCTTGCCATGTTCGCTGGAAAGCAGGTGCGCCAGCTCGTCCATATTCTGTTCCACCAGCGCCTTGAACGCGAACATCACCCGCGCGCGCCGCTGCGGGTTGGTTGCAGCCCAGCCCGGCTGCGCGGCCTGTGCTGCGGCCACTGCTGCGCCCAGCAGCGCGGCGTCGCCCAGCGGCACACGCGCCTGAACCGTGCCGGCATTGGGATCATAGACATCGCCGAAGCGACCCGAGGCGGTGAGGGCGCCGCCGGCTGTGAAATGGTCGATCTGCTTCATATCAATGCTCCGTCTCGATCAGTGGCGGCGCCTTCTGAACCTTCCAGTCATCGCCGTGAAGAATGCAATCTTGCAATACTGCTTTGCATTAATGCAAAATAGGGTCATGAATTGGGATGATCTGCGCATCTTTCTTGCGGTCGCGCGGGCAGGACGGCTGGAACTTGCCGGGCAGGCCGCCCGGGTGGATTCCAGCACAGTGTCCCGCCGTGTCGCCCGGCTGGAAACGGAGCTGGGGGTGGCATTGTTCCAGCATGGACGCAACGGCCATCAGCTTACGCAGGAAGGTGTGCGGCTGATGCGCCATGCCGAGGAGGCCGAGCGTGCGGCGCTAGCCGCCCGCGACCTGTTGACGGGCAGCGAAGGCCGAATCCGCGTCAGCGTGTCGGAAGGCTTCGGCACCTGGGTGATCGCGCGCCGCCTCAGCGACTTTCATGCCCGCCATCCCGGGATCGCCGTAGAGCTGGTCGCCTCCGCCGGCTTCCTCAGCCCCTCGCGCCGGGAGGCCGATCTCGCCGTGATGCTGGCCCGGCCGACGCGTGGACCGCTGATCGCACGCCGGCTGACGGATTATGGGCTGGGGCTGTATGGCGCACCCGCCTATCTCGCCGCAGCAGGCACGCCCGCCGATGTGGACGCACTGAAAGGGCATGCGCTGGTCGGCTATGTGCCGGACCTGATCTATTCTGATGAGCTGCGCTACCATCAGGATTTCGCCCCCGGGCTGGAAGCAAAGCTGTGCAGCAATAATATTGGCGCGCAGGCGGCTATGGTGGAGGCTGGGGCCGGGATTGGGATCCTGCCGCATTTCATCGCCCGGCAGATACCTGCGCTGTTGCCCGTGCTGACAGCCAGTGTCGATATCCGCCGCACCTTCTGGCTGGTGGCGCACCGTGATGCCCGGCGGCTGGCGCGTGTCGACGCCTTCATTCGCTGGCTGGTGAATCTCGCCGCCACCGATCCGCTGCTGCAACGGAAAACGGCTGAAAGCTGATTGAAGCGCGAATTGGCGACGGCGGGCGCCCTCGATAAGCCGGAACGCGAAAGGGAGTATGTATGTCGAGCCTGAAGCCGCTGGCGCAGCTGGAAACCCATGAAGTCTTCAACCAGGCGCCGCCGATGGAGGATCGCAACCTCTATCTGGACGATCTGCCGCTGCAGGGTGCCGTGGCGAAGGCGGGCGGTGCGGCCCATGCCCCCCGGCTGGAAGCGCTGGGCGCGCGGGTCGGTTCCGCCGAGGTTATCGACTGGGGGGTGGAGGCGAACCGCCAGACCCCGGTTCTGGAGACGTTCGACCGCTTCGGCCACCGCATAGACGAAGTGCGCTTCCACCCGGCCTATCACCAGCTGATGGCGCTGGGGCTGGACAGCGGATTTGCCTCGGTTGCCTGGAATGATCAGCCCGCCGGGCATGTGGCGCACGGCGCCATCCTGTTCCTGCAGGGGCAGGCGGATTCAGGCACCATCTGCCCCATGACCATGACCTATGCCGCCGTTCCCGCGTTGCAGGTGGAACCAAAGGTCGCGGATGTCTGGGTGCCGCGCATCCGGGCCGGGCGCTATGACGGCGCAGCGCGCCCGGCGGCGGAAAAGGCCGGTGTCACCATCGGCATGGCGATGACGGAGAAGCAGGGCGGCTCGGACGTGCGCGCCAACAGCACGAAGGCGGAAGCCGTCGGCGACGACTGGTTCCGCCTGACCGGCCACAAATGGTTCTGCTCCGCGCCGATGTGCGACGCCTTCCTGACACTCGCCTACACGGATGTCGGCCTCACCTGCTTCCTTGTGCCGCGCTGGCTGCCAAGCGGAGAGCGCAACGCCGGGTTCCGCGTGATGCGGCTGAAGGACAAGCTGGGGGACCGTTCCAACGCCTCGTCCGAAATCGAATATCATGGCGCGCTGGCGCAACGGCTGGGGCCGGAGGGGCGCGGCGTTTCCACCATCATCCAGATGGTGCAGCACACGCGGCTGGATTGCGTGCTCGGCTCCGCACAGCAGATGCGGGCCAGCCTGTCGCAGGCGGTGTGGCACACAGCGCACCGCTCCGCCTTCCAGCGCCGGCTGATCGACCAGCCCGCGATGGCGGGCGTGCTGGCGGACCTCGCGGTGGAAAGCGAAGCGGCGACCAGCATCGGGTTCCGGCTGGCGAAGGCCTTCGATGCCGACGAGCCGCTGGCCCGGCTGCTGACGCCGATCGCCAAATATTGGGTCTGCAAGCGCACCCCGGGCTTCGTTTATGAAGCGATGGAGTGCCTGGGCGGCGCCGGATACATCGAGACCGGGCCGATGGCGCGCATCTTCCGGCAATCGCCGCTGAACGCGATCTGGGAAGGTTCGGGCAATGTCATCGCGCTGGACGTGCTGCGCGCCATGGCGCGCGAGCCCGAAGGCGTGGAGGCGATGGCGGACTGGCTGAAGGCGCAAGCCGGGCGCAACGCCAGCTATGACCGGTTCATTGGCAGCCTTGATTTCAGCCGCATCACCGAAGCGAATGCCCGGCTGTTCGTGGAACGGCTGGCGCTGGCGGCGCAGG
The DNA here is from genome assembly GCA_003248865.1 of Sphingomonas sp. Taxonomy (GTDB): domain Bacteria; phylum Pseudomonadota; class Alphaproteobacteria; order Sphingomonadales; family Sphingomonadaceae; genus Sandaracinobacteroides. The sequence goes on from QFPK01000023.1 coordinate 20,882, forward strand.
CGGCGACCCTGCTGGAATGGGAAAGCCCGGTGGCCGATGCCTTCTGCGCGTTGCGGCTGGAAGGCCGCGGCAATGCCTATGGCGCCTATGACAGCGCCATCGACACCCGCGCGATCCTGGAGCGGGCACTTCCGGTCGGCTGAGGCTTTACGTCTGCCGAGGCTTTACGGGGGATGCCGGGCGTGAAAGTCTGGCCGCCATGCTCAGCCTTCACGACTTTCTTCCCTATCGCCTCTCCATCGCCTCCAACGCGGTGTCGGATCGGGTGGCCCATGTCTATCAGGCGCGCTTCGGGCTGAAGATCCCGGAGTGGCGGGTGATCGCCGTGGTGGCGGAACAGGGCCACACCACCCAGGCCGGGCTGGTCGCCGCGACCCAGATGGACAAGATGACGATCTCCCGAGCGGTGGTGGCACTGGTGGAGCGCGGCCTGCTGGCCCGCACCGAGGCGGCCGACCGGCGCACGCTGGAACTGGCGCTGACGGCCGAGGGCAAGGCGCTGCATACGGAAATCGCACCGCTGGCGCTGGGCATCGAGGCGGAGTTGCTGGCGGGCTTCAGCGAAGCCGAACGCACGCAGTTGCTGGCGCTGCTGGGCCGGCTGGAGGCTTGCGCCAAACCGTAACAACGGTTACATTATCCCCATTGCAGAGATTGGGGAGAGACAAGATGGCGACCGCCGTTCGCGAAGCTGTGACGGATGCGAATTTCATGGGGCTCGACGGGTTCGAGTTCGTGGAATTCACCGGCCCTGAGCCGGAGAAGCTGGGCAAGCTGTTCGAGATGCTGGGCTTTACCCATGTGGCGACCCACCGCAGCAAGGATGTCCGCCGCTATGCCCAGGGCGATATCAACTTCCTGCTGAACTTTGAGCCCGAGGGCCAGGTGGCCGAATTCCGCGCCCATCGCGGTCCCAGCGCCAATGCGCTGGCGTTCCGCGTAAAGGATGCGCGCCATGCCTTTGCAGAGGCCGTGAAGCGCGGCGCGGAGCCCGTGACCGGCAAGCTGGGGCCGATGGAACTGAACATCCCGGCCATCAAGGGCATCGGCGGCGCGAACCTCTATCTGGTGGACCGTTACGGCGCCGAGGAAATCTATGACGTGGATTTCGTGGCCGTGCCCGGCGCCACCCGCACAGACCGCGATGCCGGGCTGCACACGCTGGATCATCTGACCCACAATGTGGGGCGCGGCGACATGGCGCACTGGGCCAATTATTACGAACGCATCTTCGGCTTCCGCGAGATTCGCTACTTCGACATCAAGGGCAAGACGACAGGCCTGTTTTCCAAGGCGATGACCGCGCCCGATGACAAGATCCGCATCCCGCTGAACGAAAGCCAGGACGAGAACAGTCAGATCGAGGAATTCCTGCGCGCCTATAATGGCGAGGGCATCCAGCATATCGCGCTGGCGACCGACGACATCTTCCGGACGGTGGACCAGCTGAAGGCCAATGGTGTGGCCTTCCAGGACAGCCCCGACACCTATTTCGACCTGATCGACAAGCGCCTGCCCGGCCACGGCCATGACGTGGAGGAAATGCGCAAACGCCGAATCCTGATCGACGGCGCGCCGGAAACCGGCGGCGGGCTGCTGCTGCAGATCTTCACCGAGAATATGGTGGGGCCGATCTTCTTCGAGATCATCCAGCGCAAGGGCAATGACGGCTTCGGCGAAGGCAATTTCCAGGCGCTGTTCGAAAGCCTGGAGCTGGACCAGATCCGCCGGGGGGTGATCCCGGCGGGCATGCGCTCGTGAGCCTGACGGGCTTCGGCGGCGAGCTCCAGTCCGAAAGCATAGCCGGCACGCTGCCGGTCGGGCGGAACTCGCCGCAGCGGCCGGCGCGGGGGCTCTATGCCGAGCAGCTGTCGGGCACGGCCTTCACGGCGCCCCGGCACGAGAACCGGCGCAGCTGGCTCTATCGCCGCACCCCCAGCGCCGTGCACGGCGAGTGTCGGCCGCTGCCCCATGGCGGCATCACCGCGCCGCCGTTCGCGGACGGGCTGCTGAGCCCCAACCGCCTGCGGTGGGATCCCGTTCCCATGCAGGACGGCGACTGGCTGGACGGGCTGGTCACGCTGGCGGGCAACGGCTCGGCGGAAGAGGGAACGGGCGTGTCGGTGCATCTCTATGCCTGCAACCGCCCGATGACCGGCCGCGCCTTCAGCAGCTCCGACGGCGAGTTGCTGATCGTGCCGCAGCAGGGCGAGCTGGCCATCGCCACCGAATTCGGCCAGCTGCGTGTGCCGCCGGGCCATGTCGCGCTGGTCCCGCGCGGCGTGAAGCTGCGGGTTGATGTGGCCGGCCCGTCGCGCGGCTATGTCCTTGAAAACCATGGCGCCCTGTTCCGCCTGCCCGATCTGGGGCCGATCGGCGCCAACGGGTTGGCCGGCCCCCGCGATTTCGAAGCGCCCGCCGCCGCGACCGAACCCGACGCCCCCACGCAATCGGTGGTGAAGCTGGGCGGGCAGCTGTGGGAAACCGCCCTCCCCCATTCCCCCTTCGACGTGGTCGCCTGGCACGGAAACCTGCTGCCGTGGGTCTATGACCTCGCCCGGTTCAACGCCATCGGCACCGTCAGCTTCGATCACCCCGATCCGTCGATCTTCACCGTGCTGACCTCGCCATCGGGCGCAGCCGGTGTCGCCAACTGCGATTTCGTGATCTTCCCGCCGCGCTGGATGGTGGCGGAAAGCACCTTCCGCCCCCCATGGTTCCACCGCAATGTGATGAGCGAATATATGGGCCTGATCTCGGGCGAATATGACGCGAAGGAAGGCGGCGGCTTCGTGCCGGGCGGGGGATCGCTCCACAACCGCATGTCCGCGCACGGCCCGGACGCCGCGAGCTGGGAAAAGGCCTCCCACGCTGAGCTGGCACCGATGAAGCTGGACAATGGCCTTGCCTTCATGTTCGAGACCGTCCGCCCCTTCCGGCTGACTCGGGCCGCGACGGAGGCGACATGGCTGCAGGCCGGTTACGACCGGGTCTGGCAGGGTTTTCCAAAGGGCGGCGAATGAACTGGTGGCAGACGGATCATACCCATGACGCAGGCGCGCGCTGCTGGGTGGAAGGCGCAGACGGGCATGAGAGCTTCCCGGTGCAGAATTTGCCGCTCGGCCTGTTCTCCGACGGGGATTCGGGTCCGCGCGCAGGAGTCGCCATCGGCGATTCCGTGCTGGATCTGGCCGGTCTGGTGGACGCCGGATTGCTGCCGGAGCTGGACTATCTCGCCGATTTCACCCGTGAGCGGCTGAACGAGCTGCTGGCACTGGGCACGGAAACCCGCGTCGCGCTGCGCCACGCCCTGTTCGCTCTGCTGACGGATGCGCGCCACCGCGATACGGTGTCGCCCTTCCTGCTGCCCGCCGCCCATGCCGACATGCACCTGCCCTGCGAAGTGGGCGACTACACCGATTTCTATGCGGGCATCCATCATGCCATGCGGGTGGGCAAGCTGTTCCGGCCGGACGCGCCGCTGCTGCCCAATTACCGCCATGTGCCCATCGGCTATCACGGCCGGGCCTCGTCCGTGGTGCTGTCCGGCACGCCGGTGAAACGGCCGCAGGGGCAGCTGCCCGGCGCGGACGGACCCCGCTTCGGCCCGACCGAACGGTTGGATCTGGAGCTGGAGCTGGGCGTGTGGATCGGCGCGGGCAATGAACTGGGCAGCGCCATCCCCATCAACGAGGCCGCCGACCATATCGCGGGCTTCTCCCTGCTGAACGACTGGTCCGCGCGCGACGTGCAGACATGGGAATATCAGCCGCTGGGCCCGTTCCTCGCCAAGAATTTCCTCACCAGCGTCAGCCCCTGGATCGTCACGCCGGAAGCGCTGGCCCCGTTCCGCGAGGCCGCGTTCGCGCGCGGCGCAGGCGAACCCACCCCCCTGCCCTACCTGCTGGATTCCGACGATCAGGCCCATGGCGGGCTGTCGCTGGAGCTGGGGGTCTGGCTGCAGACCCGTGCCATGCGCGACGCCGGGCTGCCCGAAGTGCAGCTCACCGCAGGCAATTCGCAGGCGCTATACTGGACGGTGCAGCAAATGGTCGCGCACCACACGGTGGGCGGCTGCAACCTGATGGCGGGAGACCTGTTCGGCACCGGCACCATTTCCGGCGAGGCGGACGGCAGCGAAGGCTCGCTTCTGGAGCTGACCCAAGGCGGCAAGGCGCCGGTCACCCTGCCCTCGGGCGAGACGCGCAGCTTCCTGCAGGATGGCGACAGGCTGCGGATTTCGGCGGTTGCGCGCGCTGACGGCTATGCCAGCATCGGGTTCGGACCATGCGTAGGTGAAGTTCTCGGCTGAGCTTGACCCGTATCAAGACAGCATTGCCTTCGCTGGCGCATAGGGGGTAGCCAAGCTGACCCCGAGCACAGGAGAGCACGCCGATGAAATCGATTCTGCTTCATCAGGGCAATGACCCGCAGTTCGAATCCCGCCTGCAGGGCGCGCTGGATCTGGCGCGCTTCACCGAAGGCCATCTGGAAGTGCTGCAGACGCGGCGCGTGCCCGCCTTCCTGGGCGCGGACGCCGCCGGTTTCGCCGGCAGCGCCGCCATGGTGGTGCAGCTGCTGGAAGACGAAGCCAAGCTCGCCGAAGCCGAGCGGGTGGCGCTGTCCAAACGGCTGGACGGCGAAGGCATCTCCTACAGCTTCACCGAGTCGCTGGGCGAACCCTCGCAGACGCTGGTGGACCGCTCGCTGCTGTCGGACGTGATCGTGATGTCGCTGGCTTCCAGCGACGCAAAGGAACTGGCCACCACGCTGGCTGCCGTCGTCACCAAGGCCGACGCGCCGGTGCTGGCGATGCCGGCCAAGGCGGCCCGGCTGGAGATCGAGAAGCCGGTGCTGGTCGCCTGGAAGCCGACGCCCGAAGCCGCCCATGCGGTGAAGCGCTCCGTCAGCCTGCTGAAGCAGGCCGCGCGGGTGGACGTGCTGACCATCGACCCCACGGGAACGGGCGAGCTGCCGCCGACGGCGGTCTCCTCCTATCTCTCGCGCCACGGCATCGGCTCCGAACTGCATGAGCGCACATCGGGCAGCGGCAGCACGGCCGACACGCTGCTGGCGACCGCGAAGGAACTGGGCTCCGGCCTGATCGTGATGGGCGGCTATGGCCGCAGCCGCGCGATGGAGTTCCTGCTGGGCGGCGTGACCCGCCGGCTGCTGAGCTCCGCCGACATCCCGCTTCTGCTGGCGCACTGATCACCCGTCATCATCCCGACATCGGGTGATGGCACAGCGCGGCAGTTGCCGTGGAGATTGTCATGACTGCATCGATTGGCCCGGTTGAGTTTCTGCTGCTGGGATTTGAAGGAAACCGCTTCAACGGCGCCATCGCGCCCGCGCTGGGCGACTTGGTGGGCAACGGCCTGATCCGGCTGCTGGATGTCGCTGTGGTCATCAAGGATGAAAGCGGTGAAGCCGCCATCCTGGAAATGCAGGAGCTGCCCGAGGACGTGGCCGATGCCATCCGCTCGCTGGCGGGGGAATCGCGCGGGCTGATGTCGGAAGCGGACCTTCTGGACGTGGCCGACAATCTGGAACCCGCGACGACTGTGGCCGCGCTGCTGGTGGAACATATCTGGGCAACCCGCTTTTCCGATGCCGTCCGCGCGGCCGGCGGAGAGCTGCTGGTGGCCGAACGCATCCCCGGCGATGTGATCGACGAGGCACGGGCCACGCTGACGGCGGCGGCCCAACTGATTGGAGGCGAATGACATGCTGGGATCGAGAAGCGGACGGCCGAGCCTGATCGGTCGCGCGGCAGGCACCGCGGCGCGCACGGCAGTGATCACCAAGACGGCGACGGCCGTTGCCGGCAGCTCGGCGGCGAAGCAGCAGCAGAAGGCCCATGCGGCCGAACTGGCGCATGCCGAACGCATGGCGGCCGTCAGCGCATCCGCAGCGCCTGCCGCAGCAGCGGCCCCTGCCCCCGCCGCCGGGGGCGAGGCGGTGGAAGCGCTGCGCAAGCTGTCGGCTGCGCACGACAACGGCATCCTCACGGACTCCGAATTCATCGCCAAGGTGAAGGAACGGCTGGCCTGATCGCCGCCGTCGGCTGAACGAAAAAGAGCCCGGAACCTGCAGGTTCCGGGCTCTTTTCGTGCCTTTGCGTCAGGTCAGATCTTGTATTCGATCATCAGCGTGAAGGAGCGGCCGCGCGGATCGGCGACACGCGGTTCCCAGCTGCTGCCGGCGCCGCTGTTGCTGTCGTAGGTGATCGCGAACGGCGGATCCTTGTCGAACAGGTTCTTGATGCCCGCCGTGATGCTCCAGGCATCGTTCGGGCGATAGCCCGCCGACAGGTTGTAGATGGTGTAGGGCTTCACCCGCACATGCAGGTCCGGCGGATCGACCCGGCCGGAGGTCACCCCGGGCAGTTCCTGGTTGGTGTAGCCGGAGCGGTGCAGCTGCGAAATCGAGGCAACCCACGGGCCTTGGGTGTAGGTGAAGAAGATGTTGTGCTTCCACTTCAGGCCAAGATCGCCCGAGAAGGTAAAGCGGCCCACTTCACTGACGCCCTGCGGTGCACCCGGCACCAGCCGTGAGCGCTTCTTCAACAACATGCTGCCGTCAAAGCCCACGGAGAGGTTACCCGCAAACAACGGGGTATTGGCGCGCCCGGCGAATTCGATGCCGGACGTTTCCGTCTCTCCACTGTTCACCCAGGTGCGGTCGATGGTGGTGATGGCCCCCGATCCGTCGCGAATGAAGCGATCTTCGAAGATGCTGTAGTTCGCAATCATGTCCTGCAGCGTCAGCACATCGATCCTGCCTTCGCGGCGGATATGCCACCAGTCGGCGGAGACCATGATGTTGGAAGCCGGTTCAAGCACGACACCGGCAGACCATTGGCGCGAGCTTTCAGGCCCCAGGTCGGGTCGGCCTCCGGTCAGAACCGTCGGGCTGATGGAATCGCAGCCCGGAATGGTGGTGTCCACCCGGCCGGCCGAGCAGGTCGCCGGATCGTAGAGGTCACGGCCCGAGTAGGGCGATTCAAGGGTGCCGTTGTAGATCTGGTTAAAGGTCGGCACCCGGAAGCTGGTGCTGTAGGAACCACGGACCATGATCTGCTTGATAGGCCGATACTTGGCCGTGAACTTCGGATTGGTGGTTGTGCCGAAGCCGGTGTAATCATCCACGCGGAAGGCACCAGTCAGTTCGAAGCCGGTGAACAACGGCACCATGACTTCCGCATAGGCGGCTTTCACATCACGGGTGCGGCTGTCCAGCGCGTTGGCATCATCGAAGGGGGCATTGAAAATATGGGGGCGGCTGGCCGCCTCGCGCGAATCCCCATTGAAGCTATACTCCTCTCTGCGCCAGTCGACCCCGAAGGCCGCCTGCACTGTGCCGCCCCACACATCGAACAGCGGGCCGGTGGCAGCGGCATCGATCTGCCACAATGCATACTTGCCCCCATACAGCTTCACCCCCGCGGCGGACGTGGCTGCGATCAGGGCCATCGCCTCAGCAGACTGAGTTTCACCGGGCAGCAGGAAAGGATTGATCATGCCCGTCATCAGGGCATCCACCATACCGTTCGCGATGATGTTGCCGTTCCCGTCACGCACGGTACGGGTGTAGAAGTATCCGGAGCCCAGCGTAGAGTTGGACTCGCTCATCCCATAAGACACGCCGGCATGATACTCCCAGGGCCCGGCAATCGGGCCGTCAGCCGTCAGGGCCAAGCGCATCGTTTCCGTGCTGGTTTCGATCTCGCGATTGCCGCATTCCAGGCAGCGCCAGCGCAGCGCCATCGGCAACCCCCGGTTCGCTTCCAGCGAGGGGAACACGCTGACCAATTGATTGAATACGCGATCATAGGTGGCTGCGCTGTACTGGTTGCGCACATACACATAGTTCAGTGCTGTCGCCGCCGCAGAGGCGCTGGATGACATCTGGTTGGCCGAGAAGCTCTTCTTCGAATCCGCCTGCGACCCGGTGATTTCGAACTTCACTTCATGGTCGCCCAGCCGCTTGGTCGCGGCGCCGTAGTAGGAAATGGTACGGATGGGCTGCGCCAGTACGGCAGCCCGGCCGGTATCCCAAGCGCAGGCATATTGTGCGGTGGGCACATCCCACAGCAGATGGTCGTAGGAATCCATCCCTCCGACAGAATCGCAACCCGCGCCACCGGGAAGGTCCAGCGGGTTGATACCCCCGCCGGCGCGAACCGTGGTGCTGCCGGGCAGGAACGGCGCCGTCGCGGCGGAATTGATGATGGTGCCGTTGGGGCTGTTGGGCGATACGCCCAGCGGGAAGATGGTGGCAAAGGGCGTGCCGCGCGTATCGACCGACAGCCCGCGATCCACCTGGAAGGTATTCACGAAATCACGCTGGTTCCCGCGCAGCATCTTGTTGTCGCTGATGGAGGCAGCGAACATCACGTTGAAGCCGTCATTCTCCAGATCGCCATGGCCGGCCACGAACGAGCCGCGCCAGATGTTGCCGCCGCCCGCTTCGGTCACGTCCATAAAGCCGGTTGCCTTGGCACCCTGGAAATTGCTGTAGGTGATGAAGTTGATCACGCCGCCCACGGCATCGGTGCCGTAGATGGCCGAGGCGCCGTCCTTCAGCACTTCGATCCGCTCAACTGACGACATCGGGATCTGGTTCACATCGACCACGCCGCCGTTCAGGCCGTGCGCTGGCACGCGGCGGCCGTTCAACAGCACCAGCGTGGCGGCAGCGCCCTGTCCGCGCAGGTTTGCAGAGGAGGCGCCGTTGTTGCCGCGCGCCGCGCCCGACACCACGTCGGCATTGGACGACAGGTTGTCGAGGCCGTTGCCGTTGGAGGTTAGGAACGCAATGAACTGTTCAGGGCTGTTGATACCTTCGCGGCGCAGGTCGTCGGTGGTGATCACCGACAGCGGCACCGGGCTGTCCTCGATGGAACGCTTGATACGCGAACCCGTCACCACGATCAGGTCATCCTGGGCGGAAACCGTTTCTGCCGTTCCTTGCGCCAGCGCCGGCACGGAGAGGCAGGTGCTGCATAGAATCGCGGCAACAGATAGCTTCATCATTTACCCCTTTTGTTGTGATCAGAAGCCGCCTTTTAGGTCTTGCTCCTGCATGAACCGCTCGTTCATCAGTCAGCAATATTTGTCAGGTTCGGAAAGCCGCGCAACGGGAATTTCGCACTGCGGCAATATATGCGTCATGGATTGGTAAAGGGTTGCATAACGGCAACAGCCGGGGGCATCGGCAGGGCGAATTGCCGGACCTTCGGCAATGGTGCAACGTAACCGGCAGAGAGGTTTCCAGGAGAAGGAATGCAGCCGCAACCACCTGTGAACGCGAGCATTCCGCCACTCGACGGAGAGGGGCCGCTGTGGCTTCAGATCCGCCGTGCGCTGGCGCAGGCCGTGCTGTCCGGTGAATGGGCCGCCGGCACGCGCATCCCGTCCGAACTGGTGCTGACCGGCCATTACCAGACGTCGCGGATGACGGTGAACAAGGCGATCCAGAGCCTCGCCTCCGAAGGGCTTGTCGCAAGGCGCCCCCGGATCGGCACCATCGTGACGGGCCGCGCGCGCGAACGGCCGGTGCTGGAAATCTGGGATGCAGCCGATGCGGTGCGCCGCGAGGGCGGCCATTATGGCTATCGGCTGCTCGAATGCGAGACTGTCGTCAGCGGGCTGGACGGCCTGCCCTCCATCCGCATCCTGTGCCTGCACCTTTCAGACGGCCGCCCGTTCCAGCTGGAAGAGCGGCTGGTGAACCGGGCAGCCGCCCCGGCGCTGGCCTGCGGGTTGCTGCGCGATGTCAGCCCAGGCCAGTGGCTGCTGGCGAACGTGCCCTGGACGGACGCCCGGCACAGCATCACCGCGCGCCGGGCCGGGCCGACCGTCGCCGAACATCTCGCGCTTGGGGAAGGCGCCGCCTGCCTGCTGGTGGAACGGCGCACCTGGAACGACGACCTCCCCGTCACGCTCGGCCGCTTCTGGTATCCGGGCGACGACAGCGAAGGGAGCGCCCGCTTCCGCCCGAGCTGGTAGGCAATCAGCCCAGAAGCTGCACGGCCGCCATCTGGAAGCGCCGCTCGATTTCGTCGCGCGCATGGTGCCGCCCGCCAGAGACGACCCGCCGCCCGCCGCGCCAGACGCTCTCCACCCGGCCGTTGCCGAATATCCAGCGATCCAGCGCCAGATCGCCCATGCCCAGCGGGTCCGGCGCCAGCGCGACGAGATCGGCCCGGCCGCCAATCTTCAGCACAGGCGCCTCTCCCAGTGCCTGCCCGCCGCCCGCCAGCGCCGCCTCAAACAGGAACCGCCCGCTGGAGCGATCCGGCGCCGCCAGCACATTGCGCTGCCGCCTGATCAGGCGCTGGCCATATTCCAGCAGCCGCAGTTCCTCGGCGGCATCGATCCGCACATTGGAATCGCTGCCCACACCGAACCGCCCGCCGGCAGCCACGAAGTCGGCGGCCGGGAAGATGCCGTCGCCCAGGTTGGCCTCGGTGATCGGGCACAGCCCCGCGACCGCACCGCTGGCAGCCAGCCGAGCCGTCTCGGCCTCCGTCATGTGGGTGGCGTGCACCAGACACCAGCGCGCACCGACCGGCTGATGATCCAGCAGCCATTCCACCGGCCGCTGCCCGGACCATGTCTGGCAGTCCTGCACCTCCTTCACCTGCTCGGCGACATGGATATGCACCGGGCCTTCCGGCGCCAGCGCGACGAGCGCCGTCAGCTCCTCCGGCGTCACGGCGCGCAGCGAATGGGGGGCGATCCCCAGCACGGCATCCGGCAGCGGTGCCAGCGCGCGGGCGCTCGCGGCCAGCAGCCGCGCGAAGCCGTCCAGATCGGAAATGAAACGCCGCTGCCCCGGTTGCGGCAACTGCCCGCCAAAACCGGCATGCGCGTAGAACACCGGCAGCAAGGTCAGCGCGATCCCAGTCTCCTGAGCCGCCGCCGCCAGCGCCGCCGCCATCTCGGCCGCATCGTCGAACGGCTGCCCGTCCGGCTGGTGGTGCAGATAATGAAACTCGCCCACGCGGGTGAAGCCGCCCTCCAACATCTCCACGAACGCCATGGCGGCAATCGCCGCCATATGGCCCGGCAGGATGCGCCCGACGATGCGGTACATCAGCTCGCGCCAGCTCCAGAAATCGTCGCCGTCCGGCCCCAGCCGGCGCTCCGCCAGCCCGGCCATCAGCCGCTGAAAGGCATGGCTGTGTAGATTGGGCAGGCCCGGCAGGGCGGTGGCGTGCCGCTCGTCCTCAGGCTCCGGCGCAACCCCGGTCTCGATGGAGGCGATGCGGCCGCCGTCGATGCGGATGCGCACGCCGCCGGCCCAGCCGTCCGGCAGCAGCGCCTGGGAAAAATGCAACACGGCCATCACGCCTCCTCCGAAGGGCTGGACAGGTACCATGACTCGTGGTTTTGTATATACAAATAGGGAATCACGCCATGGCGGACAGAGTCTGGCGCAATGCGCGCCTCGCGACCATGACTGGAAACGGCCTCGGCCTCGTCGAGGACGGCCTGATCGCGAGCCGTGACGGCGTAATCCTCTATGCCGGGCCAGCGGCGGAGGCCCCTCCCCTGCCCGGCGCCGACGAGACTGATGTAGAGGGCCGCTGGATCACACCGGGCCTGATCGACTGCCACACCCACCTCGTCCATGGCGGCAACCGCGCCAACGAATTCGCACTGCGGCTGGCAGGCGCCAGCTATGAGGAGATCGCGAAGGCGGGCGGCGGCATCGTCTCCACCATGCGCGCCACCCGCGCCGCCAGCGAAGCGGAACTGGTGGCACAGGCCTTGCCCCGGCTCGATGCGCTGATCGCCGAGGGCGTGACCAGCGTGGAGATCAAGTCCGGCTACGGCCTGTCTCTGGCGGACGAGCTGAAGATGCTGCGCGCGATCCGGGCGCTGGGCACGGCACGCCCGGTGCGGGTGGCCGCCACCTTCCTCGGCGCCCATGCCGTGCCGCCGGAGTATCGCGGCGACGCCGACGGCTATGTCGACCTCGTCTGCGAGCAGATGATCCCCGCCGTCGCCGAGGCCGGACTCGCCGATGCCGTGGACGCCTTCTGCGAAGGAATCGCCTTCTCGCCCGAACAGACCGAACGCGTGTTCCGCGCGGCGGAGGCCCATGGCCTGCCTGTGAAGCTGCACGCCGAGCAATTGTCGGCGCTGGGCGGGTCCAGCCTCGCCGCGCGCCATCACGCCCTATCGGCCGATCATCTGGAGCATGCGACCGACGCCGATATCGCCGCTATGGCGCAGGCGGGCACGGTCGCGGTGCTGCTGCCCGGTGCTTTCTATTTCATGCGAGAGACCAGGCTGCCGCCCATCGCCGCCTTCCGCGCGGCGGGCGTGCCAATCGCGCTCGCCACCGATTGCAACCCCGGCACCTCGCCCCTCACCTCCCCGCTGCTGGTGCTGAACATGGCCGCCACGCTGTTCCGGCTGACGGTGGAGGAAGCGCTGCGCGGCCTCACGGTGAACGCCGCCCGCGCGCTGGGGCTATCCGGCCAGATCGGCACGCTGGAGCCGGGCAAGCAGTGCGATCTCGCGATCTGGACCGTCAATGAACCGGCGGAGCTGGTCTATCGCATGGGGCTCAATCCGCTCCATGCCCGTGTGTGGAGTGGTGCATGAGTGAAATCCGGCTGATCCCCGGCGAAATCCCCCTGTCCGGCTGGCGTGCGCTGTGGCGCGGCGCCACGCCCCGGCTCGATCCCGTCAGCGGCGCGAAGGTGGCGGAAAGTGCCGAAGCCGTGGCCCGCATTCTAGCGAAGGGCGAGCCGGTCTACGGCATCAACACCGGCTTCGGAAAGCTCGCCAGCGTCCGCATCGGGGATGCCGATCTCGCCACGCTCCAGCGCAATATCGTGCTCAGCCACGCCGCCGGCACCGGTGCGCCCTCGCCTGCCCCCGTCGTGCGGCTGATGATGGCGCTGAAACTCGCCAGCCTCGCGCAGGGCGCCTCCGGCGTTCGCCCGGAAACGGTGGCGCTGCTGGAGGCACTGCTGGCGCGCGGGCTCACGCCCGTCATTCCGTCGCAGGGCTCGGTGGGGGCCAGCGGCGATCTCGCCCCACTGTCGCACATGGCCGCCGCCATGATTGGCGTTGGCGAGATCGAGCTAAACGGCGAACGCCTGCCCGCCGCCGATGCGCTGGCACGCGCAGGCCTCGCGCCGCTCGCGCTGGGTCCGAAAGAGGGCCTCGCGCTGCTCAACGGCACCCAATTCTCCACCGCCAATGCGCTGGCAGGCCTGTTCGAGGCGGAACGGCTGTTCCAGTCTGCCCTCGTCACCGGCGCGCTCTCCACCGAGGCCGCCAAGGGCTCCGACACACCGTTCGATCCACGCATCCATGCGCTGCGCCGCCATCGCGGCCAGATCGAGGTGGCGGATGCCCTGCGCGCGCTGATGGCGGGCTCCGCGATCCGCGCCAGCCATCTGGAGGGCGACACCCGCGTGCAGGACCCATATTGCCTGCGCTGCCAGCCGCAGGTGATGGGCGCCGCGCTGGACGTGCTGCGGCAGGCCGCCGCCACGCTGGAAACGGAGGCCAATGGCGTCTCCGACAACCCGCTGATCTTCCCGGAGACGGACGAGGCGCTGTCGGGCGGCAATTTCCACGCCGAGCCCGTGGCGTTCGCCGCCGACATGATCGCGCTCGCCATCTGCGAGATCGGCTCCATCGCGGAACGGCGTATAGCCATGTTGGTCGACCCCGCGCTGTCGGGCCTGCCCGCCTTCCTCACGCCGAAGCCGGGGCTGAATTCCGGTTTCATGATCCCGCAGGTTACGGCCGCCGCGCTCGTCAGTGAGAACAAGCAGCGCGCCTATCCGGCCAGCGTCGATTCCATCCCGACTTCGGCCAATCAGGAAGATCATGTCTCCATGGCGGCCCATGGCGCGCGCCGCCTGCTGGAGATGACAGCCAACGCCAACGCCGTGCTGGGCATCGAATGGCTGGCAGCTGCGCAAGGGGTGGATTTCCACGCCCCGCTCACCTCCAGCACGGCCTTGGAAGCCGCCCGCGCCACCCTGCGCGCGCTGGTGCCCACGCTGGCGGACGACCGCCACTTCCACCCGGACATGGAGGCCGCCAACGCCCTCATCGCCTCGGGTGCCCTCACGTCCCTTCATCCACTTCCGGGGGTGTCATCATGACTGAAACGACAGACTGGCTGCAGATCACCCGGGGCGACGCCCCGCTTGTCGTCGCCTTTCCGCATGTCGGGCGCGACCTTCCGCCGGTTTCGCCGCCGTTCCGGTCCCAATGGCTGGCACGGCGCGACACCGACTGGTGGGTGGACAAGCTCTACGCCTTCGCGGTCGGCCTCGGCGCGACGCTGATCCACACCCGCATTTCCCGCAGCGTGATCGACCTCAACCGCGATCCTGGCGGCCAGTCGCTCTATCCGGGACAGGCGACGACCGAACTCTGCCCCACCACCACCTTCGACGGCGACGCGCTCTACGAAGAGGCCGGGCCCGACGAAGCCGAGATCAGCCGCCGCCGCGCGCTCTACTTCACCCCCTATCATCAGGCGCTGGAGGCCGAACTGAAGCGCCTGCGCGCCCTCCACCCCCGTGTCGTGCTGTATGATGCCCACTCCGTCCGCAGCCTGGTGCCGCGCCTGTTCACGGGCGAACTGCCGCACCTCAACATCGGCACCAACGGCGGCACCACCTGCGCGCCAGACCTGCTGGCCGCAGTGGAACAGGTGGCCGCCGACAGCGTCTGGACGCATGTGACGGACGGCCGCTTCCGGGGCGGCTGGACAACGCGCCACTATGGCCGCCCGGAAAGCGGCATCCACGCCATCCAGATGGAACTGGCGATGCGCACCTATCTGGACGAACCGCAGGCGGTGGGAGAGGCGGACTGGCCCGTCCCCTATGATCCGGCCCGGGCCGCCGAGCTGATCGAAACGCTGCGCGACACCCTTGATGCCTGCCTCAGCTTCGCCCGCGCCGGAGCCGCCCGATGACCCGTCTGGACAACAGCCGCATCATCCGCCCCGCCACCGGACCCGAACTCAGCGCGAAGAGCTGGCTGACGGAAGCGCCCTTGCGGATGCTGATGAACAACCTGCACCCCGATGTCGCGGAACGGCCGGAGGAACTGGTGGTCTATGGCGGCATCGGCCGCGCCGCGCGGGATTGGGAAAGCTTCGACCGCATCGTAGCCACCCTCCAGCGGCTGGAGGCAGACGAAACGCTGCTGGTGCAGTCCGGCAAGCCCGTGGGCGTGTTCCGCACCCATGAAAACGCCCCGCGCGTGCTGATCGCCAACAGCAATCTGGTGCCGCACTGGGCCACATGGGAGCATTTCAACGAACTCGATAAGCGCGGGCTCGCCATGTACGGCCAGATGACGGCGGGCAGCTGGATCTACATCGGCACGCAGGGCATCGTGCAGGGCACCTACGAAACCTTCGTGGAAATGGGCCGCCAGCATCATGGCGGAGACCTGTCTGGCAAATGGCTGCTGACGGCGGGCCTCGGCGGCATGGGCGGCGCGCAGCCGCTCGCAGCCGTGATGGCGGGCGCCTCCTGCCTCGCCATCGAATGCCAGGCCAGCCGGATCGAGATGCGGCTGCGCACTGGCTATCTGGACCGCGCGGCGACCGGCATCGAAGAGGCGCTGGCGATCATCGATGAAAGCTGCGCTGCAAGGACCCCGATCTCGGTTGGTCTGCTGGGCAATGCCGCCGAAATCCTGCCCGAACTGTTCCGGCGCGGAATCCGCCCGGATCTGCTGACCGACCAGACCAGCGCGCACGACCCGGTGAACGGCTATCTGCCCATCGGCTGGACCGTCGCGGACTGGATCGAACGCCGCGAGCGTGAACCCGAAGCCGTGGCACGCGCCGCCCGCACCTCGATGGCGGTGCATGTGAAGGCGATGCTGGATTTCCACGCCGCCGGTGTGCCCACCACCGATTACGGCAACAATATCCGCCAGATGGCGAAAGACGAGGGAATCGCCCACGCGTTCGATTTCCCCGGATTCGTCCCCGCCTATATCCGCCCGCTCTTCTGTCGCGGTATCGGTCCCTTCCGCTGGGCCGCCCTCTCCGGAGATCCGGAGGACATCTACAAGACGGACGCCAAGGTGAAGGAACTGCTGCCGGACAACGCCCACCTCCACAACTGGCTGGACATGGCGCGGGACAAGATCCGCTTCCAGGGCCTGCCCGCGCGCATCTGCTGGGTCGGCCTGGGGGACAGACACCGGCTTGGCCTCGCCTTCAACGAGATGGTGGCCAGCGGCGAGCTGAAGGCCCCGGTCGTGATCGGGCGCGACCATCTCGATTCGGGCTCGGTTGCCTCCCCCAACCGCGAGACGGAAGCGATGGCCGACGGCAGCGACGCCGTCAGCGACTGGCCGCTCTTGAACGCGCTTCTGAACACGGCGTCGGGCGCGACATGGGTGTCGCTGCACCATGGCGGCGGAGTCGGCATGGGCTATTCCCAGCACGCCGGGATGGTGATCGTGGCCGACGGCACGCCGGAAGCCGCGAAACGGCTGGAACGGGTGCTGTGGAACGATCCGGCAACCGGCGTGATGCGCCACGCCGATGCGGGCTATGAAATCGCCCGCGACTGTGCCCGGGAAAAGGGGCTGGACCTCCCGTCGCTCGGCTGAGCCGCTAACACACCGAACGCACCGCATGGTGTTTTCATGGAAAATTATCCAATAAAGTTAACAAATCGTCTGGAAAAAGTGCCCTGCAGTTCAAACATGTCTGCAGGCCATCCGCCCCCCTAACCGACGGATTTTTAACGTTTTTTTTGGCAATTCGGCTATCTATTACGGCCTTATGGTCCCCAACCGGAAAAGGCCCGGTTTCCGGCACATCTGGACGGTAATTTCGCCCGGCGGAAGCTGCCGGTGCGAACCTCCGAATATTGTATCTGGGACATCGACTTGCCAGGCTTCGGCCTGCGTGGCCGGCCCACCGGACGCTACTTCTGGTTCGTCCGAGTCAGATATCGAAACAAGCACCGGCGGGTTTCACTTGGACGGACGGATGAGGTCGACGCGGAACTAGCGCGTACGCAGCACGGCGATTGTTGGGAGACCGCTGCGCTTGACGGTATGCCCAAGCGCACCGTGATCAAAGTGACACCAACATTGAACGATTATGTCGAGACCAATTGGTCCGACACCGCGCGTTGCTGGAAACCATCCACGGCCAAATTCAGCCTGCATCATTGGCGCTACAATCTCGCACCGGTGTTCGGCAGCAGCCGTGTCGCCGATATCACCAAAGAGGACGTTACCCGTTGGCGTCTCGCGTGGTGGCGCGCGTTTAGATTTCCTGGTGCTGGTGTACGTCACCAGCGCGACAATTGAGTTCCTTCACCTGGAACGATCTGATTGACTCGCTTTTGGCGGAAGTGCAGCGCATAGCACAACTCACTACTTAAGCGTCAGCTTCGTCGAGCGGTCCGGACCGGCGGGTTTTGACCATGATTTAAAAAAGCGGACATTAGAACGAGAATGCGTCCGAATGTCTGCGCTGCATGGCATTATATTTCGAAAATGAATCATGTTTTTGTATTATCAAAATCATGATTTCGATTTATGCAAACTGTCCAGGTAAATTGTGAAAATTCTTTTTAGAAATATTTAATATACTAATGATTTACTCGCACTCCCAGAATCATGCTATCTTCCCAACTTTTTAGAGGAGGTCATTCCGTCGTTGCCTCATATTTATCAGAATGCCAGTCGCAGGCCGGCCAACATGCCGAGGCGCCGGTCGGCATTGCCAACTTCTGCGTTCGCCGCAGCGAACATCATCAGATTCGAATTCAGGGCAATGTCGGCTCCCGCCGTGGCTGTGCCGAGCAGCGGCGGGCGGCGCGCGCCGGCAGCGACCATACCGAAACCGCCGCCATCCATGGCAGCAGTCGCAAATGGATTTCTTCCATCGACCTGATAGCGCACTCCTACCGAAACATGAGGCCGAATGATCGAGCCTTCCTGCATGCCGCCCCTGAAGGCGAGTGCACCGTCGACGAATATCGCGTGATCGCGTTCGCGCGCCACTTCCAGCGCATAGACACTGCCGCCGGTTTCCGACACGAAGTCGCGCGACATATCAATGATAGTGATGCCCAGGCCCGGCCGTGCCGTCCAGCCGCTGCCGACAGGCATTGCGTAATCGAGGCTGAGATCACCGGTCCAGCCCGAAAGGCCAAAGTCTGCGCGGGCGGCCCCGGCGGGAAGATCGCGGCGGGTATCGGCGTTGCCGCCATCATAGGCGACCGTCGCCTTGACGGAGAGGGGGCCGTTTGTCCAGCGGCCGTGAACCCCTGCCAGGATGGAGTCGACTTCGCTCCTTGAGCCCAGCGACGAGAGTGTTTGCCGACTGTTGGCGTAGCCCACAAAGCCTCCGATCGACCAGTCGCCACTCCCCCAACCTATGCCGGCCAGCAATCCATAGCCTTCCATCCGCGTACGTGCCGTGCCCTGCGCACTGCTGTTCAACGTCCGTGTATTGCCGAGCATGGCTGCAAAGGTGAATGCGCCGGGGCTGTCGCGTTCCGTCGCGAAGGCCGCGCTGCGACCGACATCTGCCAGATCGAGACCATGTTCCACGATGATCTGTCCGACCGACGCATAGGCCTCTGGCATCAACTGCGCGAAAGCGGCCTCGTCCAGCTCAGGGGCCGCCGACAGGAACGCATCAGAGGCCGCGCCGCTGACTAGCAGGCTGTTTACATAGGCGATCGAGCGCTGCACCTGCGGCGAGAAAGACGGATCGTTGATGAACTGCCCGAGCAACGAGATTGAATCATCCTGCTGAACGATAACACCGAACAGCGAGCTAGACAGGATGATATTCGTGAAGCGTCCCGAAATGCTGTCGGCGATGATCAGATCACGCGACTGACCGGGATCCACGATCTCGATGGCATCGACGCGGAGCGTGGCACCCTCAGAGATCGTCAGATTGCCGTTGACGATCAGTTTGTCCGACACGGTGGGCGTAATCTCGAAAATGGATGTCGAACTGCTTTCCAGCGAGACGTTTCCGTTCACCGTCATCGTTCCCGGCGATGCGCCGGGGCTTAGCGTGCCGCCCACCATCAGGTTGCCATTCACCGTGCCAGCCGAGCCGAAAATGGCATCCCGCGCGATACTGATCGTGGGTGCGGTGATCGCTGAACCCTCCAGTCCGATCAACCACCCCCCGGTGAGCGTGATTTCATCGAACGACATGCTGTCCGAAAAGCTGGCGGCGCCCGCACTCATGCGCAGCGTCTCCACATCGGAAATCGCACCAAAGCGCGCCTCTCCGCCGGCGATTTCCACGATATCCCTGCCCTCGCCACCGGCAATCGAGCCGGCGAAGCTGCCGCCGACGAGGCGGAGGGTGTCATCGCCGGCCCCGAGATCGATGGATCCCATCGTCCCGCTGTTGACGACAAGATCATTGCCTTTGCTGAGCACAACCGCGCCAAGGATGGTGCCCGAATTGTGCACGGTGACTGTACTGGCAAACGTGGCCTCGATCGCAAGCGCTCCGGCACCGCTCGCCTCGATGCGGCCGGCATTTTCCAGTGCCAGGGAAATGCCCCATGCCTGCAGGGCCACGGCGGAAGTTCCGGATGAGCTGATCGTGCCGGTTTCGGCGTTGAAGATGGCGCTATGGGGTATCCCGGCTTGGAAGTAGCTGTTGTAAACGCGTACCGCGGCGGGGGCCACCACTCCGTCAGCGGGTGCAGTGCTGATGATGCCGCTGTTGAGGAGTTGCGTGACTGCTCCGCTCGCGCCGCCAGTGATCGTGCCCGTGTTGTTCAGGGTGCCCAGCGTGGCGCCGAGGATCGAGGCCTGAGCCGGATTGCTCGATCGGCCCATGAACACCTGGCCCGCCACAGAGAGCGTGTTGACAACGGTGCCGTCGCCGGCGGCATAAAGGTTTGTGTAGGCACCATCGACGGCCGTGATCGTCGCAACGGTGTTTGCGCCCAGCGCGGCGACCATTGCATCCTCGAAACCGATGCCGGGTGCCGGCCCCACGGCAACCGTGCCGCTGCTGGTCAACGCAATTCCGTAGATGTCACGCCCCGCACCAGCGTCGATCACGCCGCTGACTCCGGCTTCGTCGCCCGTCTGCAGGAAAAGATCGTCGCCCCCACGGAAGGTCAGGTTGCCAGTCAGCGTACCGCCGGCAGAATAATAGGTGTTGTTTCCGTAGCCGCTGTCCACGTCGCCGATGATCGTTCCGGCATTGACGATGGCTTCAACGATCCGGATCGCCGTGCCATTGCCGCCGGTGACCGTTCCGCCGGCCAGATTGTCGAGACGGAATACATTGGTGATCGCTGCGGTTTCCGTGCTGCGGATCGTGCCCGAATTCGTGATGACACCCGATGAGTTGAGGATCGCTGCTCCGGCTGTCTCGATGGTGCCGCTGTTCAGGACAGTGGCAGCACCCGTGATTCCGTGGGAGGTTCGCGAACCTGTCTGCACAATGGTGCCGTTGTTCACGACTGTCTCGACATTGTAGGTGCCGTAGCTGCTTTCCAGTTCGATCTGGCCGTTGTTTATCAAAGTGCCGTCGAACGCGACGGCAGCATTGAAGGCCATTCCAGTATCGGTGAAGGATGCCTTGATGGTCCCTTCGTTCTGGAAAACAGTGTTCGCGCGCAGGTGGACGACACCGAAGCTCCCATTGAAATAGTCGGTCGTTGTACCCGAGAGCGTGCCGCGACTGATGACATGCAACTGCTGATCGGCATCCTGTATCGTGTCCGGGGGGAGAGCGGCGGCGACAATCTGCATCGCCGTTTGATCGGCGAGGGAGATGTTGATCGACACATCGACCATGCCATCGCCGGCCAGCACCAACGGTTGTACCTGTGGCGCGACAGCGCTGAGCGTGAGCTGTGCGCCCGCTTGCAATTCATAGCCGGTGGTGGCGAACGGACCGACTGCGCCGACCACGGCGCTCGTCTCTCCCGAAACCCTGTACCGCAACAGTCCGCCTGTGGTCGTGACCGTGCCGTTGATGCCGGCGAATGGGCCCTCCCCGTCGTTGACGATGTCCGTCACCAGCACATCGCCTTCGCCAAGCGTCAGATTGCCGTTGAGCACGCCGCCGGCCAGCGCGACATAGCTGTTGTTGTTATTGCCCCCGTAAATATCGTCGGGAGCGACGAAGGTGACATCGCCGTTGATCGTGCCGGCGTTGTAGACGGTGGCATTGTAGGTTCGGGTCGATCCATAGGGGTCGTGGCCTGTGACGGCCCAGCTGCCGCCTTCGATCACCCCCCCGGCAAGGTTGTTGAGCACCCCGTAGTCGCCCAGCCCCACGGCGGTGCCGGCACCCGTTGCGCTGATCGTGCCACTGTTGGTCAGCACATAGCCGATAATGGCACCGTAGCTTGCCCCCTCGATTCGACCGCTATTTATGGCGGACATGTTGTCGGTGTTGCCGCTGAGATCGATGCCGATACCCCCGGTCGAGCGGATCGTGCCGCTGTTGTTGAATGTCCCGTTGAACAACGAAACAGCGGTGTCCGTCGCGAGGATCGTCCCGGAGTTGATCATGTCTCCGCTGCTGGAGACGCCCAAGCCGCTGGACGTTATCGTGCCGCTGTTGTTCAGCGCAGCAGAATAGCCGAGATCCACTGCATAATAATAGGATGTCGGGGTCGCGTCGATCGAGCCCCTGTTGATCAGGCTCGACTCGCCCCACACATTATACGGGCCCACGAAGGCTTGTCCGGCAGTCTTGATCGCCGTTTCGTTGATGATGGCGCCATATCCGTTCAGATATCCGTCCAGTTCGATTGGACCGGGCACGACGAAACCCTGCGCGAGCGTCATCGTCGCGCCTTCGCCGGGGGCCAGCCTCAGACGCTGGAAGCTGTTCGGAAGCGTGATCGCCGTGGACACGGTCAGGTCCATCTCGGCCGCAAGGACAAGTATGTTGGTACCTGCCCCGGCATCGAGCGTGCCGGTAATGCCTGTTACCAGAGTCTGCGTGCCGTCGTAGCGGCCGTAGACCAGATCGTTGCCGCTGCCGAGCGAGACGTTGCCGTTGATGACACCCTTGGTGGAATCGATGATGCTGAAGAAGTAGGTGCCGAAAGCCGGCTCGGTCACGATATCGCCTGTAATGGTGCCCGCGTTCACCAGGTTGATCGAGGTCGCGACGATTGCCGAGCTACCTGCAGTCGAGATGGTGCCACCGGCAAGATTGGTTGCTGTCAGCCTCTGCCCATTGCTCCTGCCCTCTATCGCGGCGCCGGTTCCGCTGTTGGCGATGATGCCACTGTTGGTTAGCGGATTGACCGAAGCGTAAAGGTTGGCGATCGTCGCGGTATCGGAGGCGGAGCGAATTGTGCCGCTGTTGGTCCATCCGGCCGGGTAGGGCCACGAATTGTAGACGATGGTCTCGTCGATCGCGCTGGACGCCCCGCCGTCGATCAGGCCGGCGTTGTTCAACCTTTCGATGTTGCCGACGATGGCACCGATGGTGCCGCCCGCCGCGTTGTCGATAGCAACAAATCCACCCCGCCAGGGGTCCGTTGCCAGCAGGGCGACGCCGCCCGTTCCCTTGATCGTGCCGGCGTTCGAGATGCTGACGAGGGCCTGACCATAAAAGTTGCCGGGTGAAGGCTCGGTGTTGATACCGGTGGCACCGGTGACTGTCGCGCCCGCCGCCACCGAAACGGTCGCGTAGTTGCCATAATAGTCGTAGCTGTTCGGAGGGATCGATCCGGACAGAACCGAGATTCCGCTGTGCGCACCACCGTCCACCACACCGCCGACCAGGATTGTCGCTGAATGCTGAATGAAGGCATCGGTCGGTCGGGGAATGTCGACGGTAATTGCCGGACCGCCCGAGCCGGCAACACGGGCCGCTTGAGCGATCTGTACCGTGCTGTCATCCGTGGTGACGCGCAGACCGTCTGAATCTGTGCCGGTACAAAGCTTCACACCGCCGGGCACGGTGGGATCGGGGCTACACTGCGCCAATGCCGGCGCTGAGGAAGCAGCTGCAAGAGCGGCCATGCTCGAACCAAACACGAAGAACCGGCGGCGCATTAGCACTGTCTTTCGGCCAAACATGAACGCAACTTTCCATTTTTGCAGCCATGTTGCCGCAAGTCTTCCGGTTCTGCCGAGTGACGGAGATGCTGTCTAGATTGTTGCACGATGCCCGAAATCAACCGCCGGTCGTCCACTCGCCGCTCACCGGGCTGATTCATGGGCACATGCAGCTCAATTGAGCTGCCCCCTTCTGAGTGGTCCATCGACTATGACAGTCTGGATCGAGGAAGGGACGACGAATGCCAGCGAAGAAGCACAAGCCCGAGGAGATCAT
>QFPK01000087.1 GCA_003248865.1 Sphingomonas sp.
GATGTTCATGGGCGTGGGCGACGTCAGTTACGACAGCGCCCCCCTGCAGGTCACCCAGTTTGAGGCCGACATCCGAATCGCCGAGCAGCTTCGCGAAATCTACCTGGAGGGCGGCGGCGGCGGTAACAGCCATGAGTCCTACAACCTTCCGTGGTATTTCGCTGCCAAAAAAACGTCCATCGACTCGGTGGCCAAACGCAACAAGAAGGGCTACCTCTTCACCATTGGCGATGAAGAAGTGCCCGCCACGCTGACCGTCTCCCAGCAGATGACGGTGTTTGGTGAATCGGCCGAACGCGACCTGAGCAACCAGGAACTGCTTGAAATGGCAGAGCGCAACTACCACGTGTTCCACATCGTGGTTGAGCAGGGCAGCCACTTCCGCTCGCATGCAGATCGGGTGATGGCAGGCTGGAATGACTTGCTCGGTCAGCGGGTTATTCGCCTGTCGGATTACACCCGCTTGGCCGAGGTCATCGTTTCTACCATCCAGGCTACCGAAGGCGCGGATCACGACAGTGTGGTCGGATCGTGGTCTGGGGACACCTCCCTGGTGGTGGCCCATGCGATCGGCAGCTTGGCGACGAGCAACGCGTCCAGCGGCGGACTGACTCGGCTGTAATCCGTTCTTGGAGAACCCATGATCCAGCAAGCGTTTGGTGTGATTGGAGCGGCCTATGGCGACGAAGGCAAAGGCCTTGTCACCGACTTCCTGGCACACCAATCTTTGAAACAGGGCCACCGAACCGTGGTGGCCCGCTTCAATGGTGGGGCCCAGGCAGGTCACACTGTCACGTTGCCCAATGGCGTTCGCCATGTCTTTCACCACTGGGGATCTGGAGCGCTGGCCGGCGCCTCCACCTATCTGGGCCCACGCTTTGCCCTTCACCCCATGTTGTGGATGGAAGAAACCGAATGGTTGGCCAACCACAGCGCTTGCCTGGATTTGCTGGTGGACGCTCGCTCGCTGGTCACCGTGCCTTCGGACGTGATGATCAACCAAGCCGTGGAAGCCGCGCGTGGCACGGGCCGGCACGGCAGTTGCGGGGTGGGGTTTGGTGAAACCTGCGAGCGCCAGGAACACGTGGGGATGGGGCTGACCGTGGGCGAATTGGCGCGGATGAGCGATGAACAGTTGTTGGAAAAACTGGCTTGGATTGGCCAGCACCACGTTCCACAGCGTCTGGTGGCCTTGGGCCTTCCCGGCCACACACTGGGGGATAAAGCCTGTCATCCGGCAATCCATGCCCGTTTTCTGGAAGACTGCAGGTGCTTGTTAGCGCACGCCAGGGTGGTTTCGCCCAAGGCTCTTCAATCCTTTGACACGGTGGTGTTTGAAGGTGCTCAAGGCTTGGCGTTGGACGAGGAACTGGGCGACTTTCCCTTTGTCACCCGATCCAAAACAGGCCTGCCCTACCTGGTGGAACTGGCAGACGAAGCTGGTATC
>QFPK01000088.1 GCA_003248865.1 Sphingomonas sp.
CAACACCGCAAGCTCGCCGCCTAACATCAACCCCCAGACGAGGTCCGCACTCCGCTAACTTACGCCGCGAGTTGTGCCAAATGTTCTGACGACGGACAGGCTGGCGCTCGCCATCATCCCGATCATCAAGGTCAATCTCATCGTTCACACTCCTGTCGCTTGCAGCGAATCGGAATAGAACATAAATAGAACATGTAGGAAAACAGATTGTTTGTCCCGACAGTGAGAGGGGAGGATAGCGGTCATGGGGGACCCGAGCCTGCGAAGGAGCCCATATGTCCGTTGCCACAACAAACCATCCACTCGCCGCGAAGGCGAGACGCATCTGTGAAAGCCGCGGCGGCAAATGGTCCGGCACCAAGGGCATGGCTCGTTGCCCCGCACATGACGACCGTACGCCCTCGCTCGGTGTGTCGCTTGGGCGTGGAGCCATTCTCCTCCACTGCTTTGCCGGATGCGATCAGGAGGCCGTGATCGCAGCCCTCGCGCGTGAAGGCGTGCCAGCGTCAGCCTTGTTTTCGGGAGGTGCAATCGAGCCCACGATGGACTCTGGCCCTGCTGCGAGGCCTTCGGCTACAGCCTTGCGCATCTGGCGCGATGCGGAAGTGTTGTGGGCCAGTCCAGCGAAGAGCTACCTCGAGAGCCGCGGCATCCTGGCCGCATCTCCGGCGCTCCGCTTCCATGCACGAACGCCGCTTGGTCCGAGAGGACACACCCGCTTTTTGCCGGCCATGATTGCGGCGGTGAGTCTTGATGATGGGCCGATCGCCGTCCATCGCACGTTCCTTTCGGACAATGCCAAGGCTAAGTTCGACAAGCCGAAGCGCGCGCTCGGCACGCTCGGTGAAGCTGCCGTCCGTCTCTTCGGTCCGACCTCCGGCAAGCTCGGCCTCGCCGAGGGCATCGAAAGCGCGATGTCGGCATACGCTCTCACCGGCATTCCCGTTTGGGCGACCCTGGGCAATGAGCGGTTCGGCCTCGTCAGCGTGCCCGAGAGCGTGACCGAGCTTCACCTCTTCGTCGATCACGATGCTGGCGGCGAGCTGGCCGCGTCGCGTGGCCTGGCCGCTTATGCCCGCGAAGGGCGGACGATCCACGTTCGCAAACCATCCTCACGCGACACCGACTGGAACGATGAACTTACAGCATGGCTGCGCCGCAAAGCGGCGCGGTAGAGGAGAGAGAGCTTCTCGAATTCCTGATCCGGCAGAGGGCCTGTCCCGATGCCCTCATCAGGAGGACGAATTGCCATGTTTCAATCAGACCTGTTTCCCGCCGGCGAGCAGATGCCGGCAGTGCCCCTGGCCTTCGCCATCGGTGCCCGGATTGCCGCGCTTCTCACTGTCCGTCGTCAGAACATTTGGCACAACTCGCGGCGTAAGTTAGCGGAGTGCGGACCTCGTCTGGGGGTTGATGTTAGGCGGCGAGCTTGCGGTGTTG
>QFPK01000089.1 GCA_003248865.1 Sphingomonas sp.
GAACAGGTATTTACAATTTTACTGAAATTGCAGGTGAAGTTGAATGGGGACAGCAATTTCATACACAACAAGAATTCATCAATTACTTTGTCAACCAAAAAAGCAATTTTGAACCTGGTTCCGAATACGAATACAGCAATACCAATTATGCCCTATTGGGATTCATACTCGAGAAAATTTATGGCAAAACCTATGCTGAAATCTTAGACGAAAAAATTGTCAGGCCTCTGCATTTGCACAATACTTATTACAGTTTTGAAACGGACGAAACTAAAAACGAAGCGCTTTCCTATAATATTCAGGACAAGTATGTCAGAAATGAGAAAACCAATTTCTCCAATCATCCGGCAAGCGGCGGAATCGTATCCACTCCAACAGAGCTAAACAAATTTCTTTTTGCCCTGTTTAATGGCAAACTTATTACGCCGGAAAGCCTTAAAATAATGCTTCCTGAGGAGAAAGGCACTTATGGGATGGGAATCATAAAATTAAGTTTTAAAAATCCGGAAGGCTATACGCATAGCGGAAGAGTGGAAAACTACATTTCAGATTACTATTATTTCCCGGACGAAAACATAGGGATTGTTTCCTTAACCAATGCTGTTAATATTAGCACCGATGAAGTCATGAATACAATGTTAATGTATCTTTATAGAAAAACTCCCGAATTAGCTAATTTTAATGCAACTGCTGAGGTTTCAGAAAAAGATTTCATGCCTATAAAAGGTACCTATTATTTAAAAGAAACCCATGCAACGGTAACCATTTCATCTGACGGTCAAAACGTAATTTTTCAGGATTCCAGAGCCGGACAGATGTATGTTCCGCTAACATATAAGGCCAAAAATGAGTTTGAATATGAAGATTTAAAACTTTCGTTTGTTCCTAAAAAGAAAGAAATGATTTTTGAGCAAGGTGGTGTAAAGGTTGTTTATAAGAAGAAATAGACATTGGGGTTAAGCTATTATTTAATCAACAAAGGCAACCACTCTGGTTGCCTTTGCTATTTTTTAGCTTTCATATTGTTAAATTCATTACTGTGAACCTTAATATTAAATAAAATAGTAATAAATCTCAAACACTAAATCCAATCTTTTGAAGTCTATTCTAATGCACTATACATTTTTTAACACTCCTTTCCTCTTATCAAAATTGATCGTTATTTTTATTAAAATCACCACAAAGAAATTTGAGTACTTAACACAAAATTCCTACATTAGAAAGGATTCATACTTTTCATTAATAGTAAATTCTCTCTATTAAAACTTTAACATATTTTACATATTTTCTGTAACGGGGAGATTTGGGATAGAGGTAGGTTTGCCAGAAATTATATTTTTATTCGTAAAATGTTACATTTCTATACTAAAAATTTATTTCTTTGCGTTTTAAGACAAATTAACAGGACTTAACTTAAACAA
>QFPK01000090.1 GCA_003248865.1 Sphingomonas sp.
GCGACTGGCTCAAAGGCTTTTCCAACAGAGAGTGGGCTCGTCCGCGGAGTTTTGTCTTTTCAGAATCGTTCGTCGCCAGCGACAGATTCCCCTGCGTGAAGCCCGAGGTTTCGTCGTTGATGCGCTTGACCGATTGACCAATGTCGATGCTCGCACAACCCGAGAGAACACCCAAACCGATCGCAGCGACACCCGCTCTCAGCGGTACTCGATTGAACAGCCTTTTCATCGACGGCTCTCCCCATGACCTGCGTGCGGATCATCGCGTTCAGACTCGCTGCTCGGTTTGATGTTGGGACCACCACGCGACTCTCGTGCGTAAGCTCGCCAACCACCAATGCGACCGACCAAGTCGTTGGACTCTTTCCAGGCCGCGAGAACCGGATCGGAAAAGCCCTGGTAGCTGCCAATAGGGGATCGGTAGGTCACCTTGAATTCAGGTGGCGCGATTGGTTCAGCACTGGCAGGCTGCTGGGCTTGGGTCAGCCCCCCCATGGCTAACAGCACCAGACCCAGTGCGGGGCGAACAACATAGGACGATTGGGCCAATAGCATGTCTTCCTCTTGGCAAGCTGTGATTTCAAGCTGCCATTGTGCTCAGGTCAGCCTGTCGAGAACCTGTTTCGCAGATGACAGTTTTGTCATCTGCGAAACGCACGTCAGAATGGCGGCAAACTCATGCGCTGGCAGGAACTGGAGATCACCGTGCGCATCTTGATCGTAGAAGACGAACCAAAGACCGGGGAGTACCTGCGCCAAGGGCTCAGCGAAGCAGGGTTTGTTGTCGATCTGGCGACCAACGGCCCCGACGGGATTCACCTCGCCAAACACGGTGCGCACGATCTGGTGATCCTGGACGTCATGCTGCCAGGTCTCAACGGGTGGCAAGTGCTGAGCACCTTGCGTCAGCAGGGCCTGGAAATGCCTGTCTTATTTTTGACAGCCCGCGATCAAGTCGAGGATCGTGTCAAAGGGCTGGAGTTGGGCGCCGATGATTACCTCATCAAACCGTTCTCGTTCGCGGAGTTGCTGGCGCGGGTTCGAATCATCCTGCGCAGGGGGCGGCAGCATGGTGACGGCCCAACGTTGTGCGTTGCTGATCTTGAGATGGATCTCTTGCGACGACGCGTGACCAGAGGTGGCGTGAGGATCGACTTGACGGCCAAAGAGTTCGGTCTTCTGGAGCTACTGATGCGGCGACAAGGTGAGGTGCTGCCGCGTTCTCTCATCGCATCGCAAGTGTGGGACATGAACTTCGACAGCGATACAAACGTGATCGAGGTGGCCATTCGGCGGCTGAGGGTCAAAATCGACGAAGGCCAAAACATCAAGTTGATTCAAACAGTACGAGGAATGGGGTACGTTCTCGAAGAGCCTGGAAGGTCTGCTCAGTG
>QFPK01000091.1 GCA_003248865.1 Sphingomonas sp.
TGACAACTTTATTTGCTTCAAATAAAGTAAATAAAATTTCTGACACTAAGTATTTGACCCCTGCTCAATACGAACAGAAATATGGGAAATAATGTTTTAAATAAACAATAAAAACTCTTGATAGTATATTGTGAATCGCTACATGACATACTGTTTCAATGGGCATTGATAAATAAATATAGAAAAAGACTACCAAAAAAGGTAGTCTTTTTCTTTTTGGCATATTTGTCGAACGATATAATTGCTATCGATACTAATCCATTTAATTTAGAAATAATAATCCCCACTAGCAATTGCAATTGGGGATTTATTATATTTGGCATGTTTTTAACATAATGCAAAAACAACATTCCAATCTTATGAAAACCAACAAACTCTCTGAATTAACCCTGGAAGAACTGCACAAACAAAAAAATACACTAAAAAGTGTCCTGATTGCATTCAGTATCGTAATGCTTATAGCATGTGCCGGACTTTTTTTCGTGGCTATCAAGAGTAAGAATTATGCACTTATTGCCATTATTCCGGGTTGTATGCTAACGATGCTTCCAAATTATATTCGCTTTGGCCAACTTAATACAGAAATCAAATCGCGAAACTCCAAATAATAACTTCCAACATATTTTATAAAAATGGAAAACAATTGCCTGAACTGCAGCCGTCCTATAACTGAAAATTTTTGCAGCAACTGCGGACAAAAAAAATACAAAAGGATTGACCGTAAATACCTGATTGATGAAGTGCAATATCTGGCCGTACATACCAATAAAGGTTTTTTCTATTCCTTAAAAAATGTTGCCAGAAACCCTGGAAAAACTGCAAAAAAATTTATCGATGGCGATAGGGTTAACCATTACAAACCTATTCTACTGGCCTTTGTATTGAGCGGTATTTCTGCCTTCCTTTCCTTTAAAGTCATCAAGTCAGATGTAATAATGGAAAAGTACATGCAACAAATCTATGGAGAACAGAAATTACCTATGCTGGGAATGCATGATGCAATGTCTATATTGTCATCCTATAGCTCAATAATCATGTTACTATTAATTCCGTTGGCTTCGATTGTAACAGCACTTGTATTCAAAAAATGGGGAGAGAATTATTACGAACATGTAATTATGAACACTTATACTTTGGTTTACTATACTATCCTTTCTATTGTTGTTTTCTTTCCAATCTTATACCTGTTAAAAGATACGCCTACTATGTTTGTGACTTTCACCTCACTCTCAACGTTCCTTGCTTATCCGTTTATTATGGTATGGTTTTATAAGGAATATTATACACAAAAAAGCATCGGTGATATTATTCTTAAAGTACTATTAGCCTTAGGAATAGGAATTGTAATTTACATGATGATCATTTTTGGTATGGCGATATGGAT
>QFPK01000092.1 GCA_003248865.1 Sphingomonas sp.
ACATATATCCGAGGACTAAAGCCCACCAAGTCCATCATCAATCCGCCCTACGAGACCAATAACTCATTTAGGTTCACTCAACAGGCACTGGAATACCTGGAGCCAAATGGGAGACTGATCATCATCATGCCGACGCCAACCTTGACTCAAAACGAAAGGAGCGGCGCGGTCAAGAAGTTGCTGAAAACGGCCCAGCTCGATTTTGTCATCAGAATGCCGGATGACCTGTTCTCCGAGCAAGGGCGAACCGTTCAAACCTCTGTGTTCGGCTTCACCAAGACCCCCCACCGTCAAGGGAAGAAGGTTTTGTTCTACAGCCTTGAGGACGATGGCTTGGTAAGCGTCCAGCATAAAGGAAAGCTGGACCGCCACAACAAATGGCCCGCCATTGAACAACAGGTTCTGGATGCTGTAATCAACCGAACCGTGCTGGCTGGTGTGTCGGAAATGCGCGACATCTTCCGCCCCGACGGGTCGGTATGCAGCGTTGGCCTGCCACCGAAAATGCAGAGTGTTCATGGGCACGCACTGGTGCGCATTGGCGACCTTTTCGATGTCGCCAAGGGGACGCTGGCGAGTGAAAAGGCCGTTTCCAGCGGGCGCTACGATTTCATCACTGCCGCCGACGAATGGAAGAAACACAACGCCTTTGAATACGACTGCGAGGCCCTGGTGTATGCCGTGGCCGCGTCCGGTTCTCTAGGGCGGTGCCACTACGTCAATGGAAAGTTTACCGCCAGCAACTTGTGCCTGGTGTTGACGCCAAAGAAGAACGGAGCAATGCCCGTCAACCTGGTTTTCTATCAGAACTACTTTGCAGCGGCGCGCCCGAAGATTGTAAGCGCATTGGCGGAGGGGACATCCAAGAAGACCATCAGCGCCCCTCGCTTCCTGGACTACCTCATCGAATATGTCCCACTTCAGGAACAGATTGGATTCAGTTCCAGGCTGGATTTCCTGGCACGGGTCATGAAACGGCTGGAGGGGAAGATCCAGAAGGAAAAGTCCCGCCATCAACAGCTTTTCCATTGCTTGCAGTGCGCGCCTGAAGACCCCTGATTGCCCCCGACCAACACCTAACACGAGATTGCCCTATGCCCTCCCTGAAACACAATGGACTCCTGGCGTCGTTCGTTCTGCTGGTTCTGGCGGCGTGCTCTTCTGAGCAAGCCAGCGTTGAGCCAGTCGCACAGCCCACACCAGCCCAACAACCCCCAGCACCGCAAGCCCCGGCGACCGTGCTCGCGCCTGCGGCTGCTCCTTCGCCTGCGACTGTCCAGCCACCTCCGCTACCACCGCCCAGGGCACCGGAGCCGTGGGAGGCCTGGGAATACGAGACGACGGAACTCCCCATGGGCGGCTTCATGAAGTTCG
>QFPK01000093.1 GCA_003248865.1 Sphingomonas sp.
GCCACAGCACAGATAATCATAAAAATCCAGTTCAGTGTGTTGGCAGCCCACCAGTTTTTCAATTCTAATTCTCTGAAAAAATCAAGCGGTTTGAATAAAATGTCTACGAATAAATATTGTATTCCTTCAAAAAATGATTTCATATCGTTTGTTATGTTTTATTTTATGAACTTCTAAAATTTCTGTAGAGATCAACTTTATCATAGTTCATTTTAGAACAAGTAGTATCTTTACACTGCAAAAGTATAAAATATCCTTATGATTACAAGCATTTTTAGCAAATCTAGGCCGTTAAATTATATAATTATTTCAACGCTGTTGGTTGTATGCTATTTTTTATACCTTCAAAAATTTCCTGAACGGGTAGATTCTGCCGAAGGAGTTCTGTCCGGCATAGGTCTGCTGCTACTTTTAGTAGGGTCTCTTTTTATTGTAAATTTCGTGACCAAAAAGAACGGATTAAGCAAGGACAATAGCTATACGTTTCTTTTTTTCTTCTCTTTTCTGATTTTATTTCCAACGACATTAATCAACGTAAACCTGATTATTTCCAACTTCTTTATACTTTTAGCATTACGCAGGCTGATTTCATTGCAATCGCTCCTCACGCCCAAAGAAAAAATATTTGATGCTTCGCTTTGGATTTTTATCGCGGCCATTTTTCACTTCTGGAGCATTCTGTTTATCCTGATTGTTTTCGTATCGATTCTTTTCCACGTTTCCAGAGATTACAGAAACTGGATCTTGCCATTTATTTCCTTTTTTGCAGTTGGAATCATCACTCTGATGTATGCACTGATTTTTGACAGAAGCCTAATTGAGACAGTAGTTGATAGTGCCTTAATTGATTTTAATTTTAATTACTTTACCAACAACTATCAAAATTTTGCGCTTTCACTTTATGTGGTTTCAGCGGCTTTCTTTTTTATAACACAGGCATTGACACTGCCAAACAAACCGTTAAACATGCAATCCTCTTACAAAAAGATAATTGTTGCGTTTTGTCTTGGTGCTGTTGTTTTTCTGATTTCTTCCAATAAAAATAATAGCTTGCTGGTATATACTTTTGCTCCGGTAGCTATCATGGCAACCAATTATATTGAGTCGATGCAAATCAACTGGCTAAAAGAAACTTTTATTTATGTGATTGTGGGCTGTAGTCTGTTGACGTTTTTTTCGCAATTATAGCTTATTGCCATAGGCCAGGTCGCCGGCATCTCCTAAACCCGGAACAATATAATTTTTCTCATTCAGCCTTTCATCAAGAGTGGCTACCCAAAGATGGCAATAATCGGGAAGATGTTCCTGCAAATAGGAAATCCCTTCCGGTACGGCAATTACTACAGCAATATGGAC
>QFPK01000094.1 GCA_003248865.1 Sphingomonas sp.
GATTGTCTTCGCCATTGGCGAGGTTATGCTTGTCCGCATAGGCGGTGCAGTCGGCCAGGGTGAAGCCGTCATGGGCGGCGAGGAAATTGACACTGCGGGTGATGCCCTCGAAAATATCCGATGATCCTGCCAGCCGCGTGGCAAAGGCACCGATCGTGCCGGCGTCGCCCCGCCAGAAACGCCGCATATCGTCGCGATAGCGGTCATTCCATTCCAGCCAGGGCGGCCCGAACCGGCCCAGTTGATAGCCGCCCGGCCCGATATCCCATGGCTCGGCGATCAGGATTCGGTCGCCCAGCACCGGATCGGTGCGCATCTTCGCCAGCAGCGGCGCATCGCGGTCGAACCCATCCGGCAACCGCCCCAGCGCCGGCGCCAGATCGAAACGGAAGCCGTCGATCCCCGCCTGCACCACGAAATGGCGCAGCGATTCCAGGATCATCCGGCGCACCATCGGCTGGTTGCAATCCACGCTGTTGCCGGTGCCGGTATCGTTGATCAGCCGCCCGTCCGCCTCGTGCCGGAAATAGGCGCGGGCATTGAGGCCGCGCAGCGATAAGGTCGGCCCCAGCCTGTCGCTTTCGCCGTCATGATTATAGACCATGTCCAGGATCACGCCGATCCCCGCATCGTGCAGCGCCGCCACCGTATCGCGCAGTTCGGTCAGGCCGCCGGGTGCCAGCCGCGGATCGAGCGCGAAATAGCTGACCGGATTATAGCCCCAGGCATTGCGCAGCCCCAGCGGCGGCAAATGCCGCTCGTCGATCCAAGCGTTGATCGGCATCAGTTCGACCGCACCGACACCCAGCTTCTGCAGATGATCGATGACCGCCGGATGCGCGAGCGCGGCGATCGTGCCGCGCTGCGCTTCGGGCACGTCGGGATGCAACAGCGAGAAGCTGCGCACCTGCAATTCATAGATCAGCCCGCCCGACTGGAAGCACGGCGGCGCCGGCGCGATGGCCGGCAATGGGGCAACCACCACGCCCTTGGGCATCAGCGGCGCCGTGTCCTCCCCCTGCCCGCGCGGTGCGGCCAGCATCGGGTCGTGGACGAAGGCCCGGTCGATCGCCGGCGCATAGGGATCGAGCAGCAGCTTGTCGGGGTCAAACCACAGGCCATGATCGGGATCATAAGGGCCATCGGCGCGCAGGCCATAGCGGCGCCCGGCACCGACGCCCGGCGCATGGACCTGCCAGACGCCCTCTCCCCCCCGCGCCATCGGCAGGCGGGTTTCCCGGTCGTCGGCATCGAACAGGCAGAGCCAGAGCTGCGTCGCCTCCGGCGCCCAGACGGCAAAGCGGGTTCCGCCGGCATCGATCACCGGCCCGAACCCGCCCGCGCTCAT
>QFPK01000095.1 GCA_003248865.1 Sphingomonas sp.
GAACTGGACAACCAACCTTGTAGGCGTTGGGGCGGGGCCATGATCAACACCGCCGTTGCCAATTCCGCCAACGGAATGGCCCAAATCAACGCACCCATGCCTCCCCACCGGGCAAACGCAAGGGCTGTAGGCAACAAAGCCAAGGCCAACCACCTCCACGGTTGGGCCAGCGCCGGCCACTTCAAGCTGGGCAACAAGGCCAACGCCATGCCCAACACCAGTCCCGACCCCCGTGTGTCAAAGCGGTAGTAAGCTGCACGCCACCCTTCTTCCCACCCCACCATCGCTCGCCAAGCACTGGCCAGCAGCCACAAAACCAGCAACCATTGCCATCGGTTCTGTGTGCGCCACAGCAGTGGAATAACCAAGGGCGAGAGCAGGTAAAACTTGGCTTCCACAGCCAAGCTCCAGGCATGGGACCACAACAAAGGAGCCTGAGCGGCATAGACGGCGTAGTAATCCATCGCGTAGAGCAAGGCTGGTCCTTGCTCGTGCGCGAAAGAAAAGGCCGGCGCCAAAGCTTTGGTGATCACCCACGTTCCCACCGCAGCGACCAGAAGGGCTGGGTAAAGCCTGAAAAATCGACGCCAGTAAAACTCAGCCCAGCGTGGGGGCTTTCCGGCCAAAGCAGAAGCGATCAAAAAACCGGACAAGACAAAGAACACATCCACGCCCAGAAACCCGCCTTCCAACCCAGGCCACCCGCCATGAAACCCCATCACCATGACCACGGCGATGGCCCGCAGGCCGTCCAAGTGCGGCTGGTAGGCTGCCCCACCCTGGGGGTTTTCTTTTGCTTCCTTCACCTGTCAGGGCCAAGCAAAAACCAACGCTTGCGACAAACGGCTCAAGCGCCGGCGGGGGTGGGGGCCGCATTCCAAACACTGGGCCGCGCTTCCAAACAACACTGCAGAAGACACCCCGCACGAGGTGGCCATGAAGCGCAATCCCTCGTGGCGATCCAACCCTTGGCGCAAGGCTTCCGGTTGTGCCTGGACCAAGCACTGGGACAACTGGGGCAACAACGGGTTTAAAAACGTGTCCAGGGCATCTGAACGGGCCACTGCTTTTTCAAAGGGCTCGGTCACCCACCGTCCCATCGCTTCCAACCGGTTGGCCACTCCGTGTCTCCACACCGGCTCCCACCGTTCAGTGTCGTTGCTGCAAGACACCCTGAAAACGGTCATCCAATTCAACCACTGCTCCATATCTCGGGGCGTGAGCACGGTGGGCAAGGAT
Source organism: Sphingomonas sp. (assembly GCA_003248865.1). GTDB lineage: Bacteria > Pseudomonadota > Alphaproteobacteria > Sphingomonadales > Sphingomonadaceae > Sandaracinobacteroides. The sequence continues at coordinate 1,240 of QFPK01000095.1, forward strand.
TGCTCCAAGGTTTGGGGAAAAGAAGTACACCCCGCTGGCCAGTCGTGGGGGGTAGCCAACACCCCCTGCTCGATCAACGCGCTTTCGATCGACCCCCTCTCCTGCTC
>QFPK01000024.1 GCA_003248865.1 Sphingomonas sp.
TGCTGGGGCTTCATCTTCGTTCCTTCGTCACTACGACGAAGCCCCAACACTCCTTAATTCACAACCTCAAATCTGTGCCATAGGTGCTGACGGGGAACATCGTAGCGAAGCTGCTTCTTGTCGATCTTGCCCAGCGTCACGCGCGGCAGTTCCGTCACCAGCCGGATGTCATGCGGCACCTTGAAGGCGGAAAGGCGTTCGCGGCATGCGGTCAGCAGCGCCTCGCGGGGATCGCCCGCCGACGCGGTCGGAATCACGAAGGCGACGGGCACTTCGTCCAGCATGGGGTGCCGCTTGCCGACCACGGCCGCCTCGACGGCGAGTCCTGTCGCCAGCAGCACCCGTTCTATTTCGGATTCCGCCACATTCTCGCCGCCCACGCGCAGCATGTCCCGGGCGCGGCCGTCGAACATGATATGACCGTCCGCATGGGGCGTGACGCGGTCGCCGGTCTCGAACCAGCCGTCTGCATCGAACGCGGCAGCGGTCGCTTCCGGGTTGTTCAGATAGCATTGGAACAAGGAGACGCCGGGCACGCCCTTGATCCACATCATGCCGCTCTGGCCGAAGGGAACGGGCTTCCCGTCGTCGCCGCGCACTTCGATCTCGTAGCCGGGCGCCACGGTGCCCATCGAGCCGATGCGGCCCGGCAATTGCCGGTTTGAAACGATGGGATGCCCGACGGTTTCCGTCATCCCGTACCAGCCCATCTGCGGAATGCCCAAGGGCTCGGGAAACGCCGGCGGATCGATCGCCCCCAGGCCCCACCAGTGGACATTGTGCGCGGGAACCGGGCGGTCACGCAGGACATTCACTATGAAGGGAATCTGGACGCCCCAGGTGCAGCCGTTGTCCGCCACGCACGACCAGTAGCGGCTGGCGGAAAACCGGGGCTGGAATACCAGTGTCGCCCCCGCCCAGAGCGTTGCGAGATGGGAGTAGCACAGGGCGTTGGTGTGAAACAGCGGCAGGCAGGTGTGCCCGATATCGCTCGGCTCCAGTTGCAGGGCAGTCGCGCAGGCTCGCGCACCCCACAAGGCGTTGGCGTGCGTCCACACTACGCCCTTGGGGCGCGCGGTGGTGCCGGATGTATATTGCACGCTGTTGGCCAGCATGGGTTCGGGCGGGCGCAGCGGCGCCAGCGCGCCGTCCCCTGCGGCGACCGCTTCGAATGCCAGAGCGGCATCGGCTCTTGGACGTGGTTCGGCTTCTCCCGCATCCGTGGCGGTCAGAATCAGCCTGCCGACATGTGGCGCAGCGGCACGCACCATGTCGGCAAACCGGGGCTCGCTGATCACCGTCGCGGCGCCGGAGTGGCTGATCATCCAGCCGAGTTCGTCGGCAGACGAGCGCGTACTGGTCGTGACGGCGAGGGCGCCCAGCCTTGCGCAGGCATGCCAGGCCAGCAGGAACTCGATGCAGTTGTCCATATGGATCAGCACCGGCTCGCCCTTGCCGATGCCGAGCGCGGCAAGACCGCCCGCCAGGCGGGAGACGACATCGGCAAAGGCGCCGTAGGTCCAGCGCTGCACCGCGCCCTCGCGTGGACAATAGATCAGAAACGGGTGCGCGGTGCGCCGCGCGGCCTGGGCGGCCAGAAGCCATGGAAGATCGCGCCCGGTGAAGGGCTGAATCGAGCCGCTGTGCGCAGAATCGTCCCTCATTCTTTCCTCCCCTTATGTGATCATTGCATATATTTAACCTTCCTTGTCCGCAAGCCTTGCATGTAAGCAGTGAAAACATTAGCGTTGCCCTGCTTTCAGGGAGTTTGAGATGGCCGGCGCAGTTTCGAATATGGATCGTCTGGGCGCGGGGGTGCTGCCCGTGAACCTGATCGAGGGTGTCGATCAGCGCAGTTCGATCGAGGAGCGGCTTGCCGCCTATCATTGCCCGGGCGTGGCGATCTGCGTGATCGAGGATGGCGAGATCGCGGAGGCGCGCGGCTTCGGCCGTATCGAACAGGGCGGAGCCGCCGTGGCAGCAGACACCATCTTCGCCGGTGCATCCATCAGCAAGGCACTCACCGCCGTTCTCGCCATGCAGTTGGTGGAACAGGGGGCGGTCGAGCTTGACGAGCCGATCAACCGACACCTGCAGCGCTGGCAGATCCCCGAGAATGATTTCACCCGGCGGGTGCCGGTGACCTTGCGCCACCTTCTGTCGCATCGGGCAGGCACCACTGTGCCCGGCTTCGGCAACTATCCATTGGGGCGGCCCGCGCCGTCGCTGGTCCAGATCCTGTCCGGACGGCCGCCATCGCCGACACCGCCGGTCGAGGTGGACAAGCTGCCCGGCGAATCCGTGCGCTATTCCGGCGGCGGAACCCAGATCGTGCAGCTTCTGCTGGAGGATGTGGTCGGCACCCCGTTTGCCACGCTTGCGCAGGAGCGGATATTCGATCCGCTGGGCATGCGCCGCAGCACCTTCGCGGTGCCGCTCGCGGACGTGTGGAAGCCGCTGGCGGCCATTGGCCACGACAGTCAGGGCGCCCCCCTTGCATCGCGCTACAGCTATACCCCCCAGCTGGCGGCGGGCGGCGTCTACACAACCGCCCCGGATTATGCGCGGTTTCTGATCGAATGTCGGAATGCCTGGCTTGGCCAACCCAATGCGCTGATGAGCCGGGATACCGTGTGCCAGATGCTGGAATCGCAGGACGGCGGCCAGTTCGGTCTCGGCTGGCAGGTCGATGGCGAAGGTGCTGCCGCGCGCTTTTATCATGGAGGCTCGAACGAGGGCTATCAGTGCAACGCCATGTGCCTGCCGGAACAGGGCTGCGGCGTCGTGATCATGACGAACGCTGTCGGCGGCATCATGCTGCACGCTGAACTGCTGACGACGGTGGCCGAGGTCTATGGCTGGAAGGGCTTCAACACGCGCCATCGCGTCCGCTCGCTGTCCACCGATGAGCAGCAGGCCTATGTGGGGCAATATGATGTGACAGACGGAATCGCCCGGACGACGCTGGAAATCTGGATCGAGAACGGGCAGCTGCACTCGTTCATCCACGGCCTGGTGTTTCCGCCCGGACCGATCTACCTCGCAGATAACGGGCGCTTCTTCTCGCAGAGGACGCGTGGCGAGTTTGTCTTCGCCCACGATGCGGCGGGCATTGCGCAGTCGCTTGTCGTCTATGCCGAGGGTGGGGTGGAGTTGATCCGCGCGGAGCGCCGGGCCTAGCGCGGAGCGCCGGACCCGGTGCGCCCGGCGGCGCAAGCGCCGGCATCAGTCCGGCAGCGTCGCCAGCATCCGGAAGCCGTCCAGCGTCTTGTCCAGCACGAAGTCGATGTCCGCCTCCGTCAATGCGGTCGACAGCACGAAAAAGCCGGCCGCACCGAAGAAGACGCCGTTGTTCAGCATATGCTCGAAGAAGCGGGCCGAACGCTCCACGATGGCGGGGCTGGACTTCATCTGCGCCACCACATCGCGATAGGTGCCGCCCGTCATCCGGCCCTGGAACAGGCCGACCATGGATGTCTTCCCCCGTACGGTGGCCGGCACGCCGGTTATGCGGATGATCTCTTCAAAGCCCGCCCGCAGCCGATCCCCCAGCAGGCTCAGGCGATCGAACGCCTCCCGGTCGAACAGCTTCATCGATGCGGACCCCGCTGCCATGGTGAGCGGATTGGCGTTGTAGGTGCCGCCGTGCGCGAGCCGCACCTTGCCCGGACGGGGATCGAACAGGGCAGTCATGATTTCGGCCGAACCGCCGACAGCGCCGACGGGAAGGCCGCCGCCGATGATCTTGCCGAGCGCCGTCAGATCCGCCCGCACACCCAGGGCCTGCTGGGCACCGTTGAAGCCCAGCCTCAGACTGTACACCTCGTCGAAGATAAGCAGCGCGCCCGCCGCGGTCGTTTCCTCGCGCAGCATGGCCAGAAATTCCGGACTGGCCGGCTGGAAGGCCAGGTTCTTCACCAGCGGGTCGATCAGCACGCCGGCCAGTTCCGAACCATGCTGACGCAGCGACGCGCGCCCCGCTTCCACATCGTTCATCGACAGCACCAGCATGTCGTCGGCGGTCCCCGGCCCGGATCCCGGTTCCGCCACGCTTGTCGGATAGCGGGCGTCGCCCCAGCGGTTCGGGGCCGGCGACGTGCTGACGGCGGCGCTGTCGGAGCTGCCGTGATAGGCGCCTTCGATCTTGGCAATGAGGCGGCGGCCGGTATAGGCGCGCGCGGCCTTGATCGCCATCATCACGCCCTCGGTCCCTGAGTTGGCGAAGCGCACCTGTTCCACGCTCGGCAGGCGGTCGCACAGGATCTCGGCGAGTTCGACCTCCGCTTCGGTCGGCAACGCAACGGCGAGCAGCTTATGCGCCTGTTCCACCACCGCTTCCACGATCTTCGGGTGGTTGTGCCCATGGATCAGCGATGAATAATTGTTGATGAGATCCAGCCTGGAAACGCCATCGGCGTCGATCACCCGCGCGCCCTCTCCGCGGACGGCATAGATCGGATAGGGCGGGAAATAGACCGTGTGCCGCGAATTGCCGCCCGGCAGGCTGAGCGTCGCGCGCGAGTGCAGCAGCCGCGATCTGGAACCAGTGTTTGGAAACATGGCAATACCCCCTCGCCCGAAAATATAATCACCGATCACATTTCTAATGTGATCACCGCTTATACTTTCTGCGAAGCTCCGGTCAATTGCCTCTGACGCGGAGAAATCAGTGTGGCCGGTCGCTCGTGCCGCCCTCCGGCCCCAGCCCGGTCAGGAATATCCGGGTCAGCGTTTCCACGAAGTTCCGGCGTTCGGCTCTGGTGCCGCTGGGATTGGCGAAAATCTGCCGCGAGATGCCGGATGCGAGCCCGGACATGAATGCCACATAGGCGTAGGCCTTGGCGCAGCTCTCATGCGATTTCACCAGATCCTCGGGATCGTAGCGGTCCTCGCCATAAATGATGTGAACCAGGGTGCGCATGCCGGCATCTGCGGCGCTCATATAGTTGGGATTGATGCTGCTGTCCGGCACATGGCCGTACATGATCCGGTGAAGCTGATGGTGCCGGACGCTGAAATCCACGCAATATTGCGTGACCAGCAGCACGGCGTCATCCCGGCTCAATCCGCGCCGCAGGATGCGCAGGTTCTGCTTGTGCTGACGGTCGAATTCCTGCGCCGCAATCTCCAGCAGTAGATACTCCAGATTGGGATAGTGATTGTAGAAGTTGGCCGATGTCACGCCCACCGCCCGGCACAGCCGACGCGCGGTGACATCTTCCACCAGTTCCGTCGCCATGATGTTGCGGGCTTCAGCCAACAGCCGCTCCGCGATCTGGCCCTTATGGTAGGGAACATCCTCCTTGCCATCGGGCTGCGAGACCGGAACATCGTTCGTATCGGCGATGGAGGAATTCTTGCTGCTCACGCTTGCCCTTTACCTTGCTGCAAAGCCCACCCCCCGGTGACTCATCCGGGCTACGAAACGATGATGGCGTGTGCTGTGCAAGCTAATTGTTCACGAACGGCCATGGGTGGGCGCGTTCCCAAAGCCTCGCCAGCCGGAGCAGGACATCGTCGCGATGCCGGCGCCCCACGATCTGCAGGCCGACCGGCAACCCATCGGAGGTGAAGCCGACGGGGATGGAAATCGCCGGGTTCCAGCATACGTTCGCCAGCATGCCGAACGGCTCCGCGCCCGTCAGGCTGGCGTCGCGCCCATCGATCACATCGGGCACCGGGTCTGCCGCGCCATAAGGTGCACAGGCGGCCGCTGGAGACAGCAGCAGGTCATGTTGGCCGAAGAAGGCGGCAACCTCCTGTTCCAGCCGCCGAATCTCGCTCCAGGCCCGATTTGTGTCGACGTCGCGGCTTCCGATCCGCGTGAGCAGCCGTTTCATTGCGGGCGAGAGCTTGTCGAAGCCATCCGGCAATATGCCGTCGCGCCGGAAATCCGCTTCCAGCGTCGACGCAAGCAATGTGCCCATATGCGGATAGACGTTGGTCGCGCTGAAGCGCGTCGCCGTTGATTCCAGCCCGGCCAGCGCGATCAGGCGGATGGCAGCCGCGTGCGCAATCTCCACGACTTCCGGGTCGACAGCCGCAAAGCCGTAGTCCGCAGACCAGCAGGCGCGCAGCCTGCGGACGTCGAGTGTTTCGATGCAGTCCTCGTAACGATAGGGCAGGTCGGGCAGGGACTGCCGATCCCCATCATGGCTGCCGGCGGCGACATCGAGGTGCCGGGCAGCGTCGGCTGCCGTCCGCACAAGTGCGCCATGCACAGACCAGTTGGAAAAGCCATTTGCCTTGGCGATGCGCCCGTGGCTGGGCTTCAGCCCCAGGATGCCGGTGAACGATGCCGGTTCACGGATCGAGCCGCCCGCGTCCGTACCGGTCGCGAGCGGGACCAGCCCGCCCGCCACTGCGGCTGACGAGCCGCCGCTGCTGCCACCCGGCGTGCGATCGGTGTTCCAGGGGTTGCGGGTCACACCCCAGAGCGATGTGCTGGTCGCAGAATCCATGCCGAACTCAGCTGTCGCGGTGATGCCGACAACGATTGCGCCTGCCGCTCTTAGCCGCGCGACATGCCTGGAGTCTTTTGCCTGAGGCGGGCTGTCACGCAGGAACCAGCTGCCTTCCGTCATTGGAAAGCCGGCGCAGGGTTCCATATCCTTCACGCCAATGGGAACCCCGGCCAACGGCCCCGGATCCTCGCTTCGCGCCACTCTGCGGTCAATTTCCAGTGCCTCGCGTTCTGCCCTTTCAGCGTCCACGCGGATGAAGGCGTTCAATGCCGGATTCAGGCGCTCGATACGATCCAGCGTGTCACGGACAACACGCATCGCCGACAGCGATCCCGACCGGACCAGGTCGGCGGTCTGCACCAATGTGAGCATGTTTTCCCTTTTGCAGACAAAGCAAATGTGGCAATCAATATAAGCACCGCTTATCTTTTGATTAACAGCGATGTCAACCAAAGGTCGATCGGAGATCGTAACCATGCTCCGCTTGGCTCAGACCATCGAGCACATGAGCGAGCAAACTACGTTGGACGCCAAATGCGGTGCAATGGCGATGCAACGGCCCGCCAGCGCTGCTCCAAATGATCGATGCCCACTCTCCTGATCAGTGCGTGCGTGGCAAGCGCGAAATCCGACACTTTGTGGGCCTGCTGGGCGACTATCTGCGCATGGCAATCCAACGCGAGGACCGCAATCGCGATCGGCTGCCCCAGGTGCGCTAGGACCATAAGGAAGCCGAAGCAGGCATCCCCCGGCTGCTGGAACTAGTCGAGAAGGGGGTGACGGATGCCGAGGACGCGTCCATGCGCGAGCGGCTGATCAATCTTCGGTTCCGACGGGATAAACTGGGAAATCCGCTTCAGCGGCTCCAAAGCCGTGCTGGCCCGGAGTGCTGTCGGGGGTGTGGCCAAAACTACGCCCGCAGTTCTCTCTTTTGTTCGGGAATGGCGCCCCGCACCGGATAAACATAACGAATATATCTCGCCGTTTGCCCTACTATAGCGCCGTCACTCCACGTCAGCTGATGCAGCGTGTCGCCGTGCGCCGCCGATAGTAGTGCGAAGAGCGTCAGCCGGGCTACCCGTCGGCGTCACGAGGCCGCGTGCCTGCAACCACCAGATCAGTTCATCGAACCAGTGGTCGCTTGTCGTGCCCTGAGGACGCAGATCGAACCCGTGCCCGCCGCGCTCGTACAGATGCAGCTCTGCGGCTGCTCCGGCTCGTCGCCAAGCCGAATAGAGCAATATGGGATCGTTCGGCTGATACTCATCGTCGGCAGCGCCGGCGATGAACGCCGGGGGCGCATCTGCTGGGACAGGGGTGCGCAAACCGCCATAGATCAGCCCGACGAAGTCAGGGCGCGACGGCTTCGCGCCGATCGCTAGATCGGCCGCGAGATAGGCCCCCGCCGAGAAACCGATCACGCCGACCTTGTGCGGATCGATGCCCCATTCGGCGGCGCGTTGGCGCACGATGGCTACCCCGCGCGCGCCGTCTTCGATCGCATGGGGTTCGCCTGCGAACGCCGGCATCTCGACGGGCTCGCCGCCTTTCGCCCGCGCCATGACCATGTCCATCTCGCGCATATGGGCATCGGGCATCCGCATCGGGCCGTCGCCGCTCCGGATCGTCCGGTATTTGAGAACGAACGCGGTGAAGCCGTGACGGGCCAGCGCTTGCGCTATTTCCGTTCCGCCGCGCGTATAGCCCAGCGCCACGAATCCGCCCCCTGGCGCGACGATGACGGCAGTGCCGTTCGCCTGCCCCGGCGCTGGCCGGAACAGTTCCAATGCTGGTTCGCTGACATCATAGATCAGCGTTTCGCCGTCCGGTTGCGTGTCCCGAGCTTCGGGCACGCCCAGCGCCGGAATGCTACCCTTGGGATAGAGCGGGATCACCGCTCCCCTTGCGCCCACCATCGTCCAGCCCGGCTGATAGTAGTGGTCCGCGCTCGGCTCCACGATGGCAAGGTGGATGCCGCGGCGGCGCTTAAGGATGCGGGGCCAGGACATAGCCCGCCCACGCCCCAGCCCATGCCGAACAGGATCGCTCCAAGCGCAAGCTTTCCGTTCAACTCGCGCGTCTCGGGCAGATTGAAGGCAGCGTCGGCCAAAGGGCGTTCCAGACGTCGCTGGATTATCCATGCGATCGCCATCGGAATGATCGCGCCACCCATGACGAATGCCAGCGTCGGGTCCCAGCGTCCGAACAGGTCTAGGAAGCTATGAACGCGCGCCGGATCGGCCATACCTGAGATGGCAAGCCCGGCACCGAACAGCATGCCCGAGATCAAGGCCAGGATCGCCTTCATGCGACCCAACCGGCCAAACGCATGATGGCGACCGTGGCAAAGCCGCTGGCCATGAAAAGAGCAGTCGCAAGCACAGAGCGCAGCGACAGGCGCGAGACCCCGCAGACGCCGTGACCGCTGGTGCAACCCGAACCGAGACGCGTGCCGAAGCCGACCAGAAGACCAGCGACCACGAGCAGGCTGGGTCCGGGAAAGCTGGCGTCGATAGCCCCCCGCAGCGAAACGATCAGCGCGCCGAGCGGCAGGCCGAGGATGAACGCGGTCGCGATTCCACGCGGCGCGCCGTTGTCGGCTAGTCCGATGGCACGCGCCCCTTAGCGGTCGCCGCGTAGATCGAATAGGAGACGAGGCGGCCTGCGAAAAACGCGGCAGTGAAGTGAAGAAGGCGTACCTTTGCCAGTCCCGCCGCGGCAAACAATTGCGCTGATGGCAAGGGCGACAGAGCAAACAAACCAAGCCCGAGGATCATATTGCGCGGCCGCGCTTCTAGCGCTTCGCGCGCAGCGCCGAGATTGCGCTTCTGTTTTTCCGGTAGGCGGCCGCCGAGAAACCGGAAGCTATGGGCGAGCAACAGCCGCCCCAAGGCGGCGGCAAGCGCGCTAACGATGACGATCGATGCGATCGGCAGCTCACTGTTTAGACCATAGAAGACGATGATCGACCAGGTGGGTGGTCCGAAGGCAGGCAGGAGGTTGATGCCCAAAACGATCAGGAACAAGAGGAGGAAGGAAGTCATGATCCGGCTAGAATTGGCAATCCCCGCCAATTCAAGCTCCGATGCTGACCGACAAGAAGTCGGCTTACATCCCGAATGTTGCCCACATGATTGAACGATACGGCTCGTCAGGGTTCCGTCAGGAAAGTTTGGAATCCCCATGCCGCCTTGTGAGGACATGATGAGCAAACTGCGATCCCATCATAGGTCCGTCGAAACCCGCCGATCGCGCGGCGCTGACCGCCTACCTGAAATCCCCGGCCCAATGAACGGTCGCGTCATCCCCTCCCCTAATTCCGATTTTGTATGGCGGCGCCTGCTGTCGTGCGGCACGGGCGGCACGGGCGGCCCAACCGTCCACGGGACTCCCACTTCTTCAACCACAACAGGAGGACATAATGCGTAGGACAACAATATCTTTATTGGCGATAGCCGTCATGGCGATCTCGCCGGCCGCCTTCGCCCAAAGCGCGGCACCGACGGCCAAGGAATGGTATCCCAAAAGCCTCGATCTGAGGTCGTTGCGTCAGCACGAAGCGCAATCCAATCCCTATGGTGCGGACTATGACTATGCGAAGGAATTCGCCTCGCTTGATCTCGATGCGGTCAAAGCCGACATCCGCAAGGTTTTGACCACTTCGCAGCCGTGGTGGCCTGCGGATTATGGGCATTATGGCCCCTTCTTCATCCGCATGGCCTGGCATGGTGCGGGCACCTATCGCACCGGGGACGGCCGCGGCGGCGCCGGTGGTGGCGAGCAGCGTTTCGAGCCGCTGAATAGCTGGCCCGACAATGTGAGCCTCGACAAGGCGCGCCGGCTAATCTGGCCGATCAAGCAGAAATATGGCCGCAAGCTCTCCTGGGGCGACCTGATGGTTCTGACCGGCAACGTCGCCCTAGAGGATATGGGCTTCAAGACCATCGGCTTCGCGGGCGGCCGCGTCGATGCCTGGCAGCCGGACCTCGTCTTCTGGGGACCGGAAACCAAGATGATGATGGACGAACGGCGGGACGAGAAGGGTAATCTTCGCGGACCGCTGGCAGCGACACAGATGGGTCTTATCTACGTCAATCCCGAAGGTCCGAGCGGTAATCCCGATCCGTTGGCGGCGGCGGCTGATATTCGCCGTGCCTTCGGAGCCATGGCAATGAGCGACGAGGAAACCGCCGCGCTGATCGCTGGTGGCCATACCTTCGGCAAAGCGCATGGCGCGCATAAACCCGATGATTGCGTCGGCGGCGATCCCGGCGTCGCGCCGATCGAACAGCAGGGCCTCGGCTGGGCCAACAAATGCGGTAAGGGCAATGCGGAAGATACGGTCTCCAGCGGCCTGGAAGGCGCATGGTCGGCCAATCCGATCACCTTCACCACGCAGTATCTCGACAACCTCTACGGCTTCACCTGGGTGAAGACCAAGAGCCCCGCCGGCGCGGTGCAGTGGGTGCCCAGCGACCCGGCAGCGACGGCCCTGGTGCCCGACGCCCATGTCGCGGGCAAAACGCACGCGCCGATCATGTTCACCACCGACATCGCGATGCGGGAAGATCCGGGCTTCCGGAAGATCACCTCGCGCTGGCGCGAGCATCCGGAAGAATTCGCCGTCGCCTTCGCTCGCGCCTGGTTCAAGCTGACCCACCGCGACGTCGGGCCGCAGACCCGCTATCTCGGAAAGGACGTCCCGAACCAGACCTTCGTCTGGCAAGACCCGCTGCCCAAGGCTGACTATGCGATGATCGACAACAACGACGTCGCGCAGCTCAAGGCCAAGATCGTCGCTTCCGGCCTCTCCACCGGCGAACTGGTGCGTGCGGCTTGGGCCTCGGCCTCGACCTACCGGGACACAGATGGCCGCGGTGGCGCCAATGGCGCTCGCGTCGGCCTCGACCCGCAACGCAATTGGGTGGTCAACGATCCGGCAGAGCTGAAGAAGGTGCTGGCGGCTTACACGCGCATCCAGGCGGACTTCATCAAGGGCCGCAAGGACGGTAAGCAAGTGTCGCTGGCTGATCTCATCGTGCTGGGCGGGAACACCGCTGTCGAGCAGGCGGCGGATCGGGCAGGACAGCGGGTTTCGGTCCCCTTCACGCCGGGCCGGGTCGATGCATTGCAGACACAGACCGACGTTGCCTCCTTCGCCTTCCTCGAACCGAAGGCCGATGGATTCCGCAACTACTATTCGGCTAGGGCCGATCTCGGCCCGGCTGAATCGCTGGTCGACAAGGCCGATAGCCTTGGCCTGACGGTCGCCGAAATGACGGTGCTCGTCGGTGGTATGCGCTCGCTCGGCGCCAATGCCGGAAACACTCGACATGGTGTCTTCACCGCTCGCCCCGGCAACCTGTCCAACGACTTCTTTGTCAACCTGCTGTCGATGAACACGGTCTGGGTGAAGTCGGTCGGCTCGCCGGGGCTCTACGAAGGCAAGGACCGCGCGTCCGGCGCCGCGAAGTGGACGGCCACCCCGGTGGATCTCGTGTTCGGCTCCAATTCAGAGCTGCGCGCGGTGTCCGAAGTCTATGCCTCGGACGATGCGAAGCAGAAGTTTGTGGACGACTTCGTGCGGGCCTGGACCAAGGTCATGAACGCCGACCGTAGTTAGGCGACCTTCTAGCTATTGGTTGGACGTGGAGCGGCGGCGTTGCCCCCTGGCGCCGCCGCTCCCGATCCTCCCGTGGCCAGCCGCCACCGAGTGGTCCGAGTTGATTGTCAGTGCATCGTGGCGAGGGGTTTTGAAGTGCTTGCCTCTAGCTCGGCGCGTAGGAGCACAGAACCCTGTCCATGGACGACGTCGGCCTCATTCACCACCTCCCGGTTGCGCTGGGCATCGGCCTGTTGATCGGAGCGGAGCGCGAGCGGCGCAAGGTCCACCGTCCGGCCGCAGCGGGGCTGCGCACCTTCACGATCGCTGCCTTACTGGGCTGTGGTGCAGCTCTGATGCCGCAGCAGTGGATGATCGCGATCGTGATGCTGTGCATGACCGCGCTGGCCCTGCTGAGCAGTTGGCGCAGGCGCAATACAACCGACCCCGGCATCACCACGGAAGTTAGCCTCGTCGCCACTACGCTGCTTGGGGCGCTTGCCGTAACTGCGCCGTTGCTGGCGGGGGCTCTTGCGGTGCTGATCGCGATCGTGCTGGCAGCCCGCGATCCGCTCCATCGCTTCGTCGGACAGACGATCAGCGCGGACGAGATTGCGGATATCCTGCTGATCGCCGGCGCCACCCTGATCGTGCTGCCGATGTTGCCGGACCGGCAGATGGGGCCATTCGACGCGCTCAATCCGCATTCGATCTGGATGGTCGTTGTCATGATCCTCGGGATCAACGCGCTGGGCCAGGTGGCGACGCGGCTATTGGGTGCGCGCCTGGGGGTGCCCGCACTAGGCCTCATCTCGGGGCTCGTTTCCAGCTCGGCAACTATCGGGGCCATGGGTGCCTGGGTTCGCGCCAATCCCGCCTCCGCCGCGGCGGGTGCGGCAGCGGCGGTTCTATCGACCGTCGCCAATTATGCGCAGATGGCCGTGGTGATCGAGGCAACGGACCATCGTACCTTTCTTGCTACCATCCTGCCGGTGGGCGCAGCCGGACTGGCCGCACTTTTGTCGGGCGGATGGTTGACCCTCGCGGCCTGGCGCGAGGTTACGGCTGAACCGCCGAGAATGAGCAGGTCCTTCAATCTGCTGATGGCACTGACCTTTGCCGCCACGGTGGCGATCATGCTGATGTCCGCAGCGGCCCTCAGAGCCTGGTTCGGGGATGCTGGGCTTATCGCCGTAGCCGCGATCGGCGGGGTGCTGGACGTTCATGCCGCGGTGATTTCATTAGCGGCACAGGTCGCCGACGGCACGATGGCCGCGCCGCAAGCCATCCTTCCTATCCTGACCGCCTGCACCACCAGTACCCTCGCCAAGATTTTCTTTTCCGCAACGGTGGGAACGCGCGCCTTTGCCGCCCGTGTCATTCCAGCCCAGTTACTGATCATCGGCGCGGCATGGCTGACGGTCTTTGTTGGCTGACACAATGCACCACGTCGGAGGGGTTGGTCCATGCGCGCGCACTTCCCAGCGCCAGTCAAACGAGAGCCGCGGCCCCGGTGAGATGGCGGCCAGGGCTGCCGCGCCGGCGGTCTATATCATCCATGCCAGTGCGCGATGCCGGCCGTCAGGGTTTCGTCAGAAAAGGCTGACAACCACCCTATGCTTTGCGAGGACATTATGAGCAGATTGCGAACCCATCCTGAGCGTCATGCGGTGTCACGCATCGGTTGGTTGCGTGCCGCTGTACTCGGCGCCAACGACGGGATCGTGTCGACGGCCAGCCTGATCGTCGGCGTTGCCGCTTCAGGCGCCGAAAAGTCGGGGATATTGGTGGCTGGCGCAGCAGCGCTGGTCGCAGGCGCGATGTCCATGGCCGCCGGGGAATATGTGTCGGTGAGTTCGCAGGCCGATACGGAGAAAGCCGATCTCGCCCGAGAAGGCGGCGAGTTGGCCGGTCAACCAGACCTTGAGCGCAATGAACTGGCCGAGATTTACGTGGCGCGCGGGCTCGACAAGGACTTGGCGCTTCGCGTCGCTGATCAGCTTATGGCCAGCGACGCGCTGGGCGCCCATGCGCGCGATGAACTTGGCATTTCCGAAGTCGTGACCGCCCGTCCACTCCAGGCGGCGCTCACCTCCGCGGCGACCTTCAGTACAGGCGCGCTCATGCCGCTGGCACTGGTCGCTGTCGCGCCGCGCGCCAGTCTCGTGCCGATCGAGATCGCCGCGACATTGCTGTTCCTCATACTGCTCGGTACGCTCGGCGCATGGGCCGGTGGCGCGCAGCCGGTGCGCTCGGTCTTGCGGGTGACATTCTGGGGGGCGCTCGCCATGGCGGCAACAGCAGGGATCGGGCGGCTGTTCGGGACGGTCGTATAGCCCCTCGTTCTCGTCAGGATTCGGTCAGACAATCTGCCTAGCCCTTCCTTCGGGAAGGAAGAATTGTATGACAAATCTCGCTCAGGCGGACACGTTGAAGGTCTGGGACGCGCCGCTGCGATTGTTCCATTGGCTGCTCGTTCTGGCCATTCTGGTGGCTTTTCTATCGTCCGAAGACGACAGCCCGATCGCCAGTTGGCATATGGTGGCAGGATGGTGCGCCGCTGTGCTGCTGGCGTTTCGCTTGGTCTGGGGCCTGGTCGGCGGCGAACATGCCCGCTTTGCGCGTTTCATCAAACCGACGGCGATCGGCTCGCATGTGCGCGAGCTGTTCGCCGGCCGTCCGGAACGCTCCGTCGGACACAATCCGCTCGGAGCGATCGCCGTCCTCGCCCTGCTTGGCCTGACCGGAATCGTCCTTTGGAGCGGTGTTAGCGTCGCGGCGCACAAGCTCGACAAGGATTTCCACGAAACGCTTGCCTATGGCTTGCTGGCGCTCGTCGCCCTCCATGTCGGCGCCGTTGTCCTGATGTCGTTTCTCACTCGTGAAAATCTGGTTCGCGCGATGGTCACCGGCCGCAAGAGAGCCGGTCTTCATCCTGATACTCGTGACGCGCGGGCGCCCGGAGCACTTGCGCTGCTGGTCGGCAGCGCCACCATCATCCTGGCGGTGATCCTGATCCTTCGGAGCGAGCCGACCGCGTTCACACCGCATATGCGCGATGGCGCCCATGAACATCACGAGGACAAGGATTGAAGACTTCTGACGGCCCCCTGCTAGAACGGATCATGGCCAGCGATCATCATCTCCCTCGAAGGTTCCAGTGATTCATGCGTCTTCTCGTCATCGAAGATAATGCGCGAATGGCAGCGCTGGTCGCAGACGGCCTCCAGCGCCGGAACTTCGTGTGTGATGTCGCCCATAGCCTTGCAGCGGCCGAGGATGCGATGGGCGGCGCAACCTATGACGCGATCGTGCTCGACCTTGGGCTACCCGATGGCGACGGAACCGACTGGCTTACGAGCCGCCGAAAATATCACGAGATGCCGCCCGCGATCATGCTGACCGCGCGCGGGGCATTGGAGGATCGCATCACGGGCCTCGATGCCGGAGCGGATGACTATCTCGTGAAGCCGGTCGAGATCGATGAACTTGCAGCGCGCATCCGCGCGCTGCTACGTCGCCCCGGCGTGCGGATACAGCCGGTGATCGAGGTAGGACGACTATATTTCGACGTCGCCAACCGCACCGCCCGCGCTGGCGATCAGGAGATCGATCTGTCGCGCCGCGAAGCCGATCTGCTGGAATTGTTGATGCGGCACGCGGGAACGGTCGTGCATCGCGCCGTGATTGAGAATGCCCTTTATAGTTTCAGCGATCCTGTGACGCCCAATGCTATCGAGGCCACGATCTCGCGGGTGCGGCGCAAGCTGGAGGATGCTCACGTCACCGGCGCGCTCCATACCGTTCGAGGCGTTGGCTATATGCTGAAGGACAATGGCGCGTGACCGATCGCCGATCCGTATCGCGACGCCTCAAACGCGGCCTGGGCCTGATCGGTCTGGTCGGCACCTTCCTGCTGCTGGCTGCTGTCGTCTTCTTCTACAGTTTCACCTTCGCCCATCTCGATGCGCAAGCGGCGATGGCGCGCGCCAGCCGCGAAATGCTTGAGCATGTTGCGCTGCCGGTGGCGATTCTGATGATCCCCGTTACCGTGCTTGTGCTTCGCGTGATCCGCCAGGCATTCCGACCGCTCGAAGAGGTAGCGGCGGAGATCGAGGCGGTGCAAGGCCATGAGCGCGGCTTCCGTATCGACAATTCGCAGATGCCTACCGAAGCGCTGCCTTTCACTAGCGCCGTCAACGACCTGCTCGCGCGCCTCGACGAAGCGGCGAAGCGCCAGGAAGCCTTCGCCGCCGATGTCGCGCACGAACTGCGCACACCGCTCGCCTTGCTGTCCCTCGAACTCGATCGGTTGGAGCATGACGATGCGGAGCGGCTCAAAAAGGATGTCGCGGCAATGCGTCGGCTGATCGATCAGCTCATGCTGCTGGCGCAGATCGATGCCGATGCAGTCGCCCAGATCCCGCTGGCGCAGATATCGCTGAGCGATGTGGCAAGCGATGTCGTCGGGGCGGCCGCGCCGGCCATCATTGCCGGAGGCAAGACCATTGAACTCGTGACTGGCATTCACGCGCCCGTCACGCGGGGTCGGCGCGAGGCGATTTCGGCGGCGCTGCGCAACCTCATCGAGAACGCCGTGCGGGTGACTCCGGCCGGCGGCGCCATCCAGGTGCTTGTTGGTCCGGGTGCAAGCATCAGCGTGCGTGACGAAGGGCCTGGCCTGCCGCCAGACCGGCTACGCAATCTCGTGCAACGCCATCGCCGCGCCGATCATGCCAGCAAGGACGGCGCTGGGCTTGGCCTCGCCATCGTCGAGCGGATCATGGCCGCGCACGAAGGCACGCTCGAGACCGATCCCGATCGCCATGATTTGATACTGCGCTTCCCCGAACCCTGACTGCCGATTGACCTGTCGCCTGTCTCGTCAGGGTTCCGTCAGACTCGCCGCCTAGCCGGATGGCATGTCCAGACGATATTATCCGATTGCAGGCGTGGCCGTTCCGCTCGCTTTGGCGGCCTTTTGGTGGCTTGCGCCGCATTCCGAACCCACCGCCGCGAAAGCGCCTGCCGATAAAGCGCAGACTGCCGCGGGGGTGTTGGTCGTTGATGCAAAGCGCGCGGCGCAAATGGGCATTCGTCTAACCGCCGCGACCGTTGCCGAGGAAGCCCCGCTCGTCACTATTCCAGCGGTGATCCAGCCTCCAGCCAACGCCCGCGTGGCGGTGGCCGCGACCTTCCCCGGTGTCGTCACCCGGACGTATGTGGTGGAAGGCGACAGCGTGCGGCAGGGACAGGCGCTTGCCACCGTCGCCAGTCGCGAAGTGCTGACGCTCGGCTCGGACCTCACCCGCGCCCATGCGCGTGCGGGCGTTGCGCAGTCCAATGCGGCGCGCCTGTCGCAGCTCAGCCGGGAGGGCATCATCGCTCCAGCCCGCGCGGACGAGGCGCGCGCCATCGCCGCCGAGAGCAATGCGGACGTATCGGAAAAGGCGCGTATCCTGCGCATGGTGGGCGGCCATGGCGGCAGCGGCTCCTATACGCTGACCGCGCCGATCGCGGGCCGCGTGACCAGCGCGGCCATCCAGACAGGCAATCCGGTCGACGGCACCACCGCGCCTTATGTGATCGATGCCGCAAACCGCTATGAAGTCATCGGGCAACTGCCCGAACGGCTGGTCGGTCAGGTGCGGCTTGGTATGACCGTGCATCTGCCACCTGACATTTCCGGCCGGATTATCGCCGTCGGTTCGACGATCGATCCCGCAACGCGCTCGGCCAGCCTCAAGGCGGAAATCCCGGCAGGGCCAGGCGTCGTCGCGGGCCGGGCGACCAGCATCGTGATTTCCGGTCCCGCACCGGCGGGCGCGGTCAGCGTGCCGGAGACCGCCGTCACAATGATCGACGGCAGGTCGGCCGTGTTCGTGGCAGCGCAGGGCGGTTACGCGGTTCGCCCCGTGACGAGCGGAACGGCCAGCAACGGCCGGATCGTTCTGCTCTCAGGCGTAAAGCCCGGTGAACAGGTGGTGACCTCCGGCACGAGCGCGCTCAAGGCGCTCGCCGCGGCGCGCTAGGCCCGGCCGATGCTGCGTTCGCTCGTCGCCACAGCGCTCTCCTATCGCCTGCTCGTCCTGCTGCTCGCCGCTGTGACGGCAGGGCTAGGGATATGGGCCTTCGTCAACTTGCCGGTCGACGCCTATCCAAACATCGCCCAGACACAGGTGAAGCTAATCCTGAAAGCCCCCGGCATGACGCCGGAGGAGGTAGAAAGCCGCGTTATCACGCCGATCGAACAGGAGATGCTGGGCATCCCCAATCAGGCGATCCTGCGCTCAGCGGCCAAATACGCCATCGCCGACATCACCATCGATTTCACCGATGGCACCGACATCTATTGGGCGCGCCAACAGGTCGCCGAGCGGTTGTCGGGCGTAATGGGCGATCTACCCGCATCGGTGACGGGCGGTCTGGCGCCGATCTCCACGCCGCTTTCCGACGTTTACATGTTTACGATCGAAGGGCCGCTATCGCTCCAGCAGAAGCGTGAGCTACTCGACTGGACGATCCGCCCGGCGCTGCGCACCGTGCCCGGCGTCGCGGACGTCAACGCGCTCGGCGGCTATGTCCGCACCTTCGAAGTGAGGCCCGATCCGGTGGCGTTGGCCTCCGCGAAGCTTTCGATTGCCGATCTGCGTGCGGCAATCGAAAGCGGCAATCGCAACGATGGCGCGGGACGCCTCGCCAATGGCGAGGAAGCGCTGATCGTCCGCGCGGTTGGCGCGATCCGCAATGCCGAAGACCTGCAATCGCTCGTCATCGCCAGCCGTGATGGGCGCATCGTACGGCTGGGCGATGTCGCCTCGGTCGGCAGCGGCAGCCTCACTCGCTATGGCGCGGTGACGAAGAACGGCAACGCCGAAGCGGTCGAAGGGCTGGTGATCGCGCTGCGCGGGGCGGACGCCCGGCAGGTGGTGGACGGCGTTCGCACGCGCCTCGCCGAGGTCGAGCGCGGCTTGCCCGCTGGCACGCGTATCAATGTGTTCTACGATCGCTCCGACCTGATCGAACGGGCGGTGGGCACGGTCGAAGAAGCGCTGATCGAGGCGACCGTCCTCGTCGTCGTGCTGCTGATCCTGTTCCTGGGCGACTGGCGCGCTGCTGCGATCGTCGCCGCGACCTTGCCGATGGCGGCGCTCATCACCTTCCTCTTCATGCGCGGCATGGGCCTCTCCGCCAATCTGATGAGCCTTGGCGGGCTTGCGATCGCGATCGGGATGCTGGTCGATGGCGCGGTGGTGGTGGTCGAGAATGTGGTCGAACGGCTCGGCCGCGATCACGATGGAGATACGCCCCGGCTCAACCATGTGTTTCGTGCGACCAGCGAAGTGATCGTCCCGGTCTCGGCCGGCATCCTCATCATCGCGCTGGTGTTCCTGCCGTTGCTCTCATTGCAAGGGTTGGAGGGCAAATTGTTCGCCCCTGTCGCGCTCACCATCGTCTTCGCGCTCGCAGGCTCTCTCCTGCTGGCGCTGACGCTGGTGCCGGTACTGTCCTCCTTCGGCCTCAAAAGCGGCCACCATGGCGAGCCGTGGATCATGCGCCAGCTTGGCCCGCGCTACCGCGTGCTGCTGGACGGCGCGTTCGCGCGCAAAAGGCTGGTCTATGGCCTCTCTGCTCTGGGACTGGTGCTGGCTGGCATAGCCTATGGCGCGGTTGGCAAGACCTTCATGCCGACGATGGACGAGGGCTCGGTCATCGTCCAACTCACCAAGCTGCCTTCGATCAACCTCGACCAGTCGGTTGCCGGTGATCTGGCCGTGCAACGCGCGCTCCGGGCCGTGCCCGAGGTCGAGGACGTGATCGCCCGCGTCGGTTCGGACGAAATCGGCCTCGATCCGATGGGCCTCAACGAGACCGACAGCTTCGTCCGATTGAAGCCACGCTCCGAATGGCGCGGCAACAAGGATTTTGTGATCGAGGAAATCCGCAAGGCGCTGGAGGGGCTTCCCGGCATCACTCCCAGCTACACCCAGCCGATCGAGATGCGCGTCTCAGAGATGCTGACCGGTGCGCGCGGCGATCTCGCGGTCAAGATCTTCGGCCCCGACCTCAATACGCTTGCCGATCTCGCCGGCCAGATCCAGCACACGCTGTCGGGCGTTCGCGGTGCCTCGGAAGTGCTGACGGTCGCCAACGACAGCGTGGACTATCTTCAACTCGACATCGACCGCGCAGCGGCCGGGCGGTTCGGAATGCCGGTCGACCAAATGCAGGATGCCTTGCGCGCTCAGGTCGAGGGGATGCGCGCGGGTGTCGTGGCGGAAGGGCAGAAGCGGACGCCGATCGTCATCCGAGGCGATGAGAGCCTTCGGAAAGACGCCGCGCGCTTCGCCGATCTGCAATTGCGCACGCCTGATGGCACGCTCGCGCGCGTCAGCGACATGGCGCGGGTCGCGCGCACGCAGGGGCCGGTCAAGCTCGACCATGAGAATGGTTCACGCTTCGCCTTGGTGCAGGCATTCGTCTCCGGGCGCGATCTGGTCGGCTATGTCGATGAGGCGAAGGCTGCGGTGGCGACGAAGGTACGGCTTCCGGCAGGGTACAGCATCGTCTGGGGCGGCCAGTTCGAAAATCAGCAGCGCGCCTCGGCACGGCTGATGACGGTGATCCCGATCGCGCTGGGACTGATCTTCCTCGTGCTGTTGGCGACACTGCGCTCGCTCCGCGCGTCGCTGCTGATCCTCGCCAATATCCCCTTCGCCATGGTCGGTGGTCTGGTCTCGCTCTGGGTGTCGGGCGAATATCTCTCCGTGCCTGCTTCGGTCGGATTCATCGCCCTACTCGGCATCGCGGTGCTCAACGGGCTGGTGCTCGTCGCCTATTTCCGGCAGCTCCGCACGGAAGGGCTAGGCATGGCCGAGGCGGTACGGCTCGGCGCGCAGCGGCGACTGCGGCCCGTGCTGATGACCGCCAGCATCACCGCCTTCGGCCTGGTGCCGCTCTTGTTCGCCAGCGGGCCTGGATCGGAGATCCAGCGTCCGCTCGCCATCGTCGTCATCGGCGGCCTCATCACTTCCACCCTGCTGACGCTGATCCTGCTGCCGATCCTGTTCGAGCGCTTCGGCGAAAGCGCGGGAGAACCCGAAAATGCCTGATCTCCTGTTCACCCTGCATTGCGCTGTCCCGGACGCCGAAGGGCTAATCGACTCCATCCGCGCGATCTCCCGGGCGCCGATTCATATCCGGGCGGAGAATGTGCGTGGTCGTGACTTCGACGATGCCGGGACAGCAGAGCGGGTCTCCGGCGAACTCAAGCGCACGACTATCGAACTGATCGTCGGTGAGGACATGGTGCCGGATTTGCTTCGCGCAGTGAAAGAAGCACGGCACGATCTGCCAGTGCGTTGGCGAACCGTTCCGCTCGTCGATCAGGGAAGGATCGCCTGATGCGGGTCGTCGCCTTTGCCTGTTGCCTTGCATTTGGCGCAACGCCTGCGCTCGCCCAGCGCGCCGACCTGCCGCCGGCAGAGAAGGTCAACGAGGCGCTGGACAGTCATCCCAGCGTTGCCGCCGCGCTTGCCCGTATCGAGGCTGCGCGAGCGCGCGGCGACATGCTTCGCAAAGGCCCGCATGAAGTGACGGTGAGCGGTAGCTACATCCGCCGCACGGTGGATCGCGAGGGCGGTTTCGACGAGTTCGACACGACGATCAGCCGCCCTTTCCGCCTGCCGGGCAAGGCCGCGCTGGACCGCAAGGCTGGCGCCCTGGGGATCGAGGTGGCCGAGAACCAGATGGAGGATGTCCGTCACCAGACGGCGCTGATCCTGTCGAGCCTCTGGCACGACTGGCTGACTGCCGGGACTCATTATCGAAACGATATGGACACGGTCAGGGGGCTGGAAGAATCGATCGCGGCGGTGAAACGGCGAGTCGCGCTGCGTGACGCCGCCCAGCTCGATCTTGACCAGGCGCAAGCAGCGCTCGCTCAGGCCCGCGCACAGGCGGCATCGTCCCTCTCTATCCGCGAGCAGGCGCGTGTCACCCTCGCCGCGGCCTTCCCCGACATTCCCTTGCCATCCGAGCCCCCGGAACTTGCGTCCCCGACGCTTCCCGATGTGGGGCTGGAGACGATGCGCGATCTCGTGATCGAGCGCAGCCACGAGATTCGTGCAGCGGACAAGGAAGCGCAGCGCCTCGGCGTCACGGCTCAGCGGGTTCGGGCGGATCGTATCGCTGATCCATCGTTCGGAGTCCGTTTGTTCAGCGAGCGCGGCGGAATGGAAAAGGGCGCGGGTATCGTCGCCTCGATCCCCCTCGGCGGTGGCTATCGCCGGGCGGCGGCCGATCAAGCCTCAGCCGAGGCCAACGCCGCGCGCATGGAATTGGCGGCGATACAACGCAATATCCAGGCCATCGCCAATGCGGACCTTTCCAACGCCCGCACCCGCTACGATGCCTGGCGCAACGCCGATCTATCGATGCACAGCGCCGCCGACGCGGCCGCCAAGATGGCGCGAGGATATCAACTCGGCCAGATCGATCTGACCGATCTTCTTTATGTCCGGCGGCAGGCGCAGGAGGCGCACCGCCTGGAAATTGATGCCCGGTCGGAAGCCGACCGGGCGCTCCTGAAGCTTCAGATCGATTCACACAGCATCTGGGCGCCGGACGAGGAGAAAAGATAAGATGCTGTGCTTGCTCCTTGCCTCGGTCGCGAGCGAAGTTTCTTCACCGCCGCCATTTCTCGGACCAGATCAAGTCGCGTCGGTGCCGGCGCAGCCAAATTCGGCCGTAGCGCGCCCCGCATCAGACGCGACACGGCCCGCCATCACGCCACCGGCGTTCGAACTGGCGCCATCGGCCCCACAGTCTCCCGTTGAGCAAGAAGGCCCAGCAAGCCAGGACGCATCAAGCCAGAATGGTACAGCGGACGCAAAAGACACAATTGTCGTCACAGCCTCGTCGCGCTCAGCCCACGTCGACCCGCTGGAACCAGCCAACCTCAAGTCGTTTGAAATCACGCAGTCTGTCGATCATGCCGTGGTGGCGCCAGTGGCCATGGGCTATCGGCATATCGTCCCTGGACCAATACGTGATGGCCTGCACAACGCGTTCGCCAATCTCGACGAACCTGTCGTTTTTTTGAATTTCCTGATCCAGCACAAGGTCGGCAAGGCCGCCGAGACCGTCGGCCGCTTCGCGGTCAACACGACGCTTGGCGCGGCGGGCCTATTCGATATTGCCAAGCGAAAACCGTTCCGCCTCCCGCATCGTCCCAATGGGTTCGCCGATAGCTTCGGATTCTATGGCGTGAAGCCCGGAGCATTTCTGTTTTTGCCAGTGGTTGGGCCGACGACAGTCCGGGACCTGATTGGCGGCCTGATGGATCGCATGGTGCTGCCCACCGCCATCGGCGTTCCGTTTAACCGATTGGCCTACAGCGCAGGGACCGGTGTGCCGCGGGCGCTCGACCGGCGCATCCGGTTTGACGCAGATCTTCGCGAGCAACGAGCACAGGCACAACCCTATGTCACAGCGCGCGAATATTATCTGCGACGCCGGCAGGATGAAATCGATGTGCTGCGCGGGAAACGCAAAATGGCTGCCCCCACGCCGGACACTCATAAAAGCATTGATGAGCTACGAAAGCACTGAAATGCGCGCTGATCGTCTAAACCACATCGAAACATTGACCGACCGCCTATTGCCATCTCCTCGCCCCCAGAGGAAAGCTGGACGGTCAGGGCTCGCTAGCAATAAGAACAAACCGCTGGCGAGCGGGGCGGGGAGATATCTGGAGATATGTCCTCGCCCCAATATTATCGAATCTGGCAGCAAATGAATGCCCTTCGATATCCGCCTGCTCCGCCATGCCATCGCCGCCGCCGATCATGGTAGCTTCTACAAAGCAGCGCGGGCATTGGGCGTGGAACAATCCACGCTGAGTCGAAACGTCGCCAGGTTAGAGCGAGTAATCGGAGTCCAGATTTTTGAGCGGTCTCGCTCGGGAGTTAGCGCAACCATCGCAGGAAAAGACTTTATTCGGGGCGCCAGGCCGATGGTCGCTGGTGCAGATAAACTGATCGCCGTGACGCGCGCCGCTGGTCAGGGTCGCGCTGGCGGGTTGATGATCGGACATTATTGTTCATTGTCGGCCGGTAATCTGCGGGCCACTGTGATTGGCTGGCGCGGTGCTCATCCAGACGTCGACTTGGATGGAGTAGAAGCAGAACGAGCCGTCCTGCTTGCTGGCCTTGATATTGGGGAGATAGATATCGCCATTCTGGCGGGGGAAGCGGACCACGACGGCTATCGACGTGAGCCGTTCTGGAGCGAGCGCGTACTGGTCGCATTACCTGCCAGCCATCCCTTGGCCGAACGCGAGACAGTGCATTGGACCGATCTGCGCGGTGAGCGTTTTCTTCTCCCCGCAACGGACCCCGGCCCGGAAATCCGCCACATGCTACTCGGCCGCTTGTCCGTCTTAGGAATGCAAGCAAACGTCAGAATGCACCAATGCAGCCGCGAGACAATCTTGAACCTGCTAGGCGATGGACTTGGCCTCACCATTGTCTGCGAAGGTAGCACCGGGGCGCGCTATCCCGACGTGGTTTATCGGCCCGTTCATGCCGAGCAAGGGCCGATGCTGATCGGATATTCGGGATACTGGCACGACGACAATAGTAATCCCGCACTTCGGCGCTTCCTCCATTTCATAAAGACCCGCTACGCGCTATCCTTCAACATCTCGGAGAATCCGGCGGAATAATATTCGCTTGGGAGCTAAACATCATGATGCAAGGAAAGATATTCATCGTCGCTCTCGCCATGCTCGCCATCGGATTTGGCGCGGGATTCGTGCTGCGTCCGATCATCATGCCGCCTGCCACGTCGGCGATGGCCGTCAGTCCTGCCCCCGTGATCGCCGAACCAGGGGCGGCGCGTGGGATGCAGTATTTCACCGCCAACCTCGATGAAGCGCGGCGCGTGGTCGCCGGATGCCGAGACGGCTCGGTGCGCGGCGACGAATGCGCCAACGCCCAGCAGGCGGTGACGGAAGCCGAGGGTCGGGATCGCTTCAAGAAATTCATGGGCCACTGAGGCCCGCAAGCTTCAATCGCTTTTTGCGCGCCGCCGCCGAAAACCGCGATCTGTGTCCATGAACCGCGTGACCATCGGCCCGATCAGCTTTTCGGGTGCGGCAGGCGAGCCGCCTGTCTCGGCCGCCAGCGCCGCGGCATAGGCTTGCAAGTCACGATGCACGGCAGCCGGCAACTCTATCGTGAGCTTGATCGGCCTGTCGTCGGCCAGCGGCCCCAGCTTCAACTTGGTCATCGCGTTCCTCCGATGGGTTCGAGGACAAGATCGCGGGTGATGACAATGCGAAGGGGATAGCCCGGCCGGATGGTGAGCGTCGGCGGCACGCCGAGTTGGCGGCGCACGATCTGCTGCCCTGTCTGATTGACGGTATCCTGCGTCCCGTAGCGAAGCGCCTGCACCAGCGAGTTGTTGTTGTTCGTCGTCATCTCGGCCCCGATGCCGAGCAGGGTGGAGATCGCGGCGGCCTTGAGCATGTTGCCCCAATGCTGGTCGACGCGATCCTGCAAGCCTGCATATCCGGCGGCATCAGCGCTTGGCTGGCGTTCGAGAACGATCGAGCGGCCATCCGGCAGGATCAGCCGATCCCAGGCGAGCAGCACGCGGGTCTGCCCGGCGGTGATCTGACTATCATATTCGCCGATCAGCCGTGCGCCTTGCGGGATGAGCAGGATTCGGCCGGTGATGCTGTCATAGACGTTCTGCGTCACCTGAGCGGTGATCTGGCCGGGAAGGTCCGACCGGATGCCGGTGATGAGCGCGGCCGGGATGATACTGCCAGCCTGGACGATGTTGGGTGATGCCGGAGCGGTCAGCCGCTCGACGCTGACCGTGCGCTGGTTGGACGCCTGCGCCATGAAGGCCCGCTTTGCGGCCTGGTCGCCCTGGCTGGCGGCCTGCTGTGCGGGGGCCGGCGCGTCCGATGGCACGGCGGCGATGGGCTGCGCTGCCGCTCCGGCTACGGTGGCCGTGCGGCCGCCCAGGAAGACCGAACTGGTCCGCGCTGCGTCACGCTCTTGGCTGATGCGCTGGCGCGCTGCTTCCTCGGCTCGGGCGGCGGCATCGGGCTGACCGGCTTGCGCGCCGATCGGCGGCACGGGAACAGCCTCCCCGCGCTGCTGCGCGGACACAATCGGACGACCGAGATCACCCGGGAGCGGCGGCCCGAGCTTTGGAGCCTGGCCGTAATCCTTGGGACCGGATGTGATCGCCTCGCCCGCGCGACTGTCGGTGTTGTAGAGTTCCTTCGCTTCGTGCGGACCGACTGACCGCAAGGCATAGATCAGCGAGCCGCCGATGCCGAGACCGGCGGCGATGCCCACCATAGCCAGCGCCTTTCGCGAAAGCCGCATGACGCGCGGCGGATCGCCCCGGAGCTGGAAGGCCTGGCGGTCGGCCGGAGCCGCGACCGCTTCGGCGGCGGGAATGTCGGAAGGATCGCTCATCAGCGCCGCTCCCGGCCATCGTCGCGCACGATCCGCACGCGCTGCTCGCTGCGCTTGTCGCCCAGGCGCAGCTCGGCGGCGGCGAACAGGCGATCGACAACCATGTAACGGCCCTGCACGCGGTAATTGACCAGTTCGGCGTCGCCGGCCGCACCGGTCACGAACAGCGGCGGCATCTCGCCCTGCGAGATCCCCGCCGGAAATTCGATAAACACCTGCCGACCATCATCGAACGCACGGGCCGGCCGCCACGGCGCACGATCGCCATCGATCCGATAGTGGAAATTGAGCGCTGTCAGGTCCACGCCAGCCGCGACCGGCACGGTGGCTGCGGCAGCAGCGTTGCGGCCCTGCAAGGCGATCAGCGCATCTCGCGGATAGGTCCAGCTCACCGACGCCATGTAGGTTGCTGCACCCGCGCGCAGTTCCAAATGATAGGTGCGCCGGTCGGTGTTGATGACGAGGTTGGTCGAAAGGTCGGGCCGGGTTGGTTTAACGAGGATATGCACCCGAGCTGTCGCGCCCGCGCCGCTGGTCGTATCGCCGATGATCCAGCGCACGGTATCGCCCGCCGCAACCGGCCCGGCCCCGACGAGCTGCTCGCCTTCCTGAAGCGCGATGTCCGTCACCTGGCCGGGCGCGGCATAGACCTGATAGAGCGCACCGTCCGTCCACGGATATTGCTGGATCGCATTGAGGAAGCCGTCGCGCACCGGCTGCATGCGGGCAGCCGCGTTAGCCGCGCCGACACGGTTGCGCGGATCGGCGGATTCCGGCGGACGCGGGCTTTCGCCGACTGGCTTCAACTGGCCGGGAAGCGGCAGCGGCTCGGGGATCGCCACCACCTCGACCGGCT
Source organism: Sphingomonas sp. (assembly GCA_003248865.1). GTDB lineage: Bacteria > Pseudomonadota > Alphaproteobacteria > Sphingomonadales > Sphingomonadaceae > Sandaracinobacteroides. The sequence goes on from QFPK01000024.1 coordinate 27,424, forward strand.
TGGGCGGCTCGGGCGCCGGAGTGGCCGCGATCTCGGCCGGCGGCGGATTGTCATAGGCTATGGCCGGCGGCTTGGCTGACGTGGTGGCGCAAGCGGCGAGCACGGAGGTTGTGGCGAGCAGGACCGCCGAGGCGGCGCGACGAAGCATTGGGCGTCTCATTGCGACAGCTCCTTTGACCAGTTGAGGGCGTTGACGAAGACCCCGAGCGGGTTCTTGCGCAGGGCGTCGGGCGTGCGCGGGGCCACGAAAACAACGGTGAGGATGGCCGACCAGCGCTCGGTGGCGGCAAGGCTGCCGTCCTGATAGCGCCGTTCGGTCCAGGCCACCCGGAAGCTGTCGGGCGAAGCACGGATCACGCTCGACACGTCCACCGCGACCTGGACCTTGCCGATCTGAGCGAAGGGGTCGTTCGCCCGTGCATAGTCGTTGAGGAACAGCGCGCCTTTGTCGGTGGTGAAGTCGTAGGCGCGAAGCCAATTCTGGCGGACGATGATCGGATCGGCAGGGATGCTGCGCACCTGCTCGATGAAGCGCGCGAGATGAAACGCGATCTGCGGATCGGTCGGACGATAGTCGGCCTCTGCAGGCGCGACGGCTTGTGCCTCGCCGAGCTTGTCGACCTGCACGACCCACGGCACGATATGGCCTCGCGCGGATTGCCAGACGAGGCCCCCTGCAAGTCCGCCCGAGAGCGCCAACGCGCCGAAGAAGGCGAGCCGCCAGTTCTTCGCCTGCACGCGGGCCGAGCCGATCCTGTCGTCCCAGGCTTGGGCGGCGCGCTGATAGGGTGTGATCGGCTCGGGGGTCTGGCCGTAGCGGATGGTTGGGCGTCGGAACATGGGCGGTTAGTCCTTCTGGCTGAGGTCGACGGACGCACCGCTGCCGCCACCGTCGCCGGAGCGCAGCGTGTGGGCGGCGACGGTGGCGCCGTGGGTCATGGTCTGGCGGCGTTTCATGTTCGCTGCCCAGGTGGGCGGCCCATCAGCCGACGGCGCGGGCGACGACGTGCCCCCCGAGATCGTGCCGCCCGTTGCGGTCACGGCCGCGCGGCCGCCCGAGCGATAGCTATCTTTTAGGGATGCTGCGGCCTTGCGAAGCGGCGACATGGCCGCGCCTGCGGTCGCTCGGCCAACGCCCGCCGCACCGCCCGCAACCGCCGCTCCGCCGGTCTTGCCAGCTGAGCCGAGCGCATAGGCGCTGCTCGCCGCACCCGATGCGAACGCACCACCTCTGGCAGCGCCGCCGATCACGCCGGCAGCCGCCCCGACCCCAAGACGGGCGGCGGCTGCGCCACCGACGAGCGCCCCGCCGGCGGCAAGCGCGGTTCCGGCCGCGGCGCCCGCGCCAAGTGCGGGACCACCCGAGACGATGCCGTTGGCGATACCGGGGCCGAAGATGGCGAGGCCGAACAGCGACAGGGCAGCGAGCGCGATCGCCATGACCTGATTGATGTCGGGCGCCGTGCCGAGGTTTGCGCTAGTGAACTGGCTGAACAGCGTCGTGCCGATGCCGGTGATGACCGCGAGCACCAGCACCTTGATGCCCGTGGAGACGATATGGCCGAGCACACGTTCGGCCATGAAGGCGGTCTTGTTGAAGAAGGCGAAGGGCAGCAGCACGAAGCCGGCCAGCGTCACCAGCTTGAACTCGATCAGCGTGATGAAGACCTGCACCGCGATGATGAAGAAGGCGAGCACCACAATGACCCAGGCGAGCAACAGCACGAGGATCAAAGCGAGGTTCGAGAACACCGCCCACAGGTTCGAGAATTGCCCTGCCGCATCCATCAGCGGCTTGGCGGCTTGCAACCCTGTCGCCGCGATCGTGCCGGGTTTCATGAAATCGCCCAGCGACATCGCCCCGCCGCTCGCCTTGAGGCCGAGGCCGGCGAAGGACTGGAACACGATGTTGGCGAGGTTGGAGAAATTGCCGATGATGAACGCGAAGACGCCGATGTAGAGCGTCTTCTTGACGAGGCGCTGAAGCACGTCCTCGTCGGCGCCCCAGGCCCAGAACAGCCCGGCGAGCGTCACGTCGATGGCGATCAATGTGGTCGAGAGGAAGCTGACCTCGCCGCCGAGCAGGCCGAACCCGCTGTCGATGTAGCGGGTGAAGACATTGAGGAACGTGTCGATGACGCTGGTGTCGTTCATGGCGCGGGGGTCTCGGTTGCGGGAGCTGCGGGTTTGCTGGCATCCACCGCGGGCGTGGGAGCATCTTGACGGAAGAAGCGGCGGCGGTTCTCGGCCCAGGCCGCTTCGCAGCCCGAGTCTGGCATGGTGAGCGTCGCGCAGCGTTCGAGTTCGCGGGCGAGCCGGTCCTGGCGCGCCTCCCCGCGCACGGCGACGGGCGGGGCTTGTGCGGGTTCAGGCTTGTGGACGGCGGCGACGATCGCCACCGCCATCATCAAGCCCGCCAGCGCGGCGACGCCCGCGATCTTGGCCGTGCGCGAGGATGCGTGCAGCATCGGACGCGATCCTCAGTTGCCCATGAAGCGGCGGAACCGTTCGCGGCCCTCCGCCTCCTCGGCCGTATGCCGCGCGGATTCGAGCGCTTGCGCGCGGCCCTGCGCCGCGACGGCGGCGGTCAGGTCGGCGAGCTGCTGCGATTGCAGCGCGAGAAGCTGATTGCCAGCCTGCGCGGCCTGAAGCGCGCCGGTCGCCGACTGACTGGCCGAGACCAGGCCGGTCATCGTCGTGCGCGCGCCGTCGATGTTGCCGACGACACCCGCCTGTACCTTCAGCGAGTCCTCGAACGCGCCGACACTATCCTGCCAACGCGCATTCGCGTTGGCGACCATCTGCGCCTGCGTGCCGGTCAGCGCCGAGCCGGTGTAGCGGCTGGTGAACGCCTGCTGGATGTTCTGCACATCATAGGCGATGCGCTGCGCCTGGCCGAGAAACTGCTGGGTACGCTGAACCTGCTGCTGCAACTGCTGGAGCTGGCTGAACGGCAGCGAGGCAAGGTTCTTCGCCTCGTTGATGAGGCTCGTCGCCTGCTGCTGGATTTGCTGGATCTGGTTGTTGATCTGTTGGAGCGAGCGAGCCGCCGTCAGCACGTTCTGCGCATAATTGGTCGGGTCATAGACGATCCCACCAAAACCGAACTGCGCGTAAGCCGGCATCGGAGCGGCCACCGGCGCGATGGCCGTGGCAGCGAGCACGCCGGCCAGGACGGCGGGGCGAAGATTCATTCTGGTCATAGCGGTAACTCCTGCTGAGGTTGATGCCGAGGATCGGGGGGAAGAAGCTCGACGGCCCAGGCAGAGCCGCGATGGCGCAGCCATTCGGCCGCGAAAGCGGATTGCCCGTGGGTTTCGATCAATTCGGCGATGCGGAGCTGGTCGGTTTTCGAGGACGCGGCGGCGAAGGCCAGCGCGACCTCGCCCAAGCCCAGCTCGAACAGGCGATTTCCCCGCCGTGACTGGCAGTAATAGTCGCGCTTCGGCGTCGCCCGACTGAGGATTTCGATCTGGCGGACATTGAGGCCGAAGCGCTCATAGATGGCCGCGATCTGCGGCTCGGCCGCGCGTTCGTTGGGCAGGAAGATACGCGTCGGGCAGCTTTCGATGATGGCCGGGGCGATGCTCGACGTTTCGATGTCAGCGAGGCTCTGGGTGGCGAAGATGACGCTGGCGTTCTTCTTCCTGAGCGTCTTCAGCCATTCGCGGAGCTGGGCGGCGAAGTCCGGGCTGTCGAGTACCAGCCAGCCTTCGTCGATGATGATGAGCGTTGGCGAGCCGTCGAGCCGGCCTTCGATCCGGTGGAACAGGTAGGACAGGACGGCTGCGGCCGAGCCGGCGCCGACCAGGCCCTCGGTCTCGAACGCCTGCACCGAGGCTTCGCCGAGCCGTTCAGCTTCGGCGTCGAGCAGCCGGCCCCACGGCCCGCCGATGCAGTAGGAGGCGAGCGCTTGCTTGATCTGCTGCGATTGTAGCAGGACAGCAAGACCCGTGAGCGTGCGTTCGCCGATCGGCGCCGACGCCAGCGAACCAAGCGCCGACCAGATATGCTCCTTGGCCTGCGGATCGACCGCGACGCCCTCGGACGCGAAGATCGCCGCCAGCCATTCGGCCGCCCATGCCCGCTCGGCAGGCGCGTCGATATGGGCGAGCGGCTGGAGCTGCACGCCGTCGCCGGCCTCGTCGGCGAGCGTCCCGCCCAAATCCTGCCAGTCGCCGCCCATGCCGAGCGCGGCGGCGCGGATCGAACCGCCGAAGTCGAAGGCGAAGACCTGCGCACGCCCATAGCGGCGGAACTGCATCGCCATCAGCGCAAGCAGCACGGATTTGCCCGCGCCGGTCGGACCGACGATCAGCATGTGGCCGACGTCGCCGACGTGAAGGGAAAACCGGAACGGGGTCGAGCCTTCGGTCTTGCCATAGAGCAAGGGGGGAGCACCAAAATGCTCGTCCCGTTCCGGCCCCGCCCATACTGCTGACAGGGGGATCAGGTGGGCGAGATTGATAGTGGAGATCGGGGGCTGGCGGACGTTGGCGTAAGTGTGACCGGGGAGGCTTCCCAGCCACGCCTCGATCGCGTTCATGCCCTCGGGGATGACCGTGAAGTCGCGGCCCTGGATGACCTTCTCGGCGAGCCGCAGCTTTTCGGCGGCAATGGCGGGATCGCGGTCCCACACCGTCACCGTCGCGGTGACATAAGCCATGCCGGCATAGTCGGCGCCCAGCTCCTGCAGAGCGATGTCGGCATCGGCCGCCTTGTTAGAGGCGTCGCTGTCGAGCAGCGTCGATGCCTCGTTGGTCATCACCTCTTTCAATATGGCGGCGACCGACTTGCGCTTGGCGAACCATTGCCGCCGGATCTTGGTCAGCAGCCTGGTCGCATCGGTCTTGTCGAGCATGACCGCGCGGGTGGACCAGCGATACTCGAAGGCGAGCCGGTTCAGTTCGTCGAGCAGACCGGGGAATGTGACGCTCGGGAATCCGACGATGGTGAGTGTGCGGAGGTGATGGTCGCCCAGGCGCGGCTCCAGCCCGCCCGTCAGCGGCTCGTCGGCGAGCAGCGCGTCGAGGTGCATGGGCGTTTCGGGAACACGCACACGCTGGCGTCGGGTAGAAATGGTGCTGTGCAGGTAGGTCAGCGTCTCGGCGTCATCGAGCCAGCGGACTTCGGGCACGAAGCCCTCGACCAGATTCAGCACACGGTCGCTGCGATCGGTGAAGCCCTTGAGCAGCTCCCACGGATCGACGCCGTTGGTGGACTTCCCTTCATAGAGCCAGCCTTCGGCGCGTGCCCTTTCCTCGGCCGGCGGCATCCACAGCAACGTCAGGAAATAGAGGCTCTCGAAGTGTGCGCCCTCCTCGCTGAACTGTTCGCGCCGCTCCAGATCGACCAGCGCTGAGACGGGATCGGGAAATTCCGACTCCGGGTAGTCGAGCGCGGGTGTGCGCTGGGCTTCGACGAAGATCGCCCAGCCTGATCCGAGCCGGCGCAGCGCGCTGTTCAGTCGTGCGGTCGTGGCGACCAGCTCGGCCGGCGTGGCGCTGTCGAGATCGGGGCCGCGGAAACGGGCTGTGCGCTGAAAGCTGCCGTCCTTGTTCAGAACAACGCCCGCGCCGACCAGTGCGGCCCAAGGCAGGAAGTCGGCGAGATGGGCCGCATGCCCACGGTATTCGCGAAGGCTCATCATGGCTGCATCCATGTCGGGTAACGGAGGTGGCGGCGGGCGACGTCCACGAACTGCGGGTCGCGGCGCGCAGCCCAGACCGAGAGCGCATGGCCGATCGCCCAGATGACGAGGCCCGCGATCCAGAGACGCAGGCCGAGACCGATCGCGCCCGCCAGCGTCCCGTTGACGATGGCGAGCGCCCGCGGTGCGCCGCCGAGCAATATCGGCTCGGTCAGCGCCCGGTGGACGGGAGCGGAGAAGCCCGCGATCGGCTCGCTCGCTTCCATCAGACGAGCGCCCCGCCGCCGAAGCTGAAGAACGACAGGAAGAAGCTCGACGCGGCGAAGGCGATCGACAGGCCGAACACGATCTGGATCAGCCGCCGGAAGCCGCCCGATGTGTCGCCGAACGCGAGGGTCAGGCCGGTCACGATGATGATGATGACCGCGATAATCTTTGCGACCGGCCCCTCGATCGATTGGAGGATGGATTGAAGGGGCGCTTCCCACGGCATCGATGATCCCGACGCATAAGCGGGAACAGCAGCAGTCAGCGCGATCACGCTGGCGGTGGCGGCGAGCATGGCGCGGTGTGCGCCATGCCGAAGGGCATGGATCATTTGACGTCTCCTGGCTGGGGTTGGGAAAGCGAAGCGATGCGGTAGTCGCCGGTGATGGGGTCCAGCCCCTCGACACGCGCCAGCTCGGCGAGACGGCGGCCATGCCCATCGCGGACCAGGACGGCGATCAGGTCGATGGTCTCGGCGAGCAGCGCGCGGGGGACCGTGACGACGGCTTCCTGAATGAGCTGTTCCATACGGCGCAGCGCGCCGAGCGCGGTTCCAGCGTGGATGGTGCCAATGCCGCCGGGGTGCCCGGTCCCCCAGGCTTTAAGCAGGTCGAGCGCTTCAGCGCCGCGCACCTCGCCGATCGGGATGCGATCGGGCCGCAGGCGGAGCGAGGACCGGACGAGATCGGAAAGCGAAACGACGCCATCCTTGGTCCGCATGGCGACGAGGTTGGGCGCGGCGCATTGCAGCTCGCGCGTATCTTCGATCAAGACGATACGGTCGGCGGTCTTGGCGACCTCGGCCAAGAGCGCGTTGACCAGGGTGGTCTTGCCGCTGCCGGTGCCGCCCGCGACCAGGATGTTGGCGCGGGCCGCAACACCATCGCGCAGCGCCGCCGCCTCGGCCGCCGACATGATCCCGGCCGCCCCATAATCGTCGAGCGTGAACACCGCGACGGCGGGCTTACGGATCGCGAAAGCCGGGGCTGCGACGACAGGCGGAAGCAGTCCCTCGAACCGTTCACCACCTTCGGGCAATTCGGCCGAAACGCGCGGGGACTTGGCGTGAACTTCGACGCCGACATGATGCGCAACTAGGCGGACGATGCGTTCGCCATCGGCGGCGCACAGCAGCTCGCCGGTGTCGCTGATCCCGTCGCCGAGGCGATCGACCCACAGCCGCCCGTCTGGGTTCAACATGACCTCGATCACAGCCGGATCGTCGAGCCAGGCTGCAATCGACGATCCGAGAGCCGTCCGCAGCATTCTCGCGCCGCGTGACTTCGCCTCGGATCGGATCGGGTGAACGGTCAAGGAACTGGCCCCTCATAAGGGCCGGGCGAACCGCCGCCCGGCTGTCGGGGCACATCAAGAGAGGCAGAAACGGGGCCTAAGCAACAGATAGCTGAAGGCGTAGTAGAGGCGGCGGCAGAAACTTACCGATGGCGGATCGGCCCGCTGGCCGTTCCTGCAATCGGCCCGCGTTTACTCCGAATCGGTCGCGGATTTGGGCCGCACATCTTCGGGGATCTCGTCGAGCAGGCTCTTGCCGCTCGCATAGCGCCGGCCGAGCGTTTCGACGAAGCCCTCATAGCGCTTGCGACCCTTCACTTGGGCGGCGGCTTGATCCTCGTCCGGCAGCGGCGGCGTCACCGACAGCCAGAAGCGAACAAACAGTGCCAACGCCTCTGTCGAAAGGCCCGTATTGCGTTCAAGCCGCTGGACCTGGCGCGATAGGCGGTCGAGCCGCCGGGCAAATGCCGCCTCCATCCGATCTGCGCCGTCCGGCGACAGATAGGACGTGACCGCCGCCTCCACGATCGCCGATCGCGAGATGCGTCGCCGGATCGCCAACTCGTCGATCTGCTTGGCGAGCATGGGCGGAAAATAGACGTTGAGCCGAACGCGCATGACCGCTGCCTACAACTCGATGCCGTCGCCGGGGGCGAGCGACGCTTGACGTGCGAGCCCCTGCATCCGGCGACGGACGGCCGCCTGCCGCGCCACATCGTCCTGCTCGTCATCGACGATTGCAAACTCCTGCGCGGGCGGTGGTGATGCCTCCGGCGCGATGGCGACATGCTCGGGCAGCTCGGGTTCACGGCGGAGCCCGCCATTGGCGGCGTCCTCCTGCGCCCGCACGATCCGCGCCACGTCGGCCGGATCGGCGGCGGCGGCACGGCCGGTCCAGTCGTCGGCCCGCGCCGCGCCCGCACTCGGTTTGGGCGCGTCCATGATCCGCTCGGACAGGCGGCGATCCTGAAAGTAGCGCGCCTTCTTCGCGCGGATCGGATGGACACCCGCTACCATCACGATCTCGTCGCCGGGCGGAAGTTGCATCACCTCGCCGGGCGTGAGGAGCTGGCGAGCGGTCTCGGAGCGCGACACCATCAAATGCCCCAGCCACGGCGACAGGCGATGCCCGGCGTAGTTCTTCATCGCCCGCATCTCGGTCGCGGTGCCGAGCGCGTCCGACACGCGCTTGGCGGTGCGCTCGTCGTTGGTGGCGAAGCTCACCCGGACATGACAGTTGTCGAGGATCGCGTTGTTCGGCCCGTATGCCTTCTCGATCTGGTTGAGCGACTGTGCGATCAGGAACGCTTTCAAGCCATAGCCCGCCATGAACGCCAGCGCGGACTCGAAGAAGTCGAGCCGGCCGAGAGCCGGGAACTCGTCAAGCATCAGGAGCACGCGCTGGCGGTTGCCCTTTGGTGTCAGCTCCTCGGTCAGCCGGCGTCCGATCTGGTTGAGGATCAGGCGGATTAGCGGCTTGGTCCGCGAGATGTCGCTGGGCGGCACGACCAGATAGAGCGTCGCCGGCGTCTCGCCTTCGACCAGATCCGATATGCGCCAATGGCACGCCCGCGTGACCTGCGCCACGACAGGATCGCGATAGAGCCCGAGGAACGACATGGCGGTCGAGAGCACGCCTGACCGCTCGTTGTCGGATTTGTTCAGCAGTTCGCGCGCGGCCGAGGCGACGACAGGATGCACGCCCGCTTCACCCAGGTGCGGCGTCGCCATCATCGCGGCTAGCGTCTGCTCGATTGTGCGTGACGGATCGGAGAGAATCGACGCCACGCCGGCCAGCGTCTTGTCGGCTTCGGCATAGAGGACGTGGAGGATCGCGCCGACTAGCAGCGAGTGCGAAGTTTTTTCCCAGTGGTTTCGACGCTCGAGACTGCCTTCTGGATCGACCAGCACGTCGGCGACATTCTGCACGTCGCGCACCTCCCACTGGCCGCGCCGCACTTCGAGCAACGGATTGTAGGCGGCTGATGCAGCGTTGGTCGGATCGAACAGCAGCACGCGCCCATGCCGCGACCGGAAGCCGGCGGTGAGCTGCCAGTTCTCACCCTTGATGTCATGGACGATCGCAGATCCCGGCCAGGTCAGCAGCGACGGCACGACCAGACCGACGCCTTTGCCGCTCCGCGTCGGCGCGAAGCACAGCACATGCTCGGGGCCATCGTGACGCAGATAATCGCGCGCGAGCTTGCCGAGCACGACGCCGTTCGGCCCCAGCAACCCTGCGCCGCGAATTTCCTTCTCGCTGGCCCAGCGCGCCGAGCCGTATGTCTCCGCGTTCTTCAGCTCGCGCGCGCGCCACACGGACATGCCGATTGCGACAGCGATCGACACGAACCCGCCCGACGCGGCGATGAATGCCCCGGTCTGGAATATGGCTGGCGCATAGGCATCGAACGAGAACCACCACCAGAAGAAGGCCGGCGGCGGATAGACCCGCCAGCCGAAAGCCATGAACCAGGGCGGCCCAAGCTCGGGCTGATAGGCGAGCGCGGCCGCAGTCCACTGCGTCGCGCCCCACACACCGGCGAGCACGATCAGGAACACGGTGATGACCTGGCCCCACAATATCTTGGTCGCGGACATGCTTGTCTCCTTGCGCTGGCTAGAGGCCGAGGCCGCGCTTGCGGCCCATCATCAGGTCGAGCCCGCCGCCGTCGCGGATCACGCCGGACACCTGACGGCCGAGCTGCTGTTCGAGGGCGCTTGCCCAGGGTACGAGGCGGAAGCCGAGGCCATCGTCGATCAGGGCGAAGCGGCCGGACGCGAGCGCGAGCCGCTGGCGAACGACGCCGGCGATCTTCTCGCCCGCTTGCGTCGGCCGATAGGCAAGGCCCGTCTCGCCCGCGATCTTCGCGCCAACCGAGTCCAGCTCGTGCCGCCGCAGCGTGTCGATCAGACCGCGCTCGAACACCGTTCGCTCGCCGAACCGGCGCGCCAGCCCTTCCTTGACCAGATGGTCGGTGCGCGCGTCCATCGCGCGGCGCACCTCGGCGCCGAACCCGCCGTCCGCGACGCCCACGCCGCGCTCGATCAGGCGATGGTCCAGCCAGGTCGCACCGGGCGCCTTGACCTGCGCCGACAGGTCGAGGTCCGATCGCGTTGCGAGGATCAGGCTCGGCTTCGGCTCGCCGGGCTTGCCGACCGCGCGCAGCTCGACGATGCCGCCGAGCTTGGGGCTGTGCTCCAGCCCCTCGATGCCGGGCAAGCGGACATGATGCGCGCGGCCGTCCGTGCCGTCGATCACGGCATAGGCGGCGCCGGTCAGTTCATCGTGCAGCCCCTTGCCGATCAACCGACCCACGATCGGCTTCTCGGGCGTGTCGCTCAGAACCGCATAGCTGTCGAGCGATCGGTCTTGTCCGTGATCCTTGAGCGCGTGGCCGATGGTGCGGATGATGTCGCCGCGCGCGGCTAGCTCGCGCAACTTCGCCTGCGCGCCTTCGGCGACCGCCCATTGGCCCGGCTCGCCCTCGGCGGCGAGCCCCATCGTCTCAAGGTGCTGCAAGCGCCCGACCATCAGGCGGCGGAGCCACGGATCGTCCGGGCCTGGTCGCTCCGGGCGCAGGTCGATGACGCCCAGCTCGTCGGCAACGCGGCCGATCTCGGTGTCGAGCCGGGTCCAGCGCTCCGCCGTTACCTCGCGGTCGAGCGCTTGGCTGATTTCATGCTCGGGCTTCGGCCCCAACTCGGCGAAGGCCAGCTCCTCGGCGCGCGAGCGCAGGCCGTGGCTGATATAGTCGCGGGCCATGACGAGATCGGCACCCTGGTCGGTCTGCCCGCGCACCAGCAGATGGACGTGCGGGTTGTCGGTGTTCCAGTGATCGACCGCGACCCAATCGAGCCGCGTTCCCAGGTCCGCCTCCATCTGGCGCACAAGGTCGCGGGTGTATTCGCGAAGGTCGGTCAGCTCGCTCGCATCTTCGGGCGATACGATGATGCGGAAATGATGTCGGTCGTCCCTGCACCGATCCGCAAACGCGCGATCATCGGCGCGGTCGGACTCGGCGTCGAACATGCGCGTCGGCGAGCCATCGCGGGTCACGCCTTCGCGCTTGAGATAGGCGATGTGCGCGGACAGCGGCGCCATGCGCCGGCCGCCGATGCGGTGGCGCACCGGCAGCGCCTTCACCAGCACGCGGCGGCCGGAGCCGAACAGGCGACTGCGCGCAAACGCCGTGCGTCCCTTCCCGAAGCTCGATTGGCCGCGCCGGCTGGGTCCGCCCCAGCCCCCGCGCTGGCTGCCGCCGCTCGTTGCCGCGACGCGCAGCACCTCGGCGACCAGCCCGCGGGCATTGCGGCCCTGCGCCTTGCTGCGCTTGGCCTTGCCCGGCCGAACGCGAAACTCGCGCTCGTCGCTCATGGTCGGGCCGCTTTCCGCCGAAAACCGGCCGTGGTGCCGTTCGGCGCGTTGAAATGCCTAGCTTTTTCCTTCCGAGCGGCACGCTCGCCGACCGACGCCCCCACGTTAGCCACATGAAAAGCCTCGGCTTTTCGGCGAAACGGGGTGCGGCTTGTATCTTGCCCTCGTCCCCTCCGACTTCTTCCTGCCCCTTCGCCCTTCAAACCGAGGGGGGCAAACGATCGAAGGAGGCCGCCGGTCATTGCGGTCGGCCCGCGCGGGCGCGGGGAACGAACAGCGTGTCGGCCGGAGCAGCTTCACGCTGCGGAACGGCCTGCGAGCTGTCGGTCGCGGGGCTGACAGACGGCGGCTCAGGCGCCGATGCGGACGCCGTGAACCCGCCACCGGACTGGACGCCGGACATCGCATCCTGCGCACTCGCCACGCGCACGAACAGCGCGGCGCGACGCCAGGCCAACGGATCGGGAAGCGACGCGGCGGCAAGCCGAGTATCGCCGCCCCCGCCCGTGATCGACGCCAGCCTTCCGAGATAGGCGCGGGTTTCAGCGGGCAGTGGACGGCCGCGCGACAGGTAATCGTCGGTGCGTCCGGTCCCGGCGTTATAGGCTGCGAGCATCGCGGTGGCATCGCCGTAGCGGTCGTGCATCTCGCGCAGATAAGCCGTCCCCGCCATGATGTTGTCGCGCACGTCGAAGGGGTCGGCGCCGAACCCGTAGCGTGCGCGCAGACGGCCCCAAGTCGCGGGCATGATCTGCATCAGCCCCATCGCGCCGGCCGTCGAAACCGCGCGCGCGTCGCCGTTGCTCTCGACGCGCATCACGGCCCAAATCCACGCCTCGGGAATGCCGAACCGCCGCGCGGCGTCGGCGACATATCCGGCATAGGGATGATGGGCCGGCGCGCGATCGGCGGAGACATCCTGCGCCGATGCCGCGACCGGCCCGACGCCGGGCAAAAACAGCAGGATCGTCAGCGCCAGAGCCGATCCGACTCCGCTTCTACGCCAACCTGCCAGCGTGCTCGCTGCGGTAAAGGGTGCGCGCAGAGCGCCGGCCGTTGACCGCCCTTGACCTTCGCTGCGCGCGCCGGCCGACCCGCGACCGAGCGGGACGAAGGGATGAGACGGTTTTCCCGCGAACCAGGGGATGATCGAGACGCGCACCGCTTCAATCCTCCTCGCGGCGCTTTTGCGGCCGGTTCCAGCGCAGCGCCCACCTCCGGGCCATTGTCGGTCTTGCCAAGATGGACACGCCAGTCGGGCGCGTTCTCGCCGTCCTGCGGCTCTGCCGGAACGATGCGGAGCGCCACGTCGAGCGTCATCGTCTCGATCCGGCCCTGAAAACCTTTGGGGGTGCGGGTGAACATGCCGATTTGCATGGGATGGTCCTTTCAGTTGGCGGCTAGGTGCGGGGTTCACGGCTCCAGCCGCGCCACGTCAGCGGCGCGCCGGGGGCATCGCGGGTGAGGATCGGGATTGCGCGGCCGATCACGGTTGAGGCCGGCAGCGAGCCGAAATACCGGCCGTCCAGGCTGTCGGGGACGGCAGGATTGAGCAGCAGCAGTTCGCCGGTCGCCAGTGTGCGACAGCCCTGCCAGACGGGCAGTGGACGGCCGAGCCGGTCGCGCTTGCGCGCAACAGCGACGGGCCGCCGATCGACGCTCACGCTGTCGCCCAGCCGGCAGATGCGCTGTCCTGCCTTGCCGGCGACATGCTTCAGCAGCGGCACGCCTTCGCCCAGGTAATGGCGCTCGGCCATCCAGCGCGCGAGACGCTGGGGCGGCGTGACGGCGACCAGCGCGCCGGGCGGCGGGTCGCGCTCGGGCTCGATCCGGTAGAGCCCGAGCGGCGCGCTGGCGCTGGCGTTCCACAGCACGCGCGGCACGGGATGAATGGCGGCGATCGCAGCGAAAGCAGCCGTGAACCCGGTTGCGGCAGCGACAGTGGCGCGGACATAGAAGCGGCGCGTCATCCCTCGATCTCCCGGCGCTTCAGCCAGGCGTGATGGCGCTCAAGCGTGTAGAGACGCGGCGCTTGTCCGGCGGCGATGCGGTTGGCGACGTGCCGCCAATGGTCGGGCGCGGCGTCGCAGGGATCGACGCCCGCGGCCTCGGTCGCGTCGATCGCCGCGAGCACTTGGCTGACCTTCGGCCAACCCTCGATCTTGAGCAGGATGTCGCCGCCCGGCCGCACGAAGGGCAGCGTCGTGAACGCCTCGCCCGCGCCGACCGCGCGCACGATATCGATGCGCGAGCTGACCGTGCCGTAGTCGTTCGCCGCCCAGCGGACGAAAGCGAAGATCGCGCCGGGGCGAAAGCGGACGATGCGGCGTCGGCGGTCGACAATCTCGTCCGCCGCGACGCGGCCGAACCTGATCCAGTGCTCGATCCGCTTTTCGATCCACGTCAGCTCGACGCAGGTCATGTCGTCATCGGACGGCTGGCGGTGGCGCATGGGTGACGGAGGGACGTTCATCGCCGGCTCCGGGCGATGGCGGAGTCCGCGCGCGGCATGAGATCGTCCTGCCCCGGATCGGAGGTCGAATGCTTGATGCCGATGTCGGCCCAGGCGCGCAGGTCATCGACCGAATAGACGACGCGGCCGCCGATCCGGCGGTAGGCCGGGCCGGTGCCGAAATAGCGGTGCTTCTCAAGGGTCCGGCCCGAGAGGCCGAGAAAGCGCGCGGCTTCGGGCGTTCGCAGGAAGCGGGGCGGCAAATTGGTGGGCGTATCGGACAAATGATGGCTCCTGCGGGCGGTGGCGGCAGGAGGCGTAATTGTCAGAAGGGAGGCGGCCAGGTGGGGTATGAAGATGTGCGGCTGCACGGATGCGACCACCCCCGCCAGGGCAGGCCCGCAAAGATCTGTCAGCGGATACGGAGCAGCTTGCGATAGTCGCCGTTCATCATTGCGATGCCGTCGCGGACCAGGCGCACGACGAACGAACGTGAGGCCGACATCTTCCAGTCGCTCGCCGATAGCCGGATCGCATCGTCGCGGCCCAGTTCGGCAGCGATCTCGCGGTAGGTCGCGCCGGAGTCGCGTAGGTCGAGCGCGCAGAGCATCAGGTCGAGCCGGACAAGCCGATAGGCGGTGAGCGGCCAACCGCGCGGCAGTGGCCCTGGCGCTCGCCCGAGCAGCCGGCGGTGGAAACGCAGCAGGCTCGCGATGCGGGTGATGAAATCCTTGTCGAGCGGGATGACGGCGGCGAGCGGCTGACCGGGCGTCGGCGCGCGGAACCAAAGCCGATGCTCGCCCGCAGCGTCGGCGACGATGACATGGCGTCCGTCGATCCCGGCGAGGTCGGCAAGCAGCGCACCCAGCGCGCGCGGATCGACCGGGGCTGCTGCCTCAAATCCCTCCGGTGCGGCGTCCAGAATGACCGTGACGGCGGTCAGTTCGGGGCGCCAGGCGACCGGCTCCGACAGGTCATCCGGCGCCGTCGCGAAAGGACAACCCCCAGCGCCGCGCGAATGCCGCCTCGGCGGTGTTCCTCGCGACGGCGCCGCTCGCGATGCTTTGCTGCATCTGCGCATGTTCGGCGCGGTAGGTGTGGTTCCTTCGCAGGAATTCGGCAGCTAGATCGGCGCGCCCGAGCGCGCCGGATAGACCATCGGCGCGCCGCTGGCGACGCCGTGGCGGCGTCGGCATGGCATCCTCCCATGTGCGTATCGCACATACTTCAGGGGTGTCATGATGGCGTCGTGATCGCCCCCAGATAGCGCAAAGGTTGCGCTCAGCCATGCCTGTCGCGCGGCGGGACTGACGACTTAATCGCACCAAATCGGACGAAATATTAACGATTTAACGGCGGTTCCGCACCTAGCAGATGTGCATATCCGACCTCTGTCATCCACCTTGCGCGCGCGAGGTGGCTCGCGTGCACCGCCTTCGCCCGTTCGGGTTCGATTGCGGCATCGATACCGAAAATCTCGGCAGCGACGGTGCGCCAGTCTGCGCCCCCATCCTCGGCATCGAGCAGGCGCAGATAGTCCTGCGCATGGCTTTCGTCATACGCCGTCACCTTTGCAGCCTCCGGCGCCTGATCCTTGAACTGGCATCTGCTCATGGCGTTGGTCCCGCCCCGTTAGCCAATCTAGCCGAAATACACCGCCGGGCTATGCGCAAGTCCTGCATCGTTGAATGCACTAATGGCAGAGATAGCGCGCACCAATCAGTGAATACACCTTATATGGGATAAACCGAATAAGTTGTATCGTCCAGTTTGCCGCGCATGGACATGCGGCGCCTCGTGGGATTGAACTTTGCCAGATTGAGGAAGGAGAAGGGCTTTACCCAGGAGCGCTTTGCCGAGACGTCCGGCTTTACCCAACAATATGTCAGCGATCTGGAACGCGGTCGACGTAATCCGACGGTCGTTACGTTGTTTCACCTGGCCTCGGCACTCGGCGTAACGCCGGCCGAACTTGTCGCTGCGACCGATCTCTCCGAGACCGACTAACCTTCATCTGAATTTGCGAGCCGGGCGTCTGCCCGGCGAGCGCGATTGCGACCGCGCGGATCTTGGGACGCGCGGTCGCCGCCGGTCCGCCATGGCGGATCGGCGCGAATTGGCGGAACCGCAGGGCCGACATTTCGGCCCTGCGGTAATGGGGGTCAGGCCGCTTTGAGGCGCTGCATTCCCTCGGCCAAGGTCCAGAGAGCGCGATTGAGCGTCACATTCTGGTCGATACCGTTGATCGCACGGGTCTGGGCGCGGCGGATGCGGCCTTCTGCGTTGCGCCTGCGGCCCTGCAACCCGCCCCGAATGACATTCTCCTGTATCACGTTGAACGTGGTCCACAGGCTGCGGTCGGTGTCCTCGCGGCGGCGCGGCTCGATGATCTGCTCAGGCCGCAACGGGCTTTCGTCCTCGCCATAGCGCGCGACAAGGCTAACCTCGCCGAGCAAGCGCCTTTCGTCCTCGGAAAGCTGAATCCCCTTCATGGTTTCGCTGGCGTCGATCAGCCGGGGGAAATCCTCGGCCACGGTATAAACGCCCTCGATAATGTCATGCTCTATATTGCCCTTGTGCGGAACGCGGACCTCCTCAAACCGCTCGCCCGCAATCATGCTGTTCGTGCAGACGAACCGCAGCATCCCGGCAAACATCTGATAGGCGCTGGTCCCGTCATGGCTGTTGACGATGATGACCTCGGCGGCCTCGGGCTTGCCGATGCCGTCAGCACGGCGCAGGCGCAGCATATGTTTGGCGTGGCCGTGGCGGCTGCCGTCGCGGGGAACGGACTGCACGGCGAAGAACGGGAACCATCCTTCCCGGCGCACCCCCTCCACGATGTCGATGGTCGGAACATAGACGTAGCGATCCGACCGGCTGTCGTGTGCCTCGCGGGCGAAGATGGACGGGACGTGCCGATACAGTGCCTCATTGTCGAGCGGCTCCCTGCCGCTGATCTGGTGGGCATTGCGGCCGAACCGGGTGGCAAGCTGATGATACATGGCTGGACTCCTTGGGCTTGGGTTTCCGCGCAGCGGAGCGCCGCGCTGAAACCCTGCCCGTCGGCGAGACCGGGGGTGCAACCGGAGTGGGCTGCTTCGCGGGGAACCGGCTGCACGGAACGCGAAGCGTGGAGGAAGCTGGGCGGAAGCCGCTCCGAAGGGCGCCAGGGGCAGCGCCCCAAGCCCCTTGTTGTTGTCAAAGCAAGCGCTTCCCGGCGCTAGCGCTTCGACATCACATATCCCGAAAATGTCAGTCGGCTCGAACCGCATCCTTCTCTGTTCCCCAACGATCTCGGCCCGATCGCTTAGCCGTGGGGAATCATAGACGCGGTCGGCAGGTCATCTGTCGCGGGCGTGCCCCTCGTAGCGGCCGTCCAGATTCCGCTCGAAGAGTACACCCCTTTGTAGTCGAAGCTCTGCCGCCAGCTCATCATTGAGCGTGATGGAAATGCTGGAAAGTTTGAGGGGCTTCCGTCGCCCGACGACGCGGGCATAGACAGTGATCGCATAATCGCCGGGCTCGAACCGATATTCGTCCTCATGGACGGAAAGAACGAAATGATGATTGGCGGCCAGCCCCGCACGGCTGATATATAGACCGCTGCCGGCGGACAGCTTCTCGGTTTCGCCATAACCCCAGAAGCTGAACGTCCGTTCGGTGCCGTTCCTGAGCGCCTTAACATACATGCCTTCGACAACCTGTCCCTGAGCAGCGGTGCTGTAGAGCAGCGTCCGAAGGAAGATCTTAGGTGTGGGTTTTGGCACGATGTCATGGCCGAAAAACACGATCGTCGGCATCGTCATTGCCAAGCGCCCTCGGCGAAGAAGGACCAACCAGAAGGTACCGACCGAAACGGCGAGCGACGCTATGGAAATCGGGACGCTGATCATCTCCATTGTTACATCATGCTCCTGCGGTCTGAGTGGCTTCCGCAATTGCCTTTTGTAATCCGGCCGCGGCTTCAAGGGTCGTCGCGTCGACTAGAGATGCATCCTTGGTTCCGGCGATGCCGATGAGGATGGAAGCGACGGCAGCCGACAAATCCCGCAGTTGCTGCGACCGAAAATCACTGGGGTCGATTTCGTCAAAGTCTATGTCGTCGATGCTTCTGGAGAGCACCGCGAACCAAGGAGCATCGGTTTCCAGGAGCCGCGTGAATTTCTCATATCCGATGATACGGAACCGCCGGACAGAATCCGGGTCTCGTTCAATCATCGCGTCGCCCAGCGCGTCCTGCCAATCGCGATAGAGCAGCGCTTCACGGTAGGACAATCCGCCGACGGCGCGCTCTACGGTTTCTCTTACAACATCGTCATCCGGCGCCTTGCCCCCCGTTTCCTTGGCGAGATACGCGGCAAGACGTCGGCAAATTTCCAACTTTTTATCGACGGGAAGACTCCGAAGGTGATCGGGGTCTGATTTCAGTTTACCCTCAGTGGCTGTGTGAGCCTCCACTTCGAAGCGCATGGCTAGGGCTGCTTGGCAGGTCTGATCGAGCCTTGTGAGATCGATACCCCAAAGGGCGCTAAGTCGCGTCAGGCGATGGAGTTCAACGTGTGGTCCGTCCGCGAGCGCCTTTTGAAAAGCTGCGATCTGCTTTGAAATCGGCGTGGCGACGTTTGTTTTTCCACGCGGCAGGGCACGCAACTCAAGGTTCATCCCCCGAATCCACCCGATCAGCGTCGCGATCCTGTAGAGTGTGCTGATCCGCTTGTAGGCGTTGAAATCTAACGGAAGCGTGGAAGTCTTCAAAAACGCATGCCGCTTGTCGATAAATATTTCTTTCGATCGCCAGACGATCTTCTCGCAGGACTCGCTTAGCGGCGCCAGATACTGACGATATACAGTAGCCTCCGATTGCTCCCTGACGCGCCGTTCTTTCAAACGCTCGAAGAGATAGTCCTTTAATATCGAGACGAGTAGCGCGCTGGTTGCGCCGATGATCGCCGCCCACACGACCATACTGGAAGCAGGCGGCGCTGCGACAGGTAACGGCGTCGACGATGCCTGGACCGCAGCATGTGTGAGTGCAGCCATCGTCTCGGACGCTAACGCGGTTACTGATAGATGAGCCACGATCCCCCCTCGACCCGCAGTAACAGAAGCTCGGCAGAACGTAATCGTCGATTGGGACGGCTTTGCATTTGTCGTCAAGACGGCGTGCTGTTTCGACGAGAATGACGCCCCGCTCCGAGGAGCGGGGCGTCATTGGCTGGTCAGCGCGACCAGATGAGGACGTATTCGCCGGCGGTGTCGCTCTCGGAGAGCGTGGCGTAGACCGGAGCCGGGAAGCTCGGGTCGTCCAGCTTGGCTGAGATGTAGTCGCGGCCTTCGCGGCTGGTCTTCTTCCAGGCCGCGCCGATGTCCATGTCAGCGGTGCTGATGCGGAAGTCGGGGGATTTCTCGCCGTCCTTGTCGACCGGGCGGAGGGTCGCCTTGGTGTTGAGGGTAAGCGTCTTGATGACGCCGGCGAACTCGCCCTTGCTGTTGGCGGTGAAGGTACCGATCGTAGCCATGTCGTATTCTCCTGCTTGCTCGGACCGCGCCCATCGCGGCCTCGATGGCGTTTCGTCGGCTGGGGACGATCGACCGCGCACCCGAAGGGCCGCAGCGCAGCGGAGGATGGCGGAGCGCCGCTTTTTTGCCTCGCGATGCAAAGCCGCAGGCGGCGGAAAAAAGTGGCGATCCGCCATTGCGGGAAGGCGAACGGCCTCGGGCAGACCAGCCATTGGGGAGGCTGTTTGGGCAGCGCCGGGCTAGGAATAGCAGAGGGACAAAGCGATCGTGGCGCACACGCGCGAAACGAGGAGGTCAGTAGCGCCCATCATTCCCGCGAAGATGCTACGCCGGTGCGATGACGAATCACGACTACCAGCGGGAAGACCAAGACCCTCGCGAGGGACTGGCGGAGGAAGGATTGCTCTCGCCCCTGATCGAGGACTGGCGGGCGATCTACATCGAGAATTATGCGCCATGATTCGACCTGGCGCGCGACGTTAATCGTTACGCCACCTGGCTCTTCCAGGAACATCAGGACGCCGGCAATGGTGGGCCGGCTGATGCGCAAGCCCCGACAGCGGTGCGCATGTATGGGCGCGCGATGAACGCGTTCGCGGCATCTGTCATGCTGGCCGAACGCGCCATGGCCATCGAAGCGGCGGGCGCCGTGCGCGCGATCTACGAAGTGGGATTCTGGCTGAGCCTGCTCGCCACCGATCCACTCAAGGCGCTCGAAGCGCTGGAGATCGACGAGCACGACAATGCGATCCAACGGGAGATATTACTTCGCGAAGAGCATCCCTCGGATGCCGCCGTTGTCGCGGCGTCGCTGAAGCGCGAGGCGCATCACGTTGCGAAGCTAGCCAAACGAAAGAGCCTCAGTGTTAAAAAGATCGCCCAGACCATGCCGAAACGGTCGGGTTATCTCGAATATCGTTTGGTCAGCGCTTTTTACGGCCATCTGTCCAGCAGCAGTCTCGATGGCTTGAAGAAGAGAAATGGCAAAGGCGGCGTGACCAATATTCTGGGTCCGTTCGAAACGGAGATCCCGAAAGCGCTGTCCTTCGCGCTCGACGCGATGCTTCGCTGTACCCGCTATTTCGAAGTCATGATGAAGGAAGGCCGGCAACCCGACCGCCTGGAGAAGGCTCACCGCACCTTGCTGGGCCTTCAGGACGCACCTTGATCGAACAGCGGCGGCGCGCGACAAGCGCGCCGCCGCGATTTTTCCGGTCGAAGGATAAGGCCGGAGCCGCTCGCGCGGCCCCGGCCCAATGCCGCTATTCGGCGGCGACGGCAAAGGACGCTTCGCCGTCCTCCCCGACGGTCCCGGCGTCCTCGGCCTCGACGGTCGCGGGCTGCTCCGCCTCCGGCTCGGGCGTCCGCAGGATCGCGGGCAGCCAGCCGGTCCCGGCCAGAAGCTGCTCGGCGGCTTGCGCCATGTCCAGCTTCTTCATGTCCGCGATACGGCGGGCGGCATCCTCCGACACGCCTTCGGCGACGGCCTCCACGATATGCGCCTTGGTGACACGGCCAAGGTAGCTGTCCACGGTAGGTGTCCAGTCCCTCGCCACGTCAAGGTAGCTGTCCACGGTAGGTGTCCAGTCCCTCGCCACGTCCAGTGCCAGCTCGGTCGCCAGCCTGTTCGCCGTTTGCAGCGAGCGGGGTTTGCGGTCCCACGGCAGACGCAGTGCGTTGACGGTGCGCGCCGCGCAATGCGCCAGCAACGCAATGCGCTTTTCGTCCGCCAGTCCGACGATGAAGTCCCACAGGTCAGCCACGTCACGCGGCATGCGCTCGGCCCATGCCTCATGCTGCGCGCTCGCCCGCGCCGCCAAGGGCGTGTCTTCGATCCCGTCCGCATGGCTTCCCAGGGGGGTCACGGTCGGACGAACCTCAAGGCAACCGGCCTCGGCATAGCTGTAGAACAGTTGCGCGGTCAGGGTATGGGTCAGCGCGATCAACGCCGTATCGGGCTGATCGGCCAGCGCCACGCGAAGCGCCAGCGTCCGATGCGCGGACAGGTCGCGGGTGAGGCTGTCGGAAATCGGCTTGCCCGGCTCCTCTTCCTCCTCAACGTCCTGCACGTCCTCATCGCCATCCTCCGGCCGCTCGTCCTTCCCGGTCTCCGGGACGGTCGCATCGCCTTCTTCCGGCTCGGGCTGTGGGTCGGCCAGCGCCTCATCCTCGAGCCGCACGAAACCACGTTCGACTCGAACGCTGCCATCATGGTGCAACACGACGAACGCCCCACCATGCGCGATCACATTGGCGTCGTAGGCCGAACGCTTGGCCGAAATCGTGTCGATCTCGTCGGACACCGCCTCCAGCTTCGCCGCAACGTCCTCGGGCATTTCGTCATAGGACGAATAGCCATCGGCAAGCGTATCATACTCGGCGGACAGCGCGTCCAGCCGCGCCTCGTCCTCGTCGGACAGGGCGATGGGCTGCGGATAGAAACGCCGCATCCCGTGGGCATGAGGATAGTCGATATGCGCCTCGGCCCATTTCCAGCCCTCGGCCTGCACCTCGCTCGCAATGTCGCGCAGCTTTTCGGCGGCGAGCATATCGAGCAAGCCCACATCCTCGAAGAACCCGCCACGGTCCTCGCTGAACAGGTCGCGGATGATATTGCCGCCGGCCTCAACATAGGCGTCGGCCCCGATGAATACCGCACGGCGATCATCGGCGGGCACGTTGGCGGCGGTCATGTCGCGCCGGATGATCCAAGGTTCGCGATTGTGATGCAGGCCCTCAAACACTTGCTCCTGCCGGGCATGGTCCTCGGTGATGGCGAAGGCCATAAGCTGATCCAAGGTCAGCCCATCCTCACGATAGACCTGCAACAGCTTGGGGCTGACAGCGCCAAGGCGAAGCCGCTGCTTCACCACGCCCGCCGACACGCCGAACCGCGCGCCGATCTCCTGCGCGCCCCAGCCTTTATCATTGGAAAGCTCCGCAAACCGCTCGAACTGGTCGGCGGGGTGCATGTCTTAGGTCATGTGTCAACTGTCCTTCGAAGCATTTTTTGGCAGATATCCGTCAGTTTCTGGTCTTGTTGTCGGGTGACACTGTCCTTCGAGC
>QFPK01000096.1 GCA_003248865.1 Sphingomonas sp.
CCTTGGCAGCCGCGATGAAGCGGAACGGCAAGACCTTGTCTGCGCCCTTTCGGGCCAAGATGGCCTGCTCCACCAAGGCCTTGCTCACGCCGGCCTGCTCCATCCCACGCAGGTTGCGCAACAACGCCAGGTAACCCAACTTGCCCTCGGAGAGCAAACGGGTCCACTCGGTCGCCTTGTCCTTGCCCGCCGAAAGCGCCACCTCCCAGGTGTCCGCCGATGCCAAGGTGCCGTCGACCAGCTGCTTCCACAACTGGGCCTGCGCCTCGTCCTTGGGCTTGGCATGGGTCAAGAACAACACGTCGCGCAGCTTGATGGCCTCGTCGCGGTTGTACTTCGCCAGTTGATACCCGTCAAACTTGATGAAGGCTTGCGCCAACCCACGCTTGACCTGCTTGGACAACGGCGACGGGCGCAAGGAACCCTTGCCCTTGGGCGCCTCTTGCATGCCCCAGTAGATGGCCAAGAACTCGGCCAACTCATCGGCACGCTGGATCACCCGGGCAATGGTGTCGCCCACCAAGGCCCCACCGCGCGGCGCCAGGGCCGCGGCCAACAGCAAAGGCACGTGGCGCAGCTTTTGCACCTCACGGGCCTCTACGGCCAAGGCCGCCACCTTCACCGGGTCGACCTGGGAGGCCAACTCCTTGATGCGCTGAGCGATGGTCTGCCCATTCTCGTAATACTGGTTCTCCCACAGAAGGGTGGACAGAACCGACCGGCGCAGTTGTGCTTCGGCGTTGATGCGGACCGCGGGGACACCCCCGTGGGTCACAGGAGCCGGCACCTTGTTGCGAACGTTCTGCTTCATCTCACACCTCCGTAGAAAAAAGACACCACGCAACCCCATGGCTGCGGGAAAAAGATCCGGGGAACAAGCGACACCAGCGAAGAGCTCTGCCACTGAGCTACACCGCCCATAGAAAGGGGCGATGGAGGGATTCGAACCCCCGACCTCTCGATTACAAGTCGAAGTAGCCGACGTCTACACCACCGGAAAACAAAGAGCCCACAGCAACACCGAGGGCGTGACACGAAGGGTGCCCACCGGGCAGCCCAGAAAAAAACCAGGGAACAATCGAAGCAGGCGAAAGCGTTCTATCCGCTGAACTACACCCCGGTTGGGGCGGCGGGATTCGAACCCGCGTTTCTTGCTTGGAAGGCGAAGGAGCCCACTTCTACACCACTGGAAACTGGGAGGCCGGCCCACTGGGTGGACCGCGCCGAAAAAGGGCCTGGGAACAGGCGAAAACCGTGTTTGGGTCGATTATGATTCGAAGAAACGGTTCTCTTCACCACAGGCTTGAACAGCATCCCCTTGGGGAAA
>QFPK01000097.1 GCA_003248865.1 Sphingomonas sp.
GCAGGACGCGCTATCGCATATCAAGCTGGTCCTGCTCATCAACGACTGGTCGCTGCGCGCGATCGCGCCGATCGAGATGAAGACCGGGTTCGGCTGGGTCCAGGCCAAGCCCGCCTGCTCTGTCGCGCCCTTTGCGGTCACGCCCGATGAGCTGGGCGAAGCCTGGCAGGACGGCCGCGTCCATCTGCCGCTGGAGGTCCGTGTCAACGATGCCTGGTTCGGAAATCCTCATGGCAGCGAAATGGCATTCGGTTTCCATGAACTGGTCGCCCACGCTGCCCGCACCCGCGATCTGGTTGCCGGCACCATCATCGGATCGGGCACCGTATCCAACGCCGATTATGCAACGCTTGGTTCCTGCTGCATCTCCGAACGTCGCGCGATCGAGATGATCGAGCAAGGTAAACCCCAAACATCTTTCCTCAGATTCGGCGATCGCGTTTCGCTTGTCGCATCTGGAAACAAGAAATCCCCTTTCGGCAGCATCAGCCAACAGATCGTCGCCGCCAATTTCTGATTCCCCAATTTTCATGCGATCCGGGTTTCTTTGATCGAACCAATTGTGTCAGGATCGGGGGTTGACGGGAGATAACTTGAATGGCCAACGTTGGTTGAGAGCCGTTGAACCGGAACGTCCGGAACTGGTCAACGAAAGTTAACGGCTGAGTGTCCCATAAGGGTCGATATCCTCAGGACGGTATTTGATACCATATGTTTCTACATTGCGTTTTCGTCGTCTAGCTCTGACCTAATCACTGCACCATCCTGGTCGATACTAGGAGGAGGCGGCCCTTTCGGCACCCCCCGTGCCGAAAAGCGGATGGGTAGCGGCATTTCGACATAGCTGCCCTCCTGCGGATGCTCGCGCGGACGGAAAAAGCCGGTCACACATAGATGCGGATCGTCCCGGATGGCGTCGAGATCGCGCACCGGCATGCAGGGCACACCGCCCGCGTTCAGCAGCGCCACCCATTGCGCGCTCGTGCGGGTCGGGGTGATGCGCGCAATTTCCGCATAGAGCGCAGTGATGTTGCGCAACCGCTCCGCCGGTGCGGCAAAGCGCGGGTCGGTCAGCACATGGGCCGCGTCCATCAGCGCGAACAGCCGCTCGATCGTCGCGGGCGTATAGGGGACGATGCTGACATAGCCATCGGCGGTCGGGAAAGGCTGGCGATTGGGATCGATCTGGCGGGGATAGCCGGCCGGTTCCAGCGGCGGGTCGAAGGCCGCGCCGAACAGATGTTCCTGCAGCATGAAATGGGCAAAACTCTCGAACAGCGGCACTTCGACATATTGGCCCTCGCCGCTGCGCAGGCGATGGACG
>QFPK01000098.1 GCA_003248865.1 Sphingomonas sp.
CACGCCGCTTCGCCGCCATGCGCTGGACCATCCTCACCCCCGACCAGTCCGTCGCGTGGGATGGTGAGGCCCTCACCTACGGCCCCGGTGTGGGCGCCGAGCATGCGCCTGCCGAAGACGCGCTGGAGGATCTCTGGCGCGATTACTACCGTGCCACGTTCAACCCCGCCCGCATCAAACTCAAAATGATGCGGCGCGAAATGCCCGTGCGCTACTGGAAGACCATGCCCGAGACAGAGATCATCACCGACATGCTGCGCGAAGCGCCGCAGCGCGTGGCCAACATGCTTGCGCACACCGAAGGCCAGACGCGCAGCGCTGCCGACTTCCTGCCACCCACACAAACCCTGCCGGGGCTGGCAGCCGCCGCCAAAGGCTGCGAAGGGTGCGAACTGCACCGCACCGCCAGCCAGACCGTGTTCGGTGTGGGCCCGGCCGATGCACGCATCATGCTGGTGGGCGAACAGCCCGGCGACGAGGAGGACCGCGCCGGCACGCCGTTCATTGGCCCGGCAGGCCAATTGCTGGACGAAGCATTGCAGCATGCCGGGCTGGTGCGCGAGTCGCTCTACATCACCAATGCGGTGAAGCATTTCCGCTTCCTTTATAAAGACAGTTTCCGCCAGCACCAGTCGCCCTCACGCTACCACGTGCAGGCCTGCAAACCGTGGTTGACGGCGGAGATCGCCGCCATCAAGCCTAAGCTGATCCTTTGCCTTGGCAACACGGCGGCGCGCGCACTCATCAGCCCCAACTTCGTGATGCGCGACGGACGCGGCGTGCCGCTGGGCGAAGCGCCGACCCTCATGGCCACCTACCACCCCTCGGCCTTACTGCGCTTACCCGCGACTGCCCGCGCCAGGGCGCAGAATGAGTTCATGGCCGACCTGCGCTGCGCCGCAGGCTGGCAGTAACGCCCGTTACGGGCACTTATACAGCTTGTTCTTGTAGAGAAGATGCACCTGCATGCGGGCCGGTTCTGTGAATAGCCGCTGGAATGCCGGGTCCGAAATTTCCAGCCCGCCGGTGAAGCTGCCAAACGCGGGCATGACCAGCAGCGTATCGGAATGCACAAAGCAGCGGCCGCGCACTTTCTGCCGGTTCCACACAAGGCTGGATTTCGGGTGATAATGGCCGATGATCTGCGGTAGCTGCAGTGCAGCATATTCATGCCGGAAGGCAATGCCACCCTGCTCGTATTGCGCCTCAAGCAATGGTGTATCCGGCCCACGCAACACCACGTCATGATTGCCCTCGATCCACCGGCAATGCTGCACCTGCGCGACGAGTG
>QFPK01000099.1 GCA_003248865.1 Sphingomonas sp.
GGTGGCACAACCTTGTTTCCAGTCCATGTGTCCGTTAAAATAATTAGTCTTTTTTTCTCTTAATGCCAGCGAATAGATAAGTCCGGCGAAAATGTAAAACAATAGGGAGGACAACATATAAAAGCTCATGTTTTCGCCATAAATGCCTAACGTTTTTTCCAAAATAGCCCATGCCAGATAACAAAAGATGTACCGGATGCCCCATTTGATTTCAATCGCAAATTTTTTCATTATGTGTGGATATAATTCAGAGTCAAAATTAAATGATTATTTTAATTGGGCTATATTTTAGACGGGAATATTACGAGGTATGGGAGCGAATGTTTATTTTTGTGCAAATAATTTGAGCTATGTATAGTTTTTATGGCACCTGGCCCTGGTATGTTTCCGGTTTTTTAATCGGAGCAGTAATGCTTCTACTGATTTATTTTGGAAAGACATTTGGAATGTCGTCCAATCTTCGCACACTTTGCTCCATTTCCGGAGCGGGAAAATTTTCTGATTTTTTCAGGTTTGACTGGAAGTCGCAGCGTTGGAACCTGGTAGTTGTACTTGGAGCCACGATTGGCGGTTTTATAGCTGTACATTTTTTAAGCGATGGTTCCGGAGTGAATCTGAATCCGGCTACGGTAGCCAAATTGCAAGAGATGAATATCGATGCGCCAAATGGAAAACTGATTCCGGAATTGTTTACTTCTGCTGAAAATGTTTTTACTCCAAAAATATTCGGATTCCTGCTTTTTGGTGGACTTTTGGTTGGATTTGGTTCCAGATACGCGGGCGGATGTACTTCCGGCCATGCCATTACCGGAATGAGTAATTTGCAGTTGCCTTCATTGATAGCCGTAATCGGTTTTTTTATCGGTGGATTAATTGCGGCTCACTTTTTATTGCCTTTGATTTTTTAGTTTAATATTTTCCGTTTCACCCTGCCAGGGTTTAAAATCCTGGCAGGGTGAAACGGAAAATAAAATATATCAGTACGATGAAATTTATAAAATATTTACTTGTTGGAATTCTTTTCGGGATTGTATTAACCAAATCGGAAGCCGTGTCCTGGTACCGAATTTATGAAATGTTCCAGTTTGAATCTTTTCATATGTTTGGAATTATCATGACAGCTATTGCGGTGGGTGTTGTTGGAATCCAGATTTATAAAAGAAATAAAGTGGTTGGGCTTGATGGCAAACAGATTCAGATTGCCGATAAGGATAAAGGATTTAAAAACTACATTATTGGCGGAACCATTTTCGGATTGGGCTGGGGCATGATTGGAACTTGTCCTG
>QFPK01000100.1 GCA_003248865.1 Sphingomonas sp.
GGCTGCTCCAACACACCCAGACCTTTGCTACCCAGGCCACCCCTGAGCCCC
Organism: Sphingomonas sp.; assembly: GCA_003248865.1. Taxonomy (GTDB): domain Bacteria; phylum Pseudomonadota; class Alphaproteobacteria; order Sphingomonadales; family Sphingomonadaceae; genus Sandaracinobacteroides. The sequence continues at coordinate 52 of QFPK01000100.1, forward strand.
ACTACGAAGCCGTTGGGCCCATGGAGCAGGCCCATGTGGTCTTCCGTTGGCCAGAAAGCACCACGGTGGCCCATGCCCGCGATTTCTTGGCGCTGTTTCAAAAGAGTGGGGCGATGGACGCCCTCACCACCGACCAACGCCAGCTGTTGCCCCTGTATGTCCTGGACAACGCTTATGCGCCTGAAATCCCAACCGAACTCTGGGCGGACTTGTTGACGCAAGCGGGCATGGGCTTTGAGACGGTTCCCACCCTGGCCAACGGGGACACGGTTTTCCACCACTGGGCCCGGATCACAGGAAACGAACCCAGCCGGGGAAGGGAATGGATGGACACCTTGTTGGCCATCCCGGCGCTGGAAGGCTGCCAGCGCGCGCGCAACCACGACGGCCTCACGCCCATGGATCTTCTGGAGCAAGGCATCCCCAAGATGCCCACCCGTGATGCACGCCAATGCCTGAACCAGGTCAAGGCGGCAGCGGCTGGTGCTTGGCTTTCGGAGATGCCTCCGCGGCATCCATAGGGAGTTGAGTTGCCCGAACCGTAATTTCCAATGACGTCGTAATCCCCAGTGGACTTACAAGTGGCACGCTTTTCCCACACGATGTTGGAGTAGCCCCAGTATTCTCCTCGGCCGGCTTCCCAGCCCGAAGTGGATCCGCTTTCGTTGTAAACGTCTCCAAGAACAGCCACCTTGTCCCATTCAGCCTGTGTCATGGTCGCGGAACACTTGCCAGAGCCGTTTCGGCCATCGTCGCGAAGGCTGGATGAACATCCACCCCCCACACCGTTGATCGTGTAGGAAATATTGAAGTATGCATCGCTGGTGTCGGCAGTACCGTTGCTGTATTCAACTTGGCATGCCGGAGCGGCCACGGGGGCACAGGTGCCTCCCTCGTTACGGGTGGCGCCTGTGTCTGTCCAACCGCTCCACCCACCCAACGTAGCACCAGGCAGGGTTTGGGTCCCCGCTGGACAGCTGTAGGACACCGACCGTGTGGAGACCTGCTCACGCTCCCAGGTTTGGGTTCCAGCTTGCCCTGCGGGGCAAGCCCCAGAAGTGGCCACCCATTGGGTTTGGCTTTGTGTGCTCGGGGCAGGGCAGTTTGCACACGTGTTGGAGGTGGTCGTCCAGGCCGAGAAAGCCCCGCGGACAGGAGCATCCCAGGCTTCCGGGCACGACCAGGTGGCGTAGCGCGATTGCCAAATGGTCCCATACTGGCCCGCCCCACAGTTG
>QFPK01000101.1 GCA_003248865.1 Sphingomonas sp.
GAGCGATGCGCGCCAGTCCGACAGCGTGGCTTCGGTCAGCGCCAGCTGTTCCTCGGCCAGCCGCTCGTCGAGATAGGCCGTCGCGACGGCGGAGATCAGGGCGATCCGCGCGCTACGAGCGCCGGTCTCGCTAGCGAGATAACGTTCGTACGCGGCGCTGGACTGAGCGCGTAGGCGTCCGAACAAGTCCAGCTCAAACGCCGTCAGCCCGAGATTGGCCGCGAAGGCGTCCGTTCGTCCTTGGGTCGGCGAGCGCTCCTGCGTCCGCGCCAGGCTGGCGGCGATATCGGGCCCCAGGGCGGCGCGCGCGACGCCGCGTTCCGCGCGGGCGGCCTCGACGCTCAACAGGGCGGCCCGGAGATCGCGGCTCTGCTCCAGAGCCTGGCCGATGAGGGCTTGAAGCCTGGGATCGCCATAGACCTGCTTCCAGGCGAGTGATCTCGCCGCGGGGATATCCGCCGCCACCCCGCCCTGAAGCACGGGATAGGAAGCGGCCACCGGCGCCGCCGGAAGCTCCAGCCGAGGCGTGACCGAGCAGGCGCCCAGCAGCGCCGCGCTACAAAGGATCAGAGCACGCATGGATCAGCCCTCCGCCGAAGCGGCGTTGTGTCGTCTCGACAGGCGCTCCGTCGCGCCGACGACCACGACGAAGAAGACGGGAACCAGGACGATCGTCAGCAGGGTGCCGGTGATCATCCCGCCGAACACGCCCGTTCCGATGGCGTGCTGGGTTTCGGCGCTGGCGCCTGACGCGATGACCAGGGGAACCGCCCCAAGGGCGAAGGCCAGGCTGGTCATCAGGATCGGACGCAGGCGAAGCTTGGCGGCATGGATGGCCGCTTCGGTCAGCCCCATGCCCCGGGCGCGACTGGCCTTGGCGAACTCGACGATCAGGATGGCGTTCTTGGCCGACAGGCCGATGATGGTGATCAGGCCCACCTTGAAGAACACATCGTTGGGCATGCCGCGCAGCAGCACGGCCGCCACCGCGCCCAGCAGGCCCAGGGGCACGACCAGCATCACCGACAGCGGGATGGACCAGCTCTCGTACAGCGCGGCCAGCACCAGGAAGACCACCAGCATGGACAGGGCCATGAGCAGGGGCGCCTGCGCCGCCGACTGGCGCTCCTGCAGCGACTGGCCGGTCCAGGCCACGGCAAAGCCGGGCGGCAGCTGGGCCACCAGCCGCTCCATCTCGGCCATGGCCGCGCCGCTGGATGTGCCGGGCGCAGGCGTGCCCGAGATGCGCGACGCCAGGAAGCCCTGGTAGCGCACCA